>NZ_PYWL01000028.1 GCF_003049525.1 Lysinibacillus fusiformis | reverse complement strand
GTTTACTTTTTTTCGAAAAATTACTCATATATCATCTGAATTTAAGTTGTTTCCTGTAATATTTACTTTTCGAACACCCAAAGCATAGTTCAACTAGTTTAAACTAGTTTACTTTTTTTCGAAAAACAACTCATATATCATCTGAATTTAAGTTGTTTACCTGTAATATTTACTTTTCGAACACCCAAAACATAGTTCAACTAGTTTAAACTAGTTTACTTTTTTTCGAAAAACAACTCATATATCATCTGAATTTAAGTTGTTTACCTGTAATATTTACTTTTCGAACACCCAAAGCATAGTTCAACTAGTTTAAACTAGTTTACTTTTTTCGAAAAACTACTCATATAGCATTTGAAGGTTTGTTCTTAGATTTTCGACTTTTCGACTCGTTGGATAGATAAAGGACCTCCCAGGCTTAACGCATACATAAAATTAAAAGTAAAAAGGACGCTTAAAGCGCCCTCAGTTTCAGTACATAATAAAACTAACTTGAACTTTGATGAAATTAATTTAATCAAAGAATTTCTGCATAAACTCTACCGTTTAATTTGCCAAATTCCACTTTGGCTGGAAACATATCAATTCCTTGAAGTTTCATTCCTACGGAGCTTTCAACCCATCCAACTAGCTCATGAGGTAAACGGTATGCTATTACTTTTCCATTCGACTCTTTGACAGTGACGATTGGCTCTCTCTGCCCCCCTACAAACCCCGCAGAAAGCACATTATGTACAATGCCCTGTGCCTTTTCATCTAACAGAACTGGCACTTTAAGAACATCATGCTTATTAATATCTTGATAAATTTTTGCCCCTGCCTTGTTTACAATAAAATCTGCCATTAAGAACCCTCTTTCCCCTGTTTGATATGTAGTAATTTTATCATTCTTGTTGGGTTTTCAGTTAAGGTTTTCCCCTTGTTTTAGGGTGGAGGCTGGTAAGGGGTGTAGGGGCTTCCCCACATAGCGTAGCTGAATTGTGAGTAAGAGAAATTTCTCGATCGGAAGAATTGGCGGTTTTGGCGGTACAATGGCACGAGCATACCGACTCCTTGAATTTCTCGTTTTAGGTTGTCGGCTTGGCGACAGTCCAGCACCGCCAAAATTTTGGAATGCAAGGTGTAAAGGGTGGAGGTTTTTTGAGCGCAGCGATCCGTAGGGCAAAAAATACCACCCGAACCTTGCATGGAGAAAAGCCCTTTGAATTTATAAAATCAACGTAATTGATTCGCGCCCAACAAAAAGACGACGGCCAATAACAGCTATCGTCTTTTTTTTATTTACTTTGTTTTTTATTCGATTTCTTTTTCTGCAGGGGAATACCAACTTCGTTTGCATGGTTGATGATTTTACCGGCCAATTCTGCAGCCATTTCTTTTTTCGATTTACTCATCGAGACACCTCCGAAAATACTTATGTACAAGCATTATCGCCAGCCTACTAAAATTTTAATCATAAAGGCCACTCACCCGACGTACGATAGTGGTGTAACGACAGGATAACAGTGTCGTAGATTTAATTCAGCTTTGGGAGGCGAGAAAGTGCAAAAGGGAAGTGCAAGAAAGGTTCGTACGGATAAAAAACGAGATGTTAAGCCCACAATTCCTGTTGAATTAAAAGACACCATTTACCGAATTAGTTATGTAGTTGATACCCCAGTTAAGGATATCGTTGAAACCATTTGTCAATTTGGACTAGATTCACGGAAGGTCATAACTGTCTTATCCGAAAACTTTAAACGTAACGTAAAATTTCACAATACGCTCTTTATAGGCGATCTTGATAAACCATCAGTGCAACGACTTAAGTCTGGAACCAGGACTGAACGGATTAGCACTAGATTACAGCAGCCAGATTACGAAAATCTAGTAACTCTCGCATTTGCACTCGACGTAACACCTTCACGGGCTGCAGCTTTACTAATTGATGCAAGTATTCGTCACAGCGACTTTGTAAATAGTTATTTCCAACAACATCTCAGCGAAACACTAAATTACAATCGGATGATCGAATTAAGGAAGATCATTAATTTTATAAATAATAATAATCCTTATGATGAGACGGTATCTTGGCTCGCTTTAATTTCTTACATTTATGCTGAAATAAAAGACAGCGCAGTCTCTTTTAACGAAACACTTAACGATTTTATAGACAAATGGAAGTAGTATTTTTAAAGAAAAATTCAACCACTAATTCCATTCCTTTTTAGTGGTTGATATCTTCTATATTCGCTTACCTGTAGTTAGGTTATGGTATTTTTTGATTATTTTAACATTACCTTATTATATATGTGCGTTCAATTGCGGTTCTTATCGAATATTCGTGACCATAACGAGGCCCCTGTTTTTTCCTGCTGCTTACGCTCCATCTCCGCAATTTGTTCCGATAGTTTTGCAATAGTTTCGGACTGCTCTGCAATCTGCTTCGTTTGTTTCTCAAGTTTTTCATCAATGGACGACTGGAACTCGATCATTAGCTTATCACGATCTTGAAGCTCTCCACGTAATGCGCCAATTACCGCCATTGCTTGCGCTAGTACGCGTTCGACGTTATCGCTGTCTTGCTGCACTACGGGAATGTTTGCGTTAGTTGTAGCGACAACTTGCGATATTTTAGGTGTAAGAATAGCGTTTATATCTGTATCCGATGACATAACAAAACTAGCTGCCTCATCTAAAGGCATTGATTTCTCTCGGTTAAGATGTTGCATAGCACGCAAAATATTCACATCCATTTGCGAATATTCGCGATGATTACGAGTATTGCGGTATAAAGTTAACCCATTCTTTTCCAATAATCCAGCGTAATGCTTTAGATTAGTAGTCGTAAAACCTAGTATATTTGCAACTTCTTTGGCTGTTAGTCGTTCATTATCGTTACTCACATCTAATCACGCTCCCTTAGCCAGTCATAAAACGGAACTTTTGGTGTTTCTACTGGACGCTTGTCCGAAGGAATTGGTGCTATTACATCATATTGTACAGCTTTTTCTAACGCAGCTGAAAACGTAGCTACTACATTTTCAAATACATAACCCTCGGCGATTTGTATTGCAATAGAATGAACAATATCTTTCGCTTTATTGAATCGTTTAGTATCGCAATCAGAGCCTATACGCAAGGCTAGAACGTGTTGTACTGACTTTATGGACTTTTGATAAGGCATGGAATCTAAGACGTCGTAAAAAGCAATTTGAAGTGGATTAGAAGCATATTCAACAACATATTCACGGCCAGGTGTTGAGTTTTTTTCTATTTCCTCTTTAATAACATTAGAGATCTCGTTTATATACTTATCTTTTACTTGTTTTGAATTGTAAGAGATATTATAGTTAAGACTCTTATTTTCATCTTCTACGCTTACAGCCACAAGGGTTCCATCTTTTTTCTGTTCAGCAAGTTGTTCAGCATTTAGTTGAGCAAATTTATAGTCAGAAAGACAAAATACCTCTTTCATAATCTCGCGGAAGTTTGCGTGCTTCTTGTCGACGATAATGTACTTTCCAGCGCCTCCGTGGCTCTTTATAAGTCGCGCAATGATAAACTCACCTGTTTGCTTTAAAGCCCTCACAGCGCTTGTAACGGTACGAATTGACACGTCACATTTCAATGCAAGATTATTAGCGCCCACCTTCGCAATGCCGGCGCCACTTGTTATGTACAGAATACGATCTAATACCGCTAGTTGCTTGCGTGGGAATAACTCGTCAAGCATAACGTTTCTTTCTTCTAAAGAAGCTCGCAAGGTATTAAGCCTGCTACGTTTTGCAGTTGTAGTAGGTCGCTCTGTTGTATAAGTTAGATAAAATTGTACACGTTGATTTGTTGCTGTTAATGTTTTCATTAGTCGTTGCCTCCAATTTTTACGGAAACAAAAAGCGCCCTGTCATCGTATTTCATAACGATGCAAGACGCTAAATCTAGCGATTATCTACGATAATCCGTTTTTTATGGTTGAAATCATTCATAAATTCTTATAGAATGACGTATAGATACTTTATGTATCGTTGAAAACATAAAAAACGAGTTATTCGCAAGTTTGCATCGTGGTTAGGACACGATTGTAAGCGAATGTAGAAGGACGGCAATCCGACTACGTTCACGTGAGTAACTCTTTTTACTTTTCCGGACATATTTCGTTAGCAACAACGATAAACTATCAAACGATTAAACGCAAGAAATATTTTCATATAGAACCATTCATCAGCTGCTGTGAGACGCATCTAAATATCGTTTATTGTATAGTTGTGCTTCTCGATTACGCTGACAATCCCTTATTCTGTCCCGAGACGGAATCTAGGTCTATCAATCTAATGTTGATTTTTAAACCTAATAGGGGTTTCGAATTTCTTTCAAATGATCCCAAAATGTATTTTATACAAATAAAACCAGAGCATATTATAAGCTCTGGTTTTGTTACTTACTTTTAGATTTATTTTGTTAATGAAGGCAGTTTCATTTAATCGAATAGATGGTAATAGCACTACTAAACCAATGCCCAACCCAATTAACATTTAGCGTATCTGTTAATAACCCCTCAAATAATGCTCCAAATGCACATCCAATATCTCGCCAAAAACGATAAACCCCAATTGATGAAGCTCTCCATTCTAGCTGTACTACATCACTAATTGAAGCTTGAGTGTTGGATATACCCTTGCGGTTCCTAAACCTAAAAGAATAGCTGCTATGAACCATAAGCTATATTGGTTTACAATTAAATCATCCATATAGAGAAAGGGCCTGAAGCCCATTCCTCCAAAAATGTTGTCTTACTTATAGAATTTAGCATTAAATAGTCCGATTTCTGAATCGTTACCAGATTTAGTACGAGATAATTTAAAACCTATTTTAACTGCTTTTTTTAAATTGATATTAATATTAGTAGGCATGTCACCTGCACTAATGGAATAACTTTCAACAAGATTTTCGTCTAAATAAACATCTAAAGTTAAATCAGCATTTGTACTCATAGATTTTTCAGTTAGCGCCATAGTGGCTTCGAATTTATTATACTGCCCATTTAACGGAAATTCTAATAATACATTTTCAGGTTTAGTCCAATAACCATCCACACCTAATGTGATATAGTTACTATATTTATTTCCAACGTTATCTGAAAGACGTTCTGCATTAAATTCATATGAGAATTTATTTCCCCCATTTCCTGATGATGCCTGAAAATTCATATGTTTTATGTCACGTTGAGGATAATATGCAGTGTCATCTGCTGTTTTACCAATATGTATGGTTTGCTTAGCACCGTCCCATTTAACAGGATATCCTAACTCTTCACTGATAAAGCGTAATGGAACATATGTAGTACCTTGATATGTGAAAGGTTTGTCCTTAGGCATACTTGACACTTGATTAATTTTAATATCTTTGACATTAAAAAACACTTCTAATGTTTTACTGTTTGTGGCTGCAAATGCTCCTAGAGTACCACCTAATAAAAGAGCACCCGCAATTGACGAACTAATTATAAATTTCTTCATTTTATTTCTCCTTTGTACCTAGATTAATAACTCAAATACTAGATACATTTTCCTTTAATATTAAATAAATGTAAATATATTTTAGTATTTATCATCATTTCATTTAAGAAGAGATAATATAAAAAGGTACAATCACGTACCTTTTTCTGTTGTTATTAAATTAAAATAAAGCAATAATAGCTACAACTAACTGTAATGACATTAAAACTATACATAAAACACTGAAGATAAGACTAAAAGTACTTAAAATAAGACTAATTAACATCATTCTTTCACTCTTATTTTTCTGTTTTTTAGCATTCCTCTCTTTCTTCATAATTTTTTTACGCATCGTATCACCTCTTTCTGTTCAAAGTGAACATTGATTATATTAAGCACGTAAAAACATACTCCTTGTATAGTAGATAAAAAAATTCATTTCATAACTTAAAATTAGTCGTAGCCATGTTTTATATAAAAAATGAGGTACTCTCTTCAAATTTCCCGATCAATCTAGTAAACTGATACTATAGCTATTATTTCATGTCGCTTACCTGGGTAGGCAGACGGTGATTAAACAATGAGACGAGCCTTTGGGCTTACTGGATCAGCAATCTTTGAATTGCTGAAAGACTACGGGTAGGGCGAAGTATGCCCTCTATTGGATATCAAACAAAAGTGAATATTACAGAGGATAAGTAGGTCATTAACCACAAGAAGGGTTAAAAGGGCGTGCTTTTTTTTGCGTCAAAAAAAGAGGGCTCATCGTTTTTACAGATTTGTTACGGTGATAGCCTATGTACTTATATTTTTTATTTTAATCACAAAATTAACATCTGATAGGGGGAAGGAATAATGAAGCTACGTTACAATGGATTAGAATTAAATGTTTCTGCACGTTTTGTAGTAGCAGTTGGTGGTTTATTGACAACGATCACCTTGATATACCAGCAATTCTAATTATAAGGGGCTTGAAGGTCATTTTTGATCTTCAACCCCTTTTCTATGCCCAAACGGGAATATCGAAGAAAATATACACTCCCATACAATCCGAGTTGACATAACAACTGAAAAAGGCAGTAACGATGAAGGGAGACCCCTTGTCGTTACTGCCTTTTTAATTGAATCACTAGTTATTGTGTATACGAGATTTTATACATCGTTGATTTAACAGTGTTTTTGGATTGGATCACCAATCGCAGCATGTATAAAATTCTGCATAAATAGCATTAGAATTTAATATCTTTACTTCTTATGATAAACAAAATATTCTAAGCCTTCATATGTCTTTTTAAGCCATTTAAAATCAACGTATGAATATAACTTAACCTTAAATAAAATAACCATCTTAAAACGAACGTAAACGACCTATAATTTGATTATTCATGAATCTTATTTGGTAAAACAAACAAAAAAGTGTTTCCTAAAAACAAGACAACACTGTTTAGTTACGACCGATTTAAAATACATTAACCTCCTTTTGGAATGAGGAGCGAGTAAAAACAAAAAGAGAAGGCTTATAGCCCTCTCCGTCACTTATCATGCACAACATGTATAAAAATCTATATATTATTGCTTGCAACACGAAATGGCTTTGTCCATATCTTTTTTGTTTACAAACACAGATCCTTGATTATCAATTACATAATCTATATTATTGTCATCTAACTTCTCTAATAATGCTTCTTGCGACTTTTTTGTTAAATTTTCATACTTAGCCAATAGGGTTACGTCTTCTTCAGTGACGGTTGCTTTTCCTGTTTCTAACTCATCATGCTTGCTACATCCATTCAATATACTCAAACTTAAAATAATACATAAGAAATATTTAGATTTCATAAAATCCTCCTCCTTAAATTTTCTATACTACATTTATTAAGACATTATATAAAAATTAACGACAAATTACCATTTTAGCATTAATTTGTAAAATAATAAATTATTTCTGTCTATAGAGCTCATGATAAAAGGCTATCCAAAATTGGATAGCCTTTTATCAATATATTAGTATTTTAATGTAATTTTATTTGTTTATCTAAAGTTACAACTTTTCTCCAAGTTTGAGTATTTCCACCTGAAACACTCAAAGAAAAGCCTTTTGCACTAAATGACCCACCGAGAGTTTTTGAAACGGTAGATTCCATATTCCCTGAAGCCTGAATTCTAATTCTATTATTATCTACTAAAGTAGAATGTAAATACGCAGGTTGATAATTATGATTCCCTGTTCCACCTGCTTGTACGAATGCTGTTCCACTTACAATACTCGAAATATAAGTGAAAGAACCACTTCCACTAATTTCAACCAAAGCCCCATATCTTATAAAACATTCGGCACCATTATAATTTACTATGTACTCCCAATCCTCTAAATGTTTAGTTGCACCTACAACAAAAGCTTCAAGTGCCGACTCAGAAACAGCTGCAAAAGTTCTTGGACGATCAGAAGTATTTTGATAATACTTTGTTCTAGCATCATCTAAGACTTGTTTTTTAGCTTCTTCATATGAAATATTACGACCTTCAGCAACTGCATTATATACTTCTTCAATTGTTACATCTTTCAGAACCGCAGTGTTTTCAGATTGTTGATCTGACGATTGAATGCTAGGTGTAATTTCAGAAGCATTTGCATTTGGCATAGCAATCATAGAACCTGAAGTAACTAATGCTGTAGTAAATAACAAACTTTTAATATAATTTTTTTTTACCAATATAATTCCTCGTTTCCATATATATGTATTTATGATTCATTAATAACAATAATGTATATAATTTGTTATTTCAATGGAAAACCAAGATGAATAAATATTGACAAAATTACTAATTTTCAAAAACATCAGTTTATTACATTTATCAAGAATCAAAAAGACCTCACCAATTTGAGGTGCGTAGATGGGCACTCTGAAATTTAATGGCGAATATTCTGGCTGCCCTTACAACAAAATTTCATTCCTTTTTCAACTGATATACCTATCATTTCGTTCTCCATATAGTTCTACTTTGTTATGTATACAATTTTAAACCCTCCTGTATACCATTCCAACCCAAGTGCGACGCGCTTTTCGAGTGTGCTGTAGCACACTCTTAATCCTGCACGTTGTGCTAGGCTCCTTTCACGCACCTAGTATTTCACAATAAAAGGAGTAGATTTAACGCCTATAGATGCTTAGAGAGCGTCCCTTTGCTCACATAGCATCTATAGGCATTGTAATTTATTCCATCATTTTTGCGCCTTTGATCTTCAGGTTTTGCTCTTAGGTTTTCTGATCGATCTGCGACTCATAATCAGGTGTAATGTAATAATCAAAAATTTATCAAGTGAAGTGCTTAATACAGCTGCTACATACCAATTGCAATCATAGGATTTACTGATACCGAAATGAACGGTTTTTATTCCCTGCTGTAATCAAAATGTCAGATATTATTTTCTCTTTCTGAAGTGTTGGACTAAAGACTTCCAGGCAAAATTAAAAGAGCAATCTAAAGATTGCTCTTTTATATAAAAACATAGTTCAACTAGTTTAAACTAGTTTACTTTTTTTCGAAAAACTATTCATATATCATCTGAATTTAAGTTGTTTACCTGTAATATTTACTTTTCGAACACCCAAAGCATAGTTCAACTAGTTTAAA
>NZ_PYWL01000027.1 GCF_003049525.1 Lysinibacillus fusiformis | reverse complement strand
GTAACTAAAGCGATTTTGCCTGTTAACTTACTCATGCTTCCATCTCCTTGTTCAAACATAGTTATATTACATAGAGAATTATAACAAGGAACATTATTTGAAATGTTGCTCTCCTATTCGGTTTCAAAGGGGTGTTTCATCACAGTTTTATTTCATTTCTATAGCGTGACTTTTCATATAAGAATGTTATTCAACCATATGGCTACTTAGATGAAGGAAAGTCGCATTCTTTACTAAAGAAATACATTTTGTGTGCCATAATAAAAACCCTAAATAAAAACCCTGATACAGCAATACACTGTACCAAGGTTTGTATTTTATAGTTATCATCACTCATGTATTCTGTTTAAGTGATCTGTATACATCTTTATTGTAACTCAACACACACTTCTAGTATAAAACTCAATTATTCAACCGTCACCGATTTAGCTAAGTTACGTGGTTTATCCACATCACAACGACGGTGGAGTGCAGCATAGTAGCTGATTAACTGTAATGGCACTACCGATACAAGTGGCGTTAGGTATTCGTGAACATGTGGAATGACTAAGCGGTCTCCATCCTCATCGATACCAGCCATCGCAATAATACATGGATATGCACCACGCGCAGCAACTTCTTTCACATTACCACGGATGTTTAGCCCAACTGATGCTTGTGTAACAAGTGCAAACACTGGTGTTCCTTCTTCAATTAAAGCAATTGTTCCGTGTTTAAGCTCACCGCCAGCAAAGCCTTCTGCTTGGATATAAGAGATTTCCTTTAGCTTTAAGGCCCCTTCAAGGCTCACGTAGAAGTCCATATTACGACCAATAAAGAATGCATTACGCGCGATTTTTAAGTAGTCTTCTGCGATGTCTTCTAATACATCTTTTGAGTCAATCATTGTTTGGATACCGTTTGCGGCAATCGCAAGCTCTTGTTTTAAATCAAATTCTAAGCCTGTGCCATTTGCTTTTGCTGTTACGTATGCTGCTAAAGCAAGGACAGCAACTTGCGCCACATATGCTTTTGTAGAAGCTACCGCAATTTCTGGACCTGCATGTAATAACAATGTGTGGTCAGCTTCTCGTGATAGAGTTGAGCCAGGAACATTTGTAATCGTTAATGTTGGGTAGCCAAGCTCTTTAATTTTTACTAGTACCTGACGGCTATCTGCTGTTTCACCTGATTGTGTAATAAAGATAAATAAAGGTCTTTCTGAAAGTAATGGCATATTATAGCCAAATTCACTAGAAATATGAACTTCTACTGGAATACCAGCCATTTTTTCGAAATATTGTTTACCAATAAGGCCTGCATGATAGCTTGTGCCCGCCGCAATAATATATAAACGATCTGCAGTTCGCAATGCTTCTAAGATTTCTGTATCTATTGTTAGATCGCCATTGTCACCCTCATACGCTTGAATAATTTTGCGAATGACTGTAGGCTGCTCATCCATTTCTTTTAACATATAATGAGGATATGTCCCCTTTTCAATGTCGCTCATATCAAGCTCTGCTGTATATGGTGCACGTTCAACTACAGAACCATCTAGTTTTGTAATTTCAACGCTAGCCTTGTGTACAATGACAACCTCTTTGTCGTGAAGCTCTACATATTGATCTGTCACTTGCAGCATAGCCATTGCATCCGAAGCAACAACATTGAAGCCTTCACCAATTCCAACTAAAAGTGGGGATTTATTTTTCGCTACAAAGATTGTATCTGCAGCTTCTGCATCTAATAATGCAAGCGCATATGAACCATGTAGTAAAGATAATGTTTTACGGAAAGCATCTGCTGTGCATAAACCTTCCTTTACAAACAATTCTACTAATTGCACGATAACCTCTGTATCTGTATCAGATTTCATCGGAATGCCTTTTAAATACGTTTTTTGTAATAG
Source organism: Lysinibacillus fusiformis (assembly GCF_003049525.1). Classification (GTDB taxonomy): domain Bacteria; phylum Bacillota; class Bacilli; order Bacillales_A; family Planococcaceae; genus Lysinibacillus; species Lysinibacillus fusiformis. The sequence continues at coordinate 10,848 of NZ_PYWL01000027.1, read as the reverse complement.
ATGATAGTTTTCAATTACCCCATTGTGCACAAGCGTAAAACGCCCTGATGCACTTTGATGAGGGTGAGCATTTAAGCGATTTGGTACACCATGTGTTGCCCAACGTGTATGACCAATACCAATTTTAGCAGCAACATCTTCATCTACTGCTCCTCTTAAGTCTGCGATACGTCCTTTTTCTTTAAAAACAGTTACGCCTTCTTCATTACGTACTGCAATACCTGCTGAATCATAACCACGGTATTCTAGTTTCTCTAAGCCTTTTAATAAAATTTCCTTTGCATCTGATTCACCAATATATCCTACAATTCCACACATAAATTCTCGTCCTCCGATATTGTCAATTTAACGCAATGACAAAGTAGACCTCATCTATCGAATTTTTAGAATGGACAGGCATGCTTTATTTTTATATAAAATAAAACACCCCCGTACATGCAATCAAATCATTCAGCCATCTGAATGGAGCATTCGATATGTGAAGTTTTCTACTATTCATCTATTGCTTTACAATACCTTCTCCATTTCCTGTACATTCAATCGCTCAAATGCTTTCAAAATGAAAAATGACAATCGGGTATGTCGATCGGGAGGTATCCGCCGAATTTTCGATAAACCTCCACCTCGTCTGCTGAAGATCCATTTCGTCCAATTTCTTCAGCTCAGGCGCTATAATTGTTTTCCGATTTTACGCTCTCTTTCCTCCTTTTGCGTTCGTTAAAGAACAAGGTCGGACCTCGTCTTCAACTTCTCCATCATACTCAATCATATGCTATCCGTCAAACTTTCGTTATAAAAAATACCTAGTGCTCTTGCTTTTTCGTGACAAATATGTAGACAAACAATTGTTAGTGGAGGCGAATTTGTAGAGAATCTGAGCGAAATGCTCAAAGAAGGTTTAAAGGGGATCGTATTCGAAATCATTAATCGTTGCACAATTTATGGGTATAAAATTGTCAAACAACGTACGATTATGGACTTTGAGGGTATAGCAGAAGGCATATTGATCTTGGTACAATCACAAATGCGCTCATCACATTATCCAAAAGATAACGAAAGACACAAGCCAAAACAGCTTGTGCCCTTTTTATTATTTACTAGCTAATAAATTTACTATTTCTCTATTAAAGGCAGGTAGGTCATCTGGTGTTCTACTTGTTACTAGTTGCTTTTGACAGACGAATACTTCTTCATCGTGGAATTTTGCCCCTGCATTTTCTAAATCTACTTGAATGGATTTATAACCCGTGGCGTCACGACCATTTAGTGTTTTTGCCGTAATTAGTAGCTGCGGTCCATGACAAATGGCAAAGGTTGGCTTCATATCATCCATAAAGGATTTTACAAACGCCACTACTCGATCATCGGCGCGTAAGATATCAGGAGAAAAACCACCAGGTATAAACAGTGCATCAAAATCATTGTCCTTTACTTCATCAATGCCTTTATCAATTTTTACTGTTTCCCCATGTTTTCCTTTTACTTCTTTTCCTGCCTCTGTATCAATTGTTACTAGCTGATGTCCAGCCGCTTCTAAAGCTTCTTTAGGACTTGTAAATTCACTATCCTCGAACATATCGGTAATAACTGTAGCAATTTTAGCCATATCTATCAAACACTCCTTGTTATTGTGACTCCCTTTTACTGTTCCCCATCTTTTCTATTTCAAACATCCATTTCAAACAAGAAAAACTCGATTTCCTAAAAACGGAAATCGAGTTCATATTCTTCATTTACTATTCTGTTAAGCCCATTTCTGCACGTACAACATCGGCAATACGCTCAACAAAACGCTCACAATCTGTTTCTGTAGCAGCTTCCACCATTACACGAACAAGTGGCTCAGTACCTGAAGGACGTACTAAGACACGACCATTCCCTGCCATTTCCGCTTCTACCTCTGCAATCACAGCGGCCACTTTCGTATTTTCAGTCACTGCATGCTTGTCTGTTACGCGAACATTGACAAGACGCTGAGGATAGATTTTCATTTCAGCAGCAAGCTCCGACAGCTTCTTACCTGTTGCTTTCATAATGTCGACAAGCTGAATACCTGTTAGTAGACCATCGCCTGTTGTATTAAAATCTAAGAAAACAATATGCCCTGATTGTTCGCCACCTAAATTGTAATCATTAGCACGCATTTCCTCTACAACATAACGATCTCCTACTGCCGTTTGTATACTTCGCATACCGTTATCTTCGACAGCCTTATAGAAGCCCATATTGCTCATAACAGTTGAGACAATTGTTTGCTTCTTTAAACGACCAACTGCATTTAAATACTTTCCAATAATAAACATAATTTGATCACCGTCAACAATTTTACCGTTTTCATCTACAGCAATTAAACGGTCACCGTCCCCATCAAATGCTAGACCAACATCTGCATTCTTTTCCAATACAAACTTAGCTAGTCCCTCAGGATGCGTTGAACCTACACCATCATTAATATTTAGACCAGTTGGAGAAGCACCCATTGTAGAAATGTCAGCCTCTAGATCCGCAAAAAGATGCGTCGCTAATGATGAGGTAGCACCATGTGCACAGTCTAATGCTACATGGATACCATCAAATTCTTCATCCACTGTTTGCTTTAAGTATTGAATATACTTTTGTCCACCCTCGAAATAGTCACTTACAGATCCTAAATCAGCCCCTATTGGACGTGGTAATGTATCCTCTTGAGCATCAAGTAAAATTTCAATTTCCTCTTCTTGTGCATCTGTTAGTTTAAAGCCATCTGGACCAAAGAATTTGATGCCATTGTCCGCTACTGGGTTATGCGAAGCTGAAATCATGACGCCTGCATCTGCGCTCATAATACGAGTAAGGTATGCCACACCTGGAGTTGAAATAATTCCGAGTCGCATTACTTCTACCCCAATTGATAGGAGCCCAGCAACAAGTGCACCTTCCAGCATCTCGCCTGAAATACGTGTGTCACGACCAATTAAAACCTTAGGACGGTCAGTTGCATCCTTCGTTAACACATAGCCACCTATACGGCCAAGTTTAAATGCAAATTCCGGTGTTAGTTCACTATTGGCGACGCCACGGACGCCATCTGTTCCAAAATATTTACCCATTCTACTTATTCTCTCCTTCAATGCAAGACTGTGTCATATTCATCCATAGACACTTGTCCGCTTACTTTTGGAAAAGTCTGCTTTTGTTTATTCATTGGTAATTTTTAATAGTCCACTCAGTTAGTTTGTTTGGTGAATATATTGCGGTCTACCCACCAAAACAAACCCCGGTTAGATTTTTGATTTAGAATCAAAATAAAATTATAGTCAGATATTGTTTAAGAATCAATATCTTCCGTTTCATCGGTTGGCGTATTTTTATCAGTAGTAGTACTATCATCCTTCACATCAGTTTCTTCAGTTGGAGGTGGCGCTTCCTCTGTAGAAGCTGGTGTTTTCTGCTCTTCTTCTTTCTCTACTTTTGTAATATCTGCCTTCACTTTTATTTTCTTATCAGATATTTTTGTCACACCATCTGGTAATTTTACATCAATTTCATAAGTTTTTGACTCTGTAATTTTTGACAGGTCTACTGTTATTGGAATTTCTGTTAAACCATCAATAATCGATTTTCTGCCATATACTTTAATCATTTTTTGCGTAAATGTTAAAGAATTGATCGTTATATCATCCAATGCTTGCCCTGTTTCCCTCAAAACAACCGGGAGTTCTCGACTATATTCCCCAATATCTACTTGAACATTAACAGTATCAGGTTCAATTGTCACATCAAGTTTATTTAAGTCTCGATCTAATACTTTTACTGCCGCGTCCTGAGTGAAGGATTGCTTCAAGCCTGGCTCTCCAGCAACAGTTGCTTTTACATAGCTGATGCTTTCAATAGCACTTTTTGCACCTGTCACGTAAACAGTCGGTGGATCAGCTACCATATCCTTTAAAATATACCCTTCTTCTATTAGTCGAGTATTCATTTCAGGGTCCACTCGGAACTCTTTCGTGACCTTTTCCTCAATATTTACATGAATAGTTGCAGGGTCTAATGTAACCTTTAACTTATCAGAAATATTTTCGTATTGTAGCTTTACATCATGCTCGCCAATCAATAGATTACTTAAATCAACAAATACTGAGAAATCCTTTGTTGCTCTTGTTTTTATAACAACAGGCATTGGCCCTTTTATCTTCACATCTACTGTTTCAGGTAAACCTGTTACAATCAGATTCTCATTATCATAATAAACATCTACTGGCACATCACGAATAATATCAGTCTGTTCAGTGGTGGTTGTTGTATTGATTGGAGATAGCTCGGTACGAACTGAGAAAAAAAGCAAAAATGCTAAAAATAGCGCGATGATTCTTAATACCCAAGGGCTATCCATCATTTTATCCATTCTTTTTCCCCCTCCAAGTTAACTTAGAGGCTGCATTTGACTCTTGTGCTGATCCGAACCACATTTTTCGCAATAGTGTCTCGAACTCCTCTAGAGAAAGATTACGATGGAGATTACCATTCAACGTAATACTAATGGCGCCTGTTTCCTCTGAGACAACGATTGTAATTGCATCCGTAACTTCACTTAACCCAAGCGCAGCACGATGGCGTGTCCCTAACTCCTTTGAAATAAATGGACTTTCAGATAGAGGTAAATAACAAGCTGCCGCTGTAACTTTATCTCTTTGCATAATAACCGCCCCATCATGTAGTGGCGTATTCGGTATAAAGATATTAATTAGCAATTCTGAAGAAATTTCAGCATTTAGACCTATACCTGTTTCAATATATTCGTTAAGACCTGTTTCTTTTTCAATTGAAATTAACGCACCTATTCGACGTTTAGCCATATAACTTACAGATTTTTTCATAGCCTCTATAAGCCTTGTTTGCTCCTCGTCTTCTTGACTAGATGATCGTTGGAAAAGTTTACCTCTACCAATTTGTTCTAAGCCTCGTCTGATTTCAGGTTGGAAGATGATAATAATCGCTAAGAAACCAAATTCAATGACCTGCTGTAACATCCAGCCTAATGTTTGTAACCCTAAAAGGTCTGTTGCAATTCGTGCAATAATAATGACGAAAATTCCCTTAAGTAATTGGACAGCCTTCGTACCTTTAATGAGGGTTAAGACCTTATAAACAACGTACCAAACGAGCAGTACATCGATGAAGTTAATAACAATATTCACAGGCGTTAAATCTGTGAAATGTTCAATAATTTGCACGTGGCATCCCCCACTTTTCATTACGAATCCATACACATTCAAGTATAGCACATTCTTATCAAATGTAACTTTTTTCAAATAAAAAGTCTACTCAGAAGAGTAGACCTTTCAGCCTCTCACGTGCACTATTTTTTAGGACGTATAGAGTGTTATTTAGTTTCTTCCTTTTCATCAAATGTCATGGCTGATTTTACAGAGTTTTTAATTGTATACCATAACCATTCAAATACTTCGTCAATTTCTTCAATTCTCCCTGAAACTACCGCTGAAGATGCCATGTATTGCCCGTTTATGACTGTGACGTTACCATCAACTTCTCCTTCAACAACCAAATCGCCATTTTTCACAACAATATCGCCCTTTACAACTTCTCCTTCAGGTACGATAACCGTTTGACCATCCACAACTAAATTGGGCTGCTTGGTCACAGAGAAATGCTGGTCATCCATAAAGCTACCGAGCAAGGTAGCACTCATAAATAAACAAAATACTGCTGCTGCCACAAAAAGTGGATGTCGACGTATCCATTTTTGTATGCCTACTCGACTTTTTGGTTTTGGTAAACGAGCCATTACTGCTGCTTCAAAATCCGGAGGCGCTGTAATATGGGAAGCACTCTTCACAAAGGCGATTGTTTCACTCAATTCATGCATCAACTGTTTACAATCATTACATGTATGCAAGTGTTGCTTTAACTCTTGCTCATGCTCACGACTAATGTCACCGTCTAAATAATCATGCATATAATCAATAATATGCTCTGGACAAGTATTCATGACGCTCCCCCTCCTACAGATTGTTTAACTGCTTACGTAATGCCTCACGTCCGCGGTGAATTCTCGTTTTCACCGTTCCAAGCGGCATATCTAAAATCTCGCTAATCTCTTGCAACGATAACTCTTCTATATATTTCAATACTATAACCGAACGGTATTTATCCGGTAAACGTCCAATTTCGTATTGAATGCGATCTTGCAGCTCCATTTGCTCTAACTGCTCCTCTGGTAGCTGGTCGTCTGCTGCGATTTGTGAATACATATCAAGCCCTTCTGTACCAGCTACTTCTGCATCTAAATAATAATCCGGTTTCTTTTTCCGAATCCGATCTATACAGAGGTTTGTCGCTATGCGATAAAGCCACGTGGAAAACTTTCTTTTCTGATCAAAAGTATGCAAATTCATATATGCCCGAACAAAAGCTTCCTGAGCAATATCTTCAGATTCTTGTTTGTTACCTAACATTCGATAGCATACTTGGTACAGTTTGTGCTGATAGAGACTCACAATATCGGCAAATGCGTTTTGATCGCCTTTAAGCACTTGTTTTATTCTCTTATTTACTAACGCATCCATTGTGTTGACTTCTCCACCTTTACAACTGTCTTATACTATACGACCCATCAATAAGAAAAGTTTCGTTTTATTTCAATTATAGCAAAAGATTTTTATGCAATGTGGCAACAGGCAATTTTTTGAAAAATTTTCTTTAAACTAAAGTTTCTCCAAATAAAGATCCCATTAAAGCAACAGCTACATTTGCTGTTGTATTTTTCTCGTCTAATATCGGATTAACTTCTACAAACTCTGCTGAAGTTAACATTCCAGACTCTTGTAACATTTCCATCGCTAAATGACTTTCTCGATACGTAATTCCACCTGGCACTGGTGTTCCAACACCTGGTGTATAAAGAGGGTCAAGTCCATCTAAATCCAGCGATAGGTGTAATCCATCAACATCTCGCTCTTTTAAATAGGCAAGTGCATCTTCCATAACACGCGTCATGCCAAGTCGGTCAATTTCATGCATAGTGTATACTTTAATCCCTTGTTCACGAATCAAATCACGCTCACCAGGATCTACAGAACGAGCTCCGATAATAATAACGTTTTCTGGCTTAATTTTTGGCACATTATTACGAATTTGAACTAAACGTTCATGCCCAAGCCCAATACTAACTGCTAAAGGCATTCCATGTATGTTGCCTGAAGGTGTAGTTTCAGGTGTATTTAAATCTGCATGTGCATCATACCAAATAACACCTATATTTTTATAATGTTCCGCTAATCCTGCAAGTGTCCCAATAGCAATACTATGGTCACCGCCAAATACAAGTGGGAATTTTTTTTGTTCGACTACTTCATGTACGCTATTAGCTAAAGCCGTACTAACTTCTACTACTTCCTCTAAATTCAATAACTTTTCATCTACTGTCGCGTTTACATGCTTTTGACTAACACGAATATCCCCTTGATCTTGTACCTCGTGTCCAATACTCGCTAAACGTTCAACAACGCCTGCATAACGAATAGCACTTGGTCCCATATCTACGCCTCGGCGTGTTTGTCCGTAATCTGTTGGTACTCCAATAATAGAAATATTAAGTTTATTCATGTTTTTATACCCCCTAAAAGTTATAAGACTATTGTAAAGCCTACTTACCACTTGGCTCAACCCAACATAAATACGCATATTTATTCATTTTCGAATAACATAAAAAAATCTCCTACTGTTTTCAGTAAGAGATTAGTTATCTGTATTTATTATATCACTTTTGAATATATTTTATTCTATAAAAGTGAGCCATGAAGGACTCGAACCTTCGACCCTCTGATTAAAAGTCAGATGCTCTACCAACTGAGCTAATGGCTCATAAAAGAAAAATGGCTGGGGTACTAGGATTCGAACCTAGGCATGACGGAATCAAAATCCGTTGCCTTACCGCTTGGCTATACCCCAATCATTTATAAAACTGGTGGAGGGGGACGGATTCGAACCGCCGAACCCTAAGGAGCGGATTTACAGTCCGCCGCGTTTAGCCACTTCGCTACCCCTCCGAAATAACACAAGAATAATGGTGGAGGATGACGGGCTCGAACCGCCGACCCTCTGCTTGTAAGGCAGATGCTCTCCCAGCTGAGCTAATCCTCCATAGAAACAGGTGTGTTATATCACAGTTTATTTTCATTTTAAAGCCTGTACATCATGATGATGTATTTTAAATGGTGACCCCTACGGGATTCGAACCCGTGTTACCGCCGTGAAAGGGCGGTGTCTTAACCACTTGACCAAGGGGCCAAACTTATGTCTCAAACAAGACAAGAATTATGATAACATTATTTCTACATTCTTGCAACACTTTTCTACATTTTTTTATGTATAAAGCCATCTTAAAAATGAGCAAAAAAATGGCTCCGAAGGCAGGACTCGAACCTGCGACAACCTGATTAACAGTCAGGTGCTACTACCAACTGAGCTACTTCGGAACAATACTATTCAAATCGGTCTTAGACAACCTCTTAAGTACATTTATTATTATAGCAAGCATTCTAAATAATGCAACATATTTGTGTAAAATATTATATTTTTTTGTCGAGAATTTCTTAAATAGTACTTAGAAAGTATAATAGTTCTCTATTAAATCTAAAATTTCTATTTTGTGTATTAAATATTCTTGCTGTATATTATTGCAATTGTTAAAATAAAAATAGTTTTATGAATTTTCTATCATTTTAGGGGGAGGAATGTTCAAATGGTAATAGAGGATTTAATTGCACCGGATGTTTATAACATCACAGAGGAATTAGAAAAGTTTTCGCAAGATAGTGAACGCCAAGCTATACGTTGGTTAAATACACAACAAGAGAGACAAACCGTTACTTACGTAGAACTTGTTCAAAAAATGAATCAATACGCGAATGCCTTTACGAAGAAGGGGCTTCAAAAAGGAGATCGTGTATTAGTTATTATTCCTCGCCTACCTGAGGCCTATTTTGTTTTCCTAGGCTGTTTAAAAGCGGGTATTGTTCCTATTTCCTGTTCAGAGATGTTGCGCGCAAGTGATTTAGAGTATCGTATGGAGCATTCTTCTGCCAGTGCCGTTATCGCCTATGAAGTATTTACTAGTGAAGTAGACAAAATTTCGTCTTCTGTCGATGCTTTAAAAAACAAAATGGTCATCGGAACAGCTACAGGAGATTGGACTTCTTTAGATGAATTGGCTAGCTCTCAGCCAAATACATTTACGGCTGTTGCTACTAAACGCGATGACATGGCCTTCCTTTCTTATACTTCTGGAACAACAGGTAAGCCTAAAGGCGTCGTCCATTCTCATGGCTGGGGCTATGCACATATTCGAACAGCGGCTGCACAGTGGCTTTGTGTACGTGAAGGAGACTTAGTATGGGCAACTGCAGCTCCAGGCTGGCAAAAATGGATTTGGAGCCCGTTCCTATCTACTATTATGTTGGGAGCTACTGCCTTTGTTTATCATGGTGGATTTGATGCAAAAACATACCTTCAGCTGTTGCAGGATGAAAAGGTTAATGTTCTTTGCTGCACCCCAACTGAGTATCGTATCATGGCGAAACTTGAGAATTTAAAAGACTATAATCTATCTTCTCTTCGTAGTGCTGTCTCTGCTGGTGAGCCATTAAATCGACCAGTCATTGAAACATTTAAGAATCACTTTGGTTTAAAAGTCCGCGATGGTTATGGTCAAACTGAAAATACATTACTCATTGGTACTTTGGAAAACACGGAGCTACGACCTGGTTCCATGGGTGTCCCAACTCCAGGTAATATTGTACGTATTATCGACAATGAAGGCAATGAGGCACCTGTTGGCGAGGTTGGCGATATTGCGATACACAAATCATCGCCAGCCTTGTTTAAAGAGTATTATCGTGAGCCTGAGCGCACACAAGCGGCATTCCGCGGTGAATGGTACATTACAGGTGATCAAGCAAAATGTGATGAAGATGGTTACTTCTGGTTTGAAGGTCGGGGCGACGATATTATTATTTCATCTGGTTATACGATTGGTCCATTTGAAGTGGAAGATGCCTTAAACAAACATGATGCTGTACAAGAGTGTGCTGTGGTAGCTGCTCCAGATGAAATTAGGGGGCATATTGTCAAAGCCTACGTAATCTTACGAGATGGCTATAAGGGACACAATGAAGAAGAACTAATCAAGGAGCTACAGGAGCATGTAAAAGCACTGACGGCTCCTTATAAATATCCTCGTAGTATTGTCTTTATCGATGAGTTACCAAAAACAACATCTGGGAAAATTCGTCGTATCGAACTACGAGCAGCAACTGTCTAAAATAGTAAGGAGGCATTTCATTCAAAGAAATGCCTCCTTACTTTATCTACTTTTTAGAATTTTAGACAGAAAAAAAGCCACTACTGAGTGTATCAGTAGCGACTTTTTGCGCCTAGCGATGTCCTACTCTCACAGGGGGAAGCCCCCAACTACCATCGGCGCTAAAGAGCTTAACTTCCGTGTTCGGTATGGGAACGGGTGTGACCTCTTTGCCATCATCACTAGACTATTTTCGGCTTTCAATATACATCGCATTTCTTCGTCAGCTGCTGTCGTTCAGTCAGTCACGTACTTGAGTACGCTCCTTCCCTCTCTCCATTGCTTCCTCGAACTACTCGTATCTTGAAACCCTTCATAAAAGAAATTATTCTTTCAAAACTGGATAAACGGTTCATTGAATGTTTCAAACTTTTTTGGTTAAGTCCTCGATCGATTAGTATTCGTCAGCTCCATGTGTCACCACACTTCCACCTCGAACCTATCTACCTCATCGTCTTTGAGGGATCTTACTTACTTGCGTAATGGGA
>NZ_PYWL01000026.1 GCF_003049525.1 Lysinibacillus fusiformis | reverse complement strand
AAAATGAACGAGAAATGGGTAACAGACGTGACAGAGTTCCATCTATTTGGTGAGAAACGCTATTTATCACCCGTCCTTGATCTATGTAATGGCGAAATCATTGCATACTCGGTTATGAAGCGTCCAGGGCAGGATGAAATTGTGTTATTAACCGATAACATTAATCAAATGGCAGAAGAAATTATGACCAGCATTGACATGGAAAGAAAAGTTGAGCAGCAAAAAAATGACCTCCTTACAACCGTTTCTCATGACCTAAGAACACCTCTGACCTCTATTATGGGATACTTGCGTTTATTAAGAGAAGAGAAATATGAGACAAAAGAACAGTATGACGAATAGTTGAAGATAGCCTTTTCTAAATCTGAGCAATTGAAAAATTTAATTGATGATTTATTTGACTATACAAGGCTAATGAATGATAAAAATACGTTTGTACGACAACAAATTTGTTTGAATGAGCTGCTTGATCAACTGATGGAGGAGTTAGTGCCCCTGGCAGAGCAAAAACAACGTCTTTTTATCAAACATTTTCCAGAGCATCGTATTTTTGCGGCACTGGATTCTGAAAAAATTGTTCGGGTATTTGATAACCTATTAATCAATGCTATAAACTACACCACTGGAGATGGAAAAATTTTGGTTTCACTTGAGGAGCAAGACGACCAGGTTCGAATTTGTGTGGCCAATGAAAGTGATGCGTTTACAGCAGAGGAGCTTAATAGTTTATTTGAAAGGTTTTATAAAAAGGATCAATCAAGAACAAATGTGACGGAGGGCTCGGGGCTTGGACTAGCGATTGCCAAAAGCATCGTGGAGCTTCACGGAGGAACAATTCACGCGAAATACAAGAACGAAACATTGTACTTTGTTATCTCACTGCCCTTTACGACGTAACTAATTTGTCCAAAGTGGATAAATGGTTATAGCATGATGTGGTTGTTCATGGCTGGCAAGCATATCCTGCATGGCAGCTAAAAAAGCAGTGTTTTTAATTAATATTTGAATTTCTGTCTGTTTGTATTGCTTTTGAAAATCAATAATATAATCTCTAATGATTGAAAGGTTGTAGTGACTGTTAATTTCCACTTCAACGAAAAATGGCAATGTTAAATCAGGAAGCTTGGTACTACCACCGCGGCGAATCCAAACAGCTTCTTGTACATAATAACGGATGGGTAGTTGACGGTTACTGGCAATAAAAATATCCATAAAAAGCCCCCTTCTATGTCTATTTCAAGCCTAAAGGAAAATTCCTCAGTCGTCAAAAGAAAACATGTGGAAATCTTAACAGCAATTTTCTCATGTTTTTTTGTTTGCTTTTTGTTGAATTTTGTTTGATTATGTCCGTTTTTTGGACTAATTGTAAAGGTAGTGTAAACATTTATTTAATCCATTGTAAATGATATGTACAGAAAGCTTAAAACTATTAATAATAAAGTCTGACAACAAGGAAAGGGTTGAATAGATTGGATATCAATATACAGGAGATGATTTTCCAATTTCTTGGAGGGTTAGGCTTATTTCTTTTTGCTATTAAATTTATGGGAGATGGTTTACAGAAGGCTGCTGGTGACCGTCTACGAGATATTTTAGATAAATTTACAACAAATCCATTAATGGGTGTACTAGTTGGTATTATTGTTACGGTTCTTATACAGTCCAGTTCAGGAACCACTGTTATTACAGTAGGGCTAGTAAGTGCTGGACTTATGAAATTGCGCCAAGCAATCGGCGTTATTATGGGTGCCAATATTGGAACAACTATTACTGCCTTTATAATAGGGATTGACGTAGGTGCATATGCATATCCCATTATGGCAGTGGGTGCCATTTGCTTATTTTTCTTTAAGAAAAGTATCATTCAAAATATTGGACAAGTACTTTTCGGGTTTGCCGGTTTATTTATTGGTTTAGAGCTCATGAGTGGTGGGATGAAGCCCCTTCGTGATTGGCAACCATTTTTAGATTTGACTGTCCAAATGTCCGATGTACCGATTTTAGGTGTGCTAGTTGGGACAATATTTACGTTAATTGTTCAATCTTCTTCTGCTACAGTAGGTATTTTACAAGGACTTTATGCTGAGGACTTAATTTCTTTACACGGAGCATTACCTGTTTTGTTTGGAGATAATATTGGAACAACTATTACTGCCATCTTAGCGGCTTTAGGTGCTTCTATAGCAGCAAAAAGAGCTGCTGCCACTCATTTACTATTTAACGTAGTGGGTACGATTATCTTTATGCTGATACTTGGCTTATTTACGAACTATGTAGAATGGATTGCTGGGTTGCTTAATTTAGAACCAAAAATGCAAATAGCCTTTGCTCATGGAACTTTTAATGTCATTAATACGCTCGTTCAACTGCCGTTTATTGGCGTTTGGGCATATGTCGTAACAAAATTAATTCCTGGTGAAGATTCAGTCATCGAATATAAACCAAAATTTTTGGATAAAAATTTAATTGTCAAGTCACCTTCAATTGCACTAGGCCAAGCAAAAATGGAAGTCGTGCGTATGGGGGAATATAGTATTCTAGGATTAGAAGAAACGTTAACGATTTTAAAAACAGCTGACACAAAATTGGTAGGCAAGGTCGAACAATTGGAAGAAGCTATCAATAATTTAGATCGGAAATCCACAGACTATTTAATAGAGTTATCCAAGCAATCTCTATCGAACCATGATTCAAAACTACACCACGCTTTGTTTGACAATATTCGTGATATCGAGCGTATTGGTGACCATGTAGAAAATATTATCGAGCTTCTTCAATATAAAGATAGCAACCGCGTCCGCTTAAGTGATCAAGCACTGAAAGAGTTAGAAGATATGTTTATTTTTACATTAGAAACTGTAAAAGTCGCTATTGAATCTCTTGACAAGCAGGATTTATCTTTAGCACAGCAAGTGATAGAAAAGGAAAATGAAATAGATAATATGGAGAGACGTTTACGTAAATTGCATATTAAACGATTAAATGAAGGTGTGTGCTCGGGTTCAGCCGGCATTGTATTTGCTGATATCGTAAGTAATTTGGAAAGAATCGGAGATCATGCATCCAATATAGCGGAAACGGTTATTTCCTAAAATGAGCTGTTCAGTAGAGTAAAAACTACTGAACAGCTTTTTTATAGTGCCCAAAGTAGTGGATAAAACTATGAGAGTGACGGATAGCCCCACAAAAGTGACCGAGAAAAGAAATACGAAAAATCCTAGATCCCCCCTAAAAAGGATGATAAGCTTCTATAGCTTCTAAAAAATAGTGGAGGATGGGCGATTGTACTTCATCCTTACGATAAATAAACCAAGTAGGAATTTGGGCTTGCTTGGTTGTTATTTCATGTAGTTTTAATGCATAGGCTGCCATATACTTCTCTGCAATGGCGCGAGGAAGTAAGGTAATGCCTAGACCAGCCGCCACACAGCCAATAATTCCATCAAGCGTACCAAATTCCATTCTATTTTTCGGCTGTACGCCGTCCTCATGTAACCAATGCTCGAAAACGGCTCGATAGGAGCAGCCATGTCTGAAGGAAATTACTGTACTGTCCTCGATATCAAGCAAATCTTGGATAGGTTTATGATTGCTTGATGTAATGATGACAAGCTCTTCGTTGACAAATTCCTTGATCAATATATTTTCTTTATAAACGGGGCCAGTCACAAAGGCACCATCTATTTCATAGTTTATTAACCGGTCTATATTGTACTGAGATGGACTTGTTAAAATAGTAATATCGATCTTTTCATGAGCTTGATGGAATGTCGTCAATAGGGTAGGTAAATGCAAAGCGGCAGTTGTTTCCATTGAGCCAATCCGTAAAATACCACTTGAATGCTCATCATCTTGTAAAAGTTCAAAGGATTTCTCATAGAGATGAAGCATTTTTAAGGCGACCTCGTAAAATTGTTCCCCCTTAGCTGTTAGCTGAATACCTCGATGCCCACGATAAAATAATGTTGTATTATACATAGCCTCAAGACTTTGAATTTTCATAGATATATTGGATTGTGTGTAATTAAGTGTTGCAGCTGCTTTAGAAAAACTTCCTGTTTGAACGACTGTTCGAAAGATAGTCAAATCATTAATATTCATATGCCCTCCAGCTATCAATTTTATTGATATCAATTATAACGAATTAAGAATATTTGTGATACCTAAAATTCGATATAGTGGAGAAGAGAAGGAGTGGTACTATGCAAAAGCAAACCATCCACTATTTAATAGGTGGCGTATTCGCTTTAATGATCGCGATGGGAATCGGACGTTTTTCATATACAGTCATTCTACCCTATATGCAAGAAGCGTCTGGGTTTAGTCGAGCTACTGCAGGCTATTTAGCATCCAGCAATTATTTAGGCTACCTGATTGGGGCATTAGTGGTGGGACGATTACCAATTGAACAAAAACGTGTTCCCTTTTTGCAAGTAGGTCTTATCATCAGTATGTTGACTACGATCTTTATGGGTTTTACAGAAACGATTATTATATGGTATGTCCTCAGATTTATTTCTGGGGTAATGAGTGCTTTTATTTTTGTAGTCATTGCTAGTCTTGTTCTCGATCAATTAGCGGATAATAATAAATCGCATCTATCAGGGCTTTTCTATAGTGGTGTGGGAATTGGAATAGCTATCAGTGCCATCATCGTTTCGCCCATTCATGCAATCCTTAAATGGAATGGAACATGGATAGCTTTAGCGTTAATGTGTGTTTTATTATTTGTCTTTATTGCTTTATTCATCAAACCCATCCCACACAGTAAAAAACAGTGGGGGAATCAATCTATACCAGTACCAAAAATGCCACCGAAGTCATGGTTGAAATGGTTAATTGTCGCCTATAGTTTAGAGGGTCTTGGCTATATTGTCACAGGAACTTTTATTGTTTCGATTGCTCAGGAATCAACAAGCTTTCATGGAAATGCAGCACTAGTATGGTTTGTAGCTGGTTTAGCTGCTATTCCATCGTGCATCATATGTTCCAAGCTATCACAGCGCTTTGGTTATGTGAAAATATTACTGATTTCAATGGTTGTTCAAGCAGTCGGAATAGCTTTACCGGCATTAGCAACAAATACAATTACGCTTTATTTAAGTGCCTTTATTTTTGGGGCAACCTTTATGGGGATTACAACAATTGTTACAACATTAGCAAGACACATTGTCCCAGTAAACAGTCATCAAATTTTAGGCTATTTAACAGCTGGCTATGCTTTAGGTCAGATGGTAGGACCTACTGTAGCAGGAGTACTTGCTAACTCTACTAATAGCTACCAATATTCATTAGTTGGTGCAGCGACAGTTGTAATCATTGGGGCGTTGAGTTTATTGGGTGGGGTAAAATACGAAAAAAAGTAAGTAAGACTGTTGGCGTCTTACTTACTCTTATTTTAATGGATATCTCTTTTCTTAAAGTTCCCGCCACGAACTTCTGAAACATCAGAAATCACAACAAAGGCGCCTTCATCGATATCTTTAATAATAGTAACTAACTTGTTTTCTTCCATACGGTTAATGACACAGTTTAAAATTTCTGTTGGTTCATTGGAGAAGCCGCCACGTCCATGGGTATAGGTAACACCACGTCCGAGACGAGCTTGGATTGCGTCCCCAATCTCCTCCGATTTAG
The DNA here is from genome assembly GCF_003049525.1 of Lysinibacillus fusiformis. Lineage (GTDB taxonomy): Bacteria > Bacillota > Bacilli > Bacillales_A > Planococcaceae > Lysinibacillus > Lysinibacillus fusiformis. The sequence continues at coordinate 13,708 of NZ_PYWL01000026.1, read as the reverse complement.
CACTAACAACACGGACTTCTTTTGATTTCTCTAAACCAACTTGGATAATATCGATAACATTTTTTGCAATATAATATGTTAACGCTGAGTATAAAGCGCTCTCTAAGCCAAAGATGAAGCTTGCCCCTAAGAAAATAAAGGCATTGATAAATAAGATAATATCGCCGACTGAAAATGGAATTTTCCGTGATAGTAATACAGCTAAAACTTCCGAACCATCTAAAGCACCACCGTTACGTAAGACAATCCCGATACCTACCCCAAGCAGCATACCACCAGATAGGACAATTAGTAAGGGATCATTTGGGCCTAAAATGGTTTTGACATCATGTAAAAGAACTGTTGATATGGATAATGCTGCGATCCCAGCACTACTCATTAGGGCAAAGGTTTTTCCAACTTGCTTATAACCGATATAGATGAACGGAATATTTAAGACAAAGAGCAGTAACCCTAATGGGAGTCCAAATAGGTGTGCCCCCATAATACTGAGACCCGTTACACCACCATCAATGACAGCATTTGGAATTAATACAGCTTCTAGTCCGTAAGCAGCAATTACTGCCCCAATAATAATCATAATGAATTTTCGAGTGTTTTCTAGTGACTTTCCTTTTTTCATAAATCTTCTCCATTTCTTTACGTAAAATACTACCTAAGGTTTTGGAATAATATTTATTGCAATTGTTTTAGTCTCCGAACCTTTACTTGAGTCGGCCATATTATAGTATTTAGTTAATAAGTCGTTCAATTCATATTCAAAGCTCTTAAATTGATCAGCTGTTAACGATAAGTCAATGAAAGAAAAAGTAGCTAAATCTGTAATACTTTCTTTTTCATCAAGTGAATGTAAATAATTTTGATATTGAGATAGTAGTGCTAATTGATAGTAGGAAATGTAATTTAATTTTTGCTTAGTTGTGAGCTGTGTCCAATCCTCCTTACTAAGTTTTGCTGCTCCTTCATTTAATGCATAAAACTTCTCTGTAACAGAACGGACTTTTCGCTCCTTCACAATTTTTATGATGTTTTCGTCCACTAAAATTTGGATATGTCTATATAAAGTAGCTTGCGGTACATCCTTAATGACCGAAATCATCTCCAAAGTGCTTAAACCTTCTTCTTTATTGTGCATCAGAGCTTGTAAAATTTTCATTCTCACAGGGTGCATTAATACCTCTGCTTTATTGCGCATAAACCGATCCTCCTAATAAAATAATGAGATGGTATCAAGGAAGGCATTCGAATGTTATCAAAATGAGAACATTATCAAAAAATATACTATAGATATTTTTTGAAGATGTACAGTAAAAAGGTAATGAAAATTTTCAACAACTTTGTTATCATTATTGATAATGATAATGAATGGAGGTTTTAGCAATGAAATTACACTATGGTTTTGATGAAATCAGTCAACTCGATTGGGCGAGTATACTTCCTATTCTTTTGCCATTTTTATTGGTGGGCTCTATCCTCATTCTAATTGCATTAATCGATTTATACCGCCACAGAAATAGGAGAGAAAACGTACTAATGTGGACAATTATTATTGTGTTTTTTAATACAATTGGTCCTGTTTTATATTTCATGATTGGTAGAAAGGATGTCAATACACGTGCGCTTAGAAATTAAAGGCATTACAAAAAGGTTTAAACAAAAGACGGCAGTGCATGATTTTTCAATGGTCGTTAATGCGAATGAATGCGTCGGATTAATTGGACCAAACGGAGCAGGGAAATCGACATTGATTCAAATCATTGCAGATATTTTATATGCAGATGAGGGGGAAATTCTTCTAGATGGTCAACAAATTACAAGGATGAAAAATCAGATTGGCTATTTACCTCAGTATCCTAATTTTTTCACCTGGATGACAGCATTTGAGACATTATCCTTTATGGGAACACTTTCTGGTTTACCAAAGAATGAATTACAAAACAGAATTCCATTACTTTTAGAAAAAGTTGGTTTAGGGAAAGAAGCCCATTTTCAGGTTGGAACTTTTTCAGGTGGTATGAAGCAACGACTTGGCATCGCACAAGCTTTATTGCATAAACCAGCTTTGATGATTATGGATGAGCCAGTGTCAGCTCTAGATCCAATTGGAAGACGGGAAGTGTTGAATCTTTTAAAAGAGATTAAAAAAGAAACGACCATCTTACTTTCAACCCATATATTAAATGACGCAGAGGAAATTTGTGAGCGCTTTGTCGTTATTCAAAATGGTAGAAAAATAGAGGACGCTACAAAAGGTCAGTTGCTGGAGCGTCACCAAGAATCTGCAATCTATTTGATGGTTCGCCAAGAAGACCTTAATTGGGTAACAACGGTTGAACAGTTATCCTATGTCAGAAAAATTGAAAATGAAAGAAATGGCTTTAAAATACACGTCCATCAATTGGAGGAAGACGCTCAAAAATTGTTACAGTATGCGATAGATTCAAATGTCATGTTGTTAAAGTTTGAATTGGGCATTCATGAAAGCTTAGAAGAAATATTTTTAGAATTGGTGGTGTGAAATTGTGAATACTTTTTTGGCATTAAGTAAAAAAGAAGTAACTCAAATGACGAAGGAATTTAAAATTGTCTGGCTACCAATTGTCTTTATTTTACTTGGGTTAACTCAGCCGATTATGATGTACTACATGCCGGTTATTTTGCAATCAATGGGTGGTGTGGAGGGTATTATGATTGACCCAACCTTGGCAAAACCGGAGGGAAGCGAAGTACTGGCCACAACCCTAAGTTCGCAGTTTGATCAGTTAGGAATTATTATTTTGGCAGTTGCAGCAATGAGCATTATACAAGGTGAAAAAGCAAATGGAATGATGGCATTTATTCTTACAAGACCAGTGTCTATCTCATCCTACTTAAATAGTAAAATTATTGTCCATTATCTAGTAGCTGTTTTCTGTATAGCTCTAGGCTATGGTATGTCATATGGCTATACATCTTTTTTATTTACGGCGGTACCAGTGACACATGCTTTGCTGGCTTTGCTATTTTATTGTGTGTGGCTATTGTTTGTTATTACGTTTGTTGCCATGATGAGCACGTTTTTTAATAGTTCGGCTTTTATAGCATTAGCAAGTATTGTCGTCCTATTTATCTGCCGTTTCATTGCTGGTTTACATCCGCTTTTGGATGTTGTTAATCCTGCCAGTAATAGCTTGCATGCTACTACTATATTGATGTCAGGGAGTATGAAAGCTTGGTATGGCTTCCATAGTGCAGTTACCATGCTCCTAGTTATATGGATGATTGCAACCATGCGCCATTTCATTGCAAAAAGGAAGTTTTAAATGGGAGGAATGGCGAATTTGTTATAGGTACTTTGTCAAAATCATCGGAAGCCATTATATCCATTCAACTGTATTAATACACTTATTATTCGAAGCACCTACTTTCATAATCGACCATCTTACGTTTGAACATACCCATTGATATCAGTTGTTAAGATTGTATCTTATTACTATGTACAATTATATAAATTTATAGAGTTAGCTCTTAAATGAAGGGATAGACTGGCCAATGAATCTGAAAGTAAATCGAACAAGTAAGGTTCCACTATATCAGCAGCTAAACCAACGATTGCTATTAGCAATAATAACTGGGAATTTAAAAAAGGGTGACCATTTACCATCCATTCGAAATTTAGCTGCACAAACAAATCTTAACCTTCATACTGTTCATAAAAGCTATAAGAAACTTCAGAAAAGCGGGATCATCACCATTAAACCCCATTCAAAAGCAATTGTTATTGTAGATTCTGGGGAAGCAATAAATATTTCCCTTCAACAAATATCTATACGTATCGAACATATAATAATAGAATCTTCTGTTTTAGGGATTAATGAAATTTACCTTAGGCAGATGTTTGAAGGGGTTTTACAGAAATATTACAATGAGCGTTAAATAAAAAGAGGTGGCTCCTATTCTAAGGAGCCATCTCTTTTTGCCTTATTTAAATCAAAAACACCGCTACAATTGTTGTCACAACAAGCCCAATGATTACAGGGATTAAGTTCCGCCTTGCGAGCTCAAATGGGCTCACATTACAAATGGCAGCTGCTGGAATTAATGCCCAAGGAATCAATGTTCCGCCACCAACCCAAATGGCAGTAATTTGCCCTAATGCCGTTAAAGTAGCAGTTCCTCCGCCTAGTGCCTTGCCGAATAAGCTTCCGACAGAGCCCGCTAAGGAAATTCCTGAGAAGCCTGAACCATCTAATCCAGTAATGGCACCAACTACAGCCAAAGTGATTACTGCAATTTCCTTCGTTAAAGGGACTATTGCTGCAAGACCAACACCGAGATCATTGACAATACCGTGCGAGGCAGCGGGTAAATGATCTCCGAGAATTTGTGTGAAGCCTGCATCTCCTAAATAGAAGAAAGCAGCAATCGGGATAACAGGTCCGAACACTTTAAAGCCGAATTGAAACCCTTGAATTAAATAGCTTGTTGTCTTTTCGAGCCCCTCTGTTTTATGGGCTACGATACTAAGCAAAAGTAATATGAAAACGGAGGTTCCACCAATTAAAGCAGTTGCATCGCTACCCTGTAATTTGAAAACCGACATGGCGATGACATCTAAGATAAAAGCAAAAGGAATAAGCACAGCGAAGAAACGTTTATGTCCAATTGACAGTAGATTTTCTAGCGTTTCTTGTTCACCGTTTTCTTCCGCGGAATTTGCTGTGTTTAAAAGTAAAGTTCCACGTTTCATATCTCGCCGCAAGAAAATATAAGCAACGATTGTCGTTACAACCCCCATAGTAATGACGAGCGGAATACTAGCAGAAACCACGTCTCCAACAGGAATACCAGCAGCATCTGCTGTTAGCTTCGGTGCCCCCTGGATGACGAAATCACTTGATAATGCAATCCCATGACCAAATAAGTTCATCGCCATCGCCACTCCGAGTGCTGGCAAGCCTGCACGAATGGCAACAGGCAAGAGTACTGCCCCTAACAATGCCACAGCAGGTGAAGGCCAGAAAAACCAAGAAATAATCATCATTAATAGACCAATCGTCCAATAGGCAAGAGCGGGTGTTTTAATGATTTTCGTAAATGGCGCAACCATAACCTCGTTAATTCCTGAAGTCATCATGACCCGGCTCATAGCAACAATAATAGAAATGATAAGAATGGTAGATAACAACTCTGTAATGGCATAAATAAAGCTGTTAAATACACCACTAATGGATGAAGTTAAATCGCCAGTCGCAACAATTGCTAGCATGAATATGCCTACTACACAAATGAGGGTGGTATCGCGACGTTTAACCATAAATCCGATGATAAGCACAATAAAAATAACGTAAATCCAATGGAGAGCAGTAAATTCAACCCCCATACGTTTCCCCCTCAATATTCGATCTGATTCTATAGAATATGAAGGGGAAAAAAGTTGGTGATAAATTTAAAAAAATTTCAATCTAAGTGAAGGGGAATGTAATTTGCAAAATGGCAAAAAAACAAACAATTCATATAGGGGATTACAGGGCGTACTTTGATCGAAAGGGGCACTAATTGATTACAGTTTAGTGTTACACAACTTCTAAACAAACTCCATGAAAGTAATCGGCGTAATAACTATTCCATTAGTGTTTTTTCTCATACCAAAACAAGTTAATTGAAAGATATGGATTTTTATAATAGAATACTTTTATAGATTATCGATAATCTATAATCCATAATATATAACACCTGTAGCTAATCACTCTATACACTGAACTATGTTAAAATAAAACATATAAATTTATTGGAGTGGTTTAATGGGGTTTGATGAAAATTCAATTTCAAAAAAGACAATTTCTGAGCAAATAGCTGAACAATTATTATTTCGCATATTTTCGGGCTATTATGAACAAGGTCAGCGCTTAATAGAAGCGGAAATTGCAAAAGAGTTACAAGTAAGTCATGCACCTGTCCGTGAGGCGCTTTATCTTTTACAAAAAGATGGTGTAGTTGAAAAAGTACAGCATAAAGGTGTAAGAGTGAAGACCATATCGGATCAGGAATTGAAGGATTATTTGGAAGCGCTTTATAACCTTTTGGATTTTGCACTGACAAAGTGTGAAGCTAAATGGACGGATGATTTGCAAAATGAACTTTTATTTCGTTTTGAAGCGATGAAACAAAAAAAGTCTGCTGAAAATATTTATGAATATGTTGTTTCGTTTGCTCACTTATTACAATTGTTTTTTGATGTTTCAGGAAATATTGCGATGCTACGATTCTTTAAAGAAACAATCTTTGTTACAAATGTAGCTGCCCAAACAAAATGGAAAATGAATCTAGTTGAATCCTACCATATGTCCATTAATACATTTATTAGGTGTATAGAAGCATCGGATTTTGATCATGCACGAGTAGCTATTAAAGATGTTATTTTATGGTACCAATTTAAATAATTTTTTGGGGGTAACATAAATGAAAGCTGCAGTTTGGCATGGTGTAAAAGATATTCGAGTAGAAGAGGTTGAATTACGCGCTTTACGAGAAGATGAAGTGAAAGTAAAAGTAGCATGGGCTGGTATTTGTGGAAGTGATTTGCATGAATACGAAGAAGGTCCAGTTTTCGTACCAGTTGATGTAAAAGCAGAATTAACAGGTGAAGTTGCCCCACTGACAATGGGTCATGAATTTGCTGGTATCATTGAAAAAGTTGGCTCTAACGTGACGGACTTAAAGGTAGGCGACCGAGTTGTCATCAATCCTACTTTGACTTATAGAAACAAACATGAAGATGTTGATCGCTATGATGGATTTAACTTTATCGGATTACATGGAGATGGTGGATTTGCGGAATATGTTAATGTTCCTGCAACAAATATTCACCGTCTAGCCGATAACTTAACATTACAAGATGGTGCATTAGTAGAACCAATGGCTGTAGCAGTCCAAGCTGTCAAAGATGCTGGGGTTACATTAGGTGATTCGGTCGCAGTATTTGGGGCTGGACCAATTGGGTTATTAACAGTTATCGCTGCAAAAGCATCTGGCGCAAGCAAAGTTATCGTATTGGATTTATCTGATGACCGTTTAGAAAAGGCAAAAGAGTTAGGCGCAACCCATGCGATTAATTCAGGTAAAGAAAATCCTGTACAAGCAGTTCGGTCAATTGTTGCAGATGGGGTGGATGTATCCTTTGAGGTGGCGGGAGTTGCTCCTACCTTTAAGCAAGCAATTGATGTAACAAAACCTCGAGGTAATATGATGATTGTTTCAATTTTTGCTAGACCAATCGAATGGAATCCAATGCAACTTACAAATACTGGTGTTAATATACTATCCTCGATTGTATATACACCGTCCATATTCCAAAGAACGATTGATGCAATGAGCTCGGGTCAACTAAATCCACAAGGTATCATTACAAGCCAAATTGAACTAGATGAAATTGTGGACAGAGGATTTAAAACATTAACAAGCGACAAAACGCAATCTAAAATTTTAGTTGCAATTAGCGGAGAAAACTAATAGATTCATCTATTTCTATTTTTTAAATGGGAGCATGGCTAATTACAGCCATGCTCCTTTCGTATATTTTTTGCATGAAGCCACCAAATCTTCACTAGTCATTTCCACTTCTCCGCTCACACAAACTACAAGGTAGTTGCACCTCCAATAAATGCGCTCCATAAATAGTAGTAGGGATAATTTCATTTCATGACCATAGGTTTTTCTTCTTCTTTATTGAAAAGCGTTGTTTTGGACAAGAATTGACATTTATACAAAGAAATCGTTGCGTTTTTTCCATTGTTTCACCTTTTCACACAAATTATAATAATGTTGTAAATGATAATCATTTTCAATTAAAGATCGAAAGGAGCAACAAGTGTGACAAAACAACATGGAAAGAAAATTATACAATGGGTAGGGGGGTTCCTCCTGTTGTTAATCATATCAGCATGCAGTACTTCTAATGCTAATAGCAATGTGGCTGATGAACAGAAAGAGGAAGGTGAGAAAACAGTATTATATACAACGATTACTGGTGAACAAGTAGAAATACCTGCGGATCCAAAACGAGTGGTTTATATTGGTCAGACAATTGGTGATTTCTTGGCAATGGATATTCCGGTTGTTGGTAATAATCTTCCGAAAGAGCCTGCTAGTTACTATGAAGGTAAACTCGAAGGAATCGTTGATATTGGAAATCCTGCTGACTTAGAGACGATACTTACCTTAAAACCCGATCTGATTATTAATGGCTATTACAAGGCGGATCCAAACCTGAATGAAGAATTGGCAAAAATAGCTACTACGATTCCCTTCAACCCAGCTCTTCCTTATACAGAACGTGTAAAGGAAATGGGGAATATTTTGGGCAAGCAGGAAGAAGTAGCTCAAGTAATTGCTAAATTTGAAACACGTTTTACAGAAATGTTTGAAAAGCTTCAATTAGCAGAAGGGGAGACTGCAACAGTTTTCTATCAGTTAGGTAAAACGCTTTATGTTATGGGCGATCGTAGCCTTGGTGCTATTATTTATGGAGAAAATGGCTTTGCTGTCCCTCCAGCAGTACAGAAGAATATTATTGATGTAGAAGGCGTGTCTTTCGTTACGGTTTCAGAAGAGGTGCTTTCTCAGTTTGCTGGTGATCATTTGTTTGTAATCGTACAAGAGGATGATGAAAGTGAATCAGAAGCTGACCGGCTACTACAAAGCCCAATATGGGGAACATTGCCTGCAGTCCAAAAGGGAAATGTTTATGTGATTGCTAATGAATGGAATACAGATGAATTGCTAGCTTTGGAGCAATTATATAAAAAGCTACCAGAATGGATGCACAAACAGTAAAAATTGTATCTATCCCATCAATTATTATAACCGTTAGTTTTCTAAAATAAAGCATCCTCGGTCAAAAGTTGATAGTGAATCATTCTGTGTTATAATAACGATAATGATAATCATTTTCAATTGTTGGAGAGTTGCTTATGAATTTTGCATGCCTATATACTAGGCTACAACACTATGATAGTTTTCAAGTTAATCAGCAGACGGCAGCGATGAGCTATAAAAAGAGGAATGACAATGAAACGAATTTGTGCACATTATTAATAGCACTTAGCCATGGCATACGCCTCTATGTAGACAAAATTGCAATCGATCTAAGACAAGGGAGCTGCATTCTCGTTTTACCAGTACAACGCTACACTGTGGAATCGAGTACTGGAGAGGCACAGCTTGCACGTTTTACCTTCGAAACCTTTGAAGTAAAAGGAAGGGCTTTACATCCGGCTGCTCATCCACCCTTACTTTGTGGTTATCCTTATAGGCTATTATATTCTCAAGTTAAGCAAGTACTAGGGAATGAAATATGGGTGAAGAATCAATTTTTCTCCTCTCTAACCTCATCAGAAATGGCTATGATGCAAGGTAGACTTCAACTGATTCTAGGGATGATGGCCCAGTTAGATCAGCAAGCTGTCGATTTGCAGAGCGAAGAAAAGACAAAAATGATTCAACGTACTATCCAATATGTGGAACAACATTATGATGAAGATTTAACAGTAGAACAGCTAGCGAATATGGCTGGCATTGTCAGGTGGCAATATAGTCAACAGTTTAAAATTTTGACAGGCAAAAAACCAACTGATTATCTAGTCCACGTACGAATAGACCAGGCAAAAAAACTTCTATGTAATTCCACAGAGCCATTGAACAAAATAGCTCGACAAATAGGATTTAAGGATGAATATTATTTCAGTAAGTGTTTTCATAAATTAACTGGCAACACTCCACGTGAATATGCGAATATCCATCTTCATACGCAGCAAAGAACAGTTATCGATTCACTTGGTAGAAGGATTCTTGTTCCTCAAGATGCCACACGTATTGTGACAGATGGCAAACATACACTGGGCGAATTATTAGTACTAGGTATATCTCCCATAGGAGCGGCTATCTCTATTATGAAAGAAAACGTAATTTATCATAATAAGCTACGCAATATTCAGAGTATCGGGTATTGGGCCGATCCAGATAAAATAGCACAGCTACAGCCTGAATTTATATTACTTAGCTATTATCCAAAAGATTTGCAGGAACTAAATACGCTTGCTCCAACGGTTGTACTGGACAAAAAGTTTAGATTATTTGAGCGGTTACGGTATATCGCCAAACTTTTTCAACGCAGTAAGGCAGCGGAGAAATGGATTACTACATATGAAGACAAAGTAAGATTGGTGCGTAGACAGTTAGCAGATGCCTATGTAACTGGAGAAACAGCTACTGTTTATCTCAAGTTAGGTGAAAAACTTTATATTATGGGCATGAATGGATTGGCGAGCTCTTTATATGAATCACTAGGCTTTCGTCCCTCAGAAAAAGTGATGCAACTCATCGAGCAAGGGGAGGCATGGTTAGAAATTCAGCACCATCAAATAAGTCACTATGCTGGAGATCGGAATTTTGTCTTAGCTTCTCGTAAGGAATTACATACTGTCTCTCACTGTCCATATATTTCAGCTTTAGCCGAGTTAAGTCCCGGTAAGACTCATTTTTTAGATGCTATATGGAATTATGATGATCCCATTACTCGCGGACGGTTACTAGAGGAACTACCATATATTTTTAAAAAGAAGATAGTATGAACCTGGGTTAGTCCCCAGCATTCAAAGGCTTGAAATCATACAACTATTTATTTTTTAGCTATCGAGGGGCTTCCACGATAGCTCTTGTTATTTTTCTCCATCATAACTTTATGATGGAGTTGATTGGAACGAAGAGTCGCGATTTTTGCATTCCTCCTTCACCAACTAACGGGATATGTTTTAACGGTAGCCATACGCAAAAAAGGTGAAGGTGCCATATTATTTAATAGCACCTTTATCCTTTATGAAAACATTTATATTTATTTTTTCAATAGAATTTTCAGTAATGGTATTTAATTTATCGACAGTCCATGATTGGGGTCTGAAACGATAAGCCTTTTCTGAAAGATTGAAAATATCGGAGTCTATTTCCAACCCTTTCATAAATGTACTTTGAAACTGTGCTGAAATAATTTTTTTGACATCCTTTTCAATGGTTTTTATTCCGATGTTTTTTGGATTTTCTCTAATTGAAGCTTTTACATCTAAATTTAAAATGAATTTAGGAATGGTGTCACCGACAATTTCTATATCATAATCTAAATTGTCAATAAACATGGAAACAGATTGATCCTTTATTGATAATTTCATGTTATTAAAATCCTTATTAAACCAATCTAGCCCTGAAAGTTCTTCTTCCTTTATCCAACCATTGAATTTTTGTCGTGAAAGAAAATAAGCACCACTTATTTTTAATATATTTTTAGATTTATTATCCTCCATCCAATAATCTTCACTAATTTTTATTGTAGGAACCATAATTGATCCAACTGGTTCATAATATCTTTTAATCATGTCTTGTACAGTACTGGTTGAGATGAATGAATTAAAGAATAATTGTTCATTTGGATCATAAGGAAATGTTAATATAGGCGGTTTATAAAAGAGACCATGTACATTCATTATCTCTTTAATATCATCTTCATAACCATAAGCTAACGTATTGTAACGTAGATAATAATCTCTACTAAAAAAATCAAAAAATTCATCCAGATGACCATCCAATATATTTTTGGAAATAAAGAAAGTTTGTATATGTCCATAATACAAAGGATTAACAGAATTCTTTTCTATATCATCGATTGCTCCCTGAATTGTTTCACCTTCTCCATGTCCAACAACAATTGGAGCTGGCTCAGATGCAATGCCAGGATCTGAGCCAGCAACATTTGTAAATCCGAAAGCTTGAAAATATAAATGATACACATCATTAGAATAATCAATACCAAGAGCGGTAATATAAACTTCACTTTGTATTTCCTTCGTACCTAAACAGCCGCCTAGAATAAATAATAAAGGAAAAATTAATGATATTTTGAATGTGGAAGTATAGTAATGGGACATTTATAATCTCCCTTCTACTGAAAAAACAGTCAGTCTTTTATTTTAATTCTAAATGGCATTTTTAAAAAACCTTTAATAAGATTGGGTATACTAACTTTATAAAATGTAGAAAGGTAAGGATGCCCGAAACTTTCTAATGACGAGATATATGTTAAGAAAAATAAGACGCTTAAAACAAAGCCATACATTCCAAAAAATGCGGAAATTATTAATGTTGCGACTCTTATTAAAAATACATTGCCTAGTACATTTTGATTAATTAATGTATAGCTAGATATAACGGTAAGTGCTCCAATTACTAATGTTGATGGTGATGTAAATCCCGCTCTTATAGCAGCATCCCCAACTATTAAGCCTCCTAAAACTGCAACAGTTTGACCTACAGCTTTAGGTAAGCGTATTCCCGCTTCTCGAAAGAGGTCAAAAAAAATGAGCATAATAAGAATTTCGAACGAAGAGGAAACAGGGAGTCCAATTTTAGATGCAGATATGGATACTAGTAAGGGAAAGGGTAGCTGGTTAAGTTGATGGACAGTTAATGCAATCCAAAACCCAGGTAAAAATATACTTGTTAATAAAGAGGTAATCCTTAAAATTCGTGAAAAACTCACAAATAAAAAATTCGTTTGATCATCTTCAGCTGCTTTCAAAATAAGTAATAAATTTACAGGTCCAATTAAACAGCTTGGACTTCCATCTACCAATATGACAAAACGGCCTTTATTGAGGGAACTTACTACAAAATCGGGCCTTCCTGAATAATCAAGGAGGGGAAAGAGTGTCAACTTATCATAAAGTAATTCTTCAATATGATAACTACTTGCAATATTATCTACTTTTATTTTATTAAGTTTGTTTTGTACATTTTTTAAAGTGTTTTGATCAATATAGTTCTCAATATAGAGCAATAAAACTTTTGTTTTACTGGTGTCGCCAATTGTAAAATCGTCACTTGATAAATTTTTACTTTTTAATCTCATTCTTATTAAAGAAAAATTTGTATCTATATTTTCAACAAACCCGTCTCTAGGCCCTCTTAATGAGACTTCCATATTTGATTCTTCAATGGATCGTTCAGGTAGTTTAGCTAAATTGGTTGAATATAAGCTATTCGATGGAACATGATAAAAATATAAAAAACCTGAGAAAATTTTTCTATTTATTTCATCTGTCTTCATTCTGTACTCTTGGATCTCCTGTACTTCTAAATAGCGATTTATAATTTCCACATCATATAAATTTCCATGTTCAGCCAGAAATCTAATATTTGGTAATAATGAATTTAAAAAAAGTACACTATCAATTAAACTATGGCAATAGATAAATATAACTTCATGTTTTTCGTTATTTAACATATAGAATTTACTACTTACCGTTATATCTGATTGGTGGTCAAATTCTTTATAAAAAAAATCCTTATTTTCAGTCAAGATGATGAACTCCCTTTTGCTTTTTTTCTAATACGTAGAAAACAGTCATAAAAAAGAATAAAAATAAAAAAATAGAAAGAAGATAAGTGCTTTTTATAAATGACAAAAAATCAGAAACAGACCAAGGAATTAATAATCCTATTGTTAAGCTTAGATAACCAATAATTAATATAAATTTTCGATTTTTAAAGAAGGATGACACAATATACATAAATAAACATATACGAATAAAAGCCATTGATAATATTTGGAGAACAGATAAAGAATCTAATCTTGTAAAGTACTTACCAAATGACAAAACTCTCCATTGCTCGTTTATAGGAA
>NZ_PYWL01000025.1 GCF_003049525.1 Lysinibacillus fusiformis | reverse complement strand
TGTCTCTCGAAGATGTACCTGTCTCGTTCATATAATTAAGTACATTCATTTTATAGTCAGCTGAATAGTTTGTATAGGACTTTAAGAAAGTCTCTACGCCATTTTTTTGATAACGGCGAACCCATTCACTGACAATCTGAGCTGTCACACCGATATCATTCGCAATTTCGATCAAAGTTTCATTTCCATTTAAATATCGTTGAACTGCTTGAATACGTTGTTCAACACTTACTTTTGTCATAAAAAAACCCCCGTAAAAGTTAGATTAATGTCTAACTTTTACGGGGCAGTTCATTTTCCCGATGGCTTTTGTCTACATGTTGAGATGCCTTCTTTTACAAAGACATTTTACAATTATCGATTGGAATGGCCTTTTACAGCTATAATCTCTTTAGCAATTAATTTATCATCCTTAAATTTCACTATATAAGCCTGAGTCAACAAAGTTTCATCATTCCAACGGTATTCATTATTCTTCACCTTTTTACCTGCGCCACCTGCTGTCTCAACTACCTCAATATATGACATATCATTTTTTAATTTCTCAAATTCTACTTCGTTCATATTTTTTTGCCAGTGATACGTATTTGCTTCTTCAATCTCTATAATAGGATCTCCACAGCCTACCATCATAATCATGGAACCAATAAGCAAAGGTAAATAAAAATGGTTTAAGAAATGGTCTTTGCCCATATAAACACCTCCGTAGCCAATCCAATTACTTCTAATTTTTACCCGTCGTTTTAATTTTAGAAACATATCTCATTTTACCTTATAAAACCGTCATCATTTATCGGTAATTTTTACTATCTTTAGATAACGTTAAATATATACAATTCATTAGTTTCATTTCAATACTACAAGTGATTTCATTGGGATTGGGCGTATTTCGAGTGACAGTAGTGGGGCCATTTAGGGCAATAGATGTTATTTTGTTAAAATCAATAGGAGGTAGGTCATAAAGCCTTCACCAAATGTAAAGCTTTTCACCTCTATGTTTCTACCCAGTGAACTGGGTCTTCATAAAGTGACACTTTCACAATTGAAATAAGTGCTTGAATCAATTTCTGGTTGACGGCTATGCGGCAAGAAAATTCTCATTCAATACAAAAAAGCTCTTATGACTGTAACAGTACATAAGAGCGAACATATCAATTTTAAATGGCGGTCCCGACCGGGATCGAACCGGCGATCTCCTGCGTGACAGGCAGGCATGTTAACCGCTACACCACGGGACCTCTTTAAGACATTTATAAATATATCATATAAGAAAAAGGTATGCAATATATATTTTCATATTTTTTCTTCTCCTATTTTTCTAACAATTGGCATCAATCTTGCAAATAAATTAATAGTTTCAACACACTTTTTAGTAGGAGGTTGGTGCCATGGTTCGGTACATATTTACACGAATTGGCTATATGATCATTACGCTTTTTATTATTATCCTGCTGTCATTTTTATTAATGAAGGCTTTGCCAGGTTCACCATTTAATGATGAACGCCTTCCAGAGACGCAAAAAGAGCTATTATACAAAAAATACGGATTAGACAAGCCGGTTCCTGTGCAATTTGGTATTTATTTAACGAATCTTGTACAAGGAGATTTAGGTGTTTCTTTTGTCTTTGATAATCGACCAGTGACTAAGATTATTCAGGAACGTATTGGTGCATCGGCTGTTTTAGGCTTTCAAGCCATTCTAGTAGGTACAATTATTGGACTTTTTTTAGGCATTATAGCTGCTCTAAGACACAACACTATTATTGACTACGGCGCTACAATACTAGCCGTACTAGGCATATCCATTCCATCATTTGTTTTTGCAGGTTTTTTACAGTATTGGGTTGGCGTTAAATTGGGCTGGTTACCCATTGCCTTTTGGAATGGCTTTGAGTACTCCATTTTACCAACCATTGCTTTAGCTGTTGGAGTAATTGCTACAATTGCTCGTTTCACGCGTATCGAAATGCTAGAGGTCCTTAGTCAAGAATACATTTTAACCTCAAAAGCAAAAGGATTATCAAAGCCTATTATCATTACAAAGCATGGGATTCGAAATGCCATGATCCCAATCGTAACTATTATTGGTCCGTTAACCGTAAACACTATTACTGGTTCACTTGTTATTGAAAAGGTATTCAGTATTCCAGGTTTAGGTGAGCAATTTGTTAATTCAATTATTACAAATGATTATCAGCTCATTATGGGAACGACTATTTTTTATGCGGTGTTATTTGTAACCGTCATTTTAATCATTGATATTTTATACGGATTGATTGACCCCCGAATTCGTGTGACAGGAGGCGATAAGGCATGACCATAAAACTGACAGATGATACAACGAAGAGCCCTTCAAAGGAGTTATTTGAATATGCCTCGCAAACTGATATTACAGATGATTTCACCTATCGTCCTGAGCAATCATTTTGGCAGGATGCATGGCGTGGCCTGCGGAAAAATAAAGCAGCTATCGTTGGGCTATGTACTATTATCATTGTTCTATTACTTGCCGTTTTCGGGCCCTTTATGAATAGCCACGGCTATGACGAACAAAATATTGCGCGTACCAATTTACCGCCAAAAATTCCTGTCCTTGAGAATATTTCTTTCTTAGGCTTAAATGGTGTCGATAGCCGAGGCATAGACCAATATGAAGCGAAAGGGATTGAAGAATATTTTTGGTTCGGTACAGATGAATTAGGACGAGATCTATGGACACGTGTATGGGAAGGAACAAGGATTTCTCTTTATATTGCTTTTTTAGCAGCAACCATCGATCTCATTATAGGCGTTGCTTATGGGGCTGTTTCAGCATTTTATGGTGGTCGAACAGATACTATCATGCAACGTATTATTGAAGTGTTAGTGGGTATACCCGGACTAATTGTGAACATACTTCTGATCCTTATTTTAAAGCCAGGCATTATTTCAATTACGATTGCAATGGTGATCGTAGGATGGATTAGTATGGCTCGAATTGTTCGAGCACAAATACTGAAGTTAAAAACATATGAATATGTGCTTGCTTCACGAACACTTGGTGCTAGTAACCAGCGTCTCATATGGAAGCATTTAATTCCCAATACGCTTGGACCAATTATCGTTGCGACTACATTTACTATTCCAGGTGCTATTTTCACAGAGGCTTTATTAAGCTTTATTGGACTAGGGCTACAACCACCAACCGCTTCTTTGGGGACAATTGTTAATGATTCATATAAATTATTAAGAATTTATCCACATGGCATGATTGTCTCATCTATTGTCATTAGTTTAATTATGATTAGCTTTAATTTACTCGGTGATGGACTGCGTGATGCATTCGATCCAAAAACTCGTAAATAGGAAGGTGCTCTAAATGAAAAAAATAGTAGAGGTAAAAAACTTAAGTGTTTCCTTCAACACGTACAATGGTGAGGTACAAGCCGTACGCAATATATCATTTGATTTATTTGAAGGTGAAACCTTAGCCATTGTAGGCGAGTCTGGCTCTGGAAAATCTGTTACTTCGAAAAGCCTTCTTCGCCTCAATCCAACCGAGTCCACAATGATAAAAAGCGGACACATTTTTTATAACGGGCATGATATTTTATCTTCCAGTGAGCAAGAAATTCGAGCAATACGCGGAGCTGAAATCGCTATGATTTTTCAAGATCCAATGACTGCCTTAAACCCTACGATGACGATTGGTCACCAAATTGCAGAAAGTATAAAAAAACATACGACTTTACGTGGCCGACACATAACTAACCGTGTTATAGAACTATTGCAACTTGTCGGAATTAAAGAAGCTGATAAACGCTATAAACAATACCCACATCAATTTTCTGGAGGTATGCGCCAGCGAATAGTCATTGCCATGGCTCTTGCTTGTGAGCCACGTATCATCATTGCTGATGAGCCTACCACAGCACTAGATGTTTCGATCCAAGCGCAGATTTTAGAATTATTAAAAAATCTACAACAAAAAATGAATTTATCCATTATCTTTATTACCCACGATTTAGGCGTTGTCGCTAAAATGGCAGATCGCGTCGCCGTGATGTATGCTGGAAAAATCATTGAGATTGGCTTAGTTGATGAAATATTTTATCATTGTCAGCACCCTTATACACAAGGGCTACTCGCAGCCATGCCTAATCCAGATATTGAGACAAATTCATTGTATGCTATTCCTGGAACGCCACCAAACCTACTTCATCCCCCTACTGGTGACGCCTTTGCAGCTCGTAATAAACATGCCTTAAAAATTGACTTTATAGAGGAACCACCTATGTTTCAGGTCAGCGACACTCATTTCGCTGCCACTTGGTTATTGCATGAACACGCACCGAAAATAGTACCGGTTCATCAACAGCTTGCTCAAGTACAGCAAGAGAAGCGTCAGGCACCAACTATCTTTGATAAAGAACATCCATATTTATCATTAAAAGAGGTTAAGCAGCACTTTTCTTTAAGTAAAAACACGGTTAATAAAGCGGTAGATGGCATTACTTTCGATATTTATAAAGGAGAAATTTTTGGTCTTGTAGGAGAATCCGGATGTGGTAAATCGACAACGGGACGTTCCATTATTGGACTCCATGCGATTACTAGTGGTGAGATTCACGTTGATGGCCGTAATATCAATGACCATCAAACAAAAAAAGACAAGCTTGCCTTCAATAGCAAGGTGCAAATGATTTTTCAAGATCCCTATTCTTCTCTCAATCCACGTATGAAGATAATGGATATTATTGCAGAAGGATTGGCCATTCATGAAGTACCTAAAAGTGAATGGAAGTCAAAAATATATGAGCTATTAAACATAGTCGGATTAACAAAGGAGTATGCAAACCGTTATCCTCACGAACTTAGTGGTGGCCAGCGTCAGCGAATTGGTATTGCACGTGCTCTAGCTGTAGAGCCTGAACTCATCATTGCAGACGAGCCTATCTCTGCATTGGACGTTTCCATTCAGGCACAAATAGTGAATCTGCTAAAAAAGTTACAACAAGAACGTGGGTTGACCTATCTTTTTATTGCACATGATTTGTCGATGGTGAAGTATATTAGTAATCGTATTGGTGTGATGTATCGAGGGAAAATCGTTGAGCTAGCGGATAGTCAAGAGCTCTATGATCACCCCGTACACCCTTATACAAAATCATTATTATCGGCCATTCCATTACCAGATCCTAAGCTAGAGCGAGACCGCAAACGCATTATTTTTAATGAAGCTACCTATCAAGCTAACCGAAATACCGCAAGTGAAAGCTTTGTTGAGATACGGCCTGGTCACTTTGTTATGCTGACAGAAGAGGAGCTTGTCCAATACCGTTCAGCACAAGAAGGAGGTATATTACGTTGAAATTAAAGACCTTCCTCTTACTTGCTAGCTGTATAATCATAGTTTCCCTTAGCTATACCTGGCTCCTCCACCAACCAATCACTTTTTTAACGCTAATTAATAATATTTTCCTTATATCCCTTACTGCTACAATTGTAGGTGCTTCATTGGTTGTTGTACAAGGTGGGCTTTTTAATGGTATCGCCTATAGTTTTAAACGCTTTTTTGCACGTGTTACTAAAAATGGTGTCTATGCCTTTGAATTAGATGGAGATTTAGAATATGTTCATGCTCCGTCCTATACCTTCACTTATCCGCTACTACTAGCAGGTATACTTGGCTGCTCCGTGACAGCCATTTTATCTATAGTTTTCTATCTATAAATGAAAAATGCTGTCCTCTCGAGAAAAGAGGACAGCATTTTTATTTTACAATTTCTACCCATTTATAGCTTATGTCAGCTGAGAATGGATGCTCATATAAGTTTTTCACATATGGTTTTGTCAAACGACTTAACCCTTTTTGGAATGTTGGGGCAAATGCTACATCTTCCATCATTAATTTTTCGGCTTGCTGCATAAGTTCCCAACGCTCGCTAACATTAGAGGTAGTTTTTGCTTGTTTAATAAGTGCATCAACTTTTTCATTTTTATAGTTAGATTGATTATAATAAGCCGTTGACTCAAATAATTCAATATATGTCATAGGGTCTTGATAGTCAGGGCCCCAGCCACCATAGTCTAAATCAAAATCAACAGCTCCTTCTAATGCAAGCTTTTGCTTATTTGGCTGCATATTAATTGTTAGCTCTAAGCCTTCTAAGTTCGTCTCCAATTGGTTTTTAATAAATTCAGCGGCTTTTTTAGATTCTGCACGGTCATATGTTAAAAACTCCAGCTTTACTTGGTCTACACCAAGTTCCTTTAAGCCAGTAGCCCACGCTTCCTTCGCTAGCTCGATATTTGTTTTATTCATATCGCCGTTGCCATCACGGAAATCATTTCCCTTGTCATCTGTTGATAATCCCTGAGGTACTAAATAGTAGGCAGGAATGGAACCATCCTGTAATATCACATCAGCGAATCCTTGTTTGTCCCATGCCATATCAATGGCTTTACGAATGTTTAGATTAGATAAATATTTATTTTCATGATTCATACGAATAAAATACGTATTTGGCTTTAAAAACGTTGAATACTCTGGACTGTCTTTATATTGAGCAACATATTCACTAGATAACTCGGCAGTGTCTATTTCACCAGCTTCATAGAGATTGACAGCCGTTGCCGTATCTTTCACTATTTTCTGCGTGATTTTAGTAAGTTTTACCGTGTCCTTATCCCAATAACTTTCATTTTTGACGAACGTCCATCCTTGCCCATGTTGCCAAGACTCCATCATGAAAGGTCCATTATAGATCATATTTTCCGCTTCTAGCGCGTATTGATCGCCTTGGGACTCTGTAAATTCTTTATTTAATGGGAAGAACGGTGCATACGTTGTTAAGCTAATAAAGTATGGGATCGGCGCATTTAGCTGCACTTCTAACGTTTCATCATTTATTGCTTTAATACCGATTTCCTCCACCTTCCCATAAAGGGGATCTTCTTCTGTTTGCACATTGACAGCATTTTTTATATCTAGCATTAAGTATGAATAGATTGCTTGAGTTTCGGGATTTATAGCTCTTTTCCATGCATACTCAAAATCATGTGCTGTCACTGGAGTCCCATTACTCCACACAGCATCTTTACGTATTTTAAATGTATATACTGTACCATCCTCAGAAACTTCATGTGACTCTGCCATACCTGGAATTGGTGTATTTTCAGGACCTATACGATATAATCCCTCAAATACTGAGTTCATTGCCGTCACAGCAAGTGCATCTACACTCCCTAAAGAGCTCATCGTCGTTAAATCTCCTGTTGCCACTAAATGAAGTTCCTGTGCGGCAATATTATCTTCCCCATCAGAAGATACATTGTCTGTTTCATTACTATTTGTAGTATTTCCAGAAGTGGTGTTATCTTTGCCGTAACAACCGACCAATACAACGAGCATTAATGCTAACAATACGAAAAGCCATTTTGTTTTTTTAGCCATCCTCAAAACCCCTTTAATTTTATTGCACGAAAGAAATCGCACTATAAAAATCTATGCAATTTCCATGCCGATTCTATTTTTTAAAAAATTGGCACAGATTTTGCATTATACTTTCATTAAAGGGGGAATGACAACATGTCAAAACTAGAACAATTACGAAATGCTCTACAAGCACAAGGTACAAGCGCAATGATTATTACAAATGCTCAAAACCGACGTTATTTAACAGGATTTACAGGAAGTGCAGGAACGGTTGTAGTAACTAACACACGAGCACTTTTATTGGTGGACTTCCGCTATACACAGCAAGCAACAGAGCAAAGTAAAGCATTTGAGGTTCATGAAATTGATCGCAGCCGTTTATATGAAACGATTCAAGAAATTTTAGAACAGGAATCCATTCAAACTGTTGGCTTTGAACAACATCACGTCACTTACTACACGTATCAATTAATGGCAAATAAATTAACAGCAACATTAAAGCCTTTATCTACAATTGTGGAAGATTTACGTATGATTAAGACACCAGAGGAAATTGAAATTATTAAGAAAGCAGCTTGGATTTCAGATGAAACCTTTAAGCATATTTTGACATTCATTAAACCTGGTGTTACAGAAATCGAAATTGCCAATGAGCTGGAATCCCATATGCGTAAAAATGGTGCTACTGGCGCTGCATTTGATATGATTGTCGCTTCTGGTCATCGCTCTGCTCTACCACATGGCGTGGCATCTTCGAAAACTATTAAGCAAGGTGATATGCTTACACTTGATTTTGGCGCTTATTATGAAGGCTATCGTTCTGACATGACAAGAACTATTGCTGTCGGCGAGCCCCCTGAACAATTAAAAGAAATATATCAAATTGTTTATGGCTCCTTGCAACACGCTCTTTCTAATATGAAGGCTGGTATTACTGGACGACAGGCAGATAGCTATACACGTGACTATATTACAGCTAAAGGCTATGGGCAAAATTACGGACATGGAGCAGGTCATGGCATCGGTCTAGATATTCACGAAAATATTTTCATGTCGACAGTTTGTGAAGACGTTTTAGAGGAGAATATGGTGCTTACTGTAGAGCCAGGCATTTATGTCCCACAAGTTGGTGGTGTTCGTATAGAGGATGATGTCATCATTACAAAAGATGGTGTTGAAATAATCACACACTCGCCAAAAGAACTCATTATTTTATAATTTCTTTACACTTACCCTATAGATGTTTACTTTTTTTTACACTTTTTAAAACCATTCATTTCAACATTTTGAGCTTATTATTGAAAGCTAATGATTCATTTCGTTGCACATGTCAAAGTTTCTTGTCACTATATTTTTCTAAGTTAGTTAGATAGATTGATAGAGAATCGAGGTTTAAGTATGCAACTTTCTATTAAACAAACACAGGAATTACAAATCGTTATGTCTACCCAACTTCGTCAGGCAATCGAGCTACTCCAATACTCAACTCAGGAGTTAGAACAATATATACGTGAACAAGAGCTCGTTAATCCGTTAATCGAACTAAGTGAACCAACACTTAAAGAGCACCTACAGATTCCAAAAACGAGTAGCGGACACTATAACAATTGGCATCTTTCTACAAAATGTGAAAAAAATATTCGTGATGAGCTGTTCCAGCAGGTCAGGCTAACATTTGATAATGAAAAGGACATTCAGCTCTTAAAACATATTATTTATCATTTAGATGACAATGGTTATTATGAGCAACCTATACAAACTTCTTATAATGACCTAGAAATAGAAAAGGGCATTCATTTATTACAAACGATTGGTCCTTTAGGAATGGGTGCACGTAATTTAAAGGAATGTTTACTATTACAAACTATTTATTGTCCTAACAGCCCTGCTCATGCCGATACTATTATTTCTAATTATCTAGAAGAGCTTGCTCATAATAATTGGAAGAAAATATTAAAAGAGCTGGATATATCACTAAATGACTTACAAATGATTTATCTTTTTATACAATCTTTACAGCCAAAACTAAGCTCATTATTTTATCAGGAATTGGTACATACGACGATACCAGATATTATTGTTGATATTGTTGACGGTGGGATTACCTTTTCGTTGAACGATTATTATTTACCAAAGATTAGTATTCACGCTGACTACTTTCCTTATATAAAAGCTCATTCCTCAGAAAAGAGTTATTTTAAAAAACACTTAGCTGACTACCACTGGCTAGTGAACAGCATTGAACAACGTCGAAATACAATGATCAACATTATGAAGGCCCTTATTGAAAAGCAAAAAAATTTCTTTCTGGATGGCTTCGACGCCATGCAACCACTTACGTTGCGTGAAATTGCTGACCAAATAGATGTTCACGAATCAACGGTAAGTCGTATTACAACAAATAAGTATGTACAAACTGCTTTTGGCACCTTTGAATTAAAGGAATTATTCAGCTCTAAATTGTCGACAGCCAATGGTCAGAGTGTGTCACAAGTAAAGGTGAAGTCTTTGCTGTCAGACTATATCAAGTCAGAAAATAAGGCTAAGCCCTTCTCTGATCAAAAAATAGCTGAATATTTTAACGCTGCTTTAGGCATTGAAATATCTCGACGTACCATAGCCAAATACCGCGAGGACATGAGTATCCCGTCCTCTGCACGGCGTAAAATAATACCCTTTCAATAACGAGAAAAGGAGCTACCTATTGAAGATAGCTCCTTTTCCTTCTTTCATGCAAATTCACCTATTATTGCTTCATATTAACAAATACACTTTTCACCTCAGTGTAATTGGACAATCCATATTCACCGCCCATTTCACGACCAATACCTGACTGTTTGTAACCTCCAAATGGCATCGTTTCCCATTCTAATCCAAAATCATTAATCCATACTGTCCCTGCTTGTAGTTTACTAGCAATATAATGTGCCTTCTTTACATTTTCAGTCCAAATGCTTGCAGCAAGTCCATACTTACTATTATTAGCGCGTGCAATTACTTCATCTACTGTTTCAAACGATAGAATGGACATAACAGGTCCGAAAATCTCTTCTTGGGCAATTGTCATCGTGTCCTGTACATCAGCAAAGATAGTTGGTTGGACAAAATATCCCTTTGGCAGTGCTCGATCACCGCCAGCTACTAAGCGAGCACCCTCCTCTTTTCCTTTTTCGATAAAATAAAGAACAGTGTTTAATTGCTTTTGTGACACTAATGGACCCATATCTGTTTCTGGGTCTAAACCTGGCCCTACCTTCAATGCTTTAGCCTTTTCTGCGAGTCGTTCAATAAATTGATTGTATAGACTACTATGCACAAATACTCGTGTACATGCGCTACAGTTTTGGCCATGATTGTACATCGTCCCAGCAAATGTTCCTTCTATTGCCTCCTCGACATCTGCATCTTGTAACACAATAGCAGGAGATTTCCCCCCAAGCTCTAATGTTATACTTTTCACATCATCAGCAGCCTTTTTCATCACGTGTATTCCTGTCTTTGTTGATCCAGTGAAGGCTACTTTTGCTACACCTTTATGAGTAACAATCGCTTCGCCCGCCTCTCCCGTACCTGGTACAATATTTACTACACCGTCCGGAAAACCAGCTTGTTTCATTAATTGCCCCACATATAATAATGACAATGGCGTTTCAGCCGCAGGTTTGATGACAACCGTACATCCTACAGCTAACGCTGAGCCAAGCTTCCATGCCGCCATGGCAAGAGGAAAATTCCAAGGAATAATTTGACCTACAACTCCAACGGGCTCATGTACAATGTAATTCAAGTAATCCTTCGACACTTGTACAGTCTGGCCTGTAATTTTTGTTGCCCAGCCCGCATAATAACGAAAATGTTGAACTGTGCCATCCACATCATCTGCAAGAGCAGTTTTATATGGTTTTCCATTGTCTAATGATTCAAGCTGTGCTAGCTCTTCACGATGTTCTTCTAGTAAATCTGCCAATTTATAAATAATTCGGGAGCGTTCAGCTGCCTCCATCGTTGACCATTCACCATCAAATGCTTTTCGAGCAGCTTCTACTGCAAGATCAATATCTTCTGCCTGTGCTTCGCTTACTACCGCAATGACCTCTTCATTAGCAGGATTTAAAACATTCAATGCTTTACCTGATTGAGCTTGCACATATTCACCGTCAATATACAAGCCGATCGTGGACTGTAGAAATTCCTTTACTTGTGGTTTTAATGTCAACACTGCCTCCATCATTCATCCCCCTTTGCATTAATAATGTTCAATTGCCAGTACGTCTAAATTAGTCATAATTGCTTTAAGTTGGGCATCTTCTTCCTCTGTTAGTGGGAGTCGTGGTAGACGACAAGGCCCTCCTGCCCACCCTTTTAGTTCCATTGCACGTTTAGTAATTTGTACATATTTACCCGATCCCTCTAAAAATGCACATAAAGGTAATAAGCGATCGTAAATTGCCCAAGCTGCCTCTAGGTTCCCCTCTTGTACTTGGCTATATAATTTTGTCACAAGCTCTGGCACAATATTTCCAGATACAGAAATCCACCCAACAGCCCCAACTAAAAATGATTCGATAGCTAAATCCTCTGAGCCACAAAATACTTTTATATCATCTTGGCCTTGACGTACGATATCACGCGCTTTTCCAATATTGCCGCTTGATTCTTTAATATGTGTAATATTTGGAACATCTCTACCTACTTTTAAAATCGTTTCTAAGCCAATATCTACCCCCGAAGTAAACGGATTATTATAGATCATAATAGGGAAGTTTACAGATTCGGCTACTGATTTAAAATGAACATATATTTCATCATCTTTTGGATGTGCGTAATAGGAATTAATTAATAATGCTGCATCTGCTCCAGCCTGTTCTGCCTGCTGTGTATAGATAATTGCTTCTGCAGTTGTTTCAGCTGCTGTACCAACAATCAATGTAATTCGCCCTTTAATTTGATCTACAGCTACCTCTACTGCTTTAAACCGTTCTTCTTTCGTTAAACTTACAAATTCACCTGTACTACCGTTAATAGCAATACCTGTTACCCCTGCTTCAATAAAATGTTCAATATTTTGACGGAAACCACCCCAATCAATGTCTGTTTGATTTTTCATCGGCGTTACTAATACAGGAAATACACCTTCTAGATTTTTCATCTTTATCCTCCTCTATCCTCTTTTATTACACAATGATAAATCCATGCTGCAAAGGATCTTCACGGTCCACTACAAATTGATGGATTCCTGTGATATAACCTGTTAATGCAATTTCGTAGCCAGCTTCATGCTTTTGTATAATTTCAATGCTGCTACCAAAAATACTGTCGTTTTTTTTGACAGCTTCTTCCCCTAAAACCGCTATTAACGCCAGTGTACTATCTACACCAGGTGAACGTAATATATAGCCATCTCGTTCAAAGGTAACGGACCTGACAGAGCCAACTAATTGTTCATACATAATGACCCCATCTGCCGTACTATATTTCTCACTTTCTAGTAATCCCCACGTACTGATTTCTGCTAATTCTTCTAAAACAATGGCTTTAATTTGCCGTGGTTTTTCAACCACCATGTAGCGTCGTTCATTATCAATAATGACTTGCTCACCTTCTAAATGTGCTGGCTTCACTATTAAATGAACTGATAATACTGCATCTCTCTTTTCAGAAAGTTTGACATAGGCTTCATAGACGCCTTTGACTGTTTCAATAGAGTAAGTATTATTTTTTGAGAGTTCTATTGTTCCTTGCTCAATCAATGCTGTCATTGTGGCTACAAGTGCCTCATACTTAAAATTTGTAGAAGCTGCATGCTGGAAAAATAATAAGCGATAAGAAGCAATAGCGGATGGTAAAACAAGGCAGCCATTCATTCCACGGTGTCCTCTAGGCTCATTCAAAAGCTGTTGTTTTGTATCTTCAAATTGTGTATTTAACTGATGATCCGCTTCCAAAATATCTTCATGCATAAGCATGATTGGGGATTGCACAATGATGCGAAAGGCTTCTCCCACTACTTGTGTATCTATCGTTTGAAAAGACTTATGAAAATTCATGTTTATCCTCCCTTAGTGATCCATTGGCGGAATCATCAAATAGCCCTCTTTTAGTGGGTCCTGATCATTGTAAAAGAAACGATGCATCCCCATTACCCATGCTGATCCTGTTACCTCCGGAATAACAGCTGTTAAACCACTTATCGTTACTTCTTCTAGTACACGTGCTTTAAACATTGTTCCCACAATACTTTCATAAACGAAGGACTCATTGAGAGCGAGCTTATTTTTTGAGTAGAGTGTAGCAATTTTGGCAGAAGTACCAGTGCCACAAGGAGAACGGTCTATTCCTCCTGGCGGAACAACAACTGTATTTTTTAAATCTGCTGATGGGTTAACTGGATCTGTATAAAACTCAATATGTGTAAGCCCATGGATAAACGAGAATTCAGGATGGACAATATCCTCCTTAGCATTTACAGTATTACGGAGGCGAATAGCCGTGTTAATAATCTTCGTCGAATTGTCTACAGCTAAGTCTAGATTGATTTTTCTAGCATCAATAATGCCGTAAAAGTTCCCTCCATATGCTATTTCACATTCCACTACACCTAGCTCAGCATCGTTGATTTCAATCGTTTTTAATAAAAAGGATGGTACGTTTTTAAAGGTCACTTCCTTCGCTACTCCATCATCCACTTTAATTTGTACATCTATTAAACCTGCAGGTGTGTCCAATTTTATGTTTGTATAGGGTGTAGTGACCTCTATTAAATTTGCTTCAATTAGTGCTGTACAAACACCTATTGTGTCATGTCCACACATTGGTAAGTACCCACCTGTTTCTATATAAATCACGCCAATATCGGCTTCGGGGTGGCAAGGATCTGTAATGATAACGCCTGACATTACGCTATGTCCTCGTGGCTCATTCATAAGAAATTTTCGAATCCAGTCATAGTTCTCTTGCATAAATAACATTTTTTCTGACATAGTTTTGCCTTCAAGCTTGGGCATACCACTTATTAATGAACGTGTTGGATTTCCACCCGTATGAGTATCAATCGTCGTAAATAGCTTTTGAAAATTCATTTATGAAGGACTCCTTTCTGAAAACGACTAAGATGTACCGGTTCAGTAGGAATGCATGTATCTGTGTGCTGGAGTAATTCTTGGATAAGTTTTCCGGTAACTGCAGCTAAGCTAATGCCATCTCCTTCATGACCCGCTGCAATATAGAAGCCAGGTACTTCTTCTACTTCACAAATAATAGGTAAATGATCTTCTGTCCATGGTCTTAACCCTGCATATGTACGAATAATCGACATATCAGCAATTTTTGGATAGAATCGTACTGCACGTCTAGCAATCATTTTTGCCACATCATGATTCACCTTCGTGTCAAAGCCTACAAATTCACGACTACTCCCTATTAAAAAATTCTGTGCCTCTGTCGGTTCAAACACTAAGGCTACTCCATACTTTTCAATATCCGCATCCACCTTACGCTCTCCACCAAACTTTGAAATTAAATAACCAAATTCCATTACTTTTCTTAGCCCAACTGCTTGCTGACGTGATGCGACCAGTATATGACCTTTGCGAGGTTTAATGGGAATATCAATATCAAGCATTTGTCCAATAAACGGTGCCCAAATTCCGCAAGCATTAATGACTTTATTGGCGGTTATCCATCCGTCATTCGTTTCAAGTAAAAATGTATGATCTGGCTGTTTTTTAATATGCTTGACCTCTGTCTGTTTTTTTATCTTTGCCCCTAACTTCTCAGCTGAATGAAACATAGAAAATGTCAGCATGTATGGGTTCACTGTTGAATCAGTTTTACATTCCAATCCACCGTATAAGTCATCTGCGAAGTATTTTGATTCGTTCCGTAAATCCTCACGATCTAACATCGTAAAATCTAAACCCGCCTCTTGTTGGCGATTAACCCATTGCTGCGCAGCCTCCATCTCTAGCTCACTTTCACAAACAAGGATGCTGCCCGGATTCCGATATTCAAAGCTCATATCTAACTCTCTATTAAGTTCATGAACCAATCTTTGACTGACTAAAGACATTTGACTGTCGAAGCCAGGATCTTTATCAATAGCTAAAATATTGCCATCACAACGAGAAGAAGTCCCACTCGCAAGTTCGTTTTTTTCAAGTATTGTGATATCTAGGCCGGCCTTTGCGCAATAATAAGCTATTGCTCCACCAATAATGCCACCACCAATAATTACGATATCATGATGGGATTTCTTCATATCTTCCTCCTCCTTTCTATTTATGACTGTATGATGCAAAAATCATGCCAATCTATCAAACTGGAATTTGTTTGATAAACTAGGCACTATGTGTCAAAATTATTTATATTATTCAAAATAATTGGACAAATGAACAATAAGGGGGGACTTATCTTGCATCCATATCATTTAATAATGAATAAAATAGTAAAATGTAACTTTGCTATTACAACTACTGACGACATTGTGTCCAAAATAAACGATGCCAGCAAACAATATTTTGTGATTGAAAATAATAAACCCTATGGTGCAGTTCGCGGTAAAAGAAAAAATGATGTTCACTATGTTGCCTGTCATACCATCCAGTCGAATTGCCCGCTCAAAAACGCCATTGAATATATGAAGGACTACGAATTTTTACTAGTTTGTAATGAGGAGAAGCAATATTTAGGATATTTATGGAGAGAGTCCTTAGCATACGACCTTGCCTATGAATTAGAATGCGGAAATGCTTATTTACAAACTATTTTAAATACTATTAATGAATCATGTACGGTTATAGATGCTGAACAAAATGTTATTTATTGGACAAAGGGTGCCGAAAGCATTTTTTCAGTATCTGGAGAAAATATTATCGGTAAGCCAATCACTCACTTTTTCAAAGAAGATCAACTAGAAATTTTACATACTTTACAGCATAGAAAATCTGTCTATCAACAGCAGCATTTTCCACGGGAAGATCTCGTCGTCATGATTAACTCTAATCCTGTTATGCTGCATGATAAGACAATTGGAGCGGTGGTAGCTGAAACAGATATTACCCATGTCAAGAAATTAAACGAAGAGCTTCATATTACATCTGAGAAATTGTTAAATTTAGAGAAACAGATGAATACGAATGGCCTAGCCTTTGACCCATTCACCCTTATTCGTGGTAATAGTCCAAAGCTTAAAGAAGTATTAGAAAAAGTAAAAAAGGTCGCAAAAACCGAGGCAAATATTTTAATTTATGGAGAGAGTGGCGTTGGTAAAGAGCTGTTTGCACGTGCAGTTCACGCTATTCGAGAAAAGTCTGAGGCACCCTTTGTTGCTATCAATTGTGGGGCCATTCCAAGCGGTCTATTTGAAAGTGAAATTTTTGGCTATGAAAAAGGAGCTTTTTCTGGTGCCCATCAAAAGGGAAAAAAAGGTAAAGTAGAGCTTGCACGTGGGGGTACTTTATTTTTAGATGAAATCGGTGAGATGCCGCTAGAAATGCAAGTCAAGATTTTACGATTGCTCCAGGAAAAAACTTTTTACACAGTTGGCGGTACAAAGGAAATGGACGTCGAATTTAATTTAGTAGCAGCTACTAATAGAGATTTGAAACAATTAGTGGCAGAGGGCAAATTTAGAGAAGATTTATATTATCGACTGAATGTGGTGAATTTCACAGTCCCCCCTCTTAGAGAGCGAGCATCAGATATATTAGAAATAAGCAATTACTTCTTATATGAAAAGTCGATTAAATATAATCGACCTATTCAAGGTATCCCAACTGAAATAGCAAATGTTCTTTTAAAATACCACTGGCCAGGCAATGTGCGTGAATTATCTAATGTTATCGAGCGACTCGTTGTTTTTTCTGATGAGGGGGCCATTCATATGGAAGATCTTCCTACTGATATTTTAGCGATGATGCCAAAAGATGAAACATTGGACGTTAAGAGGGAGTTTCCTCTAGGGACAGAGCTCCACCATCAGCTTGAACATTATGAACGAGAAATAATATTAGACCAGCTTGCTAAAGTAAATGGTAATAAGAAAACATGCGCTAAAATTTTAGGTATTACTCGTGCCACTTTATACAACCGATTAAAAAAATTAAACATAGACGTCTAATTTATTTAAATATATGTCAATATTTCTATACACATCTTTCACATCCATCTAGATTTACTTTTCGTAGCTATTTTTTTCTTTGGCATAGTTTTTGCATTATGTTCTATGTTAAGTATTTTTTAGAGTAGAGGTGGAACTATGCAAAATAAATCTATGATTGTATGCCGTTGTGAAGAAATTAGTTACGATGAATTAGTTGAAAGCGCATCAAAATATAAGTGCTCTGCACGAGAACTGAAATTACGAACGCGTGCAGGTATGGGCTATTGTGGCGGTCGTACATGCCGTACTATGGTAGATAAAATTGCCAATCTTCATCATCCTCGTAAAAATGATGAGGTTTCATTAAAACATCAAGCCCCTATTCGACCAGTACGATTCTCCGACTTAGGGGAGGTTAACTGATGACAGAACGTATATTAAACCACCCAATTTTCGGGAACATAATACAAAGAGAAAAAGTGACCTTTACTTTTGACGATCATGAGTTTGAAGGTTACAAAGGTGAGTCCCTAGCGGCTGCCTTGCTAGCACACGGAATACGGACTTTACGTTTGCACGAAGAAACTGGGCAGCCTCGAGGTATTTATTGTAATATTGGACATTGTTTTGAATGCCGTGTCACTGTAAATGGCTTAGAGGGCGAACGAGCATGCTTAACCCCTCTCTCAGATGGGATGGTTGTAAAAAGTGGACAGACACTTCCTACGACAGTAAGAGACTGGAGGAAGAATCATGAACAATAAAGTAGTTATTATTGGAGCTGGTCCTGCTGGGCTTGCGGCGGCCATTACATTAGCGGAAAAAAATATTGCAGTCCTTGTTATCGATGAATATTTATATGCGGGAGGTCGATTACTGGGACAACTATATGAAGAAAAGCCAGGAACATGGTGGAATGGCATTGTAGAATCTGAACGTTTAGTAGAACGTGCTAAAGCAGTCCATGTTGAGTTTTTATTACAAACAAGTGTATCCGACTTAGAAAAAATAGATGACATGTGGATCATCCATACAACCAAAGGTGTATTTCGCACCCAACATCTGCTACTAGCTACTGGAGCTGCCGAATCGCCTTTCCCAATTCCAGGTTGGACGCTACCAGGGGTAATGTCTGTTGGAGCAGCACAAGTTATGACAAATGTGCATCGTGTGAAGCCAGGTAAACGTGGCGTCATTGTCGGAGTTAATGTACTTTCTTCAGCGATTGCGATGGAATTACAATTAGCAGGTGTTCAGGTAGCCGCTATTACATTACCCCCTGCTAACTTGTTAACAGAAGGGAATAGCAATCCCTTAGAAGTTATGAACTCATTATTGCATGTAGCTCATATGGCTCCCTCCCCTTTTGTTAAGATGGGTAGCAAATTCATGAAAAATGACTTTATGAAAAAACTCGGTATTACCTTTTATCCTAAAAATGGTGTGAAAATGTGGGATATACCTATTATGTTGCGTAAAGCGGTTATAGAAATCGTAGGTAAAGATCAGGTCGAAGGGGTAGTTTTAGCAACTGTGAATACAGACGGCTCTATTGTGAAAGGTAGCGAACAACGTATCAAAGCTGATTTTATTTGTATCGCTGGTGGCCTTTACCCTCTAGCAGAGCTTGCTTCTGTAGCAGGTTGTCCATTTCATTATATCGAACAATTAGGTGGGTTCATTCCTTTACATAATGAACAAATGGAAACTAATTTAGAGGGGTTATATGTAGCTGGAAATATTACAGGAATTGAAGGAGCCAAGGTAGCATTAGCGCAGGGAGAAGTTGCAGCACTTACAATTGCTCAACGCCTCAATGGAGGAGCATCCAATCATGATATTAAGCTGGCCATCCAAGCTGTTGAAAAAACAAGAGCCACTGCACATATTCAATTTCATCCAGAAATTTTAGCTGGCCGTCAGCAGATGAAACAAATTTGGAATGAAACTGTTGGGTCTCTTACTATTCATAAAAAAACTATATGAAAGTGTAAAAGTCTTTTTCTCATCTTCATGAGTAAAAGGCTTTTTTGCTTTATGGCATAAAACATGCAATACATAGGGTGAGCTTAAAAATCATGAAGGGAGGTTTTCGCTATTTAAACATTTACCTAAACTAAAGCCGTACACACGCTTCAATCATATTGCAGGCATAATTCGCGTGATGAGTTGAGTGCTGGTGATGTATAGTAAACAAATTTTAGGGTGATAATTAAGGATTTTGATTTAAGAAAAAAAGGGGGAAACATCTATGGAGACAATCGTTAATGCGTTGGTCGATTATATTTGGGGAAATGCACTTGTATACTTAGCATTAGGGGTAGGTCTTTACTTTACCGTCCTAACAAAAGCTGTTCAAATTCGTTATATTCCTGAGATGATTCGATTATTACGTGAACGTAAAGAGTCAAATGAAGGAATCTCATCATTCCAAGCGTTTTGTATGGCATTGTCTGGGCGGGTTGGTGTTGGCAATATCGCAGGAGTGGCTACGGCAATTGCTGCTGGTGGACCAGGCGCAGTATTTTGGATGGGTGTTATGGCATTTCTAGGGGGTGCAAGTGCATTTATTGAATCAACACTTGCCCAATTATATAAAGAAAAGGCTGATGATCAGTATCGCGGTGGTTCTCCATACTATATCGAAAAGGGTTTAAGACTAAAGGGTTTTGCTATATTTGTTGCGATTGTTATCTGTCTTTCATATGGTGTTCTAGTACCGGGAATCCAGGCGAATACAATTGCCACTTCATTTAATACGGCTTTTCATATTCCGCCCTTTATAACAGGTGCCTTAATCGTTATTCTTTTGGGATTAATCATATTCGGTGGTGTAAAACGCATAGCACGTGTTGCAGATAAAGTTGTTCCTATTATGGCACTTGCCTACGTCATTTTAACACTCTTCATATTAGGAGCGAATGTAAGTGAAATTCCAGATATGGTTAAACTTATACTGACAAGTGCCTTTGGTACAAATGCAATTTTTGGAGGTATAGTGGGGACTGCCATCGCCTGGGGTGTAAGACGCTCGGTATTTTCAAACGTAGCTGGAGCAGGAGAAGCAACTTTTAGTTCTGCTGCTGCTGAAGTATCTCATCCAGCTAAACAAGGTTTAGTTCAAGGGTTTTCCATCTATATTGATACAATCATTGTCTGTACGGCTACAGCTTTAATGATTCTCATAACAGGTATGTATAATGTTACTCCTCCTGGAACAACGACACCGTTAGTTGAAAATATCCCGGGCGTTGTAGCAGGTACTGCTTATACACAAGCAGCAGTATCTACAGTATTTAATGATTTTGGAAGTGGATTCGTAGCTATAGCAATTTTCCTCTTCGCATTCACTACTTTAATGGCATATTATTATATTGCAGAGACAACTATTGTGTATTTAGATAAAAAACTTCGCTTCCCATTTTTAAAATTAGTATTAAAAGTGATCTTCTTACTAGTTGTTTATATTGGAAGTGTTCAATCTGTCAGTCTTATGTGGGGTCTTGGAGACATTGGATTTGGGAGTATGAGTTATTTGAACTTTATTGCTATTGTATTATTAACCAAGCCAGCGATTCGAGTTTTACAAGATTATGATCGACAAAAAAAGGCTGGCCTCGATCCTATTTTTGATCCAAGAGAAGTCGGAATTAAAAATGCCGAATTCTGGATAGAATATAGCAATAGGCATAAAAAGAAATGAATAGAAATAAAAAAACAGTCAGCACACAGCTGACTGTTTTTATTGCCTAGCGACGTCCTACTCTCACAGGGGGAAGCCCCCAACTACCATCGGCGCTAAAGAGCTTAACTTCCGTGTTCGGTATGGGAACGGGTGTGACCTCTTTGCCATCATCACTAGACTATAGTCGG
>NZ_PYWL01000024.1 GCF_003049525.1 Lysinibacillus fusiformis | reverse complement strand
TCCCATTACGCAAGTAAGTAAGATCCCTCAAAGACGATGAGGTAGATAGGTTCGAGGTGGAAGTGTGGTGACACATGGAGCTGACGAATACTAATCGATCGAGGACTTAACCAAAAAAGTTTGAAACATTCAATGAACCGTTTATCCAGTTTTGAAAGAATAATTTCTTTTATGAAGGGTTTCAAGATACGAGTAGTTCGAGGAAGCAATGGAGAGAGGGAAGGAGCGTACTCAAGTACGTGACTGACTGAACGACAGCAGCTGACGAAGAAATGCGATGTATATTGAAAGCCGAAAATAGTCTAGTGATGATGGCAAAGAGGTCACACCCGTTCCCATACCGAACACGGAAGTTAAGCTCTTTAGCGCCGATGGTAGTTGGGGGCTTCCCCCTGTGAGAGTAGGACGTCGCTAGGCAATAAAGGCAGTCAGCTGTGTGCTGGCTGTTTTTTTTATTTTAAGGAAATTCTTCATAAATTACAGGATTTTATACAAAAATCAATCATTATCAAAAGATTTAATTGTAAGATCTTATATAACTATATGATGGTCGCTAGTAGTTTTTTATATAGCTATTTATTTGGATTTTCAATTAAAATTTGCTATGATTAAAAGTCTGAATTGTCTTTCTTTTATAAGTTTCTTGACAGTAGCAGTCCACGTTGTTAATCTTACAATTAATATTCTTTTAACTATAGGAGGACGTTACGAAAATGTGGGAGACTAAATTTGCCAAAGAAGGTTTAACTTTTGATGATGTATTATTAGTACCAGCTCATTCCGAAGTATTACCGAAAGATGTTGATTTATCTGTTCAATTAACACCAAAGATTAAATTAAACATTCCAATGATCAGCGCAGGTATGGATACAGTTACAGAGTCTAAAATGGCTATTGCTATGGCACGACAAGGCGGAATCGGTATTATCCATAAAAACATGGGTATCGACGAACAGGCTGAACAAGTAGAAAAAGTAAAACGTTCTGAAAATGGTGTTATTACAAACCCATTCTTCTTAACTCCAACTCATCAAGTTTTCGATGCTGAGCATTTAATGGGTAAATACCGAATCTCTGGTGTACCTATTGTTGACAGTATGGAAAACCAAAAACTAGTAGGAATCATTACAAACCGTGATTTACGTTTTATCTCAGATTACTCTTTAAAAATTGAAGATGTTATGACGAAAGAAGATTTAATTACAGCTCCTGTTGGAACGACTCTAGAGGATGCAGAAAAAATTCTTCAACAATATAAAATCGAAAAACTTCCGATTGTTGATGAAGAAGGTCGTTTAACTGGTCTTATCACAATCAAAGATATCGAGAAAGTTATTGAATTCCCTAATGCTGCTAAAGATACACATGGTCGCTTACTTGTAGGTGCAGCAGTAGGTGTATCCAAGGATACAATGGTACGTATCGAGAAGCTTGTAGAAGCACAAGTTGATATTGTAGTAATCGATACAGCACACGGACATTCAGAAGGTGTATTACAGACAATACGTTCAATCCGTGAAACTTACCCAGAACTAGAAATCATTGCTGGTAACGTAGCTACTGCAGAAGGTTCACGTGCATTATTCGAGGCTGGAGCAGATGTTGTTAAAGTAGGAATTGGCCCAGGTTCAATTTGTACTACACGTGTTGTGGCTGGTGTAGGTGTACCGCAAATTACAGCAGTATATGATTGTGCTACAGTAGCTCGTGAACTTGGTAAAACAATTATTGCTGATGGTGGTATTAAATACTCTGGCGATATTGTGAAAGCTTTAGCAGCTGGTGGAAATGTTGTAATGCTAGGTTCACTTCTTGCAGGTACTTCTGAATCTCCAGGAGAGACAGAAATCTTCCAAGGTCGTCGCTTTAAAGTATACCGTGGTATGGGATCTATCGGAGCAATGGAAAAAGGCTCAAAAGATCGTTACTTCCAAGAGGATGCGAAAAAGTTAGTGCCTGAGGGTATTGAAGGTCGCCTTCCTTATAAAGGACCATTAGCTGATACAATCTATCAACTGATTGGTGGTATCCGAGCTGGTATGGGTTATTGTGGAGCACCACATCTTGAGTATTTACGAGAAAATGCACAATTTGTTAAAATGACTGGTGCAGGTCTTCGTGAATCACATCCACATGATGTGCAGATTACAAAAGAGTCACCAAACTATTCCATGTAATATATTACTTGCAACTTTTATGCTTTCGCATCGTCTACAAAGATGGCGCGAGAGCATTTTTTTATGGCAGAGAGTCAACACGTATGTAGATATCTATGATAAAATGTCGAGGACAAGATTATTTTTTGGAGGGCTTTCAAGGTGAAAAAGAAAATGAACACCGTATTACGCTTACTCCTAATTCCCGTTTTATTAATTGGTATTTTTGCAGGTATTCCTGCAAAGGCAAATGCAGAGACGGATTTAGGACTAACAGTGGATGCTGCAATTTTAATTGACGCAGATTCAGGAAAAATTTTATATGAACAAAATGCAGATACTTCACTAGGTATTGCAAGTATGACAAAAATGATGACTGAATACCTGTTATTGGACGCTATTGATGCAGGGACAGTTAAATGGGATCAAGAATACCACGTAACCGATTATACGTATCGTATGTCTCAAAATCGTGCATTAAGTAATGTACCTTTACGTCGTGATGGTTCTTACACGATTCGAGAATTGTACGAGGCAATGGCTATTTATTCAGCGAATGCTGCAACTGTTGCTATAGCTGAAACAATTGCTGGAACAGAGACTGAATTTTTGAAATTAATGAACAAAAAAGCAGAAGAACTTGGCCTTGAGGGTTATAAGTTTGTCAATTCCACAGGTCTAAATAACGCTGATCTTTTTGGGATGCAACCAGCTGGGACAGGACCAGAAGATGAGAACGTGATGCCTGCAAAATATGTGGCAAAACTAGCCTACCATCTATTAAAGGATCACCCAAAGGTATTAGAAACTTCTCAAATTACTAAAAAGACATTCCGTGAAGGTACAGAGGATGCCATTGAAATGTCTAACTGGAACTTTATGTTACCAGGGTTAGTTTTTGAATATCAAGGTGTAGATGGATTAAAAACAGGTACTACAAACTTTGCAGGCCATTGCTTCACTGGTACTGCAGAACGCAATGGTACTCGATTAATTGCAGTGGTCATGAAGGCTGTTGATGCAAGTGGACAAGGGTCATATAAAGCTCGTTTTGATGCAACAGCAAAATTATTTAACTATGGTTTTTCACAATTCTCAAAACAAGAAATTTTACCAGCAAACTATACGTTTAAAGATCAAAAAACAGTAAAAGTGACAAAAGGTAAAGAAGACAAAGTAGAGATTGCTGTAAAAGAACCTATTTCATTTATGATCAAGTCTTCTGATAAAGATCTCTATAAACCTAAATTGGTTTTAGATAAAAAGAGTCTTGAAGCAGGAGTTAAGAAAGATACTGTTGTAGGGAAGGTCGTTATTGAGCGCACAGAGGGCACAGATTACGGCTTTATCGATGGTAAGGATATTTCATCCGATATTGTTACTACAGGGGCTGTAGAGCGTGCTAGTGGTATCTCATTGTTCTTCCAAGGTGTTGGGAACTTCTTCGGCAATTTATGGAGTGGGATTTCTGACTTCGTTGGAGGTCTATTCTAATCATTAATTAAAAAGCACATGAATGATAACAAACATTCATGTGCTTTTTCACATTTTTGACCCGAATAGCATAGGCTAATAGGCGAAAGGATGTGGCTAAATGTGTGGCATTACTGGATGGGCTAGCTTTCAACAGGATTTAAAGGCAAGTGAAAAAGTTTTGCAAGCAATGACACGAACATTAAACAAGAGAGGGCCAGATGATGAAAATATTTGGTGTAGTGAGCATATTGCATTTGGCCATCGACGGTTAGCGGTTATCGATTTAATAGGTGGCAAGCAGCCTATGAAAAAAATACAAGATGGGGTAAACTATGTCATTACATATAATGGCGAACTTTATAATACGGAAGAGCTACGTAAAGAGCTGCAGAAAAGAGGCCATACTTTCACAACACATTCAGATACCGAAGTGCTATTGACTGCTTATATTGAATGGAAAGAGCAATGTGTAGACTTTCTAAATGGTATTTTTGCCTTTGGTATCTGGGATGAACAGGTGCAATCTCTTTTTTTATGCAGGGATCGATTAGGTGTGAAGCCCCTTTATTTTACAGAGCAACAGGGGGGAATTCTTTTTGCATCGGAAGTAAAGGCTTTACTTGCACATCCAATGGTTGAAGCTACTATTAATACGGAGGGATTAGCAAGTATGATGGCTGTTGGCCCCTCTAGAGCTCCAGGTAAGACTCTTTTTCAAAACATTGAGGAGTTACGACCAGGATATGCAATGCGCTTCTCTAGAGAAGGTTTAAGAAAGTGGCAATATTGGCAGCTACAAAGCCACAAGCATGAAGAATCATTGCAAGAGACGATTGAGCATGTTCGTTTGCTGTTAACGGATGCTATTGAACGACAGCTTGTTTCGGATGTACCGATTTGTACATTTCTATCAGGAGGTCTTGATTCTAGTATTATTACAGGTATTGCTGCAGATAGATTCCAACAACAAAACAATAAATTGCATACGTATTCAATCGATTATGAGGATAATGAACGTTTTTTCAATCCTCATGCATTTCAAACTTCAACAGATACGTATTGGATTCAAAAAATGACCGATACTTTTAAGACGACACATCACGCAGAGGAAATAACCCAGCAACAGCTGATTGATTTACTAGTAGAATCGGTTATAGTTAGAGATTCACCAGGTATGGCAGATGTAGATTCTTCGTTACTATGGTTTTGTCGAGAAATTAAAAGAGACTTTACTGTAGCACTATCTGGCGAATGTGCAGATGAAATTTTTGGTGGATACCCATGGTTTAAAGAAAAAACTACTGGTTTTCCTTGGATTCGATCATTGGCTGAAAGAAATGCATTACTCCAAGAGAAGTGGGATAAAAAATTAAAAATTGAATCCTACGCACAGCAACTATATACACAAACGATTGCAGAAGTCCCGTTGCTAGATGGCGAAAGCCCGGCAGAAGTAAAACATCGTGAAATGTTTTATTTAAATATGCAATGGTTTATGCAGACGTTGCTAGAGCGGAAAGATCGTATGAGTATGGGAGCTAGCTTAGAGGTACGGGTACCTTTTGCGGATCATCGCCTTGTAGAATATGCATGGAATATTCCTTGGGAAATGAAGGATTTAGAAGGCATAGAAAAAGGGTTACTTCGAAAGTCCATGGCACATTTATTGCCTGATGAAGTATTGTATCGTAAAAAAAATCCATATCCTAAAACATATCATCCAGTTTATACAGCAGGTGTGCAAACATGGTTAAGAGAAATTCTTAAAGATAAGAACTCTATCTTACATGAATTATTTGAGCACAAAAAAATTATGGAACTAATAGAATCTGGAGGCAGCTCTTTTAAAATTCCATGGTATGGACAATTAATGGCGGGACCTCAACTTTTAGCATATCTAGGGCAAATTCATACTTGGTTTGAGCATTATCATATTCAACTCATTGAATCCTAATGGGGTCACCCATCTACTATTTGGTTGTAGTAGATGGGTGATTTTTTTGTATTCCCCAACAATCCATTAATTGTTCGATCGATTGTTCAATTACTTGAACAGGTATACCCCCAAAGCCAAGTAAAAATTGTGCTTGCGAGGATTCAACGTAATCTAGTCGATAATCAGATAACGGATAAATACCTATCCCTGCTTGGAAGGCAAGTTGTTGTAATTGTTTTTCTGGCAACTTGTGCTTAACGTCTAATAATATATGCATTCCTGCTTGCTCACCTGTAATTTTAATGGATGATGAATATTTTTCTAAAATAGAAGTAAGCTGTTCATGTTTTTTACGATAAACTTTACGCATCCGATTAAGATGTTTTGCAAAATGACCATCATGCATAAAATTTGCAACAATATGTTGATCAAACCGAGGAACGGTTGATGAATAGTAATTAAAGACATCTTTATATGTAGCAAGTAATTGAGGTGGAAGTA
The DNA here is from genome assembly GCF_003049525.1 of Lysinibacillus fusiformis. GTDB lineage: Bacteria > Bacillota > Bacilli > Bacillales_A > Planococcaceae > Lysinibacillus > Lysinibacillus fusiformis. The sequence goes on along the minus strand of NZ_PYWL01000024.1, from coordinate 23,801 downwards.
CAAAATAGGCTACGCGCAAAGAAGGCATTAACGATTTTGTAAAAGTGCTCATATAAATGACCTTATCGTTTCTATCGAGAGCATGTAGAGCAGGAATTGGTTTTCCAGTATAACGAAATTCCGAATCATAATCATCTTCAATGATATAACGAGATGAGCTTTGTGTCGCCCAATTTAAAGCCTGTGCACGTCTAGTAGCGGATAATACTGCACCAGTAGGAAATTGATGTGATGGTGTAATATAAACAACATTAGCTTGTGTTTGCTCTAGCTGTTGAATGATGATTCCTTCCTCGTCGACGGCAATAGGATAAACTTTTCGTTTATGCTGAGAGAACATACGATGCACAGCCGGATACCCTGGGTTTTCCAATGCAAAGCATGTATCATCACTAAAAAGACGTAAAATCATAGGCAGAAGCTGTTCCGTACCAGAGCCAACGACAATTTGCTCGGGGTTACAGACAACTCCACGTGATTGATATAAATAATTTGCAATTTCAGTTCGCAAAGAAAGCTCCCCCTGAGGCTCACCTGTTAATAATAATTTCTTTGAGCCTTCATCAAACAGCTCCTTGGCATATTTTCTCCAGATCTGAAATGGGAAAGCATCGATATCAATAGAACCAGGATTAAAATCTATTTTGTATGATTTTTTTTTAGGCTGTTCATTGAATGGGATGACCGTGTCCTGCTGGATATAGGGTAGTTCATCTATTTCTTCTACAAAATAACCTACACGAGATTTGGACATAATATAGCCTTCTGCAAGAAGCTGTGCATAGGCAATTTCAATCGTTGTTTGAGAAATATTCAAAAAATCGGCTAATTTTCTTTTTGATGGTAATTTTTCGCCTACTGCAATTTTTTTGGAAATGATAGCTTCTTTAATGCCGTTGTAAAGCTGATCATATAGCGGTTTATCGCCATTCCGTTCAAGCTGAAATAAAAGCATATCCATATGCTAAAAACCCCCTGACCCTATGATTTTTTTGAAAACTGGATATTTTTATATGGTCAATTTCTATTATACTAAATTTCATCATAAAGGTGGAGGTTAGACAATGAAACAGACAGGTACAGATTTGGTGAAGCGCGGTATGGCTGAGATGCAAAAGGGCGGCGTCATTATGGACGTGATTAATGCTGAGCAAGCAAAAATTGCAGAGGCGGCAGGAGCAGTAGCAGTAATGGCATTAGAAAGAGTACCTTCAGATATCCGCAAAGCAGGAGGTGTTGCTCGTATGGCAGATCCTCGTATTGTAGAGGAAGTACTGGGAGCAGTTTCCATCCCTGTGATGGCAAAAGCTCGTATTGGTCATATTGTAGAAGCTCGTGTTTTAGAAGCAATGGGCGTTGATTATATTGATGAAAGTGAAGTGCTCACACCAGCAGATGAAGAGTATCACTTATTAAAAAGTGATTATACCGTACCATTTGTGTGTGGCTGTCGTGATCTAGGTGAAGCAGCCCGTCGTATTGGTGAAGGAGCAGCAATGCTACGAACAAAAGGTGAACCAGGAACAGGGAATATTGTGGAGGCAGTTCGACATATTCGTAAAGTAAATGCCCAAGTTCGTAAAGTAGTAGGCATGACAGAAGATGAATTAATGACAGAGGCAAAATTACTAGGAGCACCTTTTGAATTATTAAGAGAGATCAAACGTCTTGGTCGTTTACCAGTTGTTAACTTTGCTGCAGGTGGTGTAGCTACACCCGCTGATGCGGCATTAATGATGGAACTTGGGGCTGATGGTGTTTTTGTCGGTTCAGGTATCTTCAAATCTGATAATCCTGAAAAATTTGCACATGCGATTGTGGAAGCAACGACGCATTACAAGGATTATAAGCTTATTGCTGAAATATCAAAGGAACTAGGCGTACCGATGAAGGGTATTGATATTGCACAGCTTGGGCAACATGAGCGCATGCAAGAGCGAGGCTGGTAGGATGAAACGAATTGGCGTTTTAGCCTTACAAGGGGCGGTACGAGAGCATATTCACATGCTAGAAAACCTTGGCTGTGAAGCTGTTGAAGTAAAACAGAAGCCGGACTTAATAAAACTAGATGGGCTTGTATTACCTGGTGGTGAAAGCACGACTATGAGAAAGCTGTTGGATCGTTTTGAACTACTAGAGCCTATACGAGAACTAGCGCAACGAGGCTTGCCCATGTTTGGGACATGTGCAGGATTAATATTAATGGCCAATACTTTAGTTAATGATGAACCGCATTTAGCAGTTATGGATGTGACAGTTGCGAGAAATTCATATGGACGCCAGGTTGACAGCTTTGAAGTAAAGCTCGATATCCCTAAAATAGGTAAGGCAATTCCAGCAGTTTTTATTCGGGCACCTCATATGGAGACAGTCGGAAAAGATGTTGAAGTTCTCGCAGAGCATGAAGGTAAAATTATTTTAGCACGGGATGGACATTTACTAGGTTGTTCATTTCATCCCGAATTAACATCAGACACACGTATTCTTGAATATTTTGTAGCATCTATGGTATGACTTGCAAAATTTGTTTTCATATAGTACAGTATGGTTAAAATTTAATTAACTGAACACGATGATAGGAAGTAGTAGCAAGCACGTTTTTTTTAGAGAGTCAGCGGTTGGTGGAAGCTGATAAAGGCACTTGTGAATCCGTCCTGGAGTTGCACAGTCGAAGTCAATGAAGTAGGCTGCTGCCGGCTGGAATGCCGTTATAAAATAAGTGGATTAGACATTGTGTCTAGTCAATTAGGGTGGCAACGCGGGTAGCTCTCGTCCCTTTATGGGATGGGGGCTTTTTTGTGTTTATCTTGATTCAGCCAAATGCAGCCCCTCTACAGGGCTATCTATTTTGATGTTCAATTGACCACTGAATCAAGCTAAAGAAACAAGATGCAACAATTCCCCATCATTAAGAAACTACTGGAGGTATGATCGATGTTAGATATTAAACGCGTGCGCGATAATTTCGCCGAAATTAAAGAGATGCTATTAACACGTAATGAAGATTTAGGGAATTTAGATGACTTTGAAAATTTAGATGCAAAGCGTCGTGAGCTAATTGCTAAAACGGAAGAACTGAAGGCAGAACGAAATAAAGTATCTGAGCAAATTTCTGTTATGAAGCGCAACAAAGAAAACGCAGATGAAGTGATTGCTCGTATGCGTCAAGTGGGCGATGAAATTAAAGAACTTGATATTCAATTAAATGATGTGGAAGATCGCTTTAAAGATATGATGATGCGCCTGCCTAACGTTCCTCATGAATCTGTACCAGTGGGTACGACAGAAGATGACAATGTTGAGGAATATACATGGGGTGACATTCCGGCATTTGATTTTGATATTAAAGCACACTGGGATTTAGCTACAGATCTAAAAATTGTGGACTTCGAACGTGGTGCCAAAGTAACTGGTAGCCGATTCTTATTCTACCGTGGTCTTGGGGCCCGCTTAGAACGTGCGTTGATGACATTTATGATGGATTTACATGCAGAAGAGCATGGCTATGAGGAAATGCTGCCACCTGTGATTGTAAATCGCGATAGCTTAACAGGTACTGGACAGTTACCTAAGTTTGAGGAAGATGTATTTAAATTAGAGGAAACAGATTATTTCATGATTCCAACAGCGGAAGTACCAGTAACAAACTTCTACCGTGATGAAATTTTAACTGCTGAAGCTTTACCACAAGGTTTTGCTGCATACAGTGCATGTTTCCGTTCAGAAGCGGGCTCTGCAGGTCGTGATACACGTGGTTTAATCCGTCAGCACCAATTTAACAAAGTGGAATTAGTTCGTTTTGTAAAACCTGAGGAGTCATATGAGCAGTTAGAGCTATTAACGGGTCATGCTGAAAAGGTACTACAATTACTAGGCTTACCATATCGTAAATTAAAAATGTGTACAGCCGATTTAGGCTTTACTGCTGCGAAAAAATATGATTTAGAAGTTTGGATTCCAGCACAAAATATGTACCGTGAAATTTCTTCTTGTTCGAACTTTGAGGACTTCCAAGCACGACGCGCAAACATTCGCTTCCGTCGTGACCCAAATGCAAAACCAGAATATGTCCACACATTAAACGGTTCAGGACTTGCGATTGGTCGTACAGTTGCCGCTCTATTAGAAAACTATCAACAAGCTGATGGAAGCGTAGTAATTCCTGAGGTTTTAAGACCATATATGGGTGGCAAAGAAGTAATTGCCCCAAAATAAACAACTGATCCAGGCTATTTTAGACGAACCTTTACACGGGAATCTAAAATAGCCTTTTTTCAATTCCAAAATTGATAGCTCTCATAATTTTTGAAGATTCGTTATAATGGGTAATATTCATGGGGACAAGGGGGAGAAATTCATGAATTTACAGCAATTTGCTCAGGCTTTAAATGAATTTGACAATGTCTTAATTACTGACGATAAAGGCTGTGCAATATTTTATGATTTACCAGATTTAAATATATTAATGGAAATCGGCTTAACACCAGATGAATTTTTTCACAGTACTGTAACTGATAATTATCAAAATTTATCACCTGAAACAAGCTCCGTTTTTAAAGTATTGCAAACGGGACAACCAATTTTATATTACGAACAACAATTAACAACCTTGAATGGTTTTAGTTACTTATCATTAAGTTCAACCTATCCAATAATGGAACAGGGCAAATCCGTTGGTGCGATTGAATTTTTAAAGCATTTTTATGAAAGTAAGCAAATAAAATACTTAGATAATTTCCTGGGACATAAACTATATCGAGATAATTACACGGCGTATCGCCTAGAGGATTTTATTACGACAAACGCGGACATGAAGGAGCAGCTCGATAAGGCACGCCGCATGTAAAGCCATTCGCTACATATATCGAGGGCGAATGCGTTTTTGGACAATCAACGATTCAAGCTACACATTAAGTATCTATATAGATGCTGTCGCTGCTATGACACATTTTATATATATCGCCATTCCCTTAAATATAATAAAGAAGGTGTCTCACTAGGAGGTACCTTCTTTTCTTTTAGTTAGAAACTACTGTTATAAAATGTTAGCGAGTGCGAACTTTATGTTTCACAGAGAAATTATGTTCACTAGAGAGTAAGTAAATAATACCTTCAATAAAAGATATAATGACAGGTATATAAGTCCAGCAGAAAACTAAATAAAGAATCCCTTGGAAAACCTTCCCTAAATAAAATTTATGAATACCGATACCGCCAAAAAATATAGCGAGGAAACCAGCTAAACCTTTACTTTTTATAGGCCATGAAGGATCAATACCATCATACATAGGAGCTTGTTGTGGCTGCGCTTGATAGGCAGGCTGTACCGCTTGTTGAAAAACAGGCTGTACTGGTTGTTGAAAAGCAGGTTGTTGCACCCTTGGTTGTTCGTTTTGGAAACTGAATTTTTCCCCGCAATATTTACATTGAGATAATGTGATATCAGCAGGTGCACCACATTGTGGACATTCGATATTGCTCATGTTAATACCTCCAATTATTTTCTAAGTACAGAGTCGAAAAATTAGTGTGATTAAAACTGTTAAATGGGATGAACCTGAGCACCACAGTTATTACAAAACTTAGAATTAACATCTATTTCTTGTCCACATGAACAAACAGGTTTCAGTAAACTAGTTCCACAAGTACTGCAGAATTTTGAAGATTCTTCGTTTTCATTGTGACAGGAATGACAAGTAATAACTTTTCGCACTAAATTTTCCCCACATAAATTGCAAAACTTACTGCTAGAAGAAATACTGCCATGACAAGCAGGACAAATCTTATGCGTAGGCTGATGACCAGGTTGCTGTACTTGTTGGTTCATCATGGATGCCATGCCTTGTCCTACACTCAAGCCAACTCCACCAGTTGCAAATATACCAGCTACTCCATTTTCATTTGATGCGGCTGACTCATAAACATCAAAGCTACGTTGGGTAATATAACGATTGTCCCCCATAATTTCAAACTTAGCTTTATCCTGTAAAATTTCATTAATTTCTTCAAAATCTTCTTCAGGGAAATTAATAGATTGAATATGGAAATGCGCTGTTATAAAGCCATACTTAATAAATTCTTCTGATACTTTTTCTTTTAAGCTATTTGAAATGTTTTGAAGCTCTGGAGTTATCTCCAATGCAGAAATTTTCTCATTAATAATCTTATTTGCAAGTTCGGTTTTTACAGATGTAATAAGAGAACCTTTAAAATAATCCTGTACTTTTTCGAAGCTAACAATATCATCTTTATTCATAGAGCCTATCACTTCTGAAAAGAATACTAAGTAATCATCAAGTCGTAGAGCTAATTGCCCAAATGCTCTTATACGCAATTTTACAAAGTATTTTGGATCAATTAACTGAATAGGATCAGTGGTTCCCCAATATAAATCCATTTTCACAGTTAGATTTATAAAGTAAATCTCTGCTGAGAAGGGAGTTTCCCCTCCATATGCTAAATTTACAATGTTATGAAGTATGGGTAGGTTATTCGTAGATAAAACGTGCGTTCCTGCATTAAAAACATCACACATTTGACCACCTTTTACAAAAATGGCTACTTGTCCTTCATGGACGATAAGTGTGGTACCAAGTACTAGCTTGTCAGTTGGATGCTTGTAAATTAACCAATCACGTGAGCGTAATCCGTCAAATTTCACTCTATCAAAAATAGGCATTAACATTAAACCCCCTATTTATTTACTAATAAATCAAAATTATAACTAGTTATATTCTCCCTTTTGAGTTTATGTATGTCAATGTTTTATCGTGCAGAAATTTGGTGCTGCCATATAAAAAAAGGTGTCTTCATAATGAAAGACACCTACTTTTTATAATCACATTTTTTATTCATTCGGCAATTCCTTTTCAGCGATTGCTGCTTGTCTTGCCTTTTTCTCTGCCTTCTTTCGTTCACGTAAAGCTCGGAAAAAATCGGTTAGGATTTGTCCACATTCAGCAGCTAAAATTCCTTCAGATACTTCGCATTCATGGTTAAAGCGAGCATCATTTAATAAACAATAGAGTGAATCTACACAGCCTGCTTTCATATCCCTTGCACCATAAACGACACGTGGTACACGGGATTGTAGGATTGCACCTGCGCACATGGGGCAAGGCTCAAGCGTAACGTAAAGTGTTGTTTTTTCGAGACGCCAACTGCCGATTTTTTGACAAGCCTCTTGAATAACCATTAATTCAGCATGTGTTGTTGCATTTTGTGTTGTTTCTCGTAGGTTATGAGCTCTTGCAATAATTTCCCCATCATAAACAAGGACAGCCCCTATAGGTACTTCCCCAAGTATAGCTGCTTTTTTTGCTTCCTCTAATGCTTGTTTCATAAATAGACGATCTGTTTCAAAAATATCCACTAAATATCTCTCCTTAAAAGTAGTTTATCCTGCTTAATTGGTAATTGCTACTTTTAACTTCATGCAGAATTCTAAAGTATGATGTATTGACATTCCTAAAATAACCATTTATATTTATATATGAACACATGCTCATATATAAATATAAATTATTGGGGGTAAACTAATATGGATGAACAAATAAAAATAACGTCTGTGGAAAATAGTCAGCATTTAGACGATGAGACATTATTTGTTGTGTCACAAACTTTTAAGGCATTAAGTGACCCGACACGAATTCGAATTTTAAATTTACTATGCGCAGATGAGCATTCCGTCAACGACATTGCTGAAATTTTAGATTTAGGACAATCGACTGTTTCTCATCAATTACGGTTTCTAAAAAATTTGCGATTAGTAAAATTTAGACGAGAAGGTACCACTTTATATTACTCCAAAGATGACGATCACATTATGAATTTATTGAAGCAGGCAATTGAGCATGCTGCACATAACTAAAGAACGGAGGGATTAGTGATGGGACATACTCATGATCATGGCCATGATCATACACATGGCGCTAATAAAAAGGTGTTAATCGTATCATTTATTATTATTACTAGTTATATGGTTGTTGAAGCAATTGGTGGTTTTTTAACGAATAGTTTGGCTCTTTTATCGGATGCCGGTCATATGTTAAGTGATTCCATCTCATTAGCTATCGCCTTACTTGCGTTTGTTTTTGGAGAAAAAGCAGCAAGCTATAGTAAAACATATGGATATAAACGATTTGAAATATTAGCGGCAGTATTAAATGGCGTTACATTAATTGGGATTGCATTATTTATTTTCTATGAAGCAATCGAACGTTTTGCAAATCCTCCTGAAGTGGCTACTACAGGTATGCTTATTATTAGTACAATTGGTCTTTTGGTTAACATCTTAGTTGCATGGATTATGATGCGTGGTAGTGATACAAAGGACAATTTAAATATGCGTGGGGCTTTTTTACATGTTCTGAGTGATATGCTAGGTTCCGTAGGGGCTATTGTGGCTGCTTTACTAATTATGTTTTTTGGTTGGGGATGGGCTGATCCTCTAGCGAGTGTTATTGTTGCCTTATTAGTAGTAAGAAGTGGCTACTATGTTACAAAATCCGCTATTCATGTCTTAATGGAAGGAACACCTTCAAATGTCGATGTTCAGGAGATAATTGGATTAATTGAACAAACCGATGGGATAGAAAGCATCCATGATTTACACATCTGGACAATTACTAGTGGAACCAATGCTTTGTCTTGTCATGCAGTTGTAAATGAGCACTTAAAAATTGCAGATGGTGAGCATATTCTACGAAAAATTGAACATAATCTTGAGCATAAGGGTATTAAACATGTAACCATTCAATTAGAAACGGCTTCCCATCCACATGAAAGCTCGATTTTATGTCAATTGAAAAATGCTCATGAACATCATCATGAATAAAAAAAAATTTTACGGCTTGCATACCCTTCTTGGGTATAGTATGATGAAACTCAAATAGGAGGTGTAGTGAATGGAGGACATAGTAAAAGAGGATGCTTGTCATACAGAGGGAGCTACGTCTTGTCGAAAAAGCCATCACCCTGAGCGTGTAAAAAAGGATTTAACAACTCGTTTAAACCGTATAGAAGGTCAAATCCGAGGCATTAAGGGAATGATCGAAAAAGACGTTTATTGTGATGATGTTATTACGCAACTGTCTGCGACACAGTCAGCTTTGAATAGTGTAGCGAAAATTTTATTAGAAGGTCATTTAAAGGGTTGTGTTGTGGATCGTCTATCGGAGGGCGATGATGCAGTTTTAGATGAATTAGTAGTAACGATTCAAAAATTAATGAAAAAATAGATGTTTATAAAAAAATAAAAGGAGAGATTTATTATGCAAAATGTAACATTAAATGTACAAGGAATGTCATGTGGTCATTGTGTAAACGCGGTTGAAAAAAACGTTGGTGCTTTAGCTGGTGTTGAACAAGTAAAAGTAAATTTAGCAGAAGGTTTAGTTGATGTTGTATTTGACGATGCACAAGTATCACTTAATCAAATTAAAGAGACAATTGATGATCAAGGCTATGAAGTAAAATAAAATTTTTAGAGTGCTTCTGTGGCACTCTCTTATTTTCGAAAATATATACCCCCTGTCGGTATAAGGAGAGGTGAAAGGTAAATGAGTTCTGATCATAAGGAAGCTAATTTGCAAATTACAGGGATGACATGTGCGGCCTGTGCCACTCGAATAGAAAAAGGGTTAAATAAAATGGATGGAGTAGAACAAGCAACCGTTAATTTAGCGCTTGAAAAATCATCTATTAAGTACGATCCAGAAAAGCTAAGTGAAGCAGATTTTGAAAAAAAGATAGAAGCGCTTGGCTATGGAATAGTTAAACAAAAAACTGAACTTGATATTACAGGAATGACATGTGCGGCCTGTGCTACTCGAATAGAAAAAGGATTAAATAAAATGAGCGGCGTATCATCTGCCAATGTCAACTTAGCTCTTGAAAAAGCAATGATTGAGTTTAACCCATCAGAGGTGAACATTGCAGATATTATTGCTAAGGTTGAGAAGTTAGGATATGGCGCCCATCAAAAAGCAGATGAGCAGGAAACAGAGGATCATCGAGAAAAGGCTATTAAGCAGCAACAACAAAAATTTATTTTATCAGCTATTTTATCCCTACCACTGCTCTGGACGATGGTTGGACATTTTTCATTTACATCGTTTTTATATGTGCCAGAATTCCTTATGAATCCTTGGGTTCAAATGGTGTTGGCTACACCTGTACAATTTATGATTGGTAAGCAGTTTTATGTAGGGGCATATAAAGCATTACGAAATGGCAGTGCAAATATGGATGTACTTGTTGTGATGGGGACATCAGCGGCTTATTTCTATAGTGTTTATCAAGCAATCGTGACGATAGGATCACATCATGGCCCGCATCTCTATTTTGAAACAAGCGCTGTATTAATTACATTAATTTTGTTAGGTAAATTATTTGAGGCAAAAGCAAAAGGGCGTTCATCTGAGGCGATAAAAAAACTGATGGGCCTTCAAGCCAAAACAGCCATTGTTGTACGTGACGGTCTAGAGATGGAAGTGCCTTTAGAAGAAGTGATGATTGGTGATATCATTCTAGTTAAACCAGGTGAAAAGATCCCCGTTGACGGAGAAGTTTTAGAGGGAACAACGGCTGTTGATGAATCCATGTTGACAGGAGAAAGTTTACCAGTCGATAAAAAGCAGGGCGATTCATTATTTGGATCGACTATTAATAAAAATGGTTTTATAAAAATGACAGCGACAAAGGTTGGCCGTGATACGGCACTAGCACAAATTATTAAGGTGGTAGAAGATGCTCAAGGATCAAAAGCACCGATTCAACGTTTAGCAGATCAGATCTCAGGGGTTTTTGTACCAATTGTTGTGGGCATTGCGATTGTGACATTTATCGTGTGGATTATTTGGGTACGTCCAGGAGAATTTACGCCTGCTTTAGAGGTCTTAATTGCAGTACTGGTGATTGCTTGTCCATGTGCACTTGGTTTAGCCACACCGACCTCTATAATGGCCGGTTCTGGTCGCGCCGCTGAATTTGGCATTTTATTCAAAGGTGGCGAACACTTAGAACAAACACAAAGTATTGATACGGTCGTTGTAGATAAAACAGGGACAGTGACACATGGTAAGCCAGTGCTAACGGATGTTCTTTTAGCGCCAGACCAAGAGGAAACACACTTTTTATCATTAATTGGTGCGGCTGAGAAACAGTCGGAGCATCCACTTGCTGAGGCGATTGTTCATGGTATAGAAGAACGTGGGATTGCTTTAGGGGAAGTTCAATTTTTTGAGGCTATTCCAGGTTACGGTGTGCAGGCAACAGTCTCAGGTCAAGGTGTTGTCATTGGTACACGAAAATTAATGCAACAGTACGGCATTCAGCTAGATGATATTTTACCAACAATGGAGCAATTAGAGCGAAACGGCAAAACAGCGATGTTGGCCGCAATAAATGGCCAATATGCGGGGGTAGTAGCTGTTGCTGATACTGTAAAAGATACGTCTAAGGAGGCCATTCATCGTTTACAGAATATGGGCATTACAGTCATCATGATGACGGGAGATAATGAACGTACAGCCCAGGCAATAGGCACAGAGGTAGGCGTGAACCAAGTTATTGCGGAAGTTTTACCTGAAGGAAAAGCAGATGAGGTGAAAAAACTTCAAGCTCAGGGTAAAAATGTAGCAATGGTTGGCGACGGTATTAATGATGCACCTGCGCTGGCAACGGCCAATATTGGTATGGCCATTGGTACAGGGACAGATGTGGCGATGGAAGCGGCAGATATTACGTTAATCCGTGGTGATTTAAATAGTATTGCGGATGCCATTCTTATGAGTAGAAAAACAATGCGTAATATTAAACAAAATCTGTTTTGGGCATTTGCTTACAATACATTAGGTATTCCGATTGCTGCAATTGGTCTGCTTGCTCCGTGGGTGGCAGGTGCGGCAATGGCTTTTAGTTCTGTATCGGTTGTATTAAATGCTCTACGTTTACAGCGAGTGAAATTGTAAAGATGAAAAGGCATTGGGATTCATATTCTCAATGTCTTTTTTCTATTTATACGGAGGGAAATTTCCTGCTTAATTTTCTAGAATAATAGGTTGATTCTGTTTTTCATTTTCTCACTATGATAAAATGAAAGGTACTGACTCATTTATGTAGAACACAATGATCGAATCCATAGAACAAAAGGAGGAGCTTCTGGTGACGGTTCCATTTGTTACGGTAGAAGGTCCGATTGGTGTTGGTAAAACCTCTTTATCGAAAGAGATAGCGGCGACATTTAATTACCATCTATTAAAAGAAATTGTAGACGAAAACCCTTTTTTAAATAAGTTTTATGAAAACATTGAGGAGTGGAGTTTCCAAACGGAAATGTTCTTCCTTTGTAATCGCTATAAGCAATTAACGGACATTAAAAAATTCCGATTTGCTCATGCCAAGCCAGTTGTAGCAGATTATCATATTTTTAAAAATTTAATATTTGCGAAGCGTACACTGGCATCTACCGAATACGAAAAGTATGAGGAAATATATCAAATATTAACAAAAGACATGCCTGTTCCTAATGTAGTTGTTTATTTACATGCAAGCGTTGAAACATTGATGAAACGCATTGCCATGCGTGGACGAGATTTTGAAAAAATGATATCACGCGATTATATGGAGCAGCTCGTAACCGATTATCATTCTTTTATCGAACATTTTGAGAAAATGCATCCTGAAATACCAGTTATTAGATTTAATGGAGATCAGCTCGATTTTGTTAAAAATCCAGACGATTTAAATTATGTTTTAAAAATTATTAAGGATACGTTACAAAAAAGGAGTTTGCAATAATGAATTTAAGAGAGAAATACGATATTCCTCCACAAACGGTCATCACGATTGCCGGTACTGTAGGCGTAGGAAAGTCTACGATGACAAAAGCGTTAGCAGAAGCATTAAATTTCCGTACATCATTCGAAAAAGTAGATACAAATCCGTATCTTGATAAATTTTATGAGGACTTTGAAAAATGGAGCTTCCATTTACAAGTCTACTTTTTGGCAGAGCGTTTTAAGGAACAGAAACGTATTTTTGAGTATGGTGGAGGATTTATACAAGACCGTTCTATTTATGAAGATACTGGGATATTCGCTAAAATGCATTACGATAAGGGAACAATGAGCCCAACAGATTATGAAACATACACAAATTTATTTGATGCTATGGTCATGACACCGTATTTCCCACATCCAGATTTACTTGTTTATCTAGAGGGACCGATTGATGCTGTTATTGGGCGTATACAAGAACGAGGGCGCGCAATGGAGCAACAAACGCCAAATGATTATTGGATAGAAATGCATGAACGTTATGAAAACTGGGTTAATAATTTTAATTCCTGTCCAGTTCTACGTTTAGATATTAATGATTATGATTTATTAAAAAATCCGGATGCAATTGAATCAATTGTGAGCCGTATCAGTCATATGCTAAAACAAACAAGCCATTTAAGAAAATAGAAGAGCAACAAACTACCAAAGAACGTGAAACAATACATAGCCGATTGTTTCACGTTTTTTGAATAGGAGGGATTACTATAAGAATTGCAGTGTATTGCGGATCTGGTATAGGTAAAAGTCCAGTGTATGGGGAGAAAGCTACAGAGCTAGGTACAGTATTAGCTAAGCACGGACATAGTGTTGTTTACGGCGGTTCCAAAATGGGGTTAATGGGAAAGGTAGCAGATGCTGTTTTAGCCGCAGGTGGAGAGGTTATTGGTGTTATGCCAACCCATTTACAAAAGCGGGAACTGGCTCATTCTTCATTAACAGAAATTCATTTTGTTGAGTCTATGCATATTCGGAAAGCTAAAATGGCGGAGCTGGCTGATGCATTTATTGCTCTTCCAGGAGGTGCAGGAACGTTAGATGAATATTTCGAAGTTTTTACTTGGGCACAAATTGGCCTTCATGAAAAACCTGTCATTTTATATAATGTGAATGGTTTTTATGATGCACTCTTACAGCATTTTAAAATAATGCTAGAGGAAGGATTTATACGACCTGAACAAAAGTCCTTTTTCCGTATAGCAACTACTCCAGAGGAAATAGTACGTTTACTAAAAAAACATGGGTGAACATTGCCCATGTTTTTTATAATATAAAATAAACGGTAAAAAATAGAAATAGATGAGGTGGATTATGCAAGGTGCAGATACTCAAGTAACCGATGATTTAGTAGTACAAGCCATTGAACGCAATATAGCAATTATACGTTTTGATATGAATCGAAGGGTAGCCTATGTGAATGAACCGTTTGCTAGAACATTAGGCTATACAGTACAAGAAATGTTAGGAAAGAATCATAAAGATTTTTGTTTACCACATTTCGTTCACAGTCCAGCATATGAACAATTTTGGCGCAATTTAGTAGCAGGAAATAGTTATCAGGGCAAAATTGAGAGAATTGATGGAAATGGCCAAAGGATTTGGCTTGAGGCTACGTATATGCCTGTTTTCGCCAACCATACAAATAAAGTAATCGGTGTTTCAAAAATTGCTACAAATATTACTGAACGCCAAAATGAAATAACAAATGTAGCCGATCAATTGAAGGAAATGTCTAATGAGCTTCATCAACGTTCAGAGGCTGGTATTCAAAATAGTCAAGAATTACTGAGCACCATTCAAGTGGTTTCTCAGGAGTCAAAAGAAAATGTTAGCAATCTGGCACAGCTAAAAAATCAAGCTGATTCCATTAAAGGGATTGTGAAAACCATTCAAGAGATTGCTTCCCAAACAAATTTATTAGCTTTAAATGCAGCTATTGAAGCTGCGCGAGCTGGGGAGTATGGCCGAGGCTTTGATGTAGTGGCAAAAGAGGTGCGGAAGCTTTCTGTCAGGGTAGAGCAATCCATTTCAGAGGTGAAGGATCATATAGAAGGGATAGAGCGGGAAATTAGTCAAGTGACAGACAGTATTACAAAGATAGCTGAAAAAGTAGAAAAAACAAATGAACAAATTACTATTACAACTAAAGATTTTAATGAAATTGCATCTGCGGCTGAAGCTTTAGACGAGCAGTCCAAGCAATTTATTGAAATTATTTAACGTTCCATATTGCCCCATCCACAGACTAGGTGGTGGACTAATTTACAATATTTTAGTAGATATATTGAAATAGTATAAGTATTTTCTTTACAATATTTGTGTAAGACGTTCATTAATCATAATAGGGGTGTTATGGATGACAAAAGTGGAAGTAAGTTTTCAGCATCTACCAACAACAGCTATTTCAGATGCGACAGGTGGACATACGAATTTGTGTAGTACGATTAAACCGCTAGCCAATCATTTTAAAATTGCTGGGCGTGCGGTAACTGTACGATTACCAGATGGTGAAAATGGTGCAGTGTTGGAGGCTATTCGAGCGGCCAATGAAGGTGATATTTTGGTTATTGATGCAAAAGGAAACACCAATCGAGCGGTAGCAGGAGATTTTGTGGTGTCCTTAGCAAAAGGTATTGGTGTACAAGGCTTTGTAGTTGACGGTGTAATTCGTGATATTGCCGCTATTCGTGAGTTAGATTTCCCTGTATTCGCTTTAGGTACTACAGTAGCTGCTGGTAATAAAAATGGTGGTGGTAAAGTAAATGTTCCCATTGCCCTTGGAGGAGTAACAGTTCACCCAGGCGACTATATAATTGGAGATGTGGATGGTGTCATTGTTGTACCACAGCAAGATGCTGAAAAAGTGATTGAAGCTGCAGAGGAAAAGATACTTAAAGATGAAAAGCGTGCGCAAGAAGCACATGTAAATGGCAAAGAATCTGTTGTTGCGTATTTAAATAAAGTGCTTGGAAAATAAAAAAACGCTCACGATGCCATCCAACATCGTGAGCGTTTTATATTTTATGCTAAATTCTCATTTTCATTAAAGTAATTCTTCATTTTTTCGCGATCGAAACGGCCTTCCCATTTCGCCATTACTAATGACGCTAATGAGTTACCAATTACGTTAACAACTGTACGTCCCATATCAAGAATACGGTCAATACCAGCGATAAATGCTAGACCTTCTAACGGAATGCCGACAGTACCTAAAGTGGCTAGAAGCACTACGAAAGATACCCCTGGAACCCCTGCAATCCCTTTTGATGTAACCATCAATACAAGCATTAACGTAATTTGTTCACCAATGCTTAGGTGAATACCGTACATTTGCGCAATAAATAATGCTGCAATCGCTTGGTATAGCGTTGATCCGTCTAAGTTAAAGGAGTAACCGGTTGGGATAACAAAGGATACAATATCCTTCGGAGCCCCTAATTTCTCCATTTTTAACATAATACGCGGTAATACAGCTTCAGAACTTGCTGTTGAGAATGCTAAGATTAGCTCATCTTTCAACACTTTAATTAAATAGAAGATGCTGATTCCTGCGAATTTTGCCACAAGGCCAAGAACAACAAAGATAAAGAATAACATAGTTGCATAAACAAGAATGGCTAATTTGGCAAGTGGTACCAGTGAAGCAAACCCATATTTGGAAACGGTTACACCAATTAAACCAAATACCCCGATTGGAGCAAACTTCATTACGAGATTAGTTACCCAGAACATCGCATCTGCTACCCCTTGGAAGAAGTCTAAGACTGGCTTTCCTCGATCGCCAACTGCTGCAACTCCTAAACCAAAAATAACTGAGAAGAAAATAATCGCAAGCATATTACCCTCAGCCATAGACTGAATAATATTTGTTGGGACAATACCTACAATTATATCGAAGGGCCCCTCATGCTGTACTTCCTCAGTCGTTGTAACATACTTCGAAATATCCCCTTGAGATAATTCGTTCATGTTTATGCCTGCACCTGGTTGGAAAATGTTAGCGGAAAGTAATCCGACTAAAATAGCTACAGTCGTAATAATTTCAAAGTAAATAATAGATTTCCCGCCTAATCGCCCAAGCTGCTTCATGTCTCCAGTACCAGCAACACCTACGATTAATGTAGAAATAATAATCGGTACAACAATCATCTTAATAAGATGTAAAAAGATATCCCCTAATGGTTGTAAATATGTCTCAATCTTGGGGTTTCCATAAAAAATACCACCAACAATGATCCCTAAAATCAAGCCGATTAAAATTTGAGCGGCTAGACTGATTTTAAATTTCTTCTTCAAACCCTTTGTACCCCCTGATATTAAATTTTTAGGACACGCCTTACTTTAATAATACGGAGGACTTATGGAATCCGACAAAATCCGAGAAAATTAATTTAATTTTGTTAAAATGTCTGAATATAGCACTTGTATAAATTTCTTAATATTTACCTTTGCTTTACGATTGTCATGATCTTCAATCTGAGTCATGAGTTGACGAATTTCTTTAAAATCGAAGTAGCGAGGGGCATAGTATTCAAACTCAGAGTTGGTGTAATCGACAACACCTAAGTTTGCGAGATTAATCATGGCAGCTAATATCGTTCTGCGCACACGCTGTTCTATGGCTTTACTTTCCTTTAAAATGTCATCAGGTGTAGCCTTTGTTACAGCAGCGATTTCTTCATAAAGCTCCTTTAATGGAGGGAGGGGGGCAATCTTATGCTGATGAGCAAGTAAAGTTTCGATAATAGCTATAATATCCTCGCTTCCAATCTCACCGACAATACCCATATCATTTAATATAGACTAAATATGGTCTCGTGAAGTTGCTTTATTTGCCTTTTGCTCACTTAATTCAATATTTGTAAGTGATTGACGAATAACTAACAGTGAATTTTTTAGCCGAAATTGTTCTGTAGTTTTTTTCAAAACATTTTCAACCTCAATGCGGTTAATCGGTTTATGAATGAAGAAATCTATTCCTTGCTCATAAGCCTCACCAACCATTTCTTTATTCACAACCTGAGAAATCATTATAAATTGACCCTCAAAGCGATTTTGAATAAGATGTTCGACTGTGGCTATACCATCAAGCTTTGGCATCAGTAAATCGATTAGTACAATCTCTGGCTGGGTCATTAAAATTTGTGGTATGGCATCCTCTCCATTACGAGCTTCGCCAATCACTGTACCTAAGCCACTATCTTCAATAATTTGTTTTAACATGACACGACTTGCGCGATCGTCGTCTACAATAAAATACCTCATTTAAGTCTCTCCCGTTTGAATAGTTTGCGTAGGAATTATGATTTTAAACGTTGTGTATTGATTGTTTGATTCAACGGTTATGGAGCCTTTTAATTTTTCTATTAGTTCAGCAACATGTGAAAGGCCAATGCCAGTAGCTGCGACACCTTCTACATTATATTTTGTGGTAAATCCAGGTTCAAAAATAATAGAAAAATCATTCTGTGAAATTCCCTTTCCATTATCACATATTGTTACTACAGTATTATCTTCTTGTCGTTGAATAGCAATAGAAATGATACCTTGTTCTTCGATAGCCTC
Source organism: Lysinibacillus fusiformis (assembly GCF_003049525.1). Lineage (GTDB taxonomy): Bacteria > Bacillota > Bacilli > Bacillales_A > Planococcaceae > Lysinibacillus > Lysinibacillus fusiformis. The sequence continues at coordinate 5,397 of NZ_PYWL01000024.1, read as the reverse complement.
CACTGCATTGGCAGTTAAATTATTTAAAAGCGTAAGCAGTGCAATATGTTCCTTTGTTTGAAAATCGAAGTCTATACTTGTTTCAAACTGTATATTCTTCCCAAGTAATTCAGCGTACTTACTATTGCCGTCTTCGATATAATGTAATAATTCTGATAATATGAAAGGCCCGAAGCTTCTCTCACCAACAATCTTTGAAATGCCCGCATAGATGCGTTGTGAATCCTTTTTCACTTCATGAATTTCCTGGGCAATATGAAGAGCTTGCAAGCTTTCCGCTCGATATCCTTGAGCTTTTAATTGCCGATATAATTCAAAACCGCTAGCTGTTATGGTTTCAATATGGTTCATGGATTTTTTTAAATACAGAGTCTCAACATAGAGGTCAGATCCAATATTCAGCATCTCTTGTACACGTTTTTTTTGTTCGGCGATCAATATAGAGCTATAAATACCAACTACAAAAAAGCTTCGTAATAAGGCCACTGCTAATAGGATCAAAAGGTCGTGAAGAAATAAAAATGTATAAGTTTGTACAAAAAATCGGAAAATCTGTTCGGCTAAGTTACTAATGACCTCACTAAAAGCGACGAGTAAACCAAGCTTTAGTGGTTTTTCTCTATATGTTTGAACATCTAAAATTTGTAGGCATATAGCAAACAATACATAAAATAGACCTGCTGGTAAATGGTTAAATATGCTCTCTAATACGGATATATCGTGTAAATAGGAATTAAAAACACGAAAAATGATTGTCACTATACTTGTAGCAAACCCAGCTAAAATAATGGGAGTGGGTTTAATTAATGTGCATAAGAAAAAGATAATGGTGCCTAAACCAAAGCGAAATGTCGTATTGGCAAACGGCATAATTTTAATTTCACTACCAATTGCGGTCAAAACAGCAATCAAAATAACCCAAGTGAGGGAAGTGCGAGCTATATTTCTTTTCGATGGCAATATGACAACCTCCCATAAGCGATATAATAAAAAAATACCACAACCGAGACGGAAGTGGTATTTAACAAGTCATACATACAATTTTGGCAAAAAAAAACGGCTACATTCGTAGTCGGAAATTAAAAACTGGAGGAGGTAGAGGGATTCGAACCCCCGCGCGGTGTTACCCGCCTGTCGGTTTTCAAGACCGATCCCTTCAGCCAGACTTGGGTATACCTCCATGTTATATTACTTTGCTGTCTTTCGACAAAAATAAATTTATCATAACTTAAAACTCAAGTCAATATTTTTTTCGAAAAAATATCATGATGGGAAAAATACATGGGTAATAAATAATTTGTGCATTAAGTTGCAATTTATACAAACAATCAGTATACTAGTTATTGCCGTGCTAGGTGGGAAGGTAGCGGTGTCCTGTAACTCGCAATCCGCTCTAGCGAGACTGAATTCCTTTTTCGAGGCTGTCCGTATTGTTTGGTCTGCCTTCTGCACGTAGTGTTGACGATTGGGTCCTGCGCAATGGATACCCATGAACCATGTCAGGTCCGGAAGGAAGCAGCATTAAGTGGTCATATCCATGTGCCGCGGGGTTGCCTAATCTGAGCTAACGACAGGAGTAACGCTTATGTGCGGCTGTCAAGGAAAGGTGCACGGCATTAAATTGCCAACTCAAAGCATCCGCCTACTATAAGGCGGATGCTTTTTTTATTTTAATTAGTTACTTCATTTTATATATAAGGCAGCAAATGCTATAATAAGACTATTCTATTTAATGGAGAAGGAGAGAGAAAAACAGTGACGTATCAAGCATTTTACCGTGTGTATCGTCCGCAATCTTTTCGAGAGATGTCCGGTCAAGCGCATGTCAAAAGAACGCTACAAAATGCTCTCCTAGCGAATAAAACGACGCATGCTTACCTTTTTTCTGGGCCACGTGGTACAGGGAAGACAAGTACAGCTAAAATTTTTGCAAAAGCTTTAAATTGTGAACATGCGCCTGCAAAAGAGCCTTGTAACGAATGTGCTACATGTATAAGTATTACGGACGGTTCGCATCCTGATGTCATTGAATTTGACGCAGCTTCAAATTCACGTGTTGAAGAGATTAGAGATATTATAGAAAAAGTTCGTTTTGCTCCTGCAAGCAGCAGATACAAGGTGTACATTATTGATGAAGTGCATATGCTCTCTACAAGTGCTTTTAACGCTCTTTTGAAAACTTTAGAAGAGCCGCCTCCTCATGCAGTATTTATTTTAGCAACAACAGAGCCTCATAAATTGCCTGCAACAATTATTTCTCGTTGTCAGCGCTTTGATTTCAAACGACTTTCTACCAATGATATTATTGAACGTATGAAAGTTGTCTTAGAAGATATTGAGCTGCCGTATGAGGAGCAAGGCTTAAAGGTAATAGCGCAATCTGCTGCTGGGGGAATGCGTGATGCTTTAAGTTTATTGGACCAAGTAGTATCTTTCAGCGGAGAGAAACTAAAGCTTGAGGATACATTACTAGTTACAGGTTCAATAAGTCAGGATGTTTTTTATGATTTAGCCGAGGCACTCAAAGCGAAAAATGTTGCACAAATGCTTGCGCTATTAGAACAACTAATTGTTGATGGTAAAGATCCACTGCGTCTTTCAGAAGATTTAATTACATTTTTCCGTGATTTATTATTACTTCAAACAAGTGATGATTTAGCTGAATTATTAGAGCTCGTGTCTCCTGAAGAACGTGTATTATCCTTGGCGCATGAATTTGCACCGAATATGCTTTATGGCTATATCGATATACTTGCGAAAACTCAGCAAGAAATGCGCTTTTCTCACCATACGAAAATCTATTTAGAAACGGCATTACTTAAAATGGTACAGTTTTCGGGAGGGAGCACTAATCAAGCGGTAACTACAACGAGCGATACGGCTATTAACCCTGAATTCGCTCAAAAAATTGTAGCGCTTGAACAGATGGTTCAACAATTATCTGTACAATTACAATCAGGGGCTCCTGTGCAAGCATCGCAAACACCAAAAGAGCAAAGACCACGTGCTAAAAATCCAAACGGCTATAAGGCTCCGACCGGTCGTATCCAAGAGGTACTAAAAGACGCTACAAAGCAAGATGTTCAACGTATAAAATCGGTTTGGGCACAAGCACTAAATCAATTGCAAAAATCTCAATCTGCGCTTTTAGCTGAAGCTGAACCAGTTGCGGCATCTTCAAGTGCTTTTGTGTTAAAATTCAAGTATGATATTCATTGTCAGATGGTTGCAGATAATCAGTCTTTAAAGGGCCACTTTACACAGTTAATTGCCGGACAAACTGGTACAATGTACGAAATGCTTTGTATACCAGAGGAATCTTGGTTAAAAATGCGTGAAGAGTTTATCCGTGATCATAGTATGCAGCACAAAAAAACTTCAGCTGCATCAGAGAATGGTGAGGAATTATTAGAACCACCACCGGCAGAAATGTCGGATGAGCCATTTATCGATGATGCTCAGCCACTTGCTTCACAGGACCCACTTGTGACAGAGGCTGAAAATCTCTTTGGTAAAGATTTTGTTGAAATTATGGAAGATTAAATTTTAGGAGGAAAACATGTATGCGCGGAATGGGAAATATGCAAGGTATGATGAAAAAAATGCAAAAAATGCAAAAGGAAATGATGGAGGCTCAAGAGGCTCTAAATGCAGAGCAATTTGAAGGTGTTGCAGGTGGCGGCATGGTAAAAGTAACTGTGTCTGGTCAACGTGAAGTTGTGTCAGTAAATCTTGATGAATCTGTAGTAGATCCAGAGGATATTGAAATGCTACAAGACTTAATCGTTATTGCTACTAATGAGGCATTAAAAAAGGTAGAAGAAAAAACGAACTCAACGATGGGTAAATTTACTCAAGGCTTAAACCTTCCATTCTAGGAGGTATTCATATGTACTACCCAGAACCAATATCAAAATTGATCGATAGTTTTATGAAATTGCCAGGTATCGGGCCAAAAACTGCGGCTCGTCTGGCGTTTTTTGTGTTATCAATGAAGGAAGAAGATGTCTTATCTTTTTCTAAAGCATTAGTTGATGCTAAACGAAATTTAAGCTACTGTTCCGTTTGTGGCAATATTACGGATGTAGACCCATGTCACATATGTACAGACAAACAACGAGATCATTCGATTATTTGTGTTGTTCAAGATACAAAAGATGTGATTGCGATGGAAAAAATGCGTGACTATAATGGCATGTACCATGTGCTACAAGGTGCGATATCACCGATGGATGGTATTGGTCCAGAGGATATTAATGTCGCTTCCTTGTTGGTCCGGTTGCACGATGAAAGTGTCCAAGAGCTTATTCTAGCTACGAATTCAACTATTGAAGGCGAGGCAACAGCTATGTATATATCTCGCCTTGTCAAACCATCAGGTATTCGTGCGACCCGCATTGCGCACGGATTACCAGTAGGTGGGGATTTAGAATATGCTGATGAGGTAACGTTATCTAAGGCGATGGAAGGTCGACGTGAGCTGTGAGTGAGGGATTAATATGTTCTTCCGTAGTAAAGGAAAGCTAAAAAAAGAGTTCGATGATAGGCTTGTAAATCTTATAAAAGAAACAAAAGAGGATTTACAACAGGCTAAGATAATAGAAGAATTAATGGACGACTATGATCTAGGGGCGATCGCTCAACGAAAAGCGGCAGAAAGCATTCATTTTTATTTATTTAAAGAAGCTAGAATTCGCAGAGTGTTAATTAAATAGTTCTATTGGCCATTCATAGAAGCAATACAGGAAACATAAACTTTCATAATTATTTTTTTGAGGGGGTAACCATATGTCTTGGTTAGTAATTATGAGTATTTGTGTTCCTGTAGGGCTTCTTTTTCTTTATGTCATAATAAGACATGCTAAGCTTGGCAAAATCTTAGAAGGATTATCTGTTTTTTGGTTTCGATTTGCATTTGCCTTCCTATTATTATTTATGATTCATTTAGGTATCGGTTATATAGGATATAATGTGCCGATTAATCTTTTCTCTGTCTTAACAATTGCCGTTTTAGGTATTCCAGGGGTTCTAGGAATAACAGCTTTAATATTTATTTTATAAAATGCTTGCAATATAATAATATTATGGTATAGTTATAGAAGTCGCCAATACAACTGGTTGAAACGAAAATAAATTAAAAAATTTATGTTGACACAGTGTATGAGACATGATATTATATAAGAGTTGCTGTTGAAAAACAACAACAAACAACATGAACCTTGAAAACTGAACAAGCAAAACGTAATCAATAAAGTTTTAAGTAACTAGCCTAGCTAGTGAACGAAACAAAATTTTGGACATCAAAATTGATGCCAGCAAAACAATTTGAGCTAATCAAATTTCTTTTATGGAGAGTTTGATCCTGGCTCAGGACGAACGCTGGCGGCGTGCCTAATA
>NZ_PYWL01000023.1 GCF_003049525.1 Lysinibacillus fusiformis | reverse complement strand
ATAATTAAAATATATATTAATTAAATTATAATGAGGTGACTTTTTATGTTTCAAAACCTTCGTACCCTTACCCTAACAAATGGTCGTATTAAAAATCTAGATGCTGATTACGAGCAATTAAATATCCGAGGAGCTGTAGCAATCCAACAAGAAGTACGTCTAAAAAAGGTATCTACTCATGGCCATAGTTCCTTTTATTTCCCTGTTATCGTCCAATCCTTTACTAGTACAGGTTCTTGTACTTTAAAGGATTATTGCGAAATGGAGGAGCTAATGAATGCGGGTAACATAAAAATACGTAGTGGTCATATTCAAAAGATTAATAGCTCTGGAAAATTGGTAGCTGAAGAGAAATTACAGTGCGAGAAGCTCGATGCTATTGGAATTGTAAAAGCTGCAGAAATAACGGCTGAGCATTTTCACTTAAAATTGTCAGGAGAGAGTGAAATTCACCTGTTATCCGCTGAAAATATTTTTGTGGAAAAGGATAGGGTCACACTACTTTCATTTTTGAAGAAAAAATTAAGTTGCCATACTATTAGCGGCAAACACTTGAAACTAGCCTATACCAAAGCAAAAATTGTGGAAGGTGATTTTGTTACAGTTGGAGAAAATTGTCATATTGAAACACTGTACTATTCAGATGACTATACTATTGCTTCTAACGCAAAGGTGCAGCACATTATACGGAGGGAAAAAGAGTGATATTGCTAAAATGGCTACAAGCTTTTTTTGGCTCATTAGCACTAGTTGTATTGTCCGTATTGTACGCTGGCTTATTGTTAAGTGGCATTCTTTCCCTATTAGCTGGCTTTTTAAGAACATTTGGATTTCATCAAATTAAGATGAACGTTTGGTATGGTGTAGAATTACCCGTTACATTAAGCATTCCTCTAGCATTGCTAGTAGCCATACTGCTATTCTTTTGTGCAAGGTATGTCAAACGTTCTATAGCTTTTTGCTTCTCGAAAATCAGAAATTAATATGGAAGAGCGTTAAAGGAATAGTACTTTAACGCTCTTCTACTAGCTTATTTTGTATGACTTGACCGCTTATCATGAAATAGGGAACGCACGAAGTAAATTTTACTGTATTATGAGAGTTCCCCTTCAAGAAATTGAATGAGATACATTTCTGGCCTAGCGCGGAAATCTGTAAAACTACTTAAATCTGCATATACCTCATGCTCCAAATCGTAACAACCTACCTGTCCCTTTGGGTTCCATACTAATTGCAAATCAGAGTACTGATCGATAGTAGCTGAAATACGGAGCAGTTTTTGACCGCCAACTTTCATCTCAATTGTTTCCGTCAGTTTGAAAAAATCGATGTATTGAATATTATAATTATTGACTGCAAGCTTAAGTTGTAATTGATCATCTGTCAGAAAATTGAGCAGCTCACTCGGTAATTTATATTTTTTTAATTCATATTTTTTATTTTCTATATGATGAAGCTCAGCAGGTTCTAACGCCTTCAAATATTGAGCTATCTCTATATTTTTTATACTTACTGCAATGTTGTACGCTCTTTCCCCATCCTTCTCTGTTAATGAAATATCAGCCCCCCGCTCAACTAAATACCTCACCATAGCTATATGACCCATACGTGTCGCAATCGTTAATGGTGTAGGCTCATACGGATAAACCATATCAGGCTTTTGATAATTAATATCTACCCCTTGATCAAGTAAATAGGTAACCATATTTTTGTCATAATTTGATACAGCCTGACGTAATACTGCCCCACCATATTGTTTTATATCAAGCCCAAGTTCATGAATGAGCGGGATATTTTTCTTATTACCATAGTAGGCCTGCGAGTAGGCACCAGATCCAACGCGATTATTTCCATCTAATTTTGCCCCATGTGAAACGATATAGCGGATTATATTCTCCTTACAATATCGAACAGCTCTTAAAAAAGAAGGATTTTGATCAACATTCAAATTAACATGATAGTCGATTAATAGCTTTACAACATCCAACTTTTGAGCAATCAATGCTAGATCTAAGGGACTTAATGATATGTGCTTACTTAAAAAAATATCTTCTTCAATATCCCAGCCATTTACTTTTGCAACTTGTAATGCAGCTATATTACCAGTATAAATATGCATGGCAATTTCGGGCATTTCCTGAAATGTTCCAATATCTTTTAATTTAATCATCTAATGCTCGGCTCCCTTCCTATGCTTATAAAAAGTATAGAAAATAACATCCTATTAAACAACGGGGCATAATACTTACAATGAATACCAAACAATAAAATTTATATTAAAAAGGGAGCTTTTTATTGAAAATTTCCCAGGAAAAGATGACCATAAAAAAGCTCCTAATCGCAAATGGATTAAGAGCTTTTTAAACATCTATATAATTGATTTTTATTTCAAACGAAGTGCTTCATCTGTTGTTGCATTAATTTCTTTCAGAAGCTCTGGGTGTTCTGCTAATGATAAACCGTAAGAAGGAATCATTTCTTTAATTTTTGCTTCCCACTCTTTAATATGTTGAGGGAAACATTTATTAATAACTTCTAGCATTACATGTACAGCTGTAGAAGCACCTGGTGAAGCTCCAAGTAAAGCTGCAATTGATCCATCGGCTGCACTTACAACCTCTGTACCAAATTGAAGTGTTCCTTTACCGCCTGCTTCAGTGTCTTTAATAACTTGTACACGTTGACCCGCTACGATAATATCCCAATCATCACTCTTTGCATTTGGAATGAATTCACGTAATTCTTCCATACGTTGCTCTTTTGAAAGCATAAGTTGTTGGATTAGATATTTTGTTAATCCCATTTCTTTAACGCCTGCCGCTAATAAAGTTGTAATATTATGCGGTTTTACAGAGGCAAATAAATCCATGTTTGAACCTGTTTTTAAGAATTTCGGTGAGAAACCTGCAAATGGTCCAAATAGTAACGACTTCTTATTATCAATATAACGTGTATCTAGATGCGGAACTGACATTGGTGGAGCACCCACTTTTGCTTTTCCGTATACTTTTGCATGATGCTGTTCAGATACTTCTTGGTTATTACATGCTAGGAATAAACCGCTAATTGGGAATCCACCAATATGTTTACCTTCAGGAATACCTGATTTTTGTAGTAATTCTAGGCTTCCTCCACCAGCTCCAAGGAAGACAAATTTTGCTGAATGATATTCCATTTTACAGCCGTCTAAATCATGCACACGTACTTCCCATGAACCATCACTAGCTTGTTTTAAACTTTCAACACTATGATTGTAGTTAACATCCACGTCATTTGCTTTTAAGTGGTCAATTAACATACGTGTTAAAGCACCAAAGTTAACATCTGTACCCGTGTCAATTTTTGTTGCAGCAATGTCTTCACCATCAGGACGATCTTCCATAATAAGTGGAATCCATTTTTTTAGTGTTTCAGGGTCATTTGAAAATTCCATTCCTTCAAATAAAGGATTTTGGATCATTGTCTCATGACGTTTTTTAAGAAATTCAACATTTTCTTTCCCTTGCACTAAACTCATATGTGGTAAAGGCATAATGAAGTCTTGTGGATTATTGATCAGCTTATTGTTTACAAGATAAGACCAAAATTGTCTTGAAACCTGGAACTGTTCATTAACATTAATCGCTTTTTTGATATCGATTGATCCGTCTTTTTTCTCTGAAGTGTAGTTCAGCTCACATAGTGCAGCATGTCCAGTCCCCGCATTGTTCAATTCGTGAGAACTTTCTTCTCCTGCTTTCTCAAGCTTTTCAAACACTGTAATTTTCCAATCTGGTGCTAATTCTTTGAGTATTGTTCCCAAAGTTGCACTCATGATTCCGGCACCAATTAAGATAACATCTGATTTTATTTGTCTGTTACTCATTTTTACCTTCCTTATATGTTAAGATTTGCAGAAAGGATGTAAGCACTCCTGCTTTAGAAGTACTGTAAGCCATGGAGCAACCTCGGAGCACACCATTTCTGTATCAATTATTACCTTATTGCAGTTTATCACAATTAGTTCAAGAATAAAATATCAACTATTTATATGAGAGTTATCAGCTTTTTTCGAGCCTTTATCATCATAATTCAAGCAAAAAACTCATTTTTTATTAGACACAAAACTAGGATATTTTAAGTTTTATGGAATAACGGACCTAAAAATGGTTGACATTTTCATAAAAAATATATTCTCTTTTATTATTATATCTGTATAGTAACATAAAAACTGACACGCGTCTCATATCAGAATGAGGCAGATTAACCTTCTATTGGGCTTTTTACATGCCAGCCATCTATACAAAAACCACCCATTTGTTTTAACACATAACTAACCAATGCCTCCAATGATTCCAACATCTGTTCAGTATTGCTCTCTTTCAGAGCATGCAGAAACATTTGTTTAAAGTGCTCATCAGGAAAGGCTGACTTCATATACTTTTGCAGGTAGATAGGATCTACAAGATAGGCATGGATTTGATAAGTAGGAATCGTATCCACATTTAAAAACTGTCCATACTCCATAAACAAAGTCGCTAATGCATGATGATAAACAAAGATAAAGTCTCCTCTCTTTTGCTCATAACAGTCTTTTGTATTATCCAACATATCCCATAATCCATATTTTTTTAATTCTAGAACCGTTTTATTAATTGTTTCATAATTTTTCTCTTGCCATGCATATGCCTCTAATTTTAATTCATTTATTATTCCAGTATAATCAAATAAAATTTGCCCTGTTTGAAATTGTACCATCGACATGGTCCTATGTTTATTAAAATCATCTTGGAAATATCGCCGAATTTGACCTGGTGGATTAGCAAAGTATTCAATCAAAAAGCCATCAACTATTTGATTACCTCTTTCTCGCCATTTCACATCATTTGATAAAATAATATGTACATCTATATCAGATCGTTCGGAAGGATGTCCTGTAACATAACTCCCACATACTAACGCGCCAACTACTTCATCTCTGCCCTGCCAATCGTTCAAAAATGTTTCGAGTGCTTTTCTCCAATTTGCCAACGTCATCCATTTCCCCTCTTTATTATTTATTTCCTTCAAAACCTAGCAATCCCCCGACAATTGCTTTTGAATGATTGCTGCAACTTCCTATAAATAACGAATGTATTCAATAAAATCCTTCGAGAGTGTATTTCTTGAAGGATTTTGATATGGAGCCACTATTAAAATAGATCAGATAAAAAACTTTGCATGGATGTTGGCAAAAATTGATAGAATAATCCTTCATATTTGATATCGAGTATGCCCGCAATGATCATTACAACAACTGCTACTGCTAAAAAGACTTTCTTATTTTTAGAAATCCACTTCAATAGATTCCACTCCTCTAACTTTATAGTAAACATATTTAAGTATAGATGAGGATCATACAAAATAGTAATCCCTATTTATGTGTGTCACCTCAGTCTGCAATGCGACATAAATTAAATGAAGGAACAAGAATGATTTTAGAAGGGAATGGCTATGGTAAATTTTAAATCTTTTCGTGGTGTCATTACACAAATTAGTGATTTTCCAGTGGGGCAAAATGGGGACAGGGATGGTTGTTATAAAATGATGAGTGTGGAAGATGGTGTAGGCGGAGTTGTCAACTTTGTCATTTCTCCTTCTACTTATTTTGTGAATCAAGAAGTAGTTACGGCTGGTGAATGGGTCACTGGGTATTATGATGGGGATGCACCTGTACCTATGATTTATCCACCACAATATCGTGCATTAATTGTAGTAAAAGAAAATAACTTCCAAAACGTAAAGGTAGATTTTTTTAATCAACAATTGGTGAGTAGCGATGGGCAATTACAATTAAACCTGTCCCCTTCAATCGTTATGTCACTTAAAAATGGGCAACCTTTTACCAAAAGCCCTGCTAATCGAAACCTGATTGTTATGTATGGTCCTACTACTAGAAGTATACCTGCCCAAACTACCCCATATGAGATTATCGTTTGGTGTTAAGAAAAAGTTTGACGGCTTAAGTCCATCCACTTGAACTTAAGCCGTTTTTGTTTGCTACTGTCCAGACATATTTTCTTTCATTTCATGTAGCTGCTGCTTGATTTGCTCTAGATATTCTTTATTTTGCTGCACTGTATCCAAATGCTCGCCATATTGCTCTGCATTGAGACGTGCATTTTCTGCATGTTTGATTTGATCAAAGGCATGCTCGATAGCCATTTCCTCAGGGTGTGATTTCGCATGCTTTAACATACGATCCGCCTTTTGCACCGAGTTACTAAATAATGTACTTGGATGATCCTGCTTCCAACTTGTATCTGAGTGTTTTGCCAATCTACTCTCTTCCCTTCTTTAAAAAGTTTTCATTGTTCAAATGTAGTATTATGAAATGCTCAGAAAATATGTATGGAAAGTATATTAGATAACACAATATTTCCCAGGCTATAAGTGAAGAACTAAGGTATCTACCCTAGTTCTTCTCGATGTGTTGAATAGTTGTCAAATCTAAACTAGTGCCACGCAGTACGCTCACTGACTGGTTGTTTGATACCTGTTTTTCCTTTAGTTTCAGCAAAATTATTAACCTGTGCTGAAGATGTATCAAGTTCAAATTCAGAACCAAACTCTTCCTGGAGCTTTTGTCGAGGTTGGTTTGTTATGCTTGCACTTCTCGTTTCATTTGCTTTAGCATCTTTACGATTTGTATTCATATTTGACATAACCATCCTCCACTAATTATTTGAGAAGCTTTTAAACATTCATGCGTTTTAAAACTTCTCACTGTAAAGTTTGTCCATGTAAAAAGAATGCATGTACAATAAATTTTTTATTTTTACGAAGATTATCGTGAAGGCTCTTTCCTCGACGTCTCATTGTTATTCCTTTTATGTCGCTTGCAATCTTATTTTCTTTCTGACTATAATACTTGTATACAAGTATACTGAAATTAAAAAAGGTGATATTATGAGCGAATCTAATGATTATTTATATCCTCAAAAATGGCTTTCTAAGGCTTCAACTGGCGATCGTGTAGCTTATGAGCTTAGAATGCGTATTATTTCAGGATTAATTGAAAGCGGTACCATTCTTTCTGAAAACAAATTAGCAGCCGATTTTGAAGTAAGTCGTTCACCCATTCGTGAAGCATTAAGGACATTGGCATCTGAGAACATCATTAGACTTGAGAAAATGGGCGCTGTTGTCATTGGTTTGTCAGAGAAGGAAATAGAAGAAATATATGATGTTCGTTTACTGATTGAGACATTTGTGTTTGAGCGCCTCATTAAAATGGATACAACTAACCTAGCGCTAGAACTTAGCAAAACATTAGAAATGATGAAGGTTGCCATAAAATATAATGATGCAGATGAATTTTCTTATCAGGATGTTATGTTCCATGAAGCTATTATTCGCTCCATTGGACATTCCTATATCGGTATGATCTGGAATAATTTAAAACCAGTAATGGAAGGATTAATACTACTATCCATGCGCATGCGCTTTATTGAAAAATACGATGATTTCACTCGTATTGTAAACAATCACGAGCTATATATAGATGCTATCCGAGCTAAAGATCGAAAGCTCATGATTAAATCTTTACATGACAATTTTGACGATGTTCAAGGGACTGTGGAGGACCTATGGAGGTCTCAGCAAATGCTATCTAAAGGGGTTGAGTCACAGGATGACTAACTATATGTTAGGTGTAGATATAGGGACTACTAGCACAAAAGCTGTATTATTCAGCGAGCAAGGCAAAGTTATTCAACAAGAAAATATTGGGTATCCACTATATACACCTGATATTTCGACAGCGGAGCAAAATCCAGAAGAGATTTTTCAGGCAGTACTGCAAGCAATGTCAAATATTATGAAAGTCCATTCGGGCAAACCATTATTATTTGTATCCTTTAGTAGTGCCATGCATAGTGTAATTGCGATAGACGAAAATGACCGACCGTTAACTCCTGTCATTACTTGGGCGGACAATCGTAGTGAAGCATGGGCACATAAAATTAAAGACGAATGGAACGGGCATGAGATTTATAAAAGAACGGGGACCCCAATTCATCCCATGTCCCCGCTAAGTAAAATTACATGGCTTGTAAAGGAACACCCTGAACTAGCTAGTAAAACAAAAAAATATATCGGCATTAAAGAATATATTTTTAAAAAGTTCTTCAATGAATATGTCGTGGATTATTCATTAGCCTCCTCTATGGGGATGATGAATCTTCACACTTTAGAATGGGATGAAGAGGCCTTAACGGTGGCTGGAATTACAAGTGCACAATTATCAACACTCGTACCAACAACTAAATATTTCACCGACTGTCACCCAATTTTAGCTGAGCAAATCGGCATTGATCCTCAAACACCTTTTGTGATCGGTGCAAGTGATGGTGTGCTTTCAAATTTAGGAGTTAACGCCATTAAGGACGGCGAAATTGCCGTTACAATTGGGACAAGTGGTGCCATTCGTACGATTATTAATAAACCCAAAACAGATGTAAAAGGAAGAATTTTTTGTTATGCATTAACAGAAAACCATTGGGTTATTGGGGGCCCCGTAAACAATGGAGGCATGGTTCTTCGTTGGATTCGTGATGAGTTTGCCTCTTCTGAGATTGAAACCGCTAAAAGATTAGGCATTGATCCGTACGACGTGTTAACGAAAATTGCCGAGCGTGTAAGACCCGGTGCTGATGGATTACTCTTCCATCCCTATTTATCAGGGGAGCGCGCTCCTTTATGGAATCCAGATGTACGTGGTTCATTTTTTGGTTTAACCATGTCCCATAAAAAAGAGCATATGATACGAGCTGCTCTTGAAGGGGTTATCTACAATTTATATACCGTATACCTAGCCTTACTTGAATGTATGGAAAGTCCCGTTACACGTATTCAAGCAACAGGTGGTTTTTCACGATCAGAGATTTGGCGACAAATGATGGCTGATATTTTTGAATCAGAGGTAGTAGTACCTGAAAGCTATGAAAGTTCCTGTCTTGGTGCTTGTATTTTAGGCTTATATGCAATCGGCAAAATTGATTCCTTTGAAGTGGTTGCGGATATGATTGGTGACACTTATAAACATACCCCTTTAGAAGAGGCAGCTAAAGAATATAGACAGCTACTTCCTATTTTCATTCGTTTATCAAGGGTATTAGCAGACGATTATGCATCTATTGCTCAATATCAGAGGAGCTTAATAAAGCCCGACTAAAAAGGAGGAAAAAATATGCCTTTAGTTATTGTAGGTATTGGTATTATTGCACTGTTAATTTTAATAATGGTCTTTAAATTAAATACGTTTATCTCTTTAATCATTGTTTCATTTGGTGTGGCTTTAGTTCTTGGAATACCTGTAGATAGTATTGTGAAAACGATTGAAGCAGGATTAGGTGGTACACTAGGTCACTTGGCATTAATATTTGGACTTGGCGCAATGCTAGGTAAATTAATAGCCGATTCAGGGGGCGCACAGCGCATTGCTATGACCCTTGTGAACAAATTTGGAGAAAAAAATATTCAGTGGGCCGTGGTAGCGGCATCCTTTATTATCGGAATTGCCCTTTTCTTTGAGGTAGGACTAGTACTATTAATACCTATTGTTTTCGCTATTTCAAGACAATTGAAGGTATCTATTTTGTATCTAGGTATTCCGATGACAGCCGCTTTATCGGTTACACATGGATTTTTACCCCCACATCCAGGCCCTACAGTGATTGCAGGTGAATATGGGGCAAACATTGGGGAAGTATTGCTTTATGGTTTTATTATCGCCATTCCAACTGTAATTATAGCTGGGCCATTATTTACAAAGGTAGCTAAAAGATTAGTGCCTGAATCATTCAATAAAACTGGGAATATTGCCTCTTTAGGAGAGCAAAAAACCTTTGAGTTGGAGGATACTCCTAGCTTTGGCATCAGTGTTTTCACTGCATTGTTACCCGTTATTTTAATGTCCATCGCTACTATAATTACACTGCTACAAAAAACAATAGGCTTCGAGGATAACAGCTTATTAGCCGGAATCCGCTTCATCGGAGAGGCTGGTACCGCCATGTTAATTTCCTTATTAGTAGCCGTTTATACGATGGGTATAGCAAGAAAAATTCCAATTAAGCAAGTAATGGAATCCTGTACAACAGCAATCTCACATATTGGCATGATGCTGTTGATTATTGGTGGTGGCGGTGCCTTCAAACAAGTATTAATCGATGGGGGCGTCGGTGATTATGTAGCTGAGCTATTCCATGGAACTACCTTATCACCCATTCTATTAGCATGGATCATTGCTGCTATTTTACGTATTTCATTGGGATCAGCTACGGTTGCCGCTTTAACAACAGCTGGGCTAGTAATCCCTATGTTAGGCCAACATGATGTGAACCTTGCATTGGTGGTTCTTGCGACAGGTGCGGGAAGCTTAATTGCTTCACATGTTAATGATGCTGGATTTTGGATGTTTAAAGAATATTTCGGATTAAGTATGAAAGAAACGTTTGCTACATGGACGTTGCTAGAAACCATTGTATCTGTAGCTGGTTTAGGATTTATTTTATTACTTAGTTTATTTGTTTAAAAAATAGACAAGAAGGAGCGAGCATAAATGTTAAATACAATAGGCGTTATTGGTTTAGGTGTTATGGGCAGTAATATCGCCTTAAACATGGCTAATAAGGGCGAGCAAGTAGCAGTTTATAACTATACACGCGATCTAACGGACAAACTTCTACAAAAGGTCGAAGGACAAGCGCTTACTCCTTACTATGAAATAGAAGATTTTGTGCAATCTTTAGAAAAGCCAAGAAAGATCTTTTTAATGGTGACTGCTGGTAAAGCCATTGATTCAGTCATTGATTCCTTAGTGCCTTTCCTTGAAACAGGCGATGTTATTATGGACGGCGGTAACTCTCACTATCAAGATACCGAGCGTAGACATGATGGACTGATGGCTCGAGGTATCGGCTATTTAGGCATTGGCATTTCAGGTGGTGAGGTTGGAGCTTTGACAGGTCCTTCTATCATGCCTGGTGGCGATCGTGAGGTCTACGAAAAAGCGGCTCCTATTCTTACGAAAATAGCAGCGCAATTTAAGGGCACTTCATGCTGCACGTATATGGGGCCTAAAGGGGCAGGCCATTTTGTCAAAATGGTCCACAATGGTATCGAGTACGCTGATATGCAGCTTATTGCCGAGGCCTATACATTTTTAAGAAATAATGTTGGATTGTCTGTTGAGGAGATCGCTGAAATCTTTGAAACATGGAATGAAGGAGAATTAAAAAGCTATTTAATTGAAATTACAGCTGAAATTTTACGAAAAAAAGATGATGTCACAGGCTTACCTCTGATCGATATGATTCTTGATAAAGCTGGTCAAAAAGGAACTGGCAAATGGACGAGTATGCAATCCATCGATAATGGTATTCCTACTTCAATTATTACAGAGGCTTTATTCGCTCGCTATATTTCATCATTAAAAGAAGAACGAGTTCGTGCAGAAGTAGTATTAGCAGGTCCCAGCAGTACTCAGCCAAATCTCGATAAAGATATGTGGGTAGAATATGTCAGACAAGCCCTCTATATGGGGAAAATCTGTGCCTATGCACAAGGCTTTACGCAATATAAAATGACTTCAGAGCTCTATAATTGGAACTTACCATTAAAGGATATTGCGCTCATTTTCCGTAGTGGCTGCATTATACGTGCAGAGTTTTTAAATGTTATAAGCGATGCTTATGAGAAACAACCTACACTCGCTAACCTATTAATCGATCCTTACTTTGCAGAAAAAACAAAGGATTATCAAAGTGGATTGAGAAAAATTGTGTGTGAAGGTATACAGGCAGGTAATGCATTACCATGCTTAAGTGCATCGCTCACATATTATGATAGCTATCGAACTGGTTCATCTAATGCTAATCTGCTACAGGCACAGCGCGATTATTTTGGTGCTCATACGTATGAGCGAACTGATTTAGCAGGTTTTTTTCACACAGATTGGTAAGTAAAAAGCTAAAATATACATCATTGTTCAATGATTGTATATTTTAGCTTTTTCATTATCTCTATACACATGTACTCGATTACGTCCTGCTTGTTTTGCTGAGTACAGTGCTTTATCTGCTTTGTTCAAGAGTTGATATAAGGTCTCTTCCCCATTTGTCCCTTCAGCTACCCCACAGCTAATCGTAGTCGTAATGATGCCCTCTGTAGTCTTAAGCGGTTGTAGCTCTATACTCTGACAAAGCTTATTTGCTAAAGCCTCTCCCTCTACTAATGTGCATCCTCGTAACGCAAGAACAAATTCTTCACCGCCATATCTTGCAAAAAGTTCACCACGTTTTAATTCATCCTGACAAGCCTTGACGACATGAACTAGTACTTGATCACCCACTGCATGACCATACGTATCGTTGACATGTTTAAAATGATCAATATCCATTAGCACCACCGTAAATGAGGATGACGTCCCTTTCGCCTCAACATATGCTTGATTACATTGTTGAAAAAATGCACGGCGATTATAAATTTGTGTAAGCTCATCATAATAGGCCTGTTTTTCTAACATTCTTTGGAGATTTTTTACCTCCGTCATATCGGTGAAAATTAGTAATAGTCCATTACCATGATTCACATGCTGTAGTGCTGAAATACGCACTTGATATGTACGATTAGTAAGATCTAGCTCAAATTCCTGTGCCTTCACTACGCTCTCCCCTGTAAAGGGAATCGACTGCCCCGTTACCTCAAGCCATACCTTCGCAAAGTCCATGCCGAACATCGATCTCGTTAAAGATGGGATCATCTTATTACAAGCTTGATTAAATTCTATTAATCGATAACTTTCATCTAATACGATAACGCCATCATTGATACTATGAAAGATAGCATCTTTAGCGACCGGCATTACTCTAAACAAGCGCGAGGAATGAATAGACCATAAATATAACAGGGAGGAAGCCCATAAAACCATTGGAACTGGATCAATTCCTTGTGGTGTTAAGCCCAGCAAATAGACAAATGCTGTTATAATGGGAATCAACTGCCCACACATTAACGCAATTAATTGTGGTTGATAAGACTTAGCTGTTTCCTTCCAATGGGTCAGCACTAATAAAAATGCTACCAGCATGCTGGAAAATGTGAAGATGCCGTGAAGGATATACCATAAACCAATTTCCTGATGAATATAAGGAGCCCCTAAAACAGGGTCAATTTCAAATACTCGATAATGTAAATGATGGATATCATTCGTAGCAACCAACACTATACTAATAGCAGGAATAACAAGAATTCCAATGAGTTTTTTCTTTGATAAATGAAAGCCCAAATACTGCATGATAAACAATAAGCCTAAGGGTGCAGAAGTTGCCATGCCGACATATAAAATAGTTGTCCAAATCTTTATAGCCTCAAGTGATGTAGCTATTATGCAAAACGCAGAAGCAAAACAGTACACCGTTATTAAAGCTGTATAACCAATAAACAATTGAGCAATTTTTGTATAATTAAAACGTTGTAGAAAGACATATAAACATAAATACAAATTTAGTACACCTGATGTACAGCAAAGAGTAATAAAAGCGGTCAATTGTGAATTCATGTCTATGTACCTCTTTAAATTTTTATTTTTAATGTAGCATACATGCAAAACTTTGTGGATGTATTTATCACCACTAGCAGGCAAAAATCGAAGGAGTTTCAGGAGGGCAATATGACTAATCAAGACAGCCTAGACATCTTCTTTTCAGATCCAACCGAAAGCCTTCCCCACCCCTTTTATCATAAACAAATTGTGTTTACAGGCGCTCTTTCCACGATGACTCGTTCAGAAGCAGCCAAACAAGTAAAGGCTTGTGGTGGATTTTTACAAGGCACCGTCACACAACAAACGGATTTTGTTATCCTTGGAGATAAACGTCGTGGCATCAGTACTAAACAACGCAAAGCTGAGCAACTAATGAACTATGGTGAGGATATTCAAATACTTATAGAGGACGATTTTTTATGGCTTATTTCGATACCAAAGGAAGTTGGAGGATAAGGGTATATACGAGGTTATACGCACTTATAAAAGGCTAAATCCTAATTGATTTAGCCTTTTTAATGTCTACTTATTTACTTTAGGTGCTGGGTAATCAAAGCCCTTCGTATCCACCTCTACTTTTTTCATTTGCTGATCTTCTAATGGTTTATCGGTAGCATCTCGCTCAGCTGCAACTATAGCATCTACCGTTTCCATACCTTCAAGAACTTTCCCAAAAGCAGCGTAGTCTCCATCTAGATTCGTCGATTCTTTGACCATAATGAAAAATTGTGATCCTGCAGAGTTTGGATCTTTCGAGCGTGCCATTGAAATGACACCACGTTCATGTTTCAGGCTATTGTCCCAACCGTTTGAGGAAAACTCGCCGTCAATTGAATAGTCAGGTCCACCTGTCCCATTACCTGAAGGGTCTCCACCTTGAATCATAAAATCAGGAATGACACGATGGAATATAAGACCATCATAAAATCCTTCTTTCACTAATGAAATAAAGTTTGCTACAGTATTGGGTGCTACAGTAGGCTCTAATTCAATGACAATTTTTTCATCATTGCTCATCGTAATTGTTACAATGGGATTTTCTTTCACCTTTGATGCGTAATTTTCTTCTGATTCCTTCGTTGTACTTCCCTCTGTTTTCTTATTGTCCTTAGCTGTACCACAGCCCGTCAATACAAAAATGATTGCTAGCAACGATAACACTACATAAAAACCTTTGTTACGTGTGAACATCTTTTCAACTCCTCTTATTTTCCATCTATTCATTATAAAACTATCCCATGCTTGACCACAATCATTCAGCCATCATGTCGAGGTGATTTCTTGTACCCTAAATTAGAATATGTTTTGGATATATAACAATTTAATAATCAGAATATTTCATTATTTAGGAGGTGAATGCATGTTTAGAGAGAGGAATTTTTATTGCACTGTAGAATAAAATTAGGAAGCTCTCTTAAATTGAATATAATTCCATGTTTGTCATTTTAACTTTAGACCTTTGGAAAAGGGGCTGAAGATTATTTAGATAGTTAGCGGTCAAATAGATCATCATAATATTTTAATATTCTTCCATTAAAGTTGAGCAAACCCATTTTTGAACTGACACATAATTTTCCCGTGAAAATGCTACAAAGAGCCATACAAGATTGTTGCATTTTTTTTGATGAACATTTACTTTTCATTCCTAGTAAAAACCTAATAGATCATTATCGCCACTGTAGAATGTATTTAATTTTATACAAAGGATTCTAGTCCTATATAAAAAGGGTAATGGCTAAAACCGAGAAATACTCTTAAGAAATTTTAACTAATTTCTACATTTTTTTACCTACCTGATTATTACTACTGTAAAATAAAATAATAAGACATTCGATACGAATAAAGCAAAAATTTAACATTTTTTCTACAGGACAATGACAAAAAATTGGGGGTTCATTTACATGTCTATAGAACAAACGAGATATTCTCGACTGGCCAATATAACGAAAATGATAAACATGAAGCTAGATTTACGTGAAGTATTGGAGCAGGTAACAATCGCAATATCTGAAGAAATCGTTAACTGTGATTCAGTGGGAATTTATTTACCACAAGAAGATGGAACATTCAGAGGATATGTAGGAAAACCAGAAGTGATTAACGGCTGGACATTGAATATGCATGTCATTGAGACTGAAATAGATTTACTTGCGAAGGAAGTGATTGAAACAAAGAAAACAATCTATATTCCTGATACTTCAAGAGACAATCGCCCTGACCCTAGAGCCGTTGAAGGATTTCATATTAAATCTTTATTAGTACTTCCTATTTCGTTTGAACAAGAGTTATTTGGACTTGTTTTTTTATTTGATTATGGAATTCCAATGAACTTAACAGAGGAAGAAATTCAAACGGTTGAGGCCTATGTAAATATGGCTGCGGTGGCCATTCAAAACGCAAACAACTTAACTTATAAAGAGCATCTTATAAATGAAAAGCAGTTACTGCTCGATGTTACACGCGACTTATCCATGTGCTCTTCGCTACAGGAAAGCCTTGATAAATGCTTTTTCTACTTAGAAAAGGTTTTAGATAATAAAAATATAGGTGTTCATTTATTAGATCCTTTAGCAGAAAAAAGTATTAAACCGGCTAAGTTGAGTAAGGATAGCGATTGGACCGAAGAAAATTGGCTTAAAACGCATAACAAAATAAAAATTGATGAGAGCAATGATCCTGTCATGCAAGAGGTTTTTAAAACAAAAAAAGCGATTCTTATTCCAAATGTATTTGAGGATGACAGGCCAAATCATGAAGTTTGTCGTAATTTCGGTATAAATGGTTTAGTTATGTTTCCTTTGATTTCAATGGGTGAAATTTTAGGACAAATTTCGATTGTGAATCTTGAAAATAAACTTTTTTTCTATTCTGAGACTCAATTACAGTTAGCTCAATCCATTGTTGATACTACTGCATCTGCCTTATCCAACCAGTTATATATGGAAAAACAAGAGATTATTATTGAGGAGAGAACATCAGAAGTAAGAGACAAAAATAAAGAGCTTGAACGAGTAGTCGCGGAGTTACAACAGCTTAGCCGTGAAAAAGAGTTAATTCTCAACTCGGCAGGTGAAGGGATTTTTGGATTGGATCTTGACCGTAACATTACATTTTGCAATCCAGCAGGTGCGCTCATGCTGGGGTATGAAACAGATAGAGAATTGATTGGACAATCAGTTGAAATTATTATGAGTGGTTGTGAAGCAGAGGACAACATGACTGTTTCACCCTTTTTAAATGCAAATTTTAACAGCTATGAAGTATTTTTCAGAAAAGATCATTCCAACTTCCCTGTTGAATACGTCACTTCTTTAATAAAAGAAGGGGATAAAGTCGTAGGCGAAGTTATTACATTTAAAGATATAACGCAAAGAAAGCAATTAGAAGAGAAAATTAAATACCACGCCTACTTCGATAGTTTAACGGATTTGCCCAATAGAGTTCTTTTAATAGACAGACTAACGCAAGGACTAAAGTATGCGAAAGTAAATGGTGAAAAATTAGCTGTGCTTTACTTGGATTTAGATCGTTTCAAGTTAGTAAATGATTCGCTAGGTCATAGTTATGGTGATTTATTGCTTCAAAGTGTTGCCAAACGTTTAAGTGCTTGCGTCCCAGAAGATGCAACTGTATCAAGGCAAGGTGGAGACGAGTTTACAATCTATTTACCTAATATTAAGTGTGAGAATGACATTTTAAAAGTTATTAATTGTATCAATGCTTCTTTCTCGCAACCTTTTAATTTAATAGACAATGAAATATATATTAAAACAAGCATTGGTATCAGTTTATTTCCTGAAAACGGTGATACTACAGAAACGTTAATCAAAAATGCCGACACTGCCATGTATAAATCAAAGGAGACGCCCGGCACTAGCTACCATTTCTTTAGTGAAGGAATGGATACAAGAACTTTTGAGAGTATCAAACTTGAAAATGATTTATATAAGGCTTTAGAGCGAGATGAATTGATTATCTTCTATCAGCCACAAATCAATTATAAAACAAATAAAATTAAAGGTGTGGAAGCTTTATTAAGGTGGAATCATCGAGAACATGGCATGATAACGCCCGATAGGTTTATTCCACTTGCTGAAGAAACAGGGTTAATCGTTCCAATCGGTGAGTGGGTTCTTAAGGAAGCATGCAAGCAATTAAAAGAGTGGCATAATCAAGGATATCCTTTAATTAGTATGTCTGTGAATTTATCTGTCCATCAGTTCGAACAGAATAATTTATTTTCTATTATTGAAAATGTCTTATATGAAACAGATTTGTCTCCTGAATATTTACAGCTAGAGCTCACAGAAAATCTAATTGTAAAAAATACAGAGGTAACATTAAAGACAATGACACAATTGAATGGTCTTGGGGTCAATTTAGCTATTGATGATTTCGGTACCGGTTATTCATCTTTAGGCTATTTGAAAAATTTACCGATTTCCACATTAAAAATTGATAAATCCTTTGTACAAGAAATGTTAACGGATGATGCAGCAGCTATTACTAATACAATCATTACCCTAGCTCAAAATTTGAAACTGGAGGTTATTGCTGAAGGGGTCGAAACAAAGGAGCAAGCAGACTATTTATTGGAACAAAATTGTCATTTAATGCAAGGATATTTTTTCAGTAAGCCTATGAAAGCTGGGGAAATTATGAAAAAATATTTCTGTTAGCCTATTAAATAAATATGCAAAGGAGAAATGATGATGAAAGCAGCTCGCACAGTCTTAGAGTATTTAAAAAATAGTGGTGTGCAATATATTTTTGGTATTCCAGCAGGCTCCGTCAATGCATTTTTTGATGAACTCAATGATATGAGTGAATTAACACCTATTGTCACAAAACATGAGGGAGCAGCATCCTATATGGCTGCGGCTTACGCAAAATACACCAACCATCTAAGTGTTTGTATTGGTTGTAGTGGACCTGGTGGAACAAACCTAATAACAGGTGCCGCAAATGCTATGCGGGAGCATTTACCGGTTTTATTTTTAACCGGTGCTGTTCCTGTTAACACGATCGGTTTAAATGCCTCTCAAGAGTTAGATGCTGAACCTATCTTCCGACCAGTTACCAAATATAGCGTAACGGTGAAAGAATCGAAGGATTTACTAACAGAAATAGTAAAAGCATCAGAAATTGCTCTATCTGGCGTGCCAGGTCCTGTACATATCGCTATACCAATAGATGTTCAACATGAAACCGTTCCAAACGTAGAAATACCAGCTCCACCAAAGGGAACAGCTATTGTTCCTGAATTAGATACCATTAAAAGTGTAGCTGAAGAGCTATTAGCAAGAAGAAGTGGCTATATTTTGGTAGGACAAGGGGTAAGAAACTCTGTTGAACAACTATTAGAGTTAGCAGAAATTTTAAATTGGCCAATTATCACAACACCACAAGCTAAAGGGTATATTCCAGAGGATCATCCTCTCCTAGTTGGTGTGTTCGGTTTTGCTGGCCACGAGGCTGCCTCGCAATTAATAGCTGATGGCGATGGACAAGTTTTATTCATTGTCGGTTCAAGTTTAGGTGAGACAGCTACGAATAACTACAACTTAAATCTTACGAAAAATCGTTTTTCAATACAGCTGGACTTTGATCAATCCGTGTTCAACCGTAAATATGAAATCGATCTACCCGTTCTAGGTGACATCCATAGTAGTTTATTATTGCTTATTGAAGAACTAAGAGCTAAAGGTCTAGCAAGAACTTCGTTTGAGGTTACACAAAATAAAGGGATTTATGAAGCAGACACAGGGGAATATAACACGAAAAATGTATTGTTAACTATTCAAAAATATTTACCTGCCTCTACAAGATATGCTATTGATATTGGTGAATTTATGTCCTATGTCATTCATCATATGAAAGTAGTAGATTATGATACATTTAATATAAATGTCCATTTTGGAGCTATGGGAAGTGGAATTGGATCTGCCATTGGTTCAAAGTTAGCTGAACCTGAACGTCCTGTTGCATGTATTACAGGAGATGGTTGCTTTTTCATGCATGGGATGGAGATTTTAACAGCAAAAGAATATAATCTACCCATTTTATTTATTGTCATGAATAATGCTCGTTTAGGGATGGTATACCATGGACATGCTTTACAGTTTAAGCGTACGCATCCATCCTTTGAACAACATCCAATTAATATTAGTGCTATGGCTTCAGCGATGGATATACCAAGCTTCCAAGTAACAGAGTTGCAAGAACTTAACCAAGATATGCTTCATAACTTGATGAATTTAAATGGTCCGGCTGTATTGGAAGTAGTGTTAACCGACAATAATACACCTCCTATGGGAGATCGAGTTAAATTTTTATCCTCTTTTGGAAAGTAAATTTTATCACTAATAATGAAAAGTCATATAGATAGGATGAATAACCCCTCTATATGACCTTTTTAATTTATAAATGTGCAAATGATTGTTGAATAACCCCGAGTATCGCACCTATTGTTTTTCCTTTAAAAGCATCTGAAACAGCTTCACCCGTCGGATTTGAGTAATAGTAGCTATCCTTTGTATCATCGAAGTAATATCCGATACTTGCTAGCTCCTGCTGTAAATTAGTTGGTAATTGCTTAAGCCCAGTTTGTTCTAAGAAATAATTTGTAGGATAGACCTTCACGTCTATATCTCCTGCTCCTGTATGTACGACAAATAAATCCTTTTCATGTTGAACAATCCATTGACCCTTTGAATATAAAGCTAGCCTTGCTCCCTCTAGTGAGGAAATGGCATCCAAATTAACACCAAACATTTCATTTAGAATACTTCGAGCCTTTGCCCCTGTTATAGTTCCCTCATATTGTTGTAGAAGGGAATCTATGGCCTCTCTTCCTGATAATGAAGACATTCCTTCCATCTCTTTATTGACAATAGGAGCCTCATCCAAGTTAATTTTATAAATTAAATCTACAGTATGCCAAATCTCCGTGCTACTAATCTTTTCTTCATACGTCTCTAAATGCTGATCCATCATTTCTGCCTTCTTCATCTTTCGGCCCTCCCATAAAGCTATTTTATCGCCTCTCATATTGTAATAACCTAAAAATCCACATTTCTAATGTTTTAAATTACGCATGACCTTAATAAACTATAATTTCCTTGTTTAGAGCAGATTGATTTTGTACCGGATTTCCTAAAATATAAAGCTTTTTCAAATTCGGTAGATTCACTAAAGGCTCTATATTTGAAATAGCGTTGTTTTCCAAGTGAAGCACCTCAATTTGTTGCCAATTCTCCAAAAAACTTAACGATTGTAATGAACTATCTTGTAAAGTAAATGAACGTAGAGCTGAAAAACCAGCAAAGAAAGGCATCACCTTATCAACCTCATGCACCCAATCACCATTCCCTACTCGCATCGATACATCATTTAAAGTTAAATGCAACAGCACATTGTTCGTTAAAGGATGTTCATTAATAAATTGAAAATTACATTTAGAACATTTTAATGTTTTTACATGTTTTAGATTGAATAGCTCCCTCGTTCCCTCTTCAAAAACTGTCTCGTCAAAATGTAGTGTTTGCAAATTGGGTAGGTCATTTAAAGAACTAATCTCTGTAAAAATTCCATACTCCTTCGCTGTGAGTTGTTCGAGCTTTGGGTATTTCCGTAATTGTGCACCATTTAATGTCGAATCCGCTCCACTTATGTCCACAATCAAATCTTTTAAACTAGGTGCCTCTAGCTTCGGTATAAAAGAGCCTGTTATTTCCGCCTTTTTCAAATGGGGCGCTACTATCGGTGAAGTGTCGCCATAGTAACCTGTTAGCGTTAACTCTGTGAGTGACGTTAGGCTGTTCACAATATCAAGTAATTCCAATTGACCTGGAGAAGATAAGCGTAGCTTTGTTAAAGACGACTTATTTCTTAATTTTTCTAAATTAGCAATGTTCATATTTTCAAGATCAAGTGATTGGAGATTAGGCATGTTTTGTATGAAATCAAGAGCTTTTAAATTTCTTACCGAAGTAAGCTTCAATTCCTGTAATTGATTCAATGAATAAAAAGAGCTAAAATCTGTCGCATCACTATTATCGATTGTTAATGATTCTAAATTTGTTAAAGTAGATAGCCATTTAAAATCATTGGTAAATTTTAAAGACAGTGATTTTAGCGGCAATTTATTTAGAAGCTGAAAATCTGTGACCTCTTCCGTCAAATAAGATATTTCTAGTGATTGGAGATTGGGAAACTCTACTAATAAAGCAAGCTCATTATTACTTCGAATTTGGATAGAGAGTTCTGAAACCGTAGATTTATCGCTAAAGTATTCCGCAATTTTACTAAAAGATTCATTAAAGCTCCCTGTATAGCTTTTCAAGTTTTTCAAATGTCGAAAGCTTACTTTTTCACTTTGCGATATTTCATAATCATTCATCAGCTTCAATACAGTCAATCCAGTAAATGCTTCGAAGTCCTTTTGTTCAATTTTTTGTGTGTTTAATAACTTATCCTTCATAGTATAGGTCACAATTTCTGCTTCCTTATTTGTAAACGGATCATCCAGACTGTAATCAAAATGCCATTGATCCTCAGAAAAATAGGCAGCCAAATAACGGATGCTTGCAATCTCTTCTTCACTTGGCATTACATCCCCCTTTTCAAAAACGTCTTTTAAAAAGAGTAGTAAAACCTCGCTTTCTGGTATTGTTCGTACAGCTGTCCCTCCATAATTTCCTTCTTCTTTTTGATGGTTGCTTAACAGCAAATATCCAAAAAATACACATAGAAAGACAATCGGAATAAGAAGTAATACTTTTAAATTCGATTTTGGACGTGTCGCTGTTTGAGGAGCAGTTGTACCATAATAATTATTAATCGTTTGATCTACATAGTAGACTTTATTTTCTTTTAACATTATTTCAGTATCACAAAATGGACATTTGAATGAATGCCCCTCTTTAAATTCAATGTTTCCATTACAATTAGGACATTTCAATGTAACAAATTCCACTGGCAATCCCCCTCCCTGTCTATTTCCAATTAAGCTTAGTGGTCTGAAAAATAAATGTCAATATTTCTAAGAAATACTAATGGTATCCCTCCTTTAGATTAACAATAAAAATGCTGTGAAGACCTATAATCATTCCCCATTAATGTAAAGAGGACCACTTCGAACTTTCTTATAGGTGCCTAAGCCAATTAGTTGTGAAGAAATAAACGAAATATGTTATCTTTTTGCAAGGTAGTATTTTGGAAAGAGAGGATATTCATCAATGAATCAAAATAATTTCTGGCTTGATTTACCACGGCCATTTTTCATTTTAGCACCTATGGAGGATGTGACAGATGTTGTATTTCGTCATGTCATTAGTGAGGCAGGTCGTCCCGACGTATTTTTCACGGAATTCACCAATACGACAAGCTATTGTCATCCAGACGGTATGGATAGCGTGCGTAACCGCTTAGCTTTCACAGAAGATGAACAGCCGATTGTTGCCCATATTTGGGGAGACAACCCTGAACATTTCCGTCAAATGAGTATCGGCATGAAAGAGCTGGGCTTTAAAGGGATCGATATTAATATGGGTTGCCCAGTCGATAATGTAGCTGAACGTGGTAAAGGAGCCGGCTTAATTCTTCATCCTGAACTAGCATCAGAGATTATCCAAGCCGCTAAAGCTGGTGGTTTACCTGTTAGCGTAAAAACAAGACTTGGCTTTACAGATGTAGCTGAGTGGCGTGAGTGGCTCACTCATATTTTAAAACAAAACATCGCTAACCTTTCTATTCATCTACGTACACGAGAAGAAATGAGTAAGGTCCCCGCACATTGGGAATTGATTGCAGATATAAAAAAACTACGGGATGAAATAGCTCCTGATACATTGCTAACGATCAACGGAGATATTCCTGACCGAGTAACAGGTTTAAAATTAGCTGAGCAATACGGTATTGATGGAGTAATGATTGGGAGAGGCGTGTTTTCAAACCCATATGCCTTTGAGCAAGAGCCAAAGGAGCATAGTGCAGAGGAATACCTGAGCTTGCTATCCCTTCACCTTGATCTTCATGATCAATATTCCAAGGAATTTGAAACTCGTTCATTTAAAGCATTACAACGTTTCTTTAAAATATATGTGCGTGGCTTCAAGGGAGCTAGTCAATTACGCATTCAATTAATCAATGCCCATTCAACTGACGAAGTACGTGAACTACTTGCAGCGTTTACTGGAAACCAATTAACAAAGTAAGCTTTCATAATAAAGGAGACTGGCTATTGCAAGCCAATCTCCTTTTTGGTTGCATTGTCATACATTTCGATGCATTCTAGAAGACTACAAATGCTCTTCTAAACTTTCTTTACAGATCATCTCTTTATTGTCAGTATGAATGCTTTTCATTCCCTCAAAAAATGAATACTCGCTCCTTAAATAATTCTCTAACTCTCCTTTATCTTGTGGAAGCTGAGTTAAGTAATATCTTGAGCTATCAATTCTTTTTTGAATTTCTTGTTGATTTTGGGTCGTCATTCCGTGACCGGGTATATGGGTTGTTATGGCATGATTATGTAAAATTTTTTCAGCCTTATTCATCGTATTCACATAATCCTTATAGCTGCTAAAGATGAACGGAAATTCAACATCAGACAAGTAATCGCCCGAAAGGAATAAACCGTATGGCTCTATCACTGTAAATAAACCATCATCTGTATGGCCAGGGGCTTGATAAAAGGTCATCGTAATCGAATCTAACTCTACTGTATATCCATCCTCTGAAACGACAATATCAACTGTAGGATATACAGGGGAATAACTCCTATGTAAATAATATTTCTGATCAAATTGATGAACTTTTTGAATGCTTTCTGCTTTATTCGAATTGTCATCAAATCGTTTAGAGGCAATTACCTTGGCCTCTGGAAACGCTCCTGAACCAATTATATGGTCAAAATCACTATGGGTATAAATAATATAAAGTTGTTTGTCACCCTGAATGTTATTTATAAAATCTTGAATTTCTTGAATTTCGCTAGGCAACCAATTAGGATCTGTCATAATGATTGCTTCATTCGTTTGAATGATTGCCGAGGTAGTCATATATAATGCACTTTGAAAAACTGTAATAGTATGGTTTTGGAATTGAATCATCAGGAATCTTCCCTTTCCTTTTTTAAAGGTAGTTAGTACGGCAGAATTTGAACAAGCTTTCTTCATGTTAAATTTCGACCAAACTTAGTAAATTCCTCCTTTAATAAAAAATGTAAGGAAGCAGGATTGATGTTTAACCATAGTTGATGTAGCTATTAAAATTAGTAGCCTTATCGAAAGTGGAAATCCAATAATTCCATGCAATCTAGAAAGATTTTTCTTGTAAAAATATTTTATGATATGATGTTTAGGTTGTTTATCTACTCTGTGACACATTTATATTCATCTAAGAAAGAGGTATTTATGCACCACACTCAATTATCCAAGCGACATTGGTTACTTATTTTCACACTTACTTCATTAACATTCGTGTTGGGGACAAGTGAGTTTGTCATAGTCGGAATCTTAACTGATATTTCTTCAAGTCTACAAATGACAAATGCAAAAGCAGGCACACTCGTTTCTGCATTTGCCATTACATTTGCCGTTGCTACACCACTCGTGATGTCCGCAACAAGTCACTTTCCAAAGCGTAAATGGATGTTGTTTTTAATAGCAGCTTTCATCGTCTTTAATGCTTTGTGTATCATTTCTACGAACTACATTATGCTGCTGCTACTTCGTATTATGACAGCGGTTGTAACAGGCGTTTTAATTTCTCTAGCCATGATTGTGGCAAGCGAAACCATGCCGAGTAACAAACGTGGACTTGCCATTTCATTCGTTTTCGGCGGTTTCACACTGGCAAATGTCGTGGGAGTACCAATTGGTATTGTAATTTCCAACTCGTATGGATGGAATGCCACTTTCATGTTAACCACTTTACTAGGAGGGGTTGCTTTTTTTGCATCCTTCTTCGTCTTGCCAAAAGGGCTCAGTCAAGTACGTAGCTCCATACGGGATCAGTTTTCTCTCATAATCAAGCCACGTATTTTAATGGCCTTTTTCATTCCTGCTCTAGGATTTGGTGCAACTTACGCGGTCTTTACGTACCTTGTTCCTATTTTGAACGCAATGGGAGCTCCAAATAATTCTATTAGTCTTATCCTTTTTGGATATGGGTTTATTTCGATATTCAGCAATATTCTCGCTGGTAAAATTGCCAATCACAATGCTATCGGTCGCCTTCGCTTTGTTTTTCTCGTGCAGGCAATTGTGCTAATTTGTTTATTTTGGACCACCAATCATTTTATTTTAGGACTAGTCAACATCGGATTAATGTCGTTAATGGCAATCCTGTTAACAACATCTACTCAGCTATATTTAATTGATCTTGCTGAAATTTTCCAACCAAGCGCTAAAGGATTGGCCGCTTCTCTTATGCCAGTTGCGAGTAACGTAGGTATTGCCTTTGGATCTGCATTAGGCGGAATTGTTTATCATCAAGGGAATTTAATGAATGTAACATGGGTAGGTGGGCTCGTTGCAATCTGTGCAAGCCTATTAACATTTTTTAGTCATCACTTAGACCAAAAACAATCTGCATAAAAAATCAAATGACATTTACTGATGAAGTAGTTTACCACATACTTTTAGCTGGCGATTTGTAAAAAAATCGCCAGTTATTTTTATTTTTAAGCTATAAAATAATCCGCCCAATCACTCCTCCTATTGGCCTCCCTCTTTTTCTATAAGCTACTACAGCCATCTATACCTACTTTATCTGTTTGGATAGGATTAATTAAGGAAATTCCGATAGGTATTTCTCATTCGAAAGTTCCCCTTTTTTATTCCATTACTAGGAAGATAGATTTAATCTATATTTCATAAAATGATACTAATTATCAATATTTCAGAATATTTAAATATTCCGATTCTCGAATTAGTTCAATTGTGATAAATTGGAAATATCACACTAAACTGAAAAGTGTGACAATTAAAGGTAGGGGAGGAAATGAGATTTGAAAAATTTTAAGTTTATGAAGTTTTTAAGTAGTATTCTAGTTTTCGTTATGGTGCTCTCTTTATTGGTTCCATTGTCGAGTGCTAGTGCTGAAGAATCGAAACCATTCAAGCAGGATAGTCAAAGTGAAAGTATTATCCAACTAAAGGCGGCTATTGCTGAACAGCTAAGCTTGTCTAAAGATGGTCCAACTCTCCACGAAAGCTTGCAAAATGTATCAGGCAATCAACAGGTTGCAGTCATTGTTCATTTATCTGAAAAGCCTGTTGCACTAGAGCAAGGTATAAGCGAAATCAAAGGCCAAAAATTCTCTAATGCCCAAGCAAAAGTAGTTCGCTCCAATGTAAAAGTACAGCAAGCACAAGTTAAAAAAGAGTTAGCTACTAAAAAGGTTCAAATGACTCAAGGATATACATTTGATACTGTTTTAAACGGTTTTGCGGCAACTGTGAAAGCAAACGATCTCCCGAAACTGCTTACAGTAGAAGGAATTACATTAATAGAACCTGATGTCATTGTTCACGCATCAGAAGATGATTCGACGAAATCATCGGAACTTATAAAGGAAGATCAATTAGAAGCTCAAATGAATACAAGTAATTCTTTTCTTGGCATCGAAGAGCTTTGGAAGGAAGGGCTTGAAGGACAAGGAATAAAAGTAGCTGTATTAGATACGGGTATTGATACAGATCACCCTGAATTCGCTGGAATTTATAAAGGCGGAAAGAACTTTATTCCAAACTCTTCGACTTACACGAAGCCTCGGGCTGATAATGATGCCTCGGAAACATCGCCTTCAGAGCGTCCAGCTGGGACACCTGAATTTAATGAAAAAGGAAGCGCGTTCTATACATCTCACGGTACACATGTTGCTGGAACAATTGCGGCAATCGGCGCTAACGAATACGGCATTAAAGGGATCGCTCCAAAAGTAGACCTTTATGCTTACCGTGTTCTTGGGGCATATGGAAGTGGTGCTACCTCAGGTATTGTTAAAGCAATTGAAACAGCTGTCATTGAAAAAATGGACATTATCAACCTTTCACTTGGCGGGGGAGCTAACACTGAAACGGATGCTGGTTCATTTGCTATAAATAATGCGATGATAGCTGGAACAATCGGAGTAGTTGCAACAGGGAACTCTGGTCCGAATCGCGGAACAATGGGGACGCCTGCAACCGCTCGTCTAGGAATTGCTGTTGGTAACACAACAAATCCTGAAATCATGTACAACGGGGAAGTGAAAGTGACAATTGGCAACTACAATTTAACTAAACAGCTTCCATTAATGGGAACTACTTTCGGAAAAAATGTAGCTACACAGCTTCAAGGAGAATTTGATGTAGTTGCTGTTCCAGGAAATGGAGAAGTAAAAGACTTTGAAGGAATTGATGTAGACGGTAAAGTGGCATTGATTTCTCGTGGCAGTATCGCCTTCGTTGATAAAATTGCGAATGCAAAGGCAAATGGAGCTGTCGCAACCATTATTCATAACTTTGCAGGTGGATCAAATGCACCGGACATTTCAGGCACATTCCTTGGTGATGCATTCGAATATCTACCAACATTTGATATGTCTCAAACGGATGGCAATGCCATGCGCGCTGCATTAGCAGGCGGAAAAGGCAAAATAAGCTTCAGTAAATTTGCTTCCACAAAGACACTGGGGGATGATGTAAACTCTTCAAGTTCACGTGGACCATCTACTCCAAACTTTGATATTAAACCAGATGTAAGTGCACCTGGAACAAATATTATGTCAACAATTCCAATGTATAAAAAAGATTTCCCTGATGCGGATTATGCAGAAGCTTATGGCCGTAAAACAGGAACTTCTATGGCAACACCGCATATTGCAGGTATTGTGGCATTAGTTAAACAAGCCAATCCTAATTGGAATGCGTTTGATGTAAAAGTGGCGCTTTCTAATACGGCCAAGGTTTTAGATAAAACAACATACGATGTGTTTTCTCAAGGTGCGGGGCGTGTAAATCCGTACGCTGCAGCGCACCCAGAAATTCTTGCTTATGCACTTGATACCGCAATTTTAGATGGAACGGGTGCCATTACTGAAAACTTGAAAGGTACAGTTACTTTCGGTCCACAATCACTGAAGGACCAGGATATTTCTGTAACGAAACAAGTTCTAGTAAAAGACATGAAAGGAAACGGTGGTAATTATAGCGTTTCAGTTGATGTGACCAAAACATTTGGTGATGCAACGGTTACAGTCGATCAGCCGACATTTAATTTAAACGGTGAGCAAGTGTTAAATATTACATTAACTGCTTCACAGGCTACAGCACCAAACGGCTCTGAAATACTAGGCTATATTTATATCAATGGAGGAGATACAGAAATTTCATTACCATTCGCAGCTGACCTTGGCGGCGAGGCAGTAACGGAAATTAAAGATTACAAGATTACAGAAACAGACCTATCCTTTAACGGAGATGGCGTGAAAGATTCAGCAGTCCTTTCATTCACATTAACTGGAGATGTAACAACTAACTATATCGAGCTGTGGGATATTATGAATCCTGAAGGTGGCGAATACGGAGACGGCTACATTGGTTATCTCCATGCAGGTACAGCGCTAGGTAAAGGCTCTTACACACTGAATATTGGTGGGCAGTACAAACCATGGGGAACAGAACCTGCCACAACGATTCCAGATGGTCTCTATACAATTGACTTTACAGGTCTTGCAGCATCAGGTGCAATTTCCGACTATGTTGGACCAATTATTGTGAAAACGACTAAACCAGAAATTTCGGGTTCAGTAGCTGATGGCGTCGCTACAGGACAAGTAACAGATAAATATATCGACTACAATGAAGAATTAGCTTTATATGATTTACATTACAATTTAAATGATAAATTAAAAGCTTCCTATATTTCGACGGTAAATGGCCAAGTAAAAGCACCTGTTGCTTTTGAATTAAATCAAGATGGTAGCTTCACATTCCCAGTAACAGCGGAAACTAATGCTGTATCTGTAGTCATTACGGATGCTGCCGGGAATGTTGGGGAAGCAAAAATATATGAAAAAGAAATAGTTGAACCAGTAGTAACACTTTCTGTAAATCCAACTGAGCTAGACCTTACAGCTGGGGAAACTGCACAGCTTAAGGTAACGGAAACATCAACACCTGCAGAAGGTGATGCAACAGAGGAAGACGTAACATCAAAAGCTACGTATGCTGTTGGAGATGAAAATGTTGCAACAGTAGTAAATGGATTAGTCACTGCAGTAGGTGAAGGTACGACTACCATTACTAGTTCATACGGTAAAAATACTGTTTCGGTAAATGTTACAGTTAAAGCACCTGTTGTAGAACCAAAAGTAACACTAGAAATTGACCAAGCACAGGTTGAAACAAGAATCGGTAAAGAAGTTACCGTGAAGATTACTGAAGTAACTACTGTTAATGGTCAAACAACAGAAAAAGATGTTACTAAGCTTGCAACCTATGAAGTAGCAAATACTAAAATAGCTACTGTCAATGCAGGCGTTGTAAAAGGAAAAGGTCAAGGTACTACGACGATTACGGTAACGTATGGTAACCACACACTAACATTTGATGTGTTAGTTGAAAAGCCAGGTAATGACAATGGCAGTGGTAACGGCAATGGCAATGGCAATGGCAATGGTAACGGCAATGGTAATGGCAACGGTAATGGTAATGGTAATGGCAACGGTAACGGTAATGGCAACGGTAACGGTAATGGTAACGGTAACGGCAATGGTAATGGTAATGGCAATGGCAATGGCAATGGTAATGGCAATGG
>NZ_PYWL01000022.1 GCF_003049525.1 Lysinibacillus fusiformis | reverse complement strand
ACTATATTCACTACTACAATCACAAACGAATGAAAGAAAAATTAAAAGACCTAAGCCCGGTGGAGTACCGAACTCAGGTCTTAGCAGTTGCTTAACTAAATATGTCTAACTTTTTTGGGTCAGATCAAAATTCACTCTCGATGGTTTTTGTCCTTCTTATCACATTCACTGGAAAGCGTTCGCCCTTAGTAGAAATCAGCGGCTTTACTTTATTGCATTGTACTGTCTGACACGTCTTCTTAAGAGAAGTCGTGTTTTTGTTTTCATCGTGCCACCTAACTGCTGTTATTAAAAGAGCTTTTTAACGAGCGCACTCAAAGCAAGTATAATGGTATTGGATGCTTTGAACATTTTGGCTAGTTTAGGTAAACTAGAGGTAATGTAGTGATGAGAGGAAAAAAGAATATGTATGAAATAATCATGAATTCAGTTGATGATACAGAACGTTTTGCCTGCAAACTTGCGAATAAACTAGAAGCTCAGGATACGATTACATTAGAAGGTGATCTAGGCGCGGGCAAGACGACATTTACGAAAGCCTTGGCGAAGGGGCTAGGGGTCAAACGAACAGTCAACAGTCCAACATTTACGATTATTAAGCAGTATGAGGGAAGAGTACCGTTTAATCATTTAGATGTATATAGGTTAGCAGAAAGTGATGAAGACCTTGGTTGGGATGAGCTGTTTTATGGAGATGCGGTATCAGTGGTTGAATGGGCGCATTTAATTGAACAGGATTTGCCACAGGATCGTCTAGCGATAGAGATTTACCGAATCGGAGAAAATGAACGACGCTTTGTGTTAATACCTCGTGGAGAACGCTATGAGGCACTATGTGAGGAGCTAATGAAATGATTTGGTTAGGAATAGAAACAGCAAATACACCACTTTCCATTGCAGTTGTAAAGGACGGCAAAGTAGTGGCCGAGATGGTACAAAATATAAAATTAACGCATTCTGCAGGTGCGATGCCAGCGATTGAAGAAATCCTGGCACGAATAGATGTAAAGCCGAATGACTTGGATGCGATTGCAGTATCTGAAGGACCAGGTTCTTATACAGGTGTCCGTATAGGTGTGACATTAGCAAAGACATTAGCATGGACATTACAGAAACCTTTAGTCGGCATATCTAGTTTAAAAACATTAGCTGCCAACGCTGCCCTTTATAACGGGTTAATTTGTCCAATTTTTGATGCTAGAAGAGGCAATGTCTATACGGCAGTTTATCAAGGTGAGACATTAGAAGCACTTGTGGAGGATCATCATGCACATATTGATGATTTATTAGTGCGTTTAAAGGCATTAGAGCAACCTATTTTATTTGTAGGAACAGATGTTGATATATTTTGGGAGAATATTGTGCAAATACTTGGTGATCATGCAGTACGTGCACCATTTAGTATTGACTTGCCACGCGCGATGGAAGTCATTCATCTAGCGATGAAAATGGAGTTACAAAGTGTCGAAGCTACCCATCACTTCGTTCCACAATATAAACGGATTGCCGAGGCTGAGGCGAACTGGCTGAAAGAACAGAAGGAGAAGGAACATGAGTAGGAATGTAACTTATCGAAAAATGGTTTCTGACGATGTGCCAGCAGTTTATGAAATTGAATTGGCTTCATTTCCAGTACCATGGACGTTAGATTCCTTTTACTACGAAGTGCATGAAAATCAGTATGCGCATTATGTACTGGCTATAGATGAAGATGGTAGTATTATTGGTTTTTGTGGAATGTGGATGGTCATAGATGCAGCTCAAATAACAAATGTAGCTGTGATTGAGCAGGCTCGTGGCAGAGGGATAGGCGAAGGACTAATGCGTGAGGCGATGCATATAGCGAGTTTACATGGAATGGAAGTCATGACGCTTGAGGTACGTGTAACAAATGTAGTTGCACAAAATCTCTATCGCAAGCTTCATTTCCAAGATGGTGGTATACGGAAAGGCTATTATACTGATAACGGGGAGGATGCCCTTGTCATGTGGGTGAATTTATAATGAATAATGGATTGATATTAGCAATAGAATCGAGCTGTGATGAAACAGCTGCTGCAATTATTCGAAATGGTCATGAAATTGTTTCGAATGTTGTTGCTTCACAAATAGAAAGCCATAAGCGATTTGGTGGCGTAGTTCCTGAAATCGCTTCACGTCATCATGTTGAACAAATTACAGTGGTTATTGAGGAAGCATTAGCACAAGCGAATATAAAACCAGCTGAGTTAGAGGCTGTTGCCGTTACGGAGGGTCCAGGTTTAGTCGGTGCGTTGCTAATTGGCATAAACGCGGCTAAGGCTTTTGCATTTGCCAACAATTTACCGATTATCGGTGTACATCATATTGCAGGTCATATTTATGCCAATGCTCTTGTCCAGCCAATGGAGTTTCCATTATTGGCACTTGTTGTATCAGGTGGGCATACGGAGCTTGTTTATATGAAGGAACATGGCTCCTTTGAGGTTATCGGTGAAACAAGAGATGATGCAGCCGGTGAGGCATATGATAAAGTGGCACGAGTTTTAAATTTACCTTATCCAGGTGGCCCACGCATTGATCAGCTTGCTCATGAGGGTGAAGAGGCTGTTCCTTTTCCAAGAGTGTGGTTAGAGGAAGGGTCTTATGATTTTAGTTTTAGTGGCTTAAAATCAGCGGTCATCAATTATAAACATAATATGGATCAACGTGGCGAAGCTATTTCGCCAGCAGCCGTAGCAAAGGGCTTTCAGGAAAGTGTTGTCGAAGTACTAACCGCGAAAACATTGCGTGCCGCTCGCGAATATCAGGTGAAGCAGGTCATTGCAGCTGGTGGTGTAGCAGCCAATAAAGGCTTACGTGCTTCATTAGAGACAGTGTTCGCTGAGGAAGGAATTCCGTTTTTTGTACCACCACTCAAATTGTGTACAGATAATGCGGCAATGATTGGAGCAGTAGCGATGCCAATGTATGAAGCGGGTATCCGAGGAAACTTAATGATGAACGGTCGTCCAGGCATGGAGTTAAAATCCTGGGTGTAGTAGTAAATGAAGGAGGTATCTTATTGAAGATATCTCTTTTTTATTGTCGAAAATTTGTTGATAAAAAATGAATGTAGCGAAGAGAAGCGTCAAATGAAATGGTTTAATTGACAAATTTTTCGGAAAATTATCCACAGGTAATAGAGCGAACTAAATACCGAACACGCGTACTTATGCACAAATTGTTGATAACTTGTGCATAACTTGTGATTATTCAATATATAGTAGTATGTTTTACACGAGGTGATGTGGATAAAATAATTTTTAATTGTGGACAGTGTGGAAAACTCTGTTGATATGTTGGTATTACTAGATTTATGGTGTGAATAAAACTGTGGGCATTTTTTGTCGAAAAATAGCACTTGACCAATATATATGAAAAATGAAGGAGAGTAAAGAAAAAAGCCATGCGACAATGCACACGGCTTAAATCAAATTACATATCTATATTTTCTAATTCTTCATTTAACTCTAACCACTCTAATTCTAAAAGCTCATGCTGTTCCTTTTCAGTAGCCAATTCGTCTTGTAGTTGGGCAATTTTTTCATGATCTGTAAAAATTGCAGGGTCACAGAGAGCTTCCTCTAATCTATCAATGGAGACTGTCGTTTCTTGCATCTTGCCTTCTAATTCTTCGATAGTACGTCTTATTTGCCGTTCGCGCTTTTTTGCCTCTTTATCAATTTTGGAGGTAGAGGACTTATCAGGTAGTTCCTGCTGTAGTTGCGGTTGGGAAGTACTTTTCATTTGTGCTAGCTCCAACAGCTCCTGTTTTTTCTCTACATAATAATCATAGTCCCCTAAATATTCAAACGACCCAGTTCCAGACAACTCCACTACCTTCGTAGCGATACGATTAATGAAGTAGCGGTCATGGGAGACGAATAGAAGCGTTCCAGGGTAATCGATCAAAGCATTTTCCAGTACCTCTTTACTATCTAAATCTAGATGGTTTGTAGGCTCATCGAGAATTAAAAAATTGGCCTTTTGCATCATTAGTTTTGAAAGTGCCAGTCGTGCTTTCTCACCGCCTGATAAAGAAGAGACGGTTTTATCCACATCTTCTCCACTAAATAGGAAACGTCCTAATACGGTGCGAATATCTTTTTCATTCATAAGCGGCCATTCATCCCATAGCTCTTTTAAGACACTTTTATTGCTTGAAAGCTTTGCTTGCTCTTGATCATAATAGCCAATTTGTACATTCGTACCATAACGGATATCACCTGCTAGAGGTGTTAAATCTTTCACAATCGTTTTTAATAATGTCGATTTACCAACTCCGTTTGGTCCAACAAGAGCAATCCGATCCTCGCGAAAAGTACGTAGCTTAATCCCACTAGATATGCGCTGATCGTTATAGCCGATTGTTAAATCATCAACGGATAATACATCATTTCCACTTTGACGTTCAATCGTAAAACCAAAACTAGCGGATTTCTCATCACCATCCGGCGATTCCATCCAGTCTGTTCGTTCAAGCATCTTCCGTCGACTTTGTGCCATTTTTGTTGTAGAGGCACGTGCAATATTCTTTTGGATAAAATCCTCTAGCTTGGCCTTTTCGTCTTGCTGACGCTCAAAAAGTTTGACATCACGTTCATAGTTTTTAGCTTTTTCATCTAAATAAGCACTGTAGTTGCCTGTAAATTTTGTGACACGATGACGTGAAACTTCGTAGACAATGGAAACAACTTGGTCTAAGAAGTAGCGGTCATGGGAAACAATTAAAATAGCGCCCTCATAGTTCTTTAAATAAGATTCTAACCAAGATAATGTTTCAATATCTAAATGGTTCGTAGGCTCATCGAGAATTAGTAGGTCTGGTTTACTCAATAAAAGCTTAGCTAGTGCTAAGCGTGTGCGTTGTCCACCAGATAGTGAGCTAATAGGTTTATCATAGTCTTCCGGATAGAATTGCATGCCGTGAAGCACTGAGCGTATGTCCGATTCATATTGATAGCCGCCAGCATCCTTAAATGTATGCTGTAGTTGATCGTATTCCGACATAACTTTGGCATACAGAGTAGGATTTTCATAAACAGTAGGATCTGCCATTTGCTGTTCGA
The DNA here is from genome assembly GCF_003049525.1 of Lysinibacillus fusiformis. Classification (GTDB taxonomy): domain Bacteria; phylum Bacillota; class Bacilli; order Bacillales_A; family Planococcaceae; genus Lysinibacillus; species Lysinibacillus fusiformis. The sequence continues at coordinate 33,917 of NZ_PYWL01000022.1, read as the reverse complement.
GCGAGCGGAGTGTTTGTTCTTGAACTAAAAGGGGTTCGAAAATGGTCATCATTTCATCCCAAATAGTTAACGTAGAATTTAATCCGGCATGTTGCTCTAAATAGCCAACCTGGATGCCCTTTGGAATAATGATATCCCCTGAGTCATAGGACATTTGACCAGCGATTATTTTTAATAAAGTAGATTTACCTGCACCGTTGCGCCCTACTAAGGCAACGCGATCACGGTGTTGAACTTCTAATTTCACACCACTTAAAATTTCATCTGCAAGAAAGGATTTAGTTAGTTGATTGACCTGTAAAACAATCATTCTTGACACCTCAATTCTACCTTAGTGTAATGGATGAACGATTTGCATGCAATGTCGGTGCTTTACTTATTCCGAGCAGTCATGTAAGATTGAAACGATTTCTTTTTAGTTAGCTGCGTACAAAGCGCCATTAACTAAAGAGAAATACGCTAGTGGATTGAAAAATGTTGTATATAGTTAAGGATAAATGTATTAAAATTAGTACAGTAAAATTGATTGAGTTTCATCTTAAGGAGGAGAAAGTTTGAAACAAGAATTAAAAATTCCACAAGCCACTACAAAAAGACTTCCTCTTTACTATCGATTTATTCAAAACTTTGCACAAGAAGGTATGGAACGTATTTCGTCGAAGGAACTGAGTGAAGCGATGAAAATAGATTCTGCAACCATTCGCCGTGACTTTTCTTATTTTGGTGCTCTTGGAAAGAAAGGCTATGGCTACGATGTACAGCATCTATTACAATTTTTTAGCCAGACGCTTGATCAACATGAAACAACAAAAGTAGCGTTAATTGGCGTGGGGAATTTAGGCAGTGCATTATTAAAATATAATTTTCAAAAAAACCACAACACTCATATTGTTGTAGCATTTGATTCGAAAGCGCCGAAGGATGGCAAAATGATTAGTAACATTCCTGTTTTTCATCCTGATTTGCTGGAAGAAAAGTATGCAGAATACGGGGCAGAGCTAGCTATTTTAACAGTATCACCACGCTCTGCGCAAAAAATGGCAGATCGTTTAGCGGCTATGAATGCAAAGGGAATTTTAAACTTTACGCCCGAGCGCTTAACGGTGCCAGATAGCATGCAGCTCTTAACCATTGATTTATCGGTAGAATTGCAAGCGCTTATTTATTTAATTCGGAATCAGGAAGTGTGAAAATTTTACATATTTTATAGTGGAGTTCACTGTTTCTGTCAAATAGTAATTTTAAATAAAACAAGGTAAAATCAGTGAGAGTGACGAAAAACTTTCACATATAATTAGTTAGCAAAATGGCGAAATATGCGTTAAAATGATGGATATAAAGAGGAGGTGGCTGTAATGGGCGGTATTGGTCCTATGAGCCTCATTATTATCGGAGTTGTCGCGTTACTAATTTTTGGTCCTAAAAAGTTACCAGAGCTTGGTAAAGCATTTGGTTCAACACTACGTGAATTCAAAAATGCTACTAAAGGTTTAGCCGACGAAGATGATGATGACAAGAAAAAGAAAGAACTAGATAAGTAAGTTAGGATGTTGAGGAATGAATCCAAAAGATCTAACTGTCATTGAGCATATAGAAGAATTAAGAAAACGGCTGTTCATTGTTGCCGTTTTCTTTGTTCTCGCTATGGCCGGCGCCTTTTTTGTCGCCAAGCCACTTGTTAAATATCTTCAAGCTACCGGAGCAAAATATAATATTGAGCTCCATGCATTTGACGTAGTAACACCACTAGCAATTTATATTCAAGTTGTTTTTTTAATTGCATTTATTCTTTCATCGCCAGTATTAATGTATCAATTGTGGTCATTTATTAGTCCAGGATTAAGGGAAGTAGAGCGAAGAGCAACCTTAAGCTATATACCATATTCATTTTTATTGTTTATCGCAGGGTTATCTTTTTCATACTTTTTATTATTCCCGTATGTCATCAAATTCATGATGAATTTATCAAATGATTTAGATATTAAGCAAACAATTGGAATACATGAGTATTTTACATTTTTATTTAAACTCACAATACCATTCGGTTTTCTATTCCAATTACCTATTGTAGTATTGTTCTTTTCACGGATAGGTATATTGAGTCCAGATCTACTAATTCGTATTCGTAAATATTCATACTTTGGTTTATTTGTATGTGCTGCTCTCATTGCACCACCTGAATTGGCGTCTCATTTAATGGTATCAGTGCCCCTATTTATCCTGTATGAAATTAGTATTATGATATCTCGAGTTGGTTATAGGAAATATTTAAAATCAGAGGAAATTCGATTAAAAGAAGAGCAGGAAGCTGAGCAAAAACGCCAGATTGAAGAGGCTCTTGAGCAACAACGACGACAAATAGAAGAATTGAATAAACAGTAATAGATAAAGCTCGGTGCCTACATAAAGGCACCGAGCTTTTGTATTTTTGACAACTTTATAGAGCTTTACAAAAATTTATTGCATTTTTTCTAGTTCTTGAAGAAACTTTTGCAATGGTTCTGCATAGAATTGTACAAGTGTCACAAATCCATTCAGCATGACATGTGCAATAATGGAAGTCCAAATACGTTTTGTTTTGTGATATAAAAAGGCGAAGATCAAACCACAAATTGTATAAAGTAAAATATGGGAGAAGTCGAAGTGGATAATCGCAAAGAATATAGCACTTACTATTGCCGCCACCCAAAAGTTTGTTGTTTGGACAAGTGATCCAAATATAACTCTACGGAAGACGAACTCTTCTAAAATGGGACCAAATACAACGATCGCTAATATGGCAATAGGAGCTCCTTTAGCTATAGCGACAATATCAGCGGTATTTTGGGAACCTCCTTCAATACCAAAAACCGCCATTTCAATAGCTGCTCCAATCATTTGACCGAAAAATACAAGGAAGAAACCAAGAATACCCCAAACAATTGTGAGTGGTATCGTTTCTTTTTTTCCTTGATAAACGTTCCAAAAGGCTTTATCACGGGATGTTAAGATTAAACTTAAAATGAGCGCCACGGCAAAGCTAAGCGCAATATACCATCCTTGAGTTATTGGTGCTGCTTGCTCAGAAGCTAGGCCAGTCATCTTCATAACCAGCTTGTGAAACGGTAAGAGCAACCATCTGCTTGAGATATGCATGAGGATATAAATCAGTAAAACATATAGAGCTGTTTTTTTATGTTTTGTTACTTTTGGAGAATTAGTCACAGTCAAAATCCTTTCCATTCATAGGCTTCCTTTCTATTGTAGATGAATATGGAAAGAAAACAAAATTTTTCGAAGTTCTGACTTGCAAAAAAAAGTGTGATTGATTATCATAATAATTGTGTTAGCACTCGATGTTATAGAGTGCTAATAAATTCAACAATTATTATTATTAGGAGGTTGTTTCACTTGTTAAGACCACTAGGAGATCGTATTGTAATTGAACTAATCGAGGTAGAAGAAAAATCTGCATTCGGTATTGTACTACCTGACTCTGCAAAAGAAAAACCACAAGAAGGTAAAGTTGTAGCAGTTGGGACAGGTCGTGTTTTAGAGAACGGACAACGTGTAGAGCTTGACGTTAAAGTTGACGACCACATTATTTTCTCTAAATACGCTGGTACAGAAGTTAAATTTGAAGGTAATGAATACCTAATTTTACGCGAAAGCGATATTCTTGCAATTATTGAATAATATTTGATGCACCTTAAATTAAGGTGAATGCTTATTGTTTCTTGATCGAAAAGTGACAATAAGATGAAATTGATATAAATATATTGAAGAAGCTTAACGAATATTCCATTTCAGGAGGGTAAATTCTCATGGCAAAAGATATTAAATTCTCAGAAGACGCTCGTTCATTAATGTTACAAGGTGTAGATAAATTAGCAAATGCGGTAAAAATAACATTAGGTCCAAAAGGGCGTAATGTAGTATTAGAAAAAAAATTTGGTTCACCATTGATTACAAATGATGGTGTGACAATCGCAAAAGAAATCGAGCTGGAAAATCCATACGAAAACATGGGAGCAAAATTAGTAGCTGAGGTTGCTTCTAAAACAAACGAAATCGCTGGTGATGGTACAACTACTGCAACAGTTCTAGCACAAGCAATTATTCGTGAAGGCTTGAAAAATGTGACAGCTGGCGCAAACCCTGTAGGTATCCGTAAAGGTATTGATAAAGCTGTTGCTGCGGCATTAACGGAATTACACTCGATTTCTCGACCTGTAAGCAATAAAGATGAAATCGCACAAGTTGCTGCTATTTCAGCTGCTGATGATGAAGTTGGACAACTTATTGCTGAAGCGATGGAGCGTGTAGGTAATGATGGTGTTATTACAATTGAAGAATCTAAAGGCTTCACAACAGAGCTTGATGTAGTAGAAGGTATGCAATTTGACCGTGGCTATGCGTCACATTACATGGTAACAGATACAGATAAAATGGAAGCAGTTCTAGATAACCCATATATCTTAATTACAGATAAAAAAATTACAAATATCCAAGAAGTATTACCATTATTAGAACAAGTGGTACAACAAGGTCGTCCACTTTTAATGATTGCTGAAGACGTTGAAGGAGAAGCACTTGCAACACTTGTTGTGAATAAGCTTCGTGGTACATTCAATGCTGTAGCAGTAAAAGCACCAGGTTTTGGTGATCGTCGTAAAGCAATGCTAGAAGATATCGCTATCTTAACTGGTGGACAAGTGATTACAGAAGAATTAGGCTTAGACTTAAAATCAGCTGATATTTCTTCACTTGGTCGTGCTGCAAAAGTAGTTGTGACAAAAGACAATACTACAATTGTTGAAGGTGTAGGCGGTGCAGATGCAATCGAAGCACGTATTGGCCAAATCCGAGCACAACTTGCTGAAACAACTTCAGAATTCGATAAAGAAAAACTTCAAGAACGTCTTGCGAAATTAGCAGGTGGTGTAGCAGTTATTAAAGTAGGGGCTGCAACAGAAACAGAGCTTAAAGAGCGTAAACTTCGTATTGAAGATGCTTTAAACTCAACACGTGCAGCTGTTGAAGAAGGGATCGTATCAGGTGGTGGTACTGCACTTCTTAACGTATATGCAGCAGTTGAAAAAGTGGCTGAATCTGAAGCAGGCGACGTAGCAACAGGAGTGAAAATCGTCCTTCGTGCTTTAGAAGAGCCAGTTCGCCAAATTGCTAACAACGCAGGTCTTGAAGGCTCTATCATCGTGGATCGCCTAAAACGTGAAGAAATTGGCATTGGTTTCAATGCAGCAACAGGCGAATGGGTAAACATGATGGAAGCAGGCGTAGTAGACCCAGCGAAAGTAACTCGTTCAGCTCTACAAAACGCTGCCTCTGTAGCTGCACTGTTCTTAACAACAGAAGCAGTAGTTGCAGACATTCCAGAACCAGCTGGCGCAGGTATGCCAGATATGAGTGGAATGGGCGGCATGCCAGGAATGATGTAAGGGATTATTCACTTCCATCTTGTGAAATAATTACTGGTCATGTAAATAATTAATTTCAATCACAATAACCACTTCTCGGTAAACAAGAGAAGTGGTTTTTTTGTTGCTTAACTTTGCCTATCAATACTTTTTAGATGATAGATTGCACTGAAATCCAAGTAATAAATGTTGAGGATATTACTTATAATCATGTGATAGCATTTGATGAACTATGACTTGATTTAATGCAATTGTGTAGGTACTCTACGTTTTAGAGATGTTGAACCCTGTTACAACTTTCTGTTATTATTATCCTAATTGCATAATATAAACCAATATATAATGATAAAAAATTACTGAGGGGTTATAACATGAAGAGAACAACAAAATCGGTTATCAGTATCATTGTCATTTTCATCATTTTCGGTGGAGCATTTGGTTATATTAAATCCACTGAACATATGGAGAAGCCTGTCCCTGAAAAAGAAAAAGCAATTGTTGAAAATGATGGTGTAATTCTTGAAAGTAAACCTGTTACAAAAGAAGAATTGCTTTATCCTGACAATTTAATAGAACACAAAGTAAACGAAGCCATTCATAACATGTCCCACCAAAAAGTTGAAGCTAGTGTAAAATGGGGCCACACTGAAATCACACAAGAAAAAGTTGATCGATTGTTGGCTGTATGCAAAATGAACGATTATAAATATAAAGAACTTTACATTTCAATATTGGAAAGATGGTCGAAGGGTGATTTTTCTCATGCTGTAGAGGATCATAACGCAATTTGGGAGATGCAAGGTGGCGAAGAATCAAGAAATTCAGGAAGAGCGACGCGTCTATTGAGACCCGAAGAGGAGCGAGCTTATATTGAACACAATTTAAAAGCAGATTTATATGATAAATAACACTCAGCAAAGGGTGTTATTTTTTTATTTGTCGGCCCTTTACCAGTCTGCAGTTAAAAAATGGAGAGCTAGTTTTTTGTGTTTTTTAATAAAAAAATCTAATAAAAAAAATTTTCCTGTTGTTTTTCCTTAGATTATCCCTTACAATACGAAATGTAAAATGATAATGATAATCGTTATCATTTGAGATAATTTGGATAATTGAGGTGACATTTTGGATAATCAGGAAGCTAACAGAATAGGGATGGGCAATATATATTATGTCATCATCTTGCTATTAATCGGCTCCATTATAATATCTGCCGTTTTTTCTGTATCAATTGGTCAGGTCAGTATACCCTTCAAGCAATCAATGGATATCTTGTTGCATGCTGTATCTAATGGAAAGTTTGGCACACTCGATAGTGTGGATAGTGAGTCCTATTTGAATATTATTTTACAGGTCAGAATGCCACGTGTTATTTTTGCACTGCTCATCGGTATTGGACTTGCTTTATGTGGGGCTGTGATGCAAGCAGTTGTACAAAATCCTCTTGCTGATCCATACATACTTGGTATTTCTTCAGGGGCATCATTGGGTGCAACCTTTGCCATTTTAGTTGGCTTTGGCAGCAGTGCATTGCTGGCACAATTCGGGGTTGCCTTTGGCGCATTTGCAGGAGCCATGCTTACTTCTATGGCCGTGCTAATTTTATCTAGTATTGGTGGTAAAGCAACATCGGTAAAGCTCGTCTTATCTGGTGTTGTGATAGGTGCATTATGTAGCTCATTTTCAAGTCTTATTATCTTTTTTGCCAATAATGCTGAGGGCATAAAAACCGTTACTTTTTGGTCTATGGGAAGTTTAGCCTCTGCAAGCTGGGATAAAACACCGATTTTAGCAATCGTCATCGTATTAGGAGCTGCATTATTTCTTTTTCAACATCGAGTGCTGAATACGATGTTACTTGGAGATGAATCTGCTATCACATTAGGTATCAATTTAAGTGTTTACCGTAAATTGTATATGATTCTCACATCGCTAATAACAGGAACGATGGTTGCTTATGCAGGTATGATTGGTTTTGTTGGCTTAATTATTCCACATATTACGAGAGGGATTTTCGGGGCGGATCATAAACGATTAATGCTAGGAACGTTACTCTTAGGAGGACTTTTCATGATATGGGCAGATATTTTGTCTCGAACATTGATCGAGAATGTTGAACTACCGATTGGCATCATTACTTCTGTCATTGGATCACCATTATTTATCTATATGATTGTAAAAAAAGGTTACAACTTCGGAGGGTAGAACAATGGAATTAGTAGCGAAGGAAATAGAAGTAAAGATAGGAAAGAAGGAAATTGTAAAAAACATCTCCATTCATGTAAACAAGCAGCAATTTGTGGGCTTAATCGGACCAAATGGATGCGGAAAGTCAACTTTACTGAAAAGTATTTATAAAAGCTTAGTGCCACAAAAAGGGATGGTTTTTTTAGATGATTTAGACGTTTTGAAAAGCCCAGAAAAGAAAATCTCACAGCATTTAGGGGTGGTAGGGCAATTCAATGAAATGCATTTTGATTTAACCGTTCAGCAAATGGTGATGTTAGGCAGAACACCTCATAAAAAAATGTTAGAGTCTGATAATCAAAATGATTTTGAAATTGTCGAAGAGGCATTAGCACGCACGAACTTACAAGCTTACAAGGGACGTAGTTTCCTTTCATTATCTGGTGGCGAAAAGCAACGGGTTATTTTAGCGAGAACAATTGCCCAGCAGCCTAAATTTATGATCTTAGATGAACCAACGAATCATCTAGATATTCGTTATCAAATTGAAATACTTTCTTGTGTGAGAAGCTTAAATATTGGAGTGTTAGCAGCACTTCATGATTTAGAAATGGCTGCACATTACTGTGATTATCTTTACGCAGTAAAAGATGGTGAGGTTTATGCGCATGGTACGCCCGAGGAAGTTTTAACACCCGAAATAATAGAAGCTTTATATCATATTAAGTGTCAAACGTTTACTAATCCAGTGACGAATGGATTAGGATTTGCATATGGACTATAGGAGGAGCAACAACATGAAGAAAAAATTATTACTAGGAATTGGTTTGGCCGCTTTATTAACGTTAACAGCTTGCGGTAATACTAGCAAAAATACTTCAGAAGAAGCACAAACAAAAGAGCATTATCCATTAACTATTGAAAACTTTACAAAGGCTGAAGGTGGTTCGACTTGGGACAAGAAAGATCAAGTATTCGATAAGGCACCTGAAAAAATTATGGCAAACACACGCCCAGCAGCAGAATTATTATTGCATTTAGGACTAGGCGATAAAATCGTTGGTGTTGGTGCAAACTTTGGTGCTGTCGATAAATCTGTGGAAGAGGAATACTCAAAATTAAATATATTAAGTGATGAATATGTAGGGAAAGAGGTTACATTAGGAACTAATCCAGATTTAGTATTTGGTCGTGGTGGCTTATTTGATAATGCTGAATGGGGAGTAGGTACAGTAGATTCACTAAACGAAATGGGTATTAAAACATTTGTTTTAGAATCATCAATCACAGGTGGCACGTATGATTCTATTTATAAAGACATCGAAAATATCGGTGAAATTTTCAATGTTCAAGACAAGGCAACTAGCTTCATTAAAGAATTAAAAGATCGACAACAAGGCATTACTTCAAAATTAGAAAGTATTAAAGAAGAAAAAACATTTGCTTATTTGCATACAAATGATCCAAAGGAACTTTTTGTATACCCAGCACATGATGAAACATTCTTTAATGACGCATTTAAAATGGTTAAGCTAGATAATATTTTCAAAGATGAAACAGGAGATGTTAGTGTGGAAACATTAATTGCATCTGATCCAGATGTGTTAATTCTTCCAAACTGGGATGGTTCTGATCTGACAAAAGTTCGTGAAGAAATCTATGCTAACCCTAAGCTTTCGAGCATGAAGGCTATTAAAAACAAACAAATCTATATTGTAGATTACAATTATATGTTTGGTTATGGCTATAATACAATAGATGGTATGGAAGCCTTAGCGAAAGAAATGTATCCGGATTTATTTAAATAAACTGTATTGGAGCTGCCCATTGGTCTATAAAAAAGACATAATAGGCAGCTTTTTTGTTCATAAACAAGGAGGAGAAATGATAGTTTTCTCCTCCTTGTTTGATTACTGTAGAAGCTGCTGTCTATTTAATGTTGTTATTTTTACATTGGTAGAGCTATTGTTCCAGCATATGGTGACAGGATGACGTTGATCAAGATAAAGTAATTGCGTTGAAAGATCTGCTCTTGTCGTTTTAATATCAATAGTATCAAGCAAGTGAGGCGATAGGTTAGGAAATAAGCCTGTTTTAAAAAGAGCCTCTTTTAATGTCCAAAGTTCATAAAAAGCATGTAGAGGCTGATGAAGGGACATATGGAACTCTTGTTTAGATAATGCATAGTGCATAATATCTTTATTCACGGGCTTTATTTCTTCAACATCAATGCCTACTCGCCCGTTTGTTGTTAGGGCCAGAACAATCCAATCACCAGAGTGAGAGAGATTAAAATCGCCTTCCCATTGTTTGTGATTCGCTACAGTTGGACGACCATAAATGTCTTGAGTAATATGGCATACAGCCTTATTCATGAATGGGAGGAGCGCCCACCTGATAAGGGTGTTACCTAGCAAGGCTCTTTGGCGGTCCTGCCATTGCTTGTACTGCCTGATATTTTTTTGGACATGAAAAGGGAGCATTATAGTAAACGCATTCCATTCTTCGGAAGTTAACTGTCCCCCTAATGGGAGTGCAAAAAGCTGTATATCATTTGTGTTCATCGTATATTGACTTGTTTGGGCTCAGGAAAGTAACCTATTTCGATCCCATATTCAATCATTTGATGAATAAGTGCTGTATTTGGTACAGCACATTCAATACTTGCATTTGCTAGAAATTCAATCGTTTTTTTGCAGTTAAAGATAAATGGGGAGTCACTAGCTCCATCACCTTCTAGCTGTGCAATAGCTAAAGCTAAATATTCTTGTACTTCTATAGAATGGTCATCATGTAATAGCCAATTTGTATACTCTTGCTTTGTCATGACTTGTAAATCATAGCCAAACTCCTTTATCATGTCGATTAATTCTAAATAAGTAAGTGATACAGGATTACATAGGTGGAAGACATGTCCATTTGCTGCTGGTTGATTAGCTAGGCATACTAATGCTTGGCTAGCATAATTAATCGGTGTGAAGTCTACATGCCATTGTACGGAAGGTGTTTTACCTAAATAAAGCATAGATTTAATCATTCGGTAAAAGGCGTTATCATTGATATTTCGTTGGAATTTTCCTGTTTCAGAATGACAACTTAAATTACCTACACGATAGATAGAAATAGGAATCGCGTCATGTACAGCATTTCTTACGAGATTTTCTGCTTCCAGCTTACTTTGTGTATAGACACTACGAAGCTGCATATCGTAGTTGAAATCGCCTTTTGCCTCATCTGGTCCCCATTGAATGGCAGCGAGCTCCTCTGGAATGCCGATTGTTGATACATAATGAAAATGAATACCAGGTTTACCCTTTGCCAATTCAAGTAAATAACGGGTCCCATTTACATTAACATTATTAAAATGATCCGTTGCTCCGAAGTGACGTACATCGGCTCCACAGTGGATGATGGCATCGATTTCTTTTATTAGAACCTGTTTATCTTCGCTAGTTAAATGAAGGTTCTTCTTTCCTAAATCGCCTTGAACGACGGTTATTCGATCCTCCATATGTTTAGTCATGTTATGTCCAAAGTAAAATTGCATACTTTCCTTTAGCTTATCCTCTAAAGTGGCCTTTTCACTTGGTCGAATAAGACAATAGATATGTGCTTTTGTTGTCACTAGCAGCTCGTATAATACATGGCTTCCTAAATAACCTGTCGCACCTGTTAATAAAACCGTAGTCATCGGTAACGGCTTCACCGTTTGTGAAACTGGAAGCTTGCTAGGTTCCATCAAATCCTTATAGACAATGTTTTTTGGTGGTGTTTCCACGTCCAGATCTTCAGGCTGATAGTTGCCAATATATTGATCTAATTCAGCAATCGTTTGATATTGGAAAAAATCCTGAATCTTTAGGAACGGTATATGCTTCTTCACTTGTACAAGAATTTCAAGTACTTTTAATGAATGTCCGCCAATGTGAAAGAAGTTATCGTGAATGCCTATTGGACTGTTGCCAAGTACATACTCCCATGCATTCGCTAGTAAATGCTGCGTGTCATTTTCAGGGGCAACGTATAGATGACTCCGTGATAATGATACATCCAATGTGGCCAACTGCTTACGATCGATTTTGCCAGTAGGGGATAATGGCATTTCTAGCAATTCGATGAATCGTTCAGGTACCATATAATCTGGTAAAAGATTGTTTAAGTAGTCTCTTAAAACTTGTTCTTCTAGCTGTATACCATTTGCCGCTGTGTAGTAAGCAAATAAATGGTTTTGGCCGTCAGACATTTTCTTAGCTATGACCACAGATTCCTGAATGATAGGGTGATTGCTTAAAACGGTCTCAATTTCTCCAAGCTCAATACGGAAGCCTCTTACTTTAATTTGTGAATCTTTCCGTCCTACAAATTCAATGACACCACTAGGTAATAGGCGGACTAAATCACCTGTTCGATACATTTTTTGATCTGGTTTAAACAGATGAGGAACAAAGGCCTCTGCTGTTTTTTCAGGTTGATGTAAATATCCTGCTGCTAGGCCAGCTCCTGCAATACATAATTCGCCTGTTATATGAACTGGGCAAAGCTGTTCATCCTTATTCACCACATACATCTCATAATTGGCAATTGGTCTGCCAATAGGAATACTTGATTGCATGTCTGTTAACTGACTTTTTATCTTGAAGTAGGAGGTTAAAACTGTACATTCAGTTGGTCCATAGACATTAATAATTTCTGTAGAATAACCGAATTTTTCTTGCCATTTTTGGACAATAGCAGGCAATAGGGCTTCGCCGCCAACCGATAGATATTGTAGCGTCATCAACTTGTCCCGATAATCTATAGGTAAATGTGTGGCTAGTTGTGTAAAGAAAGCGTTCGGTACAGTTGCAGTTGTTACTTGCTCTCGTGCAATCATATCGGCAAATGCTTCTATTGAAAGACGCTCAATACTTGCGAGCATATGGAGTCTTGCACCAGAAAAGAAAGCGGTAAAAGTCTCTGTTACAGAGGGATCAAAACTGTAAGAAATAAACTGAGAAAATACATCTTCTTCAGTCGAATGGTAAATTCTTTGATTATCTGTTATTAGGTTAATAACGGCTGTATGTTTAAGCAAAACACCCTTAGGTTTACCAGTAGAACCAGATGTATAAATAATATAGGCTAAATCGGATGGAAGTAGGTTACATGGTAAATCCTCTTGTGAAAGGCCACTCTCCATTTGATTGATTGTTAGCACTGTGCGTGATTGGAACTCATTATGTATTAGGTCATTCAGTAAGTCATTATATTCGTTTTTCGTTATGATAAATGGTGCACCAGTATCATGTAAGAGATATTGGCAACGTTCTTTTGGATAACTCGGATCAATAGGAACATAAACACCACCAGCTTTTAGCACGCCTAACAAACTGATGATAGTTTCCTTGCTACGGTCCATAATAATTGCCACATAGTCACCTTTTTGTAGACCATTGGCGATTAGCATATGTGCAACTTGATTAGATTTTTGATTTAACTGACGATAGGTCATCTTGCCATCTTCATAGGAAAGAGCGATACGGTCTGCAAACTGTTGTGCTACTTGATAAAATACTTGCGGTATCGTGATATTTTTATCATAGTCAGCCATTGTACGATTTAATGTTTGATAGGCTAAAGTATCCTCTTCATTTAATAGCTTTGTATGATTGGATAGTAGCGTATCTTGTTTAGAAAAATGCTTTTTAAACTGTGATGTAGGACAATCAAATTCTCGTTTATTATTCAATCATTACAACTCCTATTTTAGAAAAGGGCAGTCACTTATGTAGGAATTTTTAAGTCCTTTAGCTCCAGCAGAAAGTATTCTGTAGAAGCTAAGGGACCAAAAACACCGTATAAGGGCAGCCCTTTCTCTTTTTATTTCACTACAAAGGTATTGACAACATTCAATAATTCTTCAGATAACTCGGATAGTACTTGAGCTTCCTCAGACACTCGCTGTACTGTATTTAGCTGAGAGGCAGAAGTTGCAGCTACTGCTCTTGTACTTTCTTTAGAGTTGATGGAGAAGTCCTCCATATCTTTAACTGCGGAAGTCACTTGTTCCATGCCAGCCGCCATTTCTTCAATAGTTGCGGACAGCTCTTGTATTTGTCCAGTTACATGATGAATAGATGTTAATATTTGACTAAATGATTGTTCTGAATCGTTTATCATGACAATACCATGATCGACTTCCTCTACCGCACGAACCATGACATTCACAGATTCATTTGTATCGTGCTGAATATGAGAAATAAGCGTGGAAATTTCTCGGGCTGAGGCCTCAGACTGTTCAGCTAGCTTACGTACTTCATCAGCTACAACGGCAAAGCCACTGCCAGCTTCTCCTGCACGGGCAGCTTCAATAGCTGCATTTAAGGCTAGGAGATTTGTTTGAGAGGCAATTCCGGTAATAATGCCGACAATTTCTTCAATTTTATTAGAATGATCGCCAAGCAATTTAACAGATGCTGCTGATTGATTGACTGCCTGACTAATCGCATTCATTTGAGCGACAGACTTATTAGTTGATTCATTCCCTCTTTCAGCTTCCTCAGATGCTAAGATAGAAGATTCCGAAATCTGATTGGATGTCATAGCAATACGTTGAATTCCAATACTCATTTCTTCTATTGTAATGGTACTTTCATTGGCTCTTTGAACTTGAAGATCAGCTGCACTCGCAATTTCTTGCATAGAAGATGTCACATTATTATAGGAATCAGAAGTTTCCTGCATGTTCGTAGACAAAATATTGGCTGTGTTTGAAACACGTGCAGATACATTTGTTGTACTCTTAATAACAGTTTTTAAATTTTCAATCATCAAATTAAAGTTTTGCGTAAGCGTTCCTACTTCATCCGTTGAAGTAACTGGTAGAGGATCGAGCTCTAAATTACCTTCTGCTACTTTTTTAGACTGTAGGGAAAGCTGTTGAATCGGTGTTAATTTTTTTCTTAAAAGAGTATACACAGCAATGGATGAACCAATTAAGAAAATAACCGTTACTACCAATGTCCAAAGTGCCTCTGACATAGCCTTGCCAGTTACCATCGAAACGTCATAATCAATAGCATATGCAGCTAGCATAGTTCCATCATCATCTAAAATTGGTGTAAGGCCAGTTTTATAGCTACCAAACTCATCACTATAGATATCTGTAGCTGTAGCTTCTTTTGTCTCAAAAACTTCTTTAATTCTCGCTAGGAAATCAGGTGATAAACCCATAGCAATCATGTCCTGATTATACTCAGCACCTAGTTCAAGTATACTAGAAGATAGGACAGGTGCATTAATATTTTCACCATCAACTGTAATTAAAAAGAGATTGGTAATGCTATCTGAATAATCATTAATAGCATCCATTTCCTTCGTCAGTCGAATTGCATCAGAGTTACTATCTGAAGGATTATCTAAGATTGATTTCAATGTGTTCACATCAATTGTTTTGGCTAAGATCATACCTTTGTCATCAAGCGATTGATTCATATCTGTTAAATTACTATTTCTTACTATATAATAAGAAAGCCCTAAAGTAACTAACCCAAACAGTAATAAAATACTTACCATTATAACGGTTATTTTTTTACTAATGGACATATGCTGCTTCTTACGTTTTTTCATGCTTTTCCTCCTAATTATATTATACCGATTATTTCATGTTAAGGATGAGAAATGGGTATTGTTATCGATGAAATAAAAGCTAATTCAATGTAAAGTCTAGATGTCATTCATAGAATTCCAGATGCATTCTCAATAAATATGTACCAGTGAAAAATAATCTAATTATCCCCTAACAATAAACTACTATACTGCCAAAAAAAATGATTCACAACCCAGAAAACTTACTATTTGCAGTGTAGATTTAAATAGGTAAACGAAGATATTTAGTGTTATAGTCTATATATTTTGTAGCTTAGACAATATTTTTATGAAAATTCAAAGGGTAAATAATATAAAAAACAAGTATGCTCAAAACTGAGTCAATTTTAGTTTAATTAAAATTTGGCTAAAATCTTATTTTTTTATTTCTCTTTAAGTCTTTTTACCTATTAAGGAATGTCATTTCTTCTAGAAAATGCTATTGCCGTTCTTTGTTATTATTATGGAAATAAAATATAAATATGTAAAAAAAGGCTTTTCTTTATTCGTAAAAGAACAAAGAGAAAGCCTTTTATTTTTTATGGCTGTCTAGGGTTGCCGATAATACCTGGCAAGATGTTTGGGAGTCCCGGCAATAATGGAGGTGGGAAGCCCGGGAATTGTCCCCCAGGAAACGGCGGATATGGCCTTGGTGGTTGTGGTGGATAAGGCTGCGGAGGATATGGTCTTGGTGGTTGTGGTGGGTAAGGCTGCGGAGGATATGGTCTCGGTGGTTGTGGCGGATAAGGCTGTGGCGGATAGGGTCTTGGTGGGTACGGTTGCGGCGGATAAGGTGGCGGATAGGGTGGTGGATAGGGCGGTGGATAGGAGTTGCCAGGAGGTGTTCCTGTACCAGCAGCCGTTATTTGGCTAACATCAACAGTCACCAATTGACCGTTATCTAATTGGATTTCGGCTGTTCTTCCTCCTGTTCCAAATGTTCGAATCAATGTACCTGAATAAGTCCCAGTAGGTAGTGTCACCCATATTTTCATACCTGGACGGAATTGACTGTTAAAATCTTCAGGAGCCAATCTAGGATAAACCAATGAAACACACCTTTCTTCATTTTTCTTTAACATATGCCTACCTACTGTGAATGTTATAGGCTATAGGCTAATTGATAATGAAGTGTGAGATTGTTATAAAATATAACAATTTTCATTATAATAGGGGAAAAGAGCTAAAGGATGTTTAGTAAATGGCAATCATAAAAATAAAAAAAATCAAACTAAAAAATTTACGGAATGTACGACATGGTGAGGTTACTTTAGCAGTTAGCTTCGAGACCTTTTTACAAGCAAATGTGGTTGGACTTTACGGACAAAATGGCTCTGGGAAGACAACCATTGTAGATGCATTTGGTTTATTGAAGACCCTTATTTCAGGTTGGCTTGCTGAAGTGAAGCTACCCTCGCAAGAAAAGCGGTTAATTTTAGCGGGTGAGGATACAGCCAGTCTCGATTTTGAATTTTTAGTTGAGAATCAATTTGGTACGTTCTTTGTCCATTATTATGTGGAGCTGCAGGAGGATCAGCATCGGCTCTATACAACACTGGAACGACTGACGTATAGAGAAAATGACAAGGGAAAACGGTCAAAGGTGTTAATGGCTATGACAGAGAAAGGTATCCAAATACGTAACTCAAATTTGCCTGATATGAGTGAACAAGCACGTATTCAATTGCTTGTTATTCAGCAATTAGCAAGAAAGGAATATAGATCTTTTCTTTTCCATAAGGATTTGAAGCCATTATTACAGGAACGGTTGACCGAACAAGAGATTCAGCTAATCAAAAATATAGCCGTTGATTTTAATCGAGATTTACATGTAGTGAATAACCAAAATATTGCCCCGTTATTTGAAGAACGGATTATGCCATTTAGTATCCATTTAGAGAAAACAAGAGGGCAAATTCCATATGACTTAAAGGGTCCTGCCTTATTGCCTGAGGATGAATTCTATGCTTTATGTGAAGTGATTGAACAGAGTAACCGAGTGCTAGCTGCTATTATTCCAGGTCTGACTATTAAAATCAATATTATTACAAAGCAGACAATGGATGATGGGGGACAAGGCATCCGTTTTGAATTTTTATCGCAGCGTGGAGAGCAAGAATTACCCTTGCGAACAGAGTCAGAAGGGATATTGAAGATCATTTCGATTCTTAGTGTATTGATTGCCGTATATAACAATCCAAACGCTTGTGTCGTTATTGATGAATTAGATTCAGGCGTTTTTGAATATTTGCTAGGTGAGTTGTTAACAGTGATAGATGAGGATGGAAAAGGACAGCTTGTTTTCACATCCCATAATCTACGAGTGTTAGAGGTGCTAGCTATTAAAAATTTATGGTTCACGACAACGAATGAAAATCACCGTTATATGCAGCTAAAGGGTATTAAAGAAATAAATAATGCTAGAGATGTCTACTTGAGAGCTATTCAGCTTGGTGGACAGGATGAAGAGGTTTATAAAGAGACCAAAACATTTAAAATTAAACGTGCTTTTCGTAAAGCAGGTGTGCAGCATGACTAAAAAGGTACTTTTAATCATTGTTGAGGGGCAGACAGAGCAAATTATTTTAGAGGATTATTTGGATACTTACTTCGCGGATACAACGATACGTTTTGATGTCCAGCGTGAGGATGTATTGACAAAATGGGATGCCCATAAACGCATTCCCAATATAAAAAACAGTGTTATCCGTGTAATCCAGAGTTATTTAGATAAATATAAATTTTTAGCGAAGGATTTAACTGCTGTTATTCATATAACAGATGCAGACGGTTGTTTTATTGCACCAGAATGCGTCAAGGTCGATGAGAATATCGAGCAAAAATTGTTTTATACAGAGGATGCCATTTTAGTGAAGTCCGATAAGCGTAAAGAGCAAATTGAACAGCGCAATGAGATGAAGGCGAGGAATGCCAGAATCTTAATTGCGAATGACCATTTTAGTATTAATCGCTTGAAAGTGCCTTATCAATTATTTTATTTCTCTACAAACTTAGAACATGTACTATGGGATGAACGTAATGAAATCCCAACGGAGAAAATCCACAAGGCAGATGAGTTTATAGAAAATTTGTCTGGTACGATCGAAGAATATTTAAAGGCTTATTTGCCAGTCGATGCTGAACTACCCTATAGGGAAAAAATGAAAAAAAGCTGGTCGTTTTTAATGGAAGGAAGCCATTCATTACAGCGAGGAACGAATGTACCTCTTTTATTTGAAATGATAAAAACAAATGTACAATAAAACAGGTGACGTATGTTGTTTCGTCACCTGTTTTTGTTTTGTACCTTTTAATGCGTTTGTTCATAGCTACGAATATGAGCTAAAATGGCTGGGTCTTTCATTTTAGTATCTTCACTTAGCATTAAAAGCTTTGACATAATTTCAGCTGTTCGTGGATCATCATCCACCATAGGTAAGAATATGCGTCCACGATGCTGAGATGGGACTGCGACAATTGGTATCATCGAACCACCGACTTGATGGGCCACGCCGCTGCCTAAATGCACGGAATAGCTTGCTAATTTACCTTCAATAAGGACATGTTGTTTCTTCACTTCTACGTTGGAGAGCTTTAATAATTTTGCCAATTCCTCAACAATAATAGTCCGCATTTCAACAGTAGAATGACTGGCCTCAGGGTCGACACCACCAACATGGGCAACGCTGACAACGAGGTCCATATCCCGCATAACCTCAGAGAAGATTGCAGTTGGAATATCATCTAAGACGATATCTTTTCCTGTTAAACGATCGTAGAAATAAACACCTTCGACTGCAGGTGCTTCGATTTCTGCTGGAGTAAACCAGTCTGCCTGCGCATACAAGGATGCCACAATATTTTCTTTGTAATACACCTTACGAGGTCCAGTTTCATAACTAATTTGCCAGCCTCGTGTTTTTAGCAAGGCTACTGTTTGAGATGGATTGACTTGATGTCCCGCATAACGCAATGATTGTTTTAAACCTTTTTCGTCTGCATTTATAAGATATAGCTCACGGAACACTTGTTTAAATGGCTGTTGTATTTTGTGTTCGAACATATAGGCCTGCCATTGTCTCCATTGACCACTTTCAAGAAGATGGTAAGGGTGAGCAATCATTAAGGGTGTTGTCGGAGCAAGATTCACGACATTACCTGATAGTACCTGTAAACCCTCTGGTGTTATCATCCCAACATGCTCGCCGCTAATAAAGACAAGCTTTTGTAAAAGCGGGGCTAGAATCGGGTGAGCTAACAAATTAATTAGCTCTTCCGCTGAAAACTTGGTTTCTAATGTCATTGCCTGCTCTAGTGCTGGACGTGCACGTTTATATTGTTCTTGTAAATCTTTACGAGCTTCTTGAAGAGTAACAACGTCAGCATGCTTTTTTAAAGCAGCAGGTATGTTTTTTAGACGTTTACCATCTTTTTCAACGATTATTGTAATAGCGGCATCTTCTTCAATTTGTAAATGCGCTGTTATTTGTTCGATAGGCTGTGCTTTAAATAAATGCTGAATATCGTTAAAGGCTGATAATTCCATTCGCCATATGAAGCGAGTAGCTTCTCCGTCCCCAGCGTTGCGGGCTAAATTTTCTAGTGCAATACTAGCTGCTCGTGATTCACTTGCCCTACGTTGAGCTCCAAATTGTTTACTTTCCTTTAAAAACTGTTGAATAAATTGGTAACGATGTAGAGCATCTTTGTCATCTGTTGTTTTTAACGGAATAAGTCCAAGTGCACGCAGTTTATCTTTATTGCGCTTTTCCTGAATTTCTTTCATTAATGGCTTTGGACTAAGTGTGCCAATGGCTGTATCTGCATAAAGCTGAGCACGACGGTGGTTGGCTCCTTCTGAAGCGTATTTCGCCGCATCATATACAAGTTTAAACTTCTTAGAGCCCAGTGTTTGATAAGCACTTTGGAACCATGCTAAATCAAAGGCGCCATCACGAAAATCTTCTGCCGTTATACTGGAGAAGAGGGCAATTTGATCTTTGGCAAAGTCTGATAAAGAATCTGTAGTATGGGCAATAAAATACCAAGCAGATTCCTTTAGTCCTTCCCAGCCAATCACCTCGCTGACAAGGTCAATCCAATGCTGGTTATACATCATAGCTTCAATTAAACGCTCTTTAGAAATCTCTGTTTTTTGCCATGCTTCTTTTAACTGCTGTGCGGTTTCTTCTTTTTGAGGATAGCAGCTAGTTAAAAGGCGAGAGAAGACATCTTTTTTCGTCTCTGCCTGCCATATATAACCTCGTGAAAGCTTTTCACCATCAAGTGCCTGTAAAATTTGCAGGAAATAATCGATTCCTTCAAAGTAAGAAATGCTACTAGCAAGCTTGGTAACAGCTGTCGGAGTATCGCCACGCTTTAGCTCGATAGCTAAGATGCGATCGATCGCTTGATTACGAATGGCAAGGAAATCAGCTAAGTCTTCAAAAGATTGATAGCGATCCAACAGTTTACTTGGTTCAGTAAATATTTCTGAGGCAAGAGTGTTCGTAAAAATAGCTTCATATAAATGGTTTTGCGTCAATAAGCCAACTTTAAATGCATCTAAATATTGGAATAATGATAGATCGTAGAGACTTGGGCTATAATTTTCTTTTTGCATACGCTTTGTCAGCTCTTCGTTAATGGCAAGCATTTTAGCATAGCCTTCATAAGTTGCGTAATTAGATAGTCGATCGACAAATGCCTCAATAATATCTAAGTCGATAATTGTAGAGGTAGATTGATAGTAGTAATAGCCTTTATCTCTTACATCCACTCGCCACTGATCAGCAGGGATTTGATGTAATAGCTGAAGCACGATACCGGTTGCCTGTTCAAAGCTATTAAATGCTGGTGCATGTCGTTCAAGTAATGAAACTGCTTCTTTATGCAACAATGTCTCTCCTGAAATATTTTTGATATCTTGCGACAAAACTGAAAAGATTTGCTGAAGCGTATAGTGATATTTCAAGGAGTTAAATTGGGCAACATATTTTTTCATTTCCTCATATTGAAAGAAAGGTTTTATAAGAATATGGGCTGCTTCAGAAAGGTCATGAGTAGCAGGGTATTCTGATAGATGATTATAAAAGTTGAAATAAGCTAAGTCTTCACCGCTAAAAGATGATGATTTAATCCATTGAACAATGGCCTCTGGTATAGGATAAACATCTAAACTGGCATTTCGCTGACTGTCTGTTTTAGAGGCCAAGATACTGTATTTTTGCCCTAAAGTAGTCAACATTTTAGTGTCATTCCATTGATAAGTTTCATATTCAAAATTAGCATATTCATCAAGTATTTGAATAAGTTGTTCTAGCTTGGAGAGAAGCTTATCTAAATCATATTGAAAGAATTTTTCAATAGGTGTAGGTGTTTGTACATATAAAGGTACAAGCTGTTGCCAAGGTTCCTCACCATTCATTTTGATCGCGCTATTGGCAATGCGATCGTATGGAATAGGAGCATGTGGTGTATATAAACCAAAGCCATTGCTTTCGTTATATTCGGGTACATCTCTTGCTACTAATTGTTCTAATAGTACTTGTTCATTTTTTGTTATCTTTGGTAATAGGGAGCATAATTTCGTAATTTGCTCGCTCGCTAAATTGTAGTCCTTAGATGCCTCTAACAATAATTCAAGACCACCAAGCCTCTTTAGCTGCTTACTGTCTTTTATTAATCGTTCAGCACTTTCCAATATATGATCCTGTGGTTGAATTTTCAAGAGTGAAATAGCTTCTTTCCGCAGAGCCCCAGATTTATTGGCTAAAAGATCCTCGATTTTTGTTATTTCTTCTTTGGTTGGTGTCAATGCATGTATTTTCTTTAATGCAAGGGAACGATTGATAGAGCTTCGATCTCGTAATGAATTGAATAGAAATTCACGCTGTCCTTGTGTGATTGGATCCAGACAATAAATATTCAATAAGCCGATCCTACTTGATGGTGGATAAGCATCTGCATGCGCGATGATTCGTTGGAATAACTCTTCATCTTGTAGATAATACGCAAGTACAATTTGTGTTGAAATTAAGTCTTCGAATGACAAGTGAACAAAGACAAAAGATAGAGGCTTGCCTGTAATGGATAACCCATCTTTGGTCATTTCATTTTTTGCCCATTCAAGCTGTTCAAATAATGCATATTCTATGCCCTGTAGCTGTGTATTGTCTTTCATGAAGCTTTGAAGTGTTTTATCCCATTCATTATCTCTTGCATATTCACTATTGATATAGTGGTTGGCATGAAGGAAATTATCCCATGCAAATGCAAAAATTTCGATATCCTTCGTTGTTACAATTAATTCCTTCACGAAAGGCGCTGTAAAGGATATTTTTGATAGGTTTTTCAAAAAAGCTAATGTTGTAAGCTGAATATGCTTGTCTCGCTGTAAGAGATCGGCCAACAGCACATCTAGCTCCGTATAATCTTTTGTCGAAGTCGCCCATAATGCAACGTAAATATCAATGGTCCGTTCACTTTTTAGCAACTGTTCAGTGAAATGGTCGTCTTCCATCGCTTGGATGGCTAAGGACAAAACTTCCTCCGTTATTTTTTGATTTTCGAAGCTACTATAGCCAAGCCCCATCCATGTATCGACCGCTCGTATAACAGAGGAGAACCTTGTTAGTTGATGTTCCTGAATAAGTTTCATCATGTAGAGCTGTGCATCAAGATTCCCGTGGTCAATATTTTCTACAATTGCTTGTCGAAGCCCTTCTTGACGTGCAGCCGCTACTAATAATTTTCCAAGCGCTTCATGCATCCGACTATTGCTTGATTTAAAAATGCCACGAATGAGTGGATGACCGAAAAAGTTACTGCGGTGCTCATCAAATAAAATACTCTCTACTTTATCTTCAATGAATGGATTTTCTAAGGATAATTCTTCAGCAAGCAATTGCTCAAAGACATGAAAGCCCATTACTTTTTCATTTTCGTTTTTCAATACATAGGAGCTATAGTTCGGGTAGGTACCATGCTCATATTGGCTATGGTGAGCTAGTAAATCCTCCAGACTAATTTCTTCAAATGTCAGCATTTCTTCTATTAATTGTAGACATTGAAAAAGATGATCTTGTACGGGCTGTGCTGAACGAAATGATCGACGTAACATATCAGTTTGGAACATCGTAGCATCAAAACGTAAAGCTAGTTTCTTAATGTGGAGCGCGCGTTCCTGTGAAGAAAATAATATAAGCACTTCTAATAATTGTCCGCTAAACAGCTCCTCTAGTGATTGAACATGCTGTTCTGTAATAAGCTTTTCAATATCGTAATCACGATTGTCCATATACTTTAATAATGCGGCTGCTAATGGCTGTATTGTTGACGGTGCCGTGTCAACTATACTTTGAAAATGTGTTTTTTGTTCATGTGATAGTGTCATGAGACATTCCTCCTTACCAAATTCGTCCTGCAAGCATGGTTAATCTAATAAATGTAAAAACATCGTCTTCCTGTACAGTTAGTGGCGAGTTAAGCGAATCTAGAGACTCCTCATTGTGAAGTACTAAGAAAAGCTCATCTTGAAAAGCTTGAAGCATTGTAGAGACAGCTTGGTCTACTGGCTGGAATGAATCACTTTTTTTCTCTCCAAAATGGACCTTGCCATGCTGAGCCGCATCATCTAATTGCTGATCGGTGAAATAGAGATGGAGTGGCGTATCAACCATTTTCTCGTTATATTGTTGTACCTGTTGTGTGACAAGTTTAATAAGTAAATCTTGTAAATTTATGACAGGTTCTTCAATGAAAAATGGAATCTGTTGAAGCTTACGTGATTTCTTACCGATTCCTTTTTGTTGGTAAAATAAACGCAATCTAACACCTCCTTACAATAATTTCATTATACAAGAGTGATAACTATGAAAAGAATAAGGCATCCGACGCTAGTTGCATAATTATTTTTGGGAAATGTGTAACAAAAAATAGCATGTTACGGATTATTAGTAAGGTAGAAAGAGGGGGTAGGCTTGCTTAAAGATCTGTTGAAAATAGAACGTTTGTACGATTATTTTTATAGGGGTATGTATCAATTTGCGCTCTATAATATAAATACTATGGAAAGCAGAGGATATTACACAAGAAAATTTTTCAGGCTACTTCTACTATATAGAGAGTAATAGAAAGTGAACGCTTGTGTGGAAAATATAACGAAATGATGATGCTAAAACTATTATAAAGGATCTTTTATTCGCCAAATCTATAAAGCTAGAAGATTAGAAAATAAACCACGGTAACATCCTTTGCTACTTTGATGAATGGATTTTTATGTGGTTTCTAGAAAGACATTATTTCTTTTCTTATCTCATAAACTTTATAGGTATGATTTATCAAGCTAGAAGGAGGCAAGATCATTCAAATACATGTTGTACGGGCTGGCGAGTCTTTATGGGGTATTGCGCAGGCGTATGGGACTACGGTTCAAAGTATTGTAGATGCCAATCAAATTCCAGACCCAAATCGTTTAGTTGTGGGGCAAGCTCTTGTGATACCTATTGTTGGTAGCTTTTATTATGTACAGCCAGGAGATAGTTTATGGTCAATTGGACAACGCTTCGGTATTAACTATGTAACACTTGCGCAAGTCAACGGTATTAACCCAAATCAACCATTAGCTGTTGGGATGAGATTATATATTCCGCAACCACCAAAAACAAGAGCAGAAACATTAGCATACTTAGAGCCAAGAGGTACTTCGGTTAGTGAGGTACTTTTAAATCAAGCTAGGGAAGCGGGTCCCTATTTAACATATTTAGCTTTATTTAGCTATGAAGCCAGACGGGATGGCACCTTACGGATACCGCCTAGTCAAGGTGTAACTCAAATTGCGGATGATACTGGGGCTTCATTGGCAATGGTCGTTACGAATCTGGAGAATTTCAGTTTTAGTGGAGATCTGGCGAGAGATATTTTTCAAAGTACAGCTGTTCAGGATTTACTCTTTGATAATATTCTTGCGGAGGCTAGAAAGCTAGAGGACGTTAAGGATATCCATTTTGATTTTGAAAATTTACCAGGTGATCAACGAGAAGCCTATAACAATTTTTTAAGAAGAGCGGTGGAGAAATTCCATGCTCAAGGATACACGGTATCTACTGCTTTAGCTCCAAAAACAAGTGCAAGTGATCGAGGTCCATGGACTGCGGGGCATGATTATAGGGCACATGGTGAGATAGTGGACTTTGTTTTATTAATGACCTATGAATGGGGTTATTCTGCGGGACCCCCAATGGCCGTTTCCCCACTTCCTGAAGTGGAGGCCGTTGTCAAGTATGCAGTGAGTGAAATACCTGCCAGCAAAATTATGCTAGGACAAAATTTATATGGTTATGATTGGACATTACCATTTGTTCAAGGGGGCCCATTTGCTGAAGCATTGAGTCCTCAACGAGCTATTGAGATTGCCAAACGTTATAATGCGGCAATTCAATATGATTGGAGAGCACAAGCTCCGTTTTTTGAATACTATGATGAACAGGGTAGAGCGCATATTGTATGGTTTGAAGATGCAAGATCCATTCAAGCTAAATTTAATCTAGTCAAACAATATAATCTTCGTGGCATTGGCTATTGGAAATTAGGATTACCTTTCCCTCAAAATTGGGTATTAATTGGTGCTAATTTTGATGTGGTGAAGAAATGAAACGAGGCAGAAGAATAGGGTTTACCCATTGTATTTTCTTTTGATTTGGAAATTATATGTAAAAATGTTTCTAAATATCGGAAACTATATTATAATTATGGCAAATAGTATTTTAGGAGGGATATTTTGGGTAAATTTAAAAAGTTAGGAATAATTCTAACGTCAACAGCATTTTCTGTTGGTATTTTAGCACCAATATCGCAAGCATCAGCAAATGTAAAGGAAGGATCGGAGCGTATTGAAATTCAGGTAGCTTCAACTGAAACAAAAATTACAAAAAATATGCTAATAAAAAAGCTACGATCACTATTTCCGGAAGAGTTCAAATTTGTAGCGGATCAAGACTTTAATTCTGGACCAGGACACTTCTATAGAGATGATACAACGGTTCGATATGAACTAAATTTCTATAAAACAATTAAAGGTAAAGACGTACATGGTAGCTTTGTATTTAAGGGCGATGATTTAGAATTAGAAAACTTTTATTATCAGCCTGCAAATATAGCAGAGGCAATCTATCCAGCAAAGTATTCTGAGAATGAGGCACAAAAAATTGCACAAAAATTCCTGGGTAAATTTGCAAATGCTGATAATTACAAACTTCGTGATAATTATAACGAATATGGTTTTAATATGACGAGACCGTTATCAGAACCGATTACTTACTCCTATGTCTATTCACCAATTTATAATGGGGTTCTTATTGGAGATCAAAGTATTACTATTAATGTTCTGGCAAATGGTGAGGTTACGGGGATGTCTAGTAATGCAGAGTCTATTAGTAAAGCTTCCTTTGATAGTTTAGATCAAAAAAAGAAAGAGGAGGATATGCTGGCACAAGTTCGTGATAATTTAGCTGTCGAACTTCGTTATTATATTGATTATGACTACAGATCTGATCAACGTAATGTGAAGCTTGTTTATGCACCTGCCACAGGGTTCAATGGTGTACATGCTCTAAATGGGCAATGGCAGACAGCAAATGGTTTCACTGAACAATTGCCGAAGACAAAGAGCATTGAAAAAATTTCAGCACAACCATTACCACCAAGAAAGAACGGTATGACGGCAACTGAGGCTGAAGAATTCGCAAAAAATTTCTTAAAAGTTGATGAGAGTAAAGCAAAGCTTACGATCGATTTAGTAGATGAAAGAGAAAATGACAATGGTGAGACGATCTACTCTGTAAACTATACGTATATGTATGGCAATGGTGGATCTGGTAGCTCTTTAGAAATTAATAAGGCGACAGGTGAACTAGTTCAGTATCATGACCTATCGAGAGATTTTTTAATAAATAACAAAGTAAACGCAATTTCTAAGGACGCTGCATTGAAGAAGGCAACTGATTACTTGAAGGA
Source organism: Lysinibacillus fusiformis (assembly GCF_003049525.1). Classification (GTDB taxonomy): domain Bacteria; phylum Bacillota; class Bacilli; order Bacillales_A; family Planococcaceae; genus Lysinibacillus; species Lysinibacillus fusiformis. The sequence goes on along the minus strand of NZ_PYWL01000022.1, from coordinate 6,675 downwards.
ATGGGCACCTTCATATTTACATGAATATTCAATGCCAATCGAGGATGCCGTATTCGATCAATATAGTAAGGAGTATTACTTCACCTTCCCACGCATTATGAATGGTATTGCAGTTGTAGGAGATGGCTTACATGTAGGGATTGGCTCTGATGGATCTTTACGCTCACTAAGTGTATATAAGCAAAAGATAGATAACTGGCAGCCTATTAATAATGTTATATCCGCTGACAAAGCAAAAGAAGCTTATAGCAAAGCACTTACATTGCAACTGCAATATGTAAAACAAGATTCAGAGAGTAAACTCCATTACGATTTGGTGTATGCACCTACTTACAATGGAAGTTTATATAACCAAATTGATGCTATTTCTGGTGAATGGTTAACGAATGTAGATGACTCAAAAGAGAAGCCAGCTATTTCTCATCCAACAGCTGCCAAAGAGTTAAACTATTTATTCAACCAAAATGTGTTAGATGTAAAAGATATAGCAAACTTTAATGCGGACGCTGCTGTAACAAAAGGAGAAGCATTGAAAATTTTATTGCACTCCTTAACTTACGGGTACTATGGCAATGGGGATGGGGAAAAGCAATCCTTCAACAATATTGATAAAAAACATCCGCTCTATGGGGTAGTGGAGCAAGCTGTTAAAATGGGCATTATTCAGCCTGCTAATCAATTTGCATTAGATGCTACTCTAACTCGCCAAGAGTTCGCAGAGTGGTCAATCAAACTATTACAATTAGACAATGTTGCTAAATATAAAGATATTTATAAATTAAACTTTGCTGATGCATCTTCAATTGATCCAGCGTATACAGGCTATATTGCTTTAGCAAATGGTATAGGTCTAATTGATGCACAGCAAAATAACTTTAATGCTACGAAGAGTGTGTCATATGCTGATTTGGCTGTCTCGACAGTTCGTTTAGCAAAGGCTATTCAAGAAAATAAAGTTGATCGCAATTTCTATTATTAGTTGAATGTCATGAAAAGGGCATTTCCTCATTTGAGGAGATGTCCTTTTTTGGTTAGTTTATAGCAGAATGGGGAAATAATATGAAAAGAAAGGAGTGTACAATTGGATGAAATTAAAATTATTATTAGCGATTTCTTTCGTAATGGTTATCCTTTATGGCTGTAATAAAGATGAGGTAAAGGATGTGCCTACTAATGCGCCAGCAGATCAGAATGCTTCACAACAGACTGGTGATACGCCTACAGACCAAGTGACATTCAATTTTTTAGAGTTTTCATTGGATGTTGATTATTCTGCAACGGAGTCATATGAGGTAGAGTATGAAAATAAAAAATCAGGAATTTCAGCGAAGTTACAGGATGATCGACAAAATGTAAAGTTACAAGGTGATGAAGCCTATACAAAACTAGAGCCGTTATTTAAGCAGTTAAATTTTGATTCTACCACGCCAAATGATGAAGTGATTGATCAAGTAATTAAAGTTTTTAATATTGAAGATAACTATCAGTCCATTGAAGTCGAAGTAGAGTTTATGGACGGAAATGAAAAGGAATTTAAACGACTACCTTAAAAATGAGACAAGCCAGCTAAACAAGCGTTAGCTGGCTTATACATGTATAAACGTTAACGTTCCCAATGTCGATGCTTTGAAAGGAATTGAATAAAAGAAGGTAAGTTATTCGCAACCCCATTTTTATTGGCGATATGCGGTAAAACCGATACATTTTTAGCAAGGCCAATTGTTTTAAAGTGCTGGTAGGCTTCTTCAATAAATTGCTCTGCTTTAATTTGTTGATGGGAATCATGGTAGGAACCAGTTACATAAATTCCATCATAAAGTACGGACGAAGCAGTGGCAAAAGTTTCATGAATCTCAAAGCCATTTAGTAAGCCCTGTTTTGTACTAATTAATTCTACTACTATATTTTTGCTCAAAAGTGTAGCAATCAGGTCATTTAGGTTTTCCTCCGTATTTTCTGCTACGATCACGGCTACTTTAAAAGTTTTTACACTTTCTATAGCATTCAAGATTTGGCTAACAGCAGGGGAGGTTTGCATAGTATGAGGGACCTCTACGTGTACGGGAGGTACAATACCAATATTATCTGCAATTGCTGTTGCAAGTGTATGGCTGACATGGGCAAACATATCGACAACTTGTTTTCGAATGGCTTTATTTTTTACTTTACCAAGCTCAAAGCTAAAGGCATTGATGATATGTTCCTTTTCAATATCGGTCATACTCAACCAAAATAACCTAGCTTGTGTAAAATGGTCCTTGAAACTTTCACTGCGTGCGCGTACTTTATGACCCTCTACTTTTTCCTCATAATGTGTATAGCCACCTTCTGCCTCAGGAACGGGGTATGGTGTGTTATCAGCTAAGGAATTTTTATGGTAGCTAACTTGCCCAACATTAATCGTTTGTCGACCATAGCCATCTCGCTGATTATTATGGAAAGGACAGATAGGCTTATTAATAGGGAGCTCATGAAAGTTTGGGCCTCCGAGTCTTATTAACTGTGTATCTGTATAAGAAAATAAGCGGCCTTGTAATAAAGGGTCATTTGAGAAGTCAATGCCAGGTACAACATGCCCTACATGAAATGCAGCTTGTTCTGTTTCAGCAAAAAAGTTGTCCACATTTTTATTAAGCGTCATTTTGCCAAGGATACGGACAGGAACCTCTTCCTCGGGCCATATTTTTGTAGCATCGAGAATATCGAAACTAAATTTAAATTCATCTTCATGCGGAATAAGCTGCACGCCAAGCTCCCATTCTGGATAATCACCACGTTCGATGGAATCCCATAAATCTCTGCGGTGGAAATCAGGATCTTTACCAGCTATGATCTGTGCCTCATCCCATACTAACGATTTAACACCAAGAACTGGCTTCCAATGAAACTTAACAAAATGGGATTTTCCTTCGGCATTGATGAAACGATAGGTATTCACACCGAAGCCCTCCATCATTCGGTAGCTTCGTGGAATCGATCTATCCGACATATGCCACATAACCATATGGGCAGATTCCTGATTGTTCGCAATAAAATCCCAAAATGTATCATGGGCACTTTGAGCTTGAGGAATTTCGTTATTTGGTTCGGGCTTTACTGCGTGTACGAAATCGGGGAATTTAATAGCGTCTTGTATAAAAAATACCGGAATATTATTTCCGACCAAATCATAGTTACCTTCCTGTGTATAAAATTTTGTAGCGAAGCCACGTGCGTCACGGACAGTATCGGCTGAGCCTCTTGAGCCTGCAACGGTAGAGAAACGAACAAAGACTGGTGTTTTAGTTCCTTTACCATTTAAAAATTGTGCTTTTGTAATGTCACTTGCACATTCATAGGTTTCAAAAATCCCATGTGCTGCCGATCCACGTGCATGTACTACTCTTTCTGGAATACGTTCATGATCAAAGTGCGTCATTTTTTCACGAAAATGAAAATCCTCTAGTAAAGTAGGACCTCGATCACCAGCTTTTAAAGAATGTTCATCCTCTGATATTTTTAGTCCTTGATTGGTTGTGAGTGGTTGATTTTTATCACTTACTCGGAATGCTTCTAATTGTTGTTGTTTTTGATTGATTTCTTTTTTCATATATAGAATCCTCCTTTATAAGTTACAACTTCCTTCTACCCGCAGAGGATGTTCACAAACATTTTCAGCTAATGAGTAGCATACGAAACAAAATGATTGCTGATTAAAAATGGATATGTTATTATTATCTCGAATTAAAGATAATTAAATTCGAAATAAGTGAGGGAGTCGTATGAAGGAAGACAATCGTAACTTAAAAGCATTTACGGTCTTGTTCCGAGCATATCAAACGATTCAGGAAGCAACAAAAAGGGATTTACTTCAATTTGACTTAAATCAAACCGAATTTTCGGTCCTTGAATTTCTGTATCATCGTGGAGAGCAGCCCATTCAAGTGATCGGCAAAAGAATATTAATTGCAAGCAGTAGTATTACGTATGTAATTGATAAGCTTGAACAAAAAGGCTATGTATATCGCAAATCATGCCCTAGAGATCGACGTGTCACTTATGTATTGCTTACAAATGAGGGACAGACCCTAATGGAAGAGATTTTCCCTAAGCATGAACAAAAAATAAATGAGATATTTCAAGTATTGGGACCTCAAGAGCTGGATACAATGATTTTGTCCCTAAAAAAGGTTGGCAAAAATGCGAATGAACAGTAAAAAAATTTTAAATAAATATCTCGATTTCGAGATAATGGGAGGAGAATTTTTATGAATCATTTAAAAGGTGTACACCATGTAACGGCTATTACAAGCAGTGCTGAAGAAAATTATAAATTCTTTACCTATGTATTAGGAATGCGCTTAGTGAAGAAAACAGTAAATCAGGATGACATTCAAACATACCATTTATTCTTTGCGGATGATAAAGGGAGTGCTGGTACAGATATGACGTTTTTTGATTTCCCTAACATTCCAAAAGGTGTACATGGTACAAATGAAATTTCAAAGACTTCCTTCCGTGTGCCAACAGATGCTTCTTTAGACTATTGGGAAAAGCGCTTTGACCGATTACATGTAAAACATACAGGTATAAAAGAACAGTTTGGTAAAAAAACATTATCATTTGTGGATTTTGATGATCAGCAGTATCAGCTTATTTCTGATGAGCATGATACAGGTATCGCATCAGGTACGCCATGGCAGGATGGGCCTATCCCACTTGAATTTGCTATTACAGGTTTAGGGCCAGTATTTGTTCGTGTAGCTGATTTTAATTACTTTAAAGATGTGTTAGAAAAAGTAATGTTATTTACAGAGATTGGGGAGGACGGACATTTCCACCTATTTGAAGTAGGTGAGGGTGGCAATGGAGCGCAAGTGATTGTAGAACACAATACTGTGTTACCAGTAGCTCGCCAAGGTTTTGGTACGGTTCACCATGCGGCCTTTCGTGTAGAGGATCGTGCAGTATTAGATGAATGGACTGCACGTTTTGAAAGCTTCGGTTTCCACACATCTGGCTATGTAAATCGTCATTTCTTTGAATCCTTATATGCACGTGTAGCGCCACAAATTTTATTTGAGTTAGCAACAGATGGGCCAGGATTTATGGGAGATGAACCGTATGAAACGTTAGGAGAAAAACTTTCATTACCACCATTCCTAGAACCAAAACGTACACAAATTGAAGGACTTGTTCGCCCTATAGATACTGTAAGAAGCTCCATTACGTTCGATAAAGAATATGAGTAATATTTTTAATTCAGTAGAGAAATTTTTTCTCTACTGAATGGTTACATATTGAATTGGAGGTTTATTGAATGGAATTTTCCAAATTGATTGATAAGCGTCGCTCGGCGAACAATTTTTTAACGGACGTTAAAATGACTGAGGAAGATATACGCCCAATTTTAGAGGATGTCAAACTTGCTCCATCGGCCTTTAACTTACAGCATGCCAATTACATCGTTGTGTTGGATGAGGCTATGAAGGAAAAAGTAAGAGAAGCTGCATATGGTCAATATAAAGTGCATTCAGCTTCTGGAGTCATTCTTGTATTAGGTGATAAAAAAGCGTATAAAAATACGGCAGAACTAAGTCAAGGTATGGTCGATTTAGGGATTATCACAACGTATGAGTTAGAAGAAATAGTTGCTGAGAATACTCACTTTTATGAAGACCGCGGCGAGGAATTTATGAAAGATGAAGCGATTCGAAATGCATCTTTGTCAGCCATGTTATTTATGCTAGCTGCGAAAAATCGTGGCTGGGATACTTGTCCAATGATTGGCTTCGATAATCAAAAAATGCGTGAGCTTTTCAATGTACCAGAAGAGCAAGAAATAGCGCTCATGATTACGATTGGAAAAGAAAAAGAAAGCAGTCGTCGTTTACGTGGTTATCGTAAGCCAGTTGAAGAATTTGCCATTTATTATTAAATTGGTATAAAATACAATAGTTATTTAAATACTAAGAATTATGTACATTTAGGAGGAAACATCGTGAAAGTAGTAGCCATCGTAGGGAGTATCCGTAAAGAATCTTATAATATGCAATTAGCTCAATTTATTGAAAAACGTTATACAGAGAAATTGGATCTAGAAGTGTTAAGTCTGAAGGATTTACCAATGTACAATCAAGATATCGAAAATGAAGCACCACAAGCAGTTCTTGATTTTAAAGCAAAAGTAAAGGCTGCAGATGCAGTGTTATGGGTAACACCAGAATATAATGGAACTGTTCCAGGTGTCATGGTCAATGCAATTGATTGGTTATCTCGTGTAGATAAAGTAATGATTGGCAAACCATCTATTATTATGGGTGCATCAATGGGGAATCTAGGTACTGTAAAAGCACAATTACATCTACGTGATATTTTATTCTCACCTGGCATTAACTCACCATTACTAAGCGGCAATGATGTTTATATTGGTGCTGTGCATACAAAATTTGATGCAGAAGGTAATTTGACAGATGAAGGTACAGTGAAATTCTTGGATGTAGTCATCGATAACTTCTTAAACTGGGCAAAAAAATACATTTAAATTAAAAGCTAACCCATGAGTATAATGAACTGAACCCTATAAAGTAGACAGTTTAATAAAAGACCATTTGCTACATTAAACAGCGATTAAATGACTTCGGTATGCTGCCGGAGTCATTTTTTTTAACGTCCATTGCTTTCTTGTATTGTTGT
>NZ_PYWL01000021.1 GCF_003049525.1 Lysinibacillus fusiformis | reverse complement strand
CTCGACTTGCATGTATTAGGCACGCCGCCAGCGTTCGTCCTGAGCCAGGATCAAACTCTCCATAAAAGAAATTTGATTAGCTCAAATTGTTTTGCTGGCATCAATTTTGATGTCCAAAATTTTGTTTTGTTCACTAGCTAGGCTAGCTACTAAAAACTTTATTGATTACGTTTTGCTTGTTCAGTTTTCAAGGTTCATGTTGTTTATTTCAGCGTCACCTCTTGGCGACTCACTAATAATATCAAGATTCGACAACTATGTCAACATATTATCTAAAAATATTTCAATAGATTAAATTTATCAATTCAAACACTTGATACTAAGCAAAAATAGTATATTGCCTAGTAGAAGAGAAAGTTGGAAATTGAAGGTACTATACTTTATATAACCGTATACCTCTCCACATTATGATCCTTACTATAAATGAAAAAAGGCAGCCATAATTATGGCTTGCCTTTCTACAAATTAGTAATGATTCGAGAAATATAAAAACTGCGGTTTTTTCCTAAATCAAAAATTTCGCCTGTATGAACTAATTTAATGAGAGGACGTGTGGGTGCAAACTTATTTACAAACATGACTTCTCCACGCTCTAGGTTAGAAAGTTCAACAATCGTACCTATAGGGAGATCCGCAACAATATCGATTAATGCACGTACCACTTTAATATCAAACTTACCGAACTCAGATTCATTAATCATTTCTATTACTTTAAACGACGATTGCTTTGACCTATATACACGTTCACAAGTCATGGCATGGAATACATCTGCCACGGCAATGATTTGCGCAAAGATAGAAATATTAGCGATCTTTTCGCCTTTCGGATACCCGCTTCCATTTAAACGTTCATGGTGTTGAAATATTGCCTCTTTCATAGTTTCTTTTAAAATGGTTAAATCCTTCACCATGTTATAGCTATAAATTGGATGTTTATAAATTTCATCAAACTCCTGCTCAGTAAGAGGTGTCTTTTTATCTCGAATACGGGGGTGTACTTTAGCCATTCCACAATCAGCTAATAGGCCACCTATGGCAATTTGAATTGTTGTCCCTCTATCATAGCCTAACTTTTGAGCAACGACAGAGGAAATCAAAGCTGTTGCTACACTATGGTGATATAAATAGTCTTTAGGGTTAGAAAACTCATTTAAATCAAAAATAATTGTTCGATCTTCCAAGACCATTTCTACCAAAGGCAATATAATGGTTCTTGCTTTGGCGATATCTACTTTAGCACCCGCTTCCCAATTTTTAAATTCCTTTTTAAATTGTTCAATAGAATGATTATAAGACTTCCTAAAAGTCGGAATGTCCTCTACTACTACTTCTACATCAATTTCTTTCTTTTCCGACCGAATATCGTTTTGATTTTTATAAACAGGGACGTTAAAAATATTAAATGCCTGGAAAACTTGTAAATGTACATGGGAAATCATTGTATCTTTAAAGATGATAGGATACTGTGTATTAGCAAAAATATCTTCAGAAATTACTCTACCAACGCCTAACTCTGAAATTGGAACATGTATTGTTTCCATGAAATGAACACCTCTCCACTTTAACTTGCTTCAAATAAGGGTACTTTTATTTTATCATGTAATTCAAAATAATTACTTATTTTTCATTATTTATAATAAAAAACCGATGATCGACATGAACGCTGTCGTCATCGGTTTAAATTATTCCTCTATTTCCTCTTCGTCTTCAGGCAATTCTTCTGCTTTTTCAACCTTAGCCACAGTTGCAACCAATTCTTCATCACCTAAGCGAATTAAACGAACACCCTGTGTGCTGCGCCCAATTAATGAAATATCATTAACATCCATACGAATAAGCATACCGTTAATAGTTATAAGCATAAGATCCTCTGAACCATCAACTGTTTTCACAGCCACCATCGGACCATTTTTATCAGTAATTTGCATTGTTTTTAATCCAACGCCACCACGGCTTTGTAAACGATAATCATCTTCAGAAGTACGTTTACCATAACCTTTTTCAGTAACTACTAAAATTTCTTGTCCTGGTTCAACAATCTCCATACCTACTACTTCGTCACCATCACGAAGTTTAATACCTCGTACACCACCAGCTGTACGTCCCATAGAACGAATATCATCTTCCTGGAAACGAACAAGCATACCATCACGTGTACCGATGATAATTTGCTTATCCCCATCTGTTAAACGAACAGAAATAAGATCATCATCTTCTCGTAAACTGATAGCTATTAAACCATTCGTACGAATGTTGGCAAATTGTGATACAGGTGTACGTTTCGTAATACCCGTTTTAGTTGTAAAGATAAAGTACGCATCTTCATCAAATGATCCAACACGAATCATCGCTGTTACTTTCTCACCTTTATCGATATTGAGCAAGTTAACAATCGGTAGCCCTTTAGCTGTACGACCATACTCTGGAATTTCGTAACCTTTCGCTCTAAATACTTTACCTTTGGAAGTAAAGAATAGAATTGTATCATGCGTAGAGGTATTCATAAGATGCTCTACAAAGTCATCTTCATTTGTACCCATTCCCTGAACTCCACGACCACCGCGTTTCTGACTACGATATGTATTCGCAGCTAAACGTTTAATATAGCCGTTATGCGTTAAAGTAACGACTGAATTTTCAACAGGAATTAGATCCTCATCTTCAATCATTTCAATACCGCCAGAAGTAATTTCAGTACGGCGTATATCACTATAGCGGTCTTTCAGCTCTAAAATTTCAGTACGAATGATATCAACAATTTTAGCTTCGTCCGCTAAAATTGCCTTTAATTCAGCTATTAGAACCTGAAGCTCTTGATATTCAGCTTCTATTTTTTCACGCTCTAAGCCACTTAAACGAACTAAACGCATATCTAAAATTGCTTGAGCTTGTCGTTCTGATAAATTAAAACGCTCCATTAATTGAGGCTTCGCTTCTTCACCACTACGTGAACCACGAATAATCGCAATTATTTCATCAATATGATCTAATGCAATTCGTAAGCCTTCTAAAATATGTGCACGGTCTTCTGCTTTTCGAAGATCGAATTCAGTACGACGACGAATAATAACTTTTTGGTGCTCTAAATAATGGTATAGCATTTCTTTTAAGCCCAATACCTTTGGCTGACCATTTACTAATGACAGCATATTGATACCAAAGCTTGATTGCATAGCTGTTTGTTTGTATAGATTATTTAACACTACATTTGCATTTGCATCTTTTCGTACCTCGATAACTACCCGCATACCACGACGGTCTGACTCATCACGTAAATTCGTAATACCATCGATTTTTTTATCACGCACAAGCTCTGCTATTTTTTCAATCAGCTTAGCCTTATTTACTTGGTATGGTAATTCATGAACAAGGATAGTTTCCTTACCATTCGCCTTTTGCTCAATTTCCACCTTCGCACGAATAATAATAGAACCACGGCCAGATTCATAGGCTCTACGAATCCCACTACGGCCTAAAATTAATCCGCCAGTAGGGAAATCTGGGCCAGGGATGATTTCCATCAATTCTTCTGTAGTAATGGCTGGGTTTTCAGAAAGTGCTATAACCGCATCAATCGTTTCTCCCAAATGGTGAGGAGGAATATTTGTGGCCATACCAACGGCAATCCCTGCAGCACCGTTTACTAATAAGTTTGGATAACGACTTGGTAAAACAATCGGTTCTTTTTCGGAGCCATCATAGTTATCTGTATAATCAATTGTGTCTTTATTGATATCACGTAGCATTTCCATCGCAATTTTAGACATACGTGATTCTGTATAACGCATAGCTGCCGCTCCATCACCATCAACAGAACCAAAGTTCCCATGACCGTCAACAAGCATATAACGATAGCTAAAATCTTGTGCCATACGTACCATAGCATCATAAATGGAAGAGTCACCATGTGGATGGTACTTACCCATAACATCCCCAACAATACGTGCTGATTTTTTGTAAGGTTTATCTGCTGTATTTCCTAACTCCTGCATCCCATATAAAATACGACGATGTACTGGTTTTAATCCATCACGTACATCAGGTAATGCACGTGAAACAATTACACTCATTGCATAATCAAGAAAGGATGTTTCAATTTCTTCTGTAATATTAATTCCTTTAACACCGGAGCGTTCTTGTTCTGACAAAGTGTAGACCTCCTCTCAAGAAAAATTAGATATCTAAATTAGCGTAAACGGCATTTTCCTCAATAAATTGACGACGAGGTTCAACTTCATCGCCCATTAAACGCTCAAATGCTTGGTTAGCCTTAATTGCATCATCTAATTCTACTTGTAATAATGTACGGTGCTCTGGATCCATTGTAGTATCCCAAAGTTGTTCAGCATTCATTTCACCAAGACCTTTATAACGTTGTACATTCGGTTTTGGCATTTTTGGTAGTCGTTCTAAAATTTCTTTTAATGTTTCATCATCATAGCAATATTCAACATGCTTACCTTGTTTCACTTGATAAAGTGGTGGCTGCGCAATGTAAATATAGCCTGCCTCTATAAGTGGACGAAGGAAACGGAAGAAGAATGTTAAAAGCAATGTACGAATATGTGCACCATCAACATCGGCATCTGTCATAATAATAATTTTATGATAACGGGCCTTTTCTAAATTGAACTCTTCTCCAATACCAGTACCGAATGCTGTAATCATGGCACGGATTTCTGCGTTCGATAAAATCTTATCTAAGCGTGCCTTTTCAACATTGAGAATTTTCCCACGTAAAGGCAATATTGCTTGGAAGTGACGATCACGTCCTGATTTAGCTGATCCTCCCGCAGAATCACCCTCAACAATATAGATTTCACAATCAGCTGGATTTGTTGAAGAACAGTCAGCCAATTTACCAGGCAAACTTGACACTTCAAGTGCATTTTTACGACGAGTAAATTCACGGGCCTTTTTGGCTGCGACACGAGCACGAGCTGCCATTAAACCTTTTTCCACAACTTTGCGAGCAACAGTTGGATTTTCCAACATAAAACGTTCAAAGCCATCCGAGAATAAAGCGTTAGTAATTTGACTTACTTCCGAGTTCCCTAACTTTGTTTTTGTTTGCCCCTCAAATTGAGGATCTGGATGTTTAATAGAAACAATAGCTGTTAAGCCTTCGCGCACATCCTCACCTGTCAAATTGGCATCAGCTTCTTTCAATAATCCACCTTTTCGTGCGTAATCATTAATGACGCGTGTAAGAGCTGTTTTAAAACCAGACTCATGTGTACCACCTTCATACGTATTAATGTTATTAGCAAATGAAAATATATTAGAAGAGAATCCGGCATTATATTGCATAGCAATCTCAACCGAGATACCATCTTTTTCTCCAAGTACATCAATCGGATCATGAATCGGCTCTTTAGATTGATTTAGGTGCTCAACATATGAACGAATACCACCTTCATAGTGATATGTAGTTGAACGCTCCTCACCTTCACGTTCATCGGCAATGGTAATCTTGATTCCACGATTTAAATAAGCCAATTCACGAATACGATGAGCTAAAATATCATACTCATAAACAGTAGTTTCTTTAAAAATTTCTGGGTCCGCTTTAAAACGTGTTGTTGTTCCATTACGGTCTGTATCACCAATAATTTTTAGCTCTTGTATCGTTTTTCCACGTTGGAATTTGATTTCATGAATATGACCTTCGCGGTGAACTTGCACAATTGTTTCAGCAGAAAGAGCATTAACAACGGATGCCCCTACTCCATGTAGACCACCTGAAACTTTGTAGCCTCCACCGCCAAATTTACCACCAGCATGTAAAACTGTCATGATAACTTCAACAGCAGGCTTACCCATCTTTTCTTGAATGCTGACCGGAATACCACGACCGTTATCTTCTACGCGAATCCAGTTTTCTTTTTCAATTGTTACTTGTATATCAGTACAAAATCCTGCTAGAGCTTCATCGATACTATTATCAACGATTTCCCATACTAAGTGGTGTAACCCTTTTGAGCTTGTTGAACCGATATACATCCCTGGTCTTTTACGTACTGCCTCTAAACCTTCTAATACCTGTATCTGATCGGCCTCATAAGCTTGGTTTTGTAAACCTTCGTTCTCTATAGCCACGGCTTTCATCTACTCCTTCATAACATCATTGTGTGTAAATGAATGAACAGTCAACCGAGCTGACTATTACCATTCTTTTGTAATCTAAAAAACTACCCTGGCTAACTTTTTTCTATCGCACCTTGTTTCACGTGGAACAGTTGAGCCTGCTCCATTGTTTCATGATGAATTCCTTCAACACTTGTAGTTGTGACAAAGGTTTGCACTTCACCTTGAATGGTATTTAATAAATGCGATTGACGATAATCATCAAGTTCCGACAAGACATCATCTAAAAGTAGTATGGGTGTTTCATTTGTTTCTTGTTTAATTAATTCAATTTCAGCAAGTTTTAAAGACAATGCGGTTGTACGCTGCTGTCCTTGCGAGCCATATGTTTGCACATCATAGCCATTTACTAAAAACTGCAAATCATCACGATGTGGACCTACTAACGTCACACCTCTGTCAAATTCGCGTTCTCTTGCTTCCATCAATTTTTGATGTAAAGTATTTTCAATTTCGCTAGAAGAATGTTCTTTTTCTATTCCAGCTACCGTACGATATTTTATAACGAGCGTTTCCTTCCCTTGTGATATACCTGCATGTATAGGTTCAGCCCACTCCTGCAATAAATCCATAAATTGAAATCTTTTACGAATAATTTGGGTAGCTGCATGAATATATTGTTCATTATAAACCTCATACATCACATCATTTGACATGGACTTGCCCTGGTTCATCTTTAAGAAATGGTTACGTTGTTTTAAAACTTTTTGAAAGGTTAATAAATCATGTAAATAGACAGGCGAAATTTGCCCAATCTCCATATCAATAAAACGTCGGCGTATTTGCGGACTACCCTTTACAACGTTTAAATCCTCTGGTGCAAACATTACGACGTTCATTTGGCCAATATAATGACTAAGGCGACTTTGCTCTATATGATTTATCTTGCCCTTTTTACCCTTCTTTGTAATCGTAAGCTCAATCGGTAAAATACCATGTCTTTTTTGAACGGCCCCTTCTATTTTACCATAGTCTGAATCCCAACGTATCAATTCTTTATCGTTCGTTGTTCGATGGGATTTAGCCATTGCTAATACGTAAATAGACTCCATAACATTTGTTTTTCCTTGAGCATTTTCACCAATGAAAACATTAATTTTTGGAGAGAAGTTTAAAGCTAAGGCATCATAATTACGGTAATTTGTAAGTTTTATTTGTTCAATATGCATAGTTTATTGCCCAGTTGGTCCTACGATCTGAAAACGACCACATCCTGGTATATTTATAACATCTCCGTTACGTAATTTTCGACCTCGACGATCGTCTACTTCTCCATTGACATATACAGCATTTTCCTGTAAAAACCACTTCGCCATTCCACCTGAACTAATGGCATCAGATATTTTTAATAGCTGCCCTAACGTGATGAACTCCTCATCGATTTTAATGTCCTGCATAGTGTGTTCCCCTCCAAATACAGACTGACTATCTCTCTATCATACCTAAAATTTCCCCATAAGTAAAAAAGATAGCCGCAAATTGCGACTATCCTAACAGATCTTAAATTTTTAGTAAGTACGTACAGGTAAAATTAATTGTAAAATTGCATCGTCATGAACCGAGCGTAAAATAAACGGTCTCATTGCGCCTGTAAATTGAATAACTACATCTTGGCCGTCGATTGCCTTCAATGCCTCCATCATATATTTGGCACTAAAAGAAATTTTCAGACCTTCCCCTTCTAATGACTCAACAGGAATTTCCTCTTGTACTTTACCGATTTCAGGTGAATTAGAAGAAACTTCAACTGCTTGGTGGCCTAATATTTCAAAACGGACAACATTATTACGGTCTCCTCTTGCTACTAGTGAGGCACGGTCAATAGCTTGCAATAAAGATTTGCCGTTAATCGTTACATTAGTTTGATATTCTTCCGGAATTAAGCGAGTAGTGTCTGGGTAATTTCCTTCTAACAAACGAGAGAAGAATAAAACATCTCCTGTTTTAAATAATACTTGCTGACTTGTAATAACAATTTGGACAAGATTTGTAGAATCCTCTAGTACTTTATTTAACTCATTTAAACTTTTTCCTGGGATAACAACACTATGCTCAACTTCTGGTAAATTTTCCAGTTGTACCTTACGTCTAGCTAAACGGTGACTATCTGTTGCAACACAGATTAATGTTTCGTTTTTAATCTGCCAGTTTACACCTGTCAACACCGGTCTACTTTCTGAAGTGGCAACTGCAAACACTGTTTCACGAATAATTGTTTTTAGAAGATCAGCAGGAATAGTAAATTTTTGATCTTCCGTTAATTCTGGTAATAATGGGTATTCAGCTGCATCAGAGCCAATTAAATGGAACTCAGATTTACCAGAGCGAATATGAGTTTGGAAACCAGGTGTTACATGGATTTCAACATCATTTGTTGGTAATTTACGTACAATTTCATTAAACATACGAGCTTGTACAACTATTGATCCTGTTTCTGCAATGTGAATAATCTGTTGTCCATCTTCCTCAACAGGGATAAATGTTTGGATTGTAATATCTGCATCACTACCTGTTAAGCGAATACCTTCTTCTGTTACATCAATTTTAATCCCTGTTAAAATCGGGATAGTTGTTTTAGAACTTACTGCTTTCATGACATCATTTAAACCCTCTAATAAACGGTCAC
This sequence comes from Lysinibacillus fusiformis, assembly GCF_003049525.1. Taxonomy (GTDB): domain Bacteria; phylum Bacillota; class Bacilli; order Bacillales_A; family Planococcaceae; genus Lysinibacillus; species Lysinibacillus fusiformis. Next base: position 39,578 of record NZ_PYWL01000021.1, on the reverse strand, counting down.
GTAAAATATCAAATTTCATTCGTTTTCCCTCACATATTTATATTATTTATTTATATAAAATAAAAAAGATATAGTAATAGGCTCTGTGGATTTGTGGATAAGTGCCTTTTTATGAATAAAATCAGTCTATCCACATGTAGATAGACTGTGTATAAGTTTGTGTTTAAATAGTAGGATTGTCCACAGTAATTACTTCCCCAGCATGCTACGAATTTGTTTAACATCTTGTTGAAGCTGGACGTCATTTTTCAACAAAGAAGATATTTTTTCGTGAGCATGAATCACAGTTGTATGATCACGTCCCCCAAATTCTTCGCCAATTTTCGGCAGCGAAAAATCTGTTAATTCGCGTGATAAATACATGGCAATTTGGCGAGGAAAAGCAATTAGCTTTGTACGCTTTTTCGCCACAAAATCTTCTAAACGTATACTAAAATGCTCACCAACAGCATTTTGAATGTCTAATATTGTCACAGTTCGTGGCTTTGAATTAGGAATGATATCCTTTAGTGCCTCTGCAGCAAGTGTGGCATTAATATCTTTGTTTACGAGTGATGAATAGGCAACGACGCGAATAAGCGCACCTTCAAGCTCCCTAATATTGGAGTCAATCTGGTTCGCAATATAGAGCATCACCTCATTGGGTACCTCTAAACCATCTGCTTTTGCTTTTTTACGCAGAATAGCAATACGTGTTTCCAAATCAGGAGGTGCAATATCCGTTATTAATCCCCATTCAAAACGTGAACGTAGCCGATCCTCTAATGTTGGAATTTCCTTTGGAGGTCGGTCACTTGATATAACAATTTGCTTGGATTCTTCATGTAAAGTATTAAACGTGTGGAAAAATTCTTCTTGAGTTGATTCTTTTCCAGCAAGGAATTGAATATCATCAATTAGCAGTACATCCACATTGCGGTACTTATTGCGAAAATCAAGTGCTTTGTTATCACGAATAGAGTTAATAAATTCATTTGTAAATTTCTCAGATGATAAATAGACTACTTTTGCATTCGGATTATGCTCTAAAACATAATGACCAATGGCATGCATTAAGTGCGTCTTACCAAGCCCAACTCCCCCATAAATGAAGAAAGGGTTATAAGCCTTTGCAGGTGCTTCAGCAACTGCTAGAGAGGCAGCATGTGCAAAGCGGTTACCAGAGCCAATAACAAACGTATCAAAAGTATACTTCGGGTTTAGCATCCCCGGTGAAATATCATGGTGATCGTTATTCTTTGCTTGGATAATCGGCGCCGGCAAATCAAAATCGTCCGAATCCTGGTTTTTTTGAACAACAAATTTAATAAGCAAGTCTTCGCCTGTAAGCTCCGTTAATATACCTGTAATCAAATGAATATAATGATTCTCAAGCCAATCTCGAGCAAACGAATTTGGCGCAGCAATTGTCACAGTTGAACCACTGCCATTGTAGGACAGTAATTTGGTAGACTTTAGCCACGTTTCGAAGCTTGGTTTAGAAATTTTTTGTTCAACTTGAGCCAGGACATTATTCCATAATTCTTCTAAATGTTCCAAGCTACTAATCTCCTTTACAGTGTTCAATACATAAAAAAAAATTGCATTTATAGAAATGGCAAATACGTTCATTTTACAACTCGTCCACATAATCACAAGTTGTGGATAAAAGTTAACCAAAGGCTGTGATAAAAATTATCCACAGCATATTAACAGTTGTGGATAATTAAAATGTTCATTTCAGTTTTCAACAAAGTGAAGCACAGTAATCGTATCAGAAAAACAAAGCTATTTCAATAGTTTATGAAACTTATCCACATAGCTTGTAGTTATGCACTTTAGAGTTGTCCACAAGCACTGCGTATGTGAAAAAGCTGTAGATAAATGTTGTGGATAAAAAAATATGCAAAAAACACTATACACAACTCTGTGCAAAAAAAACAAGTATTCTGTGGATAAATATTTTAAAAAAAAGTTAGTAATATTGTTTTTTTCGGAGTATTGGAATGGTCATTGGGGGAAGATGAAGTAGATTCATTTAGATACATAGAATGACTACCTAAAAGAAATTTGTGAAATACATTGACAAAATAACTAGTTACTTTATATAATATTCGAGTCTGTATGTTGAAAAATTCAACTCATATATCAGGAGGTGTCTATATAAATGAAACGTACTTACCAACCAAAGAAACGTAAACACAGTAAAGTTCACGGTTTCCGCGCACGTATGAGCACGAAAAACGGTCGCAAAGTTCTTGCTGCTCGTCGTCGTAAAGGAAGAAAAGTTTTATCAGCATAAAATAAGTCCACTGAGCCACATCAGTGGTCTTTTTTTTCTTTATTTTTGGTAAACCTAGAAATGAGGATCAAAAGATATTATCTATTAGCAGGTGAAAGAAATGAAAAAACGCCAAAGAGTGAAGAAGAATGATGATTTCCAAAAGGTGTTTAAAAAAGGTAAATCTTTCGCTAATCGTCAGTTTGTTGTTTACTTTTTATCAAAAGAGGAACAAACAGAATTTCGTGTAGGTTTATCGGTTAGTAAAAAGCTTGGGAATGCGGTAAAACGCAACCAAATAAAACGCTATATTCGACATAGTATTCTTGACTTAAAGGATGATCTAAAGACGAATATGGATTATGTTATTATCGCCAGACAACCGGCGGCCACTATGGATTTTCATGAAGTGAAACAAAGTTTGCAACATGTACTAAAAATCGCAAAGGTATTGAAGAAAGTGTAATGTATGCAACCGAGTGGTAAAATGCGCCTGTATTATTAGCTTTAAGAATGAGAGTGAGATTGCATACCATAACCTAGGGAAGTATACGTATAGGGGTATTTTTAACGTTAGATTTCACTTAAAAATATGTTAAATTCGCCACAAAACTCAGGAATAAGTGTATATTGTGAGAATATTTAGTAGAGTGAAACGTTATAGGCATGATAAAATAGCTGATAACTTTATCTTTGTTTAAGCTGAGATAAAGCTGCTGTCAGATGTCACAGATTTTAGGGCAGGAAACTGTCAGTCAGTGAATAAAGAAGATGCATATAGATTTAGAAAAAGTGAATAGTAATTGTAGGGGGAAGAAGGTTGAAAAAACAACATTGGGTAATTTTGTCACTAGTATCAGTAGCTCTACTACTATCTGGTTGTACAGAATTCAATGAACCAATTTCCAAAGACAGCACTGGCTTCTGGAATGAATTCATTGTTTGGCCGTTGGTATCAGCGATAAAATACTTTGCTGAGCTACTTGGCACGTACGCATGGGGGATCATTGCCGTAACGATTATTATTCGTTTAGCAATTTTGCCACTAATGATTAAACAAACAAAGAGTTCTAAAAAGATGCAAGAAATTCAGCCAAAATTGAAGGAACTGCAAAAGAAGTATGCTTCTAAGGATGCTCAGACACAACAACAATATCAGCAAGAAATGATGAAGCTGATGAGTGAATCAGGTGTAAACCCACTTGCAGGGTGTTTACCAGTAATCATTCAAATGCCAATTTTAATTGGTTTCTATCATGCAATTAGCCGTATGAATGCTACATCTACATTTGATTTAGGGAATTTCTTTATCTTCCCTCTAGCGGATCCTGCACCTGCATTAGCAATTACAGCAGGTTTAATGCAATTTATCGTATTACGTACAGGACCAGCAATGGATAATCCTCAAATGAAAATTATGATGTATATTATGCCATTCATGATAATTGCTTTTGGTATGGCCTTACCAGCTGCATTATCACTATATTGGGTAATCGGGAACATTATTTCGATTTTCCAAAACCTGTATATTTATAAGCCTTGGAATAAAGATAAAACACAACCTGCTCAAAATGGAGGGGCTAAAAAGTGAAACAACTTACGCAAATAGGCGCAACAACAAAAGAAGCGATCTCATTGGCGTTACAGAAACTTGGCAAAACCCGTGAACAAGTAGATGTTGAAGTTTTACAAGAAGGTAAAAAAGGATTTTTAGGTTTTGGTGCACGTTCCGCAGAAGTTCGTGTAACTGTAAAGGAAGTTCAGATTCCGGTAATTGAAAGTGAAGAAGCCGAATCGCAAATAACGACTCAATTAGACAAACAATTAGCAGTAGATGATGTTGAAACAATCAGTTCACAAGTTTCTGATCAACCAAATGAAATCGAAGCTGTTCAAAAAGTTGTAAACGAACAAAATGAGGAAGAAGATTCAGCAAACCCAATTGAGGAGGCAAAAGCTTATTTAGTAACGATTGCTGAGCAATTGGATATTGATGATCTTGAAATAACTACGACACGTGAAGGGAAATACGTTTATTTTCAGCTGAAAAGTGAGAAAGCTGCTCTACTTATCGGGAAACGTGGTCAAACATTAAATTCCTTACAGCAATTAACGCAGCTAGTGCTCAATAAAAGCGCTAAGCAGTTCTTAATGGTGAAATTAGATGTGGAAAACTATCGCGAACGTCGACAAGTAGCTTTAGAGTTACTTGCTGATCGAATGGCGGATAAAGCATTACGTTCAAATCAACGTGTGGCATTTGAACCAATGCCGTCATACGAAAGAAAAATAATTCATAATCAATTAGCTAATCGTCTTGATCTTGAGACGTATTCAGAAGGCTCAGAACCTAATCGTTATTTAGTCATTGAGCCTGTCAAAAACAATTAGATTATTTTCAAAAACATACAGACACTATAGTTTTAAAGGTCATTTTATCCCTCGCGATAAAGTGACCTTTTTTTATGAGACAAAGAATAAGTATTTTTGTCGAAATTCAGTCCTATAAAAAAATGGTTGTTATCCACATTTGGAAATGATCCTTACTTTAGATTTTGTTGAAAATATGTTAGTCTAAGGTGTTAGTAAGTATTGGTCGGTTTCGATTATCCACATGTGGATAACGTTAAGGAGGTCATTAAATGGAGTTTGATACAATTGCTGCGATATCCACACCTATGGGTGAAGGTGCCATAGCCATCGTTCGTTTAAGTGGGGACGAAGCAGTGGCGATTGCAGATAAAATATTTAAATCACCAGGTGGAAAAAGTTTAACGACAAAGGATTCGCACACTATTCATTATGGTCATTTAGTGGATCCTAAAACAAAAGAGGTAGTAGAGGAAGTAATGCTATCATTAATGCGTGGTCCAAAAACTTTCACACGCGAGGACGTAGTTGAAATAAATTGTCACGGTGGATTAGTTTCAGTTAATCGTGTTTTACAACTAGCATTAACGAATGGAGCAAGACTAGCAGAGCCAGGTGAATTTACTAAACGTGCGTTTTTAAATGGGCGTATTGATTTATCTCAGGCTGAAGCAGTAATGGATTTGATAAGAGCCAAAACAGACCGAGCAATGAATGTTGCCTTAGGTCAGATGGATGGAAAATTATCAAGACTTATTGGTGACTTGCGCCAAGCTTTACTAGAGACATTAGCGCAAGTAGAGGTTAATATAGATTATCCAGAGTATGATGATGTAGAAGAGATGACTGTACCTGTTTTAGTAGAAAAATGTACATGGGTACGAGATGAAATTATTAAACTTCTTCAAACATCTTCTCAAGGGAAAATATTACGAGAGGGTTTATCGACTGTTATTTTGGGGCGTCCAAATGTAGGGAAATCTTCTCTTTTAAATAGCTTGGTACAGGAAAATAAGGCCATAGTGACAGATATTGCTGGTACTACTCGTGATATTATAGAAGAGTACGTCAATGTACGCGGTGTTCCACTTCGTTTAGTGGATACAGCGGGTATTCGTGAGACAGAAGACATTGTTGAACGAATTGGCGTAGAACGTTCGAGAGAAGCGCTTCGAGGTGCAGACTTAATATTATTTGTATTAAACTATGCAGATGAGTTAACTGCTGAGGACGAGCGTTTATTCGAAACTATTGAGGCGATGGACTACATCGTTATTATCAATAAAACAGATCTACCGCAAAAAATTAATTTAGCGCGTGTCAAAGAGCTAGCAGGTAAACATCGCATTGTAACAACTTCTCTCTTACAGGAGGAGGGTGTTACAGAGCTAGAAGAAGCGATAGCTGCATTGTTCTTTGAAGGGCAACTTGAAGCGGGCGATTTAACATATGTTTCAAATGCAAGACATATTGCACTATTGCATCAAGCACAGGCAACAGTTGAGGATGCAATAGCGGCTGCTCAAGCTGGAGTTCCAGTTGATATGGTACAAATTGATGTCACAAGAACTTGGGAATTACTTGGTGAGATTATAGGTGACACTGTGCAAGAAAGCCTAATCAACCAGCTATTTTCTCAGTTTTGTTTAGGAAAATAACTTTAAGAAAGAAAGGAAGATACGAGCATGCCAACAAAATATGAGGCAGGCACGTTTGATGTGATCGTCATTGGCGCAGGTCATGCAGGTTCAGAAGCTGCACATGCTGCGGCTAAAATGGGTGCTAACACACTGATGTTAACGATCAACTTAGATATGATTGCATTTATGCCATGTAATCCATCCATTGGTGGTCCTGCCAAAGGAATCGTCGTACGTGAAATAGACGCTTTAGGTGGCGTCATGGGGAAAGTTATAGATAAAACACATATTCAAATGCGAATGTTAAATACAGGAAAAGGCCCAGCTGTACGTGCATTACGTGCGCAAGCTGACAAAGTTTTGTATCAACAAGAGATGAAACGCATATTAGAGGAAACCGAAAACTTAACAATCCATCAAGGAATGGTAGAAGAACTTATCATTGAGGATGGAGAAGTAGCAGGGGTTATTACACAAATCGGTGCTATTTATCGTGCCAAAACAGTAGTTGTCACAACAGGTACCTTCCTACGCGGTGAAATTATTATTGGGGATATAAAATATTCAAGTGGTCCTAATAACCAACAACCGTCAATTCGCTTAGCTGATAATTTAAAAGAGCTTGGTTTTGACCTTGTTCGATTTAAAACAGGTACACCACCACGTGTTAATAATCGTACAATTGATTATGATAAAACTGAAATTCAACCAGGAGATGAAGTTCCTCGTGCATTTAGTTTTGAAACAACGGAATTCATTATGGACCAACTACCTTGCTGGTTAACGTATACAAGCCCTGAAACACATGAAATAATTGAGGCGAATTTACATCTTTCACCGATGTATTCTGGGATGATTAAAGGGACAGGTCCACGCTACTGCCCTTCAATTGAAGATAAAGTAGTACGCTTCAACGATAAGCCGAGACATCAAATTTTCTTAGAGCCAGAAGGACGTAATACACGTGAGGTTTATGTTCAAGGTTTATCAACAAGCCTACCAGAGCATGTTCAAACACGTTTACTAAAATCAATCCCAGGCTTAGAGAACGCAGAAATGATGCGTGCTGGCTATGCCATTGAATATGATTCAATTGTACCTACACAATTGTGGCCAACACTAGAAACAAAGCGCATTAAAGGCTTATATACAGCTGGCCAAATTAATGGTACATCGGGCTATGAGGAAGCGGCTGCCCAAGGATTAATGGCAGGAATGAATGCTGCAGCTAATGTACTTGGTAAAGAGGAATTAATCCTTAGTCGTTCGGATGCCTATATTGGGGTACTCATCGATGATCTTGTGACAAAAGGAACAAACGAGCCTTATCGTTTACTAACATCTCGTGCAGAGTATCGCTTATTGTTACGTCATGATAACGCTGATTTACGATTATTAGAGTTAGCCTATAAAATCGGCATGGTTCCACAAGAACGATATGAAAAATTCGTTGAGAAAAAAGCATTGATTGACAATGAAATTGCACGTCTTCGTGAAATAATTATTAAACCGAATGAAGCTACACAAGTTGTTATTCGTTCTGCTGGAGGTAGTGAATTAAAAGATGGAATTCGGGGCGCTGATTTACTAAAACGCCCAGAAATGCATTATGAGATGATTTCCTCATTAATCCCGGCAGATATTGAATTTACAGAAGAAATAAAAGAGCAAATTGAAATTCAGCTTAAATATGAAGGCTATATCGAAAAGGCATTGCTACAAGTAGAGAAGCTGCATAAAATGGAAAATAAAAAAATCCCTGAAAACATTGATTATGATGCGATTTCTGGTTTAGCGACAGAAGCGCGTCAAAAATTAAAACAAGTTACACCGCTTTCCATTGCACAAGCCTCTCGTATTTCTGGTGTGAACCCAGCAGATATTTCTATTCTGCTTGTTTACATTGAACAAGGTAAAATCGCGAAAATAAGCGGTTAATAAGAACAGTAAAGTGAATAAGGGGCGGGCATACCATTGTGCCCGCTTCCTATTTTTAAAGCAATACTTTTGTTAAGATATACTAGTATGGCTAGATTAATAAAGGAGACTTTACATGAACGAACAACAATTTATTGAGGCACTTAAAAAAAAGGGCATCGAGCTTTCCGAAAAGCAAATTGCTCAATTTAAAAAATACTTTGAATTACTAGTCGAGTGGAATGAAAAGATGAACCTGACTGCTATTACAGATTTAGAAGGTGTTTATTTAAAACATTTCTTTGACTCAATCAGTGCCTCATTTTATTTTGATTTTTCAAAAGTAATAACTGTTTGTGATGTAGGAGCAGGTGCTGGTTTCCCCAGTATCCCAATAAAAATCTGTTTCCCACATTTATATGTCACAATTGTCGACTCCTTAAATAAAAGAATTACATTTTTAAACCATTTAAGTGATGAGTTACAATTAGAAAATATGAATTTTGTGCATGCCCGCGCAGAAGAGTTTGGTCAAAATTTAAAATATCGTGAACAATATGATGTGGTGACAGCACGTGCAGTAGCTCGTTTATCTGTTTTATCGGAGCTATGTGTGCCATTAGCAAAACAAGATGGCTATTTTGTTGCCTTAAAAGCAGCTGCAGGTGCAGAAGAATTAAAAGATGCTAAAAAAGCATTAACAACATTAGGTGTTAAACTGAAAGAAGAATATTCTTTCAAGCTACCTGTGGAAGAAAGTGACCGCACTTTATATATATTTGATAAAATAAAAGGAACACCGAAAAAATACCCGCGTAAGCCAGGTGTACCAAATAAAACACCAATTCAATAATTAGTGTTTCATGTGAAACTTTCTCAAAGTAGAATATATTTTTTCTATTTTGAGCATACATACTAGTTATGGATGGTTCACGCAAAAGTCATCTATGAACTATATACATTTGAGGAAATATAATAAATAATAATAGAATGAGACAGAGCAAGATAGTTACTTAAAGGTGGTGCCACTTGGATGAAAAGTCCTTTTTCACGTTTTTTTGGAGGCGGAAGTAAAACAGAGCCTATTGTGAAAAATGAAGTAGAACAAGCAGAGGCGGTTCAAACAGCAGAAGAAGTCATAAAATTGCCTATTGATGAAATTGTACCTAACCGTTTTCAGCCACGTACTATTTTTGATGATGAAAAAATTGAAGAATTATCAAGAACCATTCATACGCATGGTGTGATTCAGCCAATTGTTGTACGTAAAACATCAGAAAATCAATATGAAATCATTGCCGGTGAGCGTCGTTATCGAGCTATGAAAAAGCTACAATGGACAGAGGTTCCTGCTATTGTACGTAATTTAACCGATAAGGAGACAGCTTCTATTGCGTTAATAGAGAACTTACAGCGTGAGGAATTAACTGCAATTGAAGAAGCGGTAGCCTATCAAAAATTGTTGGAGCTACATGAGCTCACACAAGAAGCTCTTGCCCAAAGACTTGGAAAAGGACAATCCACTGTAGCCAATAAATTACGTTTATTAAGGCTTCCAGATGAAGTGCAACAAGCCATATTACAGCGCAAGATCTCTGAGCGACATGCACGTGCATTAATTGCTATTAAAGATCAACCATTACAACTAGAAATTTTACAACAAACAGTTGATAATGATTGGAATGTTCGCCAGTTAGAGGAACAGATACAGGTCATCTTGCATCCGGTAACAGACGAGCAGGAGGAGTCGGTACCAAAGAAAGCAAGGCCGAAGCGCAAAGCCATTAGTAAAGATGTCCGTATAGCCTTAAATACTATTAAGCAATCATTAACGATGGTAACGAAAAGTGGTATTACGGTAAATACGGAAGAAGAAGATACAGAAGAATATTATCAAATTACGGTGAAGATACCTAAAAAGAAAAAGGTGTAATAAATTATCTCGGAATAATTTATTAGTAACTTTTCTCTCACTGTAAAAAGGAGATATCTCAGAAAGTTGAATGAGGTGTCTCCTTTTTTGTATATATTCTTAATATTTTATACAACTTCTAACTGTTTTTTTGATAGAATGAAAGTTAGATAGCGGGTTAAATACATTGATTTTACAAATGATTTGTCAAAGTAAACGTTGATAAATGAAAGCAGGTGCTTTTAAATGGGTAGAATTATAGCAATCGCCAATCAAAAGGGTGGCGTAGGAAAAACAACAACTTCAGTCAATTTGAGCGCTTGCCTAGCCTATTTAGGTAAGAAAGTGCTACTTATTGATACTGATCCGCAAGGGAATACAACAAGTGGCCTTGGTATTAATAAAGGAGACATTCAAAGTTGTATTTATGATGTGCTCATTGATGATGAAGATGTTGAAAATGTCATTCAAAAAACAAATGTAGATAATTTATCAATTGTACCAGCCACAATTTCGCTTGCAGGCGCTGAAATTGAATTGGTGTCGACTATTTCAAGGGAAGTACGTTTGAAACATGCATTACAAAATGTAAAAGAAGATTTCGATTATATAATTATTGACTGTCCACCATCTTTAGGACTTTTAACAATTAATGCTTTAACAGCTTCAGATGCATTGATTATTCCAGTACAATGCGAATATTACGCATTGGAAGGTCTAAGCCAATTGCTATCTACTGTTCGTCTTGTACAAAAGCATTTGAACCAACAGTTATATATTGATGGTGTTTTACTAACAATGCTAGATGCAAGAACAAACCTTGGCTTACAAGTTATAGATGAAGTGAAAAAATATTTCCAAGATAAAGTATATAAAACAATAATTCCTCGTAACGTGCGTTTAAGTGAAGCACCTAGTCATGGGCAACCAATCATCACTTATGACGCAAGATCTAGAGGTGCAGAAGTTTATTTGGAGATGGCGAGGGAAGTGATTAAAAATGGCTAAAGGTTTAGGAAAGGGCATTGGTGCACTATTTCCAGGAGAGTCATTAGAACAAAGTGGGCTAGTGGAAGAAATTCAATTAGATTTAATTGTTGCGAACCCATTTCAGCCTCGTAAAATTTTTGATGAAGAAGCTTTACAAGAATTAGCAGATTCGATTAATGAGCATGGCATTTTGCAACCAATTGCTGTACGGAAAAAGGGGCGTAAATTTGAAATCGTTGCAGGGGAACGTCGTTATCGAGCGTGTTTACTAGCTGGTTTAGATGTAATTCCTGTAATCATTAAAGAATTATCAGACGCACAAATGATGGAACTAGCTATTCTAGAGAACCTTCAGCGTGAGGATCTAACAGTCATTGAAGAAGCAGAGGCCTACCAAAGCTTAATGGAAAACTTACATTTAACACAGGAAGAGCTATCAAAGCGTTTAGGAAAAAGTAGACCACATATAGCTAACCATGTTCGTCTCCTTGCTTTACCAGAAGATGTCCGAAATTTTATGAATGATGGGACACTATCTATGGGACAAGGCAGGGCATTACTCGGCTTAAAAAATAAAAGACGAATCTCTGAAGTAGCTATGAAGGTAATGAAGCAAGGTTTAAATGTTCGCCAAGTTGAAATGTTAGTACAATCCTTAAATGAGGAAGTTTCACGTGAAACAATTCCGCCCAAGAAAAAAGATATATTTGTGGCGGCGAAAGAATCTCAATTAAGAGATTATTTTGGAACAAATGTTCAAATTAGAAAGAATAATAATAAAGGGAAAATTGAAATAGAATTTTACTCTGAAGATGATTTAGAGCGCATCTTAGAAATCCTAAATGTACAAGAAGAATAAATGATATTTATATAATTTAATCAGAGCGCCAAGCAAACAGGCGCTCTCTATTTTTTAGAGAGAAGGAAGGCAAAAGGGTGGTAATACTAGGGGCATTGATTAATGCTGTGCTAATTATAGCAGGTGCATTAGTGGGGCGGATTTTCAAAAATATTCCTGAATCTATGAAGTCTACTGTCCTATCCATAATTGGTTTAGCAGTCGCACTATTAGGGATAAAAATGGGATTTGAAAGTGATAATTTTATTATCTTAATCGTAAGTTTAGTGGTGGGTACTGTAGTAGGTGAGTGGTTAGATTTAGATAAGCAAATGAATCGCCTTGGCAAATGGGTAGAGTCATTATTTCGTACAAAACGAAATGATCAAAATCAAATTAGCATTGCAGAAGGGTTTGTCACAGCTTCATTAATCTTTGTTGTTGGCTCCATGGCTGTTATTGGTGCACTTGATAGCGGTCTTCGTAATGATCATAATGTATTGATTACTAAAGGATTAATTGATGGTTTTACATCCATTATTCTAGCATCCACATTAGGTATAGGTGTATTGCTTTCGGCGATACCTGTTTTTATTTATCAAGGATTAATTGCAGTTTTTGCAGGGGTCATTAGTTCTTTTATACCTGATGCTGCGCTACAAATGTATATTACCGAAATGACAGCCGTTGGTGGCGTTATGATTATGGCAATAGGGTTAAATATAGCTGGTTTAACTAAGATCAAGGCTGCTAACTTGCTGCCAGGTATCGTCATTGTTGGTATTATGGTTGCTTTCTTCTACATTTTTCAATGAATAACGGTGGGCAGCCAGTAATAATGCTCTTGAAAGCTTTTCAGCCATAGCATAAGAAATATGAAGCCTTGTATTTTGTAAAACAAGCATTTCCATAAAACCTCCAATATTGACGATTCCTTTAATGGAAATGTCACCGATTGGGGGTAATTCTTTTTTTACAGCCTTCCCAGGAAAAATAGGACCGCTTTGAACGGAAATATGACCGACATTTTGTTCACTACCAAGACAGGCATCAATCGCAATAATGAATGGTTTTGTAGTATGATTGTGTAGCTGTTGAATAGTAGAATCTAGATTTAGAGCATGTAGCGGATCTTCTAAAGAACCGACAATTTCATAGGGGAAGCTAACTGACTTATTTAAAAAGCTACCCGTTAACGGTCCAAGCGTATCACCTGTACAACGGTCGCTGCCAATGCAGCAAAAAATTAGTCGTTCATGATGAAACGGTATATATTCTAAAAATAATGTACTTAATTGCCAAACAGCATTTTTACTTTCGTGATGAAGGGAATAAGGTAGTAACAAATTTGGTATAGTATTCATAAAAAAACTCACTTTCTTTTTATTTTTAGAAGTGCTCAATTTTTATGCAGTATACGCAAATTTTTAGCAAGTTATTCAAGAGGTGGAAACGATGGAATGGAATAAGAAATTAATGGAGAGATACTGGGAAAAGCTCACATCTGACAAACTTTGGGAAGGTGTCATAGATTCTTCTATTGAGATTATGCTAATTTTACTAGTATCCTGGATAGCTGTAAGAATGGGTAAAAAATTGATTAAAAAATTATTTTTAATCCGTATGCGATCCCCATTAAATCATTCAGAGCGACGTCAACGTACGATTTCGAGATTATTACAAAGTGTGATTTCCTATGTTGTTTATTTCTCTGCAATCATTGGCATTCTATCTTCTTTAAATATAAAGGTAGCGGGTCTTTTAGCAGGGGCAGGGATTGTAGGATTAGCTGTCGGTTTTGGTGCCCAAAGTTTAGTGAAGGATGTTATCACGGGCTTCTTTATTATTTTTGAAGATCAGTTTGGTGTAGGGGATTATATAAAAATTAATGGAGCAGAAGGTACAGTTGTAGAAATTGGTTTACGTACTACGAAAATTAATGGGGGGACTGGAGAGCAATTTATCATTCCTAATGGTGCAATTGGTGAGGTCGTCAATTACTCTGTTAACAACTCCAAAATTTTTATAGATTTACAAATGACCGCGGATGCTGACTTTGAAAAAGCTGAGATGGTTATTAATCAATATCTAGAATCATTACCAGAAAAACATAAAGAATTAATAGCGGCACCGGTGTTTTTAGGTGTACAAAATGTCAAAGGTACAGAGGTAACGATCCGTATTGCTGCTGAAACATTACCACAGCAACAATATGGAGTGGCTCGTAGTATACGCCGAGATGTGACAAAGCTTTTTGAGGAGCATCGTATACCAATGGCCCATCCAAAAATGATGTTCTATGACAAAGGTGAGGGGAGAAGTGAGTAAGGTGGAAGAAAAGAAATATGGTTTAAATGATATTGTTGAAATGAAAAAGCAACATCCTTGTGGTACGAATAAATGGAAGATTATTCGTATGGGTGCCGATGTTCGAATTAAATGTGAAGGTTGCCAACATAGCGTAATGATTCCACGTCGAGAATTTGAGAAAAAAATGAAAAAGGTTTTACTTTCTGCTAGTGAGGCATAACTTCAGGCATATTAGACTTTTTGTAAGTGAATCAATATAATAGAAAAGGTTATATGAGAGAAAATTTGAACTGATTATAGAAAGGTTGTGTCCATTCATGGCATTAACAGCTGGAATCGTTGGTTTACCTAACGTTGGAAAATCAACATTATTTAACGCAATTACAAAAGCGGGCGCATTGGCTGCAAACTATCCATTCGCAACGATTGATCCGAATGTCGGTATCGTTGAAGTACCAGACGCACGTTTAGATAAATTAACAGAATTAGTTGTACCTAAAAAAACAGTACCAACAGCATTTGAATTTACAGATATTGCAGGGATTGTAAAAGGTGCTTCCAAAGGTGAAGGTCTAGGGAATAAATTTTTAGCGCATATCCGTGAAGTAGATGCCATTTGCCAAGTTGTACGTTGTTTTGTAGACGAAAATATTACACACGTATCGGGTGCAGTGGATCCAATTGATGATATCGAGGTTATTAACCTAGAGCTAGCACTAGCCGATTTAGAATCAGTAGATAAACGTATCCAACGTGTTAGCAAAATGGCCAAGCAAAAAGACAAAGAGGCTATGATTGAAGAGCCAGTACTTTTAAAAATTAAAGAGCAGTTAGAGAACGGTAAACCAGCGCGTGCTGCAGAGCTTTCAGATGATGAACTAAAGGTAATTAAAGGTCTTCATTTGCTAACAATTAAACCAATGCTGTATGTTGCCAACGTTTCAGAAGATGAAGTGGCGGATGCTGACAATAATGAATATGTCAAAAAGGTCCGTGAATATGCATCAGCTGAAGGTGCTCAAGTCATTACAATTTGTGCAAAAATCGAGGAAGAAATCTCAGAGCTAGACGATGAGGAAAAGGCTATGTTCTTAGAAGAATTAGGAATTAAAGAGTCTGGTTTAGATCAGCTCATCCGTACTTCTTATGACTTATTAGGCTTAGCTACGTATTTCACTGCTGGTGTACAAGAAGTTCGTGCATGGACGTTCCGTAAAGGGATGAAGGCACCGCAATGTGCAGGAATCATCCATACAGACTTTGAACGAGGCTTCATTCGTGCTGAAACAGTTGCTTATGATGATCTTTTAGAGGCAGGTTCTCAAGCAGCGGCTAAGGAAGCTGGTAAGGTACGTCTTGAAGGTAAAGAGTATGAAGTTCAAGATGGCGATATTATGTTATTCCGCTTTAATGTATAAGACAAACAGAGGGCAATCTTAGTGATTGCCTTTTTTCAATTATTATTTTATCTGAATTTTTAGTGTATGGGAGTGACATCAAATGAACGTAATGGAACTAAAAGAACGTGGTCTAGAGTTTGAGCAGCTAGAAAGATTACCCCAGGATGTCCTAGAGTTTATGTATGAACAGAAATTGTTCAAATTGTTCACTGCAAATGAACTAGGAGGTCAGAATCTAGATTTAGTAGAGGGAATAAAAGTGTTTCAACAAATAGCTGCCCTCGATGGGAATGTTGGTTGGCTTGTGACAATCGGGACTGGAGGTAATGCATTTATTCCAGCATTTAGCCAAGAAATGTGCGAAAAAATCTTTACCCCTAAAAATGCAGTTATCGCCGGTAGTGGTTATCCAACGGGTGTAGCTGTAAAAGTAGAAGATGGTTATGTAGTAACAGGGCAATGGAAATATTGTAGTGGATCGGACTATGCTACAACCTTTACAATGAATTGTTTGATAGAGCAAGATGGCGTGAAAACAGAAAAAATCATTAGTTGTTGCTTAGACCGTCAAGATGTTGAAGTTTTAAATGATTGGCGCGCAATGGGCTTGAAGGCGACGGCAAGCCATACTATTCGCGTAAACAACGTATGGGTACCTCAGGAGGCTACTTTCCAAATAGGTAAGATCAGAAATAGCTATGGGAATGCTGTACATACCTTTCCATTTACAACCTTTGCAGAGGCTTCCTTTTTAAGCGTTTGTCTAGGGATAACTGAAAATTTTTTAGAAGAAGCATTTATTTTAATCAAGCAACGCAATCATGATGCCCATCGAGCTGAGCGTATGGGAGCATTACAATTTTTACTCATGCAGCAACAAAAGCATTTTAAACAATTTGAAAAGCAGTTCTATACAACCTTGTCGGTATATTGGCAAAAGCATCAGCGAGATGAATCATTGACAGAGGAAGAACTAACACAATTTACACAAATGAGTAAAGAGATTGCTGCTGCTTGTATAGAGATTGCCAATAAATTAATACGTAATCTTGGCATGGATGCTATTACAGAGACTGCCCCAATAAACCGCATTTGGAGAAATTTATATACAGCTGCACAGCATGGCTTTTTAACTCCTTAAGAGTTATGACTAGGCTCTGTCATTTTTACGAACGACAGAGTCTAATTTTCGTATGTATCTTGCCTTGGTGAACGGTCATTTTCTATATAAACATAAAGCTTCGGTAATTTAGGGTCATCTTGCACTAAGGCGTTATTAGGATATTTTCGTAATTCCTTATACATAGCAAAGTCACCTACTGCACCTGCTATTAAAAAGGCTCCTACCAGTATTAAAATGGTATTATTAAAATAAAACCCTGCAATAGTAGGAAGAACGCCAGTCGTCCAAAATGGCAGCAATAATGCCCGTTTCATGGCGTGATTATATAGAGGCTTTGTAGTAGTTGCATAGGCAACACCTAGCTCTAAGTTTATGCCATATTGTAAAGACTTCAAAGGTACTTTGCCAAAGAGCATAAAGCCAAGTAAATGAAAAGCTTCATGCAAAATAATAAAAATTACATACAGAATTACAAACAGTACTGTACCACCAATGATAGCCCAAAAAGAAAAGTGAAAATCTTTAAAGCAAATATATTGAATGGCTATAAATAATATGACAAGACCAACTGTGATCACAATATTGTCGATCATTAATTTTTTTATATTTAATTCAATAACAATAGGTTCTTTATTCGGTAGCACAAAAGTTCTCCTTTCAAGAATTAAACAGGTTACGTTCATTATATAAAATGAATTGTAAGTTTGCGACTTGAAAGAAAAGTACCTATATGTTACAATTCATTGATGTGAGTAATAATTTATTACTTGCTCCTTGCTCCCTTAATATAGGAGAGCCTAGTCCATAAGGAGGTGTAAACAGATGAGAAAATACGAATTAATGTACATCGTACGTCCGAACATTGAAGACGAAGCGAAGAAAGCTCTAGTTGAACGTTTCAACGAAGCTTTAACTTCTAACGGTGCAGAAGTCATCGAATCAAAAGAGTGGGGCAAACGCCGCTTAGCTTATGAAATTCAAGACTTCCGCGAAGGTTACTACCAAATCGTAAAAGTAAACGCTACTTCAGATGCAATCAACGAGTATACACGTCTAGCTAACATCAGCGAAGACATCATTCGTCACATTGCAGTTCGCCAAGAAGCTTAATATTGAATAATTTTTTAACAAAACGCTGAAAAGGAGGTTGCATTCTGATGATAAACCGTGTCGTATTAGTTGGAAGACTAACAAAAGATCCTGAGCTACGTTATACACCAAATGGAATTGCGTCTACAAGATTTACAGTTGCTGTGAATCGTGCATTCTCAAATCAACAAGGTGAACGTGAAGCTGATTTCATTAACTGTGTTGCATGGCGAAAACAGGCTGAAAACCTAGCGAACTTCATGCGAAAAGGAAGTTTAATTGGGGTAGAAGGTCGTATCCAAACAGGCAGTTATGAAGGACAAGACGGTAAGCGAGTATATACAACAGACGTTGTGGCGGATAGCGTACAGTTTTTAGAACCACGTAATGGTAGCGGTGCTCCTGCTCCTCAATACGGTGGTGGACAAACTTACGGTAATAACCAACCGTCATATGGCGGCGGTCAACCACAACAGCAGTTTGGTGGCGCTATGCCAGGACAGGGTTCCTATGGCGGCGATGCTTATCAGCAAAATCAACCACCTATGAATCAGCCAAACTATACACGTGTAGATGAGGATCCATTTGCTAATAGCAAAGGACCGATAGAAGTATCTGAGGATGATCTTCCATTCTAATGCTTCTACAATAAAAAAAGATAAGGAGGAGACACACTATGGCACCACGTCGCGGAGGCCGCAAACGCCGTAAAGTTTGCTACTTCACTTCAAACAATATTACGCACATCGACTACAAAGATGTAGATTTATTAAAAAAATTCATCTCTGAGCGCGGTAAAATTTTACCACGTCGCGTAACTGGCACAAGTGCAAAGTACCAACGTAAATTAACTTCAGCTATTAAAGTATCTCGTATCATGGGATTACTTCCATTCGTAGCAGAAGACAAATAAGATTGATCGTTAAGGAATTGACCTTACATCAATTTTGAATACCAGCATATTACGATATTCGTATCGGGTATGCTGGTTTTTTTTATCGAAAATTGAAGTAGACGTTTTTTAGATAAAATTCATAATAAAGCATATAGTGATCTAAGCGATTTTTGTTCAATACTATGAAAAAATGGTACAATAAAGGGTAGTAAGTTTGACTGAAAAAAAGGAAGGTTTTCAATGCCGAATAATCAAACAAAAGCGCTTGTCCAAGGCTCAATGGTGGTTGCAATTTTTACAGTATTAATGCTGATTTCCGCATATGTACCATTTGTTTTTATAGTAGCTTTAATATTCGCTCCACTACCGATTGCTTGGTATAGTGCAAATTACAAACGTTCCTCATCAATACTCGTAGCAATAGTAGGCTGTATTTTAACTAGTATAGCGAGTGGACTATCGATGCTACCATTTGCCTTTGTTTTGGGGTTACTGGGTGTCGTAATGGGTAACGCTATTTATCAGAAGAAGAGTAAGCTTTATTTATTTATGTCAACGGGGATTGCCAATCTAATCTCGATGGCGCTTGTTTATGTCGCCTATGTAAGATTTGCAGGAATTGACTTCATCAGCATGAGCTTAGAGTTGGCTCGCAAAAATTATGAGCAATCAAATGAATTTGCGAAAAACGTTACAGGGCAAGTGGCGATAAAGCCGGAACAGCTAGAGGCTATGTTTAACACGATCGAGCTGACAATGCCTGCCACAATAACAATATCAGCATTTTTTGCTGCATTTATTATCATAGCGCTAAATTTGCCAGCTTTAAAACGACTTGGCGTGGATGTTCCAAAGTTTGCACCATTCCAAAATATGCGCTTACCACGATCTATTTTATGGTACTACATGATCGTTTTATGCATTAATTTATTTATGCGTCCAGAGGCTGGTTCTACACTAGATATAATCGTATTGAATGTTTCTTATATTTTATGGGTGCTACTCATTCTACAAGGGATATCATTTATCCATTATTTCATTTCTAGAAAAGGGATGCCAAATGGGGTTAAATGGGTTGCTACCGTGTTAGCTATTCCATTATCATCCTTCATGATCTTACTAGGTATCGTTGATTTAGGTTTTGACGTACGTTCACTTGTAAAGGGGAAGACTAAAGAATAAGGGGCTGATTGTAATGGGGACTTTTAGAAAACGACCAATTCGCTATCCGCTTTTTGTTCTTTCCATTTTTGGAATTGTGACGTTCGTACTTCTATGTATTTGGAATATCGGGATAGGTATCGGTTATGGAATAGGTTTTGCTTTACTGATGGTCTACACATGGAAGGTGGAAAAGATTGCTTTTGAAGAAACTGAAAAGCATATAGAATCCATTTCATTCCGTATGAAAAAAGTAGGGGAAGAAGCATTGCTTGAAATGCCAATTGGGATACTGTTGGTGAACGAGCAATATGAAATAGAATGGTCGAATCCATATATGCAAGGAATCTTAAATATGGAATCATTAGTCGGAGAAGGAATTGTTAATATTTCTGATGACATCTACGTACTAATGAAGACTGAAGAAACAAATGAGGCTACAATTACATTACGTGATCGTAAATATCGTGTTTATTATAAAAAAGAGGAACGATTACTATACTTCTTTGATATTACTGAGCAGATTGCTATTGAGAAGCAATACTTTGCAGATCGTACAGTTATCGCTATTTTATTTGTTGATAATTACGATGAAATCACACAGGCCATGGATGACCAACCACGTAGTTTAACAAATACAATGGTTACTTCAATCGTCAATGAATGGGCTGCTGAGCATGGTGTATTTGTAAAAAGAATATCATCAGATCGTTTTTTAGCAGTATTAAATGAATCAATTTTAACAGAGCTTGAAAAGAAAAAATTTGCTATTTTAGATGTTATCCGAGAAAAAACAGCGCAAAAGAATTTATCTTTAACATTAAGTATTGGTGTAGGAGCGGGTTCATCCTCCCTAGTGGAGCTTGGTGAATTGGCACAATCAAGTCTGGATCTCGTATTAGGACGTGGTGGTGACCAAGTTGCCATTAAGCAACCTACAGGAAAGCTAAAATTCTATGGCGGGAAAACTAATCCAGTTGAAAAACGCACACGTGTTAGAGCTCGTGTCATCTCACATGCATTACGTGATTTAATTCAAGATAGTGATCAAGTATTTGTTATGGGACATAAAAGCCCTGATATGGACTCGATTGGTGCATCTGTCGGTGTTCGGAAAATGGCACAAATGAATGATGTGAAGGGCTATGTCATCATAAATTTTGATGAGTTAAATGGTAGCGTTACACGTTTAATGAATGAAATAGAGAGTAAATCAGATTTCTATGAAAACTTCCTAACACCAGAGGAAGCAGCAGGGAAAATGACTGAAAAATCCTTGCTTGTTATTGTGGATACACATAAACCCAATTTAGTTATTGATGCACACCTATTAAAGCTAGCTGAAAAGGTTGTTGTAATCGACCATCATCGACGAAGTGAGGATTTTATTGAAAATCCAACACTTGTTTATATGGAACCGTATGCCTCATCAACTGCTGAGCTGGTAACTGAGTTATTAGAATATCAGCCGAAGCGAGCAAAGATTAATATGCTAGAGGCTACTGCACTACTAGCGGGTATTATTGTCGATACGAAGAGCTTTACACTTCGAACGGGAGCACGTACGTTTGAAGCTGCCTCGTATCTACGGACGAATGGTGCCGATACAGTATTAGTGCAACGTCTTTTAAAAGAAGATGTAGACACCTATATTGAACGATCAAAAATAGTGCAAACGGTTAAATTCGTAAAGCCAGGAATTGCTGTAGCTGTAGGTGAGGAATCGAAAGTGTATGACTCTGTCTTAATTGCACAAACAGCAGATATTTTACTAACTATGAAGGATGTTGGTGCATCCTTTGTTATTGCACATCGGGCAGATGGAAAAATAGGAATTAGTGCCCGATCACTAGGCGAAGTCAATGTCCAGCTTATTATGGAAAGACTTGGCGGTGGTGGTCATTTAACGAACGCCGCCTGCCAAGTAGAAGCCAAAACCATTGATAACGTGAAAACACAATTAGAAGAGGCCATAGAAGAGGTCTTTGAAGGGAGTTCTGACTAATGAAAGTAGTATTTTTAAAAGACGTTAAAGGAAAAGGAAAAAAAGGTGAAATTAAAAACGTAGCAGATGGTTACGCACAAAATTTCTTAATTAAAAATGGCTATGCAGCAGAAGCAAACGCTCAAGCACTAAGTCAATTAGATGGTCAGAAAAAATTAGAAGCAAAAAATGCTGCAGCTGAACTAGCAGAAGCACAAGCGTTAAAGGAAAAAGTAGAAACATTAACAGTTGAGCTAAAAGCAAAGTCTGGTGAAGGCGGTCGTCTATTTGGTTCAGTGTCTACCAAGCAAATTGCTGATGCCCTACAAAAAGTGCATGGCATTAAAATTGATAAACGTAAAATGACTTTAAATGATGGAATTCGTGCACTAGGCTTTACAAATGTTCCTGTAAAACTACATCATGAAGTAACAGCTACATTAAAAGTACATGTAACGGAAGAATAAGGAGCGACGATCCATGAACGAACCGATGATGGACCGCGTTCCACCGCATAACCGGGAGGCGGAGCAATCGGTTATCGGTGCAATTTTCCTTGAGCCACAATCTTTAATCACAGCATCGGAAATTTTATTGGCAGATGATTTTTATTTAAACGCCCACAAGAAGATTTTTGAAACAATGCTGCGGTTAAGCGATCAAGGAAAAGCGATAGATGTTGTTACAGTTACAGAAGAATTATCAGCTAAAAAAGAGATTGAAGACGTTGGCGGGCTATCCTATTTACTAGAGCTCGCCAATGCTGTCCCTACAGCTGCCAACGTCGCTCACTATGCTAAGATCGTTGAGGAAAAGGCACTATTACGTCGCTTAATTCGTGTTGCTACTAAAATTGTTGAGGATGGCTACACACGAGAAGACGAAGTAGAGGCATTACTAGGCGAAGCAGAGAAAAAAATGATGGAGGTTGCCAATAGGAAGAATGCGGGGGACTTTAAGCATGTGAAAGACGTGCTAGTGGAAACCTTCGATAACATTGAGCAGCTTCAATCACAAAAGGGAGATGTAACGGGGATACCGACAGGCTTCCGTGATTTGGATAACATTACTGCTGGCTTCCAACGCAATGATTTAATTATTGTAGCTGCCCGTCCATCCGTAGGGAAAACTGCCTTTGCCTTGAATGTTGCGCAAAGTGTTGCCGTACAGGCACGAGAGAATGTTGCAATCTTCTCTTTAGAGATGGGTGCAGAGCAACTTGTGATGCGTATGCTATGTGCAGAAGGAAATATTGATGCACAAGTTTTACGTACAGGTGCTTTAACTACGGAAGATTGGGGTAAACTAACTATGGCAATGGGGAGTTTATCGAATTCAGGGATCTTTATTGATGATACACCGGGTGTACGTATTAATGAGATTCGTGCAAAATGTCGACGTTTAGCTCAAGAAAATGGGCTTGGAATGATCCTGATTGATTATTTACAGCTTATTCAAGGTAGTGGGAAGCCAGGCGAGAACCGTCAACAAGAGGTATCGGAGATTTCACGATCTCTAAAAGGACTAGCACGTGAATTAAAGGTGCCTGTTATTGCCTTATCGCAGCTATCTCGTGGAGTGGAGCAAAGACAAGATAAACGTCCGATGATGAGTGACTTACGTGAATCGGGAAGTATTGAGCAAGATGCTGATATTGTAGCCTTTTTATACCGTGATGACTATTACGATAAAGAGTCTGAAAGTAAAAATATGATTGAAATTATTATTGCAAAGCAACGTAATGGTCCGACGGGGACAGTTACACTTGCCTTTAAAAAAGAGTTCAATAAATTCATTAATGTGGATTGGTCACAAATGCCACCGCCACCGTCACGTGATTAATCATGTGCGTCATTCAGATAAATTGCCTCTACAAATTAACCTTAGACTGAATTAATCTGAATGTTCGATAATATTCATACCATTCTGTTATTAAACACGAACGTTGAATCAGATTTTTTGATTTTATGTTCGTGTTTTTTACACTTTTTTTATTGACGAGGTGTTTCTATCATTGTTACAATGATTGAGGCTAAAAAATTGAGATACACAGGTATCTAACGGAGGTGCTGATTATGACATCAGTAGTAGTTGTAGGAACACAGTGGGGAGACGAAGGAAAAGGTAAAATTACGGATTTCCTTTCGCAAAAAGCCGATGCAATCGCTCGTTTTGCAGGTGGAGATAATGCAGGACATACCATTAAAATAGATGGTGAAACATATAAACTACATTTAATTCCATCAGGTATCTTCTATAAAGAAAAAACTTCAGTTATTGGCAATGGATTAGTTGTCAATCCAAAATCAATAGTAACAGAACTAAAAGGCTTACAAGAGCGTGGCATTAATACAGATAATTTACGTATTTCTAATCGTGCACATGTTATTCTGCCGTATCATATAAAGCAAGATATTGCGGATGAAGAAAGCCGCGGAGATAATAAAATTGGGACAACTTGTAAAGGGATTGGACCATGCTATCAAGATAAAGTAGCTCGTATTGGTATCCGTATGGCTGATTTACTTGATAAGGATATTTTTGAAGAAAAACTACGTCATAATTTAGCCATTAAAAATAAATTATTCGAGAAATTCTATGAAGTCGAAGGTGTTACTTTCGAAGAGATTTTTGAGGAATACTATGGTTATGGCCAAGAAATCGCAAAATATGTGACAGATACATCTAAAATTTTGAATGATGTACTTGATGAAGGCGGTAAAGTATTATTTGAAGGCGCTCAAGGTATTTTGCTTGATGTCGATCAAGGTACGTATCCATATGTTACATCTTCAAATCCTGTTGCAGGCGGTGTAGCAATTGGTGCTGGTGTTGGTCCTTCACTTGTAACAAGCGTTATTGGAGTATCTAAAGCTTATACATCTCGTGTAGGTGATGGTCCATTCCCTACAGAATTATTTGATGAAGTAGGTCAGCAAATTCGTGAAGTTGGTCGTGAATATGGTACAACAACAGGCCGTCCACGTCGTGTAGGTTGGTTCGATACGGTAGTTGTTCGTCACTCACGTCGCGTAAGTGGTATTACGCATCTAGCACTTAACTCAATTGATGTTTTATCTGGTTTAGAGACAGTAAAAATCTGTACAGCCTATAACTATAAAGGTGAAACAATTACAGAATACCCAGCAAATCTTCATATTATTGAACAATGTGAACCAATCTATGAAGAGCTTCCAGGCTGGTCTGAGGACGTTACAGCATGCCGTACTTTAGAAGAGCTACCTGAAAATGCACGACGCTATGTAGAGCGTGTTAGTGAATTAACAGGTATTCAAATTGCTACTTTCTCAGTTGGTCCTGCTCGTGAGCAAACAAACGTATTAGTAGATGTTTGGGAAGCCTAATAAAATAAATACAATAAAAAGGGCGTGCCATAGATGGTACGCCCTTTTCTTAGTGAATATCCTTCTTCTTGAAACGACCACCTTTTACCTCTGCTATATTACCAATGGCTAAAAATGCATTGTCATCGATATCCGCAACAATGGTTTTCAGCTTCGATTCTTCCAAGCGAGTAATGACAGTAAAGATGACCTTTTTATCATTTCCTGTATAAGCCCCTTCACCATGAAGGAAAGTGACACCACGACCAAGTCGATCCATAATGGTTTGTCCAATTTCATCAATAGCATCACTTATGATATAAACTGATTTTGATTCTTCCAACCCTTGAATTACAATATCAATCATTTTATAAGCAATATAATATGCAATGATGGAGTACATAGCTTGTTCCCAGTTAAATACAAATCCTGCTACTGCAAAAATAATAATGTTGAAGAACATAATGATTTCTCCAACTGAAAAAGGAGTTTTACTATTAAATAAAATTGCCAATATTTCAGTTCCGTCTAAAGAACCGCCATAACGAATGACAATACCGACACCAACTCCTAAAATCATCCCACCAAAAACTGTGGCCAATAATGTATCTTCCGTAAATGGATGTAGGTTATGTAAAGCAAGAGTTGCAGTAGAGAGTACAGTAATACCTAGCCCTGTGGACAGCGCGAAGGTTTTACCAATTTGTTTGTAGCCTAAAAAAATAAAAGGTAAGTTTAAAATGAAGATGAAGATACCAAGGGGTAAATTTAATAAATGAGATGTAATAATGGAAACACCTACGATGCCTCCATCCATAATGTGGTTGGGTACTAAAAATAACTCTAAGCCCAAAGCCATAATGATTGCACCTAACGGCACCATAATAATCCTTAGAAATGTTTTACGCATGTTACTTTTCTGATGCCGCAACATTTTTGCTGCCATATCAGAGGTCTGTGAATCACTCAATTTAATCGCTCCAATCCATAATGTGCCTTCCTTTATATTTTATCGGAATATTAAAAAAGTAAAAAGTATTATGCCTAAATTCACTTGAAAAAAATAATAGAATACTATACCAATGGCTAAGTATATGGTTTTTAATACGGTAAATAACGTTGTTCCATACCCATTTTATGAATAAAAATACAGTATTTATCAACTATATAAAATATATTCTATGTAACAATTAGTAGATAAATAATACATTTACATTACAAAAGAGTGAAATCATTCAAACGCTATTTTCTTTATGATACATTATAAGGGTGCAAAAATTCCTTGTGGGTAAATCATCCTATTACAAGGGAAAGTTGGAAGGGGCTTTATTGATGAATTCGTTTTGGAATAAAAAAGAAGAAAACAATAGATTCACCTACAATTTTTCTTCTTTTAAAAAGGTTTCGATCATGGCAGTTTTAATGACGAGCCTAACGATAAATATGGGTTTTGCTAAAGAACATACGAAAGAAAATTTAAATAAAATATACCATGTCTATGTGGGAAATGATTATATTGGTGCAGTATCTGACGAGAAAGCTATTCAAGAAGTTATTACATCAAAAGAAAAAGAAGCAAGTCAGCAATTCAAAGAGTTATCTATGGATGCTAGCTCATCTGTTAAAATAATCCCAGAACAAGTTTTTACGAATGAAACAAAAGATGCAGAAACATTATCCAAACTTAAGCAATCTTTAGTAGCGAAATCGGATGCTTTTACATTACTAGTAAATCATAAGCCAGTCGTATCATTAAAAAATACGGAAGCCTATGAAAAAACGGTTCAACTGTTGAAGCTACAATATATTTCTCAGCCAGAGTTAGATAAATTAGCGAAAAACCAACAATCTACAATTAATTTACCAGAATTACAAGCAGGCGAATCACGACTTTTAGATATTTCATTTAAACAGGATGTTTCAGGAATATCTCAAAAAGTTACACCAACTCAAATCTTAACACCTGAGCAAGCCGTAAACTATTTAATGACAGGCTACCTTGAACAAGATAGCTATAAAATTCAATCAGGTGATGTATTAGGTTCTGTCGCAAAAAAACATAATTTAACAACGAGTGAGCTGCTAGATTTAAACCCTGATGTAACAGTTGATACTGTTTTACAAGTTGGACAGGAATTGAATGTAACGGTTGCAAAGCCATTTGTAAATCTTGAGGTTAAAAAGAAAAAGAAAGTAGCAGATGTGATTCCATTCAAAAAAGTAGTGGAAGAAGATCCTACTATGTATAAAGGTGAAAAGGTCATCAAGCAAGAAGGCGCTAATGGTAAAAAAGAAACAACATACGCCCTAACGTCTGAAAATGGTAAACAAACAGCAAAAGTTGCATTAGAAGAAAAAGTTACCCAAGAACCAGTGGAACAAATTGAAGTAGTTGGGACAAAGGTAATCTCTTCACGTGGCACAGGTGAATTTTCATGGCCAGCTGTAGGAGGCTATATCTCAAGCGGTATGGGCGAACGTTGGGGCGCCTTCCACCGTGGAATCGACATTGCTCGTCCAAGTAATTATAATATTTTGGCGGCCGATAATGGTGTAGTTAGTGCAGCTGGTACGTCTGGTACTTATGGTAATCGCATTGTAATTAATCACAATAATGGTTATACAACGCTTTATGGACATCTATCTTCTATTAATGTTGAAGTAGGACAAGTAGTGGAAAAGGGCTCTGTTATCGGTATTATGGGTTCTACTGGAAATTCGACAGGCACACATTTACACTTTGAAGTTGAAAAGAACGGTTCATTAGTTAATCCGTTATCATATGTAGGCCGATAAACATTTTGAATAGTAGACAGTCCAAATAGTGGGCTGTCTTTTCTATTATTTCCCGAGAAATACTTGTTGAAATATAGCCCATTTTGTCAAAGTATTTAAAGTGATTGATGAACGATTAATGCAAGGAAACTGAAAGCATGATAGAGTTAAGAGTAGTGAACTTACAAATACAACATGTTTAAGAATAGATAAAAAACGAAAGGGAGAGAATGAATGAACAAAACAATTTTAGTTGTTGATGATGAAAAACCAATCGCAGATATTCTGCAATTTAATTTAATAAAAGAAGGATATAAAGTGATATGTGCGTATGATGGTGATGAGGCACTAAAGAAGGTTGAGGAAGAGCAACCAGATTTAATGCTACTAGATATCATGCTACCAAAGCGCGATGGTATGGAAGTATGTAGAGAGATACGGAAAAAATATGATTTCCCTATTATAATGCTGACGGCTAAAGGCTCTGAGATTGATAAAGTATTAGGCTTAGAAATGGGCGCAGATGATTATGTCACTAAGCCATTCAGTACACGAGAGCTTATTGCTCGTGTAAAGGCAAATATGCGACGTTTACAGGTTGCTGCACCTGCAGCAGAAGAAGCAGAAGAGGAATCAAACGAAATTGTTGTAGGTTCCCTTGTTATCCAGCCAGATGCTTATTTAGTAATGAAGCGTGATGAGGCTATTGAGCTTACTCATCGAGAATTTGAGCTACTACATTATTTAGGTAAACATATTGGACAAGTAATGACACGTGAACATCTTTTACAAACGGTATGGGGCTATGACTACTTTGGAGATGTTCGTACTGTTGACGTAACAATTCGTCGTTTACGTGAAAAAATCGAGGATAATCCTAGTCACCCTGCTTGGATTGTCACAAGACGTGGTGTAGGTTATTATTTACGAAATCCTGAACAGGAGTAATAGGAATGCAGAAAGTGAGCTTCTTTAAATCTATTCATGTCAAACTAGTGCTGATTTATATTTTATTAATATTGCTTGCTTTACAAATTATCGGTATTTATTTTGCCCGCCAGTTAGAACAAAATTTGAAGAGCAACTTCCAAGATTCTATTTTTCAGCGAGTTGACCTGATGCAATATAGTCTTCGTGAGGAAATTTTAAAGGAACGTGACGAAAGCATGCCTAAACTAGAGGAAAGCTTGAAGTCAATCGTTACGGAGTTTTCAACTGGTTTAAGAGACGTTTCCAATGGTGATATTTTAGAAATTCGTGTCATTGATGATAGACAAAGAATACTTGCGACATCTGAGCTCGAGAATCAAAATTTAATAGGACAACGCTCTAACACAGACCTTGTGCGTCGTGCGATATCTGCTGAAACGCTCTTTGATATTATAAAACTCGATAACAAAACGAGGAATCGAGTATGGGTATTAGCGAACCCGATTCGAGCTGGTGCAGGGCCGGATGATGAAATTATAGGCGTTCTATATATTGAAGCGAATATTGAGTCCGTTTTTGAACAAATGAACGAAATTAACCGTATTTTCCTTGGCGGCACAGCTATGTCGTTAGTCTTTACTATCTTTTTAGGTATTCTCGTCGCTCGAACAATTACACAACCAATTGCTGATATGCGAAAGCAAGCTCAAGCGATGGCAAAGGGCAACTATTCTCGCAAGGTAAGGGTATACGGTACAGATGAAATAGGTCAGCTTGCCGTTACCTTTAATCATTTAACCAATCGTTTGCAAGAGGCACAATCCACTACTGATGCGGAGCGGCGAAAGCTAGATTCAGTCCTTAGTAATATGACAGATGGCGTTATTGCGACAGATCGTAAGGGACGTATTATATTAATTAATGACCCTGCGTTGGAGTTACTGCATATTTCAAGGGATATTACACTAGGTCGTCCCATTGCCTCGGTATTGGGG
Source organism: Lysinibacillus fusiformis (assembly GCF_003049525.1). Taxonomy (GTDB): domain Bacteria; phylum Bacillota; class Bacilli; order Bacillales_A; family Planococcaceae; genus Lysinibacillus; species Lysinibacillus fusiformis. The sequence goes on along the minus strand of NZ_PYWL01000021.1, from coordinate 9,645 downwards.
ATTGATCAGGAATATAGCTTTGAAGATTTAATTCATATGAGTGATGCTATTAATTTAAATTTCAGTACATCAGATGCACCTTATATATTACGTGCCAATTTCTCGGTTATTCAAAAAGAGACAGGCTTTATTAATGGTCTTATTACTGTATTACACGATATAACAGAGCAGGAAAAGATAGAAATGGATCGTCGCGAGTTTGTATCGAATGTATCCCATGAATTAAGAACGCCATTAACAACTATGCGTAGTTATTTAGAGGCACTAGCGGATGGGGCATGGAAGGATGAAAATATTGCTCCTACATTTTTAAACGTAACGCAAACTGAAACAGAACGTATGATTCGACTAGTCAATGATTTATTGCAATTATCACGAATGGATAGTTCAGACTATGAGTTAAACAAAGATATTGTCTTATTTAATTCATTCTTTAACCGAATTATCGATCGATTTGAAATGTCTAAGTCTGATAAAGTACAGTTTGCACGATTATTCCCTGAAACCTCCTTTTATGTAGAAATTGATACGGATAAGGTGACACAGGTCATTGATAATATCATTTCGAATGCCATCAAATATTCTCCAGATGGCGGAAATATTCGCTTTGGCTTCACAGGGCAAGGTGACATGCTAAAAGTCATGATTTCAGATGATGGCATGGGGATTCCTAAAGAAAATGTAGGCCGCATTTTTGATCGCTTCTATCGTGTCGATCGGGCCCGTGCTCGTTCCATGGGAGGAACAGGCTTGGGGCTTGCTATTGCGCGGGAAATGATTGAAGCGCATGGCGGAAAGATTTGGGCAGAGAGTGAGGAAGGGCAAGGCACGACAATTTTCTTCACATTACCATATGATGCAGATGAATTTGGTGAGGCAGGTGAGTGGGAATGAAATATATAGAGCCAGTTAAATCTGTTGTTTTATTTCTACTTGTCATGCTAAGTGTGATTCTAACTTTTTTGATTTGGACTTACACACCAGATTATAAATATATTGAAAATACGGAGCGGAAGGAAATTTTAATTAAGCCGCAAAAGGAAATGGAGGATATTATTCGTCCATACAAGGCTATTTTCCGTTTTGATGAGGGTTTTACAGGCACAGTATCTAATAATGCCATGAAGAGTTTGATGAAAACATTTAAAGGCTGGAACGTTCTAGATTTAGAGCCTGTTAACAACAATCTTTCGCCAAACTATGTAAATCAAATTATTGGCGCAGACCATCGAATGACGATTTTTTTCACTGGTGAGGTTCCATTTTCATCCTTTAACACCATTTTTCAATTTGCTGATAAAGAGTTACCAGAAACAACCTTCAATCGTATGATTATTGACTGGAGTAATTCAAGCACCAAAGAGTTAATGGTTTATTACATTAGTAGTAATAATCAATCATTATTCCGCTCACATGTAAGCGTGCCAAACATGAACCAATTTATACAGGAAGTCATAGAGCCTGCAAAAAAATATGGCACGTTTAAAGAAATTGAGCGAGAAAATCAGACATCGCTTTATGTAGATAACAATAAAATGGAATCTGTAAAATTTACGTACTATATTGAAGAAATCACACCAGAATTATTTAAAAATGTGTTATTTACAGATCCAAATATAGTGCGACGCAATGTTGAAAGTGCATCTTCTGAAAAATATACAGATGGTATGTCATTAATGACATTAGATACAAATCTAAAATCATTAAACTATGTTTATCCAGCTGCAGAAAGCAGTATTAGAATTGAGCCTTCAAAATTGCTAAAAGATAGCTTTGAATTTATCAACGAGCATGGTGGATATACTGCCGATTTCCGTTATGCTTCAACGAATACAAATAAAAATCAAATGGATTATCAATTATATTTGCAAGGTTTACCTGTCTATAGCAATCATGTCATTACCCGAATGACGACAATTTGGGGAGATAGCCGGATTTTCCATTATAAGCGTCCATACTTCTCATTAGATATGGATATTGAAGCAGAAAAGGAAATCAAAGAATTATCATCGGGAGCAGATATTGCTGAGAGATTAAAAGTTGGGAATAATATTGCCCTAGCAGATATCGATGAAATTGTTTTAGGTTATTATTTAACACAAAATCAAGAACTAAATATATTTACATTTGAACCTTGTTGGTTTGTCATCCGTAATGGATCTTGGATTAAACTAACTCCTGAAGTTTTAGGAGGTGTTAAAAATGGATTGGAATAGAACGAAATCTATTTTTATATTCGTTTTTTTAATTCTAAACATCTTCTTATATTCCCTTTATGTAAATCGCTATAATGAGGCGAAAGATATTGAGGTTCCGGGTGAAAAAACAATTGAAGCTCGTTTAAAAGATGATAATATAACGTATGGCTCCTTACCAAATAATATTGAGTTTGCTTCGTATATGACAGCTCAAGTGCATAAATTCACCACAGATGAATTTAGTAATAGTAACCAACAAATTACATTTAGGGATAATACGAATACTAAAGTTCGTGCTATTTTCTTAAAGCCTGTTAAATTACGGAATGTGAGTGATGATGCAAGCTTTACGGATTTTGCTGTTGCAAACGTAAATGAAGGAGCATCGTATGCCTTATGGAAAGTAGATCGCGAAGAACGAATCGCAATTTTTTTCCAGAAGACTAATAACCGGATGTTCTATTACAATGGTTCATTAAAAATTAAATGGAATACCAATAATGAAGTAACTATGTATGAGCAAACAATGATTGATAATATTGAAGAAATGGAACAACAGGAAACTGTCATTCCTCCCCTTCAAATTATTCAAACTTTATATGCAAAAGGACCGCTCAAGCCAGACTCACGTATTACGCAAATGAAGTTAGGTTACTCAACACTTGTTAAATTGACTCGTACTCAGGTATTAGTGCCAACATGGGAAGTACGAGTGAAATTATCGGATGGAGAAACTGAAGAGTATTTTGTCAATGCAGTAGAAGGCAAAGTCATTGAAATCCAGGAGGACAAGCAAGAGGGCGAAGAAGAAGACTGGGGAGTTGAATAATGCGATTTAGTGTTTTAGCAAGTGGCAGTACAGGGAATTCGATTTATGTAGAGAATGACGATTATGCCTTTATCGTTGATGCTGGTCTTAGTGGGAAAAAGATGGAGCAGCTATTTACAAAAATCGATCGTAATATGAAGAAGCTTAGTGGAATTTTCGTCACACACGAGCATAGTGATCATATTAAAGGGATAGGTGTACTGGCACGAAAATATAATGTACCGATTTATGCAAACGCCAAAACATGGCAGGCAATGGACGGGCTAGTTGGTGATATTCCTGTGGAGCAACGTTTTGAATTTGACATGGATACAGTGAAGCATTTTGGTTCTTTAGCCGTTGAATCTTTTGCTGTTTCACATGATGCAGCAGATCCAATGTTCTATACATTCCATGAGGGTAGTCGCAAGCTTGTTATTATTACAGATACAGGGTATGTCAGTGATCGTATGAAGGGTATTATACGTGGAGCAGATTCCTTCGTTTTTGAAAGTAATCATGATGTTAATATGCTTCAAATGGGACGTTATCCCTGGTCCATTAAACGCCGTATTTTAAGCGATGTAGGACATGTGTCCAATGAGGATGCAGCGATTGCAATGAGTGAGGTTGTATTTGATAAGACGACCAATATCTATCTTTCGCATTTAAGTAAGGATAATAATATGAAAGAGCTGGCGCGTATGAGCGTGTCACAAACCTTACAGTCCTGTGGCATTATGGTTGGTGAGCATGTTCATCTTTTTGATACCGATGCAGAGGAGCCAACAAAATTAGTAACGGTTTAACGACTCGTTATTTAGGTAAAACTTAAAGCTGTTCGACGCATTTTAATAAATGCGTTGGGCAGCTATTTTTATGTCCATTTTATTTGTTTTTCATCTGATTTTAATGTTTGAATCGTAAGATTAGGGTAACAATTAACAAAAGCAGTAAAGGAAAGGATGAGGAACATGAGTTACTTTCAAGATGATGATAAAAACAGTGATTTCCTAAAAAATGATGAAATACCGAAATCACCTCTTCAAGAAAGACTAGAGCGCGAGGAGCAAGAAATGCAGGCCAAGCGTCATAAAAAGAAAGGTGGAGGCGGAGGAAAAGGTGGCTATTTCTTTAGTGGCTTGGTCGGCGTCATTATTGGTGCCTTACTTGTTTGGCTGATGTTGCCTGGTCTGGTTAATCAAATGCCTGGTACAACATCAAGTAATACAGGGAAAAATGATACGACCATTGATCAAGTTGCCACGGAGGTAACGACGGATGTTACAAAAGCAGTTGATAAAGCTTCTCCAGCCGTTGTAGGTATTACTAACATTCAGGAAGTAACAAGCGGAGGATTTTGGAGTCAGCAATCAACAACAACAAAAGAAGCGGGAAGCGGTTCAGGTGTTGTATATAAAATTGAAGGTGACAAAGCCTTTATCGTAACAAATAATCACGTTATTGAAGGGGCTAAACAATTAGAGGTCACAATGCCTGATGGAACAAAAGAGCAAGCCGAACTAGTGGGCCATGATGTTTGGACAGATCTTGCCGTTATTTCAATTAGCTCAAAAAATGTCAAAACAGTAGCGACATTTGGTAACTCCGATGTGTTAAAACAAGGTGAAACAGTTATAGCAATAGGTAATCCACTTGGCTTAGATTTCTATGGCTCTGTGACAACAGGGGTTGTTTCAGGTAAGGATCGTTCTGTACCCGTAGACTTAAACGGTGATGGAACAGAAGACTGGCAGCAAGAAGTATTACAAACGGATGCAGCCATTAATCCAGGGAATAGCGGAGGGGCACTTGTCAATTTAGCTGGAGAGTTAATAGGGATTAACTCCATGAAAATTGCAGAATCCTCAGTGGAAGGTTTAGGATTCTCTATTCCAATTAATTCAGCCATTCCAATTATTGAGGAGCTAGAGAAAAATGGTGAAATGAAACGTCCAACAATGGGAATTTCATTAGCTGACTTAACAGATGTTCCAGCCTTCTACCAACAACAAACATTAAAATTACCAGCTGAGGTGACAACAGGAGTTGTGATTACAGATGTAATGAATAACTCACCAGCATCAAAAGCAGGAGTCCAACAATATGATGTTATTGTGGAAATGGATGGTCAAAAAATAGAAACAGCCATTGATTTACGTAAACATCTATATAATGAGAAAAAAATCGGTGATCAATTAACATTAAAAGTTTATCGCCAAGGTAAATTGGTAGAACTTACACTTACATTAACAAACGGTAATTCATTGTAAAAAGAGTGAATAGCAGTGGGGATTGTAAAATCTCCGCTGCTTTTTTGTGGAGATGGAGAGTCCTTTAATAAAATATTGTGGATAACTAGAAAATTATGAATACTGACTTTATACAATAAACAGTGAGGAAAAGGTACTTCTTCCATACATGCTATTCCTTTGATACAATAGGTTGTGGATAACATACACCGAAATGTGAATAAGTTTGTGGAAATTTCGGAAAATAAGGAGACATCAAAAAATGGAAAAATACAGCTGTGAAAGCCATATAGAACACGCTTTAGACATGTTTGTAGCTGAGCAAAAAGTGTTCCCAATTATGGATAATATCGAAGAGGAAAAAAAGTTATCCACAAAGTGTAGCTACTGTGAACAGCCAGCAGAATATATTGTATCAAGTAAATAACTTTACACAATATATAGCAATGACATGTGGATATGTTGATAACTTTTGTGGATAACTTGTTTGTAAATGAATTGTAAAGGTGGATAACGTGTGAATATAACGATTGTATCAGTCGGCAAGTTAAAAGAAAAGTACTTAAAAATGGGGATTGATGAGTACGTAAAACGACTAGGCGGCTATGCAAAAATGGATTTGATTGAGGTACCTGACGAAAAAGCACCCGAACAACTTAGTGATGCTGAAATGGATATTGTGAAGAAAAAAGAGGGAGAACGGATACTAGCCAAAATTAGTGCAGACACGTATGTAATTGCCCTCGCTATCAATGGAAAAATGAAAACCTCTGAACAAATGGCTGCTGATCTTGAATCTCTCATGACCTACGGCAAAAGCAAAATTGCCTTCGTCATCGGCGGCTCCCTAGGCCTACACGAAGACGTCCTAAAAAGAGCCGACGAGCAACAATCCTTCGGCAAAATGACCTTACCGCACCAGCTCATGAAGCTCGTACTCGTAGAGCAGGTTTATCGAAGCTTTAGAATTATGAAGGGTGAACCGTATCATAAGTAAGTGCGGTTTCGAAAAGACCACCTAGAGAGTTGGGATGTCAGCATTTTAGGTGGTTTAATTTTATTTATCATTGTTTTTTGCATTTATGTCCTTTTTCTTGTGTTGGTGGTGGAAGTGGATCTCCTTATCAGTTTCATAATACGAGGTTTAGATACTTTTCCACCTGACATGTTGAAATCAATATAGCAAATTTTCTTCAATGATTGCTATAACTACTGAATGAACCCCAATTCTCTTGCCTAGCAAATTGAGGATAAGTAGATAGAAAGTTAACGATAATATTAGCCCGATCAAGTTTAGGGTATTGATCAAATAATGATCTATCGCCATATCGAATGGCTGTTAGTGCAAGTGGTAACTCACGCCTAAATATTTCATTGCGTTTTGCAGATGCATTTTGATTGTATTCTCCTTTTTCTATATATAAATATAAATAGAAATAAAAGCATTCCCCATTAGTAATCCATTCACCTAAGACCTCATCTCTCATCTTAGTATTCACTTTATCCCAAGCGAACTCATTTCCTATCGTTAAAAATAGATCGCCAGTATCATCTGAGTGAGTAAGTGTGTAACGTCTTGGAATGACAGGTTTCATTGTAGTCATACCATTCCTGAATTGAACGAATAGTTTTTCTGGGTAAAACTTTCCCAAGCTATCAACTCCATTCATTTTTTTAACAATATGCAGATATAAACCTATTAAATAGTTAAAAGTCATATGTATTAAGTTTTTATAGAGAGGCTTATGTTTTAAGGGAAATGTATTAAACATTTTTTATTTGATGTAATGTATAAATGAACGAAATATAGACCCTATAGAACAATACTTCAGGGTCCATTTCTCTAGTGGTTTAATGTTTCAATTAGTTAATTCCATATTTTTACGATTAATCTGTAAGTTAATGGATAACTTATACCCATTTTTCTCATCTTCTGACAATTTAACATTCACTGTGACTTGTGACTCGGTAGCCATATTAATTACACCGTCGTTTATTAGGATGGTTAAGTTAGTCTAATATTGTGACCTTTAATTGTTTTACTCCAAAATTAATGGCATCTTGTTGAGAAGGGAAAAAAACATCAATTCGTTTTCCTTTAATGGCACCACCGGTATCCCCTGCAATTGCTTCACCATAGCCTTCCACATAAACTTTACTACCCAATGGAATTACAGCTGGGTCAACTGAGATGACCTTCGCATTTGGGTTGGCTTTAAGGTTCATTCCAGTAGCGGAAATACCGGAACATCCCTCACATGAAGCCGTATAGGCTGAAGCTTCCACTATAATTTCCTTTGAGGCAGTTTTATTGGCTTCAGGTGCATTCTCCTTTGAAGCGGTAGTACTTGTTGATGAAGCATTTGCTTCAGGTGCACTATCCTTTGAAGCAGTAGTACTTGTTGATGGAGCGGTCGCTTCAGGTGCACTATCCTTTGGAGCTGTATTACTTGTTGATGAAACAGTTTCTTCAGGTTTACTTTCTACTGCAGTTGTATTATTTGTTATTGAAGTTGTTGTTTCCTTTGCTGCATTAGCTGCAGGCTTTATTGGTTTGTCAGTTACAGCCTTACTCGTTTTCGTACCATCGATAATGGATAGATGTAAACCGGGATGAATAAGGTCCGTCTGTAATTGGTTCCATTCTTTAATTTGTGAAACAGAGACTTGATGATCTAGGGCTATGTCCCATAGTGTATCTCCTTGCTTAACGGTATATTGTTGTGCAATGGTAAGGACATCACCAGGGTGAATAAGGTTAGTAGTCATATGATTCAATGTTTTAATATTTTCTACAGAAGTATGGTGTGTACGAGATAAATCCCAAAGAGTATCACCTTTTTGTACGTTAATTGTTGCAGCTTGAGCATTAGCACCTAAAGTTGCCGAAAGCATTGCAACTGGTACAATTGAAATTATTTTTTTAAGCATGTATTAATCCTCCGTGTGCGTTCTTAGTTGTTAATGTAGAATCATCGTAACATAGATTTTTTTGAGAAAAAGAACAAGGAGATGTTAATTTGATTTCGTCCATGGCATTTATATTGCAATAATATTTCTACTATTAAATGAGACGATTTCCGTAATGAAGATAGCTGATTTGTTAAGAGCTAAATGTGATAATGTTTCTACATTAAATAAATTTCGTAAGTGGGGGATAATCATGTCAGTTGTGGATCTGTTAGCTTCTCAACTAGGTCGAAACGATGAAGAGCCAAATATAGAGCTGGCACATAAATTGATTCATGAAGAAAATGATGCGGGTATAGAAGAAAATAATTGAAAATTTAACGTGCCAAGATAAAAAAATTCAATACGATTGTATGAAAGTAGCGTACGAAATTGGGCAAGTTAAACCAGAACTAATCAGTAAGTATGTCCTGACTTTTATAGAGTTGCTAAAAAGCCCTAATAATCGTTTGGTCTGGGGCGGGATGATGGCATTGGCAACGATTGCCGAGGTAGCATCAGAAACCATTATGGCTCATCTAGCTATATTAAAAAGTGCGATGAAAGTGGGTTCAGTTATTACAATTGATAAAGGTGTCCTCACTCTTGCGAAGCTAGCAGCTGTCAGTAAAGAAAACAATGATGTGATTTTTCCAATATTACTTCATCACCTTGAGAATTGCAGACCAAAGGAAATTCCTCAGCACTCGGAAAGTACGCTGTTAGCCGTAACAGATGAAAATAAAAATGAATTATTGAAAGTGTTACGAAAAAGAGAAAGATACCTAACAGCACCACAATTAAAAAGAGTCAAAAAGATTTATAAATCATTAGAAGCTTAATAAAAGTAAAAATTTTTCTTTATGTGCCGTACCTTTAATATAAATTTTAGCATCAGTGATGTTATTAGGTATTATTGAGTAATGTTCATAAATAAAAGCCACACTTGGCAGCGTTACGAAGATCCTCATCATATGTAAATGATGTTATTTATGATAGATAAAGAGGTACAGATTTTTTATCAAAAATGGCGAGAATATCAATGACCTTATAACAACAGCCAAAAAGAGAAATTGCACAGAGCAATTTCTCTTTTTGCTTGAATTGAGGTAAATTATGCCTTAAGCATGATAACTTCAGTATTATTTTTATTACCATTACCATTACCATTGCCGTTACCATTACCATTGCCGTTACCATTACCATTACCATTGCCATTGCCATTGCCATTGCCATTGCCATTGCCATTGCCATTGCCATTGCCATTACCATTGCCATTACCATTGCCATTGCCATTGCCATTGCCGTTACCATTGCCGTTACCATTACCATTGCCATTGCCATTGCCATTGCCGTTACCATTACCATTGCCATTACCATTACCATTGCCATTACCATTACCATTACCATTACCGTTACCATTACCATTACCATTACC
>NZ_PYWL01000020.1 GCF_003049525.1 Lysinibacillus fusiformis | reverse complement strand
TTACTCATGCTAATTTCTCCCGTTCTTAATTTCGTATATTTAGTATAACGAGATTTTTTTGTGAAATGAACAAAAAACCCCGAATAGGGTCACTTTTTAAAGTGTCCACTATTCGGGGTTCAGTTCATAAACTATATTTATGGGTCTTTTTATGTTTGGAAAGAGATTTTTTCTGCATGAAATCTTCATATTTTGCCGATATACTAGTAAGAAACTCTAAAATGGTGGTTACAGATGAGAAAATTATCACTAAAGCTAGGCATCATCTTTTTCATTACATTATTTTGTATTGAAACATTTATGATGTTTTTTTTACACGCCTCATTGACTAATTCTAGAGTGGAGGAAGAATTAGCAAGTTTGCAAGCGAGAGGAAACTCACATCGCACAATATTAGAACAGAACTTTAATAAGGAAACATTAGCACATGTCGTCTTGATGGAATCGGAAGAATCTACAGATGTAGTAGTGACAGATGCTGAGGGGACCATTTTAGCCTCCTCGCAATTGCATCCTGAAATGAAGAATCTGATAAAGAAATTAGATGGAACTACACCATATGAGGGAAAGATTCTACAAGATAACTGGCAACAGGCAAAAGCTATAGCTACTATTAGTCCAATGCAAAAAGAGCAGACAACGATTGGTTATGTCTTTATGTTTCAAAATACAGACTCGATCCATGCATTAATGAAACGCTTGAATAAACATTTCCTTATAGTGGGCATTGTTTCTGGCTTAGTCACCATTGCTGTCATCATTGTGTTATCTAGAAAGCTTGCTGAACCATTAATTCAGATGAAAGAGGCCACGTTGAAAATGAGTAAAGGGGACTTTACGGTCGCTCTTTCTACAAATGGCAAAGATGAGCTTGGGGATTTATCGAATGCCATTCAGCTACTATCAAATGAGTTAAATCATTTAAGGCAGGAGCGCAAAGAGTTTCTATCTAGCATTGCCCATGAGCTTCGTACACCGATAACCTTTATTAAAGGTTATACCGATATTCTTTATAAACGTGATTTATCCGTGCAAGATCGACAAAAATACTTAGCTATTATATTGGAAGAGACGAATAGACTTTCACGATTAATAAAGGATTTATTTGATTTAGCTAAGATGGATGAAAACTCATTTGTTATTGAAAAACAAAATCTAGATTTACAGGCTTTTTTTACTGGTATTAAGGGGAAATTAAGTCCTGCTTTTCAAGAAAAAGATATCCACTTTGATGTGTGCTGTGAAAAGAGATTAACGTTATGGGCAGATGAGGCAAGATTAGAGCAAATAATAATTAATCTATTAAATAACGCATTGACCTATTGCGGACAGGGGGATACTACCACGGTAGATGTAAAGAAGGTCAATGGTGTATTAACGATTTTAATACGAGATACAGGGAGAGGGATTCCCAACAAGGATTTACCGTTTATTTTTGAGCGCTTTTACCGCGTAGAAAAATCTAGAAGTCGTGCGTTAGGTGGTACCGGATTAGGACTTGCCATTGTCAAGGAACTCGTACAGGCTCATGGGGGAGAAGTGACGGTTAAAAGTGAACTAAATAAAGGGACTGTTTTTGAATTATCGTTTAAAGGAGTAGAAGCGGATGAAAACCATTTTATGCATAGACGATGAACCAAGAATGTTAGATTTATTGACTCTTTACTTAGAGCCCGGTTTTCAATGTAGAGCAATGTCTTCCATTCAAGATGCGCTCATTTATCTAGAGGAAGAGCATGTGGATTTAGTTCTTTTGGATATTATGATGCCAGAAATGGATGGGTTTCAAGTGTGTGAAGAAATCAGGAAGTTTTGGCATGTACCTATCATCATGCTTACGGCTAAAGGAGAGCATTCGGATATTGTAAAAGGTTTAAACATTGGGGCAGATGATTATATAGTAAAGCCTTTTGATGAGGAAGAGCTATTAGCACGTATACATGCTGTATTAAGGAGAACCAAGATAGAAGACAAGGTGGTTGTCTTTGAGGGTTTACGCTTAGATAAAGAATCCTTTGAATTATATTATCAACAAGAGGCAATCCCATTAACACCAAAAGAATTTTCCATGATGTCCTTATTTCTAGATTATCAAAATAAAGTGTTTTCAAGAGAACATCTTATTAACACAGTTTGGGGTTATCATGTATCCATTGAGGATCGCACTATCGATTCCCATGTCCGTAATTTACGAGAAAAATTAAGGAAAAGTGGATTTCCTGCTGATGATTACTTGCAAACCGTTTGGGGAATCGGCTATAAATGGCAGAAGTTTGCGGATCGAAAGCCTTTAGAACATAAAAACTAGAAAACAACCTCTGCCAAATATATTGGAAGAGGTTGTTCGGATTATTGCGCTGTTAACTCATCTTCTGTTACCCATTTATGATTTTTCACTGCTTCACCATTCGTGGTTGAAGTGTAATCAACCATATAAACTGTGGTTGGTACGGCTTCTTTAATGCGGACGGTTGCTTTTTTCATGCCTTCCATATGAGTAGCAGTCGTTTTTACCTCTGTATCAGGGGACAGTGGTGCTTCCCCTACATCCATTAATTCCTCATGGATAATCCATTTATGATTCTCTACACGTTTGCCACCTGATGTTGGATCATAAGAAATGATATAGGCTGTAGTTTTATAGGCACCAACAATCGTCGCTTCAGCACCCTTCATCCCCTCCATATGCCCATCTGTAATCATAGCGGTACTTCCAACCGGAAATGCTGGATCTTCAGCTTTTCTTAATGTAGCCGGTACTTCTGCTGAGCTAGAATGGTTCATTGAGGAGTGATCCATTTCTGTTTGTTGCTCAGTCTCAGGAGTATTATCTGAAGTTGAGGAAGGCTCCGTTTTATCTTCAGAACAAGCGGATAAAGTAAGTAAAGCAACTGCTGATAATAGTCCACCTGACCATCTTTGCTTGAATGTCATATGAGATCCTCCTTTCTATTTGCCCTTACTGTAACAAACAAATATGCAGAAATGATGGACATTAATTATTACAAAAAACTTCTTTAGTCTATTGACTAAAGAAGTGGATGGAAGCGCTATTGAATGGGCATGATTTTCAATGTTTTTTGTAGTCGGTACGCTAAAATACCAGCGAAAATAGCTAAAACAATATCTTTTGGGAGTGGGGGAATCATCCAGAGCCACGCTAATTTATAGGAAAAATCCTCTGGCGCACTGGCCCATAGTTTATACGCAATAAACATCCAGTTTGTACCTACTAAATAATTGATAGCAGTTGCGATGAATGCGGCTAGCATATAGCTTTTCTTTGTACCACTTCGCTCTACCATTAAACCGGTAACATATGCTGCTAAAATAAAGGTGATAATGAATCCAAAAGTAGGGCTTAATAGTTGACTGAACCCTCCACCAAAGCGAGCAAAGACAGGTGCTCCTGCTAATCCAATACACATATAGACTGTGCAGGCAAGCGCTCCCTTCCTACTACCCAAAATAAGTCCGGCTAAAATGGCAAAAAAGGTTTGTAGAGTAATCGGCACTCCTCCCACTGTCATAAAGGGCACAAAGGAAGTTATATTGGCACCGATCATCATGAGGGTAGAAAATATTCCAATATAGGCAATATATATACCGTATTTAATTTTGGATGACTTTGTTCTGATACTGTTGACATGACTTCACCTCTAATTTCAAAGTATTTATCGTTAGTGTAAAAAACTAAAACAAATGTGTCAACTTAATTATAAGTGTAGGTTAACTTAAGTGTGTTGGAAATTCCTTGTAGACTAACTATCTATAAAAATGTATGATAGAATCGTCATAATTTTTTAACTTTACATACTATTGGTGTGACATTTTAAACAATGTCACTTAAAAGGGAAGTCGGTGGAAGTCCGACGCTGTCCCGCAACTGTAACGAGGAGTCCTATCATGTTTATTTGCCACTGTTAAAAATGGGAAGGCTATTTATAGGATGATGAATCGAAGTCAGGAGACCTGCCAATAAGTAATACCTGTAATGCCCACGAGGATGCAAGCAATTACGGACAATAGCTGGATTTTCTGACTTTGTTTATTCGAGGGTATTTTTGTGCGTATTTTTGCATGAAATGCCCTTTTTTTATTGAGTGCCAACTGAAGTAAGATCATCTGACCTACATTATGCGAAAGTATATTTAATTGCTTCATTCATCATCTTAGTAGGAGTTTAATGAATGAATAAAAAATTTATGTTATTTTCTTTAGTGCTTCTTTTAGTATTAATTGTATCCATGACACTTGCTGTAATGGTTGGATCTGTTTCGGTGACGCCATTATATGTATGGAAAGTAATTCTTTCGAAAATACCCTTTATACAACAAACGATAGAGCAAGATTGGAGTCGCTCACAGGAAATTATTATTTGGCAAATAAGAGTACCCCGCGTCATCCTTGCCGCAATTGTAGGAGCGGGTTTAGCCATTGCAGGGGCAGCGATTCAGGCACTTGTACGAAATTCCATTGCAGATCCATATATTTTAGGAATTTCTTCAGGAGCAGCAGTTGGAGCAACTTCAGTAATTATTTTAGGTGCTTTTTCATTTTTAGGTATCTACGCACTTTCTGTATCAGCCTTTATAGGGTCTTTGCTCGCAATTGGTTTAGTGTTTTTCTTATCGCGCGTAGGTGGCCGTGTCTCGATTTTTCGCTTGCTATTGGCAGGGATGGCAGTTTCCTTTATATTAACTGCCATTTCTAATTTTATATTAATGATGTCAAAGCAAGAGGGAGCTTTAAAGGCTGTTATGTTTTGGATGTTAGGCAGCTTAGCGGGAGCAAAATGGAATAATATTATTATTCCGGCCTCCATCTTTTTCATTGTGTTCGGGCTTTTATGGCTATTCTATCGAAATTTAAATTTGCTATTACTTGGGGAAGAGGCTGCGGTAACATTAGGAGTGAATCTTCAACAATTTCGCATACAGCTCATTTTACTTGTCTCACTTTTAACGGGGGTACTTGTAGCAGTGAGCGGTTCTATCGGATTTGTGGGATTAATCATTCCGCATATAGTACGATTAATTGTTGGTTCTAACTATAAATATGTAATACCGGTCAGTGCTTTATTAGGAGGGATTTTCTTAGTTTGGGCAGATGCATTAGCTCGAATTATTATTGCTCCACAGGAAATGCCAATCGGTATTATTACAGCCTTTTGTGGGGGACCGTTTTTCATTTGGTTACTCCGTCGTAATAATTATTCTTTCGGTGAAGGAGATTAACTTCCATGACATTAGAAGCAAAACAAGTATCATTCTCCATTTACGATCAGCGAATACTTCACGAGGTAAGTGTAAAAATAAAGGAAAAGCAATTTGTCGGGTTAATTGGCCCCAATGGTAGTGGGAAGTCGACATTGCTTAAAAATATGTATCGTCTCCTAAAGCCAGAAAGTGGGACAGTCTTGTTAAATGAACAAGATATTTTAAAGCAATCTAGTAAAGCCATTGCTAAAAATTTAGCCGTTGTTAGTCAAGAAACACCCGTATTATTTGACTTTACTGTTCATGATTTAGTCAGTATGGGAAGGACTCCACATAAAAAGCTATTAGAGCTTGATCAGGAGCAAGATTTTCAAATTGTAAAAGATGCTTTGAAGCAAACGGGCATATTGCACCTAGCGAAACGAAGCTTTAGCTCACTTTCCGGTGGGGAGAAGAAGCGTGTTATGGTGGCAAGAGCACTCGCTCAGCAAGCACAGGTCCTTATATTAGATGAACCAACAAATCATTTAGATATTCAACATCAACTTCAACTGATGGACTTAATTCAAACTTTGCATCTAACAGTAGTAGCCGCTCTCCATGACTTGAATATCGCTGCTATGTACTGTGACCAAATTTATGTTTTACAGCGCGGACGCATTGTTTGCCATGGTACACCAGAAGAAGTACTTACACCATCATTGTTGCGAGAAGTATTTGGAGTATTTGCTGATATTCAAACACATTCACTGACGGGTAAGCCGTATCTTACATATGTCCCTGAACAATTCGCAAGAGGGGGCAACCCTATTTAGTTTGCCACGATCATTCAACACCATCTAATAAAAAAGGGCGCTCCTTCATATAAGAGGGCGCCCTTTGTCATCTACTATTAAGATACCGCTTTTAAACCTGCAACTCCAATGATAATCGCAATGATGCTGATGATTCGTGCAAGGTTTTTAGATTCCCCAAAGAACATAATATTGACCAGCACGGCACCTACAGTTCCAATACCAACCCAAACAACATAGGCGATGCTTAGTTGTAAATAGTTGAAGGAAGCATATAAAAGTGCAAAGGATAAACCAAAGCCTCCGACGTATAATAATAAATTTCGTACGGTTTTATGTTGACTATAAAAGCGTAAACCAATGACACCGACTATTTCCGCCACTGCTGCTAATATAACGAATACCCAGCCCATTATGCATCCACTCCTTTTGTCGTACTAGTATCCTTCGATGGATTATCCGCCAATTTTAGGCCAATAACGCCCAATACTAAAATAACCATGAATATCCCTTTAATTGCATTAAAATCACCATTGAAAATAAAAATATCCATTAAAGTAGTACCAATTGCACCTGCTCCAGCGAAAATTGCGTAGACAGTACCCGTAGGGAGTTTTTCACAAGCCTTCGATAAGAAGTGAAAATCAACAGCGATAATAGATACAATAATGATCCAATGCCACCATGTATTTGCTACGTTAAAACCGAATATCCAAAACAATTCAAATAAACTTGTTAGTCCAACATACATCCATTCTTTTTGCATAAATAAATTCCTTCCGTAGTAGAATTTTATGACTGACATTCAGTCATTTTTGAGATAAAAGAGAACGCCACTTATGCGTGGCGTAGGCCAAGTGCGTGATATAAAAAGTCTAGAAGCTCAAGCTTAAGCTGCTGCATGGTTTCATCCTTGCTATCGTCAAACAAATAAATTTGTTCGGCAGCAGATTCGATTAGACCAATGATAAGCTTGGCTGATCGCGATGGATTAATGGAATCTCGGATGATTCCTTGTCGCTGAGCCGTTAATAAAAAATTACTCATCCAAGCATAGTAGGGTGAATAGATGTTTTCCCACTCTTTCAAATGCTCAGTTTGTGCAATACCCGCATAAATAAGTGCGACGATATCTCCATATTCTTTCGTAATTAAGAAAATCATCTCCACCACTTCTTCAAGCTGCTGTTCAAAGGGTTTATGATCTGAAACACCATCTTCGACAGTAGCCATAATGCGCTCTACCATATTTTTGGCAATAGCGGGCATAACCGAAAGACGCGATGGGAAATAAAGATAAAATGTTCCTTGTGCAATTCCAGCTGCCTTTACGATATCTGAAACCTTTGTTTTTTCAATACCTTTTTCTCGAAATACTTCAATGGCTGCTTGAATAATTTTTTCTTCCTTTGACATGATATCCCTCACTTTTGCCTTACTTATTAGTATGTTACAGGAGAGAAAAATGAATGTCAACGAAAAATGACTGATAGTCAGTCATTTTTCGGTAAGTATAGTTGTTTTAATTTCAGGGAACTTTATGTTTGAAAGGATTGATGACAATGGAAAACATTAAATTTGCACAATTAGATTCACAGCAACTTGCGAAAATTAATGAACTGGAGAAAAAAATGGGTGTCACATTAGTTGCCTATGATTCATCATCTATGCCACCAAATAGCTCTGGGGCTTATGAGGAAAATAATAGCACAACCAATAATCATCCATCATAATAAATGTGAAATGCCTTGCAGTCATGTAAGGTATTTTCATTTTAAGTAGCGTTTAAGGAGTGAATGAACATGAAAGAGTTTTATGCTGATTTACATATTCATATTGGCCGCACAGCTAAAGGACGTGCTGTGAAAATTACTGGTAGTAAAACGTTGACATTAGCGCGCATATTAGAGACTGCTAGTGCAAGAAAAGGACTGGACATCATTGGTATTATTGATTGTCATTCGCCTGAGGTTATAGAGGAAATGAAAGAGATGATTGACCAAGGTGAACTCGTGGAACTGGCAGAGGGTGGACTGCGTTTTCAAGAAACGACACTGATACCAGGTTCAGAAATAGAAATCTATGATCAATATTGCCATGGTCCCATTCATGTGCTTGCTTACTTTCCTACATTATTGCTCATGGAGCAATTTTCAAATTGGATGTCTCAGCATATGAAAAATATTCATTTAAGCTCACAACGAATTTACTGTGATGGAAGAACATTGCAACAAAAAGTTCATGAGTTGGGAGGGCTATTTATTCCTGCTCATGTATTTACTCCCTTTAAAAGTTTATATGGCAAAGGTGTTCATCACAGTCTAACAGAAGTTTTTGATCCCCAGCTAATAGATGCAATTGAATTAGGGTTAAGCTCAGATACAAATATGGTACGCCATATTAAAGAGCTTCAAGCATATCCATTCGTGAGTAATTCTGACGCGCATTCTCTTGGGAAACTCGCACGAGAGTATCAAAAATTACGATTAGCAGACGCAAACTTTGTAGAATTACAAATGGCTCTTCGTGAACAACAGGGACGAGCAATCATCGCCAATTATGGCTTGAATCCATTACTTGGTAAATATCATCAAACAGTTTGTGGTAAGTGCGGAGAACAACTTAGTAACGAAGCTATAATTTGCTCGAAC
Source organism: Lysinibacillus fusiformis (assembly GCF_003049525.1). Taxonomy (GTDB): domain Bacteria; phylum Bacillota; class Bacilli; order Bacillales_A; family Planococcaceae; genus Lysinibacillus; species Lysinibacillus fusiformis. The sequence goes on along the minus strand of NZ_PYWL01000020.1, from coordinate 42,667 downwards.
TGTGGAAGTCCACAAATCATAAAGGGTGTTGCTTCACGTATACAGGAATTATCAGAGGATTTTACACACGAAAAAAATAGACCACTGTATATCCATCAAGTACCGCTCGATTTTATTCCTGGTATTGGCCCAAAAATGATGGAACGATTACTGCAAGCATTTGGAACAGAGATGAATATTTTACATCGAGTAACCATTGAACAACTTGAACAAATTGTGCCACAAAAAATGGCCAAATTAATAGATGCTGCGAGAACAGGTCATTTAAATATTGAAGTTGGTGGTGGTGGAATTTATGGGAAGGTCCACATTGAATAGCAAAAATGATTTAAAAAGATTATTGGTTTTTTAACCTATTTTTAACTCCCTTCTAGTAAAATAGTTAAAACAATTACTATTTTTAGGTAGGGGAGAGAAAGTATGAAATTTTCAAAGAAATTCCGTTTTTTAGCCACAAGCATGCTTGCATTACAGTTAACAATACCTGTCGCTGCGATTGCTGAAGAAACAGGAGATTACATAGCACCAAGTTGGACTACTCAGGCAGATTATATAGCTCTAGGTGATTCAATTGCACATGGAATGAATGAGGTCGGTGCAATTGGATTAGGCTACACAGATTTTGTTGCACAAGCTTTACAAAAAGAGGGCTTCATTACTTCTTATAATAAAGGTTTTGCAATGTCAGGCTATACAACAAAAAATGTGTTGGCAGATATACAAAATGATGTTGCCAAAACAGTGACTGGTTTTGGCTATCCTATGGAACAGGTTAAATTAAAAGCATCTATTAAAAAGGCAGAGATTATCACGTTAACTGTAGGCGCTAATGACTTACTGCCAATATTAAAAGAATCACAGACAGCCGGAATTGATACACTCGCCATCATAAAGGCTACAAAAGAGGCTGTAACCAATATTGCAGCAATTTTAACTGAAATAAAAAAATTAAATCCACAAGCAGAAATTTATGTGATGGGCTATTACAATTCATTCCCATATTATAGTGAGAGCTTACAAAATCAATTTAAAATACTATTGGCTACAATGAATACAACTATTAAAACGACAGTTGAAAAGGCTGGAGCGTTTTTTGTACCTACATCTGATGTTGTGGCAAAGGATGTTCCAAGCTATCTTCCAAATCCAGAAAATATTCATTTAAGTGAAGCAGGTTATTTTGCAGTAGCAAATGAGGCATTTTTACCAATCATAAAAACTAGTACCTTATGGGATGTAACGAAAGCTATTCAAGTCCATGTAAAAGATCGTAAAACGGTGGATGTAAATTGGCAAGAAGCGACGGATAATGTTGGTGTGGAGAAATACAAAGTATATGTAAATGGCAAATTAACTTCAACAGTACCTGCTGATACAACCGAGACGACGCTTACAGATTTGACTGAGCATACAGCCTACACAATTACAGTAAAAGCAATTGATGCTGCTGGTAATGAAAGTGTTCAAAATCCAACAGCGACTTTCACTACAGGAGAAACAATTCGTTTTACAGATACAGCGAATCATTGGGCAAAAGATTATATTCAACAAGCAGCAGAAGCAGGGATGATGAATGGCTATCCAGATGGCACATTTAAACCTAATCAAAATGTGACACGCGCACAAGTAGCCTCTATATTAGTGAGAAGTTTGGGAATAACAACGCAGGAAAAAGCGCCATTTACAGATATCGTTAATTATGATGCGAAAACACAGTCGGAAATTGCGGCAGCGTATGCACATGGCATTATTAAGGGAGCCGATGGGAAGTTTAACCCTGCAAAACCTGTAACACGCGCTGAATTAGCATTGATGATTGAGCGTGCCTACGAGCAACAATTTAAACAGCCTTATATTGTCCAAGGAAGCTCACCATTTACAGATATTGCATCTTATAATGCAGAGACAAAACATGCCATTACGATGTTGTTTGAGCTAGGAATTGTGTCGGGAGATGGACAGAAGTATTCACCGGCAGCTTCAACTACAAGAGGGCAAACAGCTAAAATGATGGTGAATCTGAATCAATTATTCACTAAATAAAAAATTGAAGGTAGAGGTGAAACAACATCTCTACCTTTTGACGTTTTCGCTATAGTAAATGAAAGTTTTGTATCATTTTTCTTTGTGATACCACTATTTCAGAAACATTTTCATTTCATTAAATGCCAAGTCACGATGACCAGCCTGACAGTGTTGTTCACCACCGGTTTCCTTGGTAAAGATTTTCGTAGTGATTGAAGCAGCATTACACAGTTCACGCTGGATTTGTGGTAGACGGCTAATTGGAACATATTGATCATCCTCTCCAGCAAGAAGTAATACATCCTGATTAATAAACTGACCGATTCCAGCCATCGTATGTTTCTCAAAATTTTTAATTAATGTAAACGGCGTTTCCTCACCTGTATTCTCCATGCCTTTCATTACCTTCCACTTTAAGTCGATGTTTGTGGCCATCATATTTTCAATAATTGCATTGACATCATCTGATTTATTAGTAGCTAAAAGAGCAGTCAGTCTACTCCAGATATCTTCGGGCATTCTAATCTTTAATGCATCAAGACCGCTGTAGAAAATATTAAATGCTATCACTTTGTCAATCCGTTTTTCAAATGCTGCCGCACGCATCGCTAGGTAGCCTCCCCAGGAAGCACCCATAATACTGACCCGATCTAATTGAAAATAGTCAATGATTGCAGCGACCGGTTTTTCCCAATTATGAATGAATTTTAAACCATTCTTTAATGCTGACCCCTGCCCAGGACCGTCAAAAACGATAATATTATAATCAATTCCTCTAATGAAGCTCATCATCTTCACCATTTCTTCCATATAGGAATCATAGCCACCGAATACCAGTAACGTTTTATTGGCACTAGGTTTAATTAATTTAATTACGGGTAGTACGGAGTTCTCATAGGGAACTTGATAGGGTTCATAGTCAAAATCATTAAAACCTTTATAGAAAGTCTCCCGATATTTTTGATACATTCTATTTTTGTTTGGATCTGATGGAGCTAGATAAAATTCAGCAGCTTGATAGTAGACTGATGCAAGATCATAATGGTACTGTTCTTCTCGCTTTATCGCATACTCTAGCCAAGCTTCATACCAGCTTTCTAAATCAGTTAATCTTGGAATAATACCTTTTAAATCATGGTTAGCCCTTTCATCATTCTGATAATAGTCATTTAAGAAACGATTGATTTGCAAGTTAAATTGTTCATTGTTAACATAATTTTTAAACATTGTATCCCTCCTCTTATTAATTACAAAACCCATGATAAAGTGCTCCATAAGGTCTAACAATAAGCAAATGAGTTGAAAAAGTAGGAAATCGTACATTGTATAAAGAATGGTTCGAAAAGCTTCTTTTTAAGGGGGATTGATTGTATGGCAGAGGACGTTCGAGTATACAAGACAAAAAAAAGTATTACAGAAGCATTCATTATTTTGTTGAATGAAAAAGATTTCAATCAAATTACGATAAAAGATATTTGTAGCCGTTCGTTAATTAGCAAATCCACCTTTTATAGTCACTTTGTAGATAAGTATGATTTGCTAGAAAAAATGGTGAACAAGTATATCACTTTTTTCAAAAATGAAATATCATTCCGCTTTGTTTCTGCTGACCAGGGACATGTTGCTCAAGTAATTGAAATGATCATGGACCAAACTGCTGCAAATAAGAGAGAGATTGCAACACTATTAAATGTACATGTTCCTTTTGCAAATTTGCGTGTTGAATTAGAGGGGATTTTATACCAAGCTTGTTTATCTTATTTGAACGAAAAACTAAGCGATCCTAATGTCTCTATTGACTACCTGGCTCAACTGTATACTGCAAATGCTATGGTGCACATCAACTGGACTTTAAAAAGCGAAAAGGATAAAAATGCGATTGAACTTGTCCATAAATTACAACAGTATATTTTTGAACAGGTTCAAAAATAAATAGGTTGAACGCCCTCTAATGATAGTTATTGGGTGTTAGTAGATGACTGAAAGAAATAAGATTCGTCTAGAAGAAATTATAGTAGGTAAATACGTGGGTTAGAGGATAATATATGAATATACGTAGTGTTTTTAATTTGTACATATATTGAATTTACTGAATTAAAGAGAGGAAAATGAGGATGTTTTCATTTATTTTATCTGCCAAAAGATTAGTTAAAGGATTGTGGCGGTCATTTAAACGACCACAGTTCCTATCATTATTTACGACACTATTCCTCATCATTCTATCGGGTACTTTGTTTTACAAGGGGACAGAGGGTTGGTATTGGCTAGATGCTATGTATTTTGCTGTAGTCAGCTTGATTCCAACAGGCGTAGAAACGGGGCTATACCCAACAACCTCGTTCTCCAAGATTTTTACAATGATCTATCTAATTGTAGGTACGGGTGTAATGTTTATTATGTTGCTCACGCTTGGCCGCTCTATTGTAGACTTTTCCTTAAATGAAGAGGAAGAGGTTGCGGTTAAGAAACATTTGAAAAAGTAGAATAGCCGTACAATGAATCTGATGAAAGATTCATTGTACGGCTATATTTTATGAAAGCTTTGCTATAATGCCTTCTTCATCGTCTAAAACAAGTTCAATACCTGTTGAAAAAGGATCACCATGGAGAACATCTTTTATCCAAACACGCAAGGCACCAATCATGGCTCCTGTATTGAGTATTTCGATTTGACCATTTACTTCAACCTCCGCACCGAAGCCTGTGTCATCATCGTATGTCAATTCGACGATAACATCCTCGGGGCGAATGCTCTTATAATACGCTTGAGATAAACAAATAGCGTTAATAATATCTTGCTCGTTAATTATTTGTGCCATTGGGCTTCCTCTTTGCGTTTTTTATCTTTAAACATATTCATAATTTTTACGACTAGCATCACAATAACGGCAATTGCAGCTACGTTAATGAGTAAACCTAAAATATTTCCTAGTAAACCCATACCGCTAAATAAGCTACCGAATAATAAACCTGCAAGTCCCCCAAGCATTAATCCTTTCATAAGGCCACCTGAGAAGAAACCACCTTTTTTGGTTGTATCAGCTTTATTTGTTGAGTTTGTGTTGTTTTTATTTGTTGTGGCATTTTTTTGATCTTTAGAAGTGTCCTGAGACTTCTGGATATTTGAGCTATTGTTATTGTTTGAGAAGCCTTTTTTACCTGATTTATAGGATTTAGCCTCTGCTGTTGGTGTATCAGAGATGAATAATGTTGCACCAACTGTGGAAAATATTAGTGTCGCTGCAAATAGAGCGGCAAGAATTTTTTTCATTACTTACATTCCTCCAATATAATTTTTGGTTTGGTCATAAACTAGTTCTTATATAGTAATATTACATGAACTTTATTAAAAAATAAAACCAATACCTTCTAGAAATGAGCAATATCAAAAAATTTGAACAAATAGTGACAGATGAAGTATTTGTGGAAATTATACAATAGAAAGGGGTGAAACGATGCTAGTCACATTAATAACCTTCATCTCCATATTTTTATTGCTGTATCTGACAGAAAAAAGGCGTTTCCTCAACGCGGTAGCTCTTGGTTTAATAGGGGTATATATAATCAGAGCGTTCATTATGCAGTATCCTTTATTGCTGCCAAATGATCAGGGAATCATTTCAGAAATGGGGATTTTTATTATGCTAGGAAGCTTTCCTAGTATCATGTTTATTTTATCTATAGCCATGTTTTTCAATAGTAAGGTTTTGTTAGAGAAGGAAGGACGTAAAGTACGGAATTTAATGTTAGCTATTATGGGGCTTAGTTTTGTTATTATGATGATATGGTATGTATTCGTCATCTTTATTCAGATTGAAAATGTGCTTTGGCATATTCTTTTCTTCTATGCGTTTTTAATTTTTGGTTATACAATGTTTTTATACACAAGTGTCCTTGCATACGCTGTATTGTATCATTTCACACCTATACGCTATGAACCAAATTATATAATAACCCTAGGATCAGGATTAATTGGCGATAGAGTTCCACCACTTTTAGCAAGCCGCTTAAATGAAGCGGTAAAGCAATACAAGAAGTACGGGGAAAGACCATTTATCATTGTCTCAGGTGGTCAGGGGACTGATGAAAAAGTATCAGAGGCCAATGCTATGAAAATATATTTATTAGATGTCCATGATATTCCTGTTAATAAAATTCTAATGGAAGATCAGTCGACCAATACAGAAGAAAATATGATTTTTACGAAAAATATAATGGATCAACATGCTCAAGGAGAAAAATATCGTTCCATATTTGTGACAAATAATTTTCACGTATTTCGCGCAAGTCTCTATGCCAAAAAAGCAAAACTAGATGCAGAAGGGGTTGGCTCGAAAACAGCCTTTTACTATGTTCCTAATGCATTTACAAGAGAATTTATAGGCTTGTTAGAAATGAATAAATGGGCCCATATTACAGTTTTTTTAATCATTACGTTATTTATAGGCTTACTGTTGCGAGCATATGTGTAACCAAAATTCAACTGTCTTCCATATAATAGTGGCAAGGCAGTTTTTTACATAATGTGCAAGGGAGGAAAACAATGTACGAGCAAATTTTAGCTAAGCGCAATAAGGAACGCATTCATTCCCTACAAGAAATCATACAAACGAAAAATACATGGTTTGCTCAACATATAAAATTACTAACATTCACTGAAGTTAACTTAACAGCCTTGCAAAAAATACTGTATCAAATAGTGCGAGGGTTATTAAAAGATCAGCAACAGCGACATTTGCAAATTGTCCATTCAGATCAAATTCAATCTGTGCAGGACAATGTATTAACGCTGTTAGCAGAGTATGATGATGTGTTGCGTGATGCTATTCCACAACCAATCTATATACTCATTTGGCAAATTTCATCCCTCGAAAGATTAACAAGCAGAATAGAAGTGGTAGATGATGTACTTGATGTAGTTGAATGGTATTTCTGCCATCAGGATAATCAAGTCAAGATTTTAGATGAAGAAGACTTAGATCATGAGGTAATGATTGATCTATATAAAGAGGCGGTTGAGGATCAGGACACGGATGCACAATATCAGCTAGGGGAGTATTACAATGCTAAGGAAGGGAATTGTTTTCAACCTGAAAAATCACTAAAATGGTTCGAATTAGCCGCAGCCCAAGGAAATGCAGATGCGCAATACGTGCTAGGGAATTTTTATTTTGAGGGAGTCGGTGTTGAGGAGAATTATACTCAGGCTTTTTCTTTATATGAAAAGGCTGCTTTACAGGGGCATGCCGATGCTGCCAATAATTTAGCGGATATGTACTTTAATGGAGAGGGTGTGCCGCAGGATTTTACTCTAGCAAGAAAATGGTTTGATTTTGCAGCTAGTAAGAATGTGGCGGAGGCTATGTTTACGCTAGGAATTATGTATGAGCAAGGATTAGGAGTCAAAAAAGATACGAATGCAGCTTTTAATGCGTATAAAAAGTCTGCCGAAACAGGATATGTGGACGCACAGTATCGTCTAGGCGGTATATATATAGAGGGGCGTCTTGATCAAGCAAAAGATATAAATCGAGGTTTATTTTGGTATGAAAGAGCAGCAGAGCAATTTCATATCGATGCTTTTTATGATCTAGGATTTATTTGGAGTAAAGGCTTAACAGGCATTCGAAATATTGAAAAGGGCATTCATTGGTTTAAACAGGCTGCTCTGCAAGGCGATGCAGATGCGAAGCTACAGCTTGGTCATATATATAATAAAGGTGTGGGAGTGGCCAGAAATCTGAAGGAGGCTATTAAGTGGTATGGACTTGCAGCAGATGCTGGCATAGAAGAAGCCGCAAAATTAGTAGAGGAACTTAAGGAATTGTAAATTTTATATTAAAATTTAATGGTTCATTAAGATTATTTATATGGTCTAAGTTAATAATCCTTTTGTATTGTATGAGGGTTTATTTATGAGTATTTATAATTATTTAGAATAAGGGTATAAAATATTAATATAGTGAAATTTAATGATAATCAATTGAAAAATAGAAAAAAGATAAAAAAAATAAGCATAATCAAACAAACAAATGAAACAAAAGGCTACCAATAATATTGTGGTAGCTTTTTTTTGGTGAAATTCAGACAATGTAGTAGTAAGGACTTTATATATATGTTATGTAAAATTATGGTATAAATAAAATTGACAGTAATTTTTAAAATGTTTAAGGTAAATGAGTAATTTTGAAATGAAATCATACATAAATAAATCGACTGTAGTCAATGTATAGAGAAAATCTGTTAGTTGAGTGCAATTCACCTTTTATTCATGATAGAACAATGTGTGGCTGCTTTTGGAGGAAGCAGTGTGACAAATGAAATAGTTGAAGCAAATGGGAACATAGTAATATGGTCAGCCTATTAATCGGTATTTTTTGTTGTATCAATCAATATGCTAAAAGGTATTTATTGTTTCTCAGCCTGATAAAGTAAACGGAACGAAAGAGGGAAGATAAGTGATTTTTCAAAAACAGAGTAAGACGAAGGCGTTGGATTTACAGCAATATACGGTGAAAATGGAGCTGTCTAATCGCCAATTAATGGTGAAGCAAATTGAAATGCTAAATGTAACGAAGCAAGACTTACAATATTTAAAAGCATTCCAGCCGTATGTTATGGACAATGTTGATCACATCGTAAACCGTTTTTACAATATGATCGGTACCGAACAACATTTGGTAAATATTATTAGTCATCATAGTTCTGTAGAAAAGCTTAAAATAACGTTACGGCAGCACATTATTGAAATGTTTAACGGAACGATTGATGAGGAATTTTACCAAAGGCGTGTGAAAATTGCAAAGGTGCACGTACATATTGGGCTTAGAACACAATGGTATATTTGCGCGTTCCAAGATTTATCTCTCTCATTTATAGACTTGGTTGAACAGCATATCGATCATCCGCGAGATCAGTTTAATACAATAAGGGCCATTTCTAAAATTTGTAATTTCGAGCAGCAACTTGTTTTAGAGGCATATGAAAATACAGTTGAACAGCATAAAGAAAACATGGAACTAGAAAAAGAAGCAATTGAACGACAAATTGTACACTCCTCTGAATTGCTTGCGACCATTTCACAGGAAACCAATAATTCATTTTGCAGACTAAGCGAGCAGTCTGGGGAAATTGAACAATTGGCAAAGAGATCGCTAGAAGTGTCTACGCTGGCTGAAAACCAAGCACTGGATGGACGTGAATGTTTAAAGAAACAATCACTAAATATGCATAATATTATTCAATCTCTTCATGATATAGAAGAAAATATTGAACAATTATCTGATATGTCGAAGGAAATGGAAACGATTATGAGTGTCGTTACCAATATTGCCAATCAGACCAATTTGTTGGCCTTAAATGCTGCTATTGAAGCAGCCCGTGCCGGAGAAGCAGGGAAGGGATTTAGTGTAGTAGCTGATGAAGTACGTAAATTATCCATTCAAACAAAGGAATCTGTCACCGCTGTTGCATTATTGTTGCAAAAAACGAGTGAACGCACCGGGAAATTAGAGCAATCTCTCATTCATATCCAAGATGAGGTGGCATCTGGTGAGGATAATATGTTACACACGGAAGGACAATTTACAAATATAGTAGGGGCAATGACAGAAGCAAAAGATCAAAATGATTGCATGGCGACGAAAATACAAGCAATCGCAGGTATATTAAGTGGGTTGGGTAGTTCTTTTACTGAAGTAACGAACTCAGCAGAAAAATTAGCTAGCTTTGCCCAAAATTTAAAAAGCTAGATCACTAGTAGCTATATTAAACACTATAGTACTCATTATAATGTGTGTTTAGAAGCATATTCTTGGAGCTAGAGTTATCTCACAGTTGAGATAGCTCTATTTTTGCTAAATTTGTAAAGGGTTTAACGTAATTTTCAATGAAAATAAGTTTATACTGTAGACAGAACTAAAAATAGGGGCGGTTTACTATGAAAACAGTTGTTGTATTAGGTGGCGGTATTACTGGTTTATGCACAATGCATTATCTGCAACGCCAAGTGAAGGAAAAAAATTTAGATGTTCAGCTAGTGCTCGTAGAAAAAAATACATATTTAGGTGGCAAACTATATTCGGCCTATGAACAAGGTTTTATTATGGAAACTGGTGCTGATTCAATCGTAGCTCGCCATAAAGGTGTAATGGAGCTAGTGCAGGAGCTAGACTTTGAAGATCATCTCGTTTACAACGAAACAGGTATATCCTATATTTATACAAATAACGAGCTGCACGCCATTCCAGCGGATTCTACTTTCGGTATACCTATGAGTGTGGCATCACTTGAGGAAAGCACACTTATCTCTGACCAGGCCAAACAAGAAGCTTTAAAAGATTTAACTTTACCCAATGCAGGTTTTACAAAAGAAAGCTCAATAGGGGAATTTTTAACTTATTATCTTGGCGAAGAGCTTGTGGAAAATCAAATTGCACCTGTTTTAGCAGGTGTCTATTCTGGTGATTTACACCAACTTTCTATTGCCTCCACTTTACCGTATTTAATTGACTATAAAAATGACTATGGAAGTATCATAAAAGGTTTTGATGCGAATCGTGAGCAATTTGTTAAAGCTGCTAATAAAAAATTTATTTCATTTCAAAATGGATTATCCTCTTTAATTGAGCGATTAGAACAGACATTAACAGAGGTAGACATCATTAAAGGGGTAGCCACAAATCATGTCCAAAAAACGGGGAACAAGTATTCGATTTCATTAGCGAATGGTCAATACATTGAGGCAGATTATGTTGTTCTAGCGCTACCGAATGAAGCGGTTCAAAGTATATTACAGGACGACTCCTTAACACATTATTTTGATCAGTTTACTACAGCATCAGCCATTACTATTTATCTAGGCTTTGATGTGCCTGATGCAAACTTACCTGCGGATGGAACAGGCTATATTGTATCGCATAATTCTGATGTCACTTGTAATGCAGCAACTTGGACGAGTCGCAAGTGGAAGCATACATCGAAAAACAATCAACTACTTGTTCGCCTATTCTATAAGAGTATTAATCCGGCGTATGAGCAGTTACGTAAAATGACTGACGACGAATTGGCAGCCGTCGCTTTAGAAGATGTTCGGAAAAGCCTAGGAATTGATGAAAAGCCAACCGTTGTGAATGTCACAAAGTGGATTGATCAAATGCCTAAATATGACTTAGCTCACCGGGAAGCGCTACAAGGCTTACTACTAGAGCTGAATGAAAACTATCCGAATTTATCGATAGCGGGTTGCTCTTATTTTGGAGTAGGTATTGGTGCTTGCATTCAAAATGGGAAAAAAATTGGTGAAGAGCTTGCAGAAGAACTATCCAATTTCTAAGTTTTTAAGCAAATAATTTCTTTGTTATGTGAAATAGTCTTGACTCATTCGTCTGTAAACGATATGATTCTTTTAATTATTTAAAAAATTCATACTTAATAATTCTTATCAAGAGAAGCAGAGGGACTGGCCCATTGAAGCTTCAGCAACCAACTTTTTGTCAGGTGCTAAATCCAGAAGACCGTTGAGTCGAAGATGAGAAGGAACAATAATGATGAGTCGTTAAAGCCTTCTTTTTATATAAAAGAAGGCTTTTTATTATACAGAAATAGAGGAAGAGAGGCTAGTTTTATGGGATTGCTTGAAAAATTAAAAACGCATGTATTGACGGCAGACGGTGCAATAGGCACAGTGTTGTATGGCTATGGATTGGAGTATTGTCATGAGGAAATGAATGTTCAGAGACCTGAATTAATTGAAAAGATTCATAGAGAATATATCGCAGCGGGTGCTGATATTATTCAAACGAATACGTACGGTGCCAATGCCATTAAATTAGCTCGCTATGGACTAGAATCAAGTGTCCAACAATTTAATGAAGCAGCTATTACTATTGCTAAGCGAGCAGCAGCGGATGGCGGTCAATTTGTTTTAGGAACAATTGGTGGAATTCGTGGCATTCGTAAAAGCGATGCAACATTAGATGACATATTAGCGACCGTTGAAGAGCAGGCAAGTGTGTTACTTGCAGGAAATCCTGATGGCCTTTTACTCGAAACTTATTATGATTTTGAAGAATTAACAGCAACATTAAACGTGCTACGCGCCAAAACTAATATACCGATAATTGCTCAAGTATCTATGCATGAGCCTGGTGTTTTACAAAATGGTATGTCTTTAAATAATGCGCTACATGAGTTAGAGATTCTTGGTGCAGATATTGTTGGTGTCAATTGCCGTCTAGGTCCATATCATACGATTCAAGCGTTTGAGGCTGTAGAACTTCCGGCAAAGGCATTTATGTCAGCCTATCCAAATGCTTCGCTATTAGATTTAGAGGACGGGCGTGTTGTTTATGAGTCGGAGGCTGATTATTTTGGTCGCGCTGCTGTTGAACTGCGTGATCAGGGTGTTCGCTTAATTGGGGGTTGTTGTGGTACGACACCAAAGCATATTGCAGCCGCAAAGAAGTATTTAGAAGAGCTATCACCAGTTAGTGAAAAGCATGCGAAGCCTGAAAAGATTGAAATTGTTCGTGATGCCGAGCCAGCTAAATTTGAACCACTTCATGAAAAAGTAAAGCGTGAACGCTCGGTCATCGTAGAGTTGGATACACCTAGACACTTAGAAATAGATGGATTTCTTGAAGGGGCCAAACAACTATATGAGGCAGGTGCCGATGTAGTGATGATGGCAGACAATTCATTGGCATCCCCACGTATTAGCAATATTGCAATGGGGGCGTTATTGAAAAGTACTAATGGCGTGCGCCCCCTTACACATATTACCTGTCGAGATCGTAATTTAATTGGTCTTCAATCACATTTAATGGGGTTAAATGCCTTAGGAATTCATGATGTGCTAGCTGTTACGGGTGACCCAACGAAGGTTGGAGATTTCCCTGGTGCCACTAGCGTATATGATGTCTCCTCGATGGAGCTTATCCAATTAATTAAACAATTAAATGAAGGGGTTTCTTTCTCAGGGAAACCACTACGGAAAAAGGCTAACTTCTCTGTGGCTGCTGCATTTAACCCTAATGTTCGTGTTTTAGATCGTGCTGTGGCACGCTTAGAAAAAAAGATTGAGCATGGAGCAGACTATTTCATTTCACAGCCTGTTTATACAAAGGAAAAAATTATAGAAATATATGAAGCAACGAAGCATTTACAAGCACCGATTTATATTGGCATTATGCCCGTTACGAGTTATAAAAGTGCAGAGTTTTTACATCATGAGGTGCCAGGCATAAAATTATCTGAAGATGCTTTATCAAGGATGAAAGCATGTGGTGAAGATAAGGAACGCGCTACACTTGAGGGGATTGCAATTGCCAAGGAATTAGTAGAAGTGGCTGCGCAATATTTCCAAGGTATTTACCTTATTACACCATTTTTACGCTACGATGTGACATTAGAATTAATGAAATATATAGAGCAATTGGATGAACAGAAAAAAGGGGTAAGTATAAATGGCTAAGCACATGATTGAAGAACAACTTGATAAAAGAATATTAATTCTAGATGGCGCAATGGGAACCATGCTGCAAAATGAAAACTTATCAGCAGATGATTTTGGTGGAGAGGACCTAGATGGCTGTAATGAAAATTTAGTGCTTACTAGACCTGATGTCATTGAGAAAATTCATCATAAGTACTTAGAGGCAGGGGCAGATATTATTTGTACAAATACATTTGGTGGAACACCTCTTGTATTAAATGAATATAATCTAGGTGCAAAAGCGGAAGAAATTAATAAACGTGCAGTCGAAATTGCCCGTCAAGCAGTTGACAATTATACGACTTCCGACTGGCCCCGCTTTGTTGCAGGTGCAATGGGTCCAACAACGAAGACGTTGTCAGTTACAGGCGGCATTACATTTGATGAATTAGAAGAAAATTTCTTTGTGCAGGCAAAGGCATTGATTGAAGCAGGGGCAGATGTGCTATTGCTAGAGACAAGTCAGGATATGTTAAATGTGAAAGCAGGTACCCTTGGGGTAACTCGTGCTTTCGAGGTAACTGGTAAAGAATTACCTGTGATGATTTCTGGAACAATTGAGCCTATGGGGACTACTCTTGCAGGGCAAACCATTGATGCCTTTTATATTTCCATCGAGCATATTCAACCATTATCGGTGGGCTTAAACTGTGCGACGGGACCTGAATTTATGACGGATCATATTCGCTCATTAGCAGAGCTGTCAACGGGGTATATTAGCTGTTATCCAAATGCAGGCTTACCTGATGAAGAAGGATGTTATCATGAGTCTCCAGAATCTTTATCGCAAAAATTAAAAGGATTTGCAGAAAAGGGTTGGCTCAATATTGTGGGTGGATGCTGTGGTACAACTCCTGCACATATTGCGGCTATACGTGAAATTTTAAAAGATGAAAAGCCTCGTCAGCTACCAGAAAAAACGCATGGTCACGCAGTATCAGGTATCGAGCCACTTCTATACGATGATTCTATGCGTCCGTTATTTATTGGGGAAAGAACAAATGTTATTGGTTCTCGTAAATTCAAAAACTTAATTATTGATGGGAAATTTGAGGAAGCAGCAGAGATCGCAAGGGCGCAAGTGAAAAATGGCGCACATGTCATAGATATTTGCTTGGCGAACCCAGATCGTGATGAATTAGCAGATATCCGTGGCTTTATGCAGGAGGTCGTGAAAAAAGTTAAGGTTCCACTTGTTATTGATTCCACAGACGAAAAGGTTATTGAAGAGGCACTAAAGTTTTCGCAAGGGAAGGCCATCATTAACTCTATTAATCTAGAAGATGGTGAAGAACGGTTTGATGCCGTATTGCCATTAGTGAAAAAGTACGGTGCCTCGTTAGTTGTGGGAACAATCGATGAAACAGGGATGGCAGTCGATCGTCATCGGAAGCTTGAAATTGCTGAACGTTCCTATCAATTACTCACAGAAAAATGGGGAATGCAACCTGAAGATATCATTTTTGACCCATTAATGTTCCCAGTAGGAACGGGAGATGAGCAATATATTGGCTCAGCACTAGAAACAATTGAAGGAATTCGTCTCATTAAAGAAAAAATGCCCCGTGCATTAACGGTGCTTGGAGTTAGTAATATTTCGTTTGGCTTACCACCGGTTGGACGCGAGGTTCTCAATGCTGTATATCTTTATCATTGTACACAGGCTGGTTTAGATTATGCCATTGTCAATACTGAAAAGCTAGAACGGTATGCCTCAATTCCAGAAGCGGAAATTAAACTAGCCAATGACTTGTTATTTAATACAAATGATGAAACATTAGCAGTATTTACCGATTTTTATCGTGATAAAAAGAAGGAAAAGACTGAAGCAGATATTCCGAAAACTGTAGAAGGTCGCTTAGCCTACTATATATTGGAGGGGACCAAAGAAGGACTTATTGCTGATTTAGAGGCTGCCCGAGAAATATTTGAGTCACCTCTTGATATTATAAATGGGCCTTTAATGAATGGGATGGCTGAGGTTGGTCGTTTATTTAATGATAACCAATTGATCGTAGCAGAGGTTTTACAATCTGCTGGAGTGATGAAGGCTGCTGTTGCCCATTTAGAGCAATACATGGAGAAGAATGAGGAGAGTGCAGGCAAGGGGAAAATGGTGCTTGCTACTGTAAAAGGTGATGTGCACGATATTGGAAAAAACCTTGTTGATATTATTTTAAGTAACAATGGCTTTAAGGTTGTAGATTTAGGTATTAAGGTGACGCCTGCTCAATTAATAGAAGCTATTCGCAAGGAAAAGCCAGATTTCATTGGGTTATCAGGTCTATTAGTTAAATCAGCACAGCAGATGGTCACTACCGCCCAAGATTTCAAAGAGGCAGGAATTGATGTACCAATTTTAGTAGGTGGAGCTGCACTTTCCCGGCGTTTTACGGAAACAAAAATTGCTGATGAATATGGTGGTCCTGTTATTTACGCAAAGGATGCGATGCAGGGATTAGAGCAGGCCAATTTATTAATGGGTGAGGGGACACGTGAAAATTTCTTAGCAGAAATAGCGGAATCTCGCCAAAAACGTTTAGAGGCAGATGAAAAACGAGCAGCTCGTCCTGTCAAAGAGATTACAATAAAACCTGCTCGTACAGTAAAGGAAGCACCCGTATTTTTACCGGCTGATTTGCGTCGTCATGTAAAGAAAGAATATGCTGTTTCACATTTATATCCATATGTGAATATGCGGACATTGCTTGGGCACCATCTGGGGTTAAAAGGGCAAGTTCAACCATTACTAGATGCTGGCGATCCTAGAGCAACAGAGCTTAAAGATTTAGTGGATGATTATTTAAAAAGTGATCTTTTAAAGCCTTCAGGTTTATATCAATTTTTCCCTGCCCAAGCAGATGGAGATGATGTAATTATTTATGATCCAGCAGATAACAAAACAGAAATTGAACGTTTTACTTTCCCACGTCAGCAGGTCGAACCTTTTTTATGCCTGGCTGATTTCTTAAGAACGGTAGAAAGTGGAGAAATGGATTATGTTGCACTTATGGTAGTGACAGCAGGGCAAGGAGTTATGGCAAAAGCTCGTCAACTAAAAGAAGATGGTAAATTTCTTGAAAGTCATGCCTTGCAGTCGACGGCACTAGAATTAGCAGAGGGCTTTGCTGAACGCATGCATCAAGAAATTCGTGATCAATGGGGTTTCTCAGACGTGACAGACTTCACGATGCGCGATCGTTTTGCGGCTAAGTACCAGGGGCAACGTTTTTCATTTGGTTATCCAGCATGCCCAAACTTAGAGGATCAAGAAAAATTGTTTGGCTTATTAAAGCCTGAGGATATTGGTGTTCATTTAACGGAAGGCTTTATGATGGAGCCAGAAGCATCTGTATCGGCGATTGTTTTTGCTCATCCTGATGCTCGATACTTCAATGTATAAGGCGTAAAATATGAGGATATAGATAGTGGATGGATTGCCTATCTATATCTTCTTTTCTTGCTATTGAAGGTAAGGATAATTTCGGAAGGACGTGAGGAAAATGATTCGATTGATGGAAGAAAAAGATATACCTGAGGTGTTAGAAATTTATAATGATATTATTTTAACGAGCAAAGCAGTCTATCGATATGAAATTCAATCTTTAGATGAAAAAAAGAAATGGTTTAGCGACCAGCAAGCATTAGGAAATCCGTTGTTTGTATATGACGATAATGGGATGGTCGCTGGCTTTGCAACTTATAGTCAATTCCGTCCTTATCCGGGTTATAAATATACAATGGAGCACTCCGTTTATGTACATAAGGACCACTATCAAAAAGGTATTGCAACGAATCTTATGCTTAAGCTAATAGAGAAAGCGAAGGAACAAGGGGTAAAGACATTGGTTGCTGGTATAGATGGAGAAAATATTGGTAGTATTAAAGCACATGAGAAACTAGGCTTTGAATATGCAGGAACCATTAAAAATGCAGGCTATAAATTTGAACAATGGCTAGATCTTGTGTTCTATCAACTGCATCTGACTGGACCCAATTCATAAAAGGATATGACAAATGTCATATCCTTTTTGTGATGTTTGCGTCTGTTGCTGACTTATACTCTTGTTTTATGATGAGATCATAAGGAAAAGGAAACGAGGGAGTAAAAGATGGCAACAATTAAAGAAAAAACAAAAAAATTACGCCAAGATGTAGCGCCTTTTGCTAAATCAGATATGCGTAAAAGTGTTTTTCAAATGATCAATACCATTGTACCGTTATTTGCTTTGTGGGTGGCAGGTTACTTGTTAGTTGATGTTTCACCTTGGCTAACAGCTGGTTTAAGCGTTATTTCAGCTGGTTTTGTCGTAAGAACTTTTATTATCTTTCATGATTGTACACACGGGTCATTTTTCAAAAGTAAAAAGGCAAACGACTGGGTTGGATTTTTTACTGGAGTGTTAACGTCATTCCCATATGAAAAATGGAAGCGTGAGCATACAATTCACCATGCAACAAGCTCAAACTTAGACAAGCGTGGTATCGGTGATATTGATATGATGACTGTGGAAGAATATATGCAATCCTCAAAGGGTCAACGATTATGGTATCGCTTCTATCGTAATCCATTTGTAATGTTTGGTTTAGGACCTTTATATATGGTACTTGTTTTAAATCGTTTTAATCGTAAGGATGCAAAGCAAAAGGAACGTACCAACACAATGTTAACGAATATTGTCATTGCCGGAGTTTGTGCCGCTTTAATCTTCTTTATGGGCTGGCAAGCATTTTTATTAGTCCAAGGTGTGACACTATTTATTGCGGGTGCTTTAGGAATTTGGTTATTTTATATTCAGCACACATATGAAGATTCTTACTTTGAACATGATTCAGAGTGGGATTATGTGAAAGCTGCAGTAGAAGGTAGCTCATATTACAAATTGCCGAAAATTTTACAATGGGTTACAGGGAATATCGGTTTCCATCATGTCCATCACTTGGCTCCTCGTGTACCTAACTATAATCTTGAAAAGGCTCATAATGAAACGCCGCCATTACACACGGCGACAACGATTACTTTACGAACTAGTTTAGAATCATTGCGTTATAAGCTATATGATGAAGAGCAAAGTAAATTTGTAACGTTTAAAGAAGTCGAATTAATTATAAAACGGAAAGCAAAAGGCAGTATTGCCGCTTAGTTAAAACAGCCATCTCAATTAGAGAGATGGCTGTTTTAACTATAGCCGAGAAAATAAGCATGTACGGGCAAAAAAATAATTTTCTTGTTATAATAAGGGAAAAGTAGGAAAGAGCGTGAGAATATGTTGAGAAAATGGCATAGTATTATTCCGAATAGTCCTATGCTCAGTATATATTTATGGATTATTTTTTGCTTTCTACCGTTTTTCTTCATTTTTAGAAAATCATCTTATATAGAAATCTCTATAGGCATTACGTTTTTAATGCTATATTTTATTTTCTATCGATTTTCCATGAATTCCAAAAGCGGACTAGTATATATGTGGATCAGCTTTGAAATGGTTATTAATATTGTCATGACGATTTTATATGGTTATGTTTATCTTTCCATTTTTACAGCCTTTTTTATTGGAAATATACGAAGACCAGTTGGTTTCTATATTATGTACGGTCTACATATTGGCTTTACAGTCATATCTACAGGTGCCGGCTTTTTTGTTGAGCTTCAATTATTTTTATCACAATTACCTTTTGTCGTGTTAACTATTTTAGCTGTTGTTCTACTACCGCTAACGATCTATTCCAAAAATAAACGCGAAAACTTAGAAGGGCAGTTAGAAACGGCCAATGAGCGTATTGCAGAGTTAATTGTTTTTGAAGAACGACAACGTATTGCACGTGATTTACATGATACACTGGGGCAAAAATTGTCTATGATCGGTTTGAAAAGTGATTTAGCATCAAGGTTAATTGATCGTGATCCACAGCAAGCTTTAGTTGAAATTAAGGATATACGCCAAACTGCCAGTATCGCCTTAAAAGAGGTTCGTGAATTAGTTTCAGACATGCGTACAGCAAAATTTGAAGATGAGCTCATGCGTATTTCTCAAATATTAAAGGCAGCAGAAATGGAATTTGTCTTTGAAGGCGATAAAAATGCCTTGCAAGTGCCACCGCTTGTAGAAAATGTTTTGTCTATGTGCTTAAAAGAGGCTGTTAATAATGTTGTGAAACATAGTGGTGCGACAAAATGCGAAATAGCTTTCCATCAAAATTTTAAAGAAGTTTACTTAGTAGTTCGTGATAATGGACAAGGCATTACGAAAAAACAAGCATGGAAAACTGGGAACGGATTAAAAGGAATGCGTGAGCGATTAGAGTTTATCAACGGTTCGTTCAAAATTGAAAGTGTGGACGGCACGACATTATCAGTAACCATTCCAGTGGCTATTACGCATCAAAGTGTGAAAGAAAATCTGAAGAACATATAGAAAAGAGGCTTGTGACATGATACGAATTGTGATTGCTGAAGATCAGGGGATGCTATTAGGCGCTCTTCGCTCTTTACTTAGTATGGAGGAGGATATGGAGGTCGTTGGCTTAGCAAAAAATGGTGAGGAAGCATTGATGCTTGTTAAAGAGCACCAGCCTGATATTTGTGTTATGGATATTGAAATGCCAGTTAAAACTGGCCTTGATGCAGCAGAAGAAATGCATGGCTCTGGCTTGGATTGTAAAGTCATTATTTTAACTACATTTGCTAGACCAGGTTATTTCGAGCGTGCTAGAAAAGCTAGTGTAAGGGGATATTTATTAAAGGATAGCCCTATTGAGGAATTAGTTTCTGCAATCCGGACTATTATGGATGGTAAACGAATTTATGCCCCTGAGCTCGTTGATTTTGTGTATGAGGATGATAGTGAAAATCCATTAACTGAGCGAGAAAGTCAGGTGCTGACTCTTGTGGCAGAGGGCAAAACAACGAAGGAAATTGCCGCAGAGCTATTTTTATCTGCTGGAACTGTTCGTAATTATATTTCAACGATTTTAGAAAAATTAAACGTAGGCAATCGTATTGAAGCCATTGCACGCTTTAAAGAAAAAGGATGGAATAAATAAGAAAAGAACCTTATCGCATGGTAGCGGCAAGGTTCTTTTCTGTTTTACTTATTGCGTTTTGTTAAGCGTCCAAGAACGAATGCACCTGCAGCTACAGCAAGAACTGTATTCGTCTTTTTCGTAAACACTTGTTTTGTGACAAGGTTAAGGTTTTGAGGGCGTTCAGCTAGGCGACGCATAAAGTAACCGTACCAATCTTCGCCGAATGGAACGTACACACAGAAGTTATAGCCTTCTTTAGCTAGCTCTTTTTGCATATCTGTACGGAATCCATAAAGCATTTGGAATTCGAATTTATCAAGTGGAATATTATGATCAGCTACAAAGCGTTTAACGTGAGCAATAATATTATGGTCATGTGTAGCAATGGACGTAAATTTACCATGTAGTAAATGATATTCAATTAACTCAATAAAGTTTAAATCGATATCCAATTTATCTTGATAAGCAACTTCAACAGGCTCTTTATACGCTCCTTTTACGATACGTAAACGGTAGTCCTTGAATTTTTCGATATCGTCTTTTGCACGGTAAAAGTAAGATTGAATCACAGTTCCAACATTATTAAATGTTTTAGACAATTCTTCTACCATATCAAAAGATGTTTGAAGACGCCCAAAGTCCTCCATGTCGAAGTTAACAAATATATCATAAGCAGCCGCTTTTTCAACAATTTCATACAGATTGTCATAGCAGAAATCTACATCAATATCTAAACCTAATTGAGAAGGCTTTAATGAAATATGTGCTTTTACATCATTTTCATGAATAGCTTCTACCACAGAGAGAATTTTATCTTTTGCAGCAGTTGCTTCTTCTTTACTTGAAACAAATTCACCAAGGTTATCTACTGTACATGAGATATTATGTGCATTCAGTTCTTTGATGCTTGCAATTGTTTCTTCAATATTTGTACCAGCTACTACACTTTGTGCTCCTAATTTTAGGCCATATTTCTTTGCAGCACTATTCAATAGTTGGTTTTCAGATAGCTGGATGAAAAAATCGCGTAATAACATGGTCATTCTCCTAACTGCATTTTCTTTTTAGTATATCATAAATTATTAAAACTATATTAAATCTGCTTAACAATTATTTCAATTCAAGTATTTGCATACGCTCATTAAAAAGTGCAGGATAACTTAAAAAACCAATCATGATACTTGATAATGTCGCCGTTGTTAGGAGAGCGAAGATGATCAAAAGTTGAAATTGTACAGCCTGAATGGGGTCGGCACCACCAATGATTTGGCCGCTCATCATACCTGGTAGCTGTACTAAGCCAATTGTTTTTTGGCTTTCAATCGTGGGAATCATACTCGCCTTTACGGCATTGATAAGTTGTCGATGAACAGCTTGTTTGGGTGTGCCTCCAAGTGACAAGATTAATTCCATTTGATCTTTATGGCTAGTAATTTCAGCCGTAAATCGGTTTAAAAATAAAATGGATAACACCATTGAATTACCAATTAACATACCACTAATTGGAATAATATACTGAGCGGTCGCTGGCACAATGTTAAAGCCAAGTAAGACTCCTTGTGTAATGATTTCTATCATCACAAGTGTCAGTGCTATTTTCCAGGTGATCCCTTTAATACCTTCTCCTTTTTTTCGAGCATTAAATGTAGCGACTAGTATCATTAACGCAACCATAAGAAAAATATATACATAACTATTTGCATCAAAGACAAATTTTAGTATATAGCCAACAGCGAGCAATTGAACGATAGACCGAAGGGTTGCAATAAGCGTATCTTTTTCAAGTCCTAATTTTAATGTTTTGGATAGCAGTAGAGGGATGCACACGAAAATTAATGTTAGTGATAAGGACGTATAAGTCATATGTTAGCCCCCTGTACAAATTCTGCTACGCGTGGGTTAGTCGGTGCTTTAAGTAAAGCGCTCTTGCCAGTTTCTATTAGCTCCCCATTCATCATGACCCATGTATAGTGTCCGATCGTTAATGCTTGTTGCAAATTATGAGTAATCCAAATCATCGTCACATTATATTTTTTATTAATAGTGGCGATGAGCTTTTCAATTTCCTTTACAGATTGGCGATCCAGTGCAGAAGTTATTTCATCTAATAATAAGATAGAGGATTGATTAATAAGTGTTCTTGCTATAGAAACCTTTTGACGCTGTCCTCCTGATAAATCATTTGTGGATTGGTGTAAGAAGCTTTCATCTAAGCCAACATCCTCTAAATATTGAATGGCCTCCTGTTGAGAGAGTTTTTTTCCCTGCAATGTCCGGGGGAGTGCGAGGTTTTCCTTTACAGTGCCAGCAATCATAGGAGCAGCTTGTAGGGCGATACCAACATGTCTTCGTAATGCTGAGGGCTCATAATTTGAGATGGGCTCATTATCAATGAGTATATGTCCGTTTGTCGGTGAAAGAAGGCCATTACATAATTTAAGCAGGGTTGTTTTACCTGCACCAGAAGGGCCGACGAGAGTGGTAATTTGACCTTTTGGAAACGACCCAGTAATTGACTTTAATATCATTTTGTCATTTACTGAGAATTGAACTTGTTGAAAGTGAATGGCAGGCTCGTATAGAGTATTCATGTAGTGAAACTCCTTTGCTATAGTCAGTAAAATAACTGTAGCATGAAATGAAGGAAAGATGCAGTTTAAATATAAGATTTTAGAAATGAAGGGATAATAGGGAATGGAGATATTGTATTTCGATACGTTAACGTTTGCACAAGGTGCTATGTACATCGTAGCCACATCTGATGGACTTGCCTATATTGGAACGCCTAATGCATCATTTGATGAGGTTAAGGAGTGGGCAAAAAAGCCTTTTAAAAGTTATAGCTTTGAGAAAAATGAAGAAAAATTGCAACCATATAAGGAACAATTAACAGCCTATTTTAACAAGGAATTGACAGACTTTGATGTACCTATCCATGTGAAGGGGACACCTTTTCAATTAGCTGTGTGGGACGCCCTAAAAGAATTACCCTATGGTTCAACAACATCGTATGGAAGCATCGCAGAACGTATTGGGAACCCCAAAGCAGTTAGGGCTGTAGGTAGTGCTATTGGTGCGAATCCAATATTAGCTATTATTCCATGCCATCGTGTCATTGGCAAAAATGGTCAATTAACAGGCTTTCGTAGTGGACTAGATGTAAAACAATTTTTATTAGAACTAGAGAAAGATTAATACGTTCATTAGCCATTAGTTCAAAAAGGAAATCTGTCTGCTACTTTATTAATAGCAGAGCAGATTTTTCTTCTGTCTATATGTGCTGTTCTTCTTGTTGTACAGTGTTTTGTGTTTTACCGAAATGTGTTAAACGATGGGCAAAGGTTTCTCCTCGAACCGCAGAGCTTTTGAAAATATCTTGGAATTCGTAGGCAGGCGCTCCGTGTTCCATGACATCTAAACCAGCAATTTCCTCTTCCACCGTTACACGTAAAGGTACAAAAGCTTTAATGATAAATATACCGGCTGCTACAGATACACTAACCCAGGCTATTGTAGCGATCACACCGATAGCTTGAATGCCTAGCAAACTCAAACCCCCACCATAAAATAAGCCTTGCCCGTTACTATCAAATAATCCAACGGCTAATGTCCCCCACACACCGCAAATACCGTGTACAGCAATTGCACCAACTGGATCATCTACTTTTAGCTTCCACTCAATGAATCGCACACCTTCAACAAGTAATGGAGCGGCGATAAGGCCAATTATAATAGAGCCGATAATGCTGACATTTGCTGCACCTGCTGTAATTCCTACTAGTCCTGCTAGTGCACCATTTAATGTGAGGGAGCCGTCAATATGTCCATAACGGAACTTCGTATAGAAGGAGGTTGCTACGACACCAGCGGCCGCTGCAAAAAATGTATTTGCGATGACATTCGGAACAAGTTCAGGATCGGCAGCTAAAGTGGATGCGCCATTAAAGCCAAACCAACCAAACCAAAGTAAAAATACGCCTAATGCTCCTAATGGAATACTATGACCTGTAATAACATTTACTCGACCATTTTCATATTTACCTAGTCGTGGTCCAACCATAACTGCGGCGATAAAGGCAGCTACAGCTCCCGTTAAGTGAACGACTGTTGAGCCAGCAAAATCCACAAAGCCTAAATCAGTCAACCAACCTTGGCCACTCCAAACCCAATGGCCTACAACAGGATAAACGACTAATGACATAAGTATAATGACTCCGATATAAGCAAAAATATTAGTACGCTCTGCCACAGCACCAGATAAAATAGTTGCTCCTGTTGCAGCAAACATTGTTTGGAAAATAAAGAATGAAAGATCATCAACTCCGTTTAAAGCAAAACCACTTATGCCGAAAATACCACCTACACTGTCACCAAACATAATTGCGTAGCCACATAAAAAATAGACAATTCCCCCTAGGGAAATAGTTAGAAAATTTTTCATGATGATGTTTACAGCATTTTTTGAACGTGTAAACCCTGCCTCTACCATAGCGAATCCAGCATGCATAAAAAATACTAAAATTGTGCCTAACATCACCCAAATTAAATTAACAGATAACAATAGTTCATCCATCTATATCGCCCCCTTTATTCTACTGCAATCGATCCGACTTCTTTTGTTCGGATACGAATTGCTTGTTCTACTGGATAAATGAAAATTTTTCCATCACCAACCTTGCCAGTTGCTGCTTCGCGCAATAGTATTTCTACAATGCCATCCACTTTACTATCATCTACAATCATTTCTAATTTCAATTTAGGTAAAAACTCAATTTCATAAGTATTACCACGAAATAAACCAGTCCTCCCTAATTGACGGCCACAACCTGCGATTTCAGAAACGCTTAGTCCTGCAATCCCTTGTTGTGCCAGACCGTCCCGAACGGCTCCAAAAACCTCAGGACGAATGATGACTTCGATTTTTTTCATCTGTACCAGCTCCTTGCGTAATTTTAATTTACATGTTAAATCGCCTGAAACAGTAGTGCAATTACTTTTTTAAAATTCGTGTTAGGTTTTATTACACGAATTATTTTTATTCTCGAAATAGTTGCTGTAAAAAGGTTTTAGAATGGGAATGAAAGCGGTACTAAAATTTGTGTCTAAAATATGAACAGTTCTAAATTTTCTGACTATTAGTGTTAGAAAACCTTACATTAGGGAGTGTGAATGTCATACGCAAGAATTTGGGTATATAGTGTATACTAGGACTAATTATCAAAGCGGAAGAAGGGGTTTCTTGTGAGATCAAACTATGCAGATGATAGCTTAGCGCTACACACAGACTTATATCAAATCAATATGGCCGAATCCTATTGGGCTGATGGGATACATAATAAAAAAGCAGTTTTTGAGTTGTATTTTAGAAAATTACCATTTGGCAATGGTTATGCAATATTTGCTGGCCTAGAGCGAATGCTGGATTATTTACGGAATTTCCGTTTTAGTGAATCTGATATTGCGTATTTACGTGATGAAGTTGGTTATAAAGAGGATTTTATTGAGTATTTAAAAGATATTCGATTCACAGGGGATATGTATTCGATGGTAGAGGGAGAGCTTGTTTTTGCCAATGAACCGATTGTTCGAATAGAAGCTCCATTAGTGGAGGCTCAGCTTATAGAAACAGCATTATTGAACATCGTTAATTATCAAACATTAATAGCGACGAAGGCTAGTCGTATTAAACAAATCATTAAAAATGAAGTAGCCATGGAATTTGGTACACGACGCGCACAAGAAATGGATGCAGCTATTTGGGGTACACGTGCAGCCTTTATAGGTGGTTTTGCTTCCACTAGTAATGTAAGAGCAGGTAAACTGTTTAACATCCCAGTGTCTGGTACACATGCACATGCGTTGGTACAGGCCTATAAAAATGATTATGATGCTTTCCATTCTTATGCAAAACGTCATAGCGACTGTGTTTTTCTTGTAGATACGTATAATACTTTGAAATCAGGTGTTCCAACGGCTATAAAAGTAGCTAAAGAATTAGGAGACAAAATTAATTTTATTGGTATTCGTTTAGATAGTGGAGACATTGCGTTTTTATCAAAAGAGGCTCGTCGCATGCTAGATGCTGCAGGTTTCCATGATACAAAAATCATTGTTTCAAATGATTTGGATGAATACACGATCTTAAATTTAAAAGCTCAAGGGGCAAAAGTAGATGTGTGGGGAATCGGTACAAAGCTTATTACAGCTTATGATCAGCCTGCATTAGGTGCTGTTTACAAAATGGTTGCCATTGAAAACAGCGATGGTCAACTGGAGGATACCATTAAAATATCAGCGAATGCTGAAAAAGTATCAACGCCAGGTCTCAAAAATGTATATCGTATTATCGATAAAAAGAATGGCAAGGCAGAGGGAGATTATATTGCGATGCAAGATGAAAACCCTCAGGGGGAGGAACGTATTAAAATGTTCCACCCAATTCACACGTTTGTCTCTAAGTTTGTCACGAATTTCGAAGCGAAAAATTTACATCAGCATGTGATTCATAATGGAGAAATCAACTATCATAACCCAACGCTTGAGGAAATGCGTGATTATGCAGCCGGAAATTTAGAGCTGCTTTGGGATGAATACAAACGTGCGATGAATCCTGAAGAGTATCCCGTCGATTTAAGTCAAAAATGCTGGGATAATAAAATGCGCAATATTGAGGAAGTTCATAACATGGTTAAGCAAATGTAAAAAGGGAGTGATGGAAACAATGACTTTACAGCAACAAATCATTGAAGAATTACGTGTACAACCAACTATCTATGCCCACGAGGAAATACGTAAATCCATTGATTTCTTAAAGGAATATGCGAAACATTATAGTTTTGTAAAAGGATTTGTTCTTGGTATCTCTGGTGGTCAGGATTCAACATTAACAGGAAAGCTAGCGCAACTAGCTGTTGACGAGCTAAATAAAGAAGCTGGTGAAATGAAGTATTCATTTTGGGCGATTCGCTTACCATATGGAGTGCAAGCAGATGAGCAAGATTGTCAGGACGCTATCGACTATATTAAGCCGACGGGATCTTATACAGTTAATATAAAAGATGCTGTCGATGCGAGTGTGAGGGCCCTAGCAAATGCAGGTGTTCAGCTGAATGATTTTGTCAAAGGGAACGAAAAAGCACGGGAGCGTATGAAAGTGCAATATTCGATTGCTGCAATGAATGGAGCAGTCGTATTAGGAACGGATCATGCAGCCGAGGCCATCACAGGTTTTTATACTAAATTTGGTGATGGAGGAGCTGACTTAATGCCAATCTTTCGTTTGAATAAACGACAAGGGAAGCAGTTATTGGCAGAGCTCAAATGTCCTGAACATCTTTATATGAAGGTGCCAACAGCAGATTTGGAGGAAAATCGCCCATCTTTGCCAGATGAAGTGGCTCTTGGGGTGTCCTATGATCAAATTGATGATTATTTAGAGGGGAAGGAAATCCCAGAAGAACCTCGCCAACTACTGGAAGGATATTATTTGCGTTCGCAACATAAACGCCATATGCCTATTACAATATTTGATGTTTTTTGGAAGTAAAATAAGGGAAAAGAGTTGTAAAAGTGAATCTCACTTTTGAAAATAGCTCTTTTCTCTCTTTTTTTATGCAATTTGGTTCTATGTTGTTAAATATCATCATATAATGTCGATATAATTACCTATAAGGATTATAAAATGTAAGGGAGGGTAACTAAATATGAGGACTTCTAGAGTAAATGCAACGACAAGTAGTGTTTTTCGTCAGGAAAATCAATATTTACATGCAGGTGATATTAGCCATAATTTTGGGCAAAATCCACAAAATCTATTTAAAAATAGTTTGCAAAGAAATAAAGAGAAGAAGCGCAGTTCAATAAATGCGCCAAATCAGCAGAAACAGCATCAACATACAGTGCCTATCCATATGGATAGTACGAATGATTTGCAAATACGTCATGAATTAAATGAAACTGCGTTAAAGCTTAGTCGTTTAAGCAGACAAAAGAAGCGACTTAATAGTTACCGTTCTTCCATATAAAGACCAGACTCTCCACAGCCAAACATGTGGGGAGTTTTTTTGTGTATTTGAATGAAAAAGAAGTGCTAAATTCAAATTATTTGAAATGAAGATGTTCATTGAATGTTCAAGATAATTTTTCCAATTCTTCACCGCGATTTTTTACTAATTTCACAACTAATCTGTATTGTTGAATATGGCAACAGAAAACTAAATTTGGAGGGAATAGTTGTGAAAAAATTATGGTTACCAGCATTAATAGTATTATTTGTACTAGCAGCATGTACTAGCGAAAAACCTCAGGTAAAGGAGAAGGAATCAGAGCAAGGCGCTACTGAAATAGAAACGAAGGTAATGGATGATTCTGTACAAGTTGCTTCACTTGTAGATTCGCGGTTACAAGAGCCGAAGGAGGATACAGTTTGTGAAATGTGTAATATGAAGGTTTACATGAAGGATCATGAAATGGGCGTATTTTCAGCGCAAGCGATAAAAGAAGATGGGACTATTGCTTTTTATGACGATATTGGCTGTTTGTTAAATGCAGAGGTTGCTAATGAAGAGAACAATGCAAAATTTGTCCGTGATTTTGTGACGAAGGAGTGGGCGAAGGTCGAAGATGTAACAATTGTGAAAACAGAGCTGAAATCTCCGATGAACTGGGGCTATATTTACTTCGTGAACAAAGCGGAAGCAGATACATACATCCAAGAAAATTCGAATGCTTATATGGAGAAACTACAAAAAATTAAAGATGACGCATTGGAACGACGTAAGAAAATGATGGAAAAAAAGGCTGAGGGAGAGAATGGAGATTCTAGTTCTATGCATTCAAGTGATATGAATCATGGGCAAGAGGGACATGGTCATTAAAAGCTTAGACTAGGGGGAACTTTCCTCTAGTCTTTTCATGCTGAATAAGGAGGGACAGTAATGAAACGAATAGGTTGGTTCATATTGTTTTTTCTATGGACATGTCAAACAGCAAATGCAGAGTTTGATCTTCAATTTGCTATTGATCAAGCGAGACCTGGAGAGATTGTTCATATTCCTGCCGGTCGTTACCAAGGAAATTTTACCGTAAAGAAATCGATTACACTCCAAGGAGAAAAAGGGGTTGAACTTTATTCTCAAAATACTAAACCTGCATTAAAAATAGACCATACGGCTAATGTCTCTATCGAAGATATAATGATTTCTGCCAAAAACAAAGGGATTGTTGTTAATGAAGTGGAGAATTTAAAAGTGAAAGCTATTGAAATAAAGGATGTACAAGTGGGTATCCATATTCAACGTTCTAAGCATATTCAATTATTAGAAAATAAGATTGTTGGTAAACAGTTACATTATGCTGAAAAAGGCAATGGGATTGCTGTGTTTAAAAGTGAGGACATTGCTATTGAACATAATGCAATTGATCTTGTGCAAGATGGGATATATGTAGAAGACGTGAGACATATCAATGTGCGACAAAACGAAGTGACAAACAGTCGTTATGGAACGCATTTTATGTATTCAAGTGATGTGAAGGTGCTTTTTAATTCATATTTACATAATGTGACAGGTCTTATGGTAATGATGACTACGGACTTAGAAATAGCGAGCAATACATTTAGTAACCATAATGATTTCAATAGCTATGGCCTTTTAATGTATGACACACAACAGGCGAAGGTAAGAAAAAATAGCATTCGAAATAATCGGGTAGGTGTAGCAATGCAAAAATGTTCAGTCATACAAATACAAGAAAATGGGTTTCAGATGAATCAGACTGCCTTAGAAGGAACAAAGGTAGATAATCACTCTATCATCAATGATAATCAGTTTACTGGAAATATATTAACGGCAAGATCGGACCAACAAGGCTTGCGATTAGTTCGTAATTTTTATGATGATTACCGAGGGTTAGATGTTGCGGGAGATGGTTTCGGAGATGTTCCCTACGTGGCTGTGTCAAGCTTTGGTCAATGGATGGTGAGACAACCGGTTTATCAATTTTTTGTGGCATCACCGAGTGTTATGATTCTGACATCACTTGATCAGGAAGTGAATAAAACAGAACAAAATTTGCTTGTAGATAACGAACCAAGATTAATCAGCCATACGAAAGAGAAGTCGTTTTCGATCAACATCTTACAATTTATTTTTGGTTTAGTTGTATCTATGAGTGGATTTTGGCTGTGGAAAAGAGGGGTGTAAGTATGACGAGGTGGATAGCCATTCTAGTTATATGCAGTACAATATTGGGTGGTTGCGGCGAAAAGACGTATAACCCACGTGATATTATCCGTGAAACAGATATTTGTGAAATTTGTAATATGAGTATCGTTCATCATGAATATGCTGGACAAATTGTGCTCACAAATGGAGATTATAAGATTTTTGATGATATTGGGTGTTTGATGGATTATCTGGCGCTAAATGGTGAGGATGAAATTGGCGCAGCCTATATTAAAAATAAAGCAAATAATGAATGGATTGACGTTTATAAAGCTACCTATGTGTACAATGCAGGTTATTGGACTCCGATGAACTATGGAGTACTTGCATTTGCGACGAAGGATGAGGCGCAGGAATGGATGACCAATGAAGGAGAGGGGCAATTATTAGCCTATCAAGATTTGCTGACGTTTAATTGGGGGATTCATGAATGATGTTTGTGAAAATAGAGTTGAAGCAAATTTTAAGAAGCCATTGGATGCAACTAGTAGCTTTTCTTTTTACTTTTGTTTTTGTAGCCATTATTGTCATTCAGCGAATGGCATTACCTGATGTGGAGGGCTTTACACGTCAAACGGCATCATTTTTAAATGTGTTATTGTTTCTATTACCTTTATTTATTATCACCATTGGAAGTATGAGTATAGCCGGCGATATTGAATCTGGCTGGTTTTCGTTATTAAAAACATATCCAATGAAAATTGGGCAATATATTATAGGGAAATATGTGGCTATATCACTTGCCTTTTTATTAGTAGTGCTTGTGGCATTTGGCGTTGTCTTAGCAATAGGTGGTCTATTAGGCGGCGTCCAGTTACCGATTATTTTAGTGATCCTTACGTTATTATGTATCTTTATATTTGTCTCATTAGGTATTGTACTGGGGGCAGTGGCTAAAACAAGATTATTTGCACTAGCCTTATCACTTGTTGTATGGTCCTTTTTTTTACTGCTCATTTCTTATGCGTTAATGGCTCTAGGTGCAGTTGTAGCGGGTCATGTTTTACAAAAGCTTACCATTATATCGATACATATTAATCCCGTAGAATGGCTACGCTTTGGTTATTTTATATTCACCAATCAGGCTAGTGTGCTTGGTCCAGCATTTTATGGTGTCACGAGGTTTTATTCGTCAACTTTAGGTCTTGTGTTGTATGTGGTGGTGACGCTTCTTTGGATCCTTCTACCACTTATGCTAGCTACTAAGTTTTCGAAGGAGGTCACACAGCGATGATTCTTTTAGAAGCCAAAAATATAGCCAATGTCTATGAAAATGGTAGAGGTTTAAAAGAAGCTACCTTTACATTACATTCTGGTAAAATTTTAGCGCTGGTTGGGGGTAATGGTGCCGGAAAGAGTACGTTGATCCGTTTACTAACGGGTCAAGAGAAGGGAAAGTCCGGAGAAATGATATGGCATAAACCAGATGTCATTCGTTATATGCCTGATGACGTAAATTTTCCAACCATGCTAACGGCAGCTGAAATTTTTGATCTACTAGCCTCTTTAAAGCAAGTAGATCAAAATGAACAAGAGTGCATATTGAAGCGTGTTTCCTTGTGGGATGTTCGTAATCAACCAGCTAAACAATTTTCTAAAGGGATGCTTCAGCGACTAAATCTTGCGCAATGCTTACTTGGAAGTGGATCTTTGCTGATCTTGGATGAACCGACAAATGGTCTTGATCCATTTTGGATAGCGCAATTAAAAAACGTAATGTTAGAGGAAAAGAACAAAGGAAATACGGTCATATTCTCTACTCACTTGCTGTCTTTTGCTGAAGAAATAGCAGATGATGTATTAGTTTTACATGATGGGGAAATTATAATTTCTGGTGGGATCACTGAAATTTTCACACAAGAAAATTCTACATCTTTGGAAGAAATATGGTTAAAAAGATTAAAATTGTAACATTCTAATGAATAGTGACGTTATATACTAAACAAGGCTTGTTTGACTACGTTCAAGCAAGCCTTGTTTAGTATGTGTTATCGAAGGGAAGAAGTTTCTGATAATTGTTTTACTAGACAAATTTCGATATGCTTATGATAAGTTATCGTGCAATTCACACAATTGTTTGATGAAATGGAGGTTTTTTAATTTATGAATTCTCAAATACAAAATGTGCTAGAAAATATAGAGAAAGTGATGATTGGAAAGAGAGATGTGGCTGAGCTAAGCCTTGTTGCTTTATTAGCGAGGGGGCACGTATTGTTAGAGGATGTGCCTGGTGTTGGGAAGACAATGATGGTTCGTTCATTAGCAAAATCCTTTGATGCGCAGTTTAAACGAATTCAATTTACGCCGGATTTATTACCTTCCGATGTAGTGGGGATCTCTATTTATAATCCGAAGACATTGGAGTTTGAATTTCGTCCAGGACCCATCATGGGGGATGTTATTTTAGCCGATGAAATAAATCGTACCTCGCCCAAAACGCAGTCAGCTTTACTGGAGGGAATGGAAGAAGCTTCTGTTACTATTGATGGTAAAACACTTGCTATTAATCAGCCGTTCTTTGTAATGGCCACACAAAATCCGATAGAACATGAAGGAACCTATCCATTGCCTGAAGCACAGCTTGATCGTTTTTTACTGAAAATAAAGATGGGCTACCCTAGTAGAGGGCAGGAAGTGGAAATTTTACGGCGCGCGGAAAATGGCAAAGCGATTGAAAAGATCGATGCAGTATTGTCGGTAGCTCAATTGATTGAGTTACAAGAGCTCGTTCAAGGAGTGTATGTTGAAGATTCAGTAAAAAATTACATGGTGGAGCTTGCTACTCAAACTAGAGAAAACAGCTATGTTTATTTAGGTGTAAGTCCCAGGGCGACATTAGCCTTAATGAAGGCTTCTCAAGCCTACGCATTTATGAAAGGGCGTAGCTATGTAACACCTGATGATGTCCAATACCTTGTCCCTTTTGTCTTTAGTCATCGTCTAGTTTTAAAGCCAGATGCTCGCTATGATAATGTAACGGCAAGTGAAATTATTGAACGTATCATTGCTAAAACACCAGTACCAACAAAAAGGTTTGCAGAACAATGAAGCAATGGAAAGCTTTTTTAGAGAAAAGTAAACATTTCCTATTAGTAGTTTTCTTAATGATTGTAACGTTTTGTTATGCGATGTTCCAAGGTGGATTTGTTAGTTGGTTTGTATTTTTTACGGTAAGTCCATTTTTAGTGTATGCCTTATTTTTCTTTGTTGTTAGAGAAAGTATCTTAGTAGTAGAGCGCAAAATTGAGCCAGCACATGTAGAACGTGGTCAATCAGCGAAGGTCATGATTTCAATCGAAAGAAAAACACGTTTTCCTTTTGCTTATATGATGATGGAGGAACTTGTAGATAGTGAGGGGTTAGTTCAGGCGAAGCTAGAAAGTTCAACTGCTATAAAATTTGTTGGCTTTAGAAAAAAATTTAACTGGCATTATGAATTAGTAAATATGCCTCGTGGCGAACACCGTTATTTGGGTGTTACGGTCGCTTTCTATGATTTTTTCGGTTGGGCAAAAAAAATGGTTGTGGCCGAGAAAGAACAAACTATTTTAGTGTACCCAAGGCTCAGAGAAATGAAATATTCGGCACTTCAAACAAAATATGATGTTGGGCCAATGATGTCTCCTTATTCCATAGTAAAGGATACTACTATGGCTGTTGGGTTACGAGAATATGTTCCTGGGGATCGTTTTTCATGGATTCATTGGAAGTCATTCGCGAAAACCCAAACCTTACAATCTAAGGAATTTGAGGATAGACAATCTTCTGAGCTAATGTTAGTGCTTGATGCCAAGAAATCAACATTATTTGAGGATAAGATTGAGCTAGTAGCATCTATGCTCAAGATGATCGTGCAGGAACTTGGTGATATTTCCTTTATTTCTGCTGGAGAAGTGACAAAGGTATTCCCTGTTATACAAGGTGAAAAGCAGTTAGATCAGGTTATGTATCATTTGGCAGCTATAAAATCTACTGAGAATGTAAAATTTCGATTTTATGACCAGCAAGCCTTTAAGCAAGTAGCGACATTGCTTTATGTGACTAATGAAGTATCAGAAGAATTCCTACATACTCTTGCGAATATAGTGAAAAGTTGTATTTGTTTTGTCGTGGCAAAACAGCCACCTGTGCAGTCTGAGGTTACATTGCGTTATAAACATATTCAAATTGTTTATGTAGATCCAACAGATTTTTATCATGTATTCACGGAGGTGAAGAAGCCGTGAAACAAACAGTAGGGGAATTTTTAGAGTTAGCGGTCGCCTATATTATAGTCTTCTTTATTTTGCGTGAATGGCTAATACCAATTATGCAATTAACTAATACAGGAGGGTTTCATCTCTTCCTAGTTTTTATTGGCTTGTCCCTAGCCCTAAGTTTATTCCGAGTGCATCCTTTATTATCAGGGATTGTAAAGTTTGGTTATATTACTTGGTGCATTGTCTTTATTTATAGCGAAAGCCCAGTGCTTTCTGGAAAGTCCATATCCTTCTTATTAACAGAATGGAAAGGGAATATGGCCGCCATTATATCAGGTGATTTTGGTCTAGTATCCGATGCCTTTAGAACAGTGCTATTTCTAGTATTAATATGGATGCTTGTTTACTTAATCCACCATTGGGTCTCTGTGCGGAAAAATATATTTTACTTTTTTGCCATGACAGTATTCTTTATTGCTACGTTAGATACGTTTAGTGAATACAATGGGAAAACAGCTATTGTTAAAGTGGTTATATTAGGATTAATGATGACAGGTGTCCTATTTGTCAAACGTTTATGGCTTCAAGTGGGTACAATGAGCAATACGTTTGGGAGATGGAAAATTGTTATTCCGATGCTTGTATCCGTATTACTTGTCGGGACTATCGCCTTCTTTTTACCAAAGACAGGGCCGACATGGGCAGATCCTGTGCCATTTATTCAAGGTGTTACTGGACAAGATGGAAATGGAACAGGCATGAAATCAGTCGGCTATAGTCAAGATGATAGTCAATTAGGTGGACCTTTCCAAGGAGATAGTACATTAATTTTTACTGCGTCTTCACGTGATCGTCATTATTGGCGTATTGAAACGAAAGATACTTATACGTCAAAGGGATGGATTTTGTCAGAGGGGAACTTCGGAAAAAATGTATATGAGGCAAATGCGCCGATTATGACCTCTTTACAAGTAGGCTCACCTGAAAACGAGCGTCAAATTCAACTGGACATTGCGACCTCGATGCCGTTTTTAATCCAAACATACGGCTTGTTATCTGTTTCGGCTCAAGATTCCACATTATTTATTCAGGACGAGCAGACGGAAAAGATGACTATAGAGCAGCAGAATGATACATCGACATCTTTATCAGGCTATACTTTAACGTATAGTGAGCCTGTCTATAGTATGGAACAGCTGCAATTATCATTCCCAGCCACACTTGAAACGTTAGATTCGTCATTTGATCGCTTTATGCAGCTGCCAGCGCAATTACCACAACGAGTAAGAGATTTGGCGCTGTCGATAACACAGGATAAAACTACGGTTTACGATCAAATTAAGGCAGTGGAAGGTTATTTTAGGACGAACGGTTTTAGGTATGATAAAAAACAAGCGGCTATTCCGGCAGAAAATCAAGATTACGTTGATCAGTTTTTGTTTGATACAAAAGTAGGTTATTGTGATAATTTCTCAACTTCAATGGTAGTCCTTTTGCGTTCGATAGGCATTCCAGCTCGCTGGGTCAAAGGGTTTGCGCCTGGTACTGCAGGACCCATGTCAGATGGTCTGAGAGAGTATCGAATTACCAATGACAACGCGCATTCATGGGTAGAGGCATATATACCTGGTACAGGTTGGATGGAGTTTGAGCCTACAATAGGCTTTAGCGGCAACGTTAACATTGATTATGATATACCATTAGATACATCCGAACAGGAGGAAATAGTACAGCCAGAGCAAAAACCTGAGCAACCGCAAAAGCAGGAACATGTGTCTAATAAAGAACAAAGTAAATCAATGTTTAGCCTGGATAGGCTATGGACTTGGTTGAAAAAGTTTGCTTATGTTTGGATAATCGTCTTCGTTTTATTGATTATCAGTGGGATTGCTTTATACTTGCAGCGCAAAACTTGGCTTCCAAAAATGCATGTTCGAGTCTATCGTAAAAAGACTGCCAATTGGTCTACCTTTGATTCCTCCTATCATATTCTTCTGAAGCAATTATCACGTATTGGATTGCGTATGAGAGATGGGGAAACGTTGCACATGTTTGCAGAACGTGTGGATGCATCATTAGAGACAGATCAAATGCAAAAGCTAACGGCTGTTTATGAGCAACGTGTTTATGGGAAGGATAAACAAGAAGTGAATTTCATAAAGCTGAAAGAAAGTTGGGAATATTTAATCAATCGCACTATCGGTTGATTTTAACTTAGACAAAGAGTAAAATGAAAAAAATTAAATGCAAGGATTGCTTTCATATAAGTTCGATAATAAGGTTCGGATGTTTCTACGAAATCACCATAAATGATTTCTCTATGAAGGCGGATGTATTCGCTAGGTGAGAAGTATAGTAAATCACTTTACTTTGCTACGCATTCGCCTTTGTAAATCAACATGAGCTTTTTGAACGCGTAGAAAGATTTTACTTTCTTCGCGTTTTTCTTTGAACAAATGAAATATCCTTTAAAAATAGTAGAAGAGGTGGAAATTTTGACAGCTAGCCCTTTATTAAAAGAGCAAGAAAAAATCGTTGTACTTGACTTCGGTAGCCAATTTAACCAATTAATTACTCGTCGTATCCGTGAGTTTGGTGTATTCAGTGAATTACATCCACATACAATAACTGCAGAAGAAATTAAAGAAATGAACGCAGCCGGTATTATTTTTTCAGGTGGTCCAAACTCTGTTTATGATGAAAATGCTTTCCATGTGGATCCAGCCATTTTTGAATTAGGCCTACCAATACTAGGTATTTGCTATGGTATGCAATTAATGGCACATACAAATGGTGGTAAAGTAGAAGGCGCTGAAACTCGTGAATATGGTAAAGCTGAAATCAAAGTAACTACTTCCAATAAATTATTTGGTGAGTTACCAACTGAGCAAATCGTGTGGATGAGCCATGGTGACCATGTAACAGAAGTTCCTGCTGGATTTGAAGTTATCGCAACGAGCGCATCATGTCCGATTGCAGCAATGGCAAATGTAGAACGTAAACTATACGCTGTTCAATTCCACCCAGAGGTACGTCACTCTGTTTATGGTAATGATTTATTACGTCAATTCGTATTCGATGTTTGTGAGGCAAAAGGTGATTGGTCAATGGCCAACTTCATTGAACTTGAAATCGCGAAAATTCGTGAAATTGTAGGCGATAAAAAAGTATTATGTGCGCTTTCAGGCGGTGTTGACTCATCAGTTGTAGCGGTTCTTATTCACAAAGCAATCGGTGACCAATTAACTTGTATGTTCGTAGACCACAACTTAAACCGTAAAGGTGAAGTTGAGCAAGTAATGAAAACATTTACTGAAGATTTCGATATGAATCTTATTAAAATTGATGCTCGTAAACGTTTCATGGACAAACTTGCAGGTGTATCAGATCCAGAGAAAAAACGTAAAATTATCGGAAATGAATTTATTTATGTATTTGATGAAGAAGCATCAAAGCTTGAAGGTATGGATTTCTTAGCACAAGGTACTCTTTATACAGATATTATTGAATCAGGTACTTCAACTGCACAAACAATCAAATCTCACCATAATGTTGGTGGACTTCCAGAAGATATGCAATTCAAATTGATCGAACCATTAAAAACTTTATTCAAAGACGAAGTACGAGCATTAGGCTTAGAACTTGGTCTAGATGAAAAAATCGTTTGGCGTCAACCGTTCCCAGGTCCTGGATTAGGTATCCGTGTACTTGGTGAAGTAACAGAAGAAAAATTAGAAATCGTTCGCGAATCTGACTTCATCTTACGTGAGGAGATCGCCAATGCTGGCCTTGATCGTGACATTTGGCAATACTTCACGGTATTACCTGATATCCGTTCAGTTGGTGTAATGGGCGATGCACGTACGTATGATTACGCAATCGGTATCCGTGCGGTAACATCTATCGACGGTATGACTTCTGACTGGGCACGTATCCCATGGGATGTACTAGAAAAAATCTCTGTCCGCCTAGTAAACGAAGTAAAACACGTTAACCGTGTAGTGTATGATATTACATCTAAGCCACCAGCAACGATTGAGTGGGAATAGGTCATATATCTAATAACCGTTGAAGCCAGTTCTATAAAGGGTTTCACCGTTGTTTGAATGAGCAATTGCTTATCCACGTGCAATTTTTTAACACAAAAGACTTTCCTTTATTCATGTAATTCATGGGTGAAGGGAGGTCTTTTTTAATTGAAAATAATCCAGTATTTTCTATATTTTAGATAAGAATGATTAAGTTTTGTGCAATAATGGGGCAGTTTAATCCTTATAAATAATGATATGGTGGCTAGGAACGCCTATAAATGGGAGTTTGAAAATAAGTAAGGAAAGTTTAGAGGTCGGTTTCTTTAGCGTAGAAGATGCGCCGAAACTGATTGAAAATGATCACTTTAAAGAGGAACTTTTAAAATGTTTAGATAAAGATCATCATCCATTTTTTATTTCATTGTAGCATTTATTTAGGTGCTTTGATGCTTTAGTTCATGGAGTTTAATCGACTTTAATTGTTTATAAATAATATACTGGTTCAACATCATCAACGGCTAATATTCTATAGTTGGTAGTTTGAGTTGGGTGCTCATCTTACAAGCTTTACATTGAAATAATCAGCAAACTATTGGAGAATGTAGTAAACTAAATGGATGCAAAAAGTATTAGAATTATCAGATTGGGGGGGATTTAAATGGAGGAAAATAAACCAATAATTCATACATTAGCAGTTGGGATGCCAAAAGAATTGATTGATAGTAAAGGGCGTTCGATGATGACAGGTATTGAAAAGCAAAAAATGCAAGAAGTTTATTTGTCAGCTCATGGCTTCGACGGAGATGATGTCGCTGATAAAAAACATCATGGCGGACCTGATCGTGCAGTTTGTTTATATCCTGCGGAACATTACATACAATGGGAACAAGAACTTGGTAAACCATTGCCAACTGCTGCTTTCGGTGAAAATCTTACGGTTACAAATATGCTAGAAGAGGATATTTGTATCGGTGATATTTATAAAATAGGAGATGCTGTCATTCAAATTACACAGGGGCGTGTTCCTTGTAGTACGATCGACAAATATACCGAATCAAACACATTGCTCAAACGTATGATTGAAACTGGTTATACGGGCTTCCTTGCGCGCGTACTAGAAGAGGGGACAATTTATGCGAACTCGAATATTGAATTAGTAGAAAAGCATCCTGCCCAAGTTTCTGTTTTGTATTGCAACGAAGTATATTTTAAAAACAAAGATGCAGATGCGATGAAACATATCCGAGAAGTTGATGCATTGGCGGAAGATTGGAAACAGAAGTTAGAAAAAAGAATTCAGGTCTTGCAAAGTAAAGTGATGAATTAAAAATTGTAGGCAAGGGAATCTGTCTTAAAATCCTTTAGAATTCGGGTGAGTTCTAAGGGTTTTTTTATATTATAGTGTTCAGTGAATTGTTCAGTACTTAGACTTTTTAGTAGCAGTTTATTAAAATATGAACATTAAATAAGAAAATTACACGAACTTTCGTATTTTATTTTGTAAAATTGTTCGGAAATAGGGTTGAAATCTAAAAAGTGAAATGATATATTACAAATGTAAATTAAATAAGTCGTCGTATAATGTCGGGAATAGGGCCCGTGAGTTTCTACCAAGTTACCGTAAATAACTTGACTACGATTGAGGTTTATATACGTATGTATAAACCCTAATTTATTTCACACATTAATGTGGATGAAATATATCGTAGACATGCGACTAGTAGATTAGTCAGCGTGTCTTTTTTGTTTTCGATATTGAGGACGACCATACGGAGGATTTTTTTATAATGAAAAAATATTTCATGTTTGATGAATTAGGAACTAATTACCGCCGAGAAATAATAGGTGGTATTACAACCTTCCTTGCGATGGCATATATTCTAGCTGTTAACCCAGGTATACTAGAAAATGCAGGGATGGATAAAGGTGCTGTTTTCGTAGCAACAGCATTAGCTGCAGCAGTTGGTTCTTTAATAATGGGTATTTTCGCTAAATTCCCAATTTCACTAGCTCCTGGTATGGGATTAAACGCATTCTTCGCCTTTACTGTAGTCGGGGCTTACGGTATTCCATGGCAAACAGGTTTAACTGGCGTATTCTTCTCTGGGATTATCTTTATCATTTTATCTCTAACAGGTATTCGTGAAACCGTTATTAATGCCATACCAGTTCAACTTAAATATGCTGTTTCGGCAGGTATTGGATTGTTTATTACTTTCGTAGGTTTACAAGGAGCAGGGATTATTGTAGATAGTCCAGCTACATTAGTAACTTTAGGAACTTTCACTGGTGCTACATTACTAGCGGTATTCGGAATTGTTTTATCTGTTATTCTAATTATTAAATTACGCAGTGTTGGTATTTTCTTAGGGATGGTTATTACTGCGTTTATTGGTATGGTGACAGGTATTATTGAACCTCCAACGGCAATTGTTTCTGCTATTCCAAGTGTGGATTCTACATTCATGGTGGCACTACAACCACTTGGAGATATTGAATCACTATTTAACGTGAAGTTTTTAGTAGTTGTATTAACGTTCTTGTTTGTAGATTTCTTCGATACAGCAGGGACTTTAATGGCTGTGGCAACACAGGCTGGCTTAGTAAAAGATAATAAATTACCACGTGCAGGTCGCGCATTAATGGCAGATGCACTTGCAACAACAATTGGTTCTTTATTTGGTACATCTACGACTACTGCCTATGTAGAATCAACTTCAGGGGTAGCAGCTGGAGCTCGCTCTGGGTTCTCAGCAGTAGTAACAGCAGTACTTTTCTTAGTAGCATTATTCTTCTCTCCGTTATTAGCAGTAGTAACACCAGCAGTAACAGCACCTGCTCTAGTTATTGTAGGAGTACTGATGGTATCATCATTACGTTTAATTGATTGGGATAAATTTGAGATTGCAGTACCAGCATTCTTTACCGTATTAATGATGCCTCTTGGTTATTCCATTGCTACGGGTATTGCAATTGGCTTCGTGTTCTATCCGATCACAATGTTATTAGCGGGACGTAAAAAAGAAATTCACCCTATGATGTATGGTTTATTCTTTGTCTTCCTGGCGTATTTCATTTGGGTACGATAAATTAAATACATGTTGAAAATCACCTCCATTGTTAAGGATAAGTTCTAACGATGGAGGTGATTTTTTATTATTGGGATAGGAACGGTAAATAATTAAATACTTTTATTGTTATTCTATTCGTCTCTTTTACTATATAAAATAAAGCATAACTATAACGAATTATATAAAGTTGTTTTCACCATTATATAGAAGAAACTCACTTTGTAATAATAAGAATAGTTTTACTTTAATGAAACACTTGCAAACTTTGTTTTATGATGATATATTTAAACACGTTGTTACGAAACAAACGAACAACTTGAAAAATATTAACGTAGACAGTTGACAACGAGTTGACAATATGTTAAATTATAAAAAGTTACTTGAAAGTAACTAGTAAATGAACCTTGAAAACTGAACAAGCAAAACGTAATCAATAAAGTTTTAAGTAACTAGCTTAGCTAGTGAACGAAGCAAAATTTTGGACATCAAAATTGATGCCAGCAAAACAATTTGAGCTAATCAAATTTCTTTTATGGAGAGTTTGATCCTGGCTCAGGACGAACGCTGGCGGCGTGCCTAATACATGCAAGTCGAGCGA
>NZ_PYWL01000001.1 GCF_003049525.1 Lysinibacillus fusiformis | reverse complement strand
TATGATAGATGATTATATGGAGCACTACAACAATACAAGAAAGCAATGGACGTTAAAAAAAATGACTCCGGCAGCATACCGAAGTCATTTAATCGCTGTTTAATGTAGCAAATGGTCTTTTATTAAACTGTCTACTTTATAGGGTTCAGTTCAATATCTAATATGTGTGGTCCTTTATTTAGTTTCTTATTCAACTAATGTGCCCTTTAATGGAATAACTAAAATATGGGCTTATTCCTAAAATCGCTTATAGCTTGTTGAACTAAATCACTCCGTTAGCCATCCACGTCGGATAAAATCGATGCTTCATCACAGAAAATGAAAGATTACTCCGTTTTTTTTATAGGAATTGAAGAGCTTAGATTAAACAACTGAACCTCATAGGTCCTGAAAAAACTTCAAATTTGCTAACAGTGGTAAATTAAATAACCTTTTCCCATAAAATTATTTAATATCGAGAGGCGAAATTACACAACATCCCTCTCAATTATTACCATTAATTTTTATTTAGCTGCCATTTCCCTGAAATAGCAGCTAGCATCAACCATGGCTCTATTACCATATTGATTAGAATATGGGCTACAATTGGTGCAAAGGTGCTCCTTCCAGTATAAATATAGAGCATAGCAAGTAGACAACCTAAGATTGTCGTTGAAAGAATTGCTGGAAGCGCAATTTTCATCTCTCCTCGCAATAACACCCATGCGCCATGAGCAATTCCAAACGCAATTCCTGAGATTATTACTTGTGAAAGATTTGAAAATCCAATAGATAATACATACTCCATGAGCAAATGTCTAAATACGACTTCTTCTACTATTCCACTTACAATAGCAGCCCATATACCAATCAATTTAAGCCAAGAAAATGTAAACAAATTGCTTTTTACTAAAGGTATTGCAGACATTGTATAGGAAATATACCCGATTACGATGAATGCAGTGAAAAACCACATAGGTAAGTTCAAGTGCAGTTCCAGTGAATAGCCCAACCCATTCTCAATAAATTTTTTAGGATTAGTTACATACCAATAAATAACACTTAATGAAAGCATACTTGATATGCTTGCTAATATCCATCCTGCCTTTCTTCGCTCTTTTAGCGTTGTGATCTCGTTCATATTAACTGTCCCCTTATATTAAATTAATGTTTCTAAGGCCTAATATAACGACATCAAAGTTTAGCAACAATACGTTACATGTAACATGTCTTTATTGAAAGGTGAAATGCTTTTTATGGATGACAACCTGCATTATTCGATTTGTAATTTATGGTATATTTTTATAGAGAGGTGATGGAGTTGAAGATAGACATAAAAATTGATCCACAAATTGATGAACCCTACATAACAATCTGCGTTTCTAAATTAACGCCAACTATACAGGCTGCAATCTCACTCTTACAACAAGAAGAACAACAAATTTTAACAGGGACCGCTAACAATAAAGTACATATTATCGAGCCTAATTCTGTTATAGCTATTAGGACGGAAGGTAAAGATTTAGTACTATATAGCGACGATGGTAATCGTGTACTTATGAATAAACCTTTGTACGAGTTAGAGCAGCAACTAGGGGAAGGATTTATTCGGATTTCTAAATCTGCCATCATTAATCCTAGAAAAATCAGAAATATTGAAGCTTCCTTTAATGGCACAATGGAAATCGAGCTTACTTTAGGAATAAAAGAAGTCATTTCACGCAATTATAAAAAATCATTTAAAGAGCGCTTGGGGGTATAAGTACATGAACTTTTTCAAGAATTTATGGTTTGGAATAAGTATGGGCTGTACAGTTTTTGTTTTTGTAAATCTTATTGGATATTGGTTGAAAGGGGATTTGTTTTTAGAAGCTGTTATATCTAATTTTCCACAACAAATTTTGGGATCAGTTACTGTTGGCATTGCCTGTATACTACCTTCATACGTCTATAGGACAGAACGTTTAACATTTTTACAACAAAGTGCTTGTCATTTTTTTATCGCTATAGGGACCTTTATAGCTGTCGCCTTTTCTTTAAAATGGCTTCCA
Organism: Lysinibacillus fusiformis; assembly: GCF_003049525.1. Classification (GTDB taxonomy): domain Bacteria; phylum Bacillota; class Bacilli; order Bacillales_A; family Planococcaceae; genus Lysinibacillus; species Lysinibacillus fusiformis. The sequence continues at coordinate 1,026,840 of NZ_PYWL01000001.1, read as the reverse complement.
ACATTTTCGATAAAACTAACGATTCTATTGTTACTATTTAATGTATTAATTTTTGCACTAGTTTGGCTGTTATTTTATTTTTATAGTCAATCGGAAGTAAAAAAAATGAAGCAGAAAATCATTGTTCATACAGACAGTAGTAATAATCAATAGATTTCTTTGATAGAAAATTATTTAAAGAGGTTAATCAACATAAGAAGCCTCTTTTGTATTCAAGCCTCCCTTTCCGGATATTTCCATTCGTTTTCAAACGACTTAAATTAAACAGTCTCCATCTTTATCCCCTACTAACTATTCTTCGGCTCATACAGCTATAACTGCATGAGCCAAAGATTATACAACTAACCTGACCTGTTAGTTTAAGTGAGAAACTTCACAATCTCACTCTGAATTTTAACAACAATATCAAATTCCGTTGAAAATGTTCCTCCACAATCTGGCCCGATTGTTGAACACAAGTTAAACAACACTCTTAAACTAACCTGCACCGTTAGTCTCAACAGAAAAAGGGCTCTATCTCTTATTGGAGCAAAGCTCGTATAGCTAAGGAGGAGCCTGCTGCTAGGACAGCTATTACTTTATACTTCATACATATTAAAACTAGCAATTAATGTTAGTTTGAGAGTGCATGGTCGATGGAATTACGATATAAAAATGATTTAAATAATAGTAAGAATTGACAAAATAGCTTTGAAAAGGGGAAGTTTTACTTGATAATGATTATCATTATCGTATAATAGGGGAGGAAGGAAATAATAAGCATTTTTATAAGATGAAAAGTATACAGTAGGGGTTGTAGTTCAGCTGATGCCGCAGCCCAATTGTTGAGATAGGAAATAAACATAAACGAAAGGTGTGTTAAGTATTGTTTGAACAAGAATTGTATGATGTAACGATCATTGGTGGAGGACCAGCAGGGTTATATTCTAGCTTTTATTGTGGCTTACGTGAAATGAAGACGAAGCTAATTGAATCTCAGTCGCAGCTTGGGGGAAAAATCCACGTTTACCCAGAGAAAATGATTTGGGACATTGGGGGCGTTACGCCAATTTCAGGTGGCCAACTCATTAAGCAGTTAGTAGAGCAAGCCTTAACATTTAATCCTTCTATTTATACAGATGAAAAGGTATTATCAATTGCTAAAAACGAAGAGGGTATTTTCGTTATTACAGCCGAGTCTGGGAATATTCACTATTCAAGAACGGTCATAGTTGCTATTGGTGGTGGCATCCTTAATCCTCAAAAAATAGAGATTGAGGGAGCTGAACGATTTGAGGTATCTAATTTAAACTATACTATCAAATCCTATGAAAAATTTAAAAATAAAGCGGTCATTATTTCTGGTGGCGGTAATACAGCTGTAGATTGGGCACTAGAGTTAATGGAAGTGGCGTCAAAGGTCTATTTAACGTATCGAAAAGATCAATTGTCTGCACATGAGGCTCAAATTACGGAGCTTACGAATAGTGCGATTGAATGCCATTATAATTCTGAAATTACAAAATTAATTGCAGATGATCAAGAAGGAATGATTAAAGCAATTGCTTTAACAAACCATGAAACAGGTACTGTGACGGAAATTCCTATCGATGAAGTTGTCATCAGTCATGGCTATGTACGTGATAAGGAACTTTTAGATAATAGTCCATTAGCAATTGAACGTAAAAACGACTATTTCATAGCTGGTACTATAAATAGTGAATCATCTATTCCGGGTCTTTATGCGGCAGGAGATATTTTGCACCATGATGGCAAAATCCATTTAATTGCAGCAGCTTTTCATGATGCATTGCACGCAGTGAATAGTGCGAAGAAGTATATTCAGCCAGATGCTTCTGATGGCGGTATTGTATCCTCACATAATGATATTTTCAAACAACGTAATCGCAAGCTATTACAGGAAAGCTTAAAATAATCAATCTTAGGAGCACTCATGCATTTTAGGTGTTCCTTTCTTGTTGTTTTAAAACATGCTATAGGAAGGGAGCTATTCAGTATAAATACGCAAGAAATTATAGAATTCTATACAATGGCACCTTTAACATTTACGTCTGTCACTACTGATCAGATTTCTTCTGAAACGGTTGCTGAGACTAGCGAGACAAAGGAAAATGTAGCTAGACTTATCTTCCCAATCAATGGGATAGGTGACGTTAAAATAGAAGGCACTAATTATCACATAAAAAAAGGACGAATCCTCCATGTTGGTCCCAATTTCCCCAGTCGATTCTTAGCTGTTAATGAGGCCAAATTAGAATATGTAGTCATTTACTTTCACCTATCTGATGAAGAACAGGCGAAACTTCCTCTTTATAATAGTCATTTTCCTTTACAGGTTGTAGAACACATGAAATTAATGAACATAGTGCAGCAATTAATCGCAACAAATCAAAAGGGTAGTCATTTATCATTTCTTCAATCCAAAGTACTCTTTTTAAATATTTTAGAGGAAATAATTTTATTGATGAAGGTGAAAGATTATCAAAACATAGCATCCATTTTGACGTATATACAAGAAAATTTTACAAAGAATATTACTGTGAGCGATATAGCTAATGAATGTAATTGGGACCGTAGAAAATTGAGCTATGTATTTGAAAAAAGAATGGGTGTCAGTCCCCATGTTTATTTAACTGATTTACGTATTCAAAAATCCAAAATGCTATTAAGGTCATCTGATTTTTCTATAAAGGAAATAGCTGATCGAGTAGGTTATACGGATTATTTTTATTTTAGTCGTGTCTTTAAAAAGGTGACAGGTTTATCACCTAGTATTTTCCGCAAACAGATGAATTAACAAACACTCAATGAAAAAATTACATTCATTGGGTGTTTTTTGTATAGATCGAACATAGCTTTCTCTTTTTTGGACAACCTAAGGAGAAATACTGACATGGTGGGGTGATGATCATGAAAATAGAGAGGTCGTCAGAATGGGAAGAAGGCTTTATCAATCGCGTCAATGATCTTGAACAATGGCATAGCTGGACATTATATAAGATGAACTATGATATTGTCAAAATGAAATTAATCCCTGATTTCAAAGGTCTACAAGCTACAAAGTATTTACCAAATTTAAAACCTCTTGCACATCAGCTAGAAGCAGCTGAAACAGTCATTGAACGCATGAATGGAAAAGCCATTTTAGCAGATGAAGTAGGTCTTGGTAAAACAATTGAAGCGGGTTTGATTTTAAAGGAATATCTGTTAAGGGGCCTTGTGAAGAAGGCATTAATATTAGCGCCAGCTTCCCTTATTAATCAATGGATTGAAGAGTTAAATTTAAAATTTCATATACCTGCTATTGCTTATAAAAAAAATTGTCCAATAGAGCGCTATGACGTCATTATCATGAGTATGGATACGGCGAAAAAGAGCCCTCATAGGGAGCGTATTTATGAGCAGGATTACGATATGATTATTATTGACGAGGCCCATAAATTAAAAAATAATAAAACACAAATTTATGAGTTCGTCCAAGGATTAAAGAAAAAGTTTTGCTTATTATTAACTGCCACTCCTATACAAAATGATGTTTTCGAATTATATTATTTAATTTCCTTATTAAAACCAGGACATCTGGGGAACTATGATACCTTCCAATCGGCCTTTTCAGCCAGTAAGCATCATCTAGAACATGATGATTATTTGAAAGAATTGGTCAATCAGGTGATGGTGAGAAATCGAAGAGAAGATACAGGTATTGAATGGACCAATCGTTGCGTTCAAATTGTGCCGATTACCTTTACGGAAGAAGAAAGAGAAGTTTACGATCTCCTTGGCTCACTTGAAAACAAAGGATCTTTTGCATTAATTACTTTGCAGAAGGAAATGTGCAGTAGCAAGGAAGCAACAGCATTAACATTAACAAATATGCTGAAGGAGCATGGACAATCACAAGAAATGGAAGCCATTTTAGCCAAACTAATGGCGTTAGAAGTGAATTCTAAAGCAGAAAAGACGATTGAGATTATTGAACAGGCGAAGGATAAGGTTATTATTTTTACAGAATACCGTGCAACTCAAATCTACTTACAATGGTATTTACATTCCAAAGGTATTACAAGTGTATTGTTTAACGGTAAATTTAATAAAAGTAAACGAGATTATATGAAGCATTTATTCAAAGAAAGAGCACAAGTACTCATTGCCACAGAGGCTGGTGGAGAGGGAATAAATCTTCAATTTTGTCATCATGTCATCAATTATGATTTACCATGGAATCCTATGAAGCTAGAGCAACGAATTGGTCGTGTCCATCGTTTGGGGCAGGAGCATGATGTTCACATATATAATCTTGCTATTGAAAATACCATTGAAGAAAAAATCTTAGAATTACTTCATACCAAAATCGATGTGTTTGAAAAAGTGGTTGGTGATTTAGATGCCATTTTAACAAACTTAAAAAAATCAGTATGAGGTAAGGAGGGAAACTATGTATCCGCAGCAAGTTCATGAGTATTTAAAGGGATTTTTCGCCGAAAATGAATGCCCTATTTTAGGGGAAGAGAATCATTCTTTGACCGTGCAGTTGACGGTAGATATTGATAAAAGGATTATGAATAGACCATTTTATTGGCAATATATAGAGGCAACTAATAGTGAACCAAACCCAGCTCAAGTGACCTTTATTACAGATCAGACAGCTATGGCCGGTAACTTGTTTGGTGAAGTTATTCATTATGGCTCACCACGGTTAAATCAGCTTTTTCATGCGACAGGAGAACTAGGTGCCTATGTCCAATTATTTGAAAAAGTTGATCATGCAATGGGGCAGGTTATCCTTACTCCATGGCTAGGCGTTAATTTTAAAGTTTCCTATTGCTGTGATCGGACAAAAGAAATGATGTATTCATTTGGTATTAATTTATTAACGGGTGTTATCAAAGAGAATTTTCATGAATCGATTTATGCCTCAGATTATGACTCCGAACCAGCAGAGAATGTTTTTCATGTGCAATATATAATAAAACCAGTACGTGCTCTTGAAAGATTAAATGCAGCAGTGGAATCCATTATTGAAAAGGATGATCATTCGTGGGCCATTGAAGCGCAAAAGAGATGGCAACGTGATCAACGAGTATTGGATTATTTTTATGAGGATGTAGAGGATAAACCGGAATGCTATGAAATTGAAAGAAAAGCATTAGAGGAGCAATACGAATCTAAAATTAAAATTGACATTATTAATGGAGGATTATTTTATCTCTTTTAAATGAGGAGCTGTCCCTAATAAGACAGCTCCATATTTTAATTGTCTTCCACCAGGCTTTGTAGCTGCGCCAATTTATTGTCCCAGAATAAATGAAAGTATTGGAGCCAATCCTCAATTTCCTTTAAACGCTCACTATGCAAAGTGTAGATCTTTTCGCGACCTTTTTTTTGAGCAGACACAAGCTCTGCCTGTTCTAAAATTTTTAAGTGCTTCACAACAGCTGTTCGACTAATCGCAAAATGCTCTGAAATATTAGAGATAGGTCTATCACTAGATGCAAGTAGCTTTAAAACATTTCTTCTTGTCGGATCTGCAATTGCCTGAAAAACGTCATATTTAATTGCTTCTTGGATCATTAGGCTTCTGCAATTTCTTTTAATTTATGGTGGATGATCATTGTCCAGCCGCCATCCATTTTTGTGCGAATGGCTTCAGTAGCAGCGTTAGCTTTAGGAATAATATGTGAAGCTTCCTTCCAGCCACCATGTGTTAAGGTAAATTCTGTTTGTTCTCCAACTTCCTTTAGCTCAAAAGTAACGAACCAACCATCCTCATCCCAAGCAAATCTTAGAAAATGTGGCGCATCTACACGTTCAACTTTACAGGGTGAGGGACCAAACGGCGATTGAATCGTAAATTCATGTCCCTCAATAGGTTGAAAATCATTGGGCATAAACCAAGCAGCAATTTTTTCTGCAGTTGCTACAGTATCCCACACCTTTTCTATAGGTGCATTAAGTGTAATTGTTTTAACAATATCGGGTAATTTTCCGCTCATGTGTCAATCTCCTTTATAGATAAAATGTAACCATTAGGTGTTATGAATATATAACACCTAATGGTTGTATGTCAATGTTAAAAGAAAAAATTTAGTATCTTTCTGTAAGGAAGTACATATGCTACAATTATTTTTATAATTTTCTGACAGAAAGTAGGGGAGCAAAATGGTTAACATCTCTGTTTTCTTAGTTATGTGCATTTTACTCATAATTTTACCTGGTCCAGATACAGCTATTGCGACAAAGAATACCTTGATTGTAAGTAGAAAAGGTGGCTTGCAGACTATTTTAGGGTCTTGCGGTGGTTTATTGATTCATACGTGCGCAGCTGTCATTGGGCTTTCCGCTATTATTGTGAAATCAGCTTATGTGTTTGCTGCATTAAAGTATATTGGTGCAGTTTACTTATGTTATTTAGGTATTAAAACATTGTGGACCTTACGGACAATTCGTGCACAATCACCCGAAGTGCAGGATGAAGCTAATATGGATCATAAGTACTCACATCAATCATGTTTTAAGCAAGGGTTCCTCACTAATGTGACGAATCCGAAGGTGGCTGTATTTTTCCTAACATTTCTTCCTCAATTTGTGGATGGAACGAGTGGAACATTCCTACCGTTTTTAATGATGGGATTAATATATACAGCTTTAACGATGTTATGGTTTGTATTTTATGTCTATCTATTAGATCGCATTAGTGCATTTATGAAAAGGCCAACTACTAAGGCAGTAATCGAAGGATTGACAGGTGCTGTGTTAATAGGATTCGGCATTAAATTAGCATTGGAAAAGGCCCACTAATAGTCAATACACCACTATATTTAGATGTAAAAATCTAATGATAGGTGGTGTATTTTTTTGTTGAAGAGGTGTGTGGAAAATCAAGGAATATCTTCTGGATGATAGTTGTAGTTTCCGTGCACTTATTTTTTCTAGAAGGATTACCATAGATGAAGAAGAATTAATTACTATAAGAGAATTTTGCTGAGACTTTCATCAAAAAGAATAAATGGGGAAGATATTTATGGAATTACGAGATTTAAAAGCATTTATGTCTGTTGTCGAGCATGGTAGCTTTACGAAGGCTGCGAATGAAACATTTGTATCTCAGCCTTCATTAAGTAAAAGCATAAAAAAATTAGAAGATACATTGCATGTAGAACTATTGAATAGATCTACACGCAATGTCGAGCTAACAGATGCAGGTAGTATTGTTTTTAAACAGGGGCAAAAAATCATGCGTTCCGTTCAAGACCTGCACATTTTACTAGATGATTTATTAAATATAAAGAAAGGCTCCATCAAGCTAGGGATTCCACCTTTAATTGGGACATTATTTTTTCCGAAAATGGCTAGAGAATTTCATCAACAATATCCTGACGTGCATTTGGAGCTTGTTGAACGAGGTGCAAAAACGGTGGGTACGTTAGTAGAAAACGGTGATGTTGATATGGGGATTGTTGTACTACCGACCGATGAAAGGAAGTTTTCGGTTCAGCCATTTGTAGAAGATCAATTTTATGTATTTATAAATGAACTACACCCATTAGCTCAGTTTAACGAAATACAATTGCAGGATTTAAAAAATGAAACCTTTATTATTTTTGCTGAGGAGTTCGCTTTACATGATTATGTGATTAAATCATGTGAAAGTGTTGGATTTTCACCAAATATAGGCTATAAAAGTTCGCAGTGGGATTTGATAGTTGAACTGGTCTCATCAAATTTAGGAATAACATTACTGCCATATTCTATTGCTACTAAGCAAACAAATAATAATGTCAAAATGATTCCCTTAGCTAATTTTGACATGCCTTGGCGTTTGGGGATTATCACCAAAAAAAATACATATCAATCGTATGCCTTAAAACAGTTACTTAATACGATACGTAAGTAAGAAATATAGCGATTTATTCTATTTTGGAATAAGTGGTATTCTAATTAATTCCTTTACTTGTAAAATGTTAATAAGGTAGAATTTTTCTTAATAAACGAGCAATTTTAGGGGGTTTCGAGATGAAGGATGGGAAAGTGTGGGGTTCATTTGAAGAGGCGGTTGCTGATATTAAGGATGGAGATATGTTAGCAGTAGGAGGATTTGGTCTATGTGGTATACCAGAAAAGGCTATTGCAGCTTTAGTGCAGAAGGGCACCAAGGATTTAACAGTAGTCAGTAATAACTGCGGTGTAGATGATTGGGGCTTAGGCTTACTATTAGCGAATAAGCAAATAAAAAAAATGGTTGCCTCTTATGTAGGTGAGAATAAAATTTTTGAGCAACAATTTTTAAGTGGTGAGTTAGAGGTAGAGTTAACGCCTCAAGGAACACTTGCTGAGCGCCTACGTGCAGGAGGAGCAGGGATTCCAGGGTTTTATACAGCTACTGGAGTTGGTACGCCCATTGCTGAAGGCAAAGAAGTAAAGGTTTTTGATGGGAAAGACTATATATTAGAAAAAGGAATTACTGCTGATTTTGCTCTAGTTAAAGCATGGAAAGCAGATAAGCTAGGTAATTTAGTGTATAGAAAAACATCACGTAACTTTAATCCGCTAGCTGCAATGGCAGGTAAAATTACCATTGCTGAGGTTGAAGAAATTGTAGAAGTTGGCGAGTTAGACCCAGATCATATCCATACACCAGGAGTTTTCGTTCAACGCGTTTTATTGGGTGAAAATTATGAGAAACGTATTGAGCGTTTAACAGTGAAAAAGGGGGAAGCGTGATGGCTGATACAAGACAAAGAATCGTAAATAGAGCAGTAAAAGAAATTCAAAATGGCATGAATGTAAATTTAGGTATTGGTATTCCAACTTTAGTTGCCAATGCTATTCCAGCCGATTATGAAGTACTTTTACAATCAGAGAACGGATTACTTGGCATCGGTCCTTATCCAGTTGAAGATGACGTAGATCCCGATTTAATTAATGCTGGGAAAGAAACCGTGACAGCTATGCCAGGTGCCTCATTTTTTGATAGTGCAGAATCATTTGCTATGATTCGCGGTGGCCATATTGACCTTGCTATTTTAGGCGGTATGGAAGTTTCAGAGAACGGGGATCTGGCAAATTGGATGATTCCAGGGAAAATGGTCAAAGGAATGGGAGGCGCCATGGACCTTGTAGTAGGAGCAAAAAGAGTCATCGTCGTTATGGAACATGTTAATAAAAACGGTGAATCCAAAATAAAAAAACAATGTGAACTCCCATTAACAGGTAAAGGTGTTGTCCACCGGTTAATTACAGACTTAGCTGTATTTGATTTTACTAAAGATGGGATGCAGCTTATTGAATTAGCAGAAGGCGTTACTTTAGAGGAAGTAAAAGCAAAGACTGCGGCTTCGTTTCATATAGCTTTAGCACAATAATTACAGACTTAGGACTGTTTTCAACGTGGTTGTATCATCCTATACTCGTTTAAAAAGGGAGAGTTTCGGATGGACCAAAAATGGACAAATGAACTAGCAGTTGCACAGGTCAGAGTAGCAAGGCCAACAGATCAATTAAAAGAAATTGAACGATTTTATTGTGAGGGTATAGGTTTAAAGAAAATTGGGTCTTTTTCTGGGCATCGTGGCTATACAGGAATAATGGTTGGTCTTCCAAATGCACACTATCATTTGGAATTTACAGAACATGTTGAAGGGAGCCCTTGTCCTGCTCCAAGTAAGGATAATCTGTTAGTGCTCTATATTCCAAACAAAGAAACCATTCATAGCATTACTAAACGCTTATCACGAATGGGGTACCCTGAAGTAGAGCCTGAAAATCCATATTGGATGCAGAAGGGTATTACTATTGAGGACCCTGATGGCTGGCGCCTTGTATTAATGAATACAGAGGGCATTTAAACAGAAGAAGGAATGCACGAGCTATAATCGTAGTCTCGTGTTTTTTTTGTCAAAATAAATACCCTATATAGTATATAATTTATAAGGGGGGTATTTATATATGCAACGAATTAAAACTTTGGATAGTTGGAAAGAAGTGTTAGAACAATCTCACGAAATGCCATGTCTTGTCTTAAAATTTAGTCTGACATGTATAAGTAGCATTTCAGCTTTAAAGGAGTTCAAAGCATTAGCGACAGAATTACCTAAATATGTAGTCATTGTCCAAAAGGAACGTGATGTTTCCAACGCCATAGAACGTGATCTACAGGTAAAGCACGAATCACCACAGTTTATAATTTTGCAGGGTGGTAAAGGAATTTGGCAAGCAACCCACTACAAAATAAAACAGTCTCTTTTAGCGGAGGGACTTAGCCTATATGTGAAATAAACAAAAGATACCCCTTCATACATGGAGGGGTATCTTTTGTTTCAATAAAATTAATCCTCTAAAGCTTCACTTTCATGATAATTCGTTGCAGTTGACTCGATATCAACCTGTAAATAATTGGCCCAATCTACTTTATGATAATCCTCTTCACTAAAATAAATATTCAATACTTCTGTCATGGTTTTATCTCCATTTGGTTCAGTAAGTGGAGCATACCAAGTAACAGCAGGTGTCTTCACATCTTTCAGCTTGGACAAATCAGCAAAAATTTTAGTGGAGTCCTTCAGCATCTGACTTTTCGAACCTTCTGTCACATCCGTATCTTGTATTGATATTGTGACAACACCTTTGGATTCTTCAACCGTGAACTCATTTTTAACAATTGCTCCGACAATATCTTCAACGGAAGTATTTTGATCTACTGCGACCTCTTTTGGATCGTCACTCTTTCCGCAAGCTGTTAGAAGCAGTGAAGCAAATACCATTACATACATTAACTTTTTCAATATCATTACCTCCCTTGTTACTCCATATATGCGCAAATTGGAAGGGAATTATACAAAATATGAGAAGGTTGTATGCACTTTTTAAAACTAGGATTTAAAACGGTAGATGAACATGTCCTTTTTGAGGGGTTTAGAAATAGGATATTTAAAATTGAAGATATAGCAGGTGCTTTAGGGCAAATGCGTATGTGGGATTTAGATACATTTTTCAAACATAAAAAAGCACCTTAACCACATTGGCTAAGGTGCTGTAAAAGTAAATGTAATATAAAAAGCCGCGTATGCCGTAGTTATTATAGAAAGTTTTAAACCACCACTCCTCAAAGTGGGTGTTCGCAGAAGTTTTCCTGCTTATCCTCATGCACCGTAGTGTGAGGCCCGTCATTCCAACTCCAATAATAAAACTCCCTTTTACAGCTTAAAGGTTAAAACTTAATATTATACGAACAATGCAGCCTTTATGGATATATTAAAGCATGATCGACAAACATGCAAGTAAGATGATTGCTTGAAATAAGTCAATGGGCAGGTGTCCCAAATTATGCAATACGTAACGACAAATACCTTTAGAAAGGAACTGGAGCTTCATATTATTTTCACAAATACGAACAAAAAATACGAACAACCTTTGCTTATTATGGACGACTATGTAAAGATAGGAGCATATAGAGGATTTATCTAGCAAAAAGTAAAAGGAGGAAGCAGAAATGGCAGCTTATCCAAATTGTCCAAAATGTAATTCTGAATACACATATGAGGATGGAACGAATTATGTATGTCCTGAATGTGCGCATGAGTGGAGCATGGACGCAACGGAATCAGAAACAGATGCACTTGTTGTCAAAGATGCAAATGGTAATCTGTTAGCTGATGGTGATTCAGTTACGGTTATTAAGGACCTAAAGGTAAAGGGGAGTTCTTCCACTTTAAAAATAGGAACGAAGGTAAAAAGCATTCGTCTTGTAGAAGGGGATCATAATATTGACTGTAAAATTGATGGCTTTGGCGCTATGAAATTAAAGTCAGAATTTGTGAAAAAAGCATAGTGAATTGAAAAAGCGTCTAAACTCACACGAATGTTTAGACGCTTTTTTTATTAGTATTTATTTTAAAAATTTTGCGTAATAAAATGGCAAAGGCCGCACCTACTAAGGCAAAAATCGTATGTAAGAGAGCGATATAGCCTGCTCCCATCAAAAGTGCCCCAAATTCTGTTAAGGAGTAGGTGGTAATATAGAGCTCATTCGTAAGGTTGTCGATAATCGCCCAAACAAATACAGGCACAGAGCTAATGATAAAAACAATCCAAATGTTTTTATAGAAAAGGTAAGACAGACAACCGAAAATGGCATACGAAATGACAAAGCCCATTTGATTGCCAAGTAACGATGAATTAATGGCAAACATGAAAGAAAGTACAATAAATATAAGATGAAAAAAAGATAACGTTTTTTTCATCGGTATGTATTCTTTTTGAATTGGTTTTGAGCTAAAGAGCTGCTGACAGTGCGAACAACTTGCTAAATGCTGCTCTACATATATTAATGTTGGTGCTTGGAGCATTTGTTTCTTATATAACGGTAATAAATCTTCTACAATTGGGCAATCTTCTGACAAAACTCTCCCTCCATTCAATTACCTTTCATTATACGATTTTTTTAGAGGAAATAAAAAAAGCCTTCCTGAACTTTTCATTCGGAAAACTTGTACATGCACCTGACTATTTGGCTGTTAGTACTTCATTTGTTAATGCTTGAATATCAATATGGGTTTTTTCCTGTACGGCGTCTTTTAATATTTCAGTGCGGAAATATTGGACAGTTGCTTCAAGTGGAATGGCTAAAAGCTTCGATAAGGCATTTTGATACATATAGACGAATTCTTTGTCAGTATTACCTCGCTTTAATTCTGCAAAAGCTTCATAGAATTGGTCCAGCTTATCCGCAAATTCAAGTAGACGCCCTTCTATCGTACTATCCTTGCCTTCTTTCATGCGCTCAAAGAAAATGGCTTGAAATTCCTCTGGGATTTCATTGCTAATAAACTTTTCCATCATCTTTTCTTCCACATGTGCTAGCATTTGCTTGAGCTCGGGGCTAGCATGTTTTACTGGGGTTTTAATGTCACCAATAAAAACTTCAGCAAAGTCATGATTAATTGTTTTTTCATATAAAGATTTCCAATCAATCTGTACGCCATTCATTTCTTCTAATGTCGCGAAAAACATCGCATATTGTGACACTTTCCAAGAATGTGCTGCCACATTATGTTCTTCAAATTTAAATCGCCCAGGGCAACGAATAATTCGTTCTAAATCATTGAGGCTTGTAAAAAATTGATGAATTCCTATAAAAATCACTCCTTTTGTTCTATAAGTGCATGTTACTATAAACAATACCCTCTTTGTAAGATTTTCAAACAATTTAACAATGATTCAATTTGTGTTTACAAAGGATTCACAATTATTGAATAAGCAGACGAAGGTTGAATGCTATAATGTAGGGGACTGATGAAAAGGGGAGTACACATCATGTTTTCCATTTATACGCTTCTTCTTTATATACATATTTTAAGTGCGGTTCTTTCGATTGGGCCATTGTTCGTTGTGTTAACGATTGTAAAAAAAATGCGTACAGCTTCAAATGGTGAAATGCCACCATATATAGAATCTTTTAAAGGGGCTATTGCCATTGTCAAACATTCAGGACATGTACTTGTAGTATCAGGTATTTTACTAATGTGGCATGCCGGTTACCATTGGGGTACTTCGTGGATTGTTCTCACTTTCCTCGTGATGCTTGCATCCATAGTATTTTTAGCCAGAGCGTTTAAACCAACATTACGGACTTTTAATACACCAGCATATAATCACCAACGATTTGTTGCTCTATTGCAGCGTAAGACGTGGATGTACATTTTGCTATTGCTCATTATGTTATGGCTAATGGTGGCAAAGCCAATTGTTTGGTAACGAGTCCTTTATTATTGAAAAATCGCACCCCGAGGAGTGCGATTTTTTAGTTTACTAAACGTTTGAAATAGCTTTTTCTTATCCATAAATAACTGATGAGGAACAGCACAAAGAAACAACAAGAACTGGCAATGGAAACTTGTAAAAATGCTGTAGAGACCATTGTACGCATAGCTAATAAAATAGTAAGTAATAGCAAAATTGCTATTGTGAACGGTACAAATATAAGAATGGCCAATTCCTTTGCAATAACAGAGGCTAATTCTTTTTTAGACAGTCCTAGCTTACGAATGCCCATATATTTTTCTTTTTCCTGTAACAATGTTGTTTGTAAATAGAAGTAAAGTATACTCATGGCTGCACTTAAGAAAATTAAACTTAACATAGAGCCAATGAAGAACATAACGCTTTTAACAAACATTTCCGAATCATATAAGTTGATTTTGGATGTAACGTAACGTTCACCAGGTAAGGATGGTATATCTTCGGTAATGGTCTTTGCTAATTCTGTATGAGCTGTCCAATTTTCTAATTCATAAATATAGGTTTTATAAACAGGGTAATCAATCGACTGATAAATAGAATCTGGCACAATGAAGTAAGTTTCCTGAAACCCTGTAGATAGTAGGTTCTTTTCGTTAATTTCAGCGAGTTTGAATGATTTTATATAACGGTCACTAGCATTGTTGGTTATCGGTGCTATACCATGATTCCCAGCAACGGCGATAAATTCATTTTCATTAAGGCTGAATTTCTTTTGTTGTAGCAGATTGTAATCAGATAATGACATATAGCCAAGGCGTTGATTTTCATCTGATTTAAATTCAATAAAATACTTGTTTGCTTTTACTGTTGCTAGCTTCGTTTCAAGTTTGTCTAAATCCTCCTTTATTAAACTGTCTTCAGCTTTTGGGTCCGCGATATATTGAAAGCTATACGGATAATTTCCTTCACTATCTTTCTGAACATTGTAATAAGAGCTAAACAAAATGCTTGTACATAGGAATACGCCACTTAACAATATGGTAATTAGAAATAGCATATTGGCATGGGATTTCATTTTTGCATTTAAATTTGACGCTAAAAGCATATTTGTTTTGCGAAGGTAAGCGGGAGACTTCTCAAATATTTCCAGAAATAGACGTAAGCCTTGAGCAATGACTAAATAAATCGTGCTAATAATGCTAGCGAAAAATAATAAATAAAAGAAAACACTTAAAGACTCTACAATGGCATGCTCAATATTTAGTAAATAAGCTAAAAGGGCGGTCATTACTATGCTAGCAGCTAATAAAATATAATGTGGTTGAATTGATTTTTCGATAACAGTATCACTTTTTAAAAGCTGTATGGAGGCTTCCTTATTAATCAATTTAGTGACGATTTTGGAAATTACCATAAATAAGATTAAAAATAAACCTATTGTTAAACCAATTGCCTGCAGAGGTATATACATACTAAATGTTTCTGCTTTTAACACTACTTTAGCGGCCATCAAGAACAGGGGAGTCATGACAAGACCGAGAACGATTGCTGCAATAATCGCCATAATTCCAATGAATAGGTTTTCGCGGAATATTAACTTTCGTACTTGTTTCATGGAAGCCCCTGTAATCATAAAAATGCCAAGAGTTTTAGACTTTTTGCGTAAAAATGCCATGATCGAATAGATGATATAAATAAATGAAAATAAATAAACAAGCATACTAGCTAGCATTAATGAAATGCCAAGTGTTGAGTCAGGATCTAGGCTTTTTAAGCTGGGATGAAAGACGATTACAGAAAATAAAAAGAATATAATGATGGAAAACATACTGCTTAGAAAATAAGACACATAAGTCCATTTATCTCGTAAAATATTTTGGATAACAATGTGGTTAAAGGTCATGTTGCCCACCACCTAGAAAAGCAAGAGTGTCCATAATTTCTTGATAAAATTGCTTGCGATTGTTGCCCCGATGTATTTCATTATATAATTTTCCATCCTTGATAAATATAATACGATTGGCAAAGCTTGCTACGTAAGGATCATGTGTCACCATGAGAATGGCAGTTTGTAGTTCTTGATTGATGGAGGTAAATAAGTCCATCACATCATTGACGGCTTTTGAGTCCAGATTCCCTGTAGGCTCATCTGCTAACAATAAGCTAGGTTCATGGATAACAGCACGAGCAATAGCTACTCGTTGCTTTTGCCCACCTGAAATTTCATAAATCCGTTTCGGTAATAGCTCCTCAATTCCAAGAAATTGCGCTACATGCTTTAAACGTTGACGCATTTTGGCGCTAGGTATGCTATCTAATGTTAGCGGCAATAAAATATTTTCCTTTACCGTTAACGTATGAACAAGGTTAAAATCCTGAAAAACAAAGCCTAATTCAGAACGTCTAAATTTTGCAAGGTCCTCATCATTTAAAACATAGGGATTTCTATTATTAATAACAATATCTCCAGCAGTGGGGCGATCAATGGTGGATACACTATTTAAAAATGTTGTTTTCCCACTTCCGGAGGGCCCCATGACTGCTACAAACTCCTGTTGCTGTAACTGGAAATCAATGCCTTTTAATGCCTTGTAGGTAATCTCCCCGATATATTCTTTTTGCAAATTGGTCACTTGAAGAATGATGTTTCCCAACTTGGAACAACTCCTTTAAATTAATTTGATAGCTATAGTATAAAAAAGGAGCGATCAATAACCCATTTCACTTGATGACGGGAATATGACAAAGTTGTCATATTCATTTTATAAGACTGCTTGAGAAATTGATGGAAAACTTAGTGTGATCATGTGAGGATTGCAAGGTGAAGGGATGGTCTAGTATAGTTAAAACCTTTTTCACTAAAAATAATCCTATGCCTGTTGCTTCTCCATTTGTTCGTCCTTTTTTGCCCGTATAAAACAAATCAAAGACACGAGAAATTTCGTTAGTAGGGATTGTCTCACCACGGTTATCGATATGCAAAAAGTCGTTGTCATAATCAATATGGACAGTGCTTGCAACTTCACTGTATTTGACAGCATTATTTAATACTTGATAAAGAACAACCTTTAACCATTTACGATCGGAGTATATCATTTGATCTTCTGCCAGCGTTAATTTTGGGAAAACCTCTTTTGTAATAAAATAATCTTTCAAATCATTCACGACTTCTTTTACAAGCTCTTTTAAAAGAATAGGCTCAATTTTTAAATCAGCTACTAAGTTTGAACTACGCTCATACGTTAATAGCTGATTGAGTGTAAATGTCAGCTTATCACATTCTTTACTAATGGTTTGCCATTGCTGTAATTCGTTAGAAGTCATGGTGGACGCTGATTGTGTAAGTAATTGAATAACAGATAGCGGTGTTTTCATTTGATGTGCAAAATGTGATAATACGAGATGCTTTTCCTCCGCTTGCTCCTCTAATTGTTGCTGTTGCGTTAAATGTAAATATTGCATTTGTCTTAGTTTTTCACTATAGGCTTGTTCGATTGAAGCTTGGGGCTCATACAGATGAAGGTCGTCCCTCGATAGATCTTCTTTTTCTAAGTGTGTATATAGTCGTCTCCTTCGGTAATAACGGCCAACAAGCCAAAGGATAAATAGAAAGCTAACGAGAAAAATAAAATAAAAATAATGCGCTGTTAAATCATCTAATGCTTGAATCATCCAAGGTAAGAGTAGGAAGCTGATACCATAAAGAATAATAATACTCATATGATCTTTAAAAAACAGCTTCATTTTTCTTCCTCCACAAGTTGATAACCTAGGCCGCGAATGGTTTTAATTTCAAGCTGAGAGTGGATAGCTTCGAATTTTCTTCGTAGACGACCAATGTTCACAGATAATGTGTTTTCCTCCACAAAGGTTTCATCATCCCAAATAGCACTTAATAGTTTTTGGCGAGCTACAACATTTGGATAGGCTTCGAACAGTAGTTTACTGAGCTGCATTTCTTTTAAAGTTAGCAGGCTCTCATTGCTATCTGTTTGGAGACGGACTGTGTCTGGGTTTAATGTGGTATTGGCTATTGTAATGGTGGATGTATCAAAGGAAGCATACTCACCATATGTACGCCGAAGTAAACCATTCACTTTTGCCATAAAGACATCTAGTGAAAATGGTTTAGTAATAAAGTCATCAGCACCATTTTCAATACCATATACTTGATCGATATCATTGACTCTAGCTGAGACAATGATGATTGGACAAGTGGAAAGCTGACGAATTTTACGTGACCAAAAATATCCATCAAAGGTCGGGAGATTGATATCCATAATGACTAAATGTGGTTGGATGTCATTGAACTCTTCTATGATGTGCTGAAACTGTTGCACTGTATGGCATTCAAACTGATATTTCGATAAATGTTCGACAATCAGTGAAGCTATATTGCTATCGTCCTCTATTATGTATATTTTGTACATATCTATCGACCCTTCCTTCGCTCTTTACTTTATAATGTACCCTTTTACCATAAATCTATAGAAGAATTGTACCTTGGAACATCAAAAAAGAGCTACCACAAACTTACTTGAAGCTATTTTTAAATAAATTCCCTGTTAGACCTTTAGAATTATAAAGAATACTTTAAGTGTGAACAGAAAGAACTAATCGAGATGTATGCTTTCTTTGAATTCAAGCGCTTTACTCAATAAAGTAAAAAATACCCAGCTGTTAAGTTTTCTTTAAGAAGTATGACGTATGATGATTGAATAGATATATTAAATTTTAAGTTAAAACATAGATAAGATTTAACGAAAAAATCATCTCAATGGGAGAAATGATCTATTGTGGGTAAATTCAAGTTAAAGTTATCATTTCTTATTGTTTGTATGACAATAATGGTTGTACTGGCGACATCTGGTGTTAGTATTTGGAGTAGCTATCAAAGTTTTAACGAAATTTTGATGGAACATTTTATGCAAGATACATACGTAAAGGGATCTTCTGCAATTAAAGACGGCTATCTAGAGGACTCGATGAAGGAAGATATTACATTAGAACCATTTTTGGAACAGGTAGCTTCAAATGAAAAGATTATTCCTTTTAGCCTGTTTCTTAAAAAGGTTTTTGTCCCTATCGTTTTAGTCATTGCTATAGTAGTGGTGCTCGCTATATGGCTAGCATTAAAAATAGTACGCCCCCTAAATGAGCTTTCGACCATGATAGAAGCTGGCGAAAACGGGCAGGGGAAAGAACATATTGCTGATTGGTATGATGAAGCAAAGTTGCTGAAAAAAAACGTACAAAATATGATGATTTGCGCAGAAAGTAAAATTACTGATTTAACGGATCAATTAAATTTAGACTCATTAACAGGTATTCCGAATCGCAGAATAATGGATCAAACTCTCCATGAATTAATTATTAATAAAGTTCCGCATTCAGTTATCTTAATTGATCTAGATGATTTTAAAAGTATAAACGATACGTATGGTCATACCGTGGGGGATGAAGTATTAAAAGCTTTCGCTCATCATATGCAGCTAAATATGGAGGAGCAAGGTATGTGCTTCAGGTATGGCGGAGAAGAGTTTATGATTATTTTGCCTTCAAGGAGTATAGATGAAGCGGTAGAACTTGCAGAAAGCTTGCGGGTTAAACAGGCCTTACAGGAAACTGCGTGTGGTAGACCTGTTACAATGTCCGCCGGAATTACTGCTTTTACACCAAATGTACAGAGCCCAAATCAATTGATAGAAATTGCAGATCATGCTCTGTATAAAGCAAAACAGTCAGGGAGAAATTGTTTATGTGTAGTACGGAATATGAGACAAATGATTATTAAATCATGAGTAAAAGCATGCTGGCTTTCTACACCAGCATGCTTTTTTGTCGTCACTCTTGGTTGTTGTTTCCTTCATAGGCAAAACATTTAACTTAGACAATAGAGTACGTTTAAAAGAACGGTAAATTTTTATAGCCTCTGCTCGGTTCCCAATATTAGCATAGTGCTTGATTAATTGCTGGACAGCTTGATCGGAATATTGATTTAACTTTAAATCTATAAGTAACGAACGTTCTAGGTTTTTGACATCCTGAACTTGTTCATAATAATGGGCTAGTTCTTTCAGTAATTGAGTAAATAATTTATTCATCAAATTTGCTTTACTAGCAATCGGGTAGGCCATCGTAGCCATAAATTCTCCACGATAGTCTTGAAGAAGTGCTTCAGCCCTTTCGATATCCAATTTTCCGGTTTGTTCTTTTTTATTCAAAATAATCTCTAAATCATTAGCGTCACATTGAATATGGTCTAATGTTAAAATATAACACCCGTTTGTATGATCGATTACCTCTAAAAAGCCCTATGCTGAAAGGGAGGAGCGAAGGTATGAGACGGTGGTATGCAGTTGAAGCCTTGCTTTATTAAAATCAGTATAATAACTCCATAGATTATCAATAATAGTGTCACGAGGCACAGGGGTATTGAGATGTAAAAAAAGTAGTGCAAACAATTCTTTCGTTTTAATAGTCCGCCAATGAGAGGTTTTCCTTCATAGGAAACAACAAATTCTCAGAAGCATTTTATTTTTAGCAATGGCTCTGAATGAAATCATGTTGGCAATGACGTTATTTTTGGCTCAAGAAGATCCTCAACCCTTTGAATAGTCGTCGCTAAGCGAGATGTTGAAACGGGCTTTAACAGGTAATCATTGAATGTAGTTCAAAGGCTTGAACAGCACAGTCTCGGTAGGCTGTAACAAAACAATATAGATGCTCTCATTCCACGATTTTAATAGTACGGCAATGTCTAATCCATTCATACTTTTCATTTCAATATCTAGAAATGCTACTTGAAAGTCCAAGCTCGGTCCCTCTATAAGTAGATCTTTTACAGATGTAAAAGTTTTAATAACCTCAAACCTATCAAATTTTTGCAAGTGTTTCTCCATACTAATAAGTGCTAAAGGCTCGTCGTCCAACAATATCGTCCGAATCAAAATAAAAAACACGACCTTTCATTTCAGTTTAGAGGTTATTAGATTGAGATATCTATCCTTTGTATGGATGTGTTAGGATTTGCTGCTGAGGTAAATGCTCAGTAATTTACCTCAGCAGACATATTTAATTTCCATGCATGTTGCCATGTTTACCTCACGATTTGAAAATGGTTTTGGATGAATTCTCAATTTTTTATGTCATCTATTTCTTCTTTTATTGCCCGTAAATAGTAAATATCTAATATAAAAAATACTAGTCTAAACGATGATTTTTCCATCTAATTGGACGATTTGTTAAAAAAATAATCGAAATTGTATAATTTTCCGTTTTTATAGTAATAATTCCTAATATCAGGCAGACAGTCCTGAGTTATTAATTTGTAAGCTTATTGTTGCTTGCATACTAGATTATTTGACTCTAGCGTGCTAACAGCAGACTTGCAAAAAATAATAAAATATTGGAGGTATTACTAAACATGAAGAAGAAAGCTTTAGCTTTAGCAGTAACATTGACCGTTGGTTTGAGCCTATATGCCAGTCCTTCCTCTGCGAAAGACAATTCCGGCAATATTCTATGGGCACTCCCTCAAATTTATAATTTAACCGTTGGAGAATTTCAACAATTGGCAGAAATGGATTCGTTTTGGTTTTATCCAGAGCAAGATTTAGTGAAGGACACATCAAATACAGAAAAAACATTGGAAGATGAATATGTCATTAAAGGCGGTGACACATTATTTTCAATCGCACGTAAAAACGATATAACAGTTGATGAATTAAAAGCATGGAATAACCTTGGTACAGATTTGATTTTTGCTGGTGAATCTTTAGCTATAAAAGCTTCGGCAGCTAAACCAAAACCTAAAACATCAGAAGCAGTTTCGACAAGGGTGGTGGCTTCAACAGCAAAAACGAAACCTGCGAGCGCTCCATCAAGTGGATCTGGTAGAACGTTAACAATGCGTGCTACAGCCTATACAGCCTATTGTGAAGGATGCTCGGGAATAACAGCGAATGGAACGGATATTCGATCTAATCCAAATTTAAAGGTAATTGCGGTTGACCCTCGTGTCATCCCGCTTGGCTCAAAGGTATGGGTAGAAGGATATGGTGAGGCGATTGCAGCTGACACGGGCGGAGCTATTAAAGGAAATAAAATTGATGTCTTTATTCCTACCGAGGGACAAGCTCTTCAATGGGGCGTCAAAACAGTAACCGTCAAAATTCTAGACTAAAACATGAAGGGATTTCTCATAGGAGAGATCCCTTTTGTGCATGTAACGACCTCGGTAAAATTAATAAAAAGTGCATAAGTATTGATTAACTTGGAAACCATCAGAAATAGAGGAGGTATTTTTATGAAAAAAATTAGCTTAATTAGCCTTTCTTTATTAGTTTTAGTTGGTGGTTGTAGTTTCTTTGATAAGAAAGAAGAAAAAGTACAAGTAAATGCATCATCCCCATTAACAGCTACTGCAAAAGTCATTGGTGCAAATAACGAAAGTTATGGGAACGCGTATTTTCAGGAAGAAGATAATGGTGTAATGATGACCCTGGCATTATCAGGCCTACCACCAGGTACACATGGAATTCACATTCATGAAGTAGGGAAATGTGAGCCCCCTAAGTTTGAATCGGCTGGTGCGCACTTTAATCCGACCAAAAAAGAGCATGGTAAGTTAAATCCAAATGGTTATCATTTAGGGGATTTACCCAATCTAGAGGTTGGTGACGATGGCAATGTCGATTTGAATTTCTTAGCAGAAGGGCTAACATTACAAAAAGATCAACCAAATTCGTTGTTAGACAGTGACGGAAGTTCAATTGTTATTCATGAATCAGCAGATGACTATAAAACAGATCCAGCAGGTAACTCTGGTGCAAGAATTGCTTGTGGCGTTATTCAATAGAATAGAAACTGTATCCAATCATCATTGGATGCAGTTTTTTAGTTTTCGTTATTTATATGCACTTTTTATACGGTTTTGAATTTAGAAATTATATGTTTTTTATAGGTAAAAAAAGGTTAATTAAATAATAAACTATTTTTGAAAATTAATAGTAATGATCAACAGTTGTATAAATATAATATTCAGAATTTACTATAAAATAATTGACACAATAATACTTAATTTGCTAATTTTATATAGATTGTAATTATTATACTCAATGAGGGGGAGAACGATGGAGAAGAAACAATTTAGATGGTTGCTTTTATTAAGTGCGTTTGCACTTATGATTTTAGCAGCATGTGGGACAGATGGCGGAAGTGGCTCTAAGGATACGGACGAGAATGCTTCGGAGTCATCCGAAAAGCCCAAGTTTTTAAGTCTATTAACAGGTGGAACACAAGGTACTTATTATGCACTTGGAGGTACATTTGCTGATCTCATTACGAAAGAAACAGATATTAAAACAACTGCTGAGGTGTCTCAGGCATCTGCTGCCAATATGACTGCTTTGCAAGAAGGTAAAGGCGAAATTGCATTTGTTCAAACGGATATTGCTTACTATGCTACGGAAGGAAAGCTTATGTTCGATGGAAAGAAAATTGATACAATTTCAGCTTTAGGTGCCCTTTATCCTGAAACAGTCCAATTAGTTACTACAGAAGCAACAGGTATTAAGACTTATGCGGATTTAAAAGGGAAAAAAGTGTCTGTAGGGGCACCTGGTTCTGGTACTTATGCGAATGCCGAGCAATTACTAGAGATTCATGGCTTAACAATGGATGATATTAAAGCTCAAAATTTAGATTTTGGGGAGTCGACAGATGGACTTCAATCAGGTCAAATTGATGCGGCATTTATTACTGCAGGTACACCAACAGGTGCAGTTGAAGCGTTAAATGCTACAACGAAAGTAAATATAGTTGGTGTAGATGCAGGTAAAGCGGATGAATTAATTGCTAAATATCCTTATTATGCAAAGGATACAGTAAAAGCAGGGACTTATGGTATTGCAGAAGATACAGAAACGGTTTCAGTTCTTGCTATGCTAGCAGTGAAAAAAGAACTACCAGAGGATGTTGTCTATGCTATGACAAAAGCTATCTATGATAATACTGATAAGATTTCTCATGATAAAGGTAAATTTATAAAAGCTGAAACAGGCTTAGATGGTATAAGTATTGACATTCATCCAGGTGCTCAAAAATACTTTGATGAGAAGAAATAGTCTAAACTATCACTAAAATATGAAGGGGCTCGAATTGCGTAAAGCTTCGAGTCTTTTTCCTACTATAAGGTGTGAGTATAGGCGAGTAGCTTTTAAAGTAGGGAGAAGGATAAAATGCAACAGAGGAAAGTTAGTATTGCAGTCATTTTAGTAATCTTCTGCTTAATTAGTGTAGTTATTCTTCCATTTCAAAAGGTATTCACCTTTACAGAAACGCGCACGGCAAATCCGAGAGTATACTACATACCAATTACTGAAAATGAAAAATTTCAAATTAGATATACCCATTCCATACATAATTCAGATGTATTCGAATCCTATCAACATGTAAAGGGAAATCGTATTAAGATGTTAGAGATGGAATATGAAGATTTAGCAATAGGTATGCCAGGCTATGCCGAGGAGGGCCAAACATTTATAGAAAGGGACGGCAAATATGTTCTTCAATTTGATGATCATCGAGTCATTGACAATTTTACCATTTTAATTGGCGATTTGGATGTAGATTTGGTATTCAACTATGAAGGCGTGGAATATGATTTAAAAAAAGATTTACAAAGGGGAAAATCCTATTTATTTGAAATAAGGCAATTATCTCTTTATGAACAGTGGAAAGGAGTAAGGATGAAATGACAACACAGGAAAAAGCAAAGAAAGAAAGAGTAGAAGAATTCGAGCAAATTTCTGCTGAAGAGCAACAAGCTATACTTGAAAAATATGATATTGAATCCAACGTAAGAACTGTAACAGGTATTATGAGGCATGTCATTTTCTATGGTCTTTTAGCATTCTCTTTGTTTCAACTTTATACAGCCATTTTCGGGCAATTCCCAGCACAAATCCAACGTACTATCCATTTAGGCTTTGGTTTGACACTTATTTTTCTACTATTCCCTGCTCGTAAAAAAGCACCAAAGCACAAAATTGCATGGTTTGATTATTTATTGGCTTTGCTTTCAATAGGGGTAGGGTCGTACTGGTCTATGAACTATACTGAGCTTGTGAATCGCAATGGCTCTATAACACAAATGGATTTTATTGTAGGTCTTATTGCTGTTTTATTAGTGCTTGAGGCCGCTCGTCGCGCAGTCGGGCTTCCAATTACGATTATTGCAGCATGTTTTTTAATCTATGCTTATTATGGTCCGTATTTTCCGGCATTTATGGCACATAGAGGACAGGATTTAGAGAGTCTTGTAAACCTTATGTATTTTACAACAGACGGGATATTCGGTACCCCAATTAGTGTGTCAGCCACTTTTATATTCGTATTTTTACTCTTTGGAGCCTTTCTAGTGAAAACAGGGGTCGGTCAGTATTTTAATGATCTAGCCGTTTCGTTGGCAGGTAAATTAATAGGCGGCCCAGCAAAAGTAGCAGTCTTTTCTAGTGCTCTACAAGGTACCATTTCGGGTAGCTCTGTAGCCAATGTCGTAACATCAGGCTCCTATACGATTCCGATGATGAAAAAACTAGGCTATCGTAAAGAATTTGCAGGTGCAGTTGAAGCGGCAGCGTCAACTGGTGGTCAGCTAATGCCACCAATTATGGGGGCGGCGGCTTTCCTAATGGTAGAGTTTATTGGTCGTGGCATTACGTATTGGGATATAGCAAAGGCGGCAGCTATTCCAGCCCTTCTATACTTTACAGGTATTTGGATTATGACGCACTTTGAAGCAAAACGAGTTGGTTTAAAAGGTCTTAGAGACGATCAAATGCCTAATCGAAAGGAAGTATTTAAGAAAATCTATCTTTTATTACCGATTGTTGCGATTATCGTACTAATGTTAACGGGGACACCTGTTATGCATGCTGCATTGTATGGAATCATTATTTCCATAGGGGTTGCTATGTTTAATAAGGATACACGGCTTAAACCGATGGACGTGATAGAGGCATTGGTCGAAGGTGCTCGTACTGCGTTAGGTGTAGTGGCAGCAACAGCTTGTGCAGGGATTATTGTAGGGGTTGTTGTAAAAACAGGACTTGGTTTAAGTCTAGCCAATAGTTTAGTAGCTTTGGCTGGTGGTAGTATTATCTTGACATTAATATTTGTGATGATTGCTTCACTTATACTTGGTATGGGTGCACCAACTACCGCAAATTATGTGATTACATCGACAATCGCAGCTCCAGCGATTGTAGCATTATTATCGCCGAATACACCGCAAGAGTTAGTACCATTAGTTGTATTACTATCGGCTCACTTCTTTGTGTTCTATTTTGGTATTATTGCAGACATTACACCACCTGTAGCGTTAGCCGCCTTTGCAGCATCAGGTATTTCAGGTGGCGATCCTATTAAAACAGGTGTGAATTCAGCAAAGCTTGCTATTGCGGCATTTATTATACCGTATATGATTGTCTTTTCACCGTCTTTATTAATGATTGATACGACAGTACCACAAATAATATGGGTTGTATTTACTGCTATTACAGGAATGGTTGCCATCGGTTCGGGTGTTATTGGGTATTGGTACCGTAAACTGTACTGGTTTGAAAGAATAATTGTTTTAGTTGCTGGTTTATTACTTATTTATCCAGAGAAGTTCTCGGATTGGGTAGGTTTAGGCATCTTTATTCTCATGTTTGTGATTCAAGTATTATCCCATAAAAAGGGTAGTCACAATGATCATACAAATGACAAAACGGATGTGACTGTATCGTAAATTTTTGATGTAATACAATAGTAGTCTGCTCTAATAATAGCTGGCCCACGGTTTCAGTCAGGTGCTAATAGGCAGACTTTTTTTATTATTTGGAATTAAAAGGAATAATTTGTATCTCGATTGTTCTAAAAATGAGATTGATTTTATATTAATAATGCATAATGAGTATAATTTATTGCGTTTTATCGAAGTCCTATTGTATAATTCTTTTATCAGAAAATTCAATTAAATAAAAGAGGGGTGATACAATGGGTAAATTGTTAAATTCTAAATTTGAGACATATTTAATGGATCAAGAATTTGACCGTAAGGAAGAGGAAGAAAGAAATGAGGAGTCATTAGCAATCGTGCAATATGAGGAATATCCAGAAGGATTTTTTACAAGTTTATAATAAATACTTGATGGCTATGTTGAAAGAGATAATAACTTTTAACATAGTCCATTTTTTTGTGTCCTTGCAATTTTAAGTGGCATATAAATTTATTAAGCTACTTCATATTAATGGGTCTTACTGCGTATATACTTTTATAAAATAGATTCATGTATAATGAGAAACAAAAATGCGTATAGAGGTGTCGTTATGTCAAAAGCTATAACATTAGAAGAAACAATGCATCAATGGTTTGAACATTTTCACAAATACCCTGAAGTGAGCTGGAAGGAGTTCGAGACGACAAAAAAATTAGCGTCAATCTTAGACGAATTGAATGTTTCTTATCGCTTGCTTGGGGATGTACCTGGATTAATTGCAGAAATTGGAGCAGGTGAAGAAGTTGTTGCGGTACGTGCTGATATTGATGCTTTATGGCAAGAAGTAGATGGGAAGTGGCAGGCAAATCATTCTTGTGGACATGATGCTAATATGACTATGGTGCTTGGCGCATTATTACTACTTAAAGATCAACCATTGCAACATCGCGTCCGTTTTATTTTCCAGCCTGCCGAGGAATTAGGGAATGGTGCAGTCGCTGCTTTTGATCGAGGAGCTGTTGAGGGAGTATCACATTTATTTGGTGTACATTTAAGACCTATTGAAGAGCTACCCCTTGGTAAAGTTTCACCAGCTATTCATCATGGTGCTGCCTATTTCCTAGATGGGACTATTCAGGGAATTGACGCTCATGGGGCGAGACCGCACCAAGGGAAAAATGCTATTGATGTCATTATGGCTGTTCAACAAATGCTAAACAGTATTCATCTATCGCCTTTTGAGCCCCATTCTGCCAAGTTAACAAAAATTATAGCGGATGGCGGTAGTACAAATATTATTCCAGGGAATGCTAGTTTCTCGATGGACATTCGAGCACAGCATAATCAACAACTTGAATTACTTCGTAACAAAATTGAGTCTGGCTTAAAATCAATTCAGCAACAATTTGAAATTGATATGAATTGGAAGTGGCTTGATTTCACACCAGGCGCGGAGGTGTCAACAATTGCTGCAAAAATGGCGAAAGAGGCAATTGTTCAAGCATTGGGCGAGGAATATTTAGCAGATGAAATAACGACTCCAGGCAGTGATGATTTCCATTTTTATACCGTGAAGAAGCCAGAATTAAAAGCGGCAATGATTGGAATTGGGGCAAACTTAACACCAGGATTACACCATCCTAAAATGACATTTGATCGTAGCGCATTAATTGATGCTGCCAAAGTACTTGCCTGCGTATTAGAAAAAAAACCTGAATAAAAAAATATTTTTTTAGCTATATGAAAAATGCAATAATTTTTTCATATAGCTTTTTTTGCATGAACATTTCTTTAAATGCATGGATATTCAAGGGTTTGCGGAGCTTTTTATTGCTACTTGAAAGCGTTTTATTGCCCTAAAACAAAGGGATTTGCTAGAGAAGCATAATTTTTTTGCGTTGACTTTTAATTTTTTGAATATTAAGCTAAAAAACGTAAAAAATTATTTGCGTCTTTGAAAAACCGAAAAGGAATTTGGTGCAAAAAAAGGGGATGGAAAAATGAAAAAGGATATAAATGCGGGCTGGGCACTACTAACTTTTGCAATTATGATTATTACAATGTTAATTACAGTAGTTGTTTTAGAGCAAAGTCCTCACGTACCTCTTCTTGTCGGCACAACTGTAGCAGCAATTGTTGCCAAAATGCATGGATACAAATGGTCTGAAATTGAAGAAATGATGTATAAGGGGATACGTTTGGCATTACCTGCCATTGTCATTATTATTTTAGTAGGTTTGACAATTGGAGCATGGATTGGCGGCGGGGTCGTAGCAACGATGATTTTCTATGGCTTAAAGCTAATATCTCCAGCGTGGTTTTTAGTAACAATTATGCTCTTATGTTCCATCGTGTCATTAGCTATTGGTAGTTCGTGGTCGACGATGGCGACAATCGGTGTGGCAGGCATGGGTATTGGTTTAAGTATGGGTATTCCAGCAGCTATGATTGCCGGTGCGGTTATTTCAGGTTCTTACTTTGGAGATAAAATGTCACCATTATCAGATACAACGAATCTGGCAGCTGGTTTAACAGGTACAAATTTATTTGAACATATTAAGCATATGCTTTATACAACGATTCCAGCGTTAATTATTTCACTTGTTGTTTTCGGATTTTTGGGTAGAAAATTTGCAGATGTTTCGATGAAATCAGAAGAAATTTTAACAACGTTAAAAGTGATGGAAGAAAGCTTTGTTATTTCTCCTTTACTATTACTTGTACCAGTGGGTGTTATTGTTTTAGTAGCTAAGAAAGTACCAGCAATTCCAGCTTTAATTATTGGGATTGTATCAGGTTTCTTACTACAAATTTTTGTACAAGGCGGTTCGGCTGCAAGTGCTGTACAAGCATTACAAGCCGGATTTGAAATCTCGACAGGCAATCACATGGTAGATGATTTATTTAACCGTGGTGGTTTAGATTCTATGATGAATACGGTTTCAATGACCATTGTGGCGATGACATTTGGTGGTATTCTAGAATATTCAGGGATGTTGAAAGCCCTTATGAATGTAATCATGAAGTTTGCTAAATCTACGGGGAGCCTTATTGCTTCAACAATTGCAGCGTGTGTCACAACGAATGCAACGTGTTCAGAGCAATACATTTCAATTGTAGTCCCTTCACGGATGTTTGCAGGTGTCTATCAGCAACGAGGCCTACATTCTAAAAATCTATCTCGTGCTTTAGAAGATGGGGGAACATTAACATCTGTTTTCTTCCCATGGAATACTTGTGGTGTGTTTATTTTAGCGACATTGGGTGTAGGCGCTATGGAGTATGCACCATATGCCATTCTTAATTTCATGGTACCTATTATTTCCATCATCTATGGATATATTGGTTTTGCTATTGTTAAATTAACGCCAGAAGAAATGGCGGAAGCAGAGAAACGTAAAAAGGAACAAGAAATGGAAAACACTGATAATATGGTAATGGTTGATTAATCATATGAATTCTCGTAGATGCTTAGCATTTACGAGAATTCCTTTTATATAATTGGTTAATAGGTGGCGAAATTTAATTCATAAATGGTGCGAGGTCGACCCTGTTGATGTGTCATTTCTTCGCCAACGACCTTAGCGTAACCTTGATCTACTAATTTTTTTATAATACGCTCAGTTGTACGTCTAGTAACCTGTAGGTATTCTGAAAGATTCTGCGATGTAAATTGTGCGGATTGCCTTTCATGACTAAAATTGATGATTTTAGAAATATTTAATGGACTTAAGCTTGTGAGTTTGGCCATTTGTAATACATAAGGATCATCTGTTTTTAAAGATAATTTACCTTCTGATTTGGGAAAGGGACCTAAAAGGTTTTTATGTTCATCCAGAATATAAATTTCAAATGGTTTCGAAAATGTTAAAGCATGCTGAGCATTTTGGGTGGCTTCTAACATGGAGTGACCATACCCGAAGGCTAGTTTAATTGGTATTTCAATTTGTTTAATAAGCTCTTTTAAAGTTTCCTTTACAAGTGCATTTTGTAAATGGCCAGCAGTTGTATAAAGCTCAAAGGTTTGTGATGAAATTTGTTTATATGTTGAAAAGGTAGCCTTCGCAATTTGATTTAAAATAGCTGAATCAATGGAAGAATCAGTAGGGAATT
This sequence comes from Lysinibacillus fusiformis, assembly GCF_003049525.1. Lineage (GTDB taxonomy): Bacteria > Bacillota > Bacilli > Bacillales_A > Planococcaceae > Lysinibacillus > Lysinibacillus fusiformis. The sequence continues at coordinate 996,223 of NZ_PYWL01000001.1, read as the reverse complement.
CTAAAAATCCAACTACGGCCTTAAATGATTCGGATTTTGTTAAAAGTGATTTTGATTTGGTTTCTTCGAGACATTGAATAATAGAATTCGTGGCGTCTATCATGCGCATGGCAGGTATTTGATGTGCTTGTAATGTATCAAAAACACTGTGGATACTTGTAATCACGATATCTATGCTTTTGGTATTCCACAGCGCAATGTGACGCTTTAGAATATGTTCTGTGGGTTCTGTAATAGAAATATGTTGAATATGTGGCTTCGGACCCTTATAGTCAATTTCTGTTAAAACATTATCAACAAATGCTGGATTCATTACATCAATTGAAATTCTATTGATTGGTATAGCATGTTTAGCTACTAGTGATAACAGAGTTGTAGAGATAGTTGTTTCATCTTGTTTTATATAATTCCAAGGTATTGGTATTTTCGGTAGGTGAGATTGAGCATGTAAAAAGGGTAATGTACCTCCGAATAAAAGAGCATCACATGGTTTAATTTGCTTCATTAAAATTGGCGCCTCAGAGGGGTGGTTGTATAGATAAAATTCTAATTGAATATTGTCTATATTTTGTGCGATACTAATAATACGCTTCATAAATGCTTTAGAACAAATAATCGCTATTTTCGTAGACATGGGCATCGTTCCTTTTCTATTTTTTTAAATATTTAGCGACGTATTAGCGACGTATATAACGACAAAGGAGACTGATTATTATGAAAATCCAACAAGTAGAAATTTATGCTATACATTTACCGCTAATTGATCCATTTATCATTAGTTATGCTACATATGATACAATGCCTTCTATTATTTTAAAAGTAACAACTGATACTGGTATTGTAGGTTATGGTGAAGCGGTTCCTGATGAACATGTAACGGGTGAAACATGGGAAAGTACATATGCTGTGCTTCAACATCATCTTGCACCTGCTGTTATTGGTGAAGATCCCATGGCCTTTGAAAAATTGCACGATAAAATGAATAAGATTGTAAAAGATGTTCCGGCAGCAAAGGCAGCTATTGATATTGCTTGCTTTGATATTGCTGGGAAAGCATTGGGAGTTCCAGTATATCAGCTTTTAGGTGGGCGTTATCATGAAAAATTCCCTATTACACATGTGTTAAGTATTGGAACGCCCGAGGCAATGGCTGAAGAGGCTGCGAAGCGTGTAGAGATGGGGTATCGTTCATTTAAAATGAAGGTAGGTACAGAGGTAACCCGTGATGTTGCTCGTATTAAAGCAGTAAGACAGCAAGTAGGTGAAGATATCGCCATCCGAGTAGATGTCAACCAAGGGTGGGAGAATGCTGCAACTACATTACAGGGCTTACGTGCAATGAAGGATTTAAATATTGATTGGTTAGAGCAACCCGTTGATAGTGAAGATATCGATGGAATGGTTGAGATTAAGTCAAAATCTGATGTACCTCTAATGATTGATGAAGGGATTCGAGGAGTACGTGAAATGCGTGAAATCATCGCCAAGCGTGCTGCAGATAAAGTAAATATAAAATTAATGAAATGTGGAGGCATCTATCCTGCAATGAAGCTAGCAGTTATGGCAGAAATGGCTGGTATTGAATGTCAAGTTGGTTCCATGGTAGAGTCCTCTGTTGGCTCTGCGGCAGGTTTCCATGTAGCATTTTCTAAAAAAATTATGACAAGTGTTGAATTGACAGGGCCATTGAAGTTCTCAAAAGATGTGGGTAATCTTCATTATGATGTTCCTTTTATCTGTTTAAATGAACAACCGGGTCTCGGTATTGATGTAGACGAAGCTGTTATGAAGGAATTGTGTAAGTTTTCAACTGTTGTCACAGCCTAAGGAGGCGAAACATGGAAAAAATATATGAAGGTATGCTAGGAGAGACTCCATACTTTGTCACAGAGTTAACAATTCAACATTTACAACAAATCGAAGACTTGCAGGTGGAGGTTTATGAAGCTTTAGCTGATAAAAGCATCTTACAGCCATTGAGCACCGAGGAATTCGAATTTATTCTAAATGGACAAGGTATGATGATAGGCGCCTATGCAGGTGAGAAATTGATTGCCTTCCGTGCCCTATTAAATCCTCCTATTGATGAGGAACATCTTGGGTATGATTGTGGAATTCCTGAGAGCGAATTTAATCGAGTTTTATATCAGGAGATTTCTAATGTTTCACCAAAGTACCGTGGCTACGGCTTACAAAAAACATTAGCGACAATAGTGATGAGTAACATCGATGTGGAAAAATACGATTATGTATGTTCAACAGTCAAGCCATTTAATATTCCGAGCTTAAAGGATAAGTTCGCTCAAGACCTTGTTATTAAAGGATTAAAAATTAAATATGTAGACAAACTACGTTATATATTCTTTAAGGATTTACGTCAAGAGCTCCCTTTATTGACAGAAAAACAAGTAATCAACATGAAAGATACAGCGGCACAACAGCAGCTTTTGAAGCAAGGCTTTCTTGGTACGTCTATGTATGCGGAAAATAATGATTGGTTTGTAGTATACGAAAAATAACATACAAAGCCTTAGCTTTCACATGTATTTGTGGAAGTTAAGGCTTTTTTTGTCTTGCTATTATTTCTTCATTGGACAAAATCCGCATGCCATTAATCCCGGTATATCTTTCGAAAAACAACACGATTTACGGACAGGGACATTGACTAAATTTGTTGGACTTAGACCCCCTGTATATTGTGCCCACCAAGATTTATTAGAGAAGCGTGCCCATGTTTTAGGGTCCTCCAATATTTCTATATCGTCCATAGCTTGATCGGCTAAGCCAGGGTTCGATAGTAAAATATGATAATGCCATAGTAAATAGCCAAAGAAATTTTCCCATATAGTAAGAGGGGAGATTGAAGTTACTTTTCGAAGTTGTTGAACAATCACATGACCATCGTATAGAATTTTTTCAATGACCACCTGACGTTCATTCTCCTCAACATAGCGCCAATCATTAGGATTAACAAACATAGCGACTGTAAAGCTGTTGAATTCCTTGGCAGCATCGAAGCGTAATTCAATTGGCTTTCCATCCCACACCTCGTCATAAGCGGCGAGCATATAAAGCTGCATAGCAAAAAACATCCCATAGCGGCGCGCGAAGTGAGAAATCGCGGCAGTTTCCGTAGCGGCGTCCGTGATACCCATCATGAGATTTAAAAAATCAGGATGGTAAAAGTCTTTATGTATATCAGCTAAAGTAAATAACGTTCGCTTTGGTTCCGTTGTATAAATACTATAGGAGTTTAATTGTTGAACTTGATCCATCGTTAAAGCTGGCATGATGATCCCCTTTTCTTAAGAGCTTTCGTAATTCAATTATAAAGTAATCATTTTTGCTTCACAAATGGAATGCCATATAGTAAAATACATTAAACATATAAGAAAGGTGGGTTTTAAAGTGTCATTGCCTCATGCAATTCCTAGACCACTGGTACGACTTAATCAATGGACGATACTATTAAGTGTGATCGCCACATGGATTACAGGAATTATATGGATTTTAGCCATTCCATTGGTTGCGAATTTATTGGGTGTCTTCTTTAACTATAACCCCATTATTCGGTTTGGGAGTTTGTTTCTCAAAAAAGCTCCATCTACCTATATACCAGAGGATGCACAGCAACCAAAATTTAATGCGAGTATAGCTAGCTTTTGTTTAACGGGTGGCTTGTTAGGTTATCTATTAAATTGGCAGGTAGTAGGTCATATCTTTACGGCAATGGTAGCAATAGCTTCTTCCATTGCTATAGCAGGTTTTTGTATAGGTTGCTTTTTACATTTTCAATTGAAGCAATGGCAGTACCGCCGTTCATTAAAAAAATCTTTTTAAAAAATTATTAGATTATTGTTGACAATTTAATTGATAATGATTATCATTATCGTATAAAGATTATTCCTCCACTACAATACAGTGTAGAGAGGATGAACTTTAGCTACTTTTCTCCAGAAGTTTGCTAGTTCATGATTACGCTCCTAAAACCCCCCTCATTTTTTGGGAACGTGAAAATCTCAGACGACTCTTTCTATTATAGAATGGAGTCGTCTTTTTTTTGAATTTATCTGTGGGGCAGACGTTTCAATTTTCATACTGCCAAGAAAAAAACAGCCCTCCAAATGAGCTGTTAGGAAGACGGCGTTTGTTGGGCAGTACTTTTTCTCCCAAGAATCATTGTGTAGTAACTGTGCAGTAGCATTCCCACAATAATGACACCTAGACCTGCCAGGGCAATCGAGTTAGGGAATGGAATACCTAATAATATTACCTCACCAATAATGACAAAAAGAATTTCTGTTGACTGTGTCGCTTCAACCGCTGCTAGTTTGCCCTGATGATCTTTTACACGATCTGTTGCAATGAAAAATAAAATAGTTGCTATGACGCCTGAGCTAATACCCACAAGTAATGATTGGAATAACTGGCCTGTTGAAGGTAGGCCAACTGTGAACAGGGCATAAATAGCCATGATAATCCATGCTGGCATCGAAGCGATTGTCATACCAAGAACACGTTGGAAGGTATCGATACGCCCTCCACAGACGTCCATCATTTTACGATTGCCGAGAGGGTAAGCAAATGCAGCGACGATGACAGGCAAAATCCCTAGCATTAAACTTTTAAATGAAACCGATTGTGCCTGAGGTATTTGGATTAGTAAAATACCTACTAAAATGACACATGAGATTAGAAGGGAAATGAATGGTATTTTTTGACGCACTTTTTTGCCAGCAATAACTGTCATAAAGAGTGGAGCTAATAATACGCCAGCAACAATGGTAAATTGCCAAGTGCCAGAAACTAACCAGCCTGGGCCAAATGCAGCGGCATAGGTTAACGGTGCATAGAATAAGACAAATCCTACAAAGCTCCAAAGAAGCCAAACTGTAGGCTGTGCTTTTATCTCATTAGATAATTGTGAAAAGCCTCTGCGATAAAACACAATGATAAGTAAAAAAGGTAGCATGAAGAAATAGCGTAATGACGCGCTCCATAGCCAGCTACCACCTTGCATTTCCATGGCATGATTTAAAATAAATGTTACAGCAAAAAAAAGGGAAGCTACTATGCCTATAGCAATTTCTTTCATTATGATCACCTCGATTTGAGTTCATCACTCAAATTCTTTATGTAATTAGAATATTCAGTAATTAATATAGAAAAAATGACGAAGAAAGGAACTAACCTTTCTCCGTTATATTTCAAGTCCCTTAAAGAACTACTTGGGCACAAGATAAACTATTCTGCACGTTGTTCAAATAGCTGAACGATTTCAATGATGACTTGTGTTGCCTTTTCCATTGTTTCAGCAGATACATATTCAAATTTACCATGCATATTTTCGCCGCCAGCAAAAATATTTGGTGTTGGTAAGCCCATATAAGATAATTGTGAGCCGTCAGTACCACCGCGTATAGGTAGGGTAATTGGTGTAATATCTAATTTTTCCATAGCCTCACGAGCGATGTCCACAATTTCTTTTACAGGTTCGATTTTTTCGCCCATATTATAGTATTGATCCTCGATAGTAATGCTTAAAGCATTCTCACCAAATTGCGCTTGAATTTTGGCTGCAGCATCTTGCATTAACTGTTTTTTCTCTTCGAATTTTTGACGATCATGGTCACGAACGATATACGATAGCTCTGCATGCTCGATAGCCCCTTTAAAGCCCATTAAATGAATGAAACCTTCATAACCTTCAGTCTTTTCAGGAACCGCCTCTGTAGGCATTTCATTTTGGAAGGCAATAGCCATTGTAATGGCATTGACCATTTTATTTTTTGCAGATCCAGGATGGACGCTTGTTCCTTTTGTGACTACCTTTACGCCAGCAGCATTGAAGCTTTCGTATTGTAGCTCACCTAATGGTCCGCCATCCATTGTATAGGCATAGTCTGCTCCAAATGCAGCCACATCAAATTTATGTGGGCCACGGCCGATTTCCTCATCAGGTGTAAACGCCACGCGTAATTTACCATGCTTAATACTTGGGTTTTGGATAAGGTATTCCATAGCTGTTATAATTTCAGCAATACCAGCCTTATCATCTGCTCCTAACAATGTCGTACCATCTGTCGTAATAAGTGTTTGACCAATGTAATTTTGAAGCTCAGGGAAATCAGTTGGTGACATCACTAAGTTTTTGTTTAGCTGAATATCTCCACCTTCATAATTATCTAAGCGCTGCGGGTTAACATTTGTTCCCGTAAAATCCGTAGTTGTGTCCACATGTGCTAAAAAGCCGATAGTTGGAATATCTTTGTCTGTATTTGCTTCTAGTGTCGCAAATAAATAGCCATTTTCATCTAATGTAATGTCTGTTAAGCCTACAGTAGCAAGTTCATCTTTCAAAACATGTAACAGATCAAATTGTTTTGGTGTAGAAGGAGTAGTTTCGCTTGTGAAATCTGATTGTGTATCAATTTTTGCATAACGTATTAATCGCTCAATTACTTGTTCTTTCATAAGTATGGCCCCCTAATGTGTATGTGTAATTATTGTAACACTTTACTTCGGATTTCGGAATATTGAAGAATACTTAAAGCTATGAGTAATTGGGCACTATAATAAGTCAGCATAATGACTTCATGTGAAAAAGCTAATGGCATTACAAATTTATTAATAGATAAATAGGAATCTGAGGCGATAAATAACAAAGCACCTATTGTTGCGAATTTAGAGCCAGTTTTAATTGCTGTCCATCCCATCGTTAAAATGACTGCAATATAGGCGATCACTGCAATAGCTAAAATCGTTTCACCAGTTTTGAAAACGGATCCTGCAATCCAAATGGCCATTCCTGCTCCGTACAGTAATAAGATTATTTTTGCCCATATTGGTACTGGTTCCTCGTTTGCAGATGAGAAGGCAAAAATATAAAAGATATGGCCGATTAGAAAACTAGTTAGCCCAATTAAAAACCATTGCAATGTATAGTCGCCAATCATACAAAATACTAGACCTATAATAATCAATAGTTGATATTTTTTTTTATGTACGGGTTTCTGAATGGCCGCTAAAATAATCATCAACAACATCGGGATGACCTTAAAGATTAGTTGTAAGCTTTCTGGAATATGAGAAAAAAGAAAAATGTAATACAACCCAAATAAAATAATGAAAGCAATTAATATTTTTTTAAACACTATTTTCAGCTCCTTTTCTATTATGAAATTCTTTCTTTATGATAGAATTCCTTTATTTATCTATGCAGCCAACATTTTTTATCTGATAGTGAAGAGCGGGGACTCACCTCTTTAAGTAACGAGTCGCCAGGGAGAGTGAATCTAAACGATATTGAAATAAAGGATATGCAAAACAATACGTCCTTTGGATATTCCGGTGGTCCAACATTTTGATGGCGAAAATCACCATCAGATGTTATAGACTTTAAAAATACCTGGACATAAAGACGCCTACATGTAATTTAATATACCTTATGTATGAAACTTTTTTAGTATGTAACCGTAAATAAGAAGACAGAAAGCTTTAAGAGAGGATGAACCAAATGACTAAGCTACTAATAGCTTCTGCAGTCATTGCATTAATCGCGAGTGTGTTAGTAACACCGCTTATTACTAAGAAGCGAGAAGATGGAAAATCTAGAAAGGTGATTGGATACTTTTTTATTGGTGTCTTTGTGCTAGGGTTTTTAGCAACAGGAATCACTTTGTATGTAACAAAAATTGACGTCAATTGGCTTGTTTTCTGGCCAGCTATTATTTTATTAACGTTAATTGGTGCAATGCTTGCAAGTGGCATTGAACGAAAAATAAAAGGTGTTTTATTTTTAGCGAGCCTAGGTGTTGCAGTCTATGTTCTATCAGCACCATTATGGAATGCGAATGAGAAATTTAAGTCTTCAGAAATGAAGGAAGAAGTGGAGCTAAAGCCGTTTGATGAGACACAGACACCTGCAAGTGTTCCACCAAAATTTGCTCGTAATAAAATGAAAAAGGCATTCGGGCAAGTACCGAATACAAGCTATTATGAATTAGGTCGTTTACAAATTCAAAAAGTAAAAGGTGAATATGTTTATATCGCACCAGTTGAATTTTCGGGATTCTTTAAATGGATGAATGGTGATACGACACCTGGTTACTTTATTATGAGTGCTACAGATTCAGCAGATAATCCTAAATTTGTAAAAGAGGAAATGAAATATGTTCCTTCAGCCTATTTAAATACCAATTTAGAACGTCATATTCGTTTACAACATCCATTCCTTATATTCTACGGAGATGTACAACTTGAAGTAGATGATGAAGGGAAGCCTTATTACATTCGCTCATATGGTGAATTTATTTCTGGGCGTAATGGCTTTGATGTAAAAGGTATTGTCTTGGTCGATGCACTTACAGGGAAGTCAGAAGTAGTTAAGCTTGATGCTATACCTGAATTTATTGATGGTGCAGTTTCACCTGAGACTGTAAGCTTACAGAACAGTTATTTCGGTAATTATGTTCATGGTTTTTGGAACAGTATGTTTGGTAAGAAAGATGTGAAAATCCCTTCGGACGAAGGTACAGAATCGAATGTCAGTCCTATTTTTGATGAAAAAGGCGATATGTATTACTTTACCGATTTTACAAGTCCTAAAGAAGGCGTAGATTCCATGTTAGGTTATTCCTTAACGAATGCAAGAACAGGCGAAGCAACCTATTACACAGGTAATCTAGATTCAAGCTATATGGACTCACAGGGGAATTTGCAAATTATCGAAAAGAAATTTATTGAGAAAAAATGGGCTGGTGAAATGCCTGTATTATATAATTTTTATGGAGAAGCTAGCTGGCTGACAGCGGTGCTTGATTCAAATGGATTTTTACAAAACTATTTCATTGTTTCAGCAGCCAATCCTGAAATTTCTGTTTACGCTACCACTCCAAGAGAAGCACTGAAGCTGTATAAAACTGCTTTAAGTCGAGGAGGAAATACGGTAGATGGTAGTTCAAATGCAGAAGAGAAACAGGCTAGCGGAAAAGTTGTCCGAGTTTACAAGGAACGACTTGGTGATTTTACGACGATTTCTTTCTTATTAAGCAATGGTGAAAATTACTTAGTAAGTGCCGAAACAGAACCTTTAGCTATTTATTTACAAGAAGGTGACGAGGTTATTATCAAATATGGTGACACAGGGGAGCAATTCCTGCCAGTCCGTTCTTTAATTATTAAAGGCTTACAATAAAAAAGTAAAAGACGATCTTGTTCGTTATATCAAGAGCGTCTTTTTTATGTTCCTTCGTTTTCAATAAAGCTGAGCATTTTTTCTCTATGGTTTATAAAGAGTGTTTTTGCATGATCATTTAATGTGAAAGTGTCTTGTAAGTATCCTTTTAGCAATTTTTCCTCGTAGGCAAAAGACTGGTTGTCCTCATTTTCTAAAATAAAGGATAGTAGAAGAGCGTGTAATACTAACACTTCTAAATTTTGAGTATTAGTAATAAATTTTAAATTGAGGATAGAGGTATGGGCAACAAATTGATTGACATAATCTATCGCATATTTATAAACGGCTATATCTGTTTCAGGCTCAAGTCGTTTTCTTAGTTGAGTGCAAGCAGCATTTAGTTCTTCAATTTTTAAAAATAAACCTCTTACACTTCTCTTATGTTGTTGTTCTAAGGTACGAGCAAGATGTTTATTGATATAGGACATTGCTTGTATAACTCCCTTCGTAAATAAGTAATCATTTATTAATATGAATGGAATTGTTTGAAAATGGAAGAGTCTTTTCGTTTAATTTATTATTGTACTTAATAGATATATCGAGACATAATGACTAGAGTTTATACAAATTAGTATCGATATTATGAAAAAAATGGGGTTATTATCATTCGATAGTAACCCCATTTTAGAAAAAAGTTGTTTATTTCCAGTTAAATCCTTTCGTAGCTAAAAAATCTTTTATATGAGGACGACGTTGCTCAATTAAAAAATCAGCCATTTGCTTTGTCCAATTATCGATTTTTCTGTTAGATGATCGACTATTATAATAGGCTTCCATTGTCTCATTATATGCTGGTAAAAGTTCATCATACTTCTCGGCATTGTATTCATTTTCATGTAATACGGCAGACACAGGCAAACGTGGTTTTACCTCATTACGACGAACAGGTACACCAATTGTTAGACCGAACAACGGGAAAACGTGATCAGGTAAATTAAATAAATCGCTTATTTCTGAAGGGTTATTGCGCACTCCTCCAATATAGCAAATGCCATATCCCATTGATTCTGCTGCAATAACAAAGTTTTGTGCAAACAATGATACATCAGCAACTCCAACAAGGACATTTTCGGCTGAATCTGCCACGATATCTACTCCCTCTAACTTACCTGCCATTTGTAGGCGTTTGAAATCAACGCAAAAAACAAAGGCTCCACCAGAAGTTTCATACTGACGGGGATTCCCAGAGAGTAATCCTAATTTCTCTTTTTTGTCTGCATCTGTTACCCATATAACACTATAGGCTTGCACAAAATGTGACGTGGCAGCCATTTGGGCTGTTGCGATTAATTCTTCAATAATTTCTTTTGAAATCGGGTTTCCATCATAGATTCTTACTGAAGAATGGTTTCGTAATAATTCTTTAACCATTTGTCTACTCTCCTTTGTCACTTATATATCAAGAGCATAGCACGCTTTCCAATCAAAATCGATTAAAGAGGGGTAGATAATTATATTTAAATAGTTTGGAAATGTAGAAATTATCTCGGAAAGTTAAATATTTCATTTGATATAGATTAAATATTCTAAATAGTATAAAATTATATAATCGGCTTTTTATTTGGTTGTGCTACCAAAAATTAGATTATTCTTATGCAGAAGAGGAGTGGGGTTAGCTCTTTTAATTAAGGATAAAGCCTCCTGCCTATTTGTTTGAAGCAGAGGTAATTTTGATGACAGAGATAATGGAACCAAATACTAGTTGAACAAAAATAAAGTGGGATGGAGGAATAAGGAATGGAAGAAAAGTTAGCGAAAAAGCTTCGTCATGAGCAATTACGAGGCAAGGTTGTAACAGCAGAAAAAGCAGCATCTTGGATTAAGGATGGCATGGTATTAGGGATGAGTGGTTTCACTCGTGCTGGAGATGTAAAAGTTGTACCTCTTGCTCTTGTAGAGAAAGCTAAAAAAGAGAGCTTCCAGGTAGATATATATACAGGAGCATCTCTAGGCCCTGAGGTAGACCAATACCTAGCGGAGGCTGGCGTTATTCGCAAGCGAGGACCTTTCCAGGCAGATGCTGGTATTCGCAATAAAATTAATAGTGGTGATATCACATTTGTAGATGCACATTTATCTCATAATGCGGAGTTGGTTCGCCAAGGCATTATAGGACCTATTGATTTTGCAATTATTGAAGCGGCTGCTATTACAGAAGATGGCTTATTAATTCCTACAACTTCAGTTGGTAACTCTCCGATTTTTGTGCAAGAGGCAGATCAAATCATCATTGAATTAAACGTAGCACAACTTGATGCATTAGAAGGTGTTCATGATATTTTCGTTCCTGCACAACAGGGGAAACGGGACCCAATCCCTTTGCAAAATGTGTCTGATCGTCTCGGTACAATTGGTATTCCGTTAGATTTAGATAAAGTAAAAGGTATCGTAGTTTCTGATATTTTAGATGCGCCATCAACGATCGTTCCTGCTGATGAGGAAACGGATATTATGGCTAATCATCTGTTAAACTTCCTACGAGAAGAGATTAAAGTTGGACGTTTAACAACAAGCTTGCGTCCAATTCAATCTGGGGTTGGATCAGTGGCGAACGCAGTGTTACTTGGTTTTAAAGATTCTGAGTTTGAGAACCTAGAAGTATTCTCAGAAGTACTTCAAGATGCAGTATTTGAATTAATCGATGCAGGAAAAGTGAATTTTGCTTCTGCTACTTCCATTACCCTCTCTGAACAAGTAGGAAACCGTGTTTATGGGAATTTTGACAAGTATGCGGATAAATTAGTACTGCGTCCACAAGAAATTTCTAACCAACCAGAAATTATTCGTCGACTCGGCTTGATTTCAGTAAATACGGCATTAGAAGTTGATATTTACGGAAATGTTAATTCTACACATGTTTCTGGCACTAAAATGATGAATGGTATCGGGGGATCGGGTGACTTCGCCCGCAATGCGCGCTTAGGTATTTTTGTGACTAAATCCTATGCTAAGGGTGGGAATATTTCGAGCATTGTCCCAATGGTATCGCATGTGGATCATACAGAGCATGATGTTGATGTTATCGTAACAGAGCAGGGAGTGGCTGATTTACGCGGGCTTGCTCCGAAAGAACGTGTAGGTCTAATTATTGATCATTGTGCTCACCCTGACTATCGTGAGCAGCTATGGCAATATTTTAACGACGCTAATGAGGCAACTGGTGGACATCATACGCCACATGATCTTGAAAAAGCGCTGTCATGGCATGTCAATTACGCAAAAAGTGGGACAATGAAAGACCCAGCTTTATCAAAATAAAATTCTAATAAAAAGGCCTTGAAGGACAGCTGCTCCCTCAAGGCCTTTTGTTGTATAAGTTTATCTAAGACGATTAGAGTTTAAAGTAGGCCAATCCATTTCCAATAAGTTGCAGAGAACAGCAAAATTAGGAGGAAGCCGAGAATCGTTAGTGGGATACCTGATTTCAGGAAATCCTTTGTTGTAAACGCTCCTGTACCATAGGCAAGCATATTTTGTGGTGCACTAATTGGTAATAGGAAACCAAAGCTAATAACAAATTGTTGTACAATAACAAAACCAACCTGATCAACATTAGCTGTTAATGTGGAAGTTAACACGATAAACACTGGTATAAGTGCAGAGGCTAAGCTTGTTGCACTAGCAAAACCTAAATGAATAAGAATATTAAATAATGTTACGATAGCAATCGTAGCAAGAATTGGCATAGTATCTAGACCGAGTGAACCAAAAACTTTATCTGATAACCATGATGCACCTTTTGTATTCAGCAAAATAGTTCCGAGCATAATACCTACTGCAAAGACAATGATTGTTCCCCAAGGGATATGAGGTTCAACTTCCTTCCATGAATAAACGCCGATTTTAGGCATTAGTAGTACAGCAATGGCGATAATTGTAACCGTTGTTGTATCAAATGGATGGAGCTTGCCTTCCGTTGCCCAGAAAAATAGTAAAACTAATGATGTAACGATCAACCGAATCTCAGGTGCTTTTAACGGCCCAAGCTCAGCCAATTGTTTCTTGATGACTTCTTTACCACCATCAATATTGCTCGTCTCAGGCTTAATAAGCGTAATCATAATGAAAAATAAGGCTACTGACATAATAATCGAGAATGGGGCAGCATAAAGTAACCAAGCACCCCATGAAATATTCACATTAAATTGCTCTTGGATGAAATTCAAAGCAACCATATTTTGCGCTGCCGCAGTTTTAATACCGATATTCCAAATGGAGACGGCTTGTACAGAAGTAATAACGAGTAAAGCAGCAAGTCGACTATCACGTGGTAAACCGAATGCTGCGACCATTCCAAGAAGAATAGGGACTACTGCGCCAGCACGTGCAGTAGCTGAAGGAACAAAAAATGCAAGGGCAATTGAAACTAATATTGCACCGAAAACAATGGCTTTTGTTTTTGTTCCTACAAGTGAAAGAATCCAAAGAGCAAGTCGTTTATGCAAATTGGTAATTTGCATGGCTGCTGCTAGAAAAAGAGCCGCTGCTACTAGGGCCACGGCAGAGTTACTAAAACCACTTAATGATAGTTTTAAGGCGCTAGCAGTACCTAGTTGTGTTGTTGGATCATCCATGGATGGTGCAAGTCCTAGTAAAACAGTGACGAGTGCAATAATCATTGCAGAGCTAACAGGATATGAAACGGCCTCTGTTACCCACAGGATAACCGCGAAAGCTAAAATGGCTAAAGCGCGCTGTCCAGCTACAGGTAGCTCACCGTTATTAGGTAAAAAAATAATGATAATTAATAAAGCAAAAGCCAACCCAATCCATAAAGGCTTTAAATTACGCTTCGTTGTTGTTTGTTTAGGTGAAGACATATTTTCTCATCCCTTCTACGTCTACGTAAAAATGACGGTTATTATCCATAACATCGGTCAGTATAATGTTTTTTTAAGATAAGAATTCGTCCATTTATTGTATAGAATGAAAAGAAGCGAAATATGTCTATTTTACAGCTTTAATAGTAATTAAAGAGATAATTTATGGTCATAAAAAATACAAATATCTCCTAAAAAATATTATTTCTTTTTCTTGAAGGCAGAAGTAACTTTAGGCTCGGTTCCATTGATTAAACGTTGAATATTTTCAATGTGCAAAATAATAGCAATAGCAAAAAGTAAAATGGCAATAATGGTCGGGCCAAGCCCAGGAATCCATAAATAAGTAGCGGTACAAAAAACGAGGTAAAATTCTAATACCCCAACAATTAAATAGTTCGTTGCAAAAGATAAAATAATAAATAGAATAAGTGCAAATAAACCAATCTTCCAATCAACCGCAAGTAAAATTCCAATGATAGAGGCAGTCCCTTTTCCACCATTGAAGCCCATATAAAAAGGGAAATTATGCCCCAAAATAACCCCTGCAGCTATCAAATAGGTGAGGAGCCATGTTTGTTCTGCTGTTAAATGTGTTGCATCTGTTAAATAAAAATGTGCACCGACGATGGCTACGACGCCTTTGCCAATATCGATAAGAGCTACTAAAACGCCATATTTCCAGCCGAGTGAAAGCGTAGCATTAGAGGCACCAGCATTGCCATGGCCAGCTTTTTTTAAATCAACCCCGGATAAAAATTGTGCCACTTTAGAGCCGTGAATACAGCCAATCAAATAGCCAACAACTAGAAAACAGATCACGGCTTTTACCATAAAAATACTCCTTTCAAATTTTTTTTAAAATAGTGTATGCGTTCTTACTACGTAAAAGAGCAGACAGAAGTTTCGGAAAAAATAAAATTTAGATGTTGACAGAAAAAAACTCTATGCTTATACTTTGTAACAACGATGGAAATTGAATCTCATACTCTTATCAAGAGCGGCGGAGGGATAGGCCCTATGATGCCCGGCAACCAGTAGGTGATGAACTTACTAAGGTGCTAATTCCTACAGATTCTTACTTGGATCTGGCAGATAAGGGGAGGAAAACTTGCAACCGCAACCCTCTTCTTAGCTGAAGAGGGTTTTTGTTTTCTACAGAAAAATCCTCCTCATCTCCGGTACCATCGTAAAAAAATAACCAAATGGAGGTACACAATGACAAATTTTAAACCAGAAACACTGCTGTTACATGGCGGTCAAGAACCAGACCCAGTGACGGGTTCTAGAACAGTTCCTGTTTACCGTTCAACTGCTTTCGTTTTTAAAGACACTGCTCATGCGCAACGTCTTTTTGCCTTAGAGGAAGCGGGAAACATTTACACGCGAATTACGAATCCGACAGTGGATGTTTTTGAAAAGCGTGTGGCTTTATTAGAAGGTGGGACGGCAGCAGTAGCACTTTCATCTGGTGCAGCAGCTATTGCATTTTCTATATTAAATCTAGCTGGAGCAGGAGATGAAATTGTAGCAGCCAGTTCTTTATATGGTGGTACGTATAATTTATTCGCTAATACATTACCAAACTATGGTATTAAAACGATTTTTGTAGATGAAACAAACCCAGAGAATTTTAAGGCTGCCATTACTGATAAAACAAAAGCTGTCTTCGCAGAAGTTTACGGTAATCCAAGCTTAAAGGTTTTAGATATTGAAGCTGTAGCTAAGATTGCACATGACAACAGCTTACCATTAATTATCGATAGTACATTTGCTTCTCCTTATGGTTCTACACCAATTGACTACGGTGCAGATGTGGTAGTTCACTCAGCAACTAAATGGATAGGTGGCCATGGGACAACTCTAGGCGGTGTTGTTGTAGACGCTGGTAAGTTTGATTGGACTAGTGGGCGATTCCCAGGCTTTACAGAGCCGGATGCTTCTTACCATGGTTTACGCTATGGAATAGATACAGCTTCTGCAGCATTTGCTACAAAGCTGCGTGTACAGCTGTTACGTGATTTTGGACCAACGTTAAGTGCAGATGCAGCTTTCAATCTATTACAAGGTTTAGAGACGCTTCATTTGCGTATCCCTAAACACAATGAAAATGCTTTAGCTGTGGCTGAATATTTACGTAACCACCCATCTGTGGAGTATGTAAATTATAATGGCCTGGAAGATTTTCCAACACATGAGTTGGCGAAAAAGTATTTAAAAAATGGCTTCGGCTCAGTGCTTACATTTGGCATTAAAGGTGGACGTGAAGCAGGACGAAAGCTTATTGATCATGTAAAGCTGTTTTCACATGTGGCAAATGTAGGGGATGCTAAGTCGCTAATTATCCATCCAGCATCTACTACACACCAACAATTATCAGCAGATGAACTAATTCAAGCTGGCGTAACCGAATCGCTCATTCGCTTATCAATCGGTTTAGAGGCAGTGGAGGACATCATTGCAGATTTAGAGCAGGCTATTACTCAGGCAACAGCAACAACTGAACAAACAGTAGAAGCGTAATATAGAATGACAGGCGAGTGTTGTAGCGTTTACGTATTTTCTCATTCGAATAGCCTCATTTGGTATACGTCAAACGTTGCTACATTAACCAATTACCTCATCCGGTAATTATCAGAACCTTTTAAAAAATAATACCGAGTAATTTTATATGTATTATTGACTTTGTTAAAACCTTGTTATATACTTGGAATTAAGTTAAGTGTTCGGAAAAACCTCGTTGAAAAGGTAAATGTTTTCATAAGTGCTCCCCCCACTTTTGAATAGATAGGAGAGTAGTTACATAGCCAGTGGCTACTCTTCAAAAAAACTGATGATAAAGGAGTGTTTAAAATGGGTAATCTCTATAGTGCGCAAAACATTGCATCTTATCTAATTTATGAACTAAATGAAGGTCATGTATTTGTTAACAATCAATCCATTCAACACATCCTTACATTAGTGGAACATAAATGGCAGCAAATTTTTGGTCATTCAGCATATCAGGAACAGGTTTGCGCAGATGATATTGGCTATACGATTAAGGAAGTTTATGAGACATATGAGAAGTATGGTGTGAGCCACATCCAGCTTCCAGCAACAGAATTTTATTTGAAATACGGTACATTTCAATTAGTAGAACGTACGTATGCAATACCAAATTTTACAGAAGAAGAAATTAGTATTGTTCAACAAGCTTTAACACAATATCGTTTTCAATTGCTTTCAAAAGCGAGCTAAATAATCCCTCATATATTTAGGCTCATTCTCTGCTGCTACAGGGAATGAGCCTTTTTTATAGTAGTTTAATTATTTAGCTGGTTTATGGGTGTCTGAACATACATATATAATAGAAGAAAGACATCATTATTTGAGAGTAAAGAGTCAATATTTGTTCGAATTTTATGGATAAACTAAAAAAACGTATAGTAAAAGGAATGAAACCGATTTCTTTTGCACGTCTAGGGAAAACAAATGTCCTTCCTAGAAAGATTTTTCTTGTGTAAAGTATATATATGCGTTACAATTTTCTTTAAGTTAAATTTCGAATTATTTGAATTTGTATATGATCTAACATGTACTGAATATCAAAATTTATCCAAAATTAAGGGTTGGCTAAGGCCTGCGGTTGGTGTCAAATGATTTGGCACAACCCCACGGAGAGTTTGGCTTGATGAAACTGCGGAATGTAAGTTGGAGGGAATAATAAGAATGGCAACTATAAAGGCAGCGATTTTAGGATTTGGAACGGTAGGTCAAGGGATCTATCATATATTAAATGAAAAGCGGGAAGATCTTAAAAATAAATTAGGCATTGAGTTGGAAGTAGCGAAAATTTTAGTAACAGATGCTAGCCGCGAACGTGTACCAGGCACAGCACATTTGATGACTACAAGCATGGATGATGTATTGGCTGAACCAGGCATGCAAGTAATATTTGAAGCCATTGTGAATGAAGAGCCTGCATATAGCTATTTAAAGAGAGCGGTAGAGAATAAATGTCATGTTATTACTGCCAACAAAGTCATGTTTGCAAAGCGTGGGTTAGAGTTACAAGAACTTGCAAAAGCAAATGGTGTCTTTGTAGGCTTTGAGGCGACAACTGCTGGAGGAGTACCTGTTATTAAAACGATGAAAAATATATTACTTGTTAATGATGTTAGTCGTATACAAGGTGTTTTAAATGGTACTTGTAATTATATTTTAACTAAAATGCGAGCAGAGGGCTGGTCATTTGATACAGCTTTAAAAGAAGCGCAAAGTTTAGGCTACGCTGAGGCAGATCCGTATAATGATGTTTCTGGTCAGGATGCCTTTAAAAAGTTAATGATTTTAAGCGCCCTAGCATTTGGAGAGCAACCTGATTGGGCGGATGTAGAAGTTATCGGCATAGATAGTATTTCAGCTTCGCAGGTCCATGAGGCATGTGAAAAGGGTTTACGCTACCGTCATGTAGCTGAGGTGGAAAAACTAGCTAATGGGAAAATTGTAGCAAAGGTTGGACCACAACTGGTTGATAAAGAACATCCACTTTATCCAGTCGATGATGTGTTCAATGCAGTTGCATTAGAAACAAATTATATTGGTACTTTAACCTTAGTAGGTCCTGGTGCTGGAATGTACCCAACAGCAAGTGTGATGGTAGAAGATTATGCTGAAATCATCGGGAAAAGGGCAGGCTTTGTTGTAACGATTTAATCATTATTATTTTATAAAGGTAACCCGCCATTCAACAATGATCTATTGATTGAATGGTGGGCTTTTTAATCCTCGTCTTTTACGTCAATATCCTCTGGTATCGGGGTAGATCTCCATATTTCAATTTCCTCTTTAATACGTTCCAATTGATTAAAATACGTACTAAATTGTCCACTATTTATGAGTATCATATTTCCATCGAAAACGGAACGGATGCGTCCCTCATAGACTAGGCGTATTATTTGTTCTTCAGGCATACCTAGTTCAATTGCTGTCTCTTCAATTGTTTTGTACATACAACTCGCTCCTTTAACTGTATTCATTATAACGTCCATTTAACCGAATGCCTACTGGAGTGGATGAAAGAAAAAGTAAAAATGATAATTGTTTGATTTTGGATAAATATGTATGATTAGTATTGGAAGGAAGAAGGCGGAGGGGGTCTACATGTTAAATCTGTTATTTGTATGGTTAGCAGCTATTTTATGGGGGATGACAGGAACTGCCCAAACGTTTTTAGATAATAATGTATCTCCGATTGCAGTCGCCACTATTCGTTCTGCCATTGGTGGTGGAATCCTCTTAGCTATTACAATTTTTTGGCGAAAAATTAATTTTCTACATTGGTCGTGGAAATGGACGATTTTAGCTGCGGCTAGTATTGCTCTTTTTCAAGGTCTTTTCTTTTCATCAATACGTCTAACAGGTGTAGCAATTGGAACTGTTGCGACCATTGGAAGTGCACCGGTATTTTCAGGAATTATTGAATGGATTATATGGAGAAACCGACCATCTATTATTTGGGGGCTAGCTTTCATTGATAGCGATCATGGGCTGTCTTTTATTGTTTATCAATAATGGGGAAGAAGCTGTACAAATGGGTGGCTTTGGTTTAGCGCTCTGTGCAGGGTTATCTTTTGCCTTTTATACAAATATTAGTAAGAAATTAATGGTGCAGGAAGATGCTTTACCAGCAGTTGCTATGACGTTTTCGCTCTGTACTTTATTTTTACTACCGTTTTCACTGTCTAATGGTTTTGCTTGGTTAGAAAATATGCAAAATTTATGGACGATACTATTTATGGGAATTATGTGTACTAGTGTAGCTTATTTACTGTTCTTAAACGGTTTGCAAAAAATAAATTCATCAACAGCTGTAACTCTATCCTTAGCTGAGCCATTGACAGCCGCAATACTTGGCGTTTTTCTAGTCGGAGAACAGTTAAGTGGCGTGTCCTGGCTAGGTGTAGCAATGCTATTAGGCAGCATTGTTGTGTTGACGATAGGTGGGAGGCAAGGAAGGCTTCATAATAAGCTAAAACCTTAAGAAATTCTTCATTTTTTTACTAGCTGGATTTTAAGATTTGAAAGGTACACTTATATTTGAGAGCGAGGTGTCTATCATGACGAAACTAACAGTTCTTGTTACAGACGACGATCAAGATATTCGTGATGGTATTGAAATTTATTTAAAAAATGAAGGCTATAATGTTATAAAAGCAGCAGATGGCTTAGATGCAATAGACAAGCTAGAAAATAATGAAGTACATTTAATTATTTTAGATATAATGATGCCAAATATGGATGGGATTACTGCGACATTTAAAATTAGAGCAGAGCGCAATATCCCTATTATTATGCTTAGTGCAAAGGCAGAAGATGGAGATAAAATTCATGGATTATCGGTAGGCGCGGATGATTATGTAACAAAGCCATTCCATCCATTAGAGCTATTAGCACGAGTGAAATCACAGCTTAGACGCTATGTACAACTAGGAACGTATAGTGAAGGTGCAACAAAAGTAGAAATTGACGGGCTTACTCTTGATGAAGATGCTAAAGAAATCATTTTAGAAGGAGAACCAGTTCGACTAACTCCAATAGAATATAAAATTACGGAATTATTAATGAAAAATGCAGGGCGTGTTTTTTCGATTCGTGAAATTTATGAACGAGTTTGGAATGAGGAAGCCTACAATGCTGAAAATATTGTAGCTGTGCACATTCGAAAAATTCGTGAAAAAATTGAAGCGGACCCAAAAAACCCACGCTATCTAAAGGTGGTATGGGGCGTTGGCTATAAAATGGAAAAATAAAATAGAGAAGTATATGACTATTGCAGGATTCATTGCAGGTGTTGTTGGACTTATTTATTTTGGCGTTTATGCTTATCAAATCGTCGATTCTCGCTCCTCAGAGGTTTTACAGTTACTAGAAAGAATTTTTTAGAGGAGTGTTAGTGGTATGATAAAAAAATGGAAATCCCTACTGGTGTTAATGAGTATCATTTGGACTATTTTCGGCATCTTTACTTTTTGGCATGTAGGCTATCAGTATATTGGTAAGTCCTATTTCGAATCAGAAAATTTCCAACATGAAATCGATAATTTTACTTCAGAACTCGGGCCGTTAGTAATAAATTTACCGAAGGCTGAAGACTTAAAAGGGAAAATAGAGATTACGCAGTCTCAAATAGAAGATCATCGAAATTATTATGGTACATTAGGACAGCAAATCGATAATATTAAACAACAATACGAACAGCGAATTCAGGAAGCAATGGATGCCAATGCGGGAGAATTACAAATAAAGCTAGAGACTGAACGAGATAATAAAATTAAAGACATTACGGCAAATTTCGAAAACGATGAACATGTAAGAAAGAAGATTCTTGCTGGGGAAGAAGCACTCATCGATAAATATATAAAAGCAGCACAGAGTGAAGCTAAAAGCTTTAAAAAGTCTTATGATTACTGGTCTTATGAGTTGACGAATACGGAAACAGGAGAAACATACCGTGCAGGTGATGTTTCAGAAAGTAGTGCCTATAAAATAAAGTATTCTGAGCGAAATCCATTGTATGTGGGAAATATTAGTAATAATGTAAGGGATATTTTTTACCGTACAGAAACTTATGTGGATGTCGATAATCTTTATGAAACAACTGAATATATAGGTGTCTTAACCATCTCTAAAAAAGCAGTTCAATCATTGGGTGTTATGCAGGATTATAATCGTTTTCACCGTAATCAATATACCTACTTCTTTATATGGCTCACTAGCATAATAACGGCAATTTTTGCTTGGAGAGGTCGTAAGGATGTACTGCAAACTGTTAAAGGAATGAAGGAAAAAGACGTTTTAAATAAGGTGAAATTCGATTTTCAAGTTGTTTTAGTGTTGATCACAGGGTTTATGTATCTTATTTCATCTCAAATTGTTTTTGAGTCGATTGAATACACTTACGATTACAATTTCCAATATAATTATGTACGCTCTATACTAGATTTCGCCTTTAAATTAGGTGTGTTAATTATCATAGGAATTGCTTTCTTTATTCAATTAATTTGGCTTTATACAAGAATAGATACGTTGAAAAAGTTAGAGCAAAATGTGAAATCCAGTTATTTATGGTCACTCGGGGATTCAATTACGGATTTATTTATTAATCGCTCTATAGCGATGCACGCACTGTTCATGTTAGGGGCAGCCTTCTTTGGAGGAGGTAGCCTTGTCGCTTCTATGTTAAGAGGAGGAGCTTTCCCAGTTCTTGTTCTAGGTGTGTGTATGTTTGTAGGGTTTCCAACCTTGATTGTTTTCTTATCAAGAATGGGTTACTTAAACCGTATTATGAAGGATACGAAAGATATGGCCAATGGGCGACTGAATCGTGACGTGAAAGTGAAAGGGAAGTCCCCACTCGCTAGTCATGCTGAAAATCTTAATCATTTACGAGAAGGCGTTCGAACATCTATGCATGAGCAGGCTAAAAGTGAACGTTTAAAAACAGAGCTTATTACCAATGTGAGTCATGATTTACGAACTCCGTTAACTTCGATTATTACGTATACGGATCTTTTGAAAAAATCTAATCTTACAGAGGAAGAACGTCAACAATACATTCATATTCTCGATAAAAAATCAGAACGTTTAAAAGTATTGATTGAAGATCTCTTTGAAGTATCGAAAATGGCAAGTGGTAATATTGAGCTTCAACGAAGTCGTGTAGATTTGACACAACTTATTCAGCAGGCGGTAGGGGAGCATAAGGAAGATTTATTACAGTCGCGTTTAGATTTACGAATGACGATGCCTCATGAGCCTATTTATGCCTATGTAGATGGTCAAAAATGGTGGAGACTCATAGATAATT
Source organism: Lysinibacillus fusiformis (assembly GCF_003049525.1). GTDB lineage: Bacteria > Bacillota > Bacilli > Bacillales_A > Planococcaceae > Lysinibacillus > Lysinibacillus fusiformis. Next base: position 973,314 of record NZ_PYWL01000001.1, on the reverse strand, counting down.
TAATTGTTAATGTATTGAAATATGCGTTAGAGGGTACCCGCGTCTATGTGACGTTAAAACGAACAGCAGATGGTGATGCTGAATTAACGGTAAAAAATGTTGCGAAGTATGAAATTAATGAAGACGCTGATGAACTATTTGAACGTTTCAAACGTGCAGATGCTTCACGTCATACAGAGGGATCTGGACTTGGATTAGCCATTGCGCAATCTATTGTAGATTTGCATGGAGCTCGCATGACAATTGATGTGGATGGCGATTTATTTAAAGTGACAGTTCGAATTTCAGCAGTATGAGGAAAAGATGGTGGCAGAGGATTGCCACCATCTTTTTTTCATTATAAGCCTAAGTTCTTCGCGATAATTACTTTCATGACTTCATTCGTGCCTGCATAGATGGACATAACAGGAATGTCTCTGTACCTTCGTGCAATCTTATATTCCTCCATATAGCCATAGCCACCATGAAGCTGCATGCATTGCGTGGCTATCTCACGGGCATTTTCAGTTATCCAGTATTTTGCCATGGATACTTTCGTTACCACATCTTTTCCTGCGAGATGCTCTTCAATCAATGATTCCAGAAATGATTTACCGATCTCCATTTTAGTAGCCATTTCAGCTATTTTAAATTGTGTATTTTGAAAGTCTCCAATGGACTTGCCAAATGCTTGGCGTGATTTTACATAGTTTAGTGTTAAGGCAAGCATATCCTCAGTTGCTGTTTGTGCTGCAATTGCCACAGCTAACCGCTCTTGTTGAAGTTTTTCCATCATATAAACAAAGCCCTTACCTTCTTCACCAAGTAGGTTTTGTACTGGCACTCGGCAATCTTCAAAAAATAGCTCAGCTGTATCTTGAGCATGCATACCGACTTTTTCCAGCTTTCTCCCTTTTGTAAAGCCTTGTGTACCTTCTTCAATAACAAGTAGACTAATACCTTGGTGTTTTTTTTCAGTGGATGGATTTGTTTTCACGGCGACAACCGCTAAGTTGGTATGAATTCCGTTTGTAATAAAGGTCTTTTGGCCATTTACAATATAATGGTCTCCATCACGAATAGCTGTTGTTTGAATATTTGCTAAGTCTGAACCTGTACCTGGCTCAGTCATGGCGATCGCTGTAAGATAGTCGCCTGAAATACATTTTGGCAGCCACCGTGATTTTTGTTCATGTGTACCGAAGGATTCAATATAAGGTACGACAATATCATTATGCAGGCCGATCCCAATAAGACTTGAGCCTATACGCTCAAGCTCTTCTTGAATAATAACACCAAAACTAAAATCAAGACCTAGTCCACCATATTGCTCTTCTACTTGAGGGCAAAGATAGCCCATATCACCAAGTCTTCGCCAAAATGTAAGCGGGATAAGATGATCTTTTTCCCATTGCGCATAATGTGGCTCGGCTTCTTCTGCTAAAAACTTACGAAAGGTTTTACGAAATAACTCATGCTCTGTTGTTTCAAATTTATAACGTGTCATTTGAACTAGCACCCCTTTTTGCTCGTAAATACGTAAATCTTCTCTATCGCCTATTATGTTACTGGAATATTTGTGAAAATAATAGTAGCTTTTTATACTAAAATGACGAAATTGTCATTTATGTCCAGTGAAATGTCATGTAAAACAAAAGAATGATACGAAATAATGAGCTATGCTTACAATGTAGGGTTAAAGCATTTAGTTCCTATTTTCTTTAGAAGATTATTCAAGTATTTCATCCCATATGACTGTTACATATAAATGATATAATCAACTAAATATATAGGAAAGTAGAGGACGAAGATATGCCAAAAGTAATTGGAGGTATACTTTTAATTAGTATTTATAGTGCGTTGACTTTCTATTTGGGGTGGGGAGTAAAGCAGTGGCTAGGGGCTATGGGATGGTTCCGTTACCCAATCTTATTTTGGTTAGTACTGTATCTTGTCGCTTTCAGTATTATTATTGGAAGATTGCATGAGTCCTTACGATTCTTTTCAGTTATTAGTAATTACTGGATGTTTATTTTTGAATACGGTTTATTGCTATGTTTAGCAGCACAATTGATTATTTGGCTAACACCCTTTAAAAATGTACAAATAATTGGTAGTATAGCAATTGCTGTATTATTTATGCTAAGTATTATCGGCTCTTATTTAGCCTATTCTCCAGTCGTTCGTCATTTAGAAATAACTGTTGATAAGAAGGATAGTGAACTGAAGTCATTGAGAGCTGTTGTGGCATCTGATTTTCATTTAGGTGTTTTATCGCATAAAAGGCATTTACAACGTTTTGTTGACTTATCGAATGAAGCACAGCCGGATATTGTGTTGCTAGCTGGAGATATTGTCGATGATGATCCAAAATGGTTTGTTCAAGGGGAAATGGCAGATGTCATGAAACAGTTAACATCTACATATGGAACTTATGGTATATTGGGGAATCACGAATATTATGGTAAAAAGATTCCTGAATTTATAAAAGAAATGAAAAATGCCAATGTAAATATACTACTTGATGAAACAATTCGTATAGATGATGCGTTTATATTAACAGGGCAAGAGGACAGGACGAATAAAGATAGAAAGTCACTAGCAGAGTTAAAGTCTTCCGAAAGCTTACCATGGCTCGTAATGAATCATACGCCTGACGATTTGTTAACTCCTTCGAAACTGGGGGTGGACTTACACATGTCAGGTCATACGCATAAAGGTCAACTGTGGCCAAATCAGTATATTACCGCTCGAGTGTTTGAACTGGATTATGGTTATAAGTTGAAAGACCAAATGCATACACTTGTTTCATCAGGCTATGGCTTCTGGGGTCCGCCAATGAGAATCGGTAGTAGGTCAGAGCTTTGGATAGTGGATATGAAATTTCGTTAATGGCTACAGCTGTGGGTGACTTATAGGTGAAATAGCAGTAGTATATGAAAATGGAGTAATTTATAATAAGTGAGTATTTGATTAATAAAGGTAAGGTGACAAGGTGGAAATTATAGAGTTATTAAAAGCACTGATTTTAGGCTTTGTTGAAGGTATGACAGAATTTGCCCCAGTATCTTCAACTGGCCATATGATTATTGTTGACGATATGTGGTTAAAAACAGAGGAGTTTTTAGGTAAATATCCTGCCAATACATTTAAAATTGTCGTTCAATTGGGCTCCATTTTAGCTGTTATCGTGGTGATGTGGAAGCGTATGTTAAGCCTAGTTGGCTTATACAAAATTGATGGTCAGTCTCAGTCCATTAATAGACGTTTTAACTTATTGCATGTTATTGTCGGTATGCTACCAGCAGTTGTCTTAGGGTTTGCATTTAAGGATTTTATTGACGATCATCTATTTAAAGTAGAGCACGTTGTTTATGCACTAGTAGCAGGGGCTATCCTAATGATTGCAGCCGATAAATTGGCACCAAGAAAACCAAAAGTAGATTCTTTAGATAAGATTTCATATGGTTTAGCCTTTAAGGTTGGGCTAGTTCAATGTTTATCTTTATGGCCAGGATTTTCACGATCAGGTGCGACTATTTCTGGTGGGGTATTATTCGGTATGAGTCACCGTGTGGCAGCCGATTTTACATTCATTATGGCGGTACCTATCATGGCAGGAGCTAGTTTAGTATCTGTTTTGAAGAACTGGGACACATTATCAATGGATTATTTCGGATTCTACGCTGTCGGATTTATTAGTTCATTTATCTTTGCGTTACTATCAATCAAGTTTTTCTTAGCACTTATTTCAAAAGTGAAATTAATGCCTTTCGCAATTTATCGTTTAGTTTTAGCAGCAGTTCTTTGCGTAATTATTTTCATGTAAACAAAAAGTCACTCTTCTTTCACAAGAAGCGGTGGCTTTTTTGCCTTAAATTTATTGGTTTTTCAATCCATCTTTCAAATAAAATGAATAAAATTAGGTATATAGTATTTGTTTTAGAGTAAATGTGTTATTGTATTTAATAAATACAGACAACATTTACCCATATATTGTTCATTTGGTAGGTTTGAGATTATAATTGATACATAAAGTATCTACTTATTTGTTGTTTTTTAATAGCATGTAGGATAATAGACTTAGCTCGGTATATGATTATAATATGAGGTGGATAAAATGTTTCAAATTGTAAGTAGATCTAAGAAAAATACAATTGAAATAAGTAATGAAGCTAATATAGGCATTTTTATTAAAAATCCTGATCGTTTATTGCAATTGAATCTTGTGGAATTAAGCGTATATGATCTTCAATTAATTAATAGTTTAAAGCCATATGTGGAAAGAAACGTTGTGGAGGTTGTTGCGGCATTTTATCATGCAATTGAAAGTGTGCCAGCATTACGTGAGGTTATTCAAAGGCATAGTTCCAGTGAGCGCCTACGTCAAACATTACGCCATCATATTATTGAAATGTTTGAGGGGAGAATAGATGAAGCTTTCCTTGAAAAGCGTAGACGTGTGGCAAAAATGCATGTGAAAATTAACTTATATCCGAAGTGGTATTTAGCAGCCTTTCAAATTCTTGAAAAATCTTTACGTAAGATAATTTTTGAACTTCGTTTATCTAAGGGGGAGGAAGAAAAATTTTGCGATGCCATCAGTAAAATATGTAATTTTGAACAGCAAATTGTTTTAGAGGAATACGATAACTATGCAAATACATTGATTGAGGAACAGCGCAATAACGTTCGAGAGCATGTCAAGGATGTAATTGGTGGGATTTCTACTCACATAGAGGCTCAATCACAAAATACATCGGATACAGTGACAGAGCTTGTTAATAGTGCCCAAAAGGTGAACGATTCATTGAAGGATAGCATTCATGAGGCAGAATCGATGCAAAAGGTTTCAAGTGAAGGCTATGCCAAAATTGTTTCTATTAATGAACAAACAGGGAAAATTCATCATAAGACATTTGAAATGGCAAATATGGTGGAGCAGCTGGATGAATCCTCTTCAAAAATCAATGCAGTGGTTGAAATGGTTAAAAGTATTTCGGGTCAAACAAACTTATTGGCATTAAACTCGGCAATTGAGGCGGCGCGTGCTGGGGAGCATGGCAAAGGTTTTGCGGTTGTTGCCAATGAAGTACGTAAGCTTGCGGATCAGACGAAAAGTTCAGTTGAGCAGATTGCTGATTTAATTCAGATGTCTAATGGAATTACCACACAAGTAGTTCAAGCTATACAGGATATACAAGAGCTCGTAAATAATAGTATCAAACAGAATGCCGAGTCCTTAAAGGCATTTGATGCAATATCTACCTCCGTAGAGGATTCCATTTCAAATTTCCAAAACGTAGGGAAGCAAATATCAGATTTAGCAAATATTATTGAGACGATAGGTGAATCCTCTGATGAATTAGAGAGAGTTGCCAATCGTTTGAATACGACCATCAGAGAATTTTAAATGAGATGTAACTATGCATACAGCTTATGCATAGTTTTTTTATGCTTACAAAGTGGATAAAATGATTGATTTCACGGATAAACAAAGTCTTTAGGCTGATGAAAAGGGAAATTAGCGATTATTATAGAAGGTTGCAAACTAGAAACCTCTAGAAAATGCTTCCCTTAAGTGTTACGCTATAGGCGAATTAGGGAAATGAGTAGAGAGGTGTTTGGAACATGAAAAAGAAATTATTTATTACACGTAAGTTTCCTGCACATATTGTTGAGCCATTAAAAGAGTTTTATGAAGTTTCTCAGTGGGAAGAGGCGGAGATTGTCATCCCTCGCGATAAACTACTTGCATTTGTCGCTGATTGTGAAGTGTTGTGGGTAACAATTGCAGATCAAGTGGATGAGGAATTACTTTCGCAAGCACCAAACCTAAAGCTAGTAACAAATTTAGCAGTTGGTTTTAACAATATTGATGTGAAGGCTTTACGAAAAAGAGGTATTATGGCGACAAATACGCCTGGTGTCTTAACGAATACAACGGCTGATTTAGTATTTGGCTTACTGCTTGCAACGGCTCGTAGAATTCCGGAAAGTGAGAGATATTTACGAGAGGGAAAATGGAAAAGCTGGTACCCGATGCAGCTGGTTGGTAAAGACGTATCAGGGGCGACGATTGGAATAATAGGGATGGGCCGAATTGGTCAGGCTGTTGCTAGACGAGCAAAAGGTTTTGATATGAAAATTTTATATAATAACCGAAGACGTCGACATGAGGCGGAAGAGATGTATGGCTTTCGCTATGTATCATTAGAGGACCTCTTACAACAATCTGATTTTGTTGTAATTATGACACCTTATAATAGTGATACTGAGGGTCTCATTGGCGCACATGAATTAGCGTTAATGAAAGAGGATGCTGTCTTAATAAATGCTTCTCGCGGTGGAATTATTGATGAGGCAGCTCTATACGATGTCCTGAAAAGTGGCAAGTTATGGGCAGCAGGGCTGGATGTCTTTGAACATGAGCCTGTTGCTATGGATCATCCATTGTTGACACTCCCGAATGTAGTGGCACTGCCGCATATCGGTAGTGCGTCCTTAGAAACGAGAACAGCTATGCTCATGTTAAATGTGAAAGCATTGGCTGCTTATGGACAGGGCAAGGCTATTTCAAATCGAATTGATTAAAAAACGGAGCATATCACTGATAGATATGCTCCTTTTATTTTATCTATTGAATAAATCGAATATACCACCAATACCGCCTTCACCTTTTGACTGGCCGCCACCGCCTTGTGAAATTGGTGCCGCTGCAAAGACACGACTTGCTAAACGGCTGAATGGTAATGATTGCACCCAGACAGTTCCTGGTCCACGTAATGTAGCGAAGAAAATCCCTTCACCGCCAAACAATGCAGTTTTTACGCCTCCAACAAGTTCAATATCGTAATCTACATTTGAAGTCATCGCAACTAAACATCCTGTATCTACACGTAAAACTTCCCCAGGCTGTAATGTTTTTTCATGAATGGCTCCTCCTGCATGTACAAATGCCATACCATCGCCTTCAAGCTTTTGCATAATGAAGCCTTCACCACCGAAGAAGCCTACACCGATTTTTTTCTGGAATTCTACGCCCACAGAAACACCTTTAGCTGCAGCTAAGAACGCATCTTTTTGACAAATAATTTTCCCGTTTAATTGACTTAAATCCATCGGAATAATCTTACCTGGGTACGGGGAAGCGAAATAAACATGCTTCTTACCTGAGCCAACATTTGTGAATGTCGTCATGAATAAGCTTTCACCTGTTACTAAACGTTTACCAGCACCTAATAATTTGCCCATTAGACCACTTTGTGAGCCGCCTTTTGAACCATCGCCAAAAATAGTTTCCATATGGATGGAGTCATCCATCATCATTAAAGCGCCTGCTTCCGCCACAACTGTTTCTTGTGGATCAAGCTCAACTTGCACATATTGCATGTCGTCACCAAATAACTTGTAGTCAATTTCATGATTATTCATAAGGGATTCCTCCAAAAGTAAATTTATTGATATTCTATACGATTATAAAACACTTTGGTTTCAATAAGAAATTAAATAATTTAGAAAAAAAGGGAATTAAATAGAAAATGGCGAATATAAAAAACTAGAATGTGTATTATTTATTTTCATATAACTAAGGGTGTTATGAATATACATAACCTTAAGCGATTCCTCCTTTTGGAGTATTCTCTAATAGAGGGGAAGCAGTTAAGTGAAAATAAAGCCTCTGGCAATTGTCACTGATAATCATAGTATGACAGGGTATATCACATCTTGAAAATTCGGAATATTGAAGTATTTTATTCTATTAAGATTCATAGATTTTGTACCTGAGGAATACAACTGGTTACAATAGCTGAGGCATCATAGAGTATTTCAGGGGGTGTATGTAGTGGAGATTAAAAACTATATTGGTGGTAAATGGAGCACACATTCACATTTACAAAGTATAGCAGTGACGAACCCTGCAAATGGTGAGCAACTTGCTACCATACCACTATCTACTTCTAATGAGGTAGATGAGGCTGTAGTAGCAGCCAAACAAGCACAAAAGAGCTGGGCACTTGTGCCTGCGCCAAAGCGTGCAGAATTTTTATATGCCATCGGTCAAAAAATGAAAGAAAAAAAGGAATATTTGGCGACCGTTTTAACAAAAGAGATGGGTAAGGTAATTGAAGAAGCAAGAGGAGAAGTGCAAGAAGGAATTGATATGGCCTATTATATGGCAGGAGAGGGTCGTAGGTTGTTTGGTGAAACAACTCCGTCTGAATTGGCCAATAAGTTTGCAATGAGTGTAAGGGCACCAATTGGAGTCGTAGCGCTTATTACGCCGTGGAACTTCCCTGTTGCGATCGCCACGTGGAAATCTTTCCCTGCTATTGTGGCGGGTAATACATTCATTTGGAAACCATCAAATGAGACACCTATGATGGCTTGTGAAATGGGTAAAATTTTTGAAGAAGTTGGTTTACCTGATGGAGTAGCAAATATTGTGTTTGGTACAGGACCGACTGTAGGGACTGCGCTCATTGAACACCCTGATGTAAAGGTCATTTCCTTTACTGGGTCGACGACAACAGGCAGTAAAGTAGCGGAGCTTGGCGGTAAACATTTGAAAAAGATTTCCTTAGAGATGGGTGGAAAAAATGCTGTCATTGTTATGGATGACGCAGATCTTCAACTGGCTACAGAGGGTATACTTTGGAGTGCCTTTGGTACCGCTGGTCAAAGATGTACAGCATGTAGCCGAGTAATTGTGCATAAAGATGTTAAAGAGCAATTAGAAAATCGTCTCTTAGATGAAATGCAAAAACTCACAATTGGGAATGGTCTAGACGAAGGAGTTAAAATTGGGCCGGTGATTAATAAAGCTGCATTGGAAAAAATTAATCACTATGTACAAATAGGCAAGCAGGAAGGTGCCACGTTACTAGCTGGTGGTAGAATTTTAAATGAGCCACCATATGACAATGGGTTTTATTACGAGCCTACATTGTTTACGAACGTGAAGCCTGACATGATTATTGCCCAAGAAGAGATTTTTGGTCCTGTCGTTTCTCTAATTGAGGTAGCAAGCTTAGAGGAAGCAATTGAAGTAAATAATGGCGTGAAATTTGGCTTATCAAGCTCAATTTTCTCACAAAATGTTAATACTATTTTCCGCGCACAGCGTGATTTAGACACGGGTATTGTTTATATAAATGCCGGCACAACAGGTGCTGAAATCCATTTACCATTTGGCGGTACAAAAGGAACTGGCAATGGACATCGAGATTCAGGTGTTGCAGCCCTAGATGTATATACGGAGTGGAAGAGCATTTACGTAGACTACAGCGGTAAATTACAAAGAGCACAAATCGATACAGAGTAACAGATCAACGAAAGGGGATGTTCTTGATGAAAGTTGTTGTATTAGGTGCAGGTTTAATGGGTAAAGAGGTAGCTCGTGATTTAATAAAAAATGATAAAGTCGATCGTGTATTTTTAGGTGATATCGATGTAAAAGTGGCACAGGACTTTGTGGATACTTTAAATACAGATAGGGTTGAAGTTGTAGAGCTTCATGCAGAGCACGATGATTCGTTAATGAAGGTCATCTCAAAAGGTGATGTTGTGATCAATGCATTATTTTATTCCTTCAACGAGCGCGTTGCGAGAGCAGCTATTGAAGCGGGTGTACATTCTGTAGATTTAGGTGGCCATATAGGTGGTGTTACCGAAAATATATTAGATCTGCATGAGGAAGCAAAAGCAAAAGGTGTCACAATTATCCCTGACTTAGGTGTTGCTCCAGGTATGATCAATATTCTAGCGGGCTATGGTGCCTCTAAATTAGATGATGTTGAGTCTATTAAACTATTTGTTGGTGGCATTCCAACTGAACCAAAGCCTCCGCTTCATTATACACGCGTATTTTCTTTAGATGGTGTTTTTGATCATTATACTGAGCCTTCAAAAACGATTCAAAAGGGCAAATTACAAGAAGTTCCTTCCCTTTCAGGTGTTGAACCTATTTATTTTGATGATTTCGGTGTGCTTGAGGCATTTTATACATCTGGAGGCATCTCTACATTGTATAAAACATTCCCAAATGTCCGCACATTAGAGTATAAAACAATTCGTTATAAGGGGCATGCAGAGAAGTTTAAGCTATTAGCAGATTTAGGCTTCCTTGATTCAGCGAATAAGGTAGAGGTTGATAATCAAGAGGTGCCTGTTCGTTCTGTAGTTCGTGAGGCGCTTAAAAAGAAACTGGAGCTGGGAACAAAACCAGATGCGGTTCTATTACGTGTCATTGTTGCTGGTGAAAAAGCGCAACAGCAATTGACATATGAATATGAAATGGTTGTGCGTAAGGATATGACTATCAATGAAACAGCGATGGCCCGTGCTACAGCTAATACTATTTCGGTTGTAGCTCAGATGATAGGTGCGGGTGTTATTAAAGAGCACGGTGTTTTCCCGCCTGAATCAGTGGTCCCTGGCGATACGTATATTGAAGAAATGGCCAAACGTGGTGTAGTAATAAAAGAGACGTCTCATAAGTCTGCTATGATTGTGAAATGGTAGGTGCTGACCATGAATTTTGACATGTCCACGGAGCATGAAATGCTACGAAAAACGGTAAGGCAATTTGTTGATGAAGAAATTATTCCCTATATTGCAAAGTGGGATGCTGAAGGGGGCTTTGATGCTAAAATTTGGTCGAGGCTTGCGGAGCTTGGGCTAATGGGCGTTTGTGTGCCAGAGCAGTATGGTGGGAGTGGAATGGATTATAACTCCCTTGCTATTGTGTGCGAGGAGCTGGAGCGTGGAGATACAGCATTCCGAACAGCGGTATCCGTTCACACGGGTCTGAATAGCATGACATTAATGCAATGGGGTACTGAAGATCAAAAGCAGCGCTATCTTATTCCACAGGCAAAAGGAGTACGAATTGGTGCATTTGGTCTTACTGAGCCGGGTGCTGGCTCTGATGTGGCAGCTATGTCTACTACAGCTGTCCGTGATGGGGATCATTATGTCATCAATGGACAGAAAACATGGATTTCCTTATGTGATATAGCTGATCACTTTATCGTTTTTGCCTATACAGATAAGTCCAAGAGACATCATGGTATTAGTGCATTCATTGTTGAACGTTCAATGGCAGGCTTTACATCAAAGGCTATCAAAGGGAAATACGGGATTCGTGCAGGTAATACAGGTGAGCTCTTCTTTGAAGATTTACGTGTGCCAGTAGAAAATCGTCTCGGTGTAGAGGGAGAAGGCTTTAAAATAGCCATGTCTGCCCTAGATAATGGACGTTTCACTGTAGCTGCGGGGGCTGTCGGCTTGATCCAAGCGTGTCTTGAGGCTAGTGTGAAATATTGTCATGAACGAGAAACCTTTGGTAAGCCTATAGGAGAGCATCAGCTTGTCGGACAAATGATCGCTAATATGGAGGCTGGTTACCAGATGAGCCGTCTATTGGTCTATCGTGTTGGTGAGTTGAAAAATAAAGGCGTTCGTAATACTAGAGAAACATCTTTAGCAAAATGGCAGGCGTGCGATTTTGCCAATAAGGCTGCGGATGATGCAGTACAAATTCATGGTGCATATGGCTATTCAGATGAATATCCAGTTGCGCGCTATCTGCGGAATTCCAAAGCACCTGTTATATATGAAGGTACGCGAGAAATTCATACCATTATGCAGGCAGATTATGTATTAGGCAGACGCCAAGATAAGCCATTAGCTAATAGGCTGCCAAAATGGCCGTTTGAAGAATAAACGAGGGGGATATTATTCCCTTTCGTTTTTTTGTGTAGGGGTAACCACACCTTAAAAAAATTTCAGAATAATGTAACTTTCCATCTTTTTCTTAGTCTAATGGATAAACAAGTATATGAAGGAGAGGTAAAATAATGAAAAGTAAATGGCTGGCATTCATGTTGATAGCTGTTATAGCAATCGTGCCTGGTATTTTAACATGGGCAATGAATACAGAGGTCACTGCCAAGGCTGCAAGTGTGGGTATGGCTACCCAAAGTTGGCAGGCATCATTCTCTGTAAGCTTAAAGAAAAGTAAAATTACTGAGGACAATGTGTATGTAATGACAGAAAAAGGGAAAAAAGTACCTGCAACGATTGCATTGTTAGAAGATCAAAAAACATTAGTTGTAAAGGAACTTGTACCAGGCAGTTATCAATTACATGTAAAAAAAGAAGCCTTTGCACAGGGAGGACTTAATGTAGCTTCGCAAGTTATTCCATTTACAATTATTGAAACGTTAACATCCGTTCAATCAGAAAAAGAATTAGAACAATATTTTAAGAATTTGTTAAAGGCTCCTAGAGGTGAAATTAGAGAAGAAGAGATGTCTCAAAGTGCAAAAAGTGAAGATAAAGCAACAGCGAATAACGAGTCTACAACTAATAATCAAGTGGAAGGTGTAGAAGAAGGCGATATTGTTGTTGTCAAAGACGGTTTTATTTTTACTGCAAAAGATCAAAGTATTACAGTTGTGAACGCTAAAGACCCGCAGCATTTAAAACAGGCTGCAAATATTAAGCTGAAAGAGTCGCAATATATTTCAAAGCTTGCGCTATATGATAATTTATTAATAGCAATTGGGGATCAATATATTGAAAAAGCAGGCACGGGAATGGTCACAGCTTCATTTTATGACATTTCCAATCCAAACAAGCCAAAACATATACGCGATGTGGGGCAAGAAGGATATCTAAAGGATATCCGTATTGCAAAAGACACACTCTATTTAATTGGTAATATGTATCCGAACTATTGGGTATTACAACAAGAGCAAAAAGCAGATTTAAAACCAAAAACATATGATAGCTTGACAGGAGAAAAGTTCGAAAGTCTACCTTTAGAAAAAATTTCGATTTTGCCTAATACAATGGATGGTACCTATAGTTTAATTACAGCTATCGATTTAAAAAATGGTGCCAAAACAACGGCTAATACAAAAGGGTACTTGGGCGGCAGTAGTGGACTTTATATGTCAGAGAATGCACTATATTTAACGACACCAATTTATGAAGGTAATAACGCCATACCATTAGAAAAACGCGCTATGGATATGATATGGATGCCGAGAGCGGCTGACACGCAAATTTTCAAATGGAATATAGATGGAACAACATTGAATTTCACTGGTAGTACTGAAGTAAAGGGGACTGTTTTAAATCAATATTCTATGGATGAATATAAGGGTAACTTACGAATCTTTACAACAGAAGGTAATACGTGGGATGAGAAAAGTACCTCCTATAACCACCTCTTTATTTTAGATGAACATTTAAAAGCTTTAGGTACAGTGAAAAATATGGCACCTGGGGAAAAGATTTATTCTGCTCGTTTTATGGGAGATAAGGCATATGTGGTGACATTTAAAGAAGTCGATCCACTGTTTGTCATTGATGTAGCAAATCCGAAAAAACCAGCGGTCCTAGGGGAGTTAAAAATTCCGGGCTTTAGTAATTACCTGCATCCATTAGATGAAACACATTTAATTGGTATCGGCTATGATACAGAACAACGCTATGATTCGTATACGAAGCGCAATTTTACGGTGACGACGAATATGAAGATGTCATTATTTGATGTATCAGACTTCAAAAATCCAAAAGAACAATCCACCGTGAAAATTGGCGGAAAGGGATCCTATTCTGAAGTTCAATACAATCCAAAAGCGCTATTCCGAAATAAGGAATACAACTACTTTGGCTTCCCAGTTGTCCAATATGAAGCGGGTAAAGGAGACAACATTGTTTATAAAGGTCAGGGTGCTCAAATTTATGAAATTACTGCAGATAAAGGCATTACTCTAAAAGGGAATATTATGAATGCTACGAACGGTGAGCCATATGAGAATTGGGAGCAGGTCGTACAAAGGGTTGTTTATATAGAGGACGCTCTTTATACAGTAGCGCGTAATGAAGTGAAGAGCTATCAGTTAAAAGACTTTAAACCTCTAGATACATTAATCATTAAATGACAAAAAAAGTCCGATGAATTCAATTAGAATTCATTGGACTTTTCTTTGTGGTGGATCTTACTTTTGACGGTAGGGCAAAATCTCAGAAACTGTTACAAATTCATAGCCCTGACCTTGTAAATAAGCAAGAACAGCATCGAGGCCATCTGCAGTAGATTGATGGATATCATGCATTAGTACTATTGCATTATTGTGTAGATTATTTTTTACATTTGGCAATAATTGCTGTGCATTGCGATGCTTCCAATCTAATGTATCAATTGTCCAAAGCACGACTGGAACAGGAATCTCAGCGTCAATCGTGTCATTAGTTGCTCCATAAGGTGGTCTGAAAACAGTGGCACCGTGATTAATAGCCTTCTCTATTTCAGAGGCTGTTGTATTATACTCTTTCATCACTTGTTCTTGCGTAAGTTTCGTTAAAACCGGGTGATTCCATGAGTGATTTCCGATTTCATGCCCACGTGCAAGTACATCTCTTGCAATATCAGGATAATATTGTACACGACTACCAAGCATAAAGAAGGTTGCTTTTGCATGATATTTATCGAGAATGTTTAATATCTGCTCCGTCACTTTTGGGTGTGGACCATCATCAAATGTCAGCGCAATTCGTTTTTTATTTGGATCACCAGTAGGTGGTGGTGTAATTGGTTTTACATTTTCCATAGCAATTTGAAAATCAGAGGCTAACAATGGGTTAATGAGCGAAAGTGGTAGTTTCACTATTGGGGCACCTGCTGACCCGCTAGCAATCTCATATTCATCGAAATAGAATTGCAACGAATCGTCTGCAATTGCAAAGCGAGTGAAGTTGGACCATTTTGGTTCAGTAGCTTTTAATAATTCATCCTTTAAAAGCTCATCCTTTATTTGGAGATTCTTCTGCAAATCTTTTCGCACATTTGCGGCTAACGTTGATAAATTATTCTCGTCATTTTGTAATAATGTTTGAATAGTTATTTGCTCGCCAGTTTCGTTATTAATAAAGAATGTTTTCGTTGTGACCTCATGGTTAGCTCCACCTACGTAAAGCATCTTTGTTAGCACAAATGAATAGTAATGCTCTCGGTACGGAAATGTTTCAAGACTAATATTTAATTCACCCATAACTTCTTTATCTTTTTTCATAGAGGCTAGATAGTTTTCTTTTGAATCCGTTATGTATTGTAATACGGCATCATTAAAAACTTCGTTATCTGTTTGTGGGTAATGAATGGCAAAAGGTGTACGTTTATCATTAGAAACATCTGTTACAATTCGTATCCCTGGAAACGCAGAACTTTCCGTTGATATATTACTATTAACCGATTCTGTATCGGTTTCTTTTGAAGCACTAATTTTTTGAAACTTAAATTCATCCTTAGATAGGATAATAACGAGTATAATAGTTGTTAAAGCTACAATGAGGCCAAGTAATAAAAAATCTATTATTGGCCCGCGTTTTTTTCTGCGTTCCTGCATGGTGTTGGATACGCTCCCCTCAATTTTATTTTCTATACAATCAGACGTGCCAATCATGAAAAAAGTTATACAAATCTATAAACTTTTATTGTTAATTTATAGAAATTAATGCTAGCCATTTTTCCTTCTTGAAGTAGTATATCGAACGTGGTTATACTACTGTATTAGTGGATAAAAAATCCTTACTAAAAATAGAACAACCAAAGATCAATTATGTAAAATTAAATTGAAAAAACCCAATCTTTTGCTGAAATTTTCAGTTGTGTTTTTAATGGCAGTTCGATACTATTGGCAAGGAACATTTTGAAGGAGGCAGATAGCTGCAATGGTCTTACAAGAAGCGGATAATGAACTTACGATTGACTGTTTGTTGCTTGCAGGGCGTATTATGATTGAAAGTGGTGCAGAAACATACCGTGTGGAGGATACGATGCTGAGGATGGCACATTCTCAAAATATGCCGAATGCTCAATGTTATGCCACACCGACTGGAATCATTTTTTCGTTAGGCAAGACACAGCCAACGAGAATTTCATCAATTTCCAGCAGGGTTACAGATTTACAAAAAATAGCCTTGGTAAATTCAGTATCTCGGAGACTCACATCTCACATGATAACATTAGAAGAAGCTTATGACGAGCTAAAGTCGATACAAAAAACAAATTATTTTTTACCAACCTATTTACAAGTTATTGCGGCCGCTTTTGCAAGTGGTTGTTTCCTTATTATGTTTAAGGGTGGGTGGTCCGATTTTCCTATCGCTGTTTTAGCAGGGGGGTTAGGCTTCCTAATGCTTGTAATAACGAATCATTTAACAAAAGTTAAATTTTTCTCTGAATTTACAGCATCACTCGTTCTCGGCTTTGTTGCCTTCTTCGCAGTAAAGTATGGTTACGGGACAGAGCTAGATAAAATCATCATTAGTTCTGTTATGCCGCTCGTACCAGGAATTTTGATTACGAATGCAGTTCGTGATTTAATGGCAGGTCATTTTATGTCAGGGATGGCAAAAGGAGCAGAAGCCTTTTTAACTGCCTTTGCCATAGGGGCAGCTATTGCCGTCACCCTAGGATTTTAGGAGGCGACTAGCATGCACATAATGGACATTATCATACAATTAATTGTTAGTTTTTTTGCTACAGCTGGGATTGCCATCATTTTTAATGTACCTAGAAAGACGCTACTTCATTGTGGTCTTGTTGGGGTAATTGGCTGGATTATTTATTATATTTTAACAGAGCAAGGAATGGATGTTGTTAAAGCCTCTTTCTTTGGTTCGTTTGTCATTGCCATCGTGGCTCATCTATATGCGCGTCGATTTAAAATACCGATGATTATTTTTATTGTTGGTGGAATCATTCCGTTAGTGCCAGGAGGCATGGCCTATAATGCCATGAGAAATGTTGTAGAGGATGATTATTTACAAGGCTTACAATATGGTTTAAAGGCATTTTTAATAACAGGGGCAATTGTTATTGGACTTGTCTTTGCAGAAGTAATTATTCAACTCATTTTCCGTTCAGTCCGTTCAAGTAAGGTGAAATTCCAAAAGGTCTATAAAAAATAAAAATAGGAGGCTGCATGTATGCTACGCAGCCTCCTATTTATTGTATTATTTTTTTACAAGCAATGCTTCGATTTCATCTGATGTTACAGGCTTACTAATATAGTAGCCTTGAATAGCATCGCAACCATAAGTAATTAACAAATCAGCCTGTTCCGCCGTTTCGACACCTTCAGCTACTACTTTAAGTTCCATGGATTTACCTAGCTGTACCATACCGTTCATAAGCTTTTGGCTCTTTTCGGATTTTAACAGAGAATTAGTAAATGTTTTATCGATTTTTACTGTATCTATTGGTAAAATTTGCATATATCTAAATGATCCATAGCCCGTACCGAAATCATCTAATATAAAGGAAATGCCTTCGTTTTCTAATTTGCGCATTTGCTGAGCAATAGATGTTGCAGCTTCTGCCTCTAACGCGAATTTTTCAGTGATTTCAATTTGCAGGAGGTTTGCTGGACAGCCTGTTTTAGCAATCATTTCAAGAATGGACTTAGCCATATTTTTATCACGGAACTCTCGTACAGAAGAGTTGATGGATACTTTTAAATCATGGCCAGCTTTTTTCCAAATTAACGCCTGTTCACACGCTCTCTCTAGCATAAAGGAACCGATATTATTAATTAGTCCTGTTTCTTCCGCAATTGGAATTAATTCATCAGGTGAAACCACACCAATCACTTCATCTTCCCAACGTACAAGTGCCTCAACAGCTGTAATTTTTCCAGAATAAACATCGATTTGTGGCTGATATAGGACCTTTAAATTCTTTTGATCAAGCGCTTGTAGTAATCGCTTTTCAATTAACGCTTTTCGATTTAAAGCTTTATGTGTCGCTGTTGATAGTGTCACAATTTTATCTCCCCCAGCTTCACGCACAGTTGAAATAGTAGCAATAGACGCTTTCATAAGCTGAGAAAATGTTGTTTGATCTTCAGGATATCTAGTGATACCACCACTAATAGAGATTGGCACAGCAATATTGCCACTGTAAATAGGGTGCTGTTGTAAGTATGATAAAAAGCCTTGAATAAACCATTCACTTAAAGGTGTGATGACTACAAAATCATTTTCATTGATACGCGCCATCGTGCTATCTTGGAAATACATCTTAATACGATTTGTAAATTCAATAATTAGGCTTTGATCGATTTGTTGATCGTGTAGTTCTTTTAAAGTATAAAATTTATCAATACTTAAATAAACAAATGAAAAGTGTCTGTCATCCTCAATCATATTGCTAATGACCTTTTCAAGTCGGTGGGCATTCATCAGCCCAGTTTCCGTGTCGATATAAGCTATTTTCTCAAGTTGGTGTTGGATAGTTTTTGATTTAGTAATATCCTTTTCAATTAAGAAAAATTGTTGTTCACCTGTTTCCAGATTAAAGGTTGGGATAGCCGTTAGTAATACCCAATAGGATTGTCCCGCTTTGGTGATTTTTTCAACTTCACCTTGCCATGTGTGCCCGTTGTTTAAATTACGCCAGATAATATTTGTCACTTTTTCACTACGATCATTATCTGGGAACAACTGCCAAAATGTTTTGCCGATAACACGCTTTGGCGTCCATTGGCTTGTTTTTAGAAATTCATTATTACATTCTAAGATGAAACCATCGTGGTCAAGTGTTACAGTCATAAATGTAGCATTCAATCCTTGTTTAAGGTCTACAAATGTACTGCAATGAGAGACGGCATTAGTCATTAATTCTGGCAGCATAAAAATCATGAGAATCAAACGTTCTCCTTGCTCTGTATAAGGTTTAGCAAGCAGTGCTGTCGACATTTCTGTTTTTAAAGAGGTGTGAATTTGAATTTTTTCTATATACGTACTTTCCTCGCTTTGGAGGATAGCTTGAAAAGTTTCTCCAGGAAGCTGACGTAGTAGATTTTCGTGTATAGATGGAGTAGTATTTCCTGTAATATCATTAGTTGATAAACCAATCAGATGTTCAGCGCTCTTTCCCCAGATAGTGGCTTGTCCATCTTGATTTAAGATAATTGCAGGAAAAGGAAGTGAATTTAAATAATGTTCATCAATCGTAAATGATTTATGCATATGACTCATGAGTTTTCGATCTCCTTGGGTAATCAATATATACTAATATTATAGATAATTATATGGAATTAGTCATTATGAATATATTTGTAAATATTTGATAATGAAAAGAATTAGGACTTTTCTAATGATATTTAAGAAAAGATTTGAAGAAAAGTAACATTTTTTAGTACGTATATAGGAAGCAGGATTGGTATGCAACGTTTAAAAGGAATAATATTTATCGTTTCGGGTGCTATGTTATGGGGAGCGACTGGCCCCTTGATGGAGTGGTTACTGAACCATACATCATTGACTGTTTCCTTTATGTTAACAATCCGTTTATCGGTTGCAGGTATGATACTAATTACATATTTACTGTTAACGGGAAAAAATATTTTTGGTATTTGGCAGCACAAACTATGGGGTAGACAGCTCATTGTCTTTGGTATTGTAGGTATGCTAGGTGTTCAATTTGCATTTGTAGCAGCGATTCATGAAAGTAATGCAGTGCTAGCGACCTTACTCCAGTTTCTAGCGCCAATATTTGTTGTGGCATATGTCTCTCTTAGTTTAAAGAAATGGCCACCAAAATATCAAGTAATAGGAATTATTGGTACCCTTATGGGGTTATTTCTACTACTAACGAACGCATCATTTGAAAGTTTGCTTATTAGTCCAAAAGCATTGCTATGGGGTGTAGCAGTAGGTTTAACCTTTGCTTTTTACACATTATATCCTGCGCGTTTAATGAGAGAGTGGAATGTGTTGTTAGTAGTTGGCTGGGGGATGCTAATAGGTGGGCTCACATTAGGTATAGTGAGTCGGGTATGGCTGTCTAACCAATGGGTCGTTTTTACTGATTTTAAAACACTACTTTTAATGGTTGCTTTAATATTTTTTGGAACAGTCGCTTTCATATTGTTTTTAAGTAGTATGAAATATATAACAGCTGTAGAGACGAGTATCCTCTCCAGCATTGAACCATTAACGGCTATGATTATTTCAGTTATTGTCTTTGGTACTTCTTTAGGATTCTGGCAATTAGTAGGGGTATTCGTTATGCTTGTGTGTGTAACATGGCTTTCAATCGCAGGTGAGAAAGCATAAATATACTATTGTGGTAGTAATTTTTAACTAGCTATAAATTTCATCTTAGGACAAGGGGGAAAGAATGTGAAAGAAATTTTTTCCTATGTAAGACCTTATAAATGGACAGCTATTTTTGCTTTATGTTTAATGTTGTTAGAGTTGTTTGTAGAGCTTGTACAGCCACTTATTATGGCCAAAATCATTGATGACGGGGTAAGAGCTCAAAATCACGGAATGATTATGCAATGGGGTGCTGTTTTACTCGTACTTTCATTTGTTGCCTTTATGGCGGGTATCGTAAATTCTTACTTTTCATCTCATACTGCTCAAAGCTTTTCTTATGATCTACGAAATGCCATGTTTGATAAAATCCAATCCTTTACACTGGCAACCTATCAAAAATTTTCTACGGCATCTCTCATTACGAGATTAACGAATGATGTCACACAAGTGCAAACGGTGCTGTTTATGAGCTTACGTATTATGCTTCGGGCACCTCTTGCTGTGATAGGAAGCATAGTAATGGCTTTTATTGTGAATGCAAAATTAGCCTTATTTTTAGTCATAGGTGCACCTATCATTTTAATTTTCCTTATTTTTATGGTCGCAAAGGGCGTATCTTATTTTGGACGGGTGCAGAAAAGAGTCGACCGTTTAAATAGGGTTTTGCAGGAGAATTTACAGGCCATACGTTTAGTAAAAGCATACTTACGGGGGACATATGAGGCTTCACGCTTTGATGAAGTTGCATCTCGTTTGAAATTCGATACTGTCAAGGCTTTACGCATAATGGAGTACATTATGCCAGCTCTTTTATTCATTATGAATATGAGTCTGCTCGCCGTCCTATGGTTTGGTACAAAACAAGTTGCGGCAGGGACAACACCACTTGGAGATATTGTAGCGATTGTTAACTATGCGATGCGTATGACAGGCTCGTTTTCAATGTTCGCTTTTATTATTATTTTTTATGCGCGTGCAAAGGCTTCAGCTGAGCGTATGGCAGAAGTTCTTTCTACAGAAAATGAGGTTGAAGATGTTTCATTTTCAGAGGAAATCAGCCGTAGTAAACATTATGGTGAATTAACGTTTGAACATGTTAGTTTTACGTATCCAGGCGGAGAGGTGTCAGTCCTATCAGACGTCAATTTCCAAGTTAAATCGGGTGAAAAATTAGCGATTATGGGGGCAACCGGTGCTGGTAAATCCACTTTATTACAGCTTATTCCGCGTTTTTATGAAGTAACAGAAGGAAGAATACTAGTAGAAGGACAGGATGTTCAACAGTGGGATTTACAAGAATTACGTGAAGTCATTGGGTATGTCCCTCAGCAGTCCTTATTATTTACAGGCAGTATTGCAGATAATGTGCGTTGGGGAGATACGCATGCTGAAATGGACGCTGTACTACAGGCTACGATGCAGGCTCAAATACATGCATCCGTTGAGGATTTTCCAAATGGTTATGATACAAAGGTTGGGCAAAAAGGGGTCAACTTATCAGGAGGGCAAAAACAAAGGCTATCCATTGCGAGAGCACTCTTGAGAAAGGGACATATATTAATGCTCGATGATAGTACAAGTGCATTGGATGTTAAAACAGAACAGGCACTTTGGGAGGCACTGAGCGAAGAACATGCTACGATGCTTGTGGTCACGCAAAAAATTCGTACCGCTAAAGGTGCAGACCGTATTTTACTGATTGATGCTGGAAAAGTAGTTGCCTATGGAACCCATGAAGAGCTTTTACAATGTTCCTCACTTTATAAAAAAATTGCAGTCTCTCAACAGGAGGTGGAGGAATAATGGGATTTTTCCAAAAACCTTTTGGCTATGAGCCGATTTTGACTAAAGATGATCTTCAGAAGGCTGTGAAGAAAAAGAAAGGGCCACGAGCAAGTGATTGGAAAAGTACATTGCTACGGTTATGGAAAATTGTCGATGAGCAACGAGCACTCCTAATTGTAGTTCTTTTACTAGTGATGACTAGTTCAATTTTGGCTTTGATAGGTCCCTATGTAATTGGACAAATGATTGATCACTATGTTATGCATGGAGAGCTAGCTGGCTTAGGCAAGGGGATTGTATTATTGATCTGCATTTATTTGTTGCTGGCCGTCTCCCTGTTCCTACAAAATTATTGGATGATTGGTATTGCTCAGCAAACGATTTATAGGCTAAGAACAACTGTATTTGGTCATTTTCAACGACTGCCGATTGCCTTCTTTGATCGTCGTCAGCATGGCGAATTAATGAGCCGTATGACGAATGATATAGAAGCTGTCAGCTCAACGCTGAATAGCTCCTTTATTCAGGTGTTTTCAAGTGTACTAACGCTTGGAGGAACGATTATTATTATGCTGAGCTTAAGTCCATTACTAACCATTTTAACTATGACCATTATTCCCATTATGTTTTGGGCAATGCGTTGGATTACACGTCGAACTGCTCCTTTATTTAAGGAGCAACAAGCAGCTATTGGGGCTCTGAACGGCATGATAGAAGAAACCATATCTGGACAGCGCATTGTGAAGGCTTTTTCCCAAGAGGAACGAATGAAGGCAGAGTTTCAGGAAAAAAGCTTGCGGTTAAGAAGAACGGGATTTTGGGCACAGACATATTCTGGCTATATTCCAAAGGTCATGAACTTTTTAAATAATATGAGCTTTACTATTGTCGCGGGTATCGGGGGCTTACTTGCTTTGTATGGGCATGTGTCAATAGGGGTTATCGTTATATTTACAGAATATGCTCGGCAATTTACACGCCCATTAAATGATTTAGCCAACCAATTTAATACAGTGCTATCAGCTATTGCTGGTGCTGAGAGAGTATTTGCGTTACTGGACGAACAACCAGAAGGAGAATCTACCTCAGCGAAAAAACATCAGCTATTGGGACATGTAGCTTTTAAGCAGGTGTATTTTAAATATGAACAAGACCAGGAATCTTACACATTAAAAAATGTTGATTTTAAAGTGGAGCCTGGGCAGACGGTAGCGCTTGTAGGAGCTACAGGAGCAGGGAAAACGACAATCCTTCAGCTTATTGCAAGATTCTATGAAGTGACAAAGGGCGAAGTGTTATTTGATGGCATTAATGTTCAGGAAATTGATCGTCCATCCTTGCGTTCCCAAATGGCTTTTGTATTGCAGGATCCATTTTTATTTGAGGCAACGGTTCGTGAAAATATTCGATATGGTCAATTAGATGCAAGTGATGCTGATATTGAGGAAGCAGCAAAGCGTGCTAATGCACATGATTTTATCATGAAGCTTAAGGATGGATACGATACGATTCTTGCTGCAGATGGACGAGAAATTTCACAAGGCCAAAAACAATTACTATCAATAGCACGTGCACTTATTGCGGACCCGAAAATTTTATTGTTAGATGAAGCGACAAGCAGTATCGACACAGTAACAGAAATGGCGATTCAAGAGGCACTTGATACATTAATGCAAGGCCGCACTAGCTTTGTTATTGCACATCGATTAAATACAGTGCATAATGCAGACATGGTGTTAGTTATGCATAAAGGTGAGCTAGTGGAAGCTGGTCCACAGCAAAAACTAATTGAATCGGGCGGTTTATATGCTCAAATGCTTCATTCATCCTCCCATCATTTAGAAGAATAGCCATTGACAACTATGAAAAGAGTAATTTCATTTGAAATTACTCTTTTTTTAATCATATTAACAAATGTAATTAATTTGAATAAATAGTATAATTAATATAAATAAGTAGGGAATAGTATATAGTTTGAAAGTAACTAAATGAAAAGAGTTAATAGTGACAATTTTATGAGTTTGTTAGGTTATTATATATCTAGAATTCATAGTAAATTTTAGTCGTTTTCGTGAACTTTTATAGTAAAAATCCTTTTATTATTGGATTATTTGAAGTAAAATTCTGATTAATAGATGGTGATAATATATTTAGTTGCCAGCTTATTTTCATTCTTGCTACAATAGGGCAATAGTCTGATACAGGAACGGAGTAAACAATGAATATTTCAGTGATGACAGTGTCTTTCCCATTGGATGGAGAAACATTGAAGGAAGTAAAATTATTATGTGAAGAAGCGACAATTCATGATTATCGAGTATACGAAACTATTTTGAATGTGCCAATGGCTAGCTCTTTTGAATCTAAGGGCTTTATGGTATTGGCGTATGAGGATGATCAGGATTTGTTAGTTGGTGTTGCAAGTGCCATTGATTTGATGGGACTCCATACGTATGAGTGGTCACTAGTGGTGACACCTGCATATCGCCAAAAGGGGATTGGGACTGCATTAGTTGAAGGCATACAAGTTGGGCTAAAAGAGCGAGGGGCAGAGGGTCAGTTAGCTGTTGTTATTGATGGTTCCCCACATGGACACACATTTATTGAAAATAAAAATTATGTTTACAGCTTTTCAGAAGCAACCTTAGAAACAAAGGCGGAACCTGTAGCATTACGAAGCGATATTACTATTCTTCCCTATAATGGCGAACAGGCTGAGCTAATTGCTATTTATAGTGAAGCATTTGGTGATTTACCAGAAGAATCAACAGAGCTCATCGCCTTTAATACGTCCACTAATGGAAGAAAGCTATGGATTGCTTATCGAGATGGAGGAGTTGTTGGCACGGTGACGACAGCTCAGGAAAATGAAATACAATGGGTAACAGCCCTTGCAGTCCACCCAAATTGTGAAGGACAAGGTATTGGGACGGCTTTATTGTCCTTTTCAAAGGATTATGCGAGTAAAACCGGTGCCACTTTCGTCATGTTAGATGTTGAAATAGACAATAAAAAAGCAATATCTGTCTATGAAAAGGCTGGCTTTATGAAGGCGCAGCAAATTGATTATTATGTAAAACAATAGCAAAAAGGGCGAGGAGTGATTTTAACTCATCGCCCTTTTTATCATAATTGCGTACTATCTTCATATAGTATTAATAAGCCTTATGAAAGGAGTCGTGATTATGCGCATGCCGGCATTGCCTAAAAAGAAGTCTCCTCCGAAGGAAGCACCTAGTTCGTGGTGGAAAGTGGTTAAGGCCTATCTATCGAAAGGAAAGTTCTATCGATTACCACCGAGAAATTGATGAGGTATAAAAAAGTCGCCTTATAGCGACTTTTTAATTTTCTAATAAAAATGTATTTTTAGAGGGACCTATTAAGTAAAGTTCATGCATTGCCCGTGTGAGTGCTACATAGAGTAGCTTTCGATCAATGGGCGTGTCGTAAAAGGGCGTATCAAACGCAGCTACTATAACCGCATCAAATTCAAGTCCTTTCGCTAGATGGCTTGGAACAACGAGCAACATTTCCTGATTAATAGAATCATTTTCAGTTAGTAGCTGTGCAGGTAGTTGGTGAGCTTTTAAATCTTTTTGCATCATCATTGCTTCAGCAGTTGTTTTGCATATTAAAGCAATGGATCGATGTCCATGTTGACGAATCGTTTCAAAAATTTCTTTAATTTGTAAGGCGTCGAATTGATCCGCTTGAATAAAGCTTGGCACGTTGCCATGACGAACAACAGGCTCCACTAACGGAAGTTGTTCATCCATTTGCGCTAAAATTTCATTAGCGACTTCCATAATTTCAATGGTTGTACGATAGCTTTTTTGCAAAGTTCGAAAGCTTGCTCGTGGGAATAAACTTTGGACAGGCTCCCAAGCAGTTAATGAACGATAGCTATGAATTCCTTGAGCTAAGTCACCAACCATTGTAAACATATCAGTATCCAAACCTGTTTTTAAAGCGGCAAGCTGAAATAGACTATAGTCTTGAACCTCATCGATAAAGACAACGCGCATTTTCCATTCATCAGGAATGCCTTTTAAGCGCGCCTGTAAATAATAAAGTGCAGCTAAATCTTCAAGTGCCCATTGTTCCTTGAGATGTGATTGTAAAAATTGCTGTTGTTCGAGATAATGCCATTCAGGAGCCAGTTCTGCTAACAGCTCTGCATTGGTGAGAAGTGAACGATAAAGAGTTTTAATATTGTGTTTGGTAAAGCGGCGCATATAAGCAGCTGCTGTTGATTTGGCTTCTTTTTCAATAGCAGGAATTCGCTCATCGCGTTCATCGATAAATTTTGTTACGACACGTCGCCGTTTTTCATCATCTCGAATACCATTTAATGCCTTTCCAAGTGCTTCATCATATTTTTTATGGAGTGTAGCTAAAACAGACTGCTTCTTCTGACGAACATGGCTAGCTAACACCTTTTTAATATGTGCCAGTCGTTTTTCGATTGGCATATAAGAAAATTCATATAAAAATAGCTTCTTAAGGTGAGAAGCCCGCATGATACAGTATCTTTCAATATAAACATCTTCAAATTGCTCTGCAATATCTTGCTCCAGTTTTCGAATATAGCGTTCGATAACATCACGATAATAAAGAGAGCCTTTCATTTCAGCAATCCAAGCAGATGGCTGAGAATTTCCTCCGGCCACAAGCGATTCTAATTGCTCATTTGGATTTTGAAGCTTTAATTTTAATTTAGTGGCGGATAGTACGTAATCGGTAAAAGTAGTTTGGCATATTTTATCGACGCCTAGTTCTGGTAAGACATCTCCAATATAATCAATAAATAACTTATTCGGTGCTAAAATCATGAGCTGCTCAGGATTAAAATGCTCACCCATTGTGTAGAGGAAATAGGATATTCGGTGTAGGGCGATGGTGGTTTTTCCACTGCCTGCTGCTCCTTGGACAATAATTGGTTGACGAAGATGTGCGCGAATAATTTCATTCTGCTCTTTTTGGATTGTCGAGACAATTTCGGTTAGACGAACATCAGCTTTACCAGCCAATGCTTCTTGTAACAGTTCATCGTTCGTAGTTAAGTCAATATCACGTATATCGAGCAAATCGCCATTTTCAATTTTATATTGTCGCTTAGCAAATAGATGTCCTTTATGAATTTCTCCGCGGACATCGTACTCCATATCACCAAGACGGCCATCATAATAGACATTCGCTACTGGTGAGCGCCAATCGACAATAATCGGCTCATGTGTTTCACGATGAAATAACGAGGTTTTTCCAATGTAAAGAAGTTCTTCAGGGTCACCTGTCTTTTGAAAATGGATTCTAGCAAAATAAGGCTTCTTTTGAACGGCTTCTAGCCCTTCCTTTTGATTACGGGCCATTTCAAAGAATCGGGCATTGGTTAAGATGTTTAAATAACTCAAACTAGAATCTAAGTAATCAAGATCTGCCATCGACTTCCGAATATTCTCTTGAGCGGATTTTAAATCTCTTTGTGACTCATTTAAAATTTGCTGCATATAACTTTGGGTATACGCTAATCGCTCTACTTCAGTCTGAAAATCTGGATGTTTTACAGTCATTTTTTAGCACCTCCTAGGTACTTACAATTTCAAAGTAGATTATCATACTACTATATATAATATTTACCATCAAGTGAAAGCTTAAAAGCTGAATATGTTACTATTACGTAGAGGATTTGAATGAATGTTAATAAAAGAGGAGGTTCATTATTTTGGATATTTTTGCACACAGAGGTGTTTCTGCAAGCTACCCGGAAAATACAATTGCTGCATTCCAAGCGGCATCTAAGCTTCCTATCGCTGGAATTGAGCTAGATGTTCATTTAACAGCAGATAAAGAGGTAGTTGTTATTCATGATGAAACCATTAACCGTACCTCCAATGGTTCAGGCTATGTAAAGGATTTTACATTACAGCAATTACGTACATTTGATTTTGGCTCATGGTACTCATTGGATTATAGTGGAGAAGTGATTCCGACATTAGGGGAAGTTTTAGAACTATTTGCAGGTACAAACCATCGCATTAACATTGAGCTAAAAACAGATGTGTTTGCCTATGAAGGGATCGAGTCATTAGTTCTAAAGGAAGTAGCTGCCCAACAAATGACAGAGAGAGTTATTATCTCTTCTTTTAATCATGAATCTTTGCAAACAGTCGCACTAATCGCACCATATATTGAAAGTGCTGCATTGTTTGCTGAAGTTTTAGTAGACTTTACGACTTATGTTGCACTTATTCCTGCTAAAGGCTTGCATGTTAGTTTGCCTACAGCGTATCGCAAATCAGTAAAACTAGCGCTCGCTGAAGGGGCAACAGTACGTGTTTATACAGTCAACGAGGAGCAGGATGCTCGATATTTACAGCAGCTTGGAATACAAGCAATATTTACTGATGACCCAGAGAAAATATTAAAAGCCCTTACTTAGAGCAATGAGAGGGGGGCGCTCGAATTCCGTGGAATGATTAATGAAGTAATGCCCACGGAACGCGGCGTCTTTTATAAGATTCTTTACCACTTTGCCTGATGCTCCTCAATGCATCCAAGCATTTGTCGAATAACTAATGTTTCACCATTGTCGAGCAAAATGGAACCGTCATAATAACCAAATAATTGATGTACTTCTGATTTTACTAGTTTTGCATTTGTATAGGCTACACGTTCAAAAAACGGAGAGAAGGTTAGTGACACTTGATGAGAGAATTTTGATTTTACTTTCCAGCGCTGCATATAATCTTCGGAATCATAATCAAACAATAAATCCTCATGTATTTTTGTCATTTTGCCATCAACGAAAACAGCATTTTCGGTCATGCCTGTGCCATCTGTCCATTTTCCTCCTAAATTAAGTCCAATTCTTCTTCCACGGACCCGTTGAGAGGCCATTCCCCAATTCCATACGGCTTCACGCGGCCAGACACCTCGACCGTAATCTAAGACAGCAAAATTTTCTTCTGCCGAGAAATTATAACGACGAGTACCAATTGTGACCACACCTGAAGTAGGGAGTGTATGATGCTTACCTGTAAATTGAAATGTTTTACGATTCCAAGGGATGACAACATTTAAGGTTTCGTCTGTAGCGGGATGCTGAATGATGAGCTTTGCACGTAAAATATCGCCATCAAAATTTGGAATAGAAACGGATAGATGTGTTTCATTTTGTACATATAGTATATCAATCATCATTTCACTATTTTTAAACGATACGGACTCTAAAACTTGTGTAGGCATTTTCAATTTGCCGCCTAAGGGAATGGTAATCGTTTTTTCGAAATAACGCTGCGTTTCATATTCAAGGAAATAGACGAAGCAGACTGCTGCATAATCTAGATGACTAATCGTAGCGGAAAATAAGATTTCATCACCGTAGACACACCAATAGTTCCATTTCTTTTTGCGCATGAGATGGCCGCTTAAATTGCTGTTGATAAGTGGTTTACGTGCAAATCCGATGGCTGCTGGATTTAAATTCCCCTTTTTATCGCATAAAAGAGTAGGCTGTAAAATTTCTTTCTCAGCATGCTGCTTCACATTTAACATCCCTTCTGGTCATAAAATAAAATCATGCATTTCTTTTAATCTTATTGTAGCAAAAATGATCTTGAAAATGGAAAGGAACATACTGATTATACCTATTTTCGACAATAATATGAGTAAGGACCTAACTAATAGAAATACTTGAAGAGACATATGATGGCATGAGGAGGGGATGTATGGCAAAGATGTATAATAGGCAAGCTGCTGTACAGTATGCCAATTTATGGTGGAATAGACGCAATCCAGCTTTTCCTAACTTTGATGTAGACTGTACAAACTATATATCTCAATGTTTATTAGCTGGTGGGGCACCAATGCGAGGGGCACCAAGTAGAGATAAGGGCTGGTGGATTCAACAAGGAAATTGGAGCTTTAGCTGGTCTGTTGCACATTCTTTAAGATGGTATTTAGAAGGCTCAACGACAGGGTTGAAGGGGACACGTGTGCAAACCGCCGAAGAGTTAGAGCTGGGGGATGTTATTTTTTATGATTTTCAAGGAAATGGGAGAATCGATCACTCTGTTATTGTTACAAGTATTCAAAACGGCATTCCTTATGTAAATGCTCATACATCAGATAGTATTAATCGACCGTATTTGTATGAAGACTCCACTGCTTTTACGCCCAGCATGACTTACTTTTTCTATCATATAGAGGATAGCTTTGCTTAAGATGAGGTAGTTTTAAAGCATATCATTTTATGATAATGTGAAGGTAGAAGAGATAAACTTAAAAGTTGTCTTGTGGTAGAAGGAGAATGGATATATGAGCGAACAATTTTTATCGGTTAGAGATGCAATTATTCAACGTCGTTCCATTAAAAAATTTAATGGTCAGCCTGTAGATCGTGATGATTTATTGGCCATTATCGACGATGCAGTTTGGGCACCCAACCACGGTAACCGTGAGCCTTGGCGTTTAGTAGTAGCCTGTGGTAAGGAATTAGAAAATCTACATCATTTATTACGCGACCTGACGATTCCAAAATGGCAAGAGCTTTTAAGTGAAGACTTGGCGAAGCAGATGTTGAAATTTACGTTACCCGGCGGCTATGCCTTTGTTATCGTACCGGAGGATGCACGTCAAAAAGAACGTTTAGAGGATTACGGAGCAGCAAGTATCTTTATTCAAAATATGCAACTGTTAGCATGGGATAGAGGGATAGGCTCTTGCTGGAAAACACCAGGCTTTTTAGATAATCCCAAGTTCCGCGAAGCCTTAAAGGTACAGCCTGGTGAACGTGTTATTGCAATGCTACAAGTCGGTTATTTTGATGAAGTACCAAAAGGGAAAGATCGTAAAAAATCGGCTGAAATAGTGACAGTTTTTGGTGAGTAATCGCCTAAAAAGCAAAGAAAATCCCCTCACTGAAGTAGGTGAGGGGATTTGTTATGGAATAGAAAATTATTTTTGTAATTCCGAAACTTCATATAAATAATCACTTAAAACGCGTAAACCTTTATCAAAGTTTTCTAAATGGAAATGCTCATTAGGTGCATGGAAGTTTTCACTAGATAAACCGAAGCCCATTAATACTACAGGAATTTCTAAAATTTCATCAAATGCAGCCACGATAGGGATAGAACCTCCACCACGTGTGTAAGCAGTAGGTACACGATAAACCTTTTCATAAGAACGTCCAGCTGCCTGAATGAATGGATGATCAAATGGTGTTAAGAATGCAGGGCCTTTATCGAACTCCGAAATGTTAATTTCCACTCCAGCAGGTTTATGCTTTTCAACGTGGGCTTTTAATAGCGCAACGATTTCGTCCGGCTCTTGATTTGGAACGAGACGGCATGTAATTTTAGCGCCTGCTTCAGCAGGTAATACCGTTTTGATGCCTTCTCCCGAGAAACCACCAAAGACCCCATTAACCTCTAATGTTGGACGAGCCCAAGTACGTTCAAGGTAGGTAAACCCTTGCTCACCAAATAGTTCTTTTACACCGACCTCTTGTTTTACTGACTCCTCATCAAAACCAAGCGCACGATAAGCTTCACGTTCTTCCTCTGTTAAAGGTAATACATTATCGTAGAAACCTTCCACTTGAATGGTGCCATGCTCGTCACGGAAGGATGCTAATATTTCAGCTAATGCGTGGATGGCATTTTGCACGCCTCCACCATAGAGACCTGAGTGTAAATCTCCTTTAGCTCCACGCACATCAATTTGAATGCCTGCTAAACCACGTAAGCCATAGCATACTGCAGGTTTACCAGGGCCATAAAGTCCAGTATCAGAAATTAAAATGAGATCCGACGCTAATTTTTCTTTATATTCCTCAACAAAGGAAGGTAGATGCGGACTACCGATTTCTTCTTCACCTTCATAAATAAATTTAACGTTCACAGGTAAAGTTCCTGTTGTTGCAAATAAAGCTTCAATCATTTTTAAGTGCATAAATACTTGCCCTTTATCATCACTAGCACCACGAGCGAATAATTTATTGTCACGAATGGTAGGATTGAACGGTTCACTCTCCCATAAATTTAGGGGATCAACAGGTTGTACATCGTAGTGACCATAAAATAATACAGTTGGTTTGCCTTCTGCATGTAACCAATCGGCATAGACAACTGGGTGACCTGCAGTTTGTGTAATTGAGATATTCTCAAGATTTAATTTTTCAAATGCATTAGCAAGCCATTGTGCAGCATGCTGGATATCTTCCTTATGCTCAGATAAAGAACTAATACTTGGAATTTGTAAAAATTCTTTCAATTCGTTTAAATGAGCCTCACGATGTTCAGCAAAATAAGCATCAATTTGCTGTAAATTAGTCATCTAGCATCCCTCTTTCTAATATATTTCGATAATAGAAATAGTATAGCATATCAAAACTAGAAAGTATTAACATGGGTTTATAAATAAATATGCTCTAATAGGAGGACATCAACTATTTTTATAACAAGGCCAATGGTTGTGTTTGAATGTCTTTAGCTTGTAACGGACGAATATATGTAGGGAAAAATGAAAGACACTGCAAAAAAATTCTTTACAGTGTCTTTCGATAGTCGTCTATAAGTGAGGGCAATTTTTATCTTACTTAAAGAGTGTGTGTATTAAACATTTTTCGATTTACTACTACTGATGTTAGGTGTTGGTGGTGAGTTGTACACACGGGAATATGGTGGTATTGAATTCATTAGCCAAATGTTACTGCCTAGCACCGAATCGTGACCAATTGTCGTTTCGCCACCTAAAATGGTTGCACCTGCATAAATAACAACATTATCTTCAATATTCGGATGACGTTTAATTCCTTTAATTGGATTGCCATTTTCATCAAGAGGGAAGCTTAATGCCCCTAATGTTACACTTTGGTATATTTTAACATTATTGCCGATTATACATGTCTCACCGATTACGACACCTGTGCCGTGATCGATAAAGAAGGATTCACCAATTGTCGCTCCTGGGTGAATATCGATTCCTGTTAAACTATGTGCATATTCAGACATAATACGTGGGACAATTGGTACGCCCACTTCATATAATTCATGTGCAATACGGTGAATGTATACCGCAACAATTGATGGATAACTTAGTAAAATTTCTTCTGTAGAAAGGGCAGCAGGATCTCCGTTGTACGCTGCCTGAATATCTGTTTGCAAGATTTTACGAATTTTTGGGAATTGTGAAATTAAATCCATCACAATACGATCTGCATCCGCTTGACAAGTACAGTTTTCAAGATTGCTGTTGTACTCCAAATTGTAAATTAAAACTTTTTCGATAATATCACGTAAATCCAATGCCGTTTCACGCAGTTTATTACTACTTACAATATTGACGCGTGTAGTATCGATCGGCGGAGCAGTATGAATACCTGGGAACAGTACTTCATGAAAATTATCTAAGATTTTATAAATTTGATTGCGCCCAACAAAGCCAATTGAATTTTCAATATCAACATACTGTCGGTTAATATCACTTAATGAACTTGTAATTTCTGGGACCTTTTCATTTAGCCAATCATTTAAACTCATTGTAAAACACCCCTCAATTTCATAATAACTGATGTAATAAAAGTACAAAGCATTTCATGTAATAGCAACTCTTTTAGCTTTAAAATATATTAATATTTATATTATAGAAAAAATACCTGCATGTGGAGTTGCAATTAAATAATCTTATATTGTTTTACCATAAAATACGACAGCTTTTAAAGCTTACTGCTTCTTGTTATGATCTAGACCGATTTGCACTGGGAGAATTTTAATCAAATAAAAAGAGTCTGATTCCGGAACAATACCGAATTCAGACCAGTAAATTTTTTATTAGTGTGCAGTATAGCCTCCATCAACAAGGAGTGTTGTACCATTAACAAAGCTTGCATCATCGCTTGCTAAGAATAAAACAGCTTTGGCAATCTCTTCTGGTTTACCAAGTCGACCTTGTGGATGAAGGGAAGCTAAATACTCTTTCTTTTGAGCGTCTACTTCAGCTAATAAAGGTGTGTCGATATAGCCAGGACATACAGCATTTACGCGAATGCCTTGTTTTGCATAAGCTGTGCAAAGGTTTTGTGTTAATAGTTTTACACCACCTTTTGCAGATGAATAGGCTGTTGGATTTGGTAAGGCAACAAAACTATGGATAGAGCCAGCATTAACAATGACGCCACCTGTGCCTTGCGCAAGGAATTGTTCGATGGCATATTTATCAGAAAGAAATACACCGGATAAATTAATATCAATGGTTCTTTTCCATTTTTCAAAAGATAACTCGTGAGCGGGTGCATCGTCAGCTACACCTGCATTCGCATACATAATATCAAGTTTTCCGTATTTATTAATAGTTTCCTTTATCATGTTTTTAATATCTTCTTCGCTTGTTACATCTGTTTTTACGAAGAGGGTATCATAACCATCGTTATTTAATTGTTCAGAGATGTTTTGTCCGCGCTCTGAAAAATCGGCAATGACTACTTGTGCACCTTCTTGGGCGAAGAGGCGAACTGTTGCCTCACCGATACCGCTAGCGCCACCTGTGACGATTGCTACTTTATCTGTTAATTTCATGTCAATGACCACCTTAATATTTATTTTGCTGTTGCTCCACCATCAATAACAAATTCGGCACCTGTTGAGAAGGAAGATTCATCAGAAGCTAAGAACAGCACTGTTTGAGCCACTTCTTTTACAGAACCTAAACGTCCTAATGGGAATAAGTTTTTTCCTAATTCATCTTTAGAGCTTCCAGTTGTTGCAGATGCATAATCGGCCATTCCTGTATCGATATAGCCAGGGTGAATAGAGTTTACGCGTACGCCATATGGGGCATATTCCATTGCTGCATCTTTTGTCATAATGCGCACAGCACCTTTACTAGCGCCATATAAAACATGTCCAGCAGCACCTGTTAAGCCTGCAATGGAAGATGCATTAATGACAGAGCCTTTATTTTGTTTAGCCATAAGCGGCATGATATGTTTCATACCAAGGAAAACACCAGTTACATTGATGGACATTAAGCGATTCCAGTCAGAAAGTTCAATTTCCGCTAGTGGTTTAATTATATAAATGCCTGCATTGTTGAAAAGGATATCAACTTTATTAAATGTATGAATGGCTTCATCTGCAACTTTTTTCCAATCGTCTTCATTGCT
Organism: Lysinibacillus fusiformis; assembly: GCF_003049525.1. Classification (GTDB taxonomy): domain Bacteria; phylum Bacillota; class Bacilli; order Bacillales_A; family Planococcaceae; genus Lysinibacillus; species Lysinibacillus fusiformis. Next base: position 938,261 of record NZ_PYWL01000001.1, on the reverse strand, counting down.
AACATCATGACGTACAAATAATGCTTCGCCTCCAAATGCTTGGATATCGCTAACGGTTTCGTTCCCAGATTGTTCATTTATATCAGTAATGACTATTTTTGCTCCTTCTTTCGCAAATAATAGTGCAGTTTCTTTCCCGATGCCTGTACCTCCGCCTGTAATAACGGCTACTTTATTTTCCAATCTCATTTCAAGCACGCACCTTCCATTATTTCTGGTTATATGGTTACCTTAGGATATAAAAGTATTCGCTTTATTTTAGCGATACCTTCATCTTACTCCTTTCAATTTGAAATACTATCCTATAAGATGCTGTATAATATAGTGAGTGAGTATCCTCCATTTATAGGGGTACTTTTAGTATGAAGGAGAGGAATTTCCTATGACACACTCATTTCAATCCTTTGAAGAAATGACACTTCAAGAATTTGTGTTATTCATCAAAATTCATAGTAAACAAATTGAAGAGAATACGAATATTTACCTCAATCTAGAACCTTCTATTGCTGAAGCCGATCGAGAAAGAGTGGCAATGCTACTGGATTCGTTTCTACGTTTAATGACACATACGAATATCGAAGAGCTTCATGATGATTTTAGAAGTTTTTTTAAGACATGGCTTCAATCACAGTTATCCATTATCGATACGAGAAGCTTTCTTCTATTCCAATTGATTTTAGAGAAATCATTGATCACTTTTATGATTCAGCAGAAAATTAGTCGAATGAATGCCATACTAATGTATGTATTATCGATTTTTACATTTTTAGTACAGCTTTACTGTGATGCCGAAGTAGATCATAAAAATAGTCGTAGAACTACCCCTGAAAATGAAGAGTTGAGACGGCTGCAATTGTTGGATAAACTTGATAAATTGCTTATCAGTTCCTCTGGTTATCAGGATTTAGCTTATATCTTAAAGAAATGTGAAGAGTATTTTAGTTATAAAAGATGTGTATTTTATGCCTATGTGCCATGGTCCAATCAATTTTACGGGGTTATTGGTGCAGAGCTTCCAAAGGTTCAAAGCATGAAAGGGGAGCTGACCGGTGAAAATACAGTCCTTGGCTCAAGAAAACCTATCTATTTAAAAAACCCAAAAAATTATGTGAAGGAAGAACATATACAATTATTTAATTTATCGTCGATTATATTTATCCCAATTATTCAACAGGATCAATTATTTGGTTGGCTGACATTTGATCAGCTAGGTGAAGAATTTGATTGTACAAAGGATGAGTTATTGTTACTTGAAGAGGTAGGGAAGCGGTTGGGGTTATTTTTATCACGTAAGGGTGAGAAGGTTGAAAAGAATACAGAACTTCACTTAACAGAAAGGGAGTCCATGATTTTAGGTTTGCTTGCAGAGGGATATGACAATAAAAAAATTGGGGGATTACTATTTCTAAGTGAGCATACGGTAAGAGATTATGTAAGTAGTTTAATGACAAAGCTCAAAGCTAAAAATCGAACACAGGTCGTTGCTTCCGCTTTTCGTTTAGGGCTATTAAGCTAGCCAAGGGAAATAAATATGTAATCCGTTATATGAAATATATCTGCTTACTTTAAAAGTGATTGTTAAAGTGGCGGATTTTTAATTTTCTGATAATAATTATTATTTAAAATATAGCAATCAAAATAGAGGTTTAATGTTATAGAGCCGTGTTTTACAGGCTGAGTAATATAGTAGTAAAACATTTTTTACGAATATTACAAGCAAAAGCGTTTAAGCTTACACGATTGTAATGAAATTGAAAGCCAATACGATAGAGTGTAATACATTATTTTGCGAGAATGTGTATAGAAGCAAGAACAAGAAGCGGAGGCATACACAATGAATGAAAAATTAGAAGGCGTATACGAGGAATACAATCGTTATATATATCACTTATGTTTAAAACTAACTCGCAATAATGTAGAGGCTGAAGATTTAATGCAAGAAGTTTGGGTAAAGGTCGTGCGCTATGAAGACAGCGTAGCTGAAGTAGAGCATATTAAGGCTTGGCTTACAACTATTACAATGAATACTTTCAGAGATCGCTATCGTAAAAAGGTTCGTCGCAGTAAATATATGATGAACCAACCTGAAACATTAGACGTACCGATATTAGATTTGGTTCCCAATAATGAAATTTCGACAGAAGAAAAGGTTGAAAAGGATATTGTCACAAAACTCGTACAAGATAAAATGGAGCAACTAGATGGCATTTATAGAAAGACTTTATGGTATTTCTACATAGACCAATATTCACTTGCAGAAATTTCTACGATTATGAAAGTTTCCATTGGTACTGTGAAATCCCGTTTATTCCGTGCAAAGGCTCGATTAAAAGAAATGCTTATGTCAGATACGGCCATTGTGGAATCTGTGCTACCAGCATGATTAAAGCTGATTGGTCGCACACCATACGTACTTAGACGGAAGTATTCAGTCGACTAATCTAAAAAAAGATGCATTCGCATATAATTGCGATGCATCTTTTTATTGTTAAGACTTTATTCTGGACGATTGGATTCAACATCCAATAGACATTTTGAAAAAATAGTGCGCAATGTTTGCAGTTCTTCAGCAGTGAGCATTCCAAACATATTGTTGATAATTTCACTCACTTGTTGGCGAGACTCTTTTAAGATGCTCTCGCCCTCAGAAGTAATAACGAGCTGTGATGCTCGTCGATCTGTAGCGTGCTGTGTTTTTTCAATAAAGCCAGCGTTGATAAGCTTCGTTGTTAAAACGGTGACGCCACCTGTCGTTACCTTTAACCGCTCAGCAATAGCAGAAGGGCGTTTCGGGCCCTCCTGCGATAAGTAGTCTAAAATTAAAATATGGGATTTTGAAAAGCCGAGCGCATTATGATTATTCCACTCGTTCGCCCACTTACGCTCAATAGATGAAACAACTTCAAACAACGAGGTAATGGCTTTTTGTTTTTCTTGATCCATAGAAGGTCATCTCCAAAACTGTTTTAACTTTCTTGTGCCAATCTTGTCATCGCATTTAATTCGTAAGCACGTACTTTGCGCGGGATAAAACGGCGGATGTCCATCTCATTGTAACCAACTTGAATACGTTTTTCATCTATTAAAATAGGGCTACGTAACATTCTTGGATGTGCTTGAATAATAGCAAATAGCTCCTGAATAGAAAGTTGGTCGATATCGATATTTAAGTTTTTAAAATCATTCGAATTTGTTGCAATAATTTCATCTGTTCCATCTTCAGTCATGCTTAAAATTTCTTTAAACTCTGCAAGTGTAAGTGGATGAGAAGTGATACGTTTTTCTTTATATTCAATATTGTGATCTTTTAACCATTTAAGTGCTTTTCTGGATGAAGAACAGCTCGCTTGTGAGTAAATTGTAACTGTCATTCTTCATTCCTCGCTTTCTTTTTTAGATTATATTTTATAAATATCTTATTAGTAAGGTAAATTGTTTATATATATATCTTACTAGTAAGCTATATATAAATCAATAGCTATTTAAAAAATATCTATAACACCATGATTTTTTTCAGGTATATTAACATATACGAAGATCATCATAAAAAAGTTTCATTTTCACAGCTTACAATGATGTAAGTTTAGGGAAATTGAGTAGGGACTACATGAAGCATAGGCTTGTCCAAGAGGAGAGAAATGACAAGCTAAAAAATATCAGTCCACTAATTATAGTATGTTTAAATGAGCAGAATTATACATAAAAGCTTAAAATTATTTGTGGATTTTCGTAAATAGAAAAAAGGGTGGTCCCAAATGATATTTGAGACTACCCTTTTAGATTTATCCTTGTTGTCCAGATGTGAACCAATCTTGGACATCCCAGACCTTCGTAGCGAGACCTTCATAGAAATCAGGTTCGTGACTTACGATTACAATAGTGCCTTTAAATTCTTTCATCGCACGTTTTAATTCATTTTTTGCATCCACATCTAAATGGTTCGTTGGTTCGTCAAAAAGAAGCCAGTTTGCCTCTTCCATCATTAATTTACATAAACGAACTTTCGCTTGCTCTCCACCCGATAATGAATTCAGTGGACGTGTAATGTGATCAGTCTTTAAGCCAGCCTTCGCTAAGGCAGCACGTACTTGTGCTTGTTCCATTGAAGGGAAGGCATTCCACACATCATCAATTGGTGTGATTTTTTCCGCTTTTACTTCTTGTTCGAAGTAAGATGGATAAAGGTAATCTCCTCGAATCACTTTGCCATTTAGAGGATTAATTTTACCAAGCATTGTTTTCAATAATGTTGATTTACCTACACCATTCATGCCGACTAAAGCGATCTTCTCTCCTCGTTCAATAGCAAAAGTGAGTGGGGGAAGTAATGGCTTGTCCTTATCATAACCAATCACCAAATTTTCAGCCTCTACAACATAGCGACTTGATGAACGTGCTTCTTTAAAACCGAACTCAGGCTTTACAGCAGTTTCTGGGCGATCAATTCGCTCTAAACGGTCAAGCTGCTTGGCACGAGATTTAGCACGGCCAGTAGTAGAGTATCGCGCTTTATTTTTGGCAATAAAATCCTCTTGCTTCTTGATGAATTCTTGTTGTTTTTCATACGCGTCAATATGCTGACGCTTATTGATTTCAGCAAGCTCTAAGAATTTTTCGTATGTTGCTGTATAACGAGTTAGCTTTGAAAATTCAAGTTGGAAGATGACATCCACCGTCTCGTTCATAAATTCTGTATCATGCGAAATTAATAAGAAGGCATATGGATAGTTCTTTAAATAGTTTTTTAGCCATGTAATATGTTCTTCATCAAGATAGTTTGTAGGCTCGTCTAATAATAGAACTTTTGGTTTTTCTAATAACAGCTTAGCTAGTAAAACCTTTGTACGTTGACCACCAGAAAGAGCAGCAACATCTCGCTCCAAGCCAATAGCATCGAGCCCAAGCCCGCGCGCAACTTCTTCAATTTTCATATCGAGTGAATAGAAGTCACCTGCATCTAACGCATCTTGAACTTCAGCCATTTGCTCTAATAGAACTTCTAATTCTTCAGGTGTAGCTTCAGCCATCTTACCTGTAATTTCATTGAGTTCCTCTTCTTTTTTATACAAGGGTAGAAAAGCGTCACGCAATACATCGCGCATCGTTCTACCAGCTGTGAGTACTGTATGTTGATCTAAATAACCATAATGTGTACCAGGGAGCCATTCCACTTTTCCCTCATCATGAATTGTTTGACCAGTGATAATGCCCATTAAAGTTGATTTACCTACACCATTTGCCCCAACGAGTCCAATATGATCACCCTCTACTAAACGAAACGATACATCTTTAAAAAGTGTACGATCTCCGAATGAATGACCTAAATTTTCTACTGTTAAAATTGCCATATATGTTCCTCCAACTGTCTTTCAAGTTTACATTTTATAGTTCTGCAAGTTGCTTATTCAGCTCTGCAAGCTTCGATTCCATATTTGCAAGACGTTGCTCTGCCTGTGCTACTTGATCGTTGTGTCCTGTAGACTCAAGTTTTTCAATATCGCCTTGTAAATTGATATAGTCCATTTTTAATTCTTTAATTTGATATTCTAAATCATTTTTGGTTGGCATGATGGTTGCTCCTTTTTTAAGAATATTTGTATAGCGAATGCGTGTAAAAAGCGATGGGGGTTTTATTGATCCCCCACCGCTTAGTCATTAAAATCAATCGGGAACTGAAAAAATTTGAACTTACATAAGTCCCAACTTTTATAAGATGAGATGCTAAAGTGAAAATTTCTTATATATTGTATCATAATCGTCTTTGAAGTAGCACTAAGTAGAAGCGATATTATGACGATCATAAGCAAAGTCTAAAAGTAGTTCTAAGAGTGTTTCATTATTACTAACGAGATTGAGCTGGCGTTGTTTTTTTACGGCACGTTCACTGCGTGCTTCATGTAAAAGAAACTCCATAACAGCATTTTGTATTTGTGATTGTTTCATTTTACGACCTAGCCCTAGATGAATAAAACCGTTCTGTTCTCTTGGGAAAGCATGTAATAGCTCTGCCTCCGATTGTGCAAGCGTAATGCATGGCACACCATAAGAGGCAATTTTGTAAGGCGTATAATTGGCATTGCAAATAATAACATCTGCTTTTGGTAAAAGTTTGAGAAGTGCGTTTTTATCACGAAGGATGGCTGTGTTGCGACGACTTAAAACCATCATTTGCAAGTCGTCTATAGCATGGCGGTAGCTGTCGTCAATCATAACTGTAATTTGTAGTGGAATTTGGAGCTGTGTTAAGTGTCGAAGTGTACGATAGGTTAAATTATGCTCGTCCCCATCTTCAAAAGCTACAACGATATGGGGAGGATTTTCAGGTGTTTTGCTTTCAGGTCTATCGCTAAAGTTTTGATAGTCTTCGGGTAGTGCAAAAACAAAGCTCCCGCCAATATAATGAGACGGTAAATAATCTTTTACCTCGTGATAGAGTGCTAGTAGTACACAGTCACAGGCTTGACCACCTTCACCAAAATCATCAAAGTGAATAATCGTTTTGCAGAAAGGTCGTAAATCCTGTACTTGTAAAGCCTCGGAATTGCGGCCATCTCTGACAATTAAATCTGGCTGAATGCCTTTCATTTGCTTAGGAAGTTCATTAAAATGATCAAATAAAACGGGGGTTAGACCCTCATTCATTAAAATTTGAATCCCGTCATTTGAAGGAGTTTTTACAAATATAAAAACCTTCTCATTCGTCAGTAGTTTAGCTAATGTTGAAACCCGTTCAAAAGGATACAGCCCTTTATCAATACAGCTTTCAATAATGAAAACAATCGTTTTTTTCGGTACTATTGCTTGCGTTTCGTTTTGCAAATGTATCCCACCCTTTCTCTGTCTCTTTAAATTATGGCGAAGAAAGAGCAAGTATGTGTAAAATTTAGGATTTGATCAATGATCTTTTTAAATAAATCTTTCAAATAGCTATCTTATAGGTACGATAAATAACTTTTAATCATTAAAAAAGTGGTCGATATATATAGTGAGTTTATTAAGATACATAACAAAGATGGTGATGATGAAAGGAGGGAAGAAGTATGGGTATGCGTGCTGCAATTGTAGTTGGAGCAACAGGATTAACGGGCTCCTCTCTAGTAGAGCAATTATGTGAAAATGATGAATATGTATCCGTGACAGTAATCGCGAGAAGAAAACCAACTTTTAAGCATCCCAAGCTAGAAGTGAAAATTTGTGATTTTGATAGGTTAGAGGAACAAGATATAGCATTTGCGCATGAACTATATTGCTGTTTAGGCACAACTATAAAAAAGGCAGGTTCTCGAAAGGTGTTCGAAAAGGTAGATTTTGAATATCCTTTAGCGATTGCTTCATTGGCGAAGAAGCGTGGGATTCCCCATTTTCTTGTCATCACTGCAATGGGTGCTAAAGAGAGTTCTCCTTTTTACTATAACCGAGTTAAAGGAAAGCTAGAACATGATTTAATGGAGTTGGGCTTACAGCAGCTTTCTATTATTCGACCTTCACTCTTAGTAGGAGAACGGAATGAATTTCGTTTAGGGGAGAAGGTAGGAGAAAAGGTATTAAAACTAGCCAAGCCATTGTTAATAGGACCACTAAAGCGATTTAGAGCCATTGAAGCCTCTCAAGTAGCAAAGGCAATGATGATTATTGCGCTACACGGTAAGCAACAACCAGTGACAATTTATCCTTCTCATGAATTAGCAATATTGGCATTTCCGGAAACGGTAGAAGAAGATGTTTCGAGGGAGACATTATTTAATTGGGATAAAATTCAAAAAGCAGATTCGCTTCATGAAGAGGATAAGGTTAATCGCAATGTAGTGATTGATCGTGAGAAATATACTATCCACGATAAGGTTGTCGATGAAGAAGTTCGTTTTCGACCATATGATAAAGAGTAATTTTTCTTGCTTTCCGCCTAAAGACTGAATTTCTTGCTTTCCTCATTCCTATTCTTTCCGAGCCACTTTTCATTTGTTACAATATTATTGTAGAAGATGAATGTGGAGGCAAAGTAAAGATGAAAATTTTACTCGTTGATGGCACGATGTTTGGTCGAAAAACCGGTGCTATTTTAGAGCAAGTGGAACAATATATTAAAGAATTAGATGCTAGTTTCGATTTAGAAATGATGCATTTTAGTGAATATAAACATCAAATTGTTGATGGCTCACCATTAAATGAGGATATGAAGAAAATGATCCAACAATTTGAGGAAGCGGATGCTTATATTATTGCAACGCCAATTTTCCAAGCATCAATTCCGGGCGTTTTGAAGAATGCATTTGACTTCCTACACCCTAAAACAATGCGCTATAAACCTGTATCTATAGTTGCAAATGGCGGCACATATCAACACCACCTTGTTGTAGAAAATCAATTAAAACCTATTTTAGACTACTTCCGTGCTCTTGTTACACCGAACTATGTGTATACACATACATCCCATTTTGATGCAGATAATCATATTGTGGATGAGGATGTTCATAGCCGCTTACGTGAATTAGCGCGTGTATTTGTTCAATACTGTGAGATGAGCAAGAACTTGCCGAAGGAAACAATCGATCAACATTAATAGTACCCTTGCACTGTGGTAAGAAATCACTGTGCAGGGGATTTTTCTTTGTAAGTATTCTTTTAGTATGTGATAAAATAAAACTTTAGTGACACTGGAAGGAGGGCTGCTCATGCAGGACATCGCTTTACTAGAAAAACAACGCTGTTGTCTTATTTTGACTAATAAGGCAAAGGAAGCGGTAGAGGAATGCTCAGCAAACGAGCATGCCTTTTTTGCGTTACAAAGATCTTTTACAGTCTACATTGAAAAACGCAAAGCAAAAACAGTGGGTGAAATATTTTTATCTATCTATTTTAATGCTGAAGACAATGAAAAATTAAGTGATAGTATTTCCGAGAAAACGGTGATTATGGACTGTGTATTAAAGCTGGAAGGGTTGCTAGCGACAAATATTCGTTTTGTGCATATGCGAGGGCCGATTAACACAAATCGCCGTTTAGCAGCAGCACTGGAATTTGTTACAAAGCCTAATAACGGAGCAGGCGTTCCACTTGAGCTTCATACGAAAATTAGACAGCTACCGATTGCGGAAGAACGGACTGAATATGTAAAAAAACGTATTGCTAGCTGGGAAGGTTATTTAAAAATACAAGAACGCGATGCGACTATTGACGATATTCATAGTGAATTTAAGCAAAGCTATTTCAATGAAGACTTTACACGCTTAACGCTTGTTTGTCCCTACATAAAGAATAAGGAATGGAAGCAATTAGAAGGCTTGAGTGTTAGTATTCAAGGTGTCCGTGGTGAAATAGGACAAGTGTTGAAGACTCATGCTGGAAAGCAAACAGTTGAAATTGATTTAAAGCCTTTTACACAAGAATTAGCTCGCAAGGATCAGCTTAATCTTCGTTCGAAACAAGCGAGCTTCAGCAACTTTGCAACATTAAGTCAAATTAGAAGATTACGTAATGGCTTTACCAAGTTAGAAAAGGGTGAGGCTGTTAATCCTAATTTAGAGACGATCCTATTTGAAAAACGTCCTTCTGTACGAGCATCGAAGCTACAAGAAGATATTGAATTTCATAATAATTTAAATGAATATCAAAGACGAGCGGTTTTAGGCGCTTTATCCGTTGAAGATTTATTTGTCATACAAGGTCCACCTGGTACAGGGAAAACAACTGTCATTTCAGAGATTTGTCAGCAAAATGTGAAAGCTGGTTTAAAAACACTTGTTGCATCTCAGTCAAATCTAGCGGTAGATAATGCTTTAGGACGGCTTCTTTCCAATCAAGAAATTCGAATTTTACGCTATGGTAGAACGGAAAGTATTGAGGAAGAGGGAAAAAAATTTATTGAAGAAAATGTAGCTCTGCAGTGGCGTGAGCAAACATTGACAGCAATTGAAGAAGCAATCTTGGTCTTTCCTGAACGTGAGCAGATGTTCAAGGACAATTTGACCAAAGCAATAGCTGAGCTTGAAAAATTAGAGTTATGGCTTGAGGAATTGACGCAGGAAATGGCCGCTAAAGAGCAGGCTGCTATTGAAGAACCAATTTTACAGCAGGAAATTCAAGCGTTAAAAAAAGACTTAAAAGCTGCCAAAACAGAGCAACAGACATATGAAGCTCAAAAAGAACATTATGAGAAGCAGCTCGCACAAATAGAGCCCATTATACAGCAGCTTGAACAGACACTTGCTGATCATCCTTCAATTGAAAATCTACAGCTTACCATTCAAGAGACTTCACAAAAAGTGGAGCAATTAGAGGCAGCTGTTCAATATAAAGAATTGCTGGAGCAAAAACAGCAATTAACAGTTCAATTCCAAGATATACAAGAAAAATATGAAACAGAAAATAATCGTCTCATCATCATGAAGGAAGCGCAAAAGTATGTCCATACATTGACGTCCTATGAGCGTATCCAACGATATTTACAGCATTATCAAATTCGTCCTTCTCATGTCCTTTCGCAGCAAATGAATCGAATACAACATCTAGAGGATGCAAAAGATTTAGAGGCATGGTCTACCATTAATAGTCGTCTCCAAAAAGCCATTGCAAAGCTAGAGGCGTTAGTGACGGATGAGGTGAAGGAGCAAGCGCAAGCAAAAAGAAGATTACAGCCTGTGCAATCTTTTTCTTTACAAAACCTTACAGGTGTATTTGCTCAATTAAACAAGGCGTTTCAAGACGATCAAACGCCTGCAATTCATGAAATTGAAAGCTATTTGCTGGGGCTCTATATGCGTCGTGATTTTGTATGGCAAAAAGGAATGGCACTAAAACAACAACAAGACCATAAAGACGAAGAATACGAGTCATTCCGAAAAAATCTTGTTAGTTTACTGCATCAAGAGTGTGCCATTACAAGCTTTGATGTACAAAGCATTCAGCGGCAATTGCAGCCATTTATACAGCATACAGAGCGATTACAACAGCTAGCAAGCAACTTCCTATTAGAAGAAGTACCAGAGGAATCCGTTGAATATTTAAAAATTCTTATGGGACAATTACGAGAGTCTCTTCAGGAAGCCAATCAGCAACTAGAACGAGTTGAAAAGGCTAGAGTTCAATTAGTACCAAAACAAGCTTCACTTCAAACCGTACAAGCTAGCTTGGAGGAAGTAGACCTACTGCTATCACAGATGGAAGAGCGGTTAAAGGAAATCAATGTTGCGGGATTGAAAAAGGAAAAGCAATTGGCCACATTCACAAAGCTATTGCAGTCGACACCAGAGCGAACAGCAGAAGAGGTTAGAGAAGCTATTCAAACTTCAAAGCAAGCTATTGAAGATTTACAGCGTCAGGAAAAACAACTACCGCTTCGAAAAAAATTGCAAGAGCAATGGCGAGAAAAACTACAAAACGCTACTGAATATGATTTAGATGAAATTAGAAAATTGTATGTACGACATGCAAATGTTATTGGTACCACATGTGTAGCTTCGGCGAGTAAAGAGTTTATGGAAAATTACCCAACCTTTGATGTTGTCATTATTGATGAAGTCTCAAAGGCAACACCGCCAGAATTATTATTACCAATGCTGAAGGGGAAAAAGGTTATTTTGGTAGGGGATCATCACCAGCTACCACCCCTACTTGGTGACGATACATTGGAGGAAACTTTGAAGGCGATGCTAGAGGAAAATCCAAATTTTGAAGGCGCACAAGAATTGAAAAGTTTACTACGTGAATCATTATTTGAGCGCTTATTCAATAATCTGCCTCAAACCCATAAGCAAATGCTAGCTCTTCAATACCGCATGCATGAAAAAATTATGCAAAGTATTACCCCATTTTACGCGCAAGAAGAAAATGGCTTGCAATGTGGCTTGCCAGACTCAGATTCGGCGAGAGATCATGGCTTAGAGGGACAATTTGTCAAACGTGATGACCATTTATTATGGATTGATATTCCAACTGAAAAACCTTATTTAGAGGAACAGGTAAAGGGAGGCACAAGCCGTTATAATGAAGGGGAATTACAAATAATTCGTCGTATTTTGCTAGATCTAAATGATGCAGTGAAGGCAGCAAAAGAAGCAGGGCGTATGCCACAGGATGCCTTGAAAAGTGTTGGAGTCATTAGCTTCTACGGTGAGCAAGTGAAGAAAATAAATCGTCTCCTACAGCAGGAGCTACAGTTGCCGCATTTACAATTTAGAACGGGGACAGTTGATAAATTCCAAGGTATGGAGATGGACGTAATTCTCGTCAGTATGGTTCGTAATACACCAAAAGGTGGAGATATTGGCTTTGCAAGAGATTATCGTCGCTTAAATGTAGCTCTATCCCGTGCTCGGGAGTTACTACTACTTGTAGGAAGTGCAGACATGTTTGCGAAACGTGCAAAACATCAAGATACAAGAGATATGTATGCCCAGTTATTAAATACTGTAAAATCCTACGAAGGCTTGCGTAATCATGAAGGATTGGTGATGTAGAGTGTCAAAATTACAGCAACGATTAATGCGTGAGCTGCAACAAAATCGCAATATAAAAATTGTCAAAACTGCTGAATGGTGTATTCCAATTCGTACAGTGGATGTAACGTACGAGCCAGTTCGCCGTTCCACGATGGATGTCTTAATGACCATGCTGCTACTGAGCATTCAAGAGGCGGATTTTGGAAATGTGGAAGAATTGAGCGAATTATTGCTTGTAGATCCATTATTTATCGAAGACCTGATGTCTTTAATGATTCGCGTAGGTCTTATGAAAAATGAGGAAGGCTTCTTTAAGCTAACAGAAAAAGGACAGCAACAGCTTGAACAAGGTATCTTTGAAGAGGAGCTTGAGGTAGAAGCATCCACTCTTTACTTTAGTCCTTGTCATCAATCATTTTTGACTAGTGATGTAAATAATGATGAATACGATGAGTTACCAGAGCTTTATCGTTATGTAGATAAGGAAGCTGAACAACAGGAGCAATTTGATGAATCACTCATTATAGCTGCCTTACAAGAAGTGGATAAAGAAGACACAGGCAACTCACAAAGAATAATCGCAAGAGTTGTTGAAGTAGAAGCCCAACAAATTAATGATAGTCCATGCTTAGAATTTATCCTTTACGATAAGGAGCAAGATATACTATTTGTTCGTGTGTGGAATATGTTATTAAATCAATGGGACCACTGTCTAGAACAACAACTTACTGATAAAGAACAATTGATGTGGCGTGAGCAATATTTATAGAACGAAAAAACGAGCGTGGATAGCGTTCGTTTTTTTTATTTCCCATGTCAGCCCTAAAAGTGAGATGATACGAAAAATTGTTTTGATAAATGGATGAACTAGCATAGTATATTACTACATGATAAGGAGGGGACAGATGGTATCGATTAGTTTATGTATGATTGTTAAAAATGCACAATGTACGATTGAAAGATGCTTAGATTCGGTTCGGCATATAGTGGATGAGATGAATATTATTGATACAGGCTCAACTGATCGTACAAAAGATATTGTCCAAAATTATACCTCTCGCATTTTTGATTTTCCATGGTGTGATCATTTTGCAAATGCACGCAATTTTTCCTTTCAGCAGGCAACAAAAGATTATATTTTATGGCTAGACGCAGACGATATTATGACAAAGGAAAACCAACATAAATTATTACTACTAAAGCAATCATTGTATCCAACGGTTGATACCGTCACTATGGATCATTACCTAGTACTAGATGACGATGGGGTAGTGGAGTGCAGTGAGCGAAAGTATCGTCTAGTAAAAAGAGGCAATCACTTTCAATGGCAGGGCGCTGTCCATGAATATTTAAAGGTATCTGGTCAGCACCTTCACAGTGATATAGCTGTCACACATTTACCGTTAACAAAGGATATTCATCGCAACTTATGTATCTACGAAGGTTTAATTCAAAAGGGACATTCTCTTTCAGCAAGGGATTCATTTCATTATGCAAATGAATTAAAGCTGCATAACCGTTATTTAGAAGCCATAAATCAATACAATACATTTCTAGATAGCGAATTAGGTGCTACAGATGATCGCATTGAAGCATGTTTGCATATAGGGGAATGCTATCGATTGTTACAGGATGATCATCACGCTCAACAAGCTATTTTACAATCTTTTTTGTATGATCGACCAAAGCCAGAAGCATGTTGCCGAATGGGCCAATTTTTTATGGAGCAATCAAAACATAAAGAAGCTATCTATTGGTACTCCCAAGCTTTGCAACAAGCTTCCGTCGATTCAATGACTATTCAAAAACGAGCTTACTCAACATGGCTACCTCATTTACAACTAAGTCTGTTATATAGGGAGTTACGGTTATTCGAAAATGCCTATCAACATAACCTAGAGGCACGAAAGTGGAAACCCAATCATTCAGAAATCAAAGAAAATGAAAAATATCTACTCAGTCGCTTAAAGATATAAATCTCTATTAAGGGAATGGTACATCAATAAACAAGACATAAATAGCTTGACCAATTAACACAGATACACCAACAACAATCGTCATAAAAATCACATTACGAGGCCTAAAATTTTTTGCTTCCATTAAAAACCTCCTTTTATATATAGAATATTCTGTTAATTCAAGATATGTTTAGTGGATTTGAGTATGCATAATAAAAGAGCAAATTCACATTCGGTGTGAATTTGCTCTTTATTGTTAATCTAACTTTAAACCTTTTAAGGCTTCCGCAAGTGCATTGTTTACAGGTTCCTCATTATTTTGCTGCTTTAAGTATTTTTGTACGGAACGTTTATCAACCTTGCCTCCGCCTTCTTTTTTCCGTCTTGCTTCAAAGGCAGAAAGTTTTTCACGATAGCCACATTTACATACAAAAATTTGGCCATCCCCTTCACCACGTAATTCTAATTTCTTCTTACATTGCGGACAGCGTGCATTAGTAGTACGTGACACATTTTTACGATGGCCACATTCGCGATCCTGGCAGACAAGCATTTTACCTTTTTTGCCATTTACCTCGAGCATTGGTTTACCGCAATCTGGACAAGACTTAGTAGAAATATTGTCATGTTTATATTTTTTATCACTGCCCTTAATTTCCGTGACAATTTCTTTTGTATAGTTTTTCATTTCATTAATAAATACATCTTTATTGAGCTTGCCCTTTGCAATAAGTTCAAGCTTTTGCTCCCACTCTGCTGTGAGGGCAGGGGATTTTAATTCCTCTGGCACTAAATCCAGTAATTGACGGCCTTTAGAAGTAATATAAATATCCTTGCCACCGCGTTTCTCAATTAAGAATGAATTGAAAAGCTTATCAATAATGTCAGCGCGTGTTGCCACTGTACCAAGCCCACCAGTAGATTTTAATGTATCTGCTAACTTTTTATCATTAGTCGCCATATATTTTGTCGGATTTTCCATGGCTGATAACAATGTTGCTTCATTAAAACGAGCTGGTGGTTTTGTTTGACCAGATGTTTCAGCAAGCAGTTTAACTTTTAGCACATCTCCCTTATCAATGCGTGGAAGTATTTGCTCCTTCACATCATCTGCTGTGTCCTCATCATCAAAGCGATGTTCATATACTTCCTTCCAACCAGCGGATAAAATTGTTTTTCCACGAGCAATAAAGCTTTCATCACCAATCTTTGCACGCAGCGTTAGTTGCTCATATTCGAAAGCAGGAAGTAACACGGCTAGGAAGCGTTTCACGACAAGGTCATAAATTTTACGTTCCTTATCTGAGAATGCAGAAAGATTCACATAGCCCTCTGTTGGAATGATTGCATGGTGATCAGAAACCTTACTATCATCAACAAAGGCTTTTGTTGGTTTTATCGGTTTAGCTAGTAATTTATTAGCGATTGGGCGATACTCACCAATACCACATGCCTTTAAACGTTCAGGTATAGTAGCAACGATATCCTGAGAAATAAAGCGGGAATCCGTACGTGGATAAGTTAACACTTTATGTTGTTCGTAAAGCTTTTGCATAATATTCAATGTTTCCTTCGCAGAATAGCCAAAGATTTTATTGGCATCACGCTGCAGCTCTGTTAAATCATAAAGGCTTGGTGCATATGATTTCTTAGGTTTTTTTTCAATGTCTGCTACGGTAGCATTGCTATTCCCAAGCTTTCTCACTAATGTTTCTATTTTTTCTTTATCAAAGCTGCGGCTATTACCATTTCGATCCTGCCAAGTAAGCTTTAAATGATCCGTTGTTTGAGCTTCTATACCATAATAAGTTTGAGCTTTAAAGTTTTTAATTTCATCTTCACGAGAGGCAATCATCGCTACTGTTGGTGTTTGTACACGACCACAGTTCAATTGTGCATTAAAACGGGTAGTTAAAGCACGTGTAGCATTCAGTCCAATATACCAATCTGCCTCAGAGCGGGCTACAGCCGAAGCATAAAGATTATCATAAGCCTTCCCTGGTTTTAGATTAGCAAAGCCATCTTTAATCGCTTTATCAGTTACAGATGAAATCCATAAACGTTGAAGTGGCTTTTTGATTTTTACTTTATCAATAATCCAACGAGCTACTAATTCACCCTCACGTCCGGCATCAGTAGCAATAATGATATTATGAACATCGTTGCGAATAAGCTGGCTTTTGACCGCATTAAATTGCTTTCCTGTTTGTTTAATGATCGACAGCTTTAAGCGTTCAGGTAGCATGGGTAAATCTTCAAGATTCCACGTTTTATATTTCACATCATAACTCTCTGGGTCAGCTAGTGTGACAAGATGTCCAAGCGCCCAAGTAACAATGTATTTATCTCCTTCAAGGAAGCCATTTCCCTTTTTATTACACTTCAGTACACGCGCAATATCACGTGCTACAGAAGGCTTTTCAGCAATTACTACGCTTTTTGCCATTGTTAACACCCTTTCATAGTTCCATGTTAATAAATATAGCATAGGTTGAGGGGGTTAGCAGTTGAACAGCAGTGGAAAATGGTTTTAATGGATAAAGAAAAGCGGATATAAAAAATTGTCATGAATTTGAGTTGGATCACATATGGTATGTATGTGTTTGTGGTTCTTTAAATTCTGTTTAATGTTATTTTTATGCTCGTATTAAAAGGAGAAATCTATTTGTTGCTAGACACCAAATTTTGAGAATGCTATATTTATATTGTCATAGTATTTTTATAATTAGGAAAAAAAAGAATACTTTTATAAAAGAGAGTTGTTTTTCCTGATTATAAGGAGTGATGGAGTATAGAGCTAGATGAAGGATGATAGGGCCTATGGTAAAGAAAACATTAAAGCAAAGAATTGTAGAGGCTTCAGTTGAGCTGTTTCAGCAGGATGGTTATCACAATGTAACTGTTGATCGTATCGTTGAATATATAGGGGCATCAAAGGGTGGATTTTATCATAATTTTAAATCAAAAGATGAATTGCTGTATGAAATTCATGATGTCTTTATTTCGTATGTTATTCAACAATCACAGGATGCATATGACAAATACGGCACGCCCATTACACGGTTATGTGCGATGCTACAAACGCTGACACAAGTATTTGATATGTATCAAGCGCATATTACAATCTTTTATGAAGAAAGTCGTTCACTCTCAGAGGAGTATAGTGAGATTATTCATAAAAAACGAGATCATTATCGGGACATCTTGCAAAAAGTGATAGCAGAAGGCCAAGAAACGAAAGTTTTTCGTACAGAATTGCCTTGTACCATTGTTACGATGGCGATTGTGGGGATGATTAACTGGACATATAAATGGTTTAAGCAATCTGGGCCATTAACTATGGAGCAAATTACAGATGTTTTTACCGACATGGTATTGCGTGCGATTGTGACAGAACAAGCAATGGATGAAGCAAAGCAATTTATGATAAAGGGGTAGCCAGTAGAAAACACTGGTTTTATTATTTGCTTTTACAAACCGACTAGTCGGTATTTACTTGAAGTAAATTATCTTTGAGCTAAATCTACTATGGCAAATTTGACATTAGGGGGATTAGGGATGAATTTTGAATTAACAAAAGAACAAGTGATGATTCGAGACATGGTACGTGATTTTGCTGAGAAAGAGATTAAACCGTATGCTCGTGAGGTTGATGAGACATCGACGATGAGAATAGAAAGCTTTAAAAAGATGGCAGAACTAGGCTTATTGGGTATCCCATTTCCTGAAGAATATGGTGGCTCAGGTGGTGATACGGTGTCCTACGCTTTAGCTGTAGAGGAAATTGGCCGTGCATGTGGGGGCACGGGCTTAAGTTATGCAGCTGCTGTTAGCTTAGGAGCTTCGCCAATTTACAACTTTGGTACGGAGGAGCAAAAGCAGGAATTTCTTGTTCCATTGGCAAAGGGTGAGACATTAGGATCATTCGGTTTAACAGAGCCTAATGCAGGTTCAGATGCAGGCGGTACACGCACTACAGCCGTCATTGATGGAGATGATTACGTTATTAATGGAGAAAAATGCTGGATTACCAATGCAGGATACGCTCGACAAATTATTGTAACTGCGGTGACTGGTAAACGTGAGGATGGCAAAAAGATTATTTCTTCTATTATTGTGCCAACGAATACTCCAGGTGTAACGATTAATTGTAACTACGACAAAATGGGTGTCCGAGGTTCTAATACATGTGAGATTGTTTTACAAAATGTTCGCGTTCCTAGAACCAATCTATTAGGCGATGAAAAGCGAGGATTTAGCCAGTTTTTAAACACTTTAGATGGTGGTCGTATTTCAATTGCAGCTCTTTCTGTCGGAATTGCACAGGCGGCTTATGAGAAGGCACTGAAGTTCGCAAAAGAACGCGAGCAATTTGGTGCACCTATTTCGAAGCTACAGGCCATTCAATTTAAATTAGCAGATATGGCGATGGAAATAGAGCTTGCTCGTACGCTTGTACATAAAGCGGCATGGCTAAAAGATCAAAAGAAACCATTTGGTAAAGAAGCAGCAATGGCTAAATTATTTGCTTCTGAAATGGGCTTCCGTACGTGTAATCAAGCCATTCAAATTCATGGCGGTTCTGGATATATGAAAGAATACGATGTAGAACGTCATTTACGTGATATTAAATTAATGGAAATTGGTGAAGGAACATCTGAAATTCAACGTCTTGTTATTTCTCGTTTAATTGGCTGTTAATGATTTTCAACTCATTGTGTCTGGGATCAGCTTTGTGCTGCATAGAGCACTTCTTTCTGATACCGAGACACCTGCTGAAAAGTAGCTTAAATCCGCATTCATCTCATTGCTGAAAGAAGTTTAATAGCATAAACAAGGGGGATCTTCATGGCAGAGCTTGTGTATCAAACAATTGGTCAATTGCTAGATGAACAATCTAAAAAGTACCCGCAGAACGAGGCTTTGGTCTATGCTGATAGAAATTTCCGAATGACTTATGAGCAGCTAAATCGTCAAGCGCGATTGGTAGCAAGGGGCTTAATGGCTTTAGGAATTGAAAAAGGAGACCATATTGCTGTATGGACGACCAATGTTCCTGAGTGGGTACAGCTTCAATTTGGTACAGGGAAAATGGGAGCTCCAATCGTTACGGTAAACACTAATTATCGAGCTAGTGAGTTGGAGTATCTATTAAAGCAGTCTGATGCCAAAACGATATTTTTAATTGAAAATTATCGAGACCATTCTTTTATCCATACACTTCAAGAGTTATGTCCGGAGCTTGAACATTGTGAACCAGGTAATTTGCAATCAAAGCGACTACCTTTATTAAAAAATGTTATTTTAATCGGCGAGACTAAGTATCCCGGTGTATTAAATTGGTCCGATGTAGTAGCAGCGGCTGATCAGGTGACCGAGGAACAATTAGAACAAAGAGAGCAATCTCTTCATTATGATGATGTGATTAATATTCAATATACGTCTGGTACAACAGGTTTTCCTAAAGGTGTGATGCTTACACATTTTAACTTAGTGAACAACGCGGTCAACATTGCAGAGTGTATGCGGTTAACAGCAGAGGATCGCCTCTGCATACCTGTTCCATTTTTCCATTGTTTTGGCTGTGTTATTGGAACATTAGCAATTACAACTAGTGGTGGAACGATGGTGCCAGTACAAGAATTTTCACCTGAAGAGGTGCTAAGGACGGTTCAGCAAGAAAAGTGCACAGCATTACATGGCGTACCAACGATGTTCATTAGTGAGCTTAATTTACCGAATTTTGAGTCTTTCAATCTTTCAACTCTACGGACAGGAGTCATGGCGGGCTCTAATTGTCCGATAGAGGTAATGAAAGCAGTGATTGAGAAAATGGGTATGACAGATATTACGATTTGCTATGGTCAAACAGAATCATCCCCAGTTATTACGCAAACGAGAACGGATGACCCGTTAGCACTAAAGGTGGAGACGGTTGGCCGTGCCTTACCAAACTTAGAGGCGAAAATTGTAGTTCCTGGGACAAATGAGGAAGCACCTACAAATGAACAAGGCGAGCTATGTACAAGAGGCTACCATGTAATGAAAGGCTACTATAAAAACCAAGAGGAAACCGATCTTGCCATTGATCAAGATGGCTGGCTGCATACGGGTGATTTGGCAACGATGGATGAAGCGGGCTATGTCCGTGTAACCGGTCGTTTAAAAGATATGATTATTCGCGGTGGTGAAAATTTATATCCTCGTGAAATGGAGGAGTTTCTTTATACACATCCGAAAATATCAGATGTTCAGGTTGCTGGCGTTCCTGATCCTGTGTATGGGGAGGAAGCGGCAGCTTGGATTATTTTACGAGAAGGTGAGCAGGCAACAGAAGAGGAGATTCGAGAATATTGTCGGGATAAAATCTCTAGACATAAAATCCCAAAACATATTTTCTTTATCGATCATTATCCAATGACTGCTTCAGGAAAGGTTCAAAAATATAAATTACGAGAAGATTTTGTCATGACCGTCAGATAAGGAGGGGCAGTGAATATGTTCAATAAAGTATTAATTGCAAATCGTGGGGAGATTGCTAGACGTATTATCAGAACATGCAGGCGCCTAAATATTCATACGGTTGCTATTTATTCTGAGGCAGATGCTGAAAGCTTACATGTGAAGGATGCAGATGAGGCGCACTGTGTAGGGAAACCACCTGTAGCACAAAGCTATTTAAATATAGAACGTATTCTAGAAATTGCACTAGAAAATGGCGTCGAGGCTGTTCATCCTGGCTATGGACTACTATCAGAAAATACAGAGTTTGCAAAGCGCTGTGAAGAGGAAGGTCTAATTTTTATTGGACCAAGTGCTGATGTTATTGCATCAATGGGAAGTAAATTAGAGGCACGTAAAACAATGAAAGCTGCAGGTGTTCCCATTGTAGAGGGTGTAGAGACACCTGTAAAGGATGCAGAAGAAGCTACTGAAATCGCTGAACGTTTAGGCTATCCAATTATGTTAAAGGCATCGGCAGGCGGTGGCGGTATCGGTATGCAACTTGTTGAAAATGCAGAGGAACTAGTAAAAGCATTTGAGGGAAATCAAAAACGTGCACAGTCATTTTTCGGTGATGGCACGATGTACATGGAGAGATTTATTGCTAACCCTCACCATGTTGAAGTACAAATTATTGCCGATCATCAAGGCAATGTGGTTCCGTTATTTGAACGTGAATGTTCGATTCAACGAAGAAATCAAAAAGTAGTAGAAGAAGCACCATCACCATTTATTTCACAGGAGACAAGAGATAAGATGCTAGAAGCGTCAGTGAAGGCAGCGAAGCATATTGGCTATGTCAACGCTGGAACGATTGAGTATTTGGTAGATGAGGATCAAAACTTTTATTTCTTAGAAATGAATACAAGATTACAAGTAGAGCATCCTGTGACAGAGGAAATTACAAAACTTGATTTAGTAGAGGAGCAATTAAAAATCGCTGCACAGCAACCCCTTTCATTTACAAAAGAAAGTATTACGAAACAGGGTCATGCGATTGAAGTGCGTATATACGCTGAAAATCCTTCTACATTTTTCCCGTCTCCTGGTACAATCACAGCTCTAGAATTACCAACAGGCGAAGGGGTTCGACATGAGTGTGGTGTAGAGACAGGTTCAGCAGTTACACCATTTTATGATCCAATGATTAGTAAATTGGTAGTGTGGGGAGAAACAAGGGACATTGCCTGTGAAAGATTAATCCAAGCACTGAAAGCATATAAAGTCGAGGGTATTCAAACGAATATTCCAATGCTTTTAAAAACTGTTACACATGAACAGTTTTTAAAAGGCTATACGACTACAAAATTTGTCGAACAATTTTATTTACCACAATTAGCAGAGTCAAAGTAAGTATTGAAGAGCATTCGCGCTTCATAGAGAGGGCGAATGCATAATTAACTTAAAAGTAGGAGTGAATGATTATGGCAACAGTAAAAGCAAGCATGGCAGGTACAGTATGGAAAATCGTCGTAGCAGAAGGTGAGAAAGTAACGGCAGGTCAAGATGTAGCAATTTTAGAATCAATGAAAATGGAAATTCCGATTGCAGCAGAAGAAGATGGCGTGGTAACAAAAATTATCGCCAATTAAGGAGATTTCATTAACGTTGATGATGATATTTTAGAAATTGAATAAGAGGAGGCCTCTTAATGCAGCTACCTAAGCATGTCGTAATGAAAGAAGTCGGTCCCCGTGATGGTTTACAAAATGAAAAAACACATATTACAACAGCAGATAAAATACAATTAGTGAATTTGTTAAGCCAAACTGGATTAAATTACATCGAGGTGACTTCATTTGTACATCCGAAATGGATTCCACAGTTGGCGGATGCTGTCGAGGTTCTTCAAGCCATTAAAAGGAACAAGGATATTACTTATGCAGCACTTGTACCTAATATGCGAGGGCTAGAAAGGGCGTTACAGGCTGAAGTAGATGAAGTAAGTATATTTATGTCTGCTAGTGAAAGTCATAACCAAAGTAATATTAACAAAACCATAGACGAAACATTTCCTATTTTAGAGGAAGTAGTATTAGGAGCTAAAGCGTCAAAGAAAAAGGTTCGAGGCTATATCTCCACAGTTCTTGGCTGTCCCTATGAAGGATATATACATCCTGATAAAGTACTGCGTGTTACAGATAAATTATTGGAAATGGGTGTAACAGAGATCTCACTTGGTGACACGATTGGCGTTGGTGTACCCACTCAAGTTGAGCATCTTTTAGAGGAACTATTAAAAAGATTTTCCGCAAATAATTTTGCTATGCATTTTCATGATACACGTGGCACGGCGCTGGCTAACATTATGAAATCTTTAGAGATGGGCGTAACCAAATTTGATAGTGCGCTTGGCGGTCTAGGGGGCTGTCCATATGCCAAGGGGGCTTCAGGTAATGTAGCCACCGAAGATTTATTATATTTATTTGATGAAATGGGCATTCAAACCGGTGTAGATCGACAAAAAATATTAGAGGCTGCACTCTTTATTGAACAGAAATTAGGCAAAGCTGTAGCTTCAAAGCAAATGGCGATTGTCCGTAATGAAAGGAGTGCGAATCCATTATGACTCAACTTGTTCGCTTTGAATTACTAGAGGGAAGTATTGGACTTATTACCCTTTTAAGACCAGAGGCTGCGAACGCGATGTCTGTACAGTTACTGCGAGAGCTATCTGATACGCTTGATCAAATCAACGGAGATCCGACAGTGCGAGTAGTCTTACTAACAGGTGCTGGAGAAAAAGCATTCTGTGCTGGGGCTGATTTAAAAGAACGCAAAGGTATGTCCGATCGACAAGTGAAGCAAATCGTACAGTTGATTGGTGCCACAGTGGCAAAAGTGGAGACACTCGCCCAGCCTGTCATTGCGGTGCTAAATGGAGTAGCCTTTGGTGGCGGTCTAGAATTAGCTTTAGCTTGCGATTTACGTGTCGCAGCAGCACATGTTAAGTTAGGTCTCACTGAAACCTCTCTCGGTATTATTCCGGGGGCAGGAGGAACGCAACGACTTCCTCGACTAATTGGTCTTGGGAAGGCAAAGGAATTAATTTATACAGCGCGTCGCTTAAATGCTGAGGAAGCTAAAAATTATGGCATCGTTGAATATGTTCATGAGGCACATGAGATAATGGAAAGGGCACAGCAGCTTGCTCTAGAAATGGCAAAAAATGCACCATTATCGCTAGTACAGGCTAAAGTGGCTATGAATCAGGGTGTTGAGGTAGATTTAGCTACCGGTTTAAAAATTGAGTCACTTGCATATAGTGCACTGATCCCTACAGAGGACCGATTAGAGGGGCTACTAGCCTTCCAAGAGAAGCGAGCACCACAATATTCAGGAAAATAAAGAAAGAATCCAATCAGATTAATCACACTGACGGAAATCTAAGCGCATTCTCATTGATTTTTTGGCGCATTGACAAAGGGGAATAGGGGCGCTAAAAAATAATTTGGCGTAATTGAATGGGCAAAGGGAGGAATTAAACATGAGCAATATTTCAACAGAAAACACGCCACCTACAATGAAAGATAAAATTCTTTCTGGTGGTTTACCAAAATATCATGACAAAAATGCACAGCAAGGGAAGCTATTTGTACGTGAACGTCTTGAATTATTATTAGATGATGGTCTTCAATCAGAGGATGGCCTTTATGCAAATTGTTTGGCAGGCGATTTACCTGCTGATGGTGTTGTCACAGGGATTGGTAAAATTCATGGTCGTACCGTTTGTGTTTTAGCTAATGACTCAACGATTAAAGCAGGGTCATGGGGAAAGCGTACGGTTGAAAAGATGATCCGTATTCAAGAAACTGCAGAAAAACTTAACTGTCCGTTACTATATTTAGTTGATTCAGCAGGTGCACGTATTACAGATCAGCTAGAAATGTTCCCAGGTAGAAGGGGCGCGGGTCGCATTTTCTACAACCAAGTCAAGTTATCAGGTAAAGTACCACAAATTTGTCTACTATTCGGACCGTCTGCGGCAGGTGGTGCCTACATCCCTGCATTTTGTGATATCGTTGTCATGGTTGAAGGGAACGCATCTATGTATTTAGGATCTCCTCGTATGGCTGAAATGGTTATTGGAGAGAAAGTAGATTTAGAAACGATGGGTGGCGCAAAAATGCACTGTTCAGTTTCCGGTTGTGGAGATGTGCTAGCCAAAACAGAACAAGAGGCCATTGCCTATGCTCGTAAATATTTAGGCTATTTCCCTAATAACTATGCAGAACGGTGCAAAGTAGAGGCACCTAAACCACCAGCTACATTCGATAAATCGATTGAGGAATTGATACCACAAAACCAAAACGTTCCTTTTGATATGTATAAGTTAATTGAACGTATCATTGATGAAGATTCGTTTTGTGAAGTGAAGAAATTATTCGCACCAGAATTAATTACTGGTCTTGCACGTATTAAGGGGCAATCAGTAGGGATTATCGCGAATCAACCTCGCGTTAAGGGAGGCGTATTATTCCACGATTCTGCTGATAAAGCGGCCAAGTTCATTTCTCTTTGTGATGCTTTCAATATACCCCTTCTATTCTTGGCGGATGTTCCAGGCTTTATGATCGGCACACAGGTCGAAAAAGCTGGTATTATCCGTCATGGCGCAAAAATGATCTTTGCAATGAGTGAAGCAACTGTTCCAAAGCTAACGGTAATTGTTCGTAAAGCATATGGTGCTGGCTTATATGCCATGGCTGGTCCTGCCTTTGAGCCAGACTGCTGTATCGCATTATCAAATGCTCAAATTGCAGTAATGGGTCCAGAAGCTGCAGTCAATGCAGTTTATGCAAATAAAATTGCCGAGCTTCCGAAAGAGGAGCAAGCAAGCTTTATAGCTGAAAAACGAAAAGAGTACCAAGAAGAAATTGATGTGTATCGATTAGCATCAGAATTAATTATTGATGATGTAATTGAGCCAAATGATTTACGGAAGGTGCTTGAAAATCGTTTAGAGCTTTACATGTCAAAATACTTACTTTTCTCACAACGTAAGCATGGGGTAAATCCAGTATAAATACTTATGGGAAGGCTGTCTCTCTTTCAGGAGGCAGCCCTTTTTAGTCGATAAATAGTTAACAGCTACTTGCATGGTCTTAAGGAGCATATTAAAATATGGGAAGGAATAAAGGGAAGCGGGTGTTTAGCATGTCAAAAAACAACATAACGGATGTTCAAGGTAATGCCAAGCTCCCATTACCATATCGAGATGTTATTGATACATATTATTTACCAATAAAAATAGTGGGTTGGATGTTATTTAGCATCTATTCTTGTTTGGCTTTTTATAAATTGGTCATCGATCGTTTAGTTAATGTAGTCGTTGTGTTATGGGAAGGTGATTATTCCGTCGGTGACTTAGGGCTGTTTGATTACAGTAGTTGGCGATTAACTACTAATTTTATACCCTTTGAAACGATTTTCCGTTATATAAACTACTCTCAATATTTTAATTGGGATACGATAATTATTAACTTACTTGGTAATTTATTAATTTTCACCCCTATGGGCTTTTTACTGCCATTACTCTCGAAGAGATTCCGCAAAGCAGGCGTTATACTTTGCTTAGGCTTTTTTGCCAGCCTTAGTGTGGAAACGATCCAATTTATTTTTACAGTAGGATCTGCGGATATTGATGATTTAATTTTAAATACTATTGGTGCATGGCTCGGTTATTTAGCTTATAAGGGTCTATTGATTACACCGAAAAAATAGGAAAGCAGCCGGTTTATATAGAGGCTGTTTTTTTTATTTATTAACACTATTTATTTTGTGCGAATGGTAGTAAATTTTATTGAAATCGAAATGAAAGTACTAAAGGACTGAAGCATATATCCTTTGAAATTAGGTATTTATATCTAAAAATGATATTAATTTGTACCCCTTTAGGTGGTTAGTAGTCATTTATACTTGAATTTAATAATGAAAATTCCGATAATAAGTGTACAGAAGCTGTTTCGAAGGAATAGATATAGTGATAAAAAATGTTCATATCTAGTAACAAAATAGCATATGAAGATAGAAGGATGAGGTGAAAACTATGAAAATATATAATTCAATGGAGCAAGATAGATTATCATCACCATTTAATCGAAAAAAGTTCTTGCAGCGCAAAGAAGCGGGAGATGCATATCGAAAAAATGCAATGTATTTTCAACCAAAGAAAAATCCATTATTGCTTGAGCTTGAAAACCTACTATTAGGACGCACAGATCAAGATTTATATGAGCAACAACAAGAAGATGCAGAAGTAGTAACACCCCAACAGCAGGCCATTATGGAAGATTTACAGCAAACTTCAAAGAATGTTCATGCACATGAGCAAGCTTATAAATGGGCAATTGGTCATCATGACGGATCACCTGTTGTAAATAATCCAGATATGAATGATACATTACAGGTTTTAGAGCAGGTGCGAAATGCAGCATTATCACCGTCAAAGCCTTCTGCTCAAGATATACGTTTAGCAGAAAACGTGGATGCTCAAATTCAGCATATTTTACATGAAGCCAACTCTACCGTTGACGCAATAGATGAACAAAACCAACCTTTTGACAATGAAGTGACTACAGTAAAGGTTCCTGAACGTTTCTCAAAGGAATTGAAATTGGACCCATTTGCAGATACAATTTTCGGTAAGAGCCATGACGCTGCTTTAAAATTGAGAGCCTTCAAACAGGCAACTGAAAAGTATGCAGCACATGTTCAAATGACGAAAAATGGCTATCGTCCAGGCAATGATTCTATGTTCTCTTTGATAGCCTAATGTTGTAGATAGGAGATTACGGTTATGGCGAAGGCAAAGCATGCCAAAACAAATGCGATAAGATTATTAGAGCAGCAAAAAATCAAATTCGATGTGATTGAATATGAAATTGGCGACGGTCAAGTGGACGGTGTGTCTGTTGCCGAAAAAATTGGGCAGCCGGTTGCTCGTGTTTTTAAAACATTAGTAGCAAGGGCAAGTGCCCACAAGCTCTTTGTATTTGTTATTCCAGTGGCTGACGAACTGGATTTAAAGGCTGCCGCAAAGGTAGTTGGAGAAAAGAAGATTGATATGCTACCTGTAAAAGATTTACTTAGTTATACAGGATATGTCCGTGGTGGATGCTCGCCGGTAGGCATGAAAAAATTATATCCTACGGTAATCGATGAAACTGCTCAACAACAAGGCAGTATCATTGTAAGTGCAGGAAAAATAGGCATGCAAATGCATGTTCAGCTTAATGATTTGAAGAATATTACAAAGGCCCAGCTTGCGCCAATTACAACTACCCATTAGTAAAATCGGGTAGTTTTTTATTTTCATAGAATACGGTCATTTATCCTTCCATTCATAAACACGATTTCACGATATTTTCAGAAAATATGATACAGTAAGAGCATTATCAAACATAGAGAGAGGGCTAGGAAATGCGCAAAATAATGGGGTGGCGCTGGACATTTTTTATTGGTGGCTTGATTGTGATGTCACTGGGAATTACGATGTCCATTAAAGGGAAAATAGTTGGAACAAGTCCTTGGGATGTCTTGCATGTAGGATTATTTCAAAACTTCGGATTAACGATTGGTACATGGTCTATATTAACGGGTCTTTTTATTGTCGCATCAACATCGATTGTTTTACGAACATGGCCCAAAATAGGTACATGGCTGAACATGCTACTAATCGGTTCATTCATCGATGTATTTAACTGGTTATTGCCTTCAACAGATGTATATGGTCTACAAATTACATATTTTATTATTGGTTTATTTGTCTTAAGCTTTGGCTGTGGTATGTATATTGCTCCAAATATGGGAGCAGGCCCTCGTGATACATTAATGATGATACTCGTCGGAAAATTTGGCGGATCTATTAAAACGGCGAGAATGGGTATCGAAGTTCTAGTGACCATTGTAGGGTGGCTACTAGGTGGGCCAGTTGGAGTAGGAACAGTATTAATTGCATTAACCTCAGGATATATTGTGCAATATTCATTACCTTATTGCCGCAAAGTATTAATGAAATGTATTGGCCATATAGAAGACATGAGACCTTTTTATTAAACTATAAAGCTACTTTTATCTGTTAAGGATAGGGGTAGCTTTTCATCTTTTTTAGTGTTCCTTCATATAATGCAAGGCAGAAACAAAAGGAGGAACGACATTTGAACGGAAATGTGACGTATTATTTTGGACACGCATTGACTGGGCAAGGTGTGAAACATTTATATAAAGAAATGATGGAGGAAGCGGAGCTAGTTTATTTTTTACAAGGTGCCTCTACATCTAAAGGATCAGAGCTGTTGAAGGAGCTGGGTTATTTTTATGTTAAACAAGGCTTTGCTGTCGAATGGTTTAAGCACGCGTTATTAGAGGAAGTAGTCGAGGCTGTTTATGTAAAGGGTTGTAATAGACTGTATGTCTGGGCATCAGAATGGGATATAGAGCCAACATTACTTGGGACGAAGCATCGTGTTATGTCTTTTTATGATTGCTTGGAGGATGCTCAGCTTGAGAAAGTTGGAGAGCAACTGGCAAATGCAGTACAGGAACGTACAGCTTGGCGTGATAAATGTATTGCCAAGCTAAACCATGCTATCAAGCTCCACGATGATTGGGAGGTTGTGACGCAAAGCTGTATGAATTGGCAGGCATTAAATGAACAGGTGGAAAATTTAAAATCGGAAGTCTTCCAATCTATAGTTTTAAATAAAACGGGCGAACGAACACATCGTTTACTTGGAACGTTAACGCCTAGAGGGGCAGAAAATACAGTTGAAAGCATCACAAAAAATATATCGACAAGATTAATGATTAAAGGCAAACCGGGTACGGGCAAATCCTCCTTGATGAAAGGCTTAGCAGATGAGGCGAATGCAAGAGGACTGGATGCCCAAATTGTATGGTGTGGCTTAGATGCAGGATCTGTCGATATGGTCATTATTCCAGAACTAAATTTCTGTATTTTTGATAGTACGGAACCTCATATTTTTGATCCACAGGATGGTCGATTAGGCGATAAGATATTTGATATTGGACAACATTGTGCGCTTACGAAAGAGGCGGAATTAGCAATAGCGGAAGTACGAGAACGCTATAAAGAAGCCATGCAAGATGCGATGGGCTATTCAAAGCGTTATGCAGAAGCAGAATATACAGTGCGACGTTTATTGGATCATTGCCTATCCGCCTCTTTATGGCGAGAAAAAACAGCGTCATTATTCGAAAGATTAACAAAATAATTTAGCTAAAGGCTTGCTTGTGCTAAACTAGGAGCTAGAACTGTTTTCCTAGGAAAGGATGATACGCTTGTCAAAAGTATTGAATGCATTTTTAGACGAAAACCTACAAGCCTTACATGAACAAGGCTTATACAATGAAATTGATCCAGTAGAGGGTGCGAATGGCCCGATTATTCAGGTACGTGGCAAAAATCTTGTTAACTTATCTTCTAACAATTATCTAGGCTTAGCAACTAATGAAGAATTAAAGCGTATTGCCAAAGAAACGATTGAAAAATACGGTGTTGGAGCAGGTGCTGTACGTACTATTAACGGGACGCTTGACTTACACATTAAATTAGAGGAAAAGCTTGCTGAATTTAAAGGAACAGAAGCAGCTATTTCTTATCAATCTGGCTTTAATTGTAATATGGCAGCTATTTCTGCTGTTATGGATAAAAACGATGCAATTCTTTCTGATCAATTAAACCATGCCTCTATTATTGACGGTTGTCGTTTATCAAAGGCGAAAATCATTCCGTTTAATCACTCAGATATGGATGATTTACGTGCTAAGGCAAAAGCGGCAAAAGAATCTGGATTATACAATAAAGTGATGGTTATTACGGATGGTGTATTCTCAATGGATGGCGATATTGCTAAATTGCCAGAAATTGTGGAAATCGCCAAGGAATTTGATTTAATTACTTATGTTGATGATGCACATGGTTCAGGTGTAACAGGTAAAGGCAAAGGAACTGTGAAGCACTTTGGACTAGAAAAAGAGATTGATTTCCAAATTGGTACACTATCAAAAGCAATTGGTGTCGTGGGTGGCTATGTAGCTGGGAAGAAGAACTTAATTGATTGGTTAAAAGTTCGTTCACGTCCATTCTTGTTCTCAACAGCTTTACCACCAGGTGATGTGGCAGCCATTACAGCTGCTGTACAAATGCTAATTGATTCTACAGAGCTTCACGATAAACTGTGGGATAATGGTAACTATTTAAAAGCGGGATTAGCGAAGCTTGGCTTTAATATTGGTGAATCAGAAACACCAATTACTCCTTGTATTATTGGAGATGAAAAGCTGACACAAGAATTTTCAAAACGCTTATTTGAAGAAGGCGTTTATGCAAAATCAATCGTATTCCCAACCGTTCCTAAAGGCACAGGTCGCGTTCGTAATATGCCAACAGCAGCTCATACAAAAGAAATGCTTGATGATGCGTTAGCCATTTACGAGAAAGTTGGTCGTGAATTAGGTGTAATTCAATAATACGAAAAGGCTACCTCCGTTGTGGAAGTAGCCTTTTTGCTTACAATGAAAAACGGGTGCTTCTTTCCAATCAAATTCTATGAAGTGACGGATAGCTCGAGCAGAGTGACAGATAGCCTTAGTAAAGTGACGGATAGCGCGGGCAAAATACCGGATAGCCTGAGCAGAGTGACGGATAGCTCGAGCAGAGTGACGGATAGCGCGAGCAAAGTGGCGGATAGCCAGAGTAAAGTGACGGATAGCCAGAGCAGAGTGACGGATAGCGCGGCAAAGTGGCGGATAGCCTAAGGAAAGTGACGGGTAGCCCGCCCAAAGTGATCGATAGCTCGTCAAAATAAAGGGCTTCTTATTTTGAGCGTATTACATTCGCTTTTTTTAGCTGCTGGACTTCATGATCAGTGATGTTTAATGCCTGCAAAATTTCTTCATTATGCTGTCCTAAAGTTGGCGCTGCACTAGTTAATTGACCCGGCGTGTGTGAGAATTTTGCTGGGAAACCTAGTGTTCTCATGGGCCCAGCAGTTGGATGGTCATAGGACAAGACCATGCCACGCTCTAAAATATGGGGATCATTTAAGGTTTGGTCATAGGAATAGATAGGGCTGGAAGGTACGCCGTGTTCATCTAAAAGCTCCAGCCAGTAGGTTGCTGGATGTTTCGCTAATTCACTTTCAATTTCTGCCTCTAACGCCTTTACATGCTGAGCACGTGAATAGTTAGTAATAAAGAGGGGATTGTCTAACCAATCAGGTCGTTTGACAACTTTTGTCGCAAAAATTTCCCATAGCTTTTGATTGCCAGCACCTATTAAAATATAGTCATCCTGTGTTTTAAAGCCTTGATACGGTGCGGAAACTCGATGGGCAGTTCCTGTTCGCTCGGGTAATTCGCCCTGACCAAAGTAGGCAGCGGCCTCCCAAACAGTCCAAGCAAGCCCAGACTCTACTAAAGAAACATCGATATATTGCCCCTCACCACTGCGCAGCTTATAAATATAGGCCATTAAAATAGATTGTAAGGCCGTTTGGGCAGCGGCAATATCATTGACTGCAAAGCCAACTTTTACAGGTCGGCCCTGTGGTTCACCAGTCATATGCATTAAGCCACTTAGACCCTGTGCCATAATATCATAGCCACCTTTCTGGCTATAAGGACCCGTTTGTCCATAGCCAGAAATAGAGCAGTAAATGAGTCCAGGATTAAGGGTTTTTAAAGTATCATAATCAATCCCTAGCTTTTTCGTAACACCTGGTCTATAGTTTTCCACAAGCACATCAACAGATTGGATAAGCTCTTTGAATAAAGCCAAGCCCTCTGGCGTTTTTAAATTTAGACATACACCCTTTTTATTGCGATTAACCATCATATACATATGACTTTCTTCATGAATGAACGGGCCCATTGCTCGGGTGTCGTCTCCATTTGGATATTTCTCGATTTTAATAACTTCTGCGCCCATATCCGCTAAGACCATTGTGCAATAAGGGCCCGCTAATACTTGTGATAAATCAACAACTTTTAATCCCTCTAATGCCTGTTTCATTTAACCTCAGTCCCATCATTTTTGACTAATGTAATCGTACGTAACCCTTCAACGGAGGTTGTCCCTGCTAGTGCAATGGAAACCTTTAATTCATCATAGATATTTGTCATTACTTTTTCGGCACCTTGTTGTCCCTCAAGGGCTAGGCCATAGACGAAGGGACGCCCAATTGCTACAGCATCTGCTCCTAAAGCAAGTGCTTTTAAGGCATCCATCCCGCGATATACACCACTATCTAAAATAATAGGGATTTGTCCATTGACAGCACTCACGATGGGGGGAAGGGCATCAAGTGAACCAATAACACCATCTAATTGTCGGCCGCCATGGTTCGATACGATAATACCGTCAATCCCATTTTCAAGGGCTAGCTTTGCATCTTCAGGATGTAAAATTCCCTTTAGTAATATAGGAAGATTTGTACGCCGTTTTAATTCACGAACATGTTCCCAATTGAGTGTAGGGTGGAAGACATTTTGCAAGACGCCTTGTACATACGATTCAAATGAATCATTAGGCAAAGAAGCCATAAAGACAGGATCATTTATGTAATTTCCTTTTGCGTAGCCTAGCTTTAATGGTGAAAATTGATTGCGTACATCTTCTTCTCGCCATCCAAGCATTACTGTATCGACTGTTAAAACAATAGCTTCAAAGCCTGCTGACTCTGCTCGTGCGGCCATACTAAATGCAATTTCTTCATTTGTAGACCAATACAATTGAAACCATTTTGTTGCTGAAGGGGCAGCTTCGGCAACATCTTCGAGTGCATAGGTGGAGACTGTGCTTTGAATATATGGCATATTTAATTGCTGGGCAGCGCGTACAGCGGCAAGTTCACCTTCCTCGTGAACCATTCCGTTCATGCCGACAGGGGCAAAGAGCAATGGCGTTGGGTATGTTTTCCCGAACAAATTAATGGTTGTATGAACGTTTGAAACATCATTTAAGAAGCGGGGAACAATGGAGTATTTTTCAAAAGCTGAACGATTATTACGTAATGTTTGTTCACCGCCAGCACCTGAGCGAATGTAGCCGAATGGCCCAGCTGGAATTTTTTCCGCTACTGCTTTTTCTAAATCAGCAAAGCAAATGGGGAAGGGGGCTTGGGCAGTGATATTTTTTAAGAGTAGGTCACCATCAGTTGTATTTGTCATCGTTACTACCTCACTTATTTATTGAAAATAGGCTTTCTTTTATTTAAAAAAGCTTGAATACCTTCGTTATAATCATCAGAACTAAATGAATCGAGAATCAATTGAGCCAGCTCATCACTCTCTGCATTTTCTCCATCCACGATAGCTTGAATTATTTTTTTACTACCTGCATTGGCAATAGATGATTTACTTAAAAGATGCTCAGCAAATTGCATAGTGGCATTTTCAATTTCCTGCGGCTCATGAAGGGCAGTAATCAAACCAATGCTTTTGCCTTCCTCTGCTGTAAAAATGTTTGCTGTGTATAAAATCTCTTTAGCCTTCGCGACACCAACAATATTAATAAGACGTTTAGTGCTTTCAAGATTATAGACAATCCCAATGTTGGCAGCGGTAATGCCAAGCTTACTCTTTGGTGTCGCCAATCTAAAGTCACAAGCATTGGCTAACTCTAAGCCGCCGCCAATCGCTAAGCCCTGAATCATGGCAATCGTAGGATGTGGGAATTTATAGAGGGCATCAATAGCCTTTAAAGCTAGATCATTATAGGCTTTAGCATTATCCGCAGCATAACGAATATCTAAAAACTCACTAATATCAGCACCTGAGGAAAAGGCGACTTCATTGACACCGCGCACAATTAATAGCTTGATAGACATATCTGTACGTAACTGTTCTAGCTCGTCTATGATCGCTTGGAACATTGCCCTCGATAAAGAATTTCGTTTGTCAGGACGGTTTAACACTAGCGTTGCGATATAGCCGTTTTTTTCTACATAAATCTCAGTTGACATGGATATCCTCCTCCTAGTCTTTCTTCAATTTGGCTGAAATGCGGTTACCTATGGATTGTATGCTTTGTACAAGGATGATTAAAATAAACACCGTTGCATACATGACATCTACCTCATAGCGTAAATGACCATAACGGTAAGCTAGGTCACCTAATCCACCAGCACCAACCATTCCCGCCATTGCTGTTGCGCCAATCAATCCAATTGTAGCGATTGTTAAGCCTAAAATAATGGATGGGCGTGCTTCGCGTAATAATACATGCCAAATGATATGGCGACGTTTAATACCCATAGCTGTGTAGGCTTCGACAACGCCCGAATCAACTTCTAAAAGCGCTGACTCCATCAGTCGTGCAATATAAGGAGCCGTATAAACTACAAGCGGAACAATAACGCCTTTAACGCCAATCGTTGTACCGACGATAACCTTTGTAAAAGGTAAAATGAAGAATAGTAAGATGATGAATGGCACTGAACGGATAATATTGATGACTAGATTAAAAAATTGATAGAAAAATTTATTTTCAAAGGATTGACCAGGTCGTGTTAAAACAATTAAAAGGCCTAAAGGTATTCCAATTAAAATCGAAAAGAATAATGAAATTCCGACCATTTGAAATGTTTCGATAATTGCTTTGCCAATAACCTCTGACCAATCATTAAAGAAATTATTCATGGATCTCTCCTCCTAACTCTTCCACAGTAACGCCATTCTCTGCAAAATAGGTTAGCGCCTTTTGAACAATGTTGGGCTCTCCGTTTAAATGCACCACAATATTACCAACAATGCCGTTTTTTAATTCAATAATATTGGCTGTTAAAATGTTTGGTTGTACATCATATACTTTGCTCACTTCAGCTAATAATGGCTTACCAGTACTTTCTCCAAGAAATGTTAAACGAATGACGCTACCTGAAACATTTAACTGCTCAATAAGAGAAGGAGTTAAGTTACGTTGTGAAATAGTACTTAAGAACTTTCTTGTAGTAGGGTGTTGTGGTTTTGCAAAGAGCTCAATAGCCGTACCAAATTCAACTACTTTCCCTGCCTCTAGAACAGATACCTCATCACAAATTTTCTGAATGACATTCATTTCATGTGTAATCAGTAGGATTGTAATTCCTAATTCACGATTAATTTTTAACAATAGTTCAAGAATAGCCTCTGTAGTCTCAGGATCAAGCGCACTTGTTGCTTCATCACTAAGTAAAATTTCTGGCTCTTGCGCTAGAGCGCGTGCAATTGCGACACGTTGCTTTTGTCCACCTGAAAGCTGATTAGGGTAGCTATCTAGCTTTTCTGTTAAACCTACAATTTCGGCATATTTAGCCACACGATTTTTGACTTCTGTTTCGTTATAACCAAGTAGCTTTAAGGGAACTGCAATATTGTTATAAACAGTTGCTGTCTTTAAGAGATTAAAATGTTGGAAAATCATACCAATCTTTTGTCGTGTTTGACGTAAGTCATGAAGTGAAAGGGTAGTAATATCCACATTGTCAATCAAGACTTTGCCTGCTGAAGGACGCTCTAGTAAATTAACACAACGAATCAGCGTACTTTTACCGGCACCACTATACCCAATTACACCATGAATTTGCCCTTTTTTTACATGAAGATTGATTCCATCCACAGCCTTAATACTGCCTTTTTTTGTCTTATATTCTTTTGAAATATTTTGTAATTGAATCATCAGATTGATTGCTCCTTTCTTAACTTCTAAAAAGCAAGAATCTGCGTGGTTTCCATAGTGGAAATTTGGCAGATTCTTTAGCTTATCGCACGTATTACCAGCTAGGGATTACAGAACCTTTGAATTCCTCTTCAATGAATTGGCGTACTTCATCAGATTGATAAGCCTCAATGAACTTTTTAATTGTTGGGTCGTTTTCATTTTCTGCACGAACGACAATGTAGTTCACATATGGAGAGTCAGTAGATTCTAAAAGAATAGAGTCCTCTTGCGGATTAATGCCAGCTTCCAGCGCAAAGTTAGTATTAATAGCAGCTACATCTACTTCACTAAGCTGCTTAGGAATTTGTGCAGCTTCTAATTCTATGAATTTTAAATTCTTTTTGTTTTCTTCCACGTCACGAACAGATGCTGTTAAGTCCGCTCCATCTTTTAATTTAATATAGCCTGCCTCTTGTAAAACAAAGAGAGCACGCGCTCCATTTGTTGGGTCATTCGGTAAGCCAAATGTTGCGCCTTCAGGAACATCATCCAATGATTTATATTTTTCAGAGTAAATACCCATTGGATTTAAAATTGTTTTGCCAACCGGTACTAAATCTGTATCGTGATCTTTATTAAATGTATCGAGGAAAGGCTTATGCTGATAGCTGTTTGCATCAAGATCTCCTTCTGCTAAGGATGTATTTGGTAAAACATAATCAGAAAATGATTTTAGTTCTACTTCTAGACCTTTTTCCTTTGCAACTTTAGCAGCTACCTCTGCAATTTGCTCATGAGGTCCTGAAGTGACACCCACAACAATTTTATTTTCATCGATAGCTTCGCCTTTTCCTTTGCTATCATCTTTAGAGCCACAGCCCGCTAGTGCTGCTACTAATGTAAGACTTGCTAAACCTACTAAAAATTTATTTTTCTTCTTCATGAAAACTACCTCCAAAAATTGTTTTATCGGTTTTTGAAAATAAAAAAAACTCTCTTATAAATTAAGAGAGGCTCATGAAAAAAGTCCTCTCTTATCTATCAAACGAATTTCGTTTGCAGGATTTAGCACCTTCCTTTATAAAAGGAGGTTGCCGAGCTTCATAGGGCCAGTCCCTCAGCTACTCTTGATAAGAGATTCATATTATATTTTTGTATTTCCGATAGAACTAATATAATTTATAGGGTATAGTAAGTCAATAAATATTTTTGAAATTTTTTATATTGTTATAATATTTTGTCGTGAAGGAGGGAGAAGATTGTCCGTAAGAGTTAATTATGGCATAGGTTCATTTGGTAAGGTGATTAGTGCACGTCTTCTCATGGGAACAGACATCATTGAAGGAATTGAGGCACTTTGTGAAGAGAATAAAATTGAATCAGCAACCATTATTAGTTGTATTGGTAGTTTTCAAAAAAGTAGCTTTGTTTATTTAGTACCTGATGAAACTTCCCACATTAAAATTCGATTTAGTGATGTGGTTGAGAAAGAGGGGCCACTCGAGTTTATCCAAGGTTCAGGAGTTGTTTGTAAGCGTGATGCACAATATGAAACGCATTTCCATGGTTCCATGAGCGATCAATGGGGAGTGGTTTCAGGCGGTCATTTTATAAAGGGCGGAAATATCGTCATAACAGCAGATGTAGTGCTGGCAGAAGTTCAAGGCATTCAGCATATACGTCAGTTGGATGATGAAACAGGTCACGTACAATTTTATCCATTAGAACATGGGTTAGATCTTCCAAGGAAAATTGAAAAATAGTAAGTCCTGTAGCTAGTGAAAGCTACAGGACTCCATTTTGTTCCATGTTTAAAATAATTTTAATTGCTCAATTCTATGCATGGCTTCTCGTAACCGTTCCTCGCTTACAAGCAAGCCAATGCGCACATAGCCTTCCCCATATTGACCAAAGCCATTTCCTGCGGCTACCGCAATATCAGCTTTGTCGAGCAAAATATCGGCAAATTGTTCACTAGTAAAACCTAATGGGACAGAGAGCCAGGCAAAGAAGGTGCCCTTTGGTGCCGTTACTTGCCATCCGATTCTATGAGCTTCTTCGATTAGAACATTTCGACGACGCTCATAGGTAGCTCTTAGCTCATCTGCACATTCCTGTGAAGATGTAAGGGCAACAGCTGCTGCTTGTTGAATAGCAGGAAATTGACTACAAAACAAATGATCTTGAATAAGATTAATCGCGGCAATCAAATCAGCATTACCAACAGCAAAGCCTATGCGCCAACCTGCCATATTATAAGTCTTTGATAATGTGTACATTTCGATTCCAACTTCTTTTGCACCATTGGCCTGTAAGAAACTAATAGGTTTATTGCCATCAAATCCAATTGCACCATAAGCAAAATCATGTGATACGATGATATTATGCTCTTTAGCAAAACGAATGGTTTCTTCAAAAAATTCAAGTGTAGCTGTACCACCCGTAGGATTATTTGGGTAATTTAAGTAAAGTAACTTTGCTTTCTCCTTAACTTCTTTAGATAGGGCATCATAATCAGGTAAGAAATTATTTTCAGCAAAAAGTGGCATCACTTCAAAATTAACATCACCTAATACAACACCAGATAAGTAGTCTGGATAGCCCGGGTCTGGTAATAGCATAGTATCGCCTGGATTTAACACAGCCAAAGGTAGCTCAACAAGACCAATTTTTGTGCCACCAAGAATCGCTACTTCAGTATCAGGATCAATCTCCACATCATATTCCCGTTTATAAAAGTCGGCAGCCGCTTGACGTAATTCGGCGATACCACGAAAAGGTGAATATTTGTGGTTTTGAGGATTTTTAGCTGCTTCCTGCAATGCTTGAATGATATGAGTAGGCGTAGGTTGGTCGGGATTTCCTTGCCCGAGATTAATCACATCACGACCCTCTTCCAGGGCATTGTTTACTTTTTGGACAAGCGCTGCAAAAAATTGAGTGGGTAATTGCTGTAGTTTTTTAGAGAATTCCATGCATGATCACCTTTTTCAGAATATAATAATTATTATTGAAGAATATGAAGCAAATAGTAGTACTTTTTTTGTTAATTGTCTAGACCCTTTATAGACAAAGGATTGAAATACTCTAAAAAACCACAGGCGACCAATAAGCGACTAGATTACAGTATTTTATTAAATAACTCTATCGCTGTTCGTTTATCTTCTTTAGTCAAGTGGCTATAGGTATTCATTGTTAATCCTACATCACTGTGTCCTAATTGTTCTTGAATAATTTTAAAATTAGCATCATTGCTTAAGAGGTAAGATGCACAAGAATGTCTTAATGCATGGAAATTCAACTTAGGTAATCCAAGCTTTTTAGAGTGTCTATGCCATGTTGAACTAATTGACGAGGGAAGGATAGGGTACCCTAATACAAGTTGTGAAGAGACCAAAAAGTCAATATCCTTATCATCATTGTCTTTCATTGGTTTCCAAGCATGACCTGATTTAATTTTTAATTTTTTTTGAGCATGTACTTGTTCTTTAATTTCATCCATGAACTTTTCAGGAACGTTTACAATTCTAGGTTTTTTATTTTTAGTTGGTCCTAAAATTAATTCGGATTTTCCCTCAGTATCATATTTTAAAGCTTGATCAATCAAAATTGTGTTATTTACGAAATTAATTTTTTCTAATCGAATAGCTGCTATTTCTGATTCTCTTAATCCGACTAAACAAGCCAATTTGTAAATTACACGATATTTTAAATTCAGATTATTAATTGCATCTAGCATTTGAGCTAATTGGTGTGAATCATAAAATTCTAATTCCTTTTTTCTTGGCTCCACATGAGGTGCCTTTATACCACTCATTGGATTTTCATTTATGATTTCCCATTCAACGGCTTTAGCAAATATGCTTTTTAATATGCTGAATTTGTTACTTAAATTTCTTCTTCCTTCTTTCTTTTCCTCAGAGAAGTATTCCACAACATGAAATTTCTTTATTTTTTTCATCTTCATATTGTCGAATTTATCAAACGTTCCAGTATTTAGAGTTCTTAAATAGTGTGACTTTGTAGCAGGTGATAGATCCAATCTTACATAATTGTCCATCCAACGATTACGAAATTCTTTAAAGGTAATGCTTTCGGTTATTTGCTCAATATCCATTTTTGAAACGTTGATTTCAAATTCCGTGATAGCTTTCTTAATAGCACGATCAGACAGACTGTTTAAAGTAACTGTTTTATACTTCCTGATACGTTTACCTGTTTCTTCATCGTACCCAAGTTCAACAGTTATTTTAATACGTGGTTTCCCACTTTTAGCAGGTTCCAAAACGATAAAACTGGCCATATTTACGCTCCTTTCATTAATTGCATTGCAGCAATACTTCACATAAAAACCACCACCTTAAAGGGAATGTATGTTCTTTTTTAGGATAAAATTTTTTTACCATCTACTCTTTTTAAAGAAAGTAGCTCAATAGGAACGCCCTTTTCTTCTATAGCATCATAGATGGTAAAACCCGAAAATATTTGGTCAGTAAATAATTCATCAGGTAGTAATAACTCAACAGCAAATGTATTGGCTTCTATTTCTATTTTTTCAGTAGAAAGTAGAGTGTTCTTTTTTAAAAATGCAGTATTTTCGTTTGGATGTAATACAGCATGTCCTAATTCATGAGCGCACGTTGAAAACTGTTTGTTATGTGGGAGGTTCTCGTTGATATGAATTACTTTTGTGCGGTGAGATCTACTATAATAGCCGTAAATAGACCCTAATGGCTCAAATACAATAACTATTCCTAGCAGATCAGCTAACTTAAAAGGGTTAGTTGTTCCATATTTTTCAACAATTTGCTCTATAATTATTTTAATATCCATCAAAAACACCACCGCGCTTTAATCTCTATATTTATTAGGTGTAAATTTCTGCTTTGCCATACGTTTAGTTAATCGTAGGGTATTTTCCCAAGATGCTATTAATAACTCTCTATCTTCATCATCCAATTCATCTAATATTCTTCCATCAAAGGCAGCGAATGCATTATCTACATCATCACCGTCTATTATCTTTTTGAGTTCTCTTTGAATAGCAAGTTCATCTTTATCAGTCAAATCGTAATAACGTTTTTTATCTGTGCGTCCTAATAAATAATCTGTACTTACATCAAAGTAGTCTGCAACTTTTTGCAATGTTTCACTTTTAGGTGATACGTTATCCCATCTTCTTATTTGACCATTTGAGATACCTATTTCTCTCTCTACTTCTGCAAAAGTTACTTTTCTTTCATCACTTAATAGTTTTATCCTTCTTACTAAACTCACTTATATCAACCTTTCGCAAGGCTTATCGAAACAATATTAACTTTTTAGTCATTGATATATTGACAACTAACTATAAAGTCATTATACTGTGTTCATAAGCTAATTTATTGGCTAAAAAGAGTACAAAAAAGACGACCTATCATAACACATTTTGGCGTTGGGGAACGGTTTAAATGTTGGTTTAAAGGCTTTTTAGAAGTCTTATTTAGCTATGGGTTTATAATAGCAAAAAAGTCATTTTAGGTCAACAAGATTAGCAATTTATTTAGCTTATTTTTTCCAATTAAGCAAAGCGCTGTGATACCGAGCCAATGACGGTATAAAACATTCGGACTTATAGCTTAATTATGGCGGTAGCAACGTCAGGCTTTTCAAGGAGGTTAAGAGATGAAAGAAGATTTAGGAGTGCAAGTGAAATCAGCATTATGGAAAAAAGATATGAGCCAAAAAAACTTGGCTGAGTTGGTGGGTATTTCGAGCGCTTATCTATCTGACATTATTCGTGGCAGAAAAGATGGACCGAAAGCTCAGGAACATATCAAACATATAAGAAAAATCCTAGATATTTAATTAAAACAATACATTTCCGAAAGGAGTAACGAAATGCGAAAAGTGCGTGGAGTAGTGGCGTTGGTAGAGTATTTACAATCTATTAATTGTCCCATAGGAAAAACTACAATTTACAACTTAATGCGTTCTAAAAATATTCCATTCAATAAACCCGCACCAGGTGTATTACTTTTTGATTTGGATGAAATTGATAGCTGGCTTGGAGGCGACAGTAAATGAAAATCAAAGTAGCTGAGTGGTTGGCGTTACCAATTGAGCAACGTTTAGTTTTAATCAGCAACGCAATGAATAAAGCTGTTGCATCACGTAAAAAAATAAATCTATTAATCTATGGGAGGTTAGAACAGTGAGTGATATTGTTCTAAAGTTCGCAAATGACCAACAGTATAAGGCATTTTTGAAAGATGTTAAAGATCAAGTCAGAGAAGAAGTTCTGAATGATTTAAAAGGCCGTATTCCACAATCAAAAGGCTGGACAACAGTACGTAGTCAGATAGAGGAAAAGATGCGTGGCGACTTCAACAATGGCTGTGGTCATTGGTACAACAATCAGCAGGGATTATATGCAACATTTCGACTCGCTTTTAATGTTGCTAGGATCCAAGAGTTGGCACAGAAAGAGGATGAACAAATTCAAAACTTCCATGATGAATTGTTCGCATTAATTGAAAAGTATAGGGGGAACCAAAATGCAAGTAGTAATTAACGTAAAAGGTACTAAATTATCAGTTCTATCAATTCATCGTGCAGAAACAGGACAGCTGCTTTCTGTATACGCAAAAGACGAAAACGGCCGTGAAGCTCGATACATCGATAAAGAGCGCAGCCAATACGATACATCACCACACGTTGCAATAGAAAACTTGGAAGGTGCTTTGGAATATCCCGAAGTAGAGGCAAGGATCATAGAAGAACGCAACAAACTAATACTTCATTTGGAGCAATCGCTGATAACAGAACAACGTAAATTGGATGCTTTATTAGTGGATTTGGGAGAGACAGAGGTAGAATACCCATTTGAAAAATTAGGTGAAAAATTGATAGAAAAGCAAAGCGAATACAAATTTGCTCAGCAAAGAGTCTTTGGAATGTTAGACACGGTAGAAGAAGCTAAAGCATACGCGGAGGGCTATTTCTTAAATGGCAATTGTGAAGCAATTGAAACGCAAAGCAGTAATTGAACAACTGCAGAAGTTCGGTGTTACCAAAGTCGAGGGACAACCGCTAGAAGATGCCTTATACACATCTTTGCTAAAAACACTTGCGCTAAAACGTGCAGCTCAATCATGAAGGGGGATAGTTTATGGATTCACAAGAATTTAAACAAAAATTGAGTACTAGCTTAGGACTGCAAACAATTGTAGCTGGAATGGCAAGATTAGTCGAAGACGAAGGATATACACCACACCAGGTTTTTGAAATGATGACTGCAGCCAAGCAAAATACTTTTCATGCATTAGCTGAAATTCATAGAGAGGTGAAAAAGTCATGATACAAGTTTATTGCAATGATGAAAATGGAATTAACGAATGGTTAGCAGAGTATCACGATTCTGTAGAGGTTATCGATGTGAAAATAGCTATGAACAATGACGGTGAGTACATCATGGTTGTCTATAGAAAAAAATAAAAGTAGGTGATTCCATGCGTATAGGTTATTCACATGCCGAAGAATATGATCGTGAATCAGATTACTGGCAAGACATCGAGGACGCGCAAAATGCCCAAATTAGGGCACAAAAAAACTCGTCAAAGGGCGCAACCAATGGCGAGCGTAAAAAATATATGACACTGGTAGTGTACCACAGGAGGAATTGTAATGGCAAAGTTTAATATCGAAGTTGAATTAGATTGGTTAGATGAAGAAATGACGTTGGATGAAGAAATTCAACGAAAGATCATTTCAGGTATACAAAACCGTTTAACAAACAAGTTAGAAGAAAAAATGGAACAACAACTTTCTTCTGTAATCACTGAAAAAGTAAATTCTATGGCAGATGATTTCATATCAAAAATCATGACAGACAATATTGCGAATATCAAAATTCCTTATAAAACGAGTTCATGGGGTTCAAATGTAGAATACATGTCTTTATCAGAGTATATGGGTAAACAGTTTGAAAAAGCTGTTGCAGAAAAAACACTTACAAAGCATGGAGAGAAACCGAGTTATCGAGATGATGCTAAGTATTCAATCGTTGAATATTTAACACAAGGTTATATCGCAAAAGAGCTTAATGAAAAAGTAGCTGATATGATCCGTGAAGCTAAAACAAAAGCAGAAAAAACGCTAATTAGTAACCTTGAAGCTAATTTACAACAACAATTAAATGCAGATATGTTGAAACGCTTAAATATCCCTCAACTTCTACAAAATCTACACAACACAATCGAATGCGAGGTGAGCAGCAATGAATGACTTAACAACTCAATTCAATAATGTCCAGTCACAACCGACTATGGATCAGCAAAGCGTATTAGCTCAATCAAGTGCTTCTCGCGAAATGGAAGAAGTAAAGGGAGCAATCTTCTTAGCAAAGCAGTTCCCACGCAACTATTTTGAATCTGAAAAACGTA
Organism: Lysinibacillus fusiformis; assembly: GCF_003049525.1. Taxonomy (GTDB): domain Bacteria; phylum Bacillota; class Bacilli; order Bacillales_A; family Planococcaceae; genus Lysinibacillus; species Lysinibacillus fusiformis. Next base: position 893,275 of record NZ_PYWL01000001.1, on the reverse strand, counting down.
TTCAAGACGCTTGTAAACGTCCGTCTTTAGCAACTACAGCTACTTATGCGTATAAGCGTGGATCATCCAAAGTTGAGGGGCCTTCCATTCGATTAGCTGAGGTATTGGCTCAAAATTGGGGGAACCTATCTTATGGTATCCAGGAGCTTGAACAGCGAGACGGTGAATCAGTTGCAAAAGCTTATTGTTGGGACCTTGAAACAAATGTACGTCAGGAAAAAGTCTTCACAGTAAAGCATGTACGAAGTGCGCGAGGTAGTTTAACTAAATTAACTGAACCGAGGGATATTTATGAGCGTGTGGCTAGTGATGGCGCTAGAAGATTAAGAGCATGTATTTTAGGTGTAATCCCTGGTGATGTTGTTGAAATGGCAGTAGAACAATGCCGTTTAACATTAGCTGGCCAATCTGATAAACCGTTGAAAGATCGAATAAGTGGTGCATTAAGTCACTTCAAAGAAAATTACGGTGTAACACAAGAAATGATCGAAGACCGCTTTGGATATAACGCTAGTTCATTTAGTGAATTTGACCTTGCACAACTAACAAGTATTCGTAATTCGTTAAAAGATAAAATGTCTAAAGTTGAAGATTGGTTTGACAAGGAGATTGGCAAGCAACAATCAAGCGGACTAGCTGCAGACTTCAACAAAGAGCAGGGCGAGGTGAAGTCAGATGAAAACACCGTTCCAGCTGAACAAGAATAATTACCATTCTAGCGAAGCCAATCAGTACTATATGTCAGTTTCACAATTTAAGAGTGCAATAGAGTGTGAGGCTAGTGTAATTGCGGAGCTAGAGGGCAAGTATGAACGTACTTCATCCCTTGCTTTGACAGTAGGTTCTTATACGCATTCAGCATTTGAAAGCGACCTTGTTTTTGACGAATATGTCGAGGCAAACAGAGGCATTATTTTCAATACGCGAGGTGGGAAATACGCTGATTTTAAGCAAGCTGATTCCATGATACAAGCTATAAAAAATGACCGATTCGCAATGTTTGCCCTAGAAGGTGACAAAGAGGTTATTTTCACAGGTGAGCTGTTCGGTGTCCTTTGGAAAGTCAAAGTCGATGCAATTAATCATGGCCGTAAAACATTCACTGATTTAAAGACAACTCAGAGCCTTAGCAAGCGTTATTGGAGCGACAAGTATAGTAAGTACGTTTCGTTCGTTGAAGCCTTTGATTACGTGCTACAGATGGCGATTTATCGTGAAATAATCTACCAAAATACTGGCGCTTATTACACACCTTACATTGTGGCAGTCACAAAGGAAACACCGCCTGATAAAGCAATTTTGCACTTTGACCAAAGCCGATTTGAATTTGAATTGGAATATGTTAAGGAATATTTGCCAGGCATTATAGCCGCTAAATTAGGCAAGCAGGAGCCGAAACGATGTGAAGTATGTGAATACTGTAGAGCTACAAAGCAATTAAACAACACATTTGAAATAGAGTTTCTTTTGAAGTAGGTGATACCAAGATGGCAGACATTACTTGGATAAAAATAAAAACTGACATGTTCGATAACGAGAAAATCAAGCTTATTGAACGAATGCCCGAAGGTGATACGATCCTCATAATTTGGATAAAGCTACTCACTTATGCAGGTAAGGCAAACTATAACGGCTTTATTATGCTAAGTGAAAATATCCCGATGAACATTGAGGAAATGGCGATCATCTTTAACAGACCTTTAGAAAAGGTTAGGTATGCAATTCAAATACTGCAGCGTTACAAGATGCTTGAAATCAATGAGCAAGAGGTTGTATTAATCGCTAATTGGGAGAAGCACCAAAACATTGATGGTATGGAGCGTGTAAGAGAATTAAATGCAAAGCGTAACAAGGAATATAGGGAAAGAAAGAAGCAATTATCCTTAGAAATGCCATCCGAAAATAGTGACGTTGCCGTGACGTCACGTGACGGTACAGATATAGATAAAGATATAGATAAAGAATATATATTGTCGGGCAACAAACCCGACTCTATCCCTTACAAAGAAATAATCGATTATCTAAACAAAAAAGCTAATAAGAAATTTAAACATACATCTCAGAAAACACAAACATTAATCAAAGCTAGATTTAAAGAGAAGTTCACTTTAGATGATTTCAAACAGGTAATCGATATTAAAACAGCTCAATGGTTAGCAGATCCTAAAATGTCCGTGTATTTACGTCCTGAGACATTATTCGGAACTAAATTTGAAGGATACCTAAATGAGCAAAGCAAGTTTGCTCCTACATCACCATTACAAAATCAAGGCCCTATACAAACAACAATGTACAAGCCAATTAATGCAGATTTATCGAGAGGTGAAGGTTAATGCTTACAGAAGAAGCCGTATTAGGAACATTGTTAAAGTTTCCTCACTTGCTAACTGATACAGATTTAAAGCCAAGCTATTTCCAGTATGCAGAGAATCGCAATGTATTGCAGGCCATGAAAGAGTTGAACGCTAAAGGTCAGGTTGTTGACTTAATAACCATGTTGACACAAGGTAGGCCCGAAGATTTCGGTGGAGCTGGAAAGCTTAATAAAATTCAAAATCTCGCAAATGAAGAAAAGTTTGATAGTTATGTTGGCATCTTACTAGATAAATGGCGTGAGCGTGAAAAGTACAACATCTTAGAAGTAGCCAAACATGAAAACTGGCCACTTGAAAAAATTACGAATGAATTAAACAGCCTGGTATCAAACAACACGGACGATCACAACAGCATTAACGAACTAGTTATGCAGGTTGCAGAAGATCCCTGGAAGCCAATGCAAGGTACAAAGGGAATCCCTACAGGCTTAGAAGCATTACAGACCGCGACAAACGGCTGGCAGAATACAGATTTAATTATTGTAGCTGCAAGGCCATCGATGGGGAAAACAGATTTCATGTTGCATTGTGTGAAGCAAGCAGGCTGGCAAGGCTGTTTACCAATTGTCTTTAGTTTAGAAATGTCTGCAGCAAAATTAAGAGATCGCATGATAGCTTCTACAGGCAATTACAACCGTAACAAAATGAAAAACTTATATGAGCGTTTAACAGAGGGCCAAAAAGAGTCCTGGATGAAAGTAATTGCTCAGGTTTCTAAAACGAATGTTGAAATTTTTGACAAGAGTGGACAAACCATTTCAGAAATGCGAATGAAGATCAGGAAAATACGGAATCAGAATCCTGATAAACAGCTAATTATTTTCATCGATTATTTAACGCTTATTAAGCCATCGGATGAATCAAAAAGCATGCATTTATCGATCTCAGAAATATCTAAGGCATTAAAGGCAATTGGAAAAGAATTTAATTGCCCTGTTATCTCACTGGCCCAATTATCGCGTGGTGTAGAAAAGCGCCCTGATAAACGGCCGATGCTTTCAGATTTACGTGAATCAGGAAGTATTGAGGAAGACGCTGACGTTGTAGTCTTCTTGTACCGTGATGCTTATTACTCAAAAAATGATGAAGACGATTCGCTAGAGATCATCATAGCTAAAAATCGTGAAGGGGAAGTCGGTACAGTAAATTCTAAATTCAACAGATGGACAGGTGTAGTGAGTGACGTTCAATGAGCTACTACTTGAAGCAATCAAGTGTGATGATGAACTACTAGCCTACTCAATCTACTGGCTCATAAAAAACAATGTCGTAAAGGGAACTGATCGGGCCAACAACATCAATTGGAATCTAGTAAACCATGAAGAAGTGAAGCGAATGAGAGAACGCAATGAATTGAATTTGCAAACAATCAAGACTTATTCGGTCCCACTTGGTAATAGAGAACACATTATCATTTTTGCTCAAAGCGAAGAATCAGCAAAAGGACATGTCTATGCAGAGCTTGGGAGAATCCCAACAAAGATATTCGACATATCAAACAAGATAGATATGAGCTTTTGGTTTCCTGAGCAACAAAAAAATAAATCATTACGCCAGGTGAAGGATGAAACGTTAGTCTTTCCAGCCACAGCAATGATTTTCACGAAAGGATAGAGGCGCATGTCTGAAAATACAAATGAAACGCTGATTAAACAACAAGCAGCGCTTAAAGAAATCGTAGAGATTACAAAAGGTTTAATCGATATGAACCCAGCATACGAAAAAATTCATAATATCGCTTTGAACGGATTGGGGGAACATCATGAGAGAGATTAAGTTTCGTGCTTGGATGGAAAATAAAATGCTTTCGCATGAAGATTTGGTGGATATGGATCAAGAATCTTATGCAATGTATACGATTTTAACGGAACCGCAAGAGGATATTACTTTTATGCAATTAACAGGCTTAAAGGACAAGAACGGCAAGGAGATTTATGAGGGGGATATTGTTGAATACAACGATTTTAACTCATTAAGAACAGGTGGACATGCAGAGGATAAAATCATTGTCGGTAAAGTCGTTTTCAGTTGTGGTATGTGGATGGTCGAAGAGAATAATTGTGGTCACGATTTATACGAAGGTTTAGTAAATGATGAAGAATTAGAAATCATAGGCAACATTTACGAAAATCCTGAACTATTGGAGGGAACAGCATGATTAACCGAGTCGTATTAGTTGGCCGCCTAACTAAAGATCCTGAATTACGATATACACCAAACGGTATTGCATCATGTCGCTTCACATTAGCTGTAAATCGTGCTTTCAAAAGTGAAGGTGAACAGCAAGCCGATTTCATTCAGTGTGTTGCTTGGAGAAAACAGGCCGAGAATCTAGCAAACTTTCAGCGAAAAGGTAATTTAATAGGCGTTGAGGGCCGTATTCAAACAGGAAGTTATGAAGGTCAGGATGGCAAGCGTGTATACACTACAGACGTTGTAGCCGATAGCATTCAATTCTTAGAGCATAAAAACGGCTCAGAAGGCGCTCAGAACGATTCGAACGCACGTTCTGATACAAATAGAGGGGCAGGTTCTCAAAACGGCTCAGGAGGGCACAGAGGGCCTCAAAACACACAGCCAAATTATACAAGGGTAGACGAAGATCCTTTTGCAAATAGCAAAGGCCCGATTGAAGTAGATGAAGACGATCTTCCATTCTGACGAGGTGCTGTAAATGAAAAAGTTTTTAGTGAGGTACATCGATAAAAAAGTACCTGGAAATAAAGAAATGTTTGTAGATGCTGAGGATCAAGAAAAAGCACGAATCAAAGCTAGACATACCATCGGGACAATCAAACACATCATTCATGTTGAACCTGTTAAAGAAAAACGCAATAAGTACAATAACAAAAAGGTTGAGCATGATGGAATTAAGTTTGATAGCAAAATGGAACGAGATTATTACGATCATCTAATAGATTTGCAGAAAAAAGGGGTAATATACGATTTCATAATGCAAAAGAATTACACCATATTTGATGGCTACACAAAAAAAGGTGTAAAAGTTAGGCCAATTATTTATAGGGCTGATTTCGAAGTACATTACCCTGATGGACGAATAGAAGTAATCGATATTAAAGGGCAGCCAACCAAAGATTTTAACATTAAGAAAAAACTTTTTGAATATCGCTATCCATTCGAATTGATTCTCTTAACTTATTCCAATATTGATGGTGGTTGGATCACACATGAAGATCTAAAAGAAGCACGAAAAAAACGTAAAATCGAAAAGGGGAAATAACGATGAAAAAACAACTAAATCAAAAAGAACAATGGTATGCAGATACTCGCGAAGAAGCAGAGGAAATTGTGACAGAAGCTAAAGAAAATGAAGCGCTAATCATGAATAAAATTAGCGAGAAATATAACAAGTACGGTCAATACTTCCTGGTTGATTTAACATACCAATATGGTACGCCTAAAGAAGTAATGGAAGGTAAGAAGCCCGAGGGTAGCGATGCACCTGATGGCCAAATGAGCATGGATGAAGTCGATCAGCAGTCTACTGAGACTGAATAAAAAGTGAATAGAGGGCCTATTTTCTGAGGCTCTCTTTTTTATACCCAAAAACAGCGAAGAAGGTGGAGAAAATGGTAAATTCCTCATGGAGTTCGAAAGGGAACGAGCTTCTAAAATGTCCAGTAGAGGGCTGCAATCATATTGGCCAAGTTATTACAAAAGTCCATTGCAGGCTTGAACATGACATGACTAGGGATGAAGTAAAGAAGAAATACGGATTTCCAAAACGTGTAATTATGTTGAAGCCTAGCCAGGTTGCAGGTGGCTTTAAGAAATGAATATACGGAATGGTATTCCTATTATCCAGCCTGGACAAAAGAAGCAAGCGCAAGGACAACTATGGAAAGCCGAGTCTAATCCTTACAAGCGATACATTGAAATGACAATGACGGTTGATGGATGTGAGGCAAGTGTTATCATGCCGTATAAATATAAATGGGTGCAAAAGTACAAACATGAGGGATGGATTACAAAGGAGGTTTGGGTTATATGAAGAAGTCCGAAATACAACAAAAGCGTAATGAGATATTAAAGAAAATTGATGCTCTGCAGTCAAAATGTAATTGTTTTTCAGCCGAAGAAACTTCTAACTGTGCGAACTGTAAGGAAATAGCAGAGTATGGGAAGATGTTACTTCACTTATCAAATAAACGCTTAACAGTTTCCGGTGCTGATGCCAAACCTAAAAACCGTAAACCTGATGTAACTCTTGTGATTACGAAATCCCAATACCATGAATATAAAAAGCAAAAGAAAAAAGATAAAGAAATAGCCGCCATTTTTAATGTTAGTGCTTCAACATTGAGCAAATGGAAACGGAAAAACAATATTGCGAGATAGAAAAAACGTGAAGTCACAAGAGGGTGAGAATATGAGGTTTTTAGACCTATTTGCTGGTATAGGAGGATTTAGACTAGGACTTGAACAAGCAGGACATGAATGTGTCGGCTATGTTGAGTGGGATAAATTTGCAAGAAAAAGTTACGAGGCTATACACAATACAGAAGGAGAGTGGACATGGCATGACATCACAACAATTGACTATAGAGACATACCAAGAGCCGACTGTTGGACATTCGGATTTCCTTGCCAAGACTTGTCAGCGGCAGGAGAACAAAAAGGCTTTGATGGAAAAAAATCCTCTTTGTTTTTTGCAGTCACTAAGCGATTACGCCAAATCAAAGAGTGGGATTCCGAAAAAATGCCTTCCTACTTACTCGTTGAAAACGTTAAAAATTTTTTCTCAGTTAATAGAGGATGGGATTTCCTTAAAGCCCAAATTGAACTGGATGCAATCGGGTATAATCTGGAATGGCAGTTACTCAACTCTAGAGATTTCGGAGTCCCACAGAATCGAGAAAGGGTGTTCATTGTCGGACATCTTAGAGGAAGAAGTACCCGAAAAGTATTTCCTATCGAAAGAAGCATGCCAAACAATCTTGAACTCGTTGGATTGCTAGACATAAAGGGAAATGAATCTATTAGACGAGTTTATAAAGAATCAGGGTTATGTCCTACACTCACTACTATGCAAGGTGGAAATAGGGAACCTAAAATACTTGCTTTAAGAGGTAGATATGACGAAGATGGTTCGACATCTCAAAGAGCAGAGATAAACAACAAAAATATATCTAATACACTTACAACTGTACAAAAGGACAACCTTCTTTTAAAGCAAGATCGAATTCGCAAATTGACACCGCGCGAATGTTGGAGATTGCAAGGTTTCCCTGATTGGGCATTCGATAGAGCTACGGCTGTAAACTCGGATAGTCAGTTGTACAAGCAAGCTGGGAATAGCGTAACGGTAAACGTAATTGAGGCAATTGGAAAGAAGTTTCTTTAAAAGAAATAAACAAACAAGGTAGGTGCTGCACATGTACGAATGGTTGCGAGATTACCAACGAATAGAAGACGATATTGCCTATCTTGAATTTAATCTCGAACAATCACAGAGGGAATTAAAGCGCTGGGTAGAAGGAGATCTGATAGGAGTTAAATTAACTGCTGAATCAGATGGTGCCAAGCTAGAAGAACGAATTGAACGTATTAAAAATGAATTGCAAATAAAAGAGAAAGAACGAGAAAACTTCATAAAGCTGATTAGTAAATTCAAAGGATTAGATCATAAAATCCTACGATTAAAGTATGTGGATGGCCTAACACTGGAAGACATCGCAGAGGAATTAAACTATAGTGCCAGCTACATATATAAGAAACATGCTGAAATAGCTAAAATGATTCGATTTGCACATGAAATAAAACTTTCACTTTACTGACACCAAGTTATCTGAATAGAAACCATTGAATATCCGTTATATGATAGTAGTATCAAAAAGCGCACGGAAATGCGTTAACAAAAATAAGCATTACAAAATAAACACGTTGCTTGTACGTGTATGTCGGAAACAAGCATTAAAGGCCGTACAAAATAGTGCGGTCTTTTATTCTTATGAGTACTATCACACAATATATCAAACAATAAGTGATTATCACCACCTATAATCTATTGGTAGGAGGGTGTGTTATTAATGCAGAATAGGAAAATCGCAAAATATTCCAATGTAGAATGCGATATAGAACTCTGTTTTTAGGGTGTATGGACTTTGATTAAGGCAATTTAGAGACATATGCCAAGTAAAAATACTCATGAGAATTTAAAATATTTGTTAAAGATAGTAACATTACAACTTTTTGTATTTTGCTGTAAATATGTGTTTGAGATTGTATAAAATATAGGTTAATATAATTGGTGATACTTGTACTATTATAGTACTTTAGTTTTGATGTATTCTCTACAGATTAATTTATTTACCTGTATTTTATATAGCAAAGGGGAAATTGAATTGGCAAAATTACAAACTGAATTTCATAATTTTATACAAAATTTAAAAGCCTTAGAACTTTTTATTAAGGTTCAAGACGAATTAATGAATATTAACTATAGGAGCAGATCCCTTAAGAATAATGAGTTTACCAATGCTGCAACGGAGCTTATAAGCGATGTTGTACAATTAACAAAAGATATAAGTGAAGGAGAATATGATATTCAGATAATTAATAAGGCAAATGAAAAATTTGCTGATAAAGGAGTAAATATTTTTACAAAAGAAGTTGAATATAAAGACACTCCAGAAGTCCACTTTAAGATCTCTAATTCTCAAATGGAAAGAGAAGTAGGGGAAGTAATGAAGATGGCTGATTTAGTTACAAGACAACAAGAATTACTATTTAGGAACTCATTAACTAGCTTAATGATATACTTTGAAAATTTAATATCAAATATTATAAAGTTGAGATTATCTAAATTTCCAAACGCCTTTAATCCTAAAGAAAAAACTATCAAATATAAAGATCTTATGGATTTTGAGAGTATAGATGAGGCGTTGGATCATTTAATTGAAAATGAAGTTATCGATATAATGTATGGAGGTTTCAAAAGTTGGGTTTTTTACTTAAATAAAGCAGGAGTTAATACAAAAAAAATAGATTTTTTTACAGAAGTGATTAATGAAGCTTATAGTAGAAGAAACTTATTTGTGCATAACGATGGAATAATAAACAACGTATATCTAAATAAAGTTTCAAAAGAATACTCGCAAGATGTAGCTAAAGGACAGCGACTTTCTATTTCTGAGGATTATTTAATTAAGGCTGTTAACAATGTTAAAATTTTCGGAGTGATACTATTATTGGAAGCATGGAAAGTGTTCGATAAAAATGGCCATGACGATGCATATGATTATATAATGGGAAAAGCTTTTGATTCAATGAAAGAACATGATTGGGAGTTTGCTAAATTTATTTATGAGTTTTTACATGCAGAAGCTGACAACCACGCCAATAAAATTATTACACAGATGAACATATGGCTATGTGAGAAGGAACTCGGGAATTTTAAGGAGATTGAAGAATCTGTAAAAAAATGCGATGTAAGCGGATTGCAAACTCATTATGAGCTTGCAAAATTATCTTTATTAGAAAACTCGGACAAATTTTTTGAAATTTTAGGTCACAACCCTGATTCACTAGATACAGAAGCATTGGGAGAATGGCCAATATTTAAATATATGAGGGAAGATTCAAGAGTGAATGAATACTTGCAAGATGTTGAGAGTATTGGAATGATTAATTAATATTTAAACGGAAAGTCACATCTAACAAGGTGTGGCTTTTTATTATAGCTAAAAGGTGGTGAGTACATTGTTAAAGAGTTGTGCTTATTGTGGTGGTATTCATAAACGTGGTCAATGGTGTGCATCTAAGCCGGCAGCTACAAAGCAGACCACATACATTGATAGATTCAGATGGTCAAGGGCATGGAAGAATAAGCGAGCGCACATAGCTGATCGTGACAAACATCTATGCCAGGTGTGCTTACACAACTTATACAATACTCAGATGCAATATAACTTCACAGACTTAGAGGTGCATCACATAGAGCCTATAGCTAATGCATGGGACAAGAGGCTAGAGGATGACAACCTTATTTCATTGTGTCGTTACCATCATGAGCTTGCAGAGAAGGGAACAATACCTGCAAAAGAATTAAAAAATATTATTTTGGAGAGTACCCCCCAGGTATTTGGTGAAAAAACGTGAAATTCCTGTACACCGACTGCCCCCATTTGTTCTAAAAAAATTCCCTAAATGAAAATTTTTAAGGAGGTGAGGAAATTGGCTAGACCATCTAAAAGTGTGAAAACAATGAGCAAGAATTTAACGAAAGAAGAAATCGCTATTCGTACTCAAACAGAGGACAAATTAAAAGGTGCTGCCGATGAAATCTTGCCTCCTACACACCTGAATGCAAGGCAAAAGAAAATTTTCAATTTCATTGTGAAGGAGTTACAAGCAAGTGGGATTCTTGGGAACCTCGATATTTATATTCTAAGTACCTGTGCGGTAGCCATTGACCGAGTGCAACAAATTGAACGAATTATTAACAGAGATATTGAAAGGCTTTTAGATCGTAACTTACTGAGTGCTAAAGATAAGTATTCAAAAGAGTTTTTCCGTTGCTGTAATGAATTAAGTCTGTCGCCACAAAGTCGAGCAAAGCTAGGTAATATTAATTTCCAAGTTCGAGTTGAAGAAGATGATCAACTGTTAAAAGTATTGCGTGGTGGTAAGAAATGATATACGAAAAGGCTGTAAAATACGCTGAAAGAGTTGTAAAAGGCAAAGAAATTACAACAAAAGAGGTCATTATTCAGTGTAATTGGTTCCTAAAGGATTTAGAAAAGCAGTATGAGGACGATTTTGATTACTATTTCGATATGGAAGAAATAGAAAAGATAGAGGGTCTATTAGAATTACTTAACTTTGCTACAGGTTTAGGCGTTGCAGGAAAAACAATATTAGAAGGCTTGGAAGGATTCCAGGCTTTTTTTCTTGTCAACATTTTCGGATGGCGCTTTAAAAACGATAAAGAAAAGTTTAGGTACCGTGATATTACGTTGTTTATTCCTCGTAAGAATGCGAAGACGTTCATTTGTGCCTTAATCATAATCATCTTAATGCTTACAGAGGATGATTATTCGGAGTTTTATTCTATCTGTTTGGACCGTGAGCTTGCAGGTGAAGTTAAAAAGGCTATGACACAAATTATCATGGCCAGCCCAGGCGTTGCTAAATACTTTGTGATTCCAAAAACGTTAAGTGGAAAAATTGTATGTACTTTAACAAATAGTTTTTACCAGGCACGTACTGCAGAGGCGAATAGAAATAACTCAATCCGTCCATCTGCTTTTATAGCTGATGAAGTTGGCGCGTTTAAAGATTACAAGAATATAAATGCCATGAAATCGGGGCAATTAAACGTTAAAAATCCATTACGTTTTAAATTAACAACGGCCTACGCTGAGGATAAATCGATCATGCTGGAAGAATTGGCGTATGCAAAGAAAGTCTTTAATGGATTTATTGAAGATGATCGCATGTTTGCACTGCTTTATTATGCTGAGGACGAGCATTTATGGGACGATACAGGGCTATTACAAGCGAATCCATTGAGAGTTGAGGAAAACTATAACGAGATAAGAGACAGCCGTAAATCAGCCATAGAAAAGCCCTCAGAACGTGAAGAATATCTTTGTAAACATATGAATCACTTTTTACCTTCTAATAGTGGTGAAGCGTATGTAAATGTGGAAGACTTGCGGAAATGTAAAATGGATAATTTCGATTGGTCGGGTCGTCAAGTTTGGTTAGGTTTAGACTTGGCCATGACGAATGATAACTGTTCATTTTCGATGGTGACAGAGGAAGACATGCAAATATATGCTGATTCCTACGCGTTTGTACCGACTGAGCGTATTCCTGATAAAAACCGAGTGGAAAAGATTAATTACTACGATCACATTAAGTCAGGGAAATGTTTTTCTTGTGGTGATATGACTGTTGATTATGGCTTTATCGAACAAATGATTTTGGAGGTTGAAGAAAAATTCAACGTGTTTGTAATGGGCGTAGCGTATGACCGTTATAACTGCCTTTCTACTGCTCAGAAACTAGAAAAAGAGGGTTTAGTCACGGTGGAAGTAAAACAGCATTCAAGCGTATTACATCCAGCTACTAAGCTATTACGCGAGAAGATTATGAACAAAGAATTTCACTACACTGAAAATGATTTGTTGGAGGAAAACTTCCAAAATGCCAAAGTCACTGAGGACACTAATAAAAATATTTATGTGAATAAGAAAAAATCAACAGGCAAGGTCGATATGGTTGTAAGTTTAATCAATGCAATCTATTTACTGCAGCATGATGTCATCTTTAATCCTGATGCTGATTGGGGCGCACAAGTCATTTAAGGAGGTGAGATTGTGGGATTAATAAAAGAGTGGCGCGAATGGCGTGATTATAAACGTATTCAGGAGTTTCGAGAAAGTGGAATGGATGAATTATTGCTGCAAGCAGGTTTAACAAGTGCAGTTTTAACAAAGGAAGAAGCGCTAAGTATACCTAGCGTTGGCACCTGTGTAGATTTAATTTCGGATATTATTGCAACTTTACCTATCAAATTACACAAAGAAACCAGCGGTAAAGTCGAAGAAGTGGATGAAGATAGACGAATTATTTTGCTGAATGACGAGACATACGACACACTAGATGGCTTCCAATTTAAAAAGGCCCTAGTAACTGATTACTTGTTGGAAGGTGCAGGATATGCATATATCAATCGAAAAAGAAACAATGTCGAAAGTGTTCACTATGTAGAAAATCGAAATGTATCTGTGCTAGTTGGTATTGATCCAATATTTAAAAGCTATGATATTTCCGTCAATGGAGTGAACTATCGGGAGTTTGAATTTATAAAGATTGCTCGAAATTCAAAAGACGGTGTAACAGGCAATGGCATTATTAAGGATCACAATAAGATTTTATCGGTTGCGTACAATACGCTTATTTTTGAGGAATCACTTGTGAAGACTGGCGGTAATAAAAAAGGTTTCTTAAAGTCATTGGGCCGATTGTCAAAGGATGCAATTACGGAATTAAAAACAGCCTGGAACAATTTATACAAGAACAATACAGAAAATATTGTTGTATTAAATAATGGCTTAGATTTCAAAGAGGCGTCGAGTACATCGGTTGAAATGCAACTGAATGAAAACAAAAAGACCAATTCAAGCGAAATAAACAAACTCTTTAAAGTACCTGATAGCATTTTGGATGGCTCAGCCAATGAAGAAGTGCATACAAACTTTATTAAAAATTGCATACTGCCGATTATTCGAGCAATTGAAACGGCATTGAACAAGGACTTGCTTCTTCCATCGGAAAAAGAGCAGTCTTTTTATTTTGCTTTTGATATGAAAGAGCTAATCAAAGGTGACATTGAAAAACGCTATAAAGCTTATGAAATTGCTATTAAAACTGGCTGGATGCAGATTGACGAGGTTCGTTATTTAGAAGATCAACCACCACTTGGTTTAGATTTCATTAAGCTGGGCTTGCAAGATGTCTTATATGATCCAAAAACAAAGACAATTTATACGCCAAATACCAATAAAACCGCTGATATTTCAGAAGGTGGCCAGGTATCCGAGAAGGGAGGTGAAGAAGTTGAGGATTGAAATTAGAGGAAATCAAGTATTACTAGATGGCTATGTAAATGCTGTTGAGCGCGAAAGTCGCGTTTTACCTTCACCAAGAGGACGTTTTAAAGAAAAAATCCGTGCTAAAACCTTCGAAAGAGCTTTAGATAAGGCTGAAAATGTTGATCTATTATTCAATCACGACAAAAACCGTAAGCTTGGATCATTACAAGAGGGCAATTTGCAATTGTATGAAGATAACATCGGTTTACGTGCTATTGCTCATGTATCTGATGAAAAAATCATTCAAAAAGCAAAAGATGGCGAGCTTAAAGGTTGGTCATTTGGCTTTGTTGATAATAAGCCATTGTGGGAAGACGGAGAAGACGGCATTCAGAAACGAACGCTTGAAGACATCGAGCTTTTGGAGGTATCTATTTTAGATATAACGCCAGCTTATGTAGCTACTTCAATCGAAGCTCGCGGAGAAGAACAAGCGATTTCTGAAACTCGCGGTGCTGATTTTAAAGCCGAGATTGAAAATCGATCAGAAGAAACGCGATCTAATAAAGAAATTGATTACTCATTGTTTGAAAAACAAATTGAGCTTTTAAAATTGAAAGGTGGAAACTAACATGAAAAAAGATATTAAGAAATTTATTGAAAAGCGATCTATGCCATCACTAGTGGAGCAGCGCAACAATTTATTAGATGAAATGGACAATTTACTAAAGGGTGCGAAAGAAGAAACTCGCGCACTAACTGACCAGGAATCAAATCGTTTTGATGAAATCAAAAAAGAAATCGCTGGACTTGATAAAACGATCACAGCATTGGATGAAGCACGTTCTTTAGATAAAAAAGAACCTGCTAAACAAGCTGAACAACGAACACCAGAAGAAGCTGAAACGCGCGCTTTCGATAACTACATTCGTGGTTTAGTGGAGGAACGAGCAGATGTTAATTTAACAGTAGGTGCAAATGGGGCCGTAATTCCTTCTAGCATTGCCAACAAGATCATTCAAAAGGTATACGATATTTCACCAGTTTATCAATTGGCAACTCGCTATAATGTAGGCGGCACATTAAGTATTCCATACTATGATGAATCTGCAGGAACAATTGAAATGGGATATGCTGATGAATTTGCGGAATTGGAATCTACTAGCGGTAAGTTTGGTTCAATTGAGTTAAAAGGTTTCTTAGCAGGCGCATTAAGTAAAATATCTAAATCACTCGTTAATAATTCACAGTTTGATCTTGTATCATTTGTAGTTGGAAAAATGGCTGAATCAATTGCTAAATGGATTGAAAACCAATTGTTAAATGGTACACCTAACAAGGTAACAGGGCTTTCAACAGTTACGCAAAGTGTGACAGCAGCAGCTGCAACAGTTTTAACAGCTGATGAATTAATTGATGTGCAAGAAGAAGTACCTGACGCTTTCCAGGGCAATGCAATTTGGATTATGAACAAAACAACGCGTAAAGCTATTCGTAAATTGAAAGATGGACAAGGTAACTACCTGTTAAACAAAGATGCTACCGCACGTTGGGGCTATACTTTATTAGGTAAAGATGTGTATACATCTGATAATATGCCAGGAATGGAGGCAGGTAAAACGGCTATTTTCTATGGTGATATGTCAGGTCTAGCGGTTAAACTTGCTGAAAATGTTTCTATTGAAATCCTCCGTGAAAAATATTCAACTCAACATGCTATTGGAGTTGTTGGCTGGATTGAAATTGATGCTAAGGTTGAAAATGCTCAAAAAATCTCTAAATTAGTTATGAAATCAGCGTAGGGGCTATACTCTACGTTTTTTTATTGGGGGTGACAGGATGAAAGTAAAAGCACTTGTAAGCTTTTCGGGTAGGGTCACAATGTCTAAAGATGAAGTGAAAGTGTTATCGAAAGAAGTTGCAGAGGACTTGTTACAGGCTGGCCATGTCGAGGAAGTTGTTACGAAAAAGCAGGTGAAAACCGATGCAGGTTAGTGAAATTACGCCAGGTGAGCTGGCTAAATATGCGCGAGAAGATGAAACAGATACGGAAATCCTTTCAACTTTTACGCTTATTCTATCGGCTGTAAATGCCTATATAAAAGGCTATACAGGGTTATCAGATGAACAGTTAGACACCAAAGAGGATATTTCAATTGCTGTTTTTGTACTTGCAAATGAAATGTATGAAAATCGTATCTTTACAGTGAAGGATAACAACGTAAATAAGGTTGTTCAATCCATTTTAGATATGCACTCTATTAATTTACTTTGAGGTGAGATGATGAATCCTGGAGACTTAAGACACAGAATAGAAATCCTCACTAATCAAAAGGCGAAAAATGAACTGGAAGAAACCATTTATAAGTTTCTACCTGTAAAAAAAATATGGGCTGCAATCATTCCGCAAACTGGCTCGCTACAAAAGCAAGTAGCTGATACGATCCTAACGAATGTTACACATAAAATTATTGTTCGATATAACGCTGGCAAAGACATTACAAAGGATATGCGTATCAAATATAAGGATCATGAGTTTGAAATCAAATATGTTCTCAATCCTTATTTTAAGAATGAAACGCTTGAAATCTTTGTTCAGGAGGTGTTGAAGTGAGCATTCAAATGAACGGTTTAACCGACTTTCAAAAGGATTTATTTGATGTTGCAACAAAGGATTTACCTAATGAGGCACCAAAACTAATGCGTAAAATAGGCTCGAAAGCCAGGACTACCGTAGCTAAGAAATCTCGTAGCCTAGTTAAAAAGAAAACAGGTAGGTACCACAAGAAGTGGAAACGAGGAAAAGTCTTTGTCGGCTATAATGGCAATTTAGTTGTACGTGTTTATAATTCATCACCACACGCCCATTTGGTGGAGGATGGTCATTGGATGGTAGACCATGATGGCAATAGGACGGGTGAATTTGTTCCAGGTAAAAAACCATTGGACAAAGGTATGAGAGAATTTGAAACCTCAGGCGATATTGAAGTTGAAACCGTGAAATGGCTAGATGAATTGTTGAGGAAAAAGAAACTATGATTACATTTAAACAGATAAAAACAACAATCAATAAAAAGTTACAATCAAATTTTGATATGGATGTTTCAAGTAAAGCAGCAAATGAAGGTTTTACACGGCCATCATTCAAAGTGGAATTAGATAATGTGAAGCGTGAAGGCCATTTGACACAAGTTGAAAGGGCTTGTACGGTTCGCATTTTTTATTTTCCTAAAGATGAAAATGATTACTCGATTGAGTTATTAGATGTTCAGGAAACACTAGGTAATCTATTTGATCTTAAATTCACAATTGAGGATCGCCATTTAGATATAAACGAACCGAATTTTGATGAAATAGATGGCGTGCTGCAGTTTGAATTTGATCTTCAATTCTTTGATGGTCGTGAATATGAAAATGAAGACGTTGGTTTCGAAGATGAAATAAAAAATGGCAAAGATTTTTATGAAAAATATCCAATTGAGCTTATGGGCGAATTGGTTGAGGAAGGGGATTAAACAATGGGCCTACCGCAAATTAATATTGAGTTTATTGGTAAAGCCGATACGGTTATCACGCGTAGCCAGCTAGGAATAGTTGCTTTGATCTTAAAAGATGAAGTGCAGACAGCTGATACAGTGATTTACAAAAGCTTTGATGAAGTAAAAACAAATGAATGGTCTCGGGCAAACCTGGATTACATTCAAAAAACATTTATCGGAACACCAAGCAAAGTAATTATTGAGCGATTGCCAACAACTGCAGAGAATTACACTGACGCATTGCAACGCCTAAATAATAAACGCTTTAATTACTTGGCCATTCCAGGCATTAAGGACGCTGATACAGCTGCTATTGAATCTTGGATCAAGAAAAAACGTGTGGAGAAAAAGACTTTCAAAGCAGTATTACCTAACACCTTAGCGGATCATGAAGGGATTATAAATTTCACAACTACAGGAATCAAGGTAAAAGAAAAAGAGTACACAACATCTGAATATACATGCCGAATTGCTGGCATTTTAGCAGGTGTGCCATTTACTCGTTCATCCACTTATTACGAGCTACCCGAAATCGATAGTATTACAGAAATTGAAGATCCTGATGAAGCTGTTGATAAAGGCGAACTAATTCTTATTAATGACGGAGAAGTCATTAAAATTGGACGCGGTGTAAATAGTTTAACGACACTTACAGGGGTGAAAACGGAAGACTTTAAATCAATCCGTATCATGGAGGTACAGGACATGATGAAAGACGATATTCGGACAACCTTTGATAAATATTACATCGGTAAATTAAACAATACCTATGATAACCAGGTACTATTTTTACAGTCTATTAATGTTTATTTTTCAGGCTTAGGAGATCAAGAAATACTAGATCCTAAATTCGATAATTTAGCAGAAGTTGATGTGAAAAAACAACGTGCCGCATGGGAGAAAATCGGTGTTGATACATCTGATTGGGACGATCAAAAAGTGAAGGAAAGAACCTTTAAGCGCAACGTATATTTAGGTGGAAAAGTTAAAATCGTTGACGCTATGGAGGACTTAGATTTAGATATTGCGATTTAAGGAGGGGAACAGATGAGTAAAAAATTCAAACCTAATCAAGTGATCAACGGTACTTATGGCAGCGTGTGGGTAAACAATGAAAAATGGCTAGATGTTGAGGAGTTCGAAGCTAAAGTTTCTATTGATTACGAAGATGTAAACATGGCAGAAGATCCAGCCACACACAAAAAAATGACAGGTTGGACAGGCGAAGGCTCTTTGAAAGTGAAAAAGGTTTATAGCCGAGGAGCGAAGTTATTAGCGGTTGATGTTAAAAAGGGTAAGGTACCTGAGGTTAGTCTTGTGGGTAAACTTGCCGATCCTGACGCTTTCGGTTCTGAGCGTATAGCTATCAAAGAAGTAACTTTCAATGAATTCATGTTAATGCAATTTGCACAAAAAACAATTGGTTCAGAAGAATTACCATTTAACTTTGCGGACTATGATCCAATTGATTTAATTGGCGCCTAAATAAATATAACGGAGGAAACATAAATGTCTAAAAAAACTATTAAAAGATTATCAGTTACGGATTTATTAAAGGAAAAAGAAAAATACCAGGTAAAGGACGATGTCACTGAGACAGTGATTGTAGAGCGTTTAGGCGTTGAAGTTGTATTGCGTAAACCTGAAAAATCTTTATGTGTAGATACAATGAAAATGACGCGAGACGAAAACAACGATACAGACGCAGACGAATACATGGTCTATAACACAATGGTGGAACCTGATTTAAAAGATCCTGAATTACAAAAGGCATACGGAGGCACATTGCCTACTGATGTTGTTTCTAAAATCTTTGAACCTGGTGAGATTGCTCAATTGTCAGAGGTTGCTTTCGAGCTTGCAGGATACAAAAAAGGCGGCGTTAAAGCGATAAAAAACTAATTGATAGTGATGATGATTTTTATTTTCTTCATCACTACACTCAAAAAGGCCGTAAACTTGATGAACTGTTAAATTTACCTTATGATGAAAAGCTATTTATGACAGCGAGTATGGATAAGGAATTAGAAGAAAGAAACAAATATATGAAAGCTGGAGCGTTGATTACAATACCGTTCTAGCTTTTTTCTTTTGTAAAGGCGGTGAGGAATTGGGAAACAGGGTTATATCTGCAGTTCTTACCTTGCAAGACCGTGATTTTTCTAGCAATTTAAGACGTGCTAGTGATCGAGCTGATGATTTCGGCCGAGGTATCACAAGAGTGGGGAACCATATTCAACGCTTTGGACAAGGTGCAACAAGGATTTTTAAAACGGTTGGTGCTGGTGCAGCGGCTTTAGGTACTGCAGGAGTTGCGGCATTTGGGGCAAGTGTCGGTAAAACCGTCTTGGATATGGGTAGCTCGCTGGATATGTTACAGGCTCAGACTGGCGCAACTGCAGAACAAATGGGCGTGTACGGAAATGCAGCTAAAGAAGTTTTTAGCAAAGGTTATGGGGAAAACATCGATGAAGTCACAAATTCATTAGCGCGTGTAAGACAAAATATGAAAAATATTGATAATGGGGAACTTGGCAAAGTCACTTCTAATGCAATGTTGCTAGCAAAAACGTTTGATGGTGATGTGAACGAGGTCACTCGCGGCACAAACAATATGATGGAGGCCTTTGGAATCTCAGCAGATAAGGCGTTCGACTTATTTACTGCAGGTGGTCAACGAGGATTAAACTTCTCTAATGAAATGTTTGACAATGTAGCTGAGTATTCATCGTTATTTGGGACAATGGGCTATAGTGCAGAAGAATATTTCGGCATTATGGAACGAGGCGCGAAAGCTGGCGTTTATAACCTGGATTACGTAAATGACGTCATGAAAGAGTTTCAGATCAGGGTTAAAGATGGCTCGAAGTCAACGGATGAAACATTCTCAGCCATGAGTAAATCGACATTTGACCTTTGGGAAAGTTTTAACCGTGGCGAAGCGACTGTAGCCGAGGTTGCGAGTGCTGTTACAGCCGAGTTAAAAGGAATGGATGACCAGGTAACAGCCAATCAATTAGCTGTTTCACTATTCGGTACAAAATGGGAAGACCTCGAAGCAGGGGCCATGTATGCAATGCTTGGTTCAAAAGACGCCATGAAGGATTTTGAAGGAGCGACAGATTCAGCGGCCGCCAAAGTGGAAGGAAGTCTAAAAAACAGGCTAATTTCATCATGGCGAGAATTGCAGGTAGGAATAGCCGATGTTGTAAACGGTGCAGGAGCACAAGAGTTTTTACAGGGCGTTGCACAAAAAGCTGATGAATTGGTTCCTAAAATTCAAGGGATTGTACAAAAAGCCTTTGAATTTGGCAATACAGTAAGAGAAAATTGGGGACCTATTAAAGAAACGCTTATTGGTGTTGGTACAGCTGCAGGGATTGTGGCAGCAGGAATGGGGACATTGAAAGTCATTTCAACTGTTACAACTATGGTCCAGGGTTTTAAAACAGCAATGGGCCTAGCGACAGCCGGACAGTGGGCCATGAATACGGCCATGCTTGCCAGTCCTTTGACTTGGGTAGTTATCGGCATAGCTGCAGTAGTTGCGGCAGGTGTCTTGTTATATCGAAATTGGGATACGGTTAAGGCAAAAGCAGGCGAGTTGTGGGCCACGACAAAAGAAGTATTCGGAGGCATTTATGATTGGGCTGCTCAAAAAATACAGCCTGTTACAGGCTTTTTTAAGGGATTGTATGACAAGTTTATCAGCTTTAAAAATGCAATCCTAAGCTTTCAACCGCCTGAATGGGTTTCAAAAATTGGTGGTGCTATTGGAAAGGCTGCAGGTTCTGTAGGTAAATTCATTTCGGGATCACATGCCAGCGGTTTAGATCGTGTGCCCTATGATGGTTACATAGCTGAACTGCATAAGGATGAAATGGTCATTCCGGCTCGACAATCTGAAAGGATTCGTGCAGCTGGTGGATCAATAGATAATGTGGATCAAATGGTGCAGCCTTCACCTGTTGCGGTAGCAAGTCCAACACCTGGGGGAAGTACTTCACAGGCTACACCTGCAAATAGTGGCGGTGTAAATATAATCATTCAGAACTTAAACGCTAAAGGTATTACAGCAATGGAAGTAGTTAATGAAGTAGTACCGTTACTTAAATTAAGATACGCCAATTTATAAGGGGGTTGAATAGATGGACATATTTTTAAGTATCAATAATCGTGAACAGGTTATTCAACTTCCTATCGTACCGTCAGAATTTAAGATAGCAAGTCCTCTAAATCATGAAACCTATACGACTATTAATCAAGGCGATATTAAATTGATTGGTCAAAGAGGGTTGAAGTCATTGGCATTTGACTCTTTCTTTCCGTCTAAGGCATACCCATTTTCACGGAACAACAAATATTTGGGGTGGGAGTATTATGAAATCATCCAATCATGGATTGATAGACGAGTCCCGATTCGATTAATCATTACGAATACACCCATTAATATACCTGTTGTCATCGATAACTTTGAGGCAGGCGTGCAAGATGGATCAGGTGATGTTTATTATACGCTCGCTTTATCTGAGTTTAAGTTTATTAATCTCAATAAAAAGAAGGTGAAATGATGGCCCACGAATTATGGTTAATCAAGGGTGATACCAAGATAAATATTACACCAATGATAGGTACCTTAACCTGGCGTAGTAACATTGATGAACTAGGAGACGAACTAAATTTTAGTATTGCGTTCAATGATACGAAACATTTTCCTAAGAATCCTTGTGACATAGGGGATATGGTAGTTTTACTTAATAATGGTAAAGAGATCACACGCGTAATTATTGTAGACGAGCTAAAAAGTGGCACTTCACCTATCGCTTACATTGGGTTTGATTATGCCTTTTACTTAAATAAATCCACAGCTGTATATCAATTTAAAAAACTATCTGCAGACGCATGTATCAAGAAAATCCTGAAAGATTTTAACGTGCCAATTGGTAATATTGTTTCAATCCCTAAATCCATTTCAAAAATCTTTAACGAGAAAAAAGTAAGTGAGATTATCAAAGAAATTCTAACGGCTGCAGAGCAATCGTTAGGCGTGAAATATCTCATGGAAATGCGCCAGGGCAAACTATACATTGAAAAGCAAAATAATGTAGTGGTTACTGGAACCTTTCAACTCTTTGGCGGTGGCACATCCTACGATATTAATTCGGTTATTATGAAACCTTCTAAAAAGCGTAGCATTGTCGACATGATTAATACGATTCAGGTCGTTGGAAATAATGACAAAGTAGTTTTGCAGAAGTCAGACACGAAAATGGTCAACAAATACGGTCGTCTGCAGAAAGTCGTGAAACTGGATCAGAAAGAAAAAAAGAGTGCTGCTAAGGTAGCCGAAAATGAGTTAAAACAATTATCAAAAGTTGTAGAAGAAAACAGCGTAGAATTAATGGGAAACGATAATTTCAGAGCTGGCCGACTGTTTAAATTAGAAGAACCAGTGACAGGCATTAAGGGCACTTTTCTTATTAAAGACGTGCTTCATACAATCAGCAATGGGATTCATACCATGAAACCTAGTTTAGAGGTGAAGTAAATGGATGCTTTGACGGAACTAGCTATTCTTATTAAAGGTGGCCAAGATCCCACAACAGCAAATGCCGCTAAATCTATGACAACTGGAAAAGTCATTGCGCCTCCGCCTAACACGAATATACAGTTAAACGAAACAATCACTTTAGATAATGAACAATTAATATTTACTGAAACGGTTGTTACTAAAGGCTTGATAAATGGTGATGAAGTTATTTTAATTCCAACAGCTGATGAACAAATGTATTTTGTGATCGATAAGGCGGTGAAGTTTGATGTTACCTAAGATTACAGAACTAGAATTTAATACACAGGAAAACGAAACGGACTTGCCACCACTAGGTAAGTCTTTTTTATATGACTTTGATAAAGGCGACTTTGTGATTCGTAATGGGAAGATGGTTGCCATTCATGGTCTTGAAACATTAAAGCAATGGATCATAAAAGTCTTAAAGACTGAGCGCTTTCGATTCAGGATTTATAAAGATGAAAATTACGGTGCAACACTGGACGATTTAATAGGTTCTAGCTTGCCGCGCGCTTTTATAGAGGCAGAAATCAAACGAGAAGTTACTGCAGCATTATTGGAACATACGCACATTCAAGAAGTACAAGAGTGGCAATTTGAGCGTGATGGAAAATGGATGCGGATAAAATTTAGAGTCGTTACTGTAGAAGGGGCATTTGATATGGATGAACAGTTAAAGGGGGTGGCGGCTTAAATGGAAGATGAAAAACTTATTCATGATCGCATGATGTCCGGCATTAATGACGAGTACGACAAGGCAAAAGGGGAGTTTATTTATGATGTAACAAAGCCTGCAGCTGTTGAGTTTGCAAATCAGCAAAAGATGATTGCGGAAGTACAAGATAAATTGGACGTTGAAAAATTAACAGGTGATGAATTAACACGTACCGTATATCAACGAACAGGACAAAGCCGAAAGTTGGCCACGCAAGCGACAACGACTGTCATAGTATCGGGTGCAGCTGGAACGATTGTAAGAACTGGCGAAATAGTAGGTACTGACACCATTTTATTTACAGTAATTGAAGAAGTAACACTTAATGAAAGTGGATTAGCTCATGTCAGAATACAGTGTAACGAGTTTGGCCAAATAGGGAATGTGCCAGCTAATACAATTAAACACTTCCCTGTATCGATTCCTGGCTTAATCAATGTGTACAATCCTGAGCCTGTTGTGGATGGCTATGATGCGGAAACGGATAACGATTTACGCCAACGATATTATGACAAGCTGCAGCGCCCAGGTAAGGCAGGCAACAAATATCATTATCGTGAATGGGCCTTAGAAGTGACAGGCGTTGGTGATGCAAAGATATTCCCTCGCTACAATGGCCCACTATCAATGAAAGTAGTTGTAATCGATGCGAATAAATTACCTGCTAATGATGAATTAGTGCAAAAAGTATATGACCATATATTAGAGCAAATGCCTTTTGGGGTAGAAGATTTAAACGTTATAGCAGCTATTGGTGTACCAATTAATATTTCAGCTTCTTTGAGTTTAGCGGATGGATACACCGAACCAATTGTTAAGCAATATATAAAGGAAAATATGATTGAATATCTAAAAGAAATTGCTTTTAAAGCATCCTATGTTAGCTATGCAAAAACAGGTAGTGAAGTTATCGATAGCGAGGGCGTATTAGATTATCAGGATTTATTAATCAATGGATCAACTGCTAATGTGGTTATTCCTGATGATGGGGTGCCAGTAATGGGAGGTGTTAATGAATGAATCACATGACAGTCTATTTGAAAAATAAAGTTCTTACGGACAATTTAAGGACAACAACAGTATATGTAGCCCTCTTTAACAATGATGTTGAAGTAAACACAGCGAGTTATGCGAGACAGCAAGGGATATTTGCAACACCCACAGATGGTCAAACTTCTAATAACATAGATATTTTATTTCCTATTGCTACAGAGTCGTGGGGAGATATTTCACACATCGGCATTTTTGACGCAAAAACAGGTGGCAATTTGCTGTTTAAATCGCAAGCCGAATTTACAAAGAATATCGATGTATCAAGCCAATACAAGATACCTAAAAACTATTTGATTGTTCGTTTGAAGTAGGTGAGTAACTATGCACGCTATACCACAATCAGAATGGGGTCAAGCTGCAGTCTTTACCTGGGGTGCGCTGAAAGCTCACCAATGGGAATGCTTTAGACTTGCCCTGATGATTACAGAAACAGAGTTACAGACACAAGGCGTAACCGTGGCAACGTCAGGTAATTCCCTGAATGAAGTTATAACAGAGCTGCAGCCGCAAGGTGTTAAAGTAGTACAATCACCTATCATCATGCAGACACAAACAGAAATGATTACAAGTATTGTTGTTTCAACGCGAGATTATTTCACGGACATGATTAAGCATTTACCACTGTATGAGCGTAAATCAACGATTTTCAGGGCTGTTTTAACCTCAGATGATAAAGAGTTCCGAAACACTGAACAACAGCTAGAAATAGCCGAGCGTAACCTTTTTGTGGACACAGCTATTGAAGCCTTACCAATCTATGAACGTGATCTTGGTATTAAACCAAATAGCTCATTACGTTATGACCAACGTAGAGAGCAAATTATTTCACGTAATAGGGCGAGCTTTGACCAAACTACTAAAGCAACTATTAAAGCTGTAGCAGCTGCTTATAGCAATGGGGAAGTAGAGGTAAACGCAACAGATACGCCAGGAGTTTACGAGATACGTTTCGTTGGTACTAGGGGTATACCTGACAACATAGAAGGATTAATGCAGGCGATTGATATTATTGTTCCTGCTCATTTGCAGTTTAACTATGTGTATTCTTTCAATACGTGGGGCTTTGTAAGTGACCGCACTTGGGAAGATGTAAGTAAAATAACTTGGGAAAATATAAAAATATGGGATGAGGTGATTTGATGCAACTTACGCCAAAATTAAATTTAAAAAAGCCTGATTTAACAGACAGCATAAATGTCCAGGATCTAAACGACAACATGGATGTATTGGACACTGCAGTAAGTGAATTGCAGGAGGGAAGTGCATCGATTCCTGATTTAGAAACAAATGATAAGACGCTAGCAGGGGCGATTAATGAGATTAAACAAACGGTTAATGATGTTGAAACAAATGCTAAAGAGTATACGGATCAGCAGACTGCAGCTATTGACACGGCTTTGAAAACCCATAAGGACGATATTACTAGCCATAACTACTATGCGACAGCCGTAGGGGGCACGGTTAACAATATCACAGCCACAATTAATGCTGATATTACATCCTACAAAAGCGGGTTATGCGTCACTTTCTATAACTCTTTAGGTGCTAATGCTAACGGTCAAGTAACAATTAATGTTAACGGTCTAGGGAATCGCCACATCGTCAAAACTAACGGGTCAGCTTCATGGACACCTGGCGAGTTCCCTTATAATCAGTATGTTACCGTCCGAATACTGCCAAACAACGGAAATTTTCTATTACAAAGTGAAAGCGGGGAGATAGGCACACAGTCTTACCGAGAGTTTAACACAGCTGGTAGTTATACTTTCACTGTTCCACAAGGTGTAACGCGTATTTTAGCTAAAATGTGGGGCGCTGGTGGTGGCGGTGGCGGAGCGCAACACAGTGACAAGTATGGCGGCGGTGGCGGTGGAAGTGGCGGTTTCAAAGAAATATTGTTGTGGGTTAAACCTGGTCAAACATTAACTGTCAATGTAGGAGCTGGCGGAGCTGGCGGGAACGGGGTTCTCACTAGTGGTTTTACAGCCAGTCCAGGTTCAGCCGGAGGCACTACGTCCATACTAGGTGCTCAATCTCAAAACTTTTATGCACACGCTGGAGGAGGCGGGACGGGTGGTAGAGCCGACGGCGGCGGTTATGGTGGTTATGGTGGTTTGTTTGAAGCAACAGGAACTACAGGCGGTATAACAAGTGGCGTACCAATGCCGTGGATTAGTAAATCACAAGCCCTAACCATCGCTTACGCATCCACACTACAGCGGTCTTTCGAGGGTGGTTTCGGATGTTACACCATTAGTATGTGGGGTGGTGCGGGTGGTACATCCCCTAGTGATTGCGCCCCTGGTCTAAGTCCAGGTCAAAGTTCTCAAGGTGGCGCTTATTATGAGTCTGGAAATCCCGCGCTTCAAACATATGCAATGTGGAATGGTGGACGCGGAGGCGCAGGGAATGGAGGATCGGGAAGCAACGGTGTAAGTACCATAGCCGCAGGTTCGCGAGCAGGTGCAGGAGGCGCGGGAGGTAATACTAACTCAACGGGCACTATTAATGGCGGTAAAGGCGCAGACGGTCTCGTTATCTTATCGTGGTAACTTACTCCCTAAAATAAATGTATAGCGGGCACAAAAAAGGAGGACACAACATGATTATCATTGAAAATACAGAAGCAACGAAAGTCAAAGTAGTAGCCGCGTTTTCGTTCGGAGAAATTGCGGTCGAATATGACATGAGTACTTTTCCGCAACCGGAAAACATACCAGGTAAAACGCACGAAATGTTTTACGACAAAGAAACAAAGTTGTTATATTATGAGTACACTGATATTCCTAAAACAGCATTAGAACTCTTACAAGAGGAAACACAACAATTGAAGTTAGCTATAGCTGAATCAGCAGAGGCACAACAGCAAGACAAAATAGAAAATCAATTAGCTATTGCGGAAGTGGCGGAATTAGTAGCATCTAAGGAGGTTTTATAATGGCCAAACTATATTGGGATTTAATTAAAATGAATTTGCGAACAGTTGACCAGGTGCCGTTACTTTGGCGAGAAGCCGTTCGAGCATTACTCGATAATGAAAAACAAGTAGACGCAGCATTAAGCTAGCGTTATTTTTATTGTTAAAATATAGGTAAAGCAAGGTCAAGCAGGCGTGATGTTCACTAATAATTTTTGTTTATGTATTATTAATATATACAAAGCAGAAAGGAGGTGAATAATATATTAACTAATTTAACAATGTTATTTATATTAGGGGCTGTAGCCTTTGATAAAGATATACCAATGCACATGAAAATAGCGCAAATTAGTTTTTTAACTGTATTCTTCTTAAGTTTACAGGGATAATTCAATTTTGATGCTAATAGTGCAATACAACAAGACTGAAGAAATGCACTGTGCGAGCAGTGCTATTTTTTATGCCTTTCACAGCCATTGTGGGGGGCTTTTATATTGGGAAAAGGGAAGTGTTCATATGGAAAAATGGATTGCTGTAGTAAGTGGAACAATAGGCACAATCATTTCATATTCAGTGGATGGTCTAGGAATGGCTGTTACTGTTTTGATTGGCTTTATGGCTATTGATTACCTTACAGGAATTATGGGCGGTATCGTTAATCAAAATTTAAACAGTCGTACAGGCTTTAACGGTATCATTCGAAAAATTTATTATTTAATGCTAGTTGGTTCTGTTTACTTATTATCCGTTGTGATTCCTGGCATTGAGTACGCAGGGGATGGGGCAGCCATTGCATTTTGTGTACTAGAATTCATTTCAATCACAGAGAATGGAACAAAGATGGGCTTGCCGATGCCTGACTTCATTAAAAATATTTTAGCAATCGTGAAGGATAAAACAGGAGAGGGTGAGGTTAAATGACAAGCGTAACTCAAACATGCCGAGATTTAAGCGAATTAACTGCAGCTACTCAAACAGCTTGTCAATTACTTTTTCAGGAATGCTTCAAAGCTGGCATTGTAGACATTTTTATCACAGAGACATACCGCAGCCAAGCTCGCCAAAATTACTTATATGAACAAGGGCGAACACGACCAGGGCAAGTAGTTACATGGACACGCAATAGTAATCATACATCACGTAGAGCCTGGGATATTGCTGTAGCACCACCGCGGAATTTATATGATATTTCTACCTTATCAAAGGTGGGGGCAATTGCTAAAAAGCTAGGCATTGAATGGGGTGGATATTGGGAGGCAGGAAAGTACGATGCGCCACATTTTGAAATTCCTACAACATGGAAGATTCCTGCAGGCTACAAATTAGAAGGACAAGTAATTGTGCCAACAAGTAGTGCTGTAAGAGTACAGCTTATTGTAGAGGATAAACCACAACAAACGGAAAAGGATGATGATATTATGAAATTCACAAGCACAACCGCAAAAGCTGCAGTACGTGATTATATTCAACAAGCCGTAGACAAAAAGGTGATTGATAAGTCATGGCTTGAAAAATTCGATAATGGAACTATGACAAGTGGTGATTTTGAAGGATTGAAGATTATCATTGCACAACGTAGCGCTTAACAGCAGAAGCCTGTTACCTTAATTGGTAATGGGCTTTTTTTATTTCCACAAATTAATACTTGTCAAAATGCAAACGTCTGTTCTAAAATAATACAAACGAATGTTCTTATTTGAGGGGTGTGGAATGATGAAAGAACAACTAATTAAAGCAATGCAACGGAACCAATTATTAAATATGATGTACATGGCTAAGGACGGTAACGTGTCAAAAAGGCATATCAAGATTATTAAAATTGCTGGTGATTCGTTTCAGGCGTATTGTTTTACAAGGCAAGCCAAGCGCACATTTATGATTGATAGTGTATTAGCAGTTGTTCCAATCAGCCACAAGGATCGTTCGGTTGTATGCTGAAACCTGAACAACGGAAACTTTTTCATAAATTTTTAATTCTAGAAATGGCAGTTCAATCATTGCAACGTGACTTCCCTGTAATAGAAAATTTGAAAATGAGTAAAGTTTATTTACCAATCCTCGAAAGGTTACTAAATGACATAACCCAAGATTATTACAATTCAAAAAGGTTGTTGGCAAAAGAGAAAATAAGATTGGTAAAGGTCGAAAAAATAGACGAATATTTTAGTGACGTGCATATAGCTACAGCAGGGAATGATGTGGTACTCAGATATGCTAATATGGCTTTGAAAACTCAGGTAGAAAAATTATTAATCAGTCACCAAAATAAAGACCAGGCGCTCAATTGAAAGTGAGTACCTGGATCTTTTTTGTTTATTCGTCATACGGTTTATACTTCGGTTGAAGCTCCTTAGCTGCATCTTTTCTTTTTGAAATATACTACGATGTTAACAATGACTAAAACTAAGCATAATGAATAAATGACTATCATTGAGTAATCAAAAAACTTTGGTTCCTTCCAGTTAACCATGTCAGTTAAGATATACAAAGCAAATGCTAAGGCAGCCACATATCCGATATTTTTCATAATTTAATGGATGTGATAAGATTATAGGGAAGGAGGGGCTAACCTCCTTCGCTTGACTATTTGCGACGTTTCTTCTTGCTAGAGGGGCGTCGCTTTTGTTTTGGCTTATTTTTCATATCGCTAATGTTTTTTGCAGAACTTGTTAGTAAGTTAAGCACAGTTGCGATAGCTACTAGATAAGCTAGAACCTTATCATAATCCACTTTGTTCACCTCCTTTCTATACTCTTATTATATATCAAGTGATGTATATAAATCAAGTGATTTATAAAAGTTTTTTAATTTATTTTGAAAGGTGATTATCATAGTATTCGCCAAGTTTTTCAGCTACGCCTAAGCCCATACGACTGATGTCACTAACACCATCTACATAACGTTTAATTGCGCCTTGTGTAAGTCCACACTCTTTAAAGATACGATATGATGTATGTTCACCTTCGCCATTTTTAGCATCCTGTGCAGCCTTAACAACCGCCTCAACTTTATCTGTAAGTTTCATGCCTAACACTCCTTTTTTAAGTACATTATAAATCATATGAAATATAAATCAAATGATTTCTATATCAAAAGAAAAAAGCCACTCAATTGAGTGACTAGATTCCTAACAATTGCTTTTTCTTCGCGTCAAATTCATCTTGCGTTAATATCCCATCATCTAATAAATCTTTCAATTCTCGAATTTCATCGGCTACATCGTACATGTCCTTTTCCTGTTTAGCAGCAGGTGAAGAAGATGTTTTTGCCATTGCTTTAAGGTTCTCAATCCCACTCTTAATTTCAAGTGCTATATGCGCTGGCACATCGTCAATGATTGCTTTATTTCCAGTAGATACGATTTCGATAGTAGAGTAAACAAGCTTATTAGAAATGTTAATACTGCTAATTGATGATAAAGGAATGCTTCTTTCATCGTTTGAAACAATGCCTTTAATTTCATGTAATAAAATACGTTTGTCAGTTACATAAAGCTGTTTGATGCCTTTAACAGAAGCACACACAGCTAGTAGCGTTTCACCTTGTTCAGTTAATCGATCATCGAACATTTGAATTTGTTTAGCCATTGCTTTCTTCTTACCAAAGCCAGCAAATTTGATTGTTTCAGCGATAGTGTCCATGTCATGCACTCCTTACAGATAATTGTAATTTCATTCTATAGAAAATCTTGCCAATAGTACATATAAAAAAGACAGACAACTATTAGTTATCTGTTTTAAATCTTAGATCCATCTTCATATACAAAATTAGCCTCAAACTTAACGCCCATTGCCTCAGCAATTTCTACTAACTCTTTTTCGCTGAAATTATCTCTTTTCATTTTCTTCCAAAGATTCGGTTGTGAAGTACCCAATAACTCAGCTAACTCAGTCAAATTTTTATCTTCTTTAGCTAAAAGCATTCGAATTTTTTCAGCCATGCTCATTGAATTTCACCTCTCGTTTATTGTTCTTAATCACATTATATATTAATCAATCCTTAATGGGAATTAAAAATAACTAAAAAGTTATAAAAATAATTGATTTTATAATTATTAAGGTTTATATTATAACTAATAGGTTTTAATTAATTCCTTTTTAGGTGGTGAAAACGATGGCGTTTGAATACTTAGCACAATACACAACATTTGAATCAATAGAAGATATGGACGCAGCTGTAGAAAATCACATGGCTGCTTATTACTACGATTTAACGGAATCAGAACGTGCCATCGTTTTCAAGCTTGCTTCTCATAGCTTAGAGAATCCAGGAGCTTGTCATTTGAAAGCTGCCACAATTGCTGCAGCATTGGAGATCAGCACAAAGACGGTTTACCGAGCTATTTCAAAACTGGAATCGTTAGGGATCGTTAAGAAAGAAACGACTGTAAAAAGCAAGGGTGGGCAAGGAGCAAGCATCTACATTATTTTGCCTTACAATGTCCCACCGTCAATGTCCGAGCGTGAAAAAGATGGAAAGCATTGCGAGAGTAAGGTTGAAGCGCAACAATCTGAAAACCTATCTTTAAACTCTTTTAATCTTTTAAGTTCTAAACAAGCAAATAATATTATGAGTCTTGAAAATGAATTAGCTTTGCAAGCTGAAAAGAAAAAGGAATACATGAATGAATACCAGGTGATGCTATTCGACTTCATGAATAGCTTGCCATTAGCTGATAATTTGAAAGACGAATTGCACAAAGTTGTATTAGCTACTCAGGTTCAAAATGCACGTGACTTTATAAAAGCTAAGAACGTGCTATTTAAAATTGCTATGGATATTAAAGAAGGTATTCTGACAGTTACAAGCACAATAAGAGCTGTATTTGTAGGAGCTTATAACAAGGCTGTAGAGCGTTCTAGTATGAAGCTTAGTGAATCATCATCTATAGAAGAAACAGCTAAAAGAGAACGTCCAGTACCTTTTTATAACTGGCTGAATGAGCGTGATAGTCGTTCGGAATTATGTAGTAGACCAAAATTAGAAAACTGGCTTGAATGGTGAAAGGGGAATAGAACATGACGCATTTTGAATATATGGAGCAACAAGGGCAATTATCGATTTTTGATTTAGATGACCAATATGAGGAAATGAAATTCAAAAAGGCATCCACAAATGTTAGTAAACCTGTTGGTAAAAAGTCTGTGGTCATGCCTCGCAAGGTTGGGTATATCGTGGGTTGATATAAAATAATTTTAAAGTTTCTATAAAATGTACTATATCTATACTATAATGATATTGGGTAATTTATCCACCAACAAAAAAGTGAATTAAATGAAAAATGATTTTGGAGATGATAGAAAAAATGCAAATCCCAGTAATTGCTTATATTTTATCTGTAGTAATAGCTACATTAGCTTTAAGTGTTTCTTTAACAACTTTATTCAAATCGCATTTATCGAAATTTAAGCCAATTATAACAGTAGGCGATCTTAATGTACGGATTTATCCAATCAAGAGTGAGAATAAAGAATGGTTTATACCTAGTTTCTATTTACCTATTAGTATTTCAAACGATGGTGCGAAGCCAGGAAAGATTTTGGGTGTAAGACTGTGTATTAGTTATCCGGATTTGCCTATTCCGAATAATAAAGAAATTCTCCTTCCAATATGGGAAATAGATAATTTTAGAAATATCACTAAGAATCGTTTTGATTGGATAGAAGAGGCATGCACAAGCGATTGGATGCCTTTTGTCATACTACCGAAAAATACAGTAAATAAAAATATTGTATTAGAAACTAGATGGGATGATCCTGTAATTCAAAATAATGTTGATTTAACATTAGAAATTTATACAGAATCTGAAAGAGAGTGGATAAAGGTAAATAATTG
Source organism: Lysinibacillus fusiformis (assembly GCF_003049525.1). Classification (GTDB taxonomy): domain Bacteria; phylum Bacillota; class Bacilli; order Bacillales_A; family Planococcaceae; genus Lysinibacillus; species Lysinibacillus fusiformis. The sequence continues at coordinate 859,705 of NZ_PYWL01000001.1, read as the reverse complement.
GAAGTTTGTTTTAATTCCATTCGTGTGGGACGATTTGACAAGTGGAAGTTCTTATACTATAAAACCTGAATATCATCTCCCGACAGAAGAAAGAGTGTATCCTAAAGATTTACACAAATATACAGGAAGTAAAGAACCAATAACTAAATCAGATAAAATGGAACCATCTTATTTGAATTATAAGGATTAAAAAATTGCTTGAGTTGATACATTTTTTTCGAATTGAATATTTAATTTATTTTAAATTCTGACCACTCAATAAATGGGTGGTCTATTTTCGTTTCTGAAAGTTAAAAAAGACCGCCTAATTAAGACGGTCTTAATAATAAAATCAGGCGACTAAAGGAGACCAAAAAGCGACCAAGCGACCGAATATAGATGAATTAGTTTAATTTTAAATGTAGTATAATGAAAACAAATAGAACGAAAGTGTACTAAAAATGCACATTTTCAGATGCAAGCAAACTCTAATGAACATGTGATATGAAAGGTAGTACTTTTTTTGTTAATTGTCTAGAGGAGGAATGAATATGAAAATCGGTTGTATTCAGTTAAACGTTGGCTTCGGCAAAGTAGAAGAAAATTTTATACGGGCAGAGGACAAGATTCGTGAAGCCGCAAAACTAGGGGCAGAAATTATTGTGCTTCCAGAAATGTGGAATACGGGCTACGCACTAGAGAAGCTACCAGAATTGGCGGATGTTAACGGTGAGCGTACAAAGGCATTTTTAGCTAACTTAGCGAAGGAACTTAGTGTACATATTGTCGGTGGCTCCGTTTCAATAAAAAAGGACGACAAGTTTTACAATACGATGTATACATTTGATAACAATGGATTACTTGTTGGGGAATATAACAAAGCCCATCTTTTCCGTTTAATGGACGAGCATCTTTACTTAGAAGCTGGAGATGATATGAATCGATTCGCGCTAGGACCTATTGAGGCGGCTGGTGTCATTTGCTATGATATTCGTTTCCCTGAATGGTTACGTGCGCATGCCCTCCAAGGAGCGAAGGTGCTGTTTGTACCAGCTCAATGGCCGACGCCTAGAATTGATCATTGGAAAACATTGCTGCAAGCGCGAGCGATTGAAAACCAATGCTTTGTTATAGCAGTTAACCGTATTTCGAGAAAAGTAGAAAACTTTAATGGGCAATCGATGATTATTCAGCCGTGGGGTGAAGTGCTTTGGGTTGGTGCTGAAGAAGAGGAAGTAGCAGTAATTGATGTGGATTTCTCCATTGTTGATGAAGTACGTGGAAGAATTCCTGTATACGATGATCGTCGACCAGAACTTTATCAAGATGTTGTGGTGAAAGGATAATGAGATGGCACGTTGAAGGGGGAGAGCTCTTGAACGTGCCTATTTTTTAACTCTTGTCATCAATTAAGGAATTTGCAAGGAGCATAAATTCCAGTGTAATGCGATTATGACCCTTCATGAAATTTTCCCCGAGTAAATTTTCAAGCTTTTTTAAGCGGTGATACAGTGTTTGACGAACGATAAACAATTGATTAGCCGTTTGCTGCTTGGAGCCATTTGATTGTAAATAGACTTGTAAGGTTTCAAGAAGCTTGCTGTTATATTTTTCATCGTACTCAATAACTGGCTGTAAATAGTCGTTTATAACTTCCTTTAAATTCACCTGCATTTGTAATTTATAGATTAAATGATACAAATGCAAATCATCATAAAAGAACGAGGAAGTTTGCACTTTGCGGCAAATATATAATGTTTCTAATGCAGTTTGATAGCTTTTGGAGATTTCTTGCACATCAGCTACAACTTTACCAACTGCTATTTGAAATCCTTGAGTTTGCTGTTTTTTATAAAATTCAGTTTTGGGCAATGAGGTAAAGATGCTATTTAGTATTTCACGAATCGCTCGACAATCTTTTGTATGAAGTAAAATAAAAATGACATAGCTTTTTCTTTCGAATAAAAATGGGATAAAGCCATGCTGTTCAAAGAGATTACGATAATAAAGTTTACTATAGACAATATCCTCCTGCGCTTTCATTACTGTATTGGGAGTGGCCAAAACAAAGACAGCCCCACTAGATTGTGAATAGTTAGTATAGTGAGAAACGATAAATTTATAGATTTCCTCCTTGTTCAGTTTTTGGTCGATCCAATCAGCTAAAATCGAAGCGTCCTCAATATTCTTTTTCTCCTCAATATAGAACTCTCGCATTAATAATTGCGCTAATGCTGTTGCTGTACGGTCTAAAATTAATAATTCAAACTCTGAGAATAGACCATCTTCACGAAAAATCGTTAAATCTGCATAATGTTGATCAAAAATAAAGATGGGCTCATGTTTAAATTGCTGAGCATATTTATTCAAAGCTAATAATTGCTGACGGTTACTTTTTGTCATGTTGGGAAAAAAGATAGGTTCCCGTCCCTTAATGGAAAACATAATTTGTGTTTTCAATTCGTTATACATATTTTGTAAAATATCATCCGTGTTTTGTCCTAAGACCGTATTTTTATTTAAAGTTTGTGAGTAGGATTCTAGTGTCGAAACCATTAAATATTGCTGATTAATAATTTGACTGTGTAAATCCTGTGTAATGCGAACAAAAGGAACCGCTTCATGAAAAACAATAATCGGGAACTGATGACGATTTGCAATAGCAAGTATTGCTTCTGGAACTGCTTGAATAGAAGAGCCATACTCAATACAAAGGGCAGCACAATTTTTATCGATTAAAGATTCAATAAACGTCATAAAATCTTCGATGCCATGTTGAAGACTGATCCCCGTTGTTAACACCAGCTCTTCTCCAACTAAAAAATTATCTACATGGACTATTTCAAGAACATGTGCCCACTTAACGATTCTTAATAGCCCCTCATGACCTGCAACTACCTCTGCATTCTGAAAGTATTTATTTTCTAACACATGAAGTACTTTAAGTTGGAATTGGCTCAATATAGCTCCTCCTTTTGAAACATCTTCCACGTTTTATATATCTATTATTTCTCTTTCATGTTACTAAATAGCTGTAAATTTAGGTAAGTTAATATTTTGAGAATATTTAGTCTATTTTACATTATGTTTAAAACAATTGTATAGAAATTTACAGTTTGTCTATTACTTCAACGATATGAAACATGTAAGATTTTTGTAAGCGATAATCCAATCTAATAAAAGAGGTGTCAGATATGGAGCAACAAACGCATTTACAAAGAGGATTAAAGAAACGGCATATGACGATGATCGCAATAGCGGGTGTAATTGGGGCTGGCTTATTTATGGGCAGTGGCTCAGTCATTAACTTGGCGGGTCCAGGAGCAATTTTATCGTATATATTTGCAGGAATTATCGTCATCGTAGTGATGCGTATGCTAGGTGAGATGGCGGCTGTCAATCCAACGAGTGGGTCGTTTGCACATTATGCCCATGAAGCAATTGGTCCATGGGCAGGCTTTATGATTGGCTGGCTGTATTGGTTTTTCTGGGTCATAGCTATTGCATTAGAGGCGACGGCAGCAGCGGCCATTATTCAATATTGGTATGACGGAATTCCTTTATGGCTCTTAAGTTTACTTTTAACCGTAGCACTCACTTTAACAAATGTTCTTTCTGTAAAAGCCTTTGGCGAATTTGAATATTGGTTCTCTCTTATTAAGGTTGCAAGTATAGTAGTTTTTTTAGGTTTAGGCGCGTTCATTATTTTTGGTATAGCCCCAAACTTTAACGCTGTCGGTCTGACAAATCTAGTTGAGCAGGGTGGATTTTTACCAAACGGCTTTGGCGCTGTACTAATGGGTGTTGTCATTGTTATTTTTTCCTTTATGGGGACAGAGATTGTCGCTATCGCTGCTGGTGAGTCAGACGAACCGTTAGCAGCTGTAACAAAAGCTACCAATTCGATTACTTGGCGCATTTTAATTTTCTATGTGGGTTCAATAACTGTTGTTGTGACGTTATTGCCTTGGCACTCCTCTGATATTTTAACAAGTCCTTATGTAGCAGTGTTAGATTATATTGGTATTCCTGCCGCCGCACAAATCATGAATTTTGTTGTTTTAACAGCTGTGTTATCGTGTTTAAATTCTGCACTTTATGCAACATCACGAATGGTATTTTCTTTAGCAGAGAAGGGCGAGGCACCAAAAGCCTTTTTGAAATTAAATAAAAATGGTGCACCTGTGAATGCTATTTTAGCCGCAACATTTTTCTCTTATATTGCCGTTATTATGAATTATGTTTCACCAGATAAAGTATTTATGTTTTTACTAAGCTCTTGTAGTGCTATTACTTTAATTCTTTATTTAATTATCGCCTTTTCACAATTGTGAATGCGTAGAAAGATTGAACGCGAAAATCCTGAGCTATTAAAGGTGAAGATGTGGCTATTCCCGTATCTAACGTATTTCACAATAGTAGCTACAACTGCCTTATTAATAGCCATGTTCTTTATTGAGTCTATGCGCTCACAAATTCTATTTACATGTGTTGTCGTTGCCGTGGTAATGATTTTTTATTTACTTACGCAAAGGAATAAGGTGATAAAACAGGTCGATGAATCAAGCTCTATTTTTAGCAAAGACGAATTTGATTTTGAACAATAATCCCATATAAGGAGAGGTTAAATGATGACAGTACAACAAAAAATGAAAACGCTAACACATTTTATCAAGGGGGAAGAGGTAGCTGGTACTAGTGGAAGATTTTCAGATGTGTATAATCCAACAACAGGTGAAACGATAGCGAGAGTCCCACTTGCTTCAAAAGACGAAGTACAGCAGGCCATTCAACATGCTAAGGAAGCCTTTCCTGCATGGAAAAAGGTGTCCATTGGGAAGAGGGTTGAGGTTTTACATCGATTCCGTCAATTGTTAGTAACAAAACAGGAAGAACTTATTGAAGTGATTTGTCAGGAAAGCGGGAAAACTAAAGAGGATGCCAAGGGCGAAATTATTCGAGGGATTGAATCGGTAGATATGGCGATTAGTGCCCCACAATTGCTAAAAGGGGAGTATTCCGTCAATGTAGGTGGCAATATTAATGCTTTTTCTGCCAAATCACCACTCGGTGTAGTGGCAACGATTGCGCCTTTTAATTTCCCTGTTATGGTCCCTTTAGCTATTACAAGTATGGCTGTGGCAGTAGGGAATGCTGTTATTTTAAAACCATCTGAACGTGTTCCTCATTCTGCATTATTTTTAAGTCAATTATGGAAAGAGGCGGGACTTCCTGATGGTATTTGGACAGTAGTGAATGGCGATAAAGAAGCGGTCAATGAGCTTGTAGAAAACAAAGAGATTCAAGCCATTTCCTTTGTAGGCTCTACGCCAGTAGCCGAATATATTTATCAAACGGGAACAAAGCATAATAAACGTGTGGCTGCTTTTGGTGGTGGTAAGAACTTTATGATTGTTATGCCAGATGCCAACTTGGAACAAACTGCGAACGCCTTTTTAGGTGCGGCGTACGGGGCAGCATCACAGCGCTGTATGGCGATTTCTGGAGCGCTTGTTGTTGGTCAAGATACAGAGCAACGTTTTACAGACATATTGAAGCATAAGATTTCACAGCTAAAGGTAGGTCCTTATACAGAAGAAGATGTCGATTTCGGCCCAGTTATTACCCAACAATCGAAAGAAACGATTATCAGCTATATTGATGGTGCTGTTACTGAAGGGGCAAATCTTGTCATTGACGGACGAAACCCTAAAGTATGTGAAACATCTAATGGTTTTTATATTGGGCCAACACTCCTCAATAATATTACGCCTGATATGACCATCTTTAAAGAGGAGGTCTTTGGTCCAGCACGTATAGTAGTGCGCGTGGAGACATTACAAGAAGCTATTGATTTAATTAATGACCATGAACTTGGTAATGGTGTAACGATGTTTACAAGCAGTGGTGCAGCAGCTCGTAAATTCCAAGAAGAGATTGAAGTGGGCATGGTAGGGGTTAACGTACCAATTCCAATTCCTGTCGGCTACCATAATTTCGGCGGGTGGAAGCGTTCTAAGTTTGGTGAAGGGTATATGTTTGGTCCAGATCAAGCGAGATTCTTTACAAAGGCGAAAACAATCTCGGAGCGTTGGCCGGATGAAACGGAAGATGCAACAAGCTCCTTTGCCTTCCCAAGTAATAACGATGCAACAAAAAGCTAACCTACTAAAAAATAAATGAGAGGGTGTTCAGCAATGACACAGACCAATCTTAAAAGTGATGTTTTAACAAAGGATGAGCGATATGTATGGCATTCAATGAAACCCTACAATCCACAAGCAACATATGTAGTGGAAAAATCAGATGGTGCAAGAATAATAGATACGGATGGCGTCGAATATATTGATGCCATGGCTGGGCTATGGTGTGTAAATGTCGGTTATGGACGTAAGGAACTGGCAGATGCCGCACATGAGCAAATGATGAAAAATGCCTATGCACCATTATCGCAGGGACATTTACCAGCCGTACAGCTAGCTGAAAAACTAAATAACTTGCTTGGTGGGGAGTACGTTATTTTCTTCTCTAATAGCGGATCAGAAGCGAATGAAACAGCTTTTAAAATAGCGCGACAATATCACCAGCAAAAAGGGCAAAGCTCCCGCTATAAGATTGTCTCTCGCTACCGCGCCTACCATGGAAATTCCTTTGGGGCATTAGCAGCAACAGGGCAAGCGGAACGGAAATATAAATACGAGCCACTATCTCCCGGCTTTATCCATGTTGCACCGCCTGATCAATACCGTGAACATGAAGATGATGCTGTTGCGCCATTAGATTTAGCGAGCGTAAGGGCTGTCGATAAAACGATGACATGGGAACTGAGTGATACGATTGCAGCCATGATTTTAGAGCCAATTATTACAGGTGGCGGTGTCATCATGCCTCCCGAAAACTATTTAAAAGGCATAGAGGAAGTGTGCAAAAAGCATGGAGCTTTAATGATAGTGGATGAAGTTATTTGTGGCTTTGGTCGAACAGGCAAGCCATTTGGATTTATGAATTATGGTGTGAAACCAGATATTATTACAATGGCTAAAGGGATTACGAGCGCATACTTACCATTATCAGCAACTGCCGTAAAGCGTGAGATTTATGAGGCTTTCACTGGCACAGATGCCTATGGCTATTTCCGCCATGTCAATACTTTTGGCGGCTCTCCAGTAGCATGTGCAGTTGCATTAAAAAATATTGAGATTCTAGAGCAAGAAGCGTTGTTCGACCGCTCCAAGGAAATGGGGAAGGCTACATTACAAATATTGCAAGAAAATTTACAGGATCATACGAATGTAGGAGATGTGCGGGGCAGAGGTTTATTAATTGGGATTGAATTAGTAGTAGATAAAGTCTCGAAAGAACCTTTACCAGTGGAGAAGGTAAATGCTGTTATTGCCGCATGCAAAGAACAAGGGGTGATCATTGGGAAAAATGGGGCAACAGTAGCGGGCTTTAATAATGTTCTGACACTATCACCACCACTTAATATTATTCGAGAGGATCTTCAGCGTATACTTGATGTGGTCGTAGAGAGTATAAGAAAGCTGTAATACATGATGTTGGTTCTAAAGGCCTTGAAGGAAGGGCTTTTAGAACCTTTTTAAACAACTAGAAATGAATGCTCGGTAAAAATAATTATTAAATTTATAAAAATAATGCTGGAAAAAAAGTGAACTGTAGTTTATAGTTGTTAAAAAATAATAAATTTTCTGATAATTATGCATCGAAAGTGTCCTTGATCCTGGAAGGGGATATTTTTTTAATTACTTATTTTCAGCAGTGGAATAAATAAATCTTGTCGGTTGAACTATAGTTTCTGATGAAAAGCAATTGTGAAGTTGAGAAAGCAATGTCTTCCTTTGAATTGTCTTATCGTAATGAAAGTATAGTTTATTTTTTTGCCTATTTATTTTCATCAGTGGAGAAAATAAATAATTTTAGTAATTATATTTCTTAATGAAGCCATTAGGAGGTATTATTATATATTTTTACAAAGGGAGTAGATGAGATGAATTATGTTAAAAAATTGGTTTTTGTAATTCTATGTACATTGCTTTTAGCAGCATGCGCAGAGAAAGACAATTCTAACGCATCAAACACTGGGGAAAAATCTACTACAGATTCAGGTAAAGCTAGTTCAAAAAATGAATTGGTCATCGCTGTAAATGAAAACTTTATTTCTATGGATCCACATAACACAGGAGATACCAATTCGGGTTCAGTGCAGGAGACGATGTTAGAGGGGTTACTGGGCTTCGATGCGGATGGACAAATAATTAAGGTGCTTGCAGAAGATTATACAATCAGTGAAGACGCACTGGAGTATACATTTAAGCTGCAAGAAGGGGTCACTTTCCATGACGGGGAGCAGTTTAATGCAGAGGCTGTAAAAGCCAATATTGAACGAATTATGAATGATGAAAGCTTACGCCTCTATTCACGTGGTTTTAGCTTAATCAGTCATGTTGAAATACTAGGAGACTATGACATTAAAGTGACTTTAAAAGAACCGTATGGACCGATGATTACACGATTCGGAGTGGCCAAAATGATTAGTCCCAAAATGATTAAAGAAAATGTAGCAGATATTACTAAGCAGCCTGTCGGAACAGGTCCTTATCAATTTGTTGAATGGGTACAAGGAGATCATTTAACCATTGAAAAATTTGATGGCTATTGGGGTGGCGGTGACCGTGTATCTAAAATTACGTATAAACCAGTCCCAGAAAACGGATCTCGGGTGGCGATGTTAAAAGCTGGGGATGCACAGGTTATCTATCCTGTACCTGCTCAAAATATCGATGAGCTTTCTAACCATAAAGATGTAGAAGTTAATAAAGTTCCTTCAACAATTGCTCATTATGTTTCCTTAAATACGTATAAAAAACCGTTGAATGATAGTAAGGTTCGACAAGCATTTAATTATGCGGTGGACAAAGAAGCTTATTTAAAGGTTGTTAATGCAGGTCTAGGCTTACCGCTAGACTCCATTATTCCTTCCAAAACAGTTTATTATAAACAGCAAAAAATGTATGAGCACAATATAGAAAAAGCAAAGGCCTTGTTGGCTGAGGCTGGATATCCTGATGGCTTCGATATTGAAATCTGGGGAAATACGAACTCGGATACGATGAAGGGAATGCAGTTTATTCAACAGCAGTTAGGACAAATCGGTGTCAAAGTTGCGATTAAATCTATGGAAGAGGGTACTTTGTCAGATGAGATTTACGGGGCTCAAACACCAGATGATGCAAAATTACAAATGTGGTATGTGAGCTGGTCAGCCTATGCTTCTGATATAACAAATGCGACAAAACCACTTTTCCATAGTGTATCATTCCCGCCAAATGGTGCGAACACAGCCTATTATCATAACACTGAGGCAGATCAAATAATGGATGAGGCTAACTCCATTTCAGATGTAGACCGCCAAGCTGAGCTCTATGAAAAATTACAGGAAATCGTTTACCAAGATACACCTTGGATTTTCTTAGGGGTAGATGAGGTTGTATATGGTGTACGTTCAAATGTCAGCGGTGTATTAGTAAATCCAACAGGTGGGCTCGATGTGAAGAATGCAAAAATTGAGTAAAGCTACTCAATATAAAAGGAATTGATATAGGTCAATTCCTTTTCTACAAAATAGAAAGGAGGAGCTCGTCATGTGGAAATATACAGCAAGAAGAATTGTTGAAATGATACCGATTTTAATTGTTATTTCAATATTAACGTTTTTATTTATTCATTTCATACCAGGAGATCCTGCGCGATTAGTAGCGGGTAAGGATGCCACGATCGAGGATGTTGAAAACGTACGTCATGAATTGGGTCTTGATAAGCCTATTTTAAAACAGTATGTAGACTATATGAAAAATCTAATGACGGGTGAACTTGGCACGTCCTTAACAACAGGTCTACCTGTGATTGATATGTTTAAAACAAGGTTTATGCCCTCTCTTCAGCTTACCTTTCTCTCGATGTTTTGGGCTACATTAATAGGTTTAATGATTGGCGTTTTTTCTGCCATCAATAAAAATAAATGGCCTGATTATTTCGGAATGGTAACAGCGGTTTCTGGCATATCGATTCCTGGATTTTGGTTGGGACTATTACTAATTCAATTATTTTCAGTACAGCTAGGGCTATTCCCAACAGGAGGGCTAGATGGTTTCTCTAGTTATATTTTACCTTCCCTAACTTTAGGGGCAGGTATTATGTCAATGATTGCACGATTTACTCGATCTTCTATGCTCGAAACGTTACAGGCTGATTTTATAAGAACTGGGAGAGCAAAAGGTCTGAAGGAACACTCTGTCATAGTGACCCATGCTTTACGAAACTCTTTAATCTCTGTAGTGACGGTCGCCGGCCTACAATTTGGTTTTCTACTAGGGGGTTCAGTGGTAGTCGAGACCGTTTTTAGCTTTCCCGGGATGGGGCGTCTTCTAATCGACTCGATTGCATTCCGAGACTATCCTGTTATTCAGTCAGCTCTATTATTATTTGCGTTTGAATTTATTTTAGTAAATTTAATCGTAGATGTGCTTTATACAGTGTTAAATCCTAAAATTCAATTAGATTCTTAAGGGAGGGAACAGGATGACTTCACCAACTACGGTGCAAAATAGCCAAGTGCAAAAAACACAAAGGAAATACTCTCCTCTTAAGGAATTTTGGAAGTCTTTTAAAAAGCAAAAGGCTGCATTGTTAGCAAGCATCTTTATAGGGTTGCTAATTGTAATTGCTATCATTGGTCCATATATTGCACCCTATGATCCGTTTGAACCAAACTATGATGCCTTATTAGAAGGACCAAGTGCCAGTCATTTAGCGGGAACAGACGAATATGGTCGGGATATTTTTAGTCGTTTAATTGTAGGGGCAAAAATCTCCTTAATGGTAAGCTTTAGCGCGGTATTTTTGGGCTTAATACTAGGGACTATTTTAGGTTTAATTAGCGGTTACTTTGGTGGTTGGATAGACAAAGTTATTATGCGTAGCTGTGATGTATTGTTTTCATTTCCTGATTTATTGCTAGCCATTGCCATTGTCGCATTACTTGGTCCTGGGATTAATAATGTGATCATCGCTGTCATGATTTTTAGTGTGCCATCCTTTGCACGCTTAGTACGTGGCGCTACATTGAATGCGAAAGAAAATGTATATGTAGAAGCCGCACAATCAATGGGGGCCTCCCATGTAAGAGTGCTGTGGAAGCATATTTTCCCTGAAACGATTAGTGAACTAATTATTTTTGTCACAATGCGTATAGGAACAGCTATTTTAGCAGCTTCTGGCTTAAGTTTTTTAGGCTTAGGTGCGAGTCCTGAAATGCCCGAGTGGGGAGTAATGTTAAGTAGTGGACGAGACTACTTAGGAACATCTTCTCATGTAGTCATCATGCCAGGAATAGCTATATTTTTAACCGTACTAGCATTTAACTTAATAGGCGATGGATTACGAGATGTATTAGATCCGAAAATTAAAAATAATTAAGGAGAATGCCTATGACAGAACATGTATTACGAGTAACAGATTTAGAAACGTCCTTTATGCGTGATAAAACAGAGATCAAGATATTAAGAGGTGTCAATTTTTCGATTCGTAAAGGCGAGATATTGGGCTTAGTTGGAGAATCAGGCAGTGGGAAAAGCTTAACGTCTTTATCTATTATGCAATTATTTCATGGAACTACAGGCAAAATTGTCAATGGCTCTATTCATTTTAATGGGGAAGATTTGACCAAAATGTCTGAATCCGATATTCGGAAAATTCGTGGAAAACAAATGGCGATGATCTTTCAAGAGCCTATGACCTCTTTAAATCCCGTTTTAAAAATTGGTAAGCAGTTAATGGAAGCAATTGAGATGCATTTGAAGCTGCCAAAAGGTGAAAGTAAACATCATGCCATTCAAATGTTAAAGAGTGTAGGAATAGGAAGAGCCGAAGAAATCATTCATGAATATCCACATCAGCTATCAGGGGGGATGCGGCAGAGAGTGATGATTGCTATGGCGATGGCCTGCCATCCCAATCTACTTATTGCTGACGAACCAACTACTGCACTAGATGTTACGATACAAGCGCAAATTTTAGAGTTAATGAAAAAGTTAAAGGAAGAAAATGAAACAGCTATTTTATTAATCACACATGATTTAGGTGTTGTGGCCGAAATGTGCGATAAAGTGGTCGTGATGTACGCAGGGCAGGTTGTAGAGGAAGCAGATGTATTTGAATTATTTGCAAGCCCTAAGCATCCTTATACGAAAGGCTTAATTGCATCTGTGCCAAAAATTGGTGAAAAAAAGGAAGTATTAGATTCTATCAGTGGTCATGTACCATCTCCGCAACATATGCCGATTGGTTGTAAATTTGCTCCGCGCTGTCATCAAGTGATGTCTATATGTCATCAGGAATGTCCACCGACAGTGGAAATTTCAGCTACTCGCCAATGTAGCTGCTGGCTATATGTGAAAAAGGATGTGGAAATCAATGCCTAACAGTATATTAAAAGTGGAGAATTTAAAAAAGAGCTTTCAAATTGCGGGTGGGTTATTTCAAAAGAGACAACATGTTAATGCTGTAATAGATGTTTCCTTTGAAATAGAAGAAGGGACAACATTTAGTTTAGTTGGAGAGAGTGGTTGCGGGAAATCAACAACTGGCAGGCTAATCACTAGATTAATAGAGCCGTCAAGTGGAAGTATCGTTGTCGATGGAAAAGAAGTGGCTACTGCCAAGCAATCTGAATTAAAGCATCTAAGAAAAACTGTCCAAATGATTTTTCAAGATCCTTATGCCTCCTTAAATCCAAGAATGAAAGTAAAAGAATTAGTTGGTGAACCGCTAGAAATTCATACAAAGCTATCAAAAGCCGAGCGTGAAAAGCTAGTACTCGAAATGCTTGAAGTAGTTGGCTTGAATGCTGATCATGCTGATCGTTATGCACATGAATTTAGTGGTGGACAAAGACAGCGTTTAGGGATTGCACGTGCTTTAATTACAAAACCTAAAATCATTATTGCTGATGAGCCTGTGTCTGCATTGGATGTTTCTATACAATCACAAATTTTGAATCTATTAAAGCAATTGCAGCAAGAATATAAAATATCCTATCTTTTTATTTCACATGATTTAAGTGTTGTAGAGCATATTAGTCATTATATTGGTGTCATGTATTTAGGAACAATCGTAGAAATCGGAAAAAAAGAAGCGATCTTTAATGATCCTAAGCATCCGTATACACAAGCCCTTATTGCCTCTGTACCGATTGCAGACCCAATGTTAAGAAAGAAAAAGAAAGTGTTGATAGGTGATATTCCAAATCCTAAAAATCCACCAAGCGGTTGTACCTTCCATACAAGATGTCCCTTTGCAGCAGATATATGTAAGCAAAAGATTCCGGAAATGAAAAAAATTAACGAAGAGCAAAGTGTAGCTTGTCACTTTGTCAATTGAAAAGGAGAGATGTTTTAAATGAAAGTAGGCTTAAGCACATACAGTATGGTCAAAAAAATGAAGCAGGGGGAAATGAGTGTTCTGGATGTTTTGCAATGGGTAGCGGACAATGGTGGTCAGCATGTAGAGTTAGTGCCCTATGAATTCACAGTAGTAGATAATGATGAGCTCGCCACTCAAATAAAAGAGAAAGCGGCTGAGCTAGGATTGGAGTTATCTGCCTACTCATTACCCGCAAACTTTATTCATGAGACTGAGGAAGCCTTTTTTGAAGAAGTGGAGCGCTTAAAGAAACACGTAGATGTTGTACATCGTATGGGTATCAAAATTATGCGCCATGACGTTACACTTTTTACTTTACCAAAGGAGCAAACAACCATCCATTATTACAATGAACATTTTGATGAAATGGTAAGGGGCTGTCAATTGCTTGCAGATTATGCGAAACAATTCAATATCACCACAACTATTGAAAATCATGGCTTTAATGTTCAAACAAGTGATCGTGTACAACAATTAATTCAAGCCGTTAACAGAGACAATTTTAAAACTACATTAGATATCGGGAATTTTTTATGTATAGATGAAGAGCCTCTTATTGGTGTTATGAAAAATATATCCTATGCCGCTACCGTGCATTTTAAAGATTTTTATATTCGCCCTTATTTTGAAAATCCCGGTGATGGCGAATGGTTCCGTACAGTTCATAACAATTACATCCGAGGAGCAATTGTCGGACATGGTGATATTAATATTCGAGAAATTATAAAGCTTGTCAAAGGCTATGGATACGATGGTTATATTACAGTGGAGTTTGAAGGTATGGAGGATTGTCAGGTTGGTTCAAAAATAGGAATGGATAATGTTCGTCGTTTATGGGATGAATGTAAGCTTTAAGGAGGGAAGAACATGGACAAATTAAAAGTTTGTGTAATCGGAACAGGCTCTATTTCGGATTATCATTTAGGCTCTTATATGAAAAATCCATCAGTTGAGTTATATGGTGTGTATGATACTTCTATTGAGAGGGGGAAAGCAAAAGCTGCTCAATTTGGAGCCACTCATGTTTTCTCTTCTAAAGAGGCATTATTTGCAGATAAAAATGTAGAAGCTGTCAGTATTTGTACATGGAATAATACACATGCAGAGCTAGCCATTCTCGCTTTAGAAAATGATTTACATGTACTTATTGAAAAACCCTTATCTATGACTTATGCGGAGGCATTAAACATCCAAAAGGTTGCCGGAAAACATCGTAAAGTATTTCAGGTCGGCTATGTAAGACGTTTTGCAACGAACACAAAGGTGCTGAAACAGTTCATAGATGATAATAAATTAGGGGATATTTATTATGCGAAAGCTTCTTGCTTAAGAAGATTAGGTAATCCAGGAGGTTGGTTTGCAGAAATCGATAAATCTGGTGGTGGCCCATTAATAGATTTAGGGGTCCATGTTATTGATATATGCTGGTACTTAATGGGGAGGCCGAAAGTGAAGCGTGTAACAGGTCACACCTATAATCAATTAGGAAATAGAAATCATATTGAACATTTATCTTTTTATAAAGCGGCAGACTATGATGCTACTAAAAATACAGTTGAGGACTTAGCGAACGCCCTTATAACATTTGAGAACGGGGCTTCATTAATGGTGGATGTTTCCTATACGCTACATGCTATAAAAGATGAAATGAGCATTAAGTTATATGGCACAAATGGGGGAGCAGAGCTAGAGCCTGAGCTGAAAATTGTCAGCGAGGAGCATAATACCATTTTAAATATTCATCCTCAAATTAATGATCTATCCTTTGATTTTGTAACAGCCTTTCAGAATGAAATCAATACGTTTGTTGATTGCTGTCTTCACCAATATGATTCAGTGGCACCTGTTGAGGATGGGGTAGAAATTATGAAGATTTTAGAGGGGATTTATATTTCTGCAAGACAAGGAAAGGAAGTCGTATATTAAAATGGTGAAATTGAACAATAGAATTGGTGTGATTGTAGACAGCTTTAGATTGCCTATTCGTGAGGGATTGCTAAAAGCGAAAGAGGTCGGTGCACAAGGTGTTCAAATGTACGCAGTTTCAGGTGAGCTAGTTCCGGACCATTTAAATGCTATACAAAGAGCTGAATTGAAGCAATATATTGTAGATTTAGGGCTCGAAATTTCAGCATTATGTGGAGATTTGGGAGGACATGGCTTTCAAGATAAACATGAAAATGAATGGAAAATAAAAAAATCGAAGGATATTATGCAATTGGCAAAAGATCTTGGTACATCGATTGTTACGACTCATATTGGGATCATTCCTGAAGATGAGAATGATCCAATCTATCAAACTATGCTAGAAGCATGTGAAGAATTAGGGCAATTTGCTACATCACTAGATGCTTATTTTGCAATTGAAACAGGACCAGAGACGAGTCAAACATTAAAGAAATTTTTAGATAAACTATCCACGGATGGTGTATCAGTTAATTTTGATCCTGCCAATATGGTAATGGTAACCAAGGATGATCCTGTGGCGGGAGTGAAGCTTTTAAGAAATTATATTGTACATACACATGTGAAGGATGGCATTCAATTACAGCAAACGAATCCAAAAGACGTGTATGGGTACTTAGGATACGATTCTGGAACATCTCATGATAAGATAGAAGAAATGGTGGAAAATGGGGATTTCTTTAGAGAGCTTCCACTAGGTCAGGGAGATGTCAATTTCGAGCTTTATTTTTCAGCTTTACAAGAAATCGGATACAATGGCTATTTAACTATTGAACGAGAAGTGAGATCAAATCCCGAAAAAGACATCAGAGAGGCTGTACAATTCATAGAAATGTTTAAATAGGGGATGAATCTAATTTGAAAAAGCAAGATCAAGTACAAATGAGAAGACAAAATAAGTATATTGTGCTTGACGCAATTAGGCAGATGGCACCGATTTCAAGAATTCAATTATCAAAGTATACAAAAATGAGTCCTACGACTATTACTCGTATTGTGCAGGAGCTAGAAGCGGAAGGCTTTATACTTGAAGGGGTTTCAGAGGAAACTGCCATTGGTAGACGGCCAACATTAATTCATATGCGTGAAGATGCTTTATATACTATAGGGATCGAGATAGATTGCTTTACAATTCGACTTGGTATATTAGATTTTTTAGGAAAACTGATCGCTTTTCAGGAAATCAAATGCAGCATAAAGCATCGTTATGAGGAAGCAATCCATCTATTAAAAAGCTCCATAGCGACTATTATGTCAGAATATCAGATTGCTCAGGAGAAATTATTAGGCATTGGAATAGGGGTACCAGGTGTCATTAATAACGAAGAAGGGATTATAGTTTCTTCTGAGCAATTAAAGTGGGAAAACTGCCGTATAGGAGAGGACCTAAATGGTGTTTTTGATTGTGAAGTCATCGTAGATAATGAATTGAAAATGCAAATCATTGCAGAAATTGGTGATATCTATACGCCTCTTTATTCAAATTGTATTTTAGTAGGGATGGGAACGGGCGTCGGAGCATCGATATTACTAAACGGAGAAGTGTATCGTGGCATTCAAAACAAAGCGGGAGAAATAAGTCATATAACGATTAATCCCTTTGGTGAAATGTGTCACTGTGGAAAACGAGGGTGCTTGTCGATGTATATTTCAGAAATGACCTTACTCAATAGAACGCCTAAAAATCTAAATATTCAATCAATAGAAGAGGTTTTACAGTGTGTGGATCGAGGCGAACAATGGGCAGTGGACATTCAACAAGATGTAGCTACATATCTAGCCATTGCTATCAATAATTTGGTGTGTTTATATGAACCGGAAGCCGTTATTGTTAGCGGTGAAATTATTGAGCACAATGTAACATTTCAAAAACTTCTTAGTGAAAAATGCAAACAATATATATGGAAAGAACTACAACCTCATTTTGTTTTACAGTTTTCAAACCAATTAAAAGAGGGCGTGGTCAAAGGAGCAGCATTACAGGCACAAAAGCAACTGCTGTCTGTTTAAAGAAAGGTTGGTTGATTCGTGGCTTACTCAGAATTTTTGAAAGAGTACCGTTCAGGATTAATGGAAAATGTGCATTATGGACAAATGAGTGCTGTGAATCTAGCGAAGGAAGAATTCGTTTCAGTTGGTCAAGATTATGAGCCTGTGTATTTTCGTTCTGCAGCAAAACCATTTCAAGCCATTCCAATTTTCATGACTGATTTTATAGAAAAGTATGAGATAACTTCAACGGAAAGTGCATTATTTTTGGCATCGCAAAGAGGTGAAATATACCATCAAGAGGCATTGACCTCTTTGCTGGAGAAAATTCCTGTTGGTGAAAATGATCTAATTTGTGCAGCGTCATATCCGCTTAACGAAGAACCAAAAACACTCTATATTCAACAAGGATTCCAAAAAAGGAAGCTACTTCATAATTGCGCAGGTAAGCATTTAGGATTTTTAACTGCTTGTCTGGCGAATGGCTATAATTTTCAACAGTATTGTCATCCAGATCATCCATTACAGCAAATGATAAAAAAATACATTGCTTATTTAAGTGACTATGATGAGGGAAAAATTCGCACAGGAATAGACGGTTGTGGCGCACCTGTTTTTGCGATTCCACTAAAAAATATGGCGATAGCCTATTTAAAGCTAGCACGGCCAGAATTGATTGATGATGATCAAGTTCGTGAGGCGGTAAAAAAGCTTACGACAGTTATGAATCAAGAAAATCAAATTATCGCAGCTGAAAATTTTATTTGTACAGCATTATTAAAAGATCCTAATATTGTAGCAAAGGGTGGAGCTCAGGGTGTATATTGTTTTGCTCTACGAAACGAAGGGGTAAGCTTTGCCCTGAAAATTATGAATGGCTCAGAAAGTCCATGGCCAAATGTAATTGCTTCTGTGTTAGAACAAATTCAGTATTCAAATGTTGAAACAATTGAGCGAATAAAAGCATTATCGCCTTCCTTTGTGCGAAATGACGCAGGGCATGAGGTAGGCGAAATCGTTTCCACAATTAAAATCGTATAGAGGTGAAGGCACTTGTATGTTTTGGCAATTGACGGTGGTGGAACGAAGACAATTGCTACCATCTCTACATTCAGTGGGCAAGTAATAGCCCTCGCAAAAACGGGTAAAAGTAACCCTACATCCATGAACATCGAGCAATTTACGCAGACGATAACAGAACTTATAAATCAATTGAAGAGTCAACAACCTCTCCATTTTCATCAACTAACAAAATGCCATGCAGGACTTTCTGGTGTGACAGAAAATAATAATGAGGACATTACACAGACATTATTAACGTCGCTTTTACCAAAGGGCTGTCAATTAACTTTATCAAATGATGGATTGAATGCACTGTATGCAGGGACATTAGGTCAACCTGGCATTGTTCAAATATCGGGTACAGGTGCGATTACATTAAGTATAGATTCAACTGGAAGAATTGAGCGGACAGCAGGATGGGGTTATATATTTGATGATGAGGGCAGTGGCTATGATATAGGTATTCGAACATTAAAGGCGATTTTTAAAGAATTTGATAAAAGAGGTCCAGAAACGATATTAACGGGCGCTGTATTAGCCTATTTTCAAGTGCAATCTGTGCCACAAATCATTGAAATTGTATATGGTGAAGGGCATCCACGAGATATAATTGCTCCGTTAAGTAAAGTAGCGATAGAGTGCACAAAACGTGGAGATATAGTAGCAAATACTATTATAGATGAAGTGTGCCATATTTTTTATCAAAGTATCGATGCTTGTTACAAAAAAAATCCATTCTTCGCTGAACGTGTAAAAGTCGTGTTAGCAGGTGGAGTTTTTAAGGAATTGCCATTATTTATTGAAAAACTAGCTGTGCTGGATAAAAAGTATAGCAATCAATATGACTTTATGGGTGCTTCCAGCTTACCGGTAGGTGGTGCCGCGTTAGCCGCATTAAAATTACCTAGTAAGGAAGCTGAAATATTTATAGATCAATATAATGAGAGTATTCATGAGTTTTTAAATGAAGATGAATCCCCCAGCAAGTAGAGAATATCCTTCTCTACTTGCATTTAGTTAATCTCCTCTTTTAAACATATACCCCTTATAGGATTTATGAATAATCATGACAATTCCCATTAGCATGAAATTTGACAATAGTGAACTACCCCCATAGCTTAAGAAAGGTAAAGTAACTCCAGTGACTGGTAAAAGTCCAAGTGTCATGCCAATATTTTGAGTAATTTGGAAGGCTAATAAGCTTGATATCCCTGCGCCCATTAATGTCATAAAAGGGTCTTTTGCTTCAACAGAAATAAGAACAATTCTGTAGATGACAAAAAACAGTAAAGCAATGACAAATGCCCCGCCAGCAAACCCTAATTCCTCGGCAATTGCAGAAAAAATAAAATCAGTATGCTTCTCTGGCACATAAACATTATTATTCAGATAGCCCTTCCCGAAAAATTCCCCCGACCCGATGGCTAAAAAGCCTTGGCGAACCTGAAACGAAGAATCTATGTAATCATAAGGCTGTAGCCACCCATAAATACGAGATACTTGATGTCCTGATAGGGCACCTAAAATTTTTTCTGTAAAAAAATCATTAAATCTGACATAAAGTACTACAACTGTACTGATTAAAACTAGAGGTATGGCCGTAAATACAATCAGTAATTTCCTATGTATGCCTGAAAAAAATAACATGGGTAGAATCATTGCCATGTATAACATAACCATGCCTGTGTCGGGTTGTTTATAAACAAGGAGCGAAGGGGGAAGGACAATAAGTCCAATTTTCACAAAAAGCCATAAATCAGCTAGATAGGAAGGACGTGCATTTTTCTCTTGATGAGAGATAATGATTTTACTCACAACAATTAAAAAGGCAAATTTTAAAAACTCCGATGGCTGAAGAGAACCTAGAAAGGGTATTTGATACCAAGATTTAGCCTCGTTTATCGTCCGTGCAATACTCTCTGGTGCTACTATGAGTCCAGCAGTTAACGCTACCGCTAATCCATAAAATGGCCATCCAATCTTTTTTAATTGTTCAATATCAAGTAAAGAAATCCCAAACATGATTATAAATCCAATAAGATAAAAGATAAATTGCTTAACAATGAAGGAACTGGCATATTGTCCGAAATTGACACTGCTAGAATGGACAAAAAGGCAGCTAAAACCTCCAAGTAAAAAGAGGCTCACAACTAAACTTCCATCCAATTTCTTAAGCTGCGACAAATGTAACACCTTCTTTCTATAGTTACTACTATAAACGCTGGTAATGTGTGGAAGGTTGCAACTATTTGTATGATGTAAATAAGGGATGATGGTATGAATCAATTTGTGCGGTAAATTACCTATTTGGGGCTGGTGAATGGGCATAATTTCTTAATTCTTCGTCTAATCTTTACAAAAACATAACACTGGCTTTATATCTTCATACTATCATTATTGGTAAGAGTTGGAGGAGGAGCCAGAGATCATGCATTTTTTTCGTTTCATAAAGGTGAAGGACAAGTTACTTGTACTTATGATTGTTTGTGTATTATCGAATGTATTGCTAGGTGTATTTAGTGTGGATTATTTAAGGAAAATGTCGTGGCATGCAAGTGAGAGTTACAAACAGGGTCTTGTTCCAATTGGGTGGCTAAATGAGCTGGAAGAATCGCAACGTCAGTTAGATTTTATCGTCGATTCTGATGGCAATTATACAGGAATGTCTTCCATTTTAAAAGACGTGGATAAGCCGTTAGACCATTTAAAAAGCCAAGAAATTGATAAAAAAATGAGTCATCAAATTAATAAGTATAAGTCCTTACTAGGGAAGCAGAGAGAATTGATTGAGGGCTACCAGCAATTGACCCAAAGTGAACAAGAGAAATTTTATTCGCAGACGTTTCTACCATTAAGTCAGGAAATTCATACATTATTAGAAGAAACACAAAACTATCTTATTCAACGAGCAAAAGACCAACAACAGTCCTATCAAGAAGATGTTCAATTTGGTTATTGGTTGCTTGGTGGTGTGTGTTTAACAGTTGTGATGCTAGTTATTATTATAGGATTTATAGCAACAAAAGCGGTCAATGTCCCTACACGGCAATTAAAATCATTATTAAAACAGGCTGAACAGGGTGATTTCACTGCCAATGCAAGTTATGTGGCCCATGATGAGCTTGGTGAGGTAGTGCTATCTTACAATCAAATGGTCACAGAAGTGAAACGTTTGCTCCATACAGTTACGGACAGTGCCTACGAAGTGGAGGAAATGACCGGGAAATTGCAGGAGTCCTCGGAGGAATCTTCAACAACGACATTGAAAATAGCAAAAGATGTACAGTCTATTTCAGATTCAACGGCAGCGTCTACTGATAAATTGGCTTCCAATACATCATCTTTAGAAGAAGTTTTAAATGATGTACAAGTTATATTAGAAAAAATTCAAATTGTAGAAAACTTCGCTCATAAAACAGCTCGAGATGCGGAAAGCGGAACTGAAATTGTGCAAGCCAATTTAGCACAAATGCAGACAATTAAGCAAGCTGTAGAGAAATCCAATACAGCCATCTTTAATTTAGTCGAACGAGCATCATCAATCGATCAAATGATTGAGGTCATTGAAAAAATAACAGCACAAACAAATCTATTAGCGTTAAATGCATCGATTGAAGCGGCAAGAGCGGGCGAGCATGGCAAGGGATTTGCGGTAGTAGCGAACGAGGTACGCAAGCTTGCAGAGCAAACTGTTCATTCAACGCAAACTATTACGTCCATTGTACAAAACATTCATCTAGATTCAAGCTATGCAGTACAGATGATGGAGGGTGTGCTTATGGCAACCGAAAAAGGAGTTGCTGTAACAGGACAAACGGCCTCTAGTTTTGATCAGATTTTAGAAAAAGTACATACAATCAAGCCTTATATTATGGAAGTCTCTTCTACAGTCCAAGAAATTGCCAATCATACAAAAACGGTTAGTGAGGATGCGGTTATGCTGACATCGTTATCTGATACGAATACTGTATCGACGAAGCATGTTGCTGCATTAACAGCCGATCAATTAACAGCACAGCAACAATTCCACAATTATATTAAAGAATTACGAAAGGTATCGAAAGTGCTACAAATAGCCGTTAAACGTTTTTCAATATAATTTAGTCCTTCATATTTTAATGGCTATAGAATCTTCTTTGCAAAGTTAGCAAAGGGGATTCTTTTTTATTTGCTCTAATAACTTGTTGGATGGGAGTTTCAATATATGTCCTCTGCGAGTGTACAAATGTATTTGATATATTTTTGTAGCACAATAATTTAAAATGTTCATATACTGAGAAGTAAGGGATAGTATGTTTCTTTTATGAATATTTTTAATATAATTGTTGTATTTTCAAAACGAACACATTATAATGAATTTCATTGAAAGTGTTATTAAATCAATGTTTATTAATATATTTTTGTACTTTCGGTAAGTACAATTGTTCACATGTGGAGGTTTTGAGAAATGAAAAAAATTATGGTTACCGGAGCACTTGGTCAAATTGGTTCTGAGCTTGTAGAAAAACTTCGTAGTATTTATGGAGAGGACAATATACTTGCTACTGACATTAGAAAGCTTGACCATACTGAGGGCCCGTTTGAGATATTGGACGTTACAGATGGACAAAGAATGCATGATTTAGCAAAGGACTTTGGTGCTGATACAATGATGCATTTAGCAGCACTATTATCAGCTACAGCTGAAAGAAATCCTTTGTTGGCTTGGAATTTAAATATGGGTGGATTAATGAATGCTTTGGAAGTTTCACGAGAGTTAAATATGCAATTCTTCACACCAAGCTCAATAGGGGCATTCGGACCATCTACACCGAAGGAAGACACACCTCAGGATACATTGCAACGCCCGACAACTATGTATGGTGTTAATAAAGTGGCTGGCGAATTATTATGTGATTATTACTTCAGCCGTTTTGGAGTAGATACACGTGGTGTCCGTTTCCCAGGTTTAATTTCTTATGTAACACCTCCTGGTGGTGGTACAACTGATTATGCGGTAGAGATTTTCTACGAAGCGATTGAACAAGGTAAGTATACATCTTATATTCAAGAAGGTACGTATATGGATATGATGTACATGCCAGATGCTTTACAGGCAATTGTTGATTTAATGGAAGCCGATGGTAGTAAGCTTGTTCACCGTAATGCTTTTAATATAACAGCAATGAGTTTTGAACCATCGCAAATTGCAGCTGAAATAAAAAAACATTTACCGAACTTTACAATGAACTATCAGGTTGACCCAGTTCGTCAGGCAATAGCAGATAGCTGGCCAAACTCAATAAATATTGAAGCGGCACAAAAAGAGTGGGGCTTTAAAGCAGAGTACGATTTGTCAAAAATGACGGTAGATATGTTAGAAAAGCTAAAAATTAAACTGCATAAAAGAGCGATTTCATAATAGCGACTGAACGGATGATGTGATAGACTTCATCCGTTTTTTTATGAAATAAATGGGGGATATATATTCTTCAGCAGACATTACATCATTAGTGTAAGTTGAAGAGCGATTTCCAGTTTAGGAAATCGCTCTTTCAGGTTTAAATTATTTATTTAACATATGAAAAACTTGCTCAACGTCCTTATCGCCACGACCTGAGATATTAATAATAATAATTTCATCAGTTGTAAGAGTAGGCGCTAGTTTTAGTGCATGGGCAACTGCATGAGAGCTTTCGAGTGCAGGAATAATACCTTCTACCTTCGAGAGCACCTGAAATGCCTCTAGGACTTCTTCATTTGTCACGGTAACATACTCTGCACGACCAATTGTTTTTAAGTGACTGTGCTCAGGTCCCGCACCTGGGTAATCTAACCCTGCGGCAATCGAGTATGTTGGTAGAGGGTTTCCCTCTGCGTCCTGTAGCACTAAGCATTTGAAGCCGTGTAGTTCTCCAGGCGTTCCTTCGTTAAGTGTAGCAGCTTGATCTGGCTCTATTCCGATAAGACGAACATTTTTATCAGCAATAAACTCTGCGAATGCCCCTATAGCATTACTTCCACCGCCAACACAGGCTAGGACAGCGGTTGGTAGTTTTCCTTCTTTCTCCAAAATTTGTTCGCGGCTTTCGCGGCTAATAACTGATTGGAAATGTTTAACCATTGAGGGGAATGGGTGCGGCCCAACAGCAGAGCCCAATAAATAAAATGTCGTTTCGTAGTTTGCCACCAAATCAGCGAATGCTTCATCAACGGCATCCTTTAAACGTCCTTGCCCCTTATCAACAGCTACTACCTTTGCTCCAAGAAGCTCCATTCGAAATACATTTAATGCCTGACGTTTAGTATCCTCTAACCCCATATAAATAGTACAATCCATCCCGAACATGGCACAGGCAGTAGCGGTTGCCACACCGTGTTGACCTGCACCAGTTTCAGCAATAACGCGATTTGCTCCCATACGTTTTGCTAATAAAATTTGACCCAATACATTATTGATTTTATGTGAGCCCGTATGGTTAAGATCCTCACGCTTTAAATAAATTTTTGCGCCAGCCAATTGCTTTGTTAAATTTTCTGCAAAATAAAGGGGGGATTTGCGACCGACATATTCATGGAAATAATAATTCAATTCTGTATTAAAGTCTGCATCCTCTTTGAATTTTTGGAAGTTTTCATCCAAAATAGTTAATACATGCTGAAGCTCCTCTGGAACGAAGCTTCCACCAAATTCTCCGAAATATCCTTTATTCTCTGCTACTGTACTCATCTTTCCTCGACTCCTCTACGCTCATTTTTTCATAAAAAAAAGCCACTCCAATCCTCTGTAAAAAGGACGAGTAACCGTGGTGCCACCTTTATTCGCAATTGATGCGCGCTTTCTAACTCCGATAACGGGGAGCAAATCGGCCTTACATTGGATTAAGGCTGCTCTGAAGTCCATTCACAAGTATGTACTACTGGTTTACACCGACCACCAGCTCTCTTTAAGTAACGATGCTTGCTACTATTCTTCTTCTTCGCATTTATTAGAAAGAATTGTAGAATGTTTTCAGAATATTGTCAAGAAAAAAAGACGAATCTCGTAAGACTCGTCTATTCAATCATCTCTTTAAAGTGAAGGCGTTTATTGAGTATATACATAATAGGTGCACCAACCGCTAAGACAACGAATTCACCTGCCGCCACCGTGAGCCAAGTCCAAAAGAATGGTAGCTCTAGGGCTAAATTCAATTCAAAGGCGATTATAAACATTGTGCATGTAAATAAAAATGTATTGATGATTAAACGTGCCCAAATATGTTTAACAAATTTACAAATCAAAATGAACAAACCCAATGTAATCATAGAATGTCCAACACCAAATACTAAGTCGTAGATACCGAGTGGTGAAAAGATATTAGAAATAAATACCCCTATTATGATACCAACGGCAAAGCGTGGATTAAAGGCCACTAAATGGTTGAAAATTTCAGATACACGGAACTGCACCTCTGTAAAACCAAATGGTGCAACAAGCATCGTCACAGCAATGTAAAGAGCTGCAATAATACCACTTGCTGCTAAAAATTTTATTTTCATATTCATTTCTCCTTAGTTTTTTTTCGTGGGATGGTTACGAACCACGGTGCTTTCACACAAGTCAATATTTTATTATACATATCTAGCAGAAGTCAAATGTCAGACTTTTGTCAATATGACTAAATTCGCAAAATTGTCATAAATATTTTTTACTATTTTTTAAAAAGGAATCCAATAACGTAAATAGCGTAGTTTAGCGGTTTAAAGCGCCAAATTAAATGAAATGCTAAATTTTTTTGTGAAATATAAAAGTCAGAACATTCATAATGTTGTTGACGGAGCTCAATAATAACGATAATATAGCGATACATTCACACTTTGTTTGGATAAAGTGTGGTAGATATTCGAGAACTTAATCGGGGGGATTAATGGTGAAGAGCAATGTCAAAAAGCTTTCATTCCTACTCTTTGGATTAGTATTACTACTTGCTGCTTGTGGTAGTGGTGGGACTAGTTCAACAGAATCAAAAGGGAACGAAACGAATAACGCAAGTGACAGCGGGAACACAGATGATAAAACATATAAAATCGGAATTACGCAAATTGTAGAGCACCCTTCTTTAAATGCAGCGACGGAAGGCTTTAAAAAGGCGATTGAAGATGCAGGTTTAAAAGTTGAGTATGATCCACAAATCGCACAAGGCGATAATAGTCTTAACACAACGATTGCTAACAATCTAGTAAGTGCAAACGTAGATTTAATATTTGCTAACTCTACACCTTCTGCACAGGCCGCGGCAACAGCAACAAGTGATATTCCAATTATCTTTACTTCTGTAACAGATGCTGTAGGTGCTCAGCTCATAGAATCGATGGAGAAGCCAGGGAAAAATGTTACAGGTACTATCGATTTACATCCTGAAACGATTTCTAAAACGGTTGCATTTTTAAAAGAGCTAGGTGCTAAAAACATTGGTATGGTCTACAACGCTGGTGAGCAAAACTCTGTAGCACAGGTGAAGGAAGTAAAAAAAGTAATGGCTGAGCAAGGTCTTGAGGTTAAAGAGGCTTCAGCTGCAACTTCTGCAGAGGTAAAACAAGCAACTGAATCTTTAATCGGTAAAGTCGATGCACTCTATATTATTACGGACAATACAGTAGTCTCTGCTTTAGAGTCTGTCATCGATGTAGCAAATGCCAATAAATTGCCTTTAATAGTAGGGGAGCTTGACTCTGTGGCGCGAGGCGGTTTAGCTGCGTATGGTTTTGAATATTCCGACATTGGGTATGAGGCTGGGCAAATGGCAGTGAAAATTTTAAAAGGTGAAGCAACACCTGCTGAAACGCCAGCGCAATATCCACAAAATCTAAAGCTATTAATTAATAAAAAAGTAGCAGATGATTTAGGGATTGAAATTAAAGATTCTTGGGGTGCAGAACTTCTAGAAAAATAACTTGAAGCGGGGGAACCATCCCCGCTTTATCTTCATTTACCAGCAGTAGAATAATAAAGAGATTTAGGAGATGATTCAACGATGTTTTTAGCATTATTTGGCGCAGTGGAGCAAGGAATCATCTATGCAATTATGGCACTTGGTGTGTATTTAACATTTCGGGTGTTAGATTTTCCGGATTTAACGGTTGATGGAAGCTTTGTAACAGGGGCGGCGACAGCAGCAACGATGGTTTTGCTTGGCTACCACCCAATCTTAGCGACTTTAGTGGCAATTGTTGCTGGATTTATTGCTGGATGTATGACAGGAATCCTTCACACAAAAGGGAAGATAAACCCACTATTATCAGGGATTTTAATGATGATTGCCTTATATTCGATTAACCTACGGATCATGGGGTTAACTGCAGAAAATACGATAGGTCGTCCAAATATTCCATTACTAAACTCTGAAACGATATTTTCAAAGTTTCAAGCGTTTTGGAGTAATTTAGGGATAGATGATGCTCTCAACAGCCTATTAAAAGGTATGGGGATTCAGCAAGTACCAGGTACTTGGAGTGTACTAATTGTCATTGTAATTATTACAATTTTAATAAAATTAGTGGCAGATTGGTTCTTAAAAACAGAGGTTGGGCTTGCTATTCGGGCTACTGGTGATAATAAACGAATGATTCGCAGCTTCTCAGCCAATACAGATACACTCATTATTTTAGGGCTAGGACTTTCCAACGCACTTGTCGCATTTTCTGGAGCTTTAATCGCACAATATTCGAAGTTTGCTGATGTAAGTATGGGAATTGGTATGATTGTGATCGGGCTTGCATCTGTCATTATCGGGGAAGCTATTTTTGGTACAAAGACCATTATTCGTACCACTTTTGCAGTCATCGCTGGAGCTATTATTTATCGTATTATTTTAGCTTTAGCTTTACGTGTAGACTTCCTGGATTCAGGAGATATGAAATTAATTACAGCTATCATTGTCATTTTGGCGTTGATCTTGCCTCAATTTATTAACAAACGTAAGGAACGTAAACGTAAGGCTAAACGGGCTGCTGAACTTACGCAAATCAAACAAGTAGAGCAAGGAGGAAAAGGTCTTGCTTAAATTACACGGTATAAATAAGGTGTTCAATGAAGGGACACCGGATGAAAAGATCGCTCTAGCAGAAATTAACCTACATTTAAAGCCTGGTGATTTTGTTACTATTATTGGGAGTAATGGGGCAGGTAAATCAACGATGATGAATATGATTTCTGGCGCCCTAACACCAGATTTCGGCACGGTTTCGATTGATGGTAACAATGTTACTCATTTGCCTGAGTATAAGCGCTCGCAATTTATAGGTCGTGTTTTCCAGGATCCAATGGCGGGGACAGCACCTGCTATGACGATTGAGGAGAATTTAGCACTAGCCTATTCCCGTAATAAGAGTAGAGGATTGCGAAGAGGTGTAGACAAAAAACGTCGTGAGTTTTTTATTGAATCGTTAGAGATGCTTGGATTAAATTTAGAAAACCGACTTTCTGCAAAGGTTGGCTTACTTTCCGGAGGGGAACGTCAAGCTTTGTCTCTGTTAATGGCCACTTTTACAAAACCATCTATATTATTGTTAGATGAGCATACGGCTGCGCTTGATCCATCACGTGCTGAATTGATCACCCGTATTACAAAGTATTTAGTAGAAAAAGATCAGTTAACGACATTGATGGTTACACATAATATGCAACAAGCTTTAGATTTAGGGAATCGCCTAATTATGATGGATAAAGGTCAAATTATTTTAGAAGTTGGGGAAGATCGTAAGCATGAATTAACGATACCTGATTTAATGGCTGAATTTGAACGCATTCGTGGTGAGAAAATGAATTCGGACCGTGCTTTATTAGGATAAAGGTATATCGTTCATACATTCATATGAGTGTCAGACTATAGGCAAACTCAATGACATTTGGGTTTGCCTATAGTTTTTTCATTTACAATGATGTGAGGGTCGAGCTGCCTCCCTCGCTCCGTTCATCTATATAAATGGTTGAGAAAGATGCTGTTGAGGTGACTCTCAAATATTTAAACATAGAAAAAGCCTCACTTGATAAAAGTGAGACTCTTTCATTTACACGAGTAGGCCAAATAGCTGAATATCATTGTTAACTTCTTTGTATTTGAAGCCAAATTCGTTCATTCTCGCTAGTAACCCCTCGTAATCTGATCGATCACCAAGCTCGATGCCGACTAGAGCAGGACCGCTTTCTTTATTGTTTTTCTTAGTATATTCAAAGGTTGTAATATCATCATTAGGTCCTAGTACGCTAGTTAGGAATTGACGAAGAGCACCTGCCCGTTGGGGGAAGCTGACAATGAAGTAGTAAAGTAAGCCTTCATGAATAAGAGACTTTTCTTTAATTTCCTGCATACGTCCAATATCGTTATTCCCACCACTGATGATAACGACAACAGACTTTCCTTTGATTTCTTCTTTATAAAAATCAAGAGCTGCAACTGACAATGCACCAGCAGGCTCAGCAATAATCGCATGTTTATTGTACAAATCTAAAATGGTTGTACATACTTTTCCCTCAGGTACAAGAATAATGTCGTCTAAATAACGGCGACAAACATCATAAGTATGATGACCGACACACTTTACGGCAGCTCCATCGACGAATTTGTCAATCCAATCAAGAGCAACTGTGCCACCTTCAGCAAAAGCAGCCTTCATACTGCCAGCACCTGCAGGCTCTACACCAATAATTTTGCTAGATGGGGAAAGGTTTTTAATATAGGCAGAAACACCAGACATTAAGCCACCACCACCGATACTGCCAAATACGTAGTCGATTGGCTCTTCCATATCATTCATGATTTCTACCGCCACAGTTCCTTGCCCAGCAATAACATCGAAATCATCAAATGGGTGAATGAAGATTTTCCCTTGTTCTTCACAGAAACTTAGTGCACTTTCAGCAGAGTCATCGAACGTGTCACCCGCTAAAATAATCTCCACATACTCACGACCAAACATACGCACTTGGTCTATTTTTTGCTTCGGTGTAGTTTGAGGCATAAAAATGCTAGCTTGGATTTTTAATTGGGCACAGGCATAAGCTACACCTTGTGCGTGGTTGCCTGCGCTGGCACAAACAACGCCAACATTGCGCGCTTCATCCTCGATTTTTTTGATTTTATAATAGGCGCCACGAAGCTTGAATGAGCGTACATGTTGTAAATCCTCACGTTTAAAATAAATATTTGCGCCATATTTTTCTGATAAATAGTCGTTTCTTTGTAGAGGTGTATGCACAACTACGTCTTTTAAAAAATGGTGTGCAATGAGGACATTCTCCACTTGCACGGTTCTAGTATCAGCAACTTCCATAGTATTCATCCTCCGTTTTACGTTTAAAACATTTACCTATGATAGCATACTTTTTGTGCTTTTTGGACTTAATTTTTAGTAAATTCTAAATTTTCCGTGTCTATTTTATAATGTAAGCGTTTTATCTTTATTTACCTTACTTTTTGTATGGAAAATGAAGCGGTAAACATAGGTAAGTCCGACTTTTATGGACCATTTCCTCTACCGAATTAGGTGTAAAGGAAATCGTTTTTTTAGAGGTCTAGACGCGATTATACGGAGGCACGATTGATCAAAAAAATACAACTTTCATATCAAAATGGGTCAAGCATATACTAGATTAGCTTAGGACAAGTGGGAGGGTAAGCAGTGGAAATCATTCAAGGAATTCTATCTACATATAGCCAGTTTTTCGATTGGGCAATGTGGCAGGAAGTATTAGTGGATCCTGTATCCTGGGGACTAATATTTTCATTAATTATTATAGAAGGATTGTTGTCAGCAGATAATGCACTTGTATTAGCAGTACTTGTC
This sequence comes from Lysinibacillus fusiformis, assembly GCF_003049525.1. Classification (GTDB taxonomy): domain Bacteria; phylum Bacillota; class Bacilli; order Bacillales_A; family Planococcaceae; genus Lysinibacillus; species Lysinibacillus fusiformis. Next base: position 828,403 of record NZ_PYWL01000001.1, on the reverse strand, counting down.
AAACATTTGCCAGATAAGCAACGAAAACGAGCTTTAATGTATGGGATGCTAGGAGCTTATTTTTTCAGATTTTTATTTATTGGAATAGGAGTTTATCTTGTAGAGTTTTGGTTTATTAAAGTGTTAGGTGCGTTGTATTTAGGATGGCTCTGTATCGCTCATTTCCTTCAACTTGGAAATGAGGATAGTGTGAAGGTGGTAAAAAAATCAGGATTGATGGTTCGTTTCTTTGGGACCTTTTGGGCAACGGTTATTTCCGTAGAGCTGATGGATATTGCTTTTTCCATTGATTCAATATTTGCCGCCTTTGCTATTTCAGATCAAGTATGGGTGCTTCTAATTGGAGGTATGTTAGGAATCCTAATGATGAGGACAATAGCGGGTGTATTTTTAATTATGATCGAAAAAATTCCTGAGCTAGAAGCGACTGCTTTCATCATTATTGGGGTTATAGGGTTAAAAATGTTAGTAAGTGTTGTTCATATTCATATACCTCATTATTTTTTCTTCCTGTTTTTATTGATTGCCTTTTCGATCACGTTTATCGTGCATAAACTAAATAAAGTAAAATCTACCTAATTAAAAGAGGCTCTGTTCTCCAATCATGAGAGGACAGAACCTTTTATTTATTTTACATATTTATCAGGATCAACAATGTAGAATCTTTCAACATTTAGCCAGCTTTCGCTCATCGGTTCTCCATCATCAATGCGTTTTTCTGTTTCTTGCATCATCCAACCAGTTTGTGATGCGTGTGCCTGTAATGCTTGTAATTTATCCATTCGCATTTCGCGAATATCATAGACCACATGAGGCTCACCATTTTTTTCAATAGTATCGTTTGCGAAGGCACAGCCAAATACTTGCGGACGTGCAGCCTTAGGCATACGACGTACAGCCTCAACGACAGCACGCGCGGTTGCTTCATGGTCTGGATGTACCGCAAAACCAGGTAAGAACGTAATAATTAATGAAGGCATTAGCTCTTCAATTAAACCTTCTACCAGCTTTACCATCTTCTCATCGTCTTCAAATTCGATTGTTTTATCACGAAGACCCATCATACGTAAATCTTGAATACCCATTGCTTCTGCGGCTGCAATTAATTCTTTACGACGTATTTCTGGTAACGATTCGCGTGTAGCAAACGGGGGATTACCTAAATTACGGCCCATTTCACCTAATGTTAAGCAGGCATATGTAACAGGTGTATTCATTTTTTTTGTATAGTAGGCAGTCGTGCCAGCTACTGAAAAAGCCTCATCATCTGGGTGAGGGTACACAATTAAAATATGACGTTGTGGTTGTAAATTCAAAGAGTCGTCCCCCTTAGTAAGTAAATGGCGCTTCACTTATTTCAAGTGCAATCGCCAATTTTCCAGAGTAATCTAAACCAGCCATTAATAAACGGCCTAAATCATCTAATTCATAATGAGTAATGCCTTGCGCATAAACCCAGCCATGAGGTAATTTTAACCCAACACGATGAGGTGTCTTGTCTACAACTTTAGCAAGTTCATAATTAATTTTTGCGTTGCGTATAAAGGCACCTGCATTAAAGAACTTTTCATCATAGTGTGCTGCATAAGATCCGTTTGTCGTCTCAAGATGAATATAAACGTCTTTGTTGGCGAAAGAATTTAGTAATTCTTGCAACGTCTCTACTTGTACTTCTTGCATCTTAACACTCCTCTCGATCATTTCTCCTTTAAGTATAGTAAAAAAAATTAGCAAAGGGAAATTGATTGCTTCATACGTACAAATTAATGAGTTGTAAAACTTATACCTTCACATAAGGCCACCAAGATTTTTAAGAGCTTCATTGCCACGACTACTCAAAATCTTTGTCTTCCGACAGAGGCTTATCCAGATTCATCCACTACCTTCTAGAGTAGGCAATCTTCTACTAAATCATGGAAGGGTGAATCATTAACTATTAATCTATGACGAATTTCCGAGCAATATTCTTGAAAAAATTATTGTAATGTATCAATATAAGGGGTGTGAAAATATATGTACAAAATGTGTCATTTTGTATACGGTTTCACACCTGAAAAGATATTGTAACCATAGCTTCTTCCAAAATCGTGTGTAGACAGCACTAAATGCTGAAGGATGGTAAAACTAGGTGAAAACGAATTCTATCTTGGTACAATAGATGACGTTCCTCCAGCATCTTACATCGTGCTGTGTGTAAAAGGGAGAAGAATGAAGCTCATTATCATAGTATAATAAAAAACCGCGTTTCTCTTTATGACGGAGAAGCGCGGTTTTTTATTGAGTTTATGGATAGGCTATGTATTTTTTAGTATCGATTAAGCTTTCTTTCGATTGTTTCTAAACGATTATTGACACTTTGCAATTGTTTAAACATTTGTCTCATATAAAGATTTTGATCTTCATTTTTGGTCTTTTTTTCTTGTGCTAGTTCCTCTTCCTCCTGGAGTGCCATTATTGTGGCGAGGGTGGACAATGAGTAGCCGAGTGTTAAGACAATGGAAGCTAGTACTTCTACTTTTGAAGAGGTTATTTCTCCAGCTAATAAACCTGATTCCTCAGTTAAGTCCTCTGCCTTTTGTTTTTTCATCTTTTCCCCTCCCATCTAAAGCTAATATATGGGGGATGAAGTCCTAACGTATCTTGTCCATTTTTTTATCTTTATTCAGCGGGATTTCTAGAAATTAACGCATTATTTGTTTGTAATATTTAGGTATTAGAATCATTTTAGGGAGCATGGATGTGAACATGATTGAGGTGACTACGATAGTAACCTTCGTAGCATGTAATGAAAACAAGAAACCTTCATTGACCCCTTTGTGCAGAAATAGGGAGTGGCTCTAGGCAAACTTATTTTCATGACTGATCCATTGGAGGATATGTAAAAGAGGGATGTCTTCATAATCTTAGAGACATCCCTTTCAATGTTAAATTTCAGTGACTGTTATTTGTGGAGCACCAAAGCGGGACTTTGCTCCATGCATGACGGGACCAACATAGTCGTTAAGAGCCCAACCATGTGCAATGGCTGCGGATACAAACTCTTTTGCTTCAATAACAGAATCCATAACAGACAATCCATTTGCGAGATTTGCAGTAATAGAAGCTGCAAAAGTGCAGCCTGCACCGTGATTATTAGTGGAAGCAACTTTTTCGGATTCTAATAAGTAAAATGCTTCTCCATCGAAGAATAGGTCTGTTGCTTTTTCTGTAGCTAATGCTTTTCCACCTTTAATGACTACAGCCTTAGCCCCAAGCTCGTGGATTTTTCGTGCGGCTGTTTTCATCTCATCAATCGTTTTGGGCGTACCTGTCCCAGCCAATTGGCCAGCTTCAAAAAGATTAGGTGTTGTGACTGCTGCTAATGGTAGAAGATGTTGTATCATAGCATCTGTGTTGCCAGGGTTTAGGACTTCATCGTCCCCTTTACAAACCATCACAGGATCAATGACAACGTTTGTCGTCCCTGATTTTGCAATAGCCTCTCCAGCAAGACGAATAATCTCTTCCGTAGATAGCATGCCTGTTTTAATAGCATCAATTCCTGTTGAAAGGGCAGTATCAATTTGTTTTTGTAGAAGTTCAGTTGGTAATGGTGTGACATTATGTGTCCAACCATTTGGGTCCATTGTTACGACAACTGTTAAAGCCACCATACCGTATGTACCGTGCTCTTGAAATGTTTTAAGATCGGCCTGCATACCTGCGCCGCCGGATGTATCAGAACCAGCAATTGTTAATGTTTTTTTTAGAGTCATGAAAAGATCTCCTTTATTGTTAAGAGTGTTAAAATTACCATTTAGTATAGTCTTATTCTGATTCTATAAAAATAGTCAGAATTTGATATTTTTATATGGTCAGTTTGTGCTGAGACTTGAATTCATGGATGATTTTTTGTACCGTTGTAAGAAAAGAAAGGGGCTTAAAGGACGATGAAACAAGTATTCCCGAATGATTGGCAAGAAATACTTGCAGCAGAGTTAGAAAAACCATACTATCACACATTACGTCAATTTATTGCTAATGAATATTCAACGCACACTATTTATCCTCCTATGCAGGATGTAATGAATGCATTTTATACAACAGCATATCAACATGTGAAGGTCATTATTTTAGGACAAGACCCATATCATGGCCCTAATCAAGCGCATGGGTTAAGCTTTTCTGTCAAGCCAGGTATTCCCCATCCACCTAGCTTACGAAATATGCTACAAGAGCTACAAGATGATCTCGGCTGTTCAATTCCTAAAGATGGAACTTTGACGAAGTGGGCAGAACAAGGTGTTATGCTTTTGAACACAGTTCTTACCGTGCGAGCTGGACAGGCAAATTCCCATAAAGATCAAGGTTGGGAGCAGTTCACTGATGCGGTTATCGATAAGCTAGCTGCAAGAGAGGAACCACTTATTTTTGTACTGTGGGGTAAGCCTGCGCAACGAAAAAAACAGTTGATACGCAAATATGACACGCCACATGTCATATTAGAAGCACCACATCCTAGCCCATTAAGTGCTTATCGAGGATTCTTTGGGAGTAAACCTTATTCAAAGATTAATCAACAATTAGTAGAATGGGGTAAACAACCAATTGATTGGTGTTTAGCATAGATTGGCACAAATCGTTTACTTTATACACTACATAAATCGTGATACAGTTAAGATAGATGAAAGAGAGGGACAACGATGAAGACGAATTGTTTTCAATGTCATTTTTTTAAAGTAACCTGGGACCCTCAGACTCCACGTGCCTGTGTCGCATATGGCTTTAAAACAAAACAAATTCCATCCGTTGTCGTGAAACAATCCTCAGGTATGGAATGTTTAAAATTTGTACCAAAAGTAGAAAGTAGGAGAATGCAATGATTCCTTATCAAGCCGTTATACAACAACTTGAAAAACAATTATCTGGTGCAAAAAATGCAGGGAATGATCAGCAGATCCGCGAAGCTCTTACAGCAATTCGAGCATTATGTGATGTGGTGTTAGATTCTCCTAGTAATACGCCATCTATCACAACACCTTCTAAGCATTTACCACAAATGCTTGTATCAGAGATGAAGCCATCTAGTTTATCTACATCCAAAATTGAAGAAGATGGAGCCAATGGTGATTCAATTTTTGATTTTTAATCAATATTAAAGGTAGGGTAACGCGCAATGAAAAAATTTATCGTGACAGGGGCTCTCCATGGCCTATTAGCAGTAGCCTTTGGTGCATTTGGTGCACACGCTTTAAAGGAAATTTTAGATGATTATAGTCAAGGTATTTGGGAGACGGCTGTTCAATATCAAATGTTCCATGCTACTGGTTTGTTAGTAATCGGACTATTAATGAGTTCTAAATTATTTGGTGAAGTGAAGCAATTGAATTTGGCAGGAATTTTCTTTAATTTTGGGATTGTCTTCTTTTCTGGTAGCTTATACGTATTAGCGATTAGTGGTATTAAAGTATTGGGCGCGATTACACCAATTGGTGGTGTACTATTTTTAATTGGATGGATACTTATTATTTTATCGGCTTTAAAACATGCTCGTTAATTTAAAATTAGGACTCTCTTACATGATTTGTAGGAGGGTTTTTTCTTTATTTTGTAAGATTACGATTTAAATCCTATTCTTTTTGTAAGAATTTATAGTACACTACTACTATTACTTGCAATATTTCGAAAATACAAAAAGAGAGGTTGTGTAGGATGGAAAAGCTATTTACTTTAATAGATGAGAATTATGAAGAGATGGTAGGGATTCGTCGTCACTTGCACGAATATCCTGAATTATCCTTTGAAGAAGTGGAGACACCAGCCTATATAGCTGCCTATCATAAAGAATTGGGTCATGAGGTTCGTGAAGGGGTAGGTGGAAGAGGTGTAGTTGCCGTGCTACGTGGTGCAAGGCCAGGAAAAACAGTGGCGTTACGGGCTGATTTTGATGCATTAGCGATCCAGGAGGAAAATGATTTACCTTATAAATCAAAGGTCGCGGGTAAAATGCATGCTTGCGGGCATGATGGTCATACAGCAACATTACTAGGATTAGCTAAGGCACTCAATAAAATGAAATCTGAAATCACAGGAAATATTATATTTATTCATCAGCACGCTGAAGAGGTGGCACCAGGTGGGGCCAAGTCGATGATAGAGGATGGGTGTTTAGATGGTGTAGATGTTATTTTTGGTACACATCTCTGGGCTCCCACTCCGATAGGGGAAATTTTAGTGAAAGACGGCGCCATTATGGCAGCTGCAGACAAAGTAGAAATTGCTATTCAAGGGAAGGGTGGCCATGGTGCCGAACCACATCACTCCATTGATGCAGTTACTCTTGCCTCGCAGTTTGTAATCAGCGCACAACAACTTATCTCAAGACGTATTGATCCATTAAAGTCAGCCGTTTTAACAATTGGTCATTTCGAGGCAATTAATCCGTTTAATGTGATTGCTGATCGTGTTAAATTGGCAGGCACAATTCGCACCTTTGAGGAAGATGTGCGCACACAGATGGAGCAGGAGCTAGAAGCCGTTCTAAACGCCACTTGTCTAGCCTTTGGAGCAAGCTATGAATACCGTTATACAAGAGGTTATCCACCTGTGTATAACCATCAGAAGGAAAAGGAGTTTGTAGCACAGTTAGCGTCAACTGTCCCAGGTGTAGAGCAAGTGAAAACTTGTCCACCGTTTATGGTTGGAGAGGATTTTGCATATTATTTAGAAAAAGTACCTGGTACATTCTTCTTCACAGGTGCGAAAAGTCCAGAATGGGAAACAGCTTATCCACATCATCACGCGCGCTTTAATTTTGATGAACGTGCAATGCTAATAGCTGCTAAAACTTTAGGAAAAGCTACATTGGAATATTTAAAAGAATATTAATCTAGCGCAAGTTAAAAATCCGCATACTCTCATCGACTGTTGTCAGTGAGAGTATTGCGGATTTTTAAGATACAATATAGCGATTATGGATTTTGATTAAAATAAGCCATTTCTTCATCATATTCAGCAAAATCGAAGTAAATCATTGGGAATAAGAAGCGATGATTGGATTTAAGTTCACGAATGATAACATGATCTCGTCCAGCAGCCTCTACTACACCACGCACAGTTTTTGTGTTTTTGCCTTGTTCCACTGCATGCTCAAAAGAAAAATGGAAGGTAGCTGGTTTTCCGCGATTCAACCGTAAAATATTTTCTATATAGGACTCTTCGCGGCCTGGTGGTCGTCCGGTCGGGATTGTGACTGGAGGAGGAGTCATTTGTTGTTGCGTTGTTGGTGTCCAATAATAAGGCATCATCAATAATCAACCTACTTTCTTTTTAAATTTGAGGACAATCTTCTTCAGTTGGCGAGAAGAAGCAATGAGATTTGTATCTGCCTGTATTCCATTGGCCATACCATTGTGCAGGACAATCGCCCGCCGGCATGAAAAACCACAAGGAACGGTTAGCTGGATGAAATCTTTCGCCTTGAATCACCCTTTTGGCTAACCGGATATCTTGATCACGTGCTCGTTGATAAAAATAACTTTTTTGAGTTGCTTCAAAGCCACCTGGACGCTGATAAACCATCTGTTCAATTGTTCGAATATCACCAAAATCTAAACAATCACCCCTTACACGATTAACGCCAACATTCCCAACCATCAGCATGCCTAACTCACCTTCGCCTTCTGCCTCGGCACGCATAAGCCTTGCTAGCAGGGCTGTCTGGGCATCATTCGTCTTAATAACAGCGATTTTCATACCTCCTCGCTGTCAGTATATGCATGATGGTATTGTAGACATGTTCAATTTTGTGAAGAAAGAAATTCACACAACAAAGGTACTACGCATATAGTAGTAATAACGACAAGTCCGTAAAAAATAATCTAAAAGCCATTCATATTAGATAACGTTTATGAAAAATTGGGTAAATAGAAAAAGGTATAAATAGGGGAATAGGAGATCAATAAATTGCATGTGTAGGCCGTACATGTGAGGTGATTACTTATGGAAATAGGGGTATGGTTTGGGATATTACTAAGTGCGGTGCTGGCCTTTTTACTAGGGGAGTATTATGGACAGCCGCTCCATTGGTATCTATTTATTTTAATAATAGTGATTGGTTTTTTTATTCAAACGATCATCTTAATTTTAAAAGTAAAGGACGAAAGCTCTTGAGGAAATATGAAAAAAAGTAAATTCAATGATTAAGGAAGTGTCATCGCAGAGGGATGGCACTTTTTTATTTTATAGATAATTTTGCTTAGCCAGTATAGTAACGATATTCAGAGACATACTAAGGTTGAATTTATTTTTGCTTTCATGAAGGAGCGTTACAATGCGTATTTTTAGTATGTTTGTAGCAATAATTATTAGTGCCTTTATGGCAGTCGGGATAGCAGAATACTATCATCAGCCGTATAATTGGTATTTGGTCTTTCTGATGATTCTTACCGGATTTTTTATTCATACAATCATCTTAATATTTGAAGCTGAGAATGCGGAAGAAAACGAAATTTAAAAAATGCGAGTCCTCACTAGGGACCCGCATTTTTTAATGTACGTATTAAACCGTTAAGAATGTAACTAATTTATCGTTATCAAGTAGATTTCCGACGAAGAATGCACCAAACTCACCATAGCGAGCAGATACTTCATCAAAGCGCATTTCATACACTAATTTTTTGAATTGTAAAACGTCATCAGCAAATAATGTAACGCCCCACTCGTGATCATCAAAGCCAACAGAGCCTGTAATAATTTGCTTTACTTTACCAGCATAACCGCGACCAATCATACCATGAGAACGCATTAATGATTTACGCTCATCCATTGATAGCATGTACCAGTTATCATTCCCTTGACGGCGTTTATCCATAGGGTAGAAGCACACATATTTAGAACGAGGAAGCTCAGGGTATAGACGTGCACGTACATGTGGATTTTGGTATGGATCTTCATTTGATTCACCAGCTAAATAGTTTGAAAGCTCAACAACAGATACATAAGAGTATGTAGGAATTGTAAAATCAGCAATGGCTAATTTATTAAATTCTGCTTCAAGCTCTTGTAGCTCATCCATTGTTTCACGCAATGTCATAATCATAAAGTCAGCCTTTTGACCAACGATTGCATAGAAGGCATGAGCACCTGTTTTAGCGAGATCTGCTTCATTTAATTTCTCTAAATAAGCAAGAAATTCTTCTACTGCTGCTTGACGTTCTTCAGCAGAAACGAGCTTCCATGAAGCCCAATCAATTGAGCGAAAATCATGTAAAGCGTACCATCCATCTAACGTAATTGCTGCTTCATTCATTATTGAAAACACTCCTTTATAAGTGAATACTATTCAAAATTAGTTTATCATAGTTTGTGCAAAATCCCTAAGTTCATGAATGGTTTTCACGAATTTGACACCAACTTTAGATGATGTATGCTAAAGAGAAGAGATGGAATTAGAGGAGTACCAATATGAAAAGTATTTTACAGCAGCCAAATTGGCGTTATTATGATCAATCAATTAGCGCAAAGCAGCGATCTCCGTTAGAATCCTTTGCAACCGATGATACGTTGTGCCAGCTAGTTGGACAATTAGTATCACCACCAACTGTTCGGACATGGGTTCACGAGGCATCTGTTGTGCTTGGCATCCAAGATCATCGTTTACCATATGTACAGCAGGGAATGGATTTACTGAAATCGAGAGGTTATCAACCTATCGTTCGGAATTCAGGTGGATTAGCTGTTGTCCTTGATGAAGGGGTTCTAAACATTTCCATTGTATTATCTGAGCAAATGAATTCTTTAAGCATAAATGATGGCTATGATGTGATGGTCGACCTCGTCAAAGGTTTATTTCCAGAGGTGGCTGAGAAGATTGAAGCCTATGAAATAGTAGGCTCATATTGCCCCGGTTCGTATGATCTAAGTATTGAAGGGAAAAAGTTTGCAGGGATTTCACAAAGGCGTTTACGCCAAGGTGTAGCTGTACAAATCTATTTATGTATAGAAGGTAGCGGCTCACAGCGTGCTGCCCTTATTCGAGATTTTTACGAGGAAAGCTTACAGCAGGAAGAGACGAAATTTACTTATCCACAAATCGTTCCTGAAGTCATGGCATCATTATCGGAGCTTGTCGATCCACATTTAACAGTAGAGGCAGTCGTTATTCGTCTACAGCAATACCTTCATCACTTAGGTGGAAATGTACATCCAGAATCTTTTCATGACGAAGAATTAACATTATACGGTTTCTATTTAAAGCGTGTTTTTGAGCGTAATGCCAAAATGCTAGAACGACATGAATAGAGACTACTATTAACACACATAAAAAAAAGGCGATGCTGCTAATTAAGCGCATCGCCATTTTCAGGCTGGAAATTAGAACTACTTACTACGAGATTTCCGTTTTTCTCCATTTTAAAAACTGGTGCAACACGTTCTTCCTCTTCATCTAATGTAACAAGTCGTCTAGCACGATTCATAATTTGAACGAATTGTTCGTAATCTTTGCGGATTGCTCGGTTTTCTTCTTCGAGCTTTGTAATTGTTTTCTCTAGTTTTTTATTTTTCTCTGATGTTACATGAACAAGTTGTCTCCATTTTGAAGATTCATTTCCTACTTCACCAGAATGCTGTAAACGTAGTAAATAAGCTATAACAATATCAAGAGAAAGAGCAGATAGCGGAATTGATTTTCCTTCTGCTGCACTACTATTTACTGTAAACATACTAGAAGTGCGACGTCTTGCAGGAGCTCCTAACACTCGCATTCTTTCTTTTCTTTCTTTTTTAGCCTCTGCCAATTGTTCTTCATATTCTTTCCGAACAACAGCATTCCAACGGAAACCACAGGCTGCAGCCGTACGATTTAACGCATCACCAGCTTCTTCAAAAGCGTTTAGCTGTGTGCTTCCCTCCGTTACGTGACGAATGACCGCCTCTGCTAATAATTCATCATTTTCTTCTAACCAAGCATCTTGTCTGATTTTACTCATATTAAAAACCTCCACCTTTTTTGGAACTTATTATTTAAGACTAGCATGACCAATCTTTTAACCTTTTATTCATCCATGTGAAAGGAATTATGCTTGAATAGAAGGGGAAAAGTACGATACAATACCCGTTGTAGGTTTGTACGTATGCTGCATACTTAAATATGTGAAGGTCATACGTTCCATAGAGCGAGCGGTTTTTGTTTGAAAAATACTATATAGAAAGGGTTGTTGACAAGATGGCAAACGAGTTTAAAGTTTGCGATGAATGTCAGGCCGTTAACTTAAAAACGTTAATTCCAAAATTAAAGGAAATCGATCCTGATGCAACCATCGAAATTGGCTGTCATTCTTATTGTGGTCCAGGACGCAAAAAAACATTTACCTTCGTAAATAGCCGCCCTGTTGCTGCGTTAACAGAAGAAGAACTAATGGAAAAGGTTTTAACAAAATTAAAGAATAAGTAAAACAAAAAGCTGTCTCTACTTGGTTGGAGAAAGCTTTTTGTTCATTTATTCAATAGAAATTTAGAATAATTGTGAATATGATTGAAAAAGGTTGTTAGTATCTATAGAAAAAAGTGAATAAGTATGCTAGTCCTAGATTTATCGCATATAATAGAACTATAACAAAATGGGGGTGCTATACAAATGACATATGCAAACGCTAAATTACAAGAAGAAAAGGTATTTAAAGACCCTGTTCACCGTTATGTACATGTTCGAGACCAAGTGATATGGGATTTAGTAGGTACAAGAGAATTTCAGCGTTTACGTAGAATTCGTCAGCTTGGTACCACATTTTTAGTCTTTCATGGGGCGGAACACAGCCGCTTTAGCCATTCGCTTGGTGTTTATGAAATAGTACGCCGTATAGTGGATGATATCTTTGTTGGTCGTCCAGATTGGGATGAGGGTGAACGACTTTTAGTGCTATGTGCGGCACTCCTACATGATTTAGGACATGGGCCATTCTCACATGCATTTGAAAATGTCTTTGAGCTGGATCATGAATATTATACGAGAGAAATTTTATTGGGTGATACGGAAGTCAATGCTGTGTTGAAAAAAGTGGCAGCTGATTTTCCTGAAAAGGTATCACAAGTAATCGAAAAGACATATCCAAACAAACAAGTCATTAGCTTAATTTCAAGCCAAATTGATGCGGATCGTATGGATTATCTACAACGTGATGCTTATTTTACTGGCGTTAGTTATGGTCACTTTGATATGGAGCGGATTTTAAGAGTAATGCGTCCTCGAAAAAACCAAGTGGTCATAAAAGCTACTGGTATGCATGCAGTAGAAGATTATATTATGAGTCGCTATCAAATGTACTTACAAATTTACTTCCATCCTGTGTCACGAAGTGCAGAGGTGATTTTAAATAAAATTTTAAAACGAGTAAAACAATTGAGCTTGGAAGGCTATATATTTAAGCATGAACCTACACACTTCCTAGCATTTTTCCGTAACGCAATTACGCTCGAGGATTATCTTGCCTTAGATGAGAGTATTCTTTTTACATATTTTCAACTATGGATGCAAGAGGAAGATACTATTCTAAGTGATTTAAGTCGTCGCTTTGTTAATCGTAAGCTATTCCAATACATTGATTTAGATCCAGGAGTAGAGCTTGATAAATATCAAAAACTACAGGAACTTTTCAAAGAGGCAGACTTGAACCCAGACTATTATCTTGTTCATGATACAACGGCAGATCTGCCGTATGATTTTTACAGACCTGGTGAAGAGGAAGTGCGCGTGCCGATTTTCCTAGAAATGAAAAATGGTGAACTACGTGAGCTTTCACGTGAATCAATTATTGTTGATTCCATTTCAGGTCGGATGAAGCGTGACCATAAAATATATTTCCCTTTAGATTTTTTAGAAGATGATTCAATGCATTCAACCATTAAACAGAGAATATTAACTTTGTTGAGAAGAGACGGAAAATAAAATATGAAATAGAAAGCAGTAAACACGTTCAAAGGAGCGATGTTTACTGTTTTTTTTGTATGTTTAGATGATTGTTTAGAATCTGTTCAGTGCTTGTAGTTATAATGTATCAAAAATGATAAAAGGTGGTGATGTATGTTGTTTTATACGTCGCAAAAGTAATGCATCTAAAATGAAATACAGGAAAGTCTATAATTTGTTAATTCCTATGTCCTATGTTAGGATACAATTTGGCTTTTATTCACAAGAATGACAAGTTAATTTCAGGGAGGAGAGACACCATTGTTTGTGGCAGGCTTTAACTGAAAATGAAAGAAAGCTATCGTCGTAGTAAACAATCAAGCTCTCTATCTATTAGAAAAGAGGAGTGTCATGAGAAAAAAATTGAACATTGCTATGCTGACCATGTTGTTAGTGTTCCAAACACTACTCAGCCCACTGTCAGTATTTGCATCTGAAGACCTTTCGACACCACCAGTCGTGAATGACAATGGTTCGGATGATGAAATGGAAAAAAATCCATCTACACCAGTGAGCGATGACACAGATTTTTCAGAAGATAACATAGGTGAAGAAGAGCTTTCTACAACACCGCAAGAAAATGAAAACAAGGAGCAAGATCCTGAGGGCCAAGCTCCTGAAGAAGAAAAAGTGGATGATGAACCCGCTAAAACATTGCCAGTGGATAATTCACCATTGGTTCCTCAAGAAATTCCAGCTTCACTATTATCATTTGTAATGAAAATAGGTGAAAAAACAGTTGGAGCAGGTGAATTTGGTACAGAGTTAGATCCAAATACAACAGCTAATTTCACGGTTAAATTTTCCGTGCCAATGCAAGATAGTCAAGCAGAAGCTTGGGGAGACGGGAGTTGGTTTGAATTCCAATTGCCGCAGTCGTTAATTGATTTTGACGGGGCATTCGCCGGTAGCAAAACAGTAAACGGTATCACATATAATTATGTAACTACGGATAATAAAGTTCGTGTAGAGTTAAGTGGTATGGAGCCCGGCTCAGGAAGCTCTCAACCAGAGGATTTAACCATTACATTCAATTCTGGTTTTAATAACCTTTCTGACGACATTGAGCAGGATCTGGAAATTCCTGCAGCCACAGGCGGTAGTGAGATAATTAAAGTTAAATTTACTTTTTTACCTTCAACGAGCCACAAAAAGGTAAGTAAGGAGAAACTAGGGACTCCTACACCTGCAGCAAATGGTAACCATGAGATGGAATGGCAGGTATGGGTTAATGAAGCAGGTAAATTATTAAGTAATCCAACTTTAACAGACGAGCCAACATCACATGAAATTATGGCTAATTCCGTAAATGTTTATCAATATGAGGTCGGTCTTAATGGTGTGAGAACAAGTACAGAAAACATTGTTCTGACAAATGGTAGTTGGAGCGATATTGAAAGTACGCTGACTGGTAAGTATGCCTATAAAATTACGTATAAAACGTCTGTAACATTAGAGGCGGATAAACGTGATGGTGTAGTTAACTTTAATAACAAGGTACTATTTACTAATGATGGACAAATAGAATCTTCTAATACGGCAACGCACACCATTACGTATGGAAAAGCGCTAGATAAAAAGTTAGATAAAAATACAAACTACGAAACAAAGTGGCATATTGATTACAATCATAATTTGTTAAGTATCGATCAAACTGATGCATATGTTATAGATACAATTAAAGGTCCTCACGAAATCGATGCATCAAGCATTAAGGTTTATAAAATGAATGATGCAGCTGGCAATGTGGCGACAACAGTTTCGGAAGCTAATAGAGTAACAAATGGATTTACTATTAATCCTACAACTGGAAATGCTAAAAGCTTTACATTAACCTTTGATAACGATATTTCAGATGCCTATACAATTGTGTATGATGCGAAATATAGTAAACAGGATTTTTATGAACATGAAGCAGGGCCGTTTAATAATAGTGTGACAAGCGGTTCAGGTAAAGAGAAGAATATAAACTATGTACTTACTGAAAACCTATTACAAAAATCATATACAGTTGATTTTGATAAAAAAGTAATTACATGGACAATCAACATTGTATCTGATAATCCAACTAAACCAATTAACAACCTAACACTAACAGATACATTTACAGCCGGTGCTGCAGATGGGGTGCATGAGTTAATAGATAACACTGTAAAGCTTAATGGTATAGCAACTTCTTATACTCTAATTGCCGGAGATAAGAAAAAAGGCTTTACAATTTCAGGTATTAACGTACCAGCAGGTAGTACATCAACTATCACTTATCAAACGAGCTTCGCAATTGGTGATGAGGGTACTGTACAAAAGCAAGGGTATGGAAATACAGCTGCTACAGAGTGGACAAGTGGCGGTAAATTATATGAAAAATCAGCTTCTGCGAGCTATATTCCACAATCAACTACTGTTAATAATGGCAGTAAATCGGGAACGTTCAACTACTCCACGCAGCAATTTACATGGGATGTAAAAGTGAATATCAATAAAAAGGATATTAATGGAGCTATTTTAATTGATACAGTTGGTGTGGGACATAAGTATTTACCGGGAACAATTGAAGTGTTACCTTTAACTAATTTAGGTGGTAGTGATACAGGCGGAACTATTGGTACTACACCGATTGACTCGAATAATTACACAATTTCAGCGGAAACAGATAAAGGCTTTACATTAACATTCAGTGATTCCTTATCAGGAGACATAAACTACCAAGCATATGTTGTTCGTTATAACACAATGGATGACGATCATATTTTAGGTATTGGTTCTGATACGTCTACTGATAGAGGGAATGTATATACGAATGATGCCACATTTAAAACAAAAGGTACGCAAGAATTTACGCTGGAATCAACGCCAGTAAAAATTGATGAGAATGTAGCGAACAATTTAGTGACAAAAAATAAACCACAACAAAACGCGAGTAAAGAAACAATTACTTGGACATTGGATGTGAATAAATCTCATTCTGATTTAGGTCAAAATGTCATCTTAACAGATTTACCAGGTAATAATTTAATGTTATTGGAAAGTAGTATTCTATTAGCACCATACACAGTATCTAAAACAGGTATTCAAAATGGATCTACCTGGAAAACACCTCTGCAATTAGGGGTAACTGTCAAGTTTGATACTCAAGGTGGCTTTAGCCTCGAATTCCCTGATTTAAATCGAAAAGGGTATCAAGTACAGTATAAAACAATAGGCTTTGGCCAAATCGGTGATGCATTAGAAAATACAGCAACATTGCATTATACGGGGCAAACAAAGGCTAATCAAAAAACTGAGAGTGACTATAAGGGTAAATTTAGCTTTAGTAGCTCTGAATCAGATTTTTCGTCAACACGAGGCAGTGCCAAATTCAAAAAAATTGGCATCGATTCAGCTACAGGTCAATTTAAAGAAAATTTAGCTGGTGTTGAATTCCAACTAATTAAAAAAACTGCAAAACCAAATGAATATATCATACAAACAGCTACTACAGATGCAAATGGTGAATTCACATTTGAAAATGTGCCGTACAATGACTATCTCATCCGTGAAGTAGCACCACCAACTGGTTATACTAAAATGTCTGATTTTAAATTTAAGTTAGATGAAAACACGACACTAAATAAGCAGCCAGACTTAATAACAAAAATTGTAAATACGACACCAATAGTTGGTGGTAGTTGTACACAATTCGAAATAGCAATTAAGGATATTGATGGTCATTCCATTACTACAGGTACAGTTACATTAAAGGATCCCAATGGTACAGAAACAGCACCATACAAAGTAACAAATGGCAAAGTGACATTACCTAATTATTTTACTGCTGGTGAGTATACAGTAACTCATTCAGTTGAAGGTGAATTAGGAAAGGTAACAGTGAAATATGATGGTGGATGTAAAGCTGTAGTTCAACCAGTGCCAAAATGTGAAAACTACACAATTGTAGTGAAAGATGGTCAAGGTAATATTCGTACAAATATTTTAGAATTAACATTAAAACAAGGGACTACAGTAGTGACAAAGGTATCTCCTGACGCAGTAGGTAAGTTTATTGTTCATTCAAATGATCCTATTACTGGTGTAAAACCAGGTGAATACACAATATACGAGGGTAACCAATTTTTGGGTACAGTTACACTGACATACAAGAAAAACTGTGGTTATGAATTTACAATTATACAAGCACCAAAATGTGAAACGTTCGAACTAACGATCAAAGATGTTGATGGAAAATTAATAGAAGATAAAACGAAAGTAACGATTAAAGATTTAGATGGCAAAACGGTAGCTACTGAAGAAACAAAAGACGGTAAAGTAGAATTAAAAGATTTAGAGCCAGGTGTTTATAGTGTATTTGATAAGGATGGCAATAAAATTGGGGAATTCTCCAGCAATATTAATTGCCAAGCAGAAGTTCAACAAACACCAGCCTGCGAGCGCTTTACAGTAGAGTTAAAGGATGAAAATAATGTCCTAATTAAGGCGGGGAAAGACGTTGTTATTAAAGATAAACAAGGTAACGTTATTTCAACAGTTCTAGAAGCGGATGGTAGTATGACATTTGTTTCTAAAGATGTACCCGCAGGTAAGTATGACGTTTATGACAATAAAGTTTATTTAGGAGAAATTGTAGTTTCTTACAAACAAATTTGTAAAGTAGACTTATCAATTGCCCCTGCGTGTCCAAACTTTACATTAACGATTAACAATATGTATGGTCAGCCTCGTGAAGGTGTCAAAGTAACATTCACAGATGAAGCTGGTGTAGTAATAGAAGAGAATGGTTCAACAGAATTTACAACAAATAATATAGGTCAAATTACTATAAGTAATTCATTAATTAGGCCTGGTAAATATATTGTCAAAGAGAATGGTATTACAATCCTTGGTACAGTAACAGTAGGTAATACGTGTGAGGCTAAAATTCAGCCTACACCACCTGTAACAAATCCAACTGATCCTGATAATCCCACATCAGAGCCAGGGCAGCCGGTTGATCCAAACAAACCAAATCCAGATCCAGAGAAGCCGATTGATCCAAACAAACCAAATCCGGATCCAGAGAAGCCAGTTGATCCAAACAAACCAAATCCGGATCCTGGGAAACCAGTTGGTCCTAATAAACCAAATCCAGATCCAAACAAACCAGTTGAACCAAATAAACCAAAACCAGATACTAACAAACCTACAACTCCTGGTAATGGTGGCACATCAGTACAAAATGTTATTGATCAAGGGAAACAATTACCACCGTATAATCCATCAAACGTAACTAAAGATACGTTGGATGCTTATAAAGATTTCCTGAAAAAATATAGTAAACTATCAAAAGATGAGCAGACTGAGGTGGCTCAAGCTATTGATATTAATAAAATCAAAGCGGATGCAGAGCGCTTAGAAGCACAGCTAAGAGCACAAGGTAAATTACCACAAACAGATGGAGCCAATCAAACAGCTCTTGTATTTGTTGGCTTACTTCTTGTAGCTGGGTCAATATGGTTCATGCGTCGCCGTACAACAGAGATATAATCAAAAAAGCGCCATCTTTTAGGGATGGCGCTTTTTGTGTGATTTAAAAGGTTCCTTTGGCATTTTCTAAAGAATAGCTTTGCACAAAATCTGCTTGTAAGGCGAGTCGTTTGGAGCCTTTTTCCGCGCAGGTAATTAAGGTTAACGTCGTC
Source organism: Lysinibacillus fusiformis (assembly GCF_003049525.1). Taxonomy (GTDB): domain Bacteria; phylum Bacillota; class Bacilli; order Bacillales_A; family Planococcaceae; genus Lysinibacillus; species Lysinibacillus fusiformis. Next base: position 809,785 of record NZ_PYWL01000001.1, on the reverse strand, counting down.
TGATTGGGGATATCATCCACGATGTAAACATCTGTTGCTGCAATGATTTTTTTAGTCGCTAATTGATACTCGTACACATTACTCATGTCTGTGACATAAATAATATCGCCAATTTGTGCTTGATAGAGGGGACTGAATAAAATATCTTTCTCTTCAAAATAATGACCTGCCAAAGCATAGTTTCCTTGACCGAGCTGCTGATTAGGCTTCATCGTACCCGCTCCAATAGCAAGAACAGCATTACCTACTCCCTTTAAAATAGGAAGCTGCATATGGACACTAGGCACGGCAATACTGCCGATAACAGGCATTTTGCTAGCCTTTATTTGCGCTTGGAGAACCTCGGCGATGGACAGTGATTGCACGGCTTCGAACTCAAAATCCGCATCTAGTTGGTTGTTCCTTTTAATATCGTCAGTGCTGTACTCTACTGCGTTGAATTGGTCACTCATACGTGCAATCAACACGTTTTGAATAGGTGTGATAAATATTAGTAACAAGCCGATGATAAGCACACATAGAAGTAAGGCCAGTTTAAGTTTATTCCTTTTCATTAATCTTTGATCACATCCTAGCAATAGTAACGAAATACTGAAACGTTTAAAAATGGGTAGAGCGTTAGGCGGCTCTACCCAAGTTCAATTTATTTATCACTCAAACGAACGCCAGCAACGCCGTAATGGTTTTTAGACATTTCTTCAATAAAAACTGTTACATTTTCTGCAGGTGCATTCACTGTGCGTGAAACGGCTTCTGTTACTTCTTTTACAAGGGCGCGTTTTTGTTCCTCTGTACGACCTTCAAGCATTTTAACTGTTACGTATGGCATAATATTGCCTCCTTTATAGAATAATGTTGTATAGTTAGTTTATAAGAAAGTAGTATAAACTTCTTACTTGCGTTGAGGCATACGTGCCATGATAATTGTGGCAATATGCTTCCTTTTATAATAGCAGAATGGAGGGTATTTAAGTATGGCAAATGAAGAAAAACCAAAACAAAAAATGGGCTTTACGATTATAAAAAATGATCCAACTGATGGACATAAGGGTTTTGGGATTGGCTCGCTTTCGTTAGAAAATGTATCGCCAGTCATTTTAGATGTGGAAGAGGGAACAGCATCTGTTGAGATTGGTGCTATGCATGCACGTAGCGATGTGGAACGCGGAATTAAATTTACAACGAATCGTGCTGATTCAGAGGGTGGAAAGCCATATTGGCTAGTATGGGTGACAATCGATCATAAAGAGGATGGACCTTACTATGCGGGAATAACAGCTTGTGAAATGGTAGTGAACCGTGAAAAACGCCGTGGCTATAAAATTTTGGCTGATCATGTGAATAAAATGGATAAATCCATGAAACGTCATATTATCGTAGAGCATATGGATACGCCGTCTAAAAAAGTGTTAGCTGCTTTCCTAGAACAACTTAATCCAGACCTGTGGGAGCGAAGTAGCGAGCAATTGCGTCAAGACTTATTTGTCGAATAGACCTTTAATGATTGAACAAACTGTGACATTTTGCAATCGTTTTCGATATTAGGTTGAAAGTGAGTTTGAAACAAAGTAAACTTGAGGCAGAGCTTACATTTTAGTAAGCTAGGACACTTGGTTTCGCGAAAGTTATGAGCGCTATGCGGCATTTGAACAACCCAAGCCAAATGCCCCATGATGCTCATACTTCGCAAACCATAAAAAGAAAAGCTTTCTGTTCCCACGGACACGTCTCCGGGGAAGAGAAAGCTTTTCTTATTTTTCGTATATCTATCTGTTACTTTGTCGAGAGCCTTCATAACTTAAAACGTATTAGGCTTAAAAAGGTTTCCGGATGATTGTTTGTTTATTTTTTAGTCTTTAAATATGGAGAACGGTAGCATATTCCAAAATTCTCCCCATGTATTACTGTCAAGAATGTCAAAGTTCGTACATTTCTCAGTTGGTACATCCTTAGATTCCATATAGACAAGTCGTTGTTTTGGACAAGCGTCAGTCGCTAATTTACCTGTTTCGATATCGATAACAACACCTTCAACAGCTTTTGGCTTTTTGAAATCTTCATTTTTTGTCCCTTTATTAACAGTCTCCATAAAGTCTATCCATATTTGCTTTGTCGCTGCAGTATCTTCTTTTGTCGTTAGGTTTTTCCCTTGGTCATAGCCGTTCCAGACACCAGCAGTTAGACTTGGTGTAAAACCGATAAGCCACTGGTCACTATTGGTAGACCCTGATTTTGCTGCATAAGTATGGGTCATGCGTGAGCGAATGCTTATTCCAGTTGCAGGTGAATAATCGCTGAAAACTGGGTCGAAAATACCTGTCATCATTTCTGTTAAGATAAATGCATTCTCTTTGGAAATAGCTGTCTCCGTTTTTTTCGTCACACCTTTGTTTTCATAAATGACGTCTCCATTAGCATTTTTTATGGATACAATTGCCGTCGGAGTCATTTGCTGCCCTTGTGATGCTAAAACATTATAAGCATTTGTCATTTCATAAAGCGTAGTTTCGATCGTGCCAAGTGCAATTGATAAATTATCCTTTGCACCAATGCCTACATTAAAACGGTTCGCCATATCGTGAAATTCCTTGAAGCCAATGTCTTCTAAAGTCTTTACAGCATAAATATTATCCGAGATAGCAATAGCTTGCGCCATAGTCATATCGTGATCAGCAAACTGCCCATTTACGTTTTTAGGGGCATACGTCCCTCGTCCATTATCATAGGTAAAAGTTGTTTCACCTACATCTAAAAAAGTAAGCGGAGTGTACCCATTTTCTAAAGCCGCCGCATATAAAATAGGCTTGATGGTAGACCCTGGCTGACGTTTTGCCTGTGTCACACGGTTAAATGAACTTACTGCATAGTCACGACCACCTACTAATGCTGTTACAGCACCTGTTTTAGATTCCATACTAACAAAGGCTGTTTGAAGATCATCAGCAGGCATGTTTTTTGCCACTGCTTCCTCGGCTGCTTTTTGATGTTCAAGATTCAAGGTCGTTTGAATCGTCCAGCCACCCTCACTAATATCCAAATTTTTTGATTTTAAAATTTCACTCGCTTCTTGCCAAGCAACATCTAGGAAATAAGGGGCAACAGATTTGGTTGCTACCCAACTGTCATTTTTCAATACAAGTTGTTCATTTTCTGCACGTGTTTTTTCTTCTTGTGAAATAGCTCCTTGATCTGCCATAAGCTTTAAAATAACATGTTGGCGATTTGTAGCTTTGTCCAAATTAGCAATTGGCGAATAGATACTTGGACCCTTTGGTACACCGGTTAACATGGCTGCCTCTGCAAGCGTTAAATCACGAGCAGACTTGCCAAAGTAAAATCGACTGGCCGCTTCAACCCCGTACATGCCATGACCGTAATAAACCGTATTTAAATAACCTTCTAATATTTCATCCTTATCATAAAAAACTTCTAATCTATAAGCATACAGAGCTTCATTTAATTTACGTGTCCAAGATTTCTCATGAGAAAGATAAAGGTTACGCGCATATTGCTGGGTAATTGTACTAGCTCCTTGTACCTTTCCTCCAGCTTTAATATCCACTAAAATCGCACCAGCAATACGTGAATAGTCAAAGCCACCATGTTTATAAAAATCTTTATCTTCAACAGCTACTACTGCTTCTTTTAAAAAAGGTGACATCTCATCGAGACCAACCCAATAACGTCTCTGATTTGTAAAGTGGTCTCCAATTTGGTTCTCATTTTCATCTAAGAAAATTGAGGCTTTCGGTACGGTTAAAGGCGGTGCACCAGCCACTTGAACATAGATGCGTAGTGCTACAAATGCTACGACAATTGCAGTTGCAAAGGCGACAAAATAAGTAAGTGATTTCCGTGTGCGCTTTACACGCTTTTGCTTTCGATGATAGCTTTTTCGTTTCATCCGACTTTCACCTCGTTTTCTCACAACTTCGAACTTAACGTTAGTATGTGTTCGAACATTCATCTTTAATCGAAATTCTACCTAAAAACTATTGCACTTTATTCAAAAACATCTATACTTTTTTTGTACTACTTGAAACGCTGGCATTCGACAAGAAAATCATACTTTGTAGATTTTAATCGAAATTTGCTAGAGGTTCCAATAATGTATACGAGGATAAAAGGATACAGGTTTCATTACAATCCTGTAAGCCATCATAGTCGGACTTTAAGATAAGTTGTTTTTCAAAATAATATTTTATTTATAACGGAGGTCTAGCAATGAGATTTGATGAAGCGTATTCAGGAAATGTATTTATAAAAAGTCATCCTACATATGAGGATGCTCAGGCAGTTATTTATGGTATGCCGATGGATTGGACAGTTAGTTACCGTCCAGGTTCACGATTCGGCCCACAACGTATCCGTGAGGTATCTATCGGTCTTGAAGAGTACAGCCCATATTTAGATCGTGAGCTTGAGGAAGTAAAGTATTTTGATGCAGGTGACATTCCACTACCATTTGGGAATGCACAACGTTCATTAGATGAAATTGAAAAATTTATTGAAAAATTACTAGCTGATGGCAAAATCCCTGTTGGTATGGGAGGAGAACATTTAGTGTCTTGGCCTGTCATGAAAGCAGTATCTGCTAAATATGATGACCTAGCTATCATACACTTTGATGCTCACACAGATTTACGAGTAGAGTATGAGGGAGAGCCACTATCACACTCAACACCAATTCGTAAAATTGCCGAACATATCGGACCTAAAAATGTATATTCATTTGGTATTCGTTCAGGAATGAAAGAGGAATTTGAATGGGCGAAGGAAAACGGTATGCATATTTCTAAATTTGAAGTACTAGAGCCGTTAAAGGAAGTTCTTCCAACGCTGGAGGGGCGTAATGTTTACGTAACGATCGATATTGACGTGTTAGATCCAGCTCATGCACCGGGAACTGGCACAGTTGATTGCGGTGGTATTACTGCGAAAGAATTACTAGCTTCCATTCATGCCATTGCAGCAAGCAGCGTAAATGTTGTAGGCTTTGATCTAGTGGAAGTAGCACCTATTTATGACACATCTGAAATGACAGCTAACACAGCTTCTAAGTTATTGCGTGAAATGATTTTAGGCTGGGTAAAATAAATAAAGCCTTATAAAGGTTGATATGAAGCGGTTTGAGTGGGGTTTAGCTATAAGCTAGCCCCACTTTTAGCCCCAACTGCCTTTAAACTTTCACTAAATACGGATACTGTTCGTACCTCCATCTCTTGGAGAACGTGACCATAAACGGTATGGATCATCTCTGGAGTATTTCCTAATCGTTCGGCAATCGCCTTGACAGGAATACCGTTATTCATAAGTATGGTGGCATGTGTGTGCCTTAAACCATGTATCGTTGTTGCTGGTAGCCCAGCCGCTTCTACAAAGCGATTAAATATTGCATTTAACCCTGTGGAAACAAAAGGCTCTGTAGTGTGAGGTGATAGAAAAATAAATGAATCATCTTTTGCTATATCGTTATGCAGCTTACGACCATGTGAAAATAGCAACGCTTTAACAGCTGTTCGATAGCTTTGAAGGTGTTGTAACACCACATCATCTACTTTTATAGTACGCTCACTATTTTTGGTCTTAGTGGATCCTACACCGTTATTCCCTCTGGTTCTCTCAATTGTAATCTTTTGATTGGCAAAGTCGATATTTCGCCATTGAAGCCCCAATGCCTCACCTTTACGCATCCCTGTATAAACAATCGTTAAAAATAAGCTGTAGTAGGCAATATCCCCATGCTCCTTAATATGATTCAGTAATATACTAAGTTGGCCAGGTGTGAGATAGTTCTTTTCTGTTTCCTTATCTCTTAGAGAGGGAAGGGCGGTTCCCTGTAACTTATTGCGAATTATGATTTCTTCCGCAACAGCCGCATTCATAGCAATCCTAAAAATCGAATGCAAAGCACGGATCGTAGAGGGCTTTAGCTTGTTCTCTAACACATTGATAAACGACATTTGATAAATAACCTTATCCAGCTTCTGCAACTTGTAGGAGCCAAGAAGGGGCTTAAAATAAAGCTTTATAAAGCCCTCGCGCTGAGTAACAGTAGAAGGTTTCCATTTACCCTTATTCATGCCAAACCATATATCTAGCCATTGGCCAACAGTTAGGTTATCATTTTCTATATGTTTTGTTTCACCGCGCAGTGTTGCAGCCTTTACTTCCAGGAGGGCTTTCAATGCTGCTTTTTCTGTTTTAAAACCACTTTTCTTCTTCTCTTTCCGCTTCCCGGTAGCATCATAATACTTATGGCGATACATCCATAGCTTTTCTTTATTCGCATTGAAATAGTGATATAGTTCAGGTTCTTTTGTTGATTTATATAACTTCACCTTGTCCATTCCTTTCATGCTTGGGCGACGCGTGTGTACAGGAATAGGTGAGTAGGTGGGTATTATTTATTTTCTTTAATTGTCCATTCTTGAATGGTTTCTGGCGATTCATTTATTATTTTTGATATTTCTTCAATGCTGTTTCCTTGGTCAAACAATGTGAGTGCTATTTTCTTTGACTTTTGCGAATCCATAATTAATGTATCTAAAAAAGATTCAAGGAGTTTAATCTGCTGTTTAGATAATTTATGAGTTTTGTACAGGATATTGGGTTGTTCTAAAAAAAGCGAAAGTTCTTTTTTTGATGCTTCAACTGATTCAGATGAGTTTATTCGCTCCAAAGCCAATTCTGTTAGTTTATTTAATGTTTCTTCTCTCCAATCAAATGCACTAGCATTAAATTCAGCGGTGAATGATCTAAGTACCGTATTGTAGTTATAATATTTTATGAAGTCTTCTTCCAAATCTACGTCTATATAGTCCCATTCATCTTCTTCTTTATATCTTAAGTATTCTAGATAGAGCTCATTAAATTCGTTAAGCCCAGGCTCAAAACTCATGTTTTCTGAGAATGTTTCGAATATCTTTATCTGAACATCTTCAAAAAAATAACCATCTGTCGAAAGTGCTTTTAGAACTTTCGTGATCATCTCATATAGTTTTACATCATGTTCATAGTAATCGTGCAAAGCCTCATTGTCTAAATGTCCAGCCGCTTTCAAAAGTTTTTCATATCGAACATCTAAAGGTTCAGAAATTTTTATTAGAATCTCTGGTGATGGGAAATTTTTTAGTTTTCCATTTTCTATTTGAGATAGATAAGGATGAGAAACCCCTGATAATGCAGATAACGAAGCGAGTGTTAACCCTCTTTTTTTGCGTAATTCTTTTATATAAGAACCAAATTGAACTAAATCCACAATTAGTACACCTCTCCTCTTTGACAATATCATAAACAATAAATGTTGATGTGGCAACAAATAATAACGAACAACAAAATAGAAACAAATAAATGTTGACATAACAACAATTGTTCCGTTAATATTTGATGCATCAACAAAAAATATTTGACATATCAACATTTTAGGGCGAGGTGGTGAATCGAATGGATAAAATGACTGTAAAAGAGGCAGCTCCTTACATTGGATCATCAGAGTATAAGTTACGTGAGATGGTTCGAGGAAATGAAGTTCCTCATTACCGTATTGGCAATAAAATTATGTTTAGAAAAACAACGCTTGATGACTGGATAACACAACAAGAGTCAAAATCTTTGTCTAGATAAATATAGGTCAAGTCCATATAGCTTTATTGCTTTTTTAGAGAATAACAAACTGATAGATAGGAGGTGGAATGTTTATGATTCCAGCAAACATTGAGGTCAACGTCGATAAACAAGCCATTCGACAATACATAGAGAAACGGCTTGATGAAGAAATAAGAGAAGTATTGTGGTGGATTGATTTAAACAAAATGGCAGAACTAACGAACATGTCACCAAGATTTTTAGAAAGTGAACTTGTATGTGATGTACGTATGCGAGCTATTGAGGTTAAGAAAAATCGTAAACGCTGGTGGCCAGCGAGACAGGCTTTTGAAGTAATAAGCGCAATTACAAGTGAGTGGTAATTAAAAATATGCTTGGGCGAAGTATATGTACAGGAATGAGTGATTTTTACATGAGTAAAACTCAAGGTGGTGAAATAGATGAATGAAGAATATTTAATTGGACGTATAACTGTGCATTTTGGCATTGATATTGTTTCCTTGGTGCACAAAGTACATGGCCGTTTTTCGTACATGGACTTAGTAGAAGGTGATCATATCGAAGTAAAAGAGGATGACCAATACAAGGCTATTACTATTAAAGATATATTAGATAAAATTGTTGGACACGATTCAAGTCCGGTATGGAATCGTGGTTCATCAATTTATGAAGGTGCTCAAGTTAGGGTGAAGCTAGACCCACAAGGAAACAAACTAGCAGTTTTAACGGAAAAAAGTCTAAAAATAAATAAAGTAATGTTTGCCCTTAAACAAGGGTTCATAACTCATGAGCAAGCTACACAAGCATTTTTGCAGCTTGAATTAGAAAATGATGAATAAAAGAGCACCTGTACAGTTTAAACACAGGGGTTGACAGGGTGGTGATACGTTGTCTGATAGTTTTTATTTTCCCGTTTTCACTGGAATTTTGACGAAAGAGCATAAAGAAAATATTGGCCCTGCTTTATGGGAATTTTTATGGCTGGTAGCGAGAACTACAAAAGAAGTGTATGAGGACGGTGAAACTATCGGCATCGTCCTTGGTGGTAGGCCTGTGAAGACAACTGAAATTGCCGAAGAACTTGGTAACAGTTTAAGAACAACAGAAACTAATATTTCTAAATTGAGGAAATCGGGGTACATCACTACGAAACGGACTCCTTACGGAAATATTTTTAAGGTAAGGAAGTCTAAAAAGTTCTACAAAAAGAGAACCGCAGAAAACTACGGTTCTAATGAAGATTTAGGATATGAGAACCGCAAAAAAATGATTAGAGAACCGCAGAATAGTGTAGAGGTAACCGCAGAAAGTTGCGGTTCTAATAAGATATATAAAGATATAAAAGATATAAATACTACTCGTCAAAAAAAGTATGACGAGGACAGCACCTATTTCAAAATGGCAATATACTTTCATGAAAAAGTTGCTGCAGTTGCAAATGAAGCTGGAATATCTCATTTAATTAAAAAATCCAACATGCAAACATGGGCCGATGATATGCGAAAGCTAATTGAAATTGATCAAGTGGATAAGCACTTGGCCAAACAAGTAATGGATTGGGTAACACAGGACTCATTTTGGTGCACCAATGTTTTATCAGCAAAAAAACTTAGAGATAAATTTGTAGACCTAGCAATAAAAATGAATGCTGAAAAGAAACCTGTTCAGCCAAAGCAAAAGCCTCAATATGATCCGAGAGATAAAGAAATAGCATTCCAACGATGGATACAAGAAGGGTGTGATCCAGATGATTTTGATTGGAGTGATTAAATATAGGTTATCAAAAGTAAGGAGCGAGGATGATATCAATGGAACTATTAAAACACTTAACAAGAGCAGAGAAAGTGAAAATTCGTAAAGCTGTTGTAAAAGAATTGGCACGATATCGAATTTCTAAATTTTATGTAGAGAATCCAGATAATGATAATGTTGCCTTTCATCAAATGATTGAACGAGCTATTGAGAGATTATCAACACTAGAACGCTTTCTAATTGAAGCAAGGTATTTGTCAGTTAATAGTGAATACTTGACAGATTATCACGTCTACAATTTAAAGTTTGATCCACCAATAAGTGCAATGACCTACACAAAGATTAGAGATACAGCTATGATAAATATTTCATTGTTTTTAAATCTTAATACAGGTGTGGAAATTGAACATTTAATTCAAAGAAACTATCCGGCTAGGTTTAGTTGAAAGGAGGTTGTGCTGCATGAATCAAACTATTATTTCAGAAGCTTTCGGTGAACAATTAGCGCTTATTACAGCTAACACACCTTATGCAATTGAAAGTGATTCAGATAATTTTGTTTCAGAACTAGAACATAAAGTAAGGGAGTATATGTATTCATTGTGGATGGGTGCCCAGGCCAACGTACTAGCAAACTATTTGGAGCAAAGACAAGCAGCACACTTTGCTCAGCTGTATGAATTTAGTTATGGCGTGTCTATGTATGATAACGATCAATCTCTTTCGAGTAGGGCGGATATTCTATCATTTATGATTATTGACGAGAAAGCATTATATAAGAAACACTTAGAACACATACGTCTTCAATACAAGCGTTTTGAGGAGATATGTGAACTAATTGGCGTGGAAGATAGAAAACTGTTTATACGCTATTTTGAGCATTCTCAGAAGGTGGATTATGAAACGTTAAGGAAAGCTGTCATAAACAATCTAACATTGATTGGTGAACGTTATAGACGTGATGAAAAAATGAAAGAGGAACACACTTGTCATTCTCTTAATACCTAAAAGATAATGAGGTGATTTTATGAAAGAACTACGATGCATAAAGTGTGGAAAGTTATTACTAAAAGCTTCGCGTGAATATGAAGCTGGTGCTGTACATATCCAATGTGACTTAGAAGTACAATGCACACGATCAGGTTGCAAAGTGATTAATCGTTTTACAGCTAAATAATTTTAGAAGCTCACGAAGCTCATTACATTCCAGCAATGGTGTGTGGTGGGTTTTTATTTTTGTCACACTTGAGCGATAGCCCCCCTACCAAATAATAAATTTGGCCATTTTTCTGTAGACCGTATGAGCATGTAATTGCGCGCCTCAAATTGATTTTTTGAAAAATTTTAAGTGTGACATAGGCAGTGAGCAAATTAAAATCCTGATTTCATGCTACTTAGAGAGGTGTACCATTTTGTCACAGTGTTCCATTGTGACAAAGTCCTGAAAGGAGGTGAAGGTTATGAAACAAATTGAACAGGCTTCTATGTTTACCGAATCACGTGCGGCAGCTATTGAGAAATTTAAACTTGGTAAAGTGCTTCACGAAAAGCGCCAAGCTTTAATGGCTAAGATTGATAAAGTGTTGAAGAAATAACCTAAAAATGAGCGTGTATGTTTTTTACACGCTCCAATTCCAAGGAGATGAAATAAGGATGTTTGAATATAAAGCATTAGTCGATAAATTACCTAAACGAGATCGAGAGGCATTTTTAAAGATTGAAGAAGAATATTATGCCTCTAGTAAATTATTGCAACACAAGAGTGACAGTATTCGCCAAGGGGCACAAAAGGAATATATGGAGAAATCACATACTTTTACAACGGCACTATCATTACTTAAAAATGGGATGTTTACGGCTGACGGTCCAAAAAGACCACAATTAAGTAAAGCAGAATTGTTATTGCAATCTAAAAGTAAAGACCTTTTAAAAATGGTTCCTTCATTTGCTGAGTTATTAATGTTAGTGGATGATAAGCCAGCTTTAATAGAAAAAAAGAAGCAAGCAATTAAAAAGATTCAGGAAGAAATTAAACAATTGGAAGGGATTCAATTAAATAATAGCTATAGTTTACTTAATCCTAAGCGATTCTTTAACAAGCTTTCTACAGAAGAATGTGCGAGGGAAATTGAAGAATTACAACGTGAAATTTCCAATGAAGAAACTGAAATTAAGAATTTGCAAGCTGTTGAATCTATTGAACTATTTGATGTATCTAAAATCTCAACTGAAATGGAGTTAGTATTAAATACTTCAAAAAGTAAGCTCGATGAAATGGCTGAGAAAGTATTAACTGCGCAAAAGCAATATTTCGACCTTTTGAAACAATATGGCGAGATAAAGAGTTCAGCCAGTCATTTTAGTAATGAAATAAAAAAAACCATTGATAGCGAGTACCAGAAGGTAGCAGCAGCTTCACAAAATCCAACTTATCCGAACCAACCAAGTAAAAGATTTATTATTCCTGTAACACTGGAATTTGATCCACGTATTAGAGAAGGCCATATTGAACGAATTATTGATTTTCACGGTCAAATCACAAATGAGGTTATGAAACGACCGTGACAAAACCTTTAGTTATTAGTGGATATGCGCTTTGTTGGAATGAACGAGCGTGTATCCGTGATGACCAAGAAAGATTTTACGAGCAGTTCCTACCAGGTGCCTTTGTAGACTCTATAAAAAAACGGAATCAAACTGTTCTATATTCCCATTTGAGTTCCCTAGATTTTGCTAGTGCAGAAGCTGGACAACTTACATTATCTGAAGATGAAAAAGGTTTGTCATTTCGTATTGAATTAGAAAACAACCATGAAAATCGTTTACTTTACAACTTAGTAAGGGATGGACAATTAAGTCATGTTTCAGTGGGATTTAAAAATGCAGAATATAAAGAGACAAAAAGAGGAAGTAAAAAGCTTAGGTTAATACAACGTGCAGATTTAGTAGAAATTAGTATAGTAGAAAATCCAGCTTATAAAACATCCATTGTGCGAGTTGGGTGTAACAATAGTCGATTAGAGTTGATTTCCAAAATTGATAAGACATTGAGTAGATAAAACACTTACTTTGGTAGGTGTTTTGATTTTTGTCAGATTTGTATTATTGGCATGCAATTTCAAACAAACTATGATTAATAAGGAAAGGAGGGATAGAATGAAATACACTGTCGAAAATGCTCAAAAAGATATAAATAATTTAAAGGAAGCAATTCGGAAAATTGAAGATTTTGTAGAATCTGCTGAATCATATCCTGAAGATACTCCAGAGCAAAAAGCAATAAAATACTACGCACATTGTGGAAGAGTTGTTGAAGTTGCAACTAGATTAAACGAAGAAGGGTATCGTATAGGAAATAGAAAGTGGACTTCAAATGATGTTTCAGATATTATTGATCAACCTTCCAAGGACGATTTCTTAAAAATACTTAGAAAGAATCATACAGAACGTGAAAGATTTCAAAAAATAGTATGGAAATAAATTATTAGTCACATCTAACAAGGTGTGGCTTCTATTTCTTTACCAACAATTAAAGTAAGAATAAAATTGGAGAACTGCTATGAAAAGAAGAGCTATTATATTTAAAAACATACGTATTCAGAAAATGGCGGAATTTTTAACACTGTTAGGACTATCTATTGTTTTTGCTTTAGTATCAGCAAAATTGTGTATTGAAAATAATATAATTATCTCAGAAATTTTTAATTATTTTAGTGCAGGTGAGATGACGATATTTATAGGTGCTTTAGTGATGCTTATTGAAGGCATTTATATTTTCAGTAAACCTGAAATTGTTAGCTTTAGTTCATTAAAAATAGTACGTTTCTTTCTTCCTTATGCAATTATTTTTACTATTATTTTAGAATTTCATAAATTTATTAATAGTGGTGGACAATTAAATGAGTTGAATAACTATACTTTAGTGTTATTGTTCACTATCTTTTGGATTCCAACTTTATATGAATTTACAAAATTAATAAGAGCATTTAAAAATATATTGAAAAATAACGTTCAAGAAAGTAAAGATAGACTTTCAATAATCATAACTATTGTTGGAACTATTATTTCTGCTATAGCATTAATTAAGTAGTACATATATAATCAACCACACCCAATCAGTGTGGCTTTTTATTATGCATAAAGTAAAACAATCATTATGTATTTCTTTATTTATAGTGTGACAACACTCGTTTTAAGTGCCGTCATCTTCATTTAATTATAAGAAGAGGATTTTTACTAAAAGCAAAAGAATTATTAGCTGGTTAAAGGTAGGTTTTACGATAAATATAAATTTCATTTTACTCACCTCCTTTTTATTCAGTTAAAAACTATTCTGTGTTGAAATGGTGAAATATATTCCAATTATAAATTTATTACGATATCGACTATGTTTGAATAAATGGAACAAAGAAATTCAACGATTAACAGAAGTCTTTGTTTATTGACCTTGGTTAGAGAAAATCGATTCTGGAATTATAACTTGGTTTAAAAATTATCCTTATGCAAGATAAGAGCAAAGCCAGGTACTCAATTAATTTTGAGCCTGGGCTTTTTTGTGTTTCTATATTCTCGAGTTCTTTAGAGTATTTATGGAAAGTCATGCCATATCTAATGGTTTTATGTATAATATAAATAAAGAATTTAGGTATATTTGATTAATTCCTTGGAAGGAGAAAAATTCTTATGAAACCATTTAAAACTGTTGACGAACAATATAGTATCCTTTCAACTCGGAGATTAAAAATTAAAGATAAAAATTTCTTTGTTGATTATATTAATAAGAACAATTACTTTAATGTAATGAATGGTAATGAAAATTTACTGATCCCAGATCGTACTTCAAGTAAAGTTTACAAAACAGAAACATTTGATGATTTTGTTCGTTTACATCAATTCGACAAAGAGTTTTCTGGGGAAGTATTAAATATTTTGCATAACTTCGAAACTCGCTTAAGAACATCAATTTCAAAACACTTTTCTTCAGTTTTTTGTAATAAAATTGAAGATACTATGCAGTATACTAACAAGGATAAATATAAAAATTTGAAAGCTATATATGCTACAACAGAAAATTATATGTTATTCCATCAACAAAATGGTAAAGTTGTTAAAACCTTCGATGAATTTGATTTGTTTGATAATGAATTTTTGAATAAATTAGTTGGTAAACATGATTTTATTAATGAGAAAGTATTTAGAATTGATCCAAAGGTTATGAAATATACACCTCCAAAAAATTGCAGCAGGTATAGAAAAGATGTAAACGTGGTTGTACCGATATGGGTAGCAATTGAGACATTATCTTTTGGGACTTTGAAGTTCATGTGTCATTACTTACCAAAGGTTGTCATAGATAGGGTGTTAAATGATTTTAATTTGGTTCCTAATGACAGAGATATGTTTTTAAATACTTTAGATGTTATTAATGAACTCAGAAATAAATGTGCACATTTCTCGTTGATTAATTTATTCTTGACTTCCGATAGAGTTGGTATACTTCCAATATTAATCACGAAATTGGAACTAAAACCAATTAATAAAGAACGAAAAAAGGCGAGAATTAAAGGTGGAAGATACATAAAAATAAGTGCTTCTGTTTTAAATTTATTTGACACATTAAAAGTACTTGCCTTATATGAAGATATATCTAGCTTAAAAAAACCTTTAAAGAAGGTTATTTATCAAAATAACCGTTATTTTAAAAAAGATACTTACGATTTGAATTATCGTTTATTAGAAAGAAGGGGAAATAGCGAATATAAACAATGGAAAGAATTATTTATCAAATCAAAATGTAACTAATGTATTGACAGTACTTTTTTGGTGTATTACAATACAAATACATATGATTAATAGCGCTTTTAAAGCGATTAGATGATGATATTGGGCATGACCCAATGTTGCTTTGTCTATAAAAAGAAGGGTTTGTCGACATTGTCTGCAGACCCTTTCTGATTTTAAAAATGATTCATTTGATGACTAGAACCCTAACAATTGCTTTTTCTTCGCGTCAAATTCCTCTTGAGTAAGAATCCCATCATCAAATAAATCCTTTTACTGTATCATGTCATGCACTTCTTACGGATTTATTAGTTTCATTTTATAGAAAATAATAACAATAATATATAAAAAACAGGCAATCGTAGTTAGCTATCTACCTGCAGTATTATTATATGTCCCACCGCAATGTCCTACCGTTGAAATGCTGAAATCCATTGGGAGAGTAAGCGTAAATCGATGAATTTTGAATCTTAATCATTTATTCTTTTAATCTTTTAAACATGCCCTTAATAATTAATATATATAATCAAGCAGCTGCAGAAATGTGGCTGCTTTTTGTTTTTCATTTTATACAGCTTAAAAATTGGCAATGATAATAGAAAAATAATTGGAGCGTGTCCATGAAACAATATTTGAAGTTAGAGTTACTAATAGAGCTACCGGCTGATCTAGAAGTTGAATTAATTAAGCCTCCTACACCACAAGTTAACCACCCTATAATTGTGGAACCTGAAAAAATAATTGTGGACTCTGATAAAAAAATGACAATGACTGTAGATGAAATAGCAGAAAAATTACAAGTAAGCACCACAACGATTTATACTATGGTTCGTCAAAATGAAATTCCACATATAAAAGTGAGGGGAAGAATTTTATTTTACAGACCTACAATCGAAAAATGGTTAATGAATACCGAATGAAATAATTGTAGAAAATTTTAAAAGGACACCCGAATTATTGGGCGTCCTTTTTTGTGTGTTAATCCTCTATGATCTCTAACAAATCTGCTATTTCGCAATCCAATGCTTTACAAATTTTTTCTAAAGTCTCGAATTTAATACCGTCAGTATTTTCGTTGTAAAGCTTGCTTAATCCATTTCTATGTAACCCAGTAGCATTGGCAAGATCAGAAATTTTCATTTTACGTTCCCCAAGCAGTTTTGACAAATGCACTTTAATCATTTCTATACACCATCCTTTAAATGAAATGTACACTACGGTGGGTATTTTTTCAATAACAGTGTTGACAATGCACACCGCAATGTATATCATGGTGTGTATAAAGCACATTGCAATGTGCATAATAGCATCAAAGGTTAGTTAGGGAATGGACTAGAAATATCCGACAGGCTGCAGGAAAGTGAGGTGAAAACGATGGCATTTGAATACTTATCAACTTATAAAACATTTGAATCAATAGCAGATATGGACACCGCTGTAGAAAACCACATTTCAGCAAATTACTATGATTTAACAGAATCAGAGCGTGCTATCTTTTTCAAGCTTGCTAGTCATTCATTAGAGTATCCAGGGGCTTGTCATTTGAAAGCTGCTACTATCGCTGCAGCATTGGAGATCAGTACAAAGACAGTTTATCGTGGTATTTCAAAACTGGAATCATTAGGGATTATCAAGAAACAGAAAACTACGAAGGTAAAGGGAGGTCGTGGAGCAAACATATATATTATTTTGCCTAGTCAATTTGATACATGCGAAGATCCTGGCGAGCCTTTTGAGGAATGTGAGGTTGTTCCATTACAAGATGTTTATAACCGGGCTCATGCCGATAGGAAAGAATGCAAAGAGTTCATGAATGAGTATCAACAAATGCTATTTGAATTTATGCATTCATTACCTATCCAAGATAACTTTAAGGATGATCTGCATAAAGTAGCTCTAGCATCTAATGTAAGTAACATTCAGGAATTCATATTGGCAAAGAACATCATTTTTAAAATGGCCAACGATATAAAAGAAGGAGTGCTGACGGTTTCTAAATCATTGCGTGCCATATTCGTAGGGGCTCATAAGAAGGCATTACAACGTAAAGATAAGCATCTAACAACAAACACATCATTTATGAAGAAAAAGCCTGTAAATGTACGTCCAGTACCTTTCTACAACTGGCTAACCGATAGAGATGGACCAACAGAAGTATTTTAATGAGAAGGAAGTGAGGACACATGAAAGTTACAGCCAAGGAATGGTGTGTCATGTCTGACCATAATAAACAATTACTATTAAAGGCAATAGCAAACAAATAACGAATGAAAGAGGGAGTCATAATGGAACAAGTAGCAGAGAAAGTAAAATCATTGGTACATGAAAATAGTCACAATGCCTATAACTTATCAGCACAAATGATTCAATTAGAGGTTGTACAGGGTGCTGTAGCACGATTGATAGAAAGACTTGACGATATAGTATACAAAGGTTGGCATGAAGAACCTATAATGGCTTGTCTTGCGATCGGTGAATTACGAGATACAGTACGGTTAATTGATATGGGGTTCCATCCGCTGTTTAAAGAAATGTCGGATGATATTAAAACCCTAAATATTCATGCTGAAGAATTATATAAAATGGTAATAAAAAGTGAACAAAAATAAAAAAAGCCGATGCGCTAACATCGACTAAAGAAAACATTGCAAATTGACTTTATTCAAATTTACCTTTGTATTAATATAATTATGGATATTGTACATATCATCCCCTCTATTTGATAAAATAATTTATAGAGGTGATGATATGAATATTTTCGAGAGATTAGTACAAAATAATCAATTTCCAATCCTATTTATTGGTTCAGGCATATCTAAAAGATATTTAGAAGACTTTCCATCATGGATTCAACTATTAAAACTACTATGGGAAGAATTAGGCGAAGAAATGAACTTTTTTAGCAAATATCGTTTGCTTCAAGATGAGATAAGTACAAATTACAATTTAAGTGGTAAAGAACTGGAATTCAAGACAAATATATTATTAGCAAATGAAATAGCAGAGAAGTTTGATAAGGGTTTTTATGAAGGTAAGATCCCAATTAAGGATTATACTTCTGAATATTTTTTCCACAATCAATCAACCAGCCCTTTTAAAGAAAAAATTGTTGAAATGTTACAATCCTATAATTTTATTAAAGAAAAAGAAAGCGAAATAGCACTATTTCAAAAAGCTTTATTAAAATCACAAGTAATTTTTACTACTAATTATGATAGCTTTATAGAAGATTTATATAATGATGAAAGCTCTTATGAAATAAAAAAATATATTGGGCAGAGTGGGTTTTTTAAGAACTCTTTCGGATATGCAGAATTATTCAAAATTCATGGTTGTGTTTCTAATCCAGAAAGCCTGGTGATTTTAGAAAAAGATTATGCTGATTATAATGAAAATTCTATACTGATATCAGCAACCATAATATCCTTAATGATTAATTCCCCAATAATTTTTTTAGGATATTCGTTATCTGATCTAAACGTAAGGAAATATATAGGGGATTTCGCAAAGGCAGCTAACAATGAACAATACGACTTAGCAGAAAAATTAATAGTTGTAGAATATTCATATAATCAGAAGGAATTTATAGAAGAAACAATTTTTGATAGTGAATTAAATTGTAGATTTACGTATGTGAAGACTGATAATTACTCGAAAATTTATGAATATATAAGAAAAATTGATCAAGGAGTTGCACCATCTGAAGTCAGAAAATATCAGCACCTTATTAAACAAATCATTTTAGATTCTGGTGAAAAAGGACAATTAAATTCAGTGTTAGTTTCTCCAGTAGAGTTAGAACTTATAGAAAAGATGCTTAATCAAAATGGAATAGTGGAAAGTAATTTTATTGTAGCGCTAGGAGATTCTAAATACATTTTTCAAATTCCGAATGTTCTTGATTACGTAAAACATTATTTTGGAGAAGAACAGATGCCTTTAGAGATTGCATTAAGGTTCTTAGCTGCCCAGCCTAATAATAGTAGGCTACCGATGAGTAAATACTTAACTATTGAGAACATTAACAATTCTTCTTTGTTGGGTGCAGAAAAAGAAAGATTACGACAAAGGCTAGATAATTATAGTAATATTGATTATCAAATTGATTCAATAAATTCTAGTTATAAAAAAGTATATGATGATATAGACGTAATTTTAGGTCTAGATGGGCGAAAATATACTAAAGATTCAATGATTGCTTATAACATAAAAAGGTTAGACATTGAAAAAATAAGAATTTATATCAAGAAGGAAATCCAAGATTTGGCTGAAAAAAACGAATTAAAGATAGAAACCGAATTCAGAAGATTGATGTTAATCTTTGATTTATTAGAAAATAAAAAAGAATGACGCCGACCTCTTGAAGAGAGATTGCCATCATTCTTTACATGTAATATTAATTACGCACTTATTTTAACATGACATATTTATATTGTGAAGTCCCAGTTTTAAAAGATATTTAACGTAATTTTCGTTATAATGGATCATATGAAAATAATCAAAAATACTTATGACACTAGGGGATATTGTAGGAAGCCTTGTATCAAGGCTTTTTCTTTTTTGTATTTTTAGTTTGAATAAGAATACAACAATCAAGATCCAATAATATGAAAAAAGATTGAAGCGGTTGGCCTCAATCTTTTTTTACTTACACATTCCTGTACACACGCTCGCCTTATTTTTTTAGCCCCAATTTAGCCCCGCTTAGCCCCAAATCAATGCTATTACATGCAGTATTCTGCATTATACAAAATGGGGATAGATACTTAAAACGTTGATATATCAAGGGTTCATTAGTCTTTTGTGTTCACCTTGCAAACCTTCCATATTAGGCTGGGTAAAATAATTATGATTAGATGGGGGTAGCTATGGCTAGCCCCATTTTTTTTAGTCGTTTCAAAAAAGTAAAGGTATTATTTGACTCAATATTCACAATACGAATATAATTTTTTGTATATAAAAAGGGAAGGAGGGGTATTGTGATTTGGTCTCTTCTCATGAATGATATATTTATTTTTATGAGTACAATGGAATATTTTTGGCTATTGGCTTCGTTCGTTTTAACAGTTCTCTGTGTTAATTTACAGCTATATTTCGCCAATAAATTCATGGTTCAAGACATACAAGATGAAGAAATTGAAGTAGATTATGACATCACTAATACTTGGACTCCACCTTTGCTAACGTGGTTCGTTCTCTGTATAAGAACGTCAGAAAACAATGAGGAAGAAAGTGTGTCTCCTAGTTTGATGTAAACTTTAAAACTAGGAGGAGAATCATTGTTTACTTTTTTAACGCAACCTATTATTTATTTCATTCATTTTATCCATTCTTTTACAGGAAGCTATGCAATAGGTGTTATTAGTATCACGATTGCAGTGAGAGCAATACTTATGCCGCTTTTTATTAAATCGGCCAAGCACCAAAAACATTCAAAAGATTTAATGACATCCATTAAACCTGAACTAGATGAGCTTACTGCTAAATTGAAGAATAGTCATGATGAATCTGAAAAAATAATGGTTCAACAAAAAATACAAGAATTAACTTCAGATTCATTGAAAAGCTCATTATTAGGTTGTTTACCAATCATCATTCAATTGCCTGTGTTATTTTCACTGTACTATGCGATTAAGCTAGATACAGTGATTGCCAGTGAAAATTTCCTTTGGATGAATTTGGGCACAGTGGATATCGGGATTTCAATAATAGCTTGTGTCATCTACTTCATGCAAAGTTGGCTCTCGTTAGATAAAAATCAACCAATAAATATGAAGATTATGATGTTCATTAATCCCATCATGATCCTTATTTTTAGTTTGTTTAATCCAGCGATTATTCCAATATATTGGACAGTAAGTGCTTTATTATTAACGGTTCAGCAATTAATTATTAAAAAATGGTATAGATAAATTGCATAAATCCTCTCTTCATTAGAAGGGAGGATTTTTTTATTGCTCAATTATCCGTAGTAGTTGCGCTCTAGTTGACTTCTATCTTGAAAAAACAATGGCATTCATCCTATAATAAAAAGGTTATAGTAAAAGACTAAAAAGGGAGCGTCCGTTATGGCGAACGAAGTAAGATCGCAAGTAAACATTACGCTCATTTCTACGATTCGCCCAAGTGATGGAGAATCCGAAAGTTATGAAATGCGGCTCAAAGGGCAGCTACTTGAAAAAGCAGGAAGCTTGTATTTGAAATATGATGAGGTGCAGGAGGATAAAACCATCCGCACGACTATGAAGTTAGGCCATGAGAAGGCGCTTATTATGCGTGCTGGTGCTGTCAGTATGCGGTTACCACTGAACATAATTGAACAGCAAAAAGGGCATTATGAAGGTGAGTTTGGCTCCATGCCACTCGTTATCGACACGAAGAAAATGTCATTTACGAACAGGGCAGTAAGCGGAGATTTCCATGTACAGTACGATTTACTAATGGGTGGGCAATCTGTTGGCAATTATACATTAGATATTACATTTACGGAGGTACAATGATGAACGCAGTAGAACAAGTACAACAGGCTATAAAAGCAGCGTTGGCTCAAGCCGTGAAAAAAGCAGGCTTAGTGGAGGCTGACACAGAATTAACAATTCACTTGGAAACACCAAAGGACAAAGCAAATGGTGACTATGCAACAAACATTGCTATGCAATTAACAAAGTTAGCGAAGAAGCCACCTCGTGCAATTGCGGAAGCTATTTTAGAAAATCTGGATACTGAAGGAACAGATATTGAGAAAATTGATATTGCTGGTCCTGGTTTCATGAATATCACAGTGCGTAAAGATTTCCTAACAGGGGTAGTTACACAGGTTATCGAGCAAGGCGCAGACTATGGTCGTTCAAATGCAGGCGCAGGGGAGAAGGTTCAAATAGAGTTCGTTTCGGCTAACCCTACAGGAGATCTTCATTTAGGACATGCGCGTGGGGCATCTGTTGGAGATTCATTATGTAATGTATTAGATATGGCTGGCTACAGTGTCTCTCGTGAGTACTATATTAATGATGCAGGGAACCAAATTAATAACCTTGCAAACTCATTAGAAGCACGTTATAAGCAGGCATTAGGAATGGATGCCGAAATGCCAGAAGACGGCTACCACGGCCCAGATATTATTGAAATTGCTGGCAAGCTAGCAAAAGAGCATGGTGATGCAATCCTAACTAAATCAGATGAAGAGCGTTTTGCATTCTTCCGTCAGCATGGTTTAGCGTTAGAATTAGATAAATTAAAAACAGACCTAGCAAACTTCCGTGTAAACTTTGATGTTTGGTATTCTGAAACGTCTCTATATGAAAACGGAAAAATTGAAGTGGCATTAGATAAATTAAAAGCAAATGGTCATGTGTTTGAAGAGGATGGTGCTACTTGGTTCCGCTCAACAACTTTTGGTGATGATAAAGACCGTGTATTAATTAAAAACGATGGTTCGTTCACATATTTAACGCCAGATATCGCCTATCATGAGGATAAAATTGTCCGTGGCTTTGATAAATTAATCAATATTTGGGGAGCAGACCATCACGGCTATATTCCACGTATGAAGGCTGCCATTCAAGCATTAGGCTATGATCGTGATACATTAGAAGTAGAAGTAATTCAAATGGTTCAGCTTTATAAAAACGGTGAAAAATTCAAAATGTCTAAACGTACAGGCAATGCGGTAACAATGCGCGAGCTTGTGGAAGAAGTTGGTTTAGATGCAGTTCGCTACTTCTTCGTAAAAACAGCAGGCGATTCTCATATGGATTTTGACCTTGACCTTGCCGTATCGCAATCTAATGAAAACCCAGTGTATTATGCACAATATGCACATGCACGTATTTCATCAATTTTACGCTCTGCCAATGAACAAGGTTTTGCTGCTACAAGTGAAAACCTAAACCTATTAACAGCTGAAAAGGAAATTGATTTATTGAAAAAAATAGGCGATTTCCCACAAGTGGTAGCTGACGCGGCTAAACATCGTACACCACACCGTATCGCAAATTATATTCAAGAAACAGCGGCTGCTTTCCATAGTTTCTATAATGCAGAAAAAGTATTAGATGCTTCAAACAAAGAGCTAACAGAAGCTCGCTTAGCATTAATTACTGCAGTTCGTACAACAATTGCTAATGCGCTTCGTTTAATCGGCGTGTCAGCACCAGAAAAAATGTAATAGTCTATCTTAGCCCCTAACAGGAAAAGTGTTAGGGGTTTTTTTATGGATAGAAAGCAAGTTAACACATTAAATTATGGTAGTTAGTGATACGAGAGTAATGGCTAATCATTAAAATTTCTGCTTCGAACTATATTTTTCTGTTAATTTCGAAAATTTTGTTGAAGTTTACGTTAACGTCAATGGTATACTGTTGCCAATCAGGAGGGGGAGACGATTATGAAGACGATTCAAGAGGTGGCTAAGGAGTTCGATGTGTCCACACGTACAATTCGTTATTATGAGGAGCTTGGGCTTCTTTGTCCTCAACGTTCATCTACGAATCAACGAACCTTTTCGAAAAAAGAATCTGCGAAGCTCAAGCTTATTTTCAGAGGAAAGCGTTACGGCTTTTCACTGGAGGAGATCAAGGAAATGGTGTTACTTTTTGATTTTGATCGCTCAGGAATTCAGCAATTGGAGCGAACCGTTGAATACGGAGAGCAAAAGATACAGGAGATTGATAGGAAAATAGCTGAGCTTACGCAAATGAGAAATGAATTACAACAAATGCATGGCATGTTTAATGAGAAATTAACGACTTTAAGGGGAGAGATGCACGATGAATAGTTCCGATTTATTAGCACGTAATGCCCGTAAGTATCCAACAAAGGAAGCCGTTATTTGTCATGGTAGAAGAGTGACCTATCATGATTTAGATGAGCAAGTGACCCGTTTTAGTCATGCATTATTAGAACAGGGTGTAAGGCAGGGAGATAAAGTTCTGATTTTTATGCCTAACGTTGTAGAGTTTGTCGTGAGCTATTTTGCTATTCAGCGAATGGGTGCTATTGTCGTCCCAGTCAATGCTAAGTTTACATTACAAGAAGTAGAGTATGTGGCACAGCATGCTGAGGCAAAGGTGATTATTGCACATGAAGCCATTTTTGCGGCAGTCCAGCATATTGCCGTAATCCCGTTAAAAATTAAAACAGGCCAACAAGTAGCAGGCTGGCTTCATTATGAAACAATGATTCAAAGTGCCAGTTCCCAAACGATTGAATGTCAGTTAAACGAAGATGATGCTTCGACCATTTTGTACACATCAGGTACGACTGGGAAACCAAAGGGCGTATTGTTTAGCTATCGTAATATTTTAACGGTTGCACAAATGATTGCAGTTGAAATGGAGGTAAAGCCTGAAAGCCGTATATTGCTAATGATGCCATTAACTCATTCGGCTCCATTGCATTTATTTTTAATGGCAGGTGTATTTGTAGGCTCTACAAATGTGTTAACGCCAACTTTTACACCAGATTTATTAATGGATTCCATTGAACAGGAAAAAACGACTCATTTCTTTGGCGCACCTGTTGCTTATTTATTAACAGCACAGATGCCGAGATTGCAATCAGCTGATTTGTCCTCCATGAAATGGTGGGTATATGGAGGTGCACCTTTATCTGAAAACGAAGTTCGTTTCATTCAACAGTCATTCCGCACAACTAATTTAACATGCGTATATGGATTAACAGAGGCGGGGCCAAGTGGATCATTGCTATTTGGCAAGGAGCATGAAGGAAAGGCTGGGAGTATTGGACAGCGAGCACCTTTAGGTACAGAGATACGTATTGTTAACGACAGTGGCGAAGATGTACCAGCAGGAGAAGTAGGGGAAATCGTTTTATTTGGTGAGGGTAATATGCTTGGCTACTACAGAGATGAAGCTTCAACCAATGCGGCCTTTATAGACGGTTGGTTAAAAACAGGTGATCTAGCTCGTAAGGATGAAGACGGCTTTATTTGGATTGTTGATCGAAAAAAAGATGTGATTATTTCGGGAGGAGTCAATATTTATCCGAAAGAAATTGAAGATTGCCTTTTAAGCTTTGAGGGGATATTTGAAGCGGCAGTGGTTGGTGTTCCACATCCACAATGGGGAGAGACAGTGAAGGCTGTTTATTCCGCTAAACAGGATATTGATGAAGAGGCTCTAAAAGATTATTTAGAGGGGCAGCTTGCTAAGTATAAGATACCGCGTATTTTCGAAAAAGTGGAAGCGCTACCAAGGAATGCGTCAGGCAAAATTTTAAAACAATCTTTGAAAGGACAAGAGGTGAGATAGCATGAAAGTTTTACAACAGGAAATAGCAGGCACAAGCAATTTCTTTACAGATGATGATACGCTTCAAAAAGTGTTGGAAATGATGCTCGATAAAGAATTTTTATCTTATGCGCATCGGGAATTGACGGACTTTGGTGAGCTATGTGCGGGTGCTATAGATGTGAGGGCGAAACATACTGATCGACAAGGAGAGCCTCGCCTTCAAAGGTATAATGCCTATGGCGAAGAGGTTTCAGAGGTATGGGTCAATGACGGCTACAAAAAAACAATCGAGGAGACATATAATACGGGGATTGTTGGCTATGTGCATAAAGATATTCCCCAACTAGGTCACAAAGGGAATTATGTCTATAGTTTTGCGCAAGGTTATTTACTGTCACATGCGGAGCCCGGTTTTTATTGCCCTGTGACGTTAACGATGGCTACTGCCTATTTATTAGACCATTATGCAGAGGAAGGAGTTAAGCAGCGCTTCTTACCGCATGTTTGTGCAACAGGCGATATGGAGCTATATGAGGGAGCGACATTTTTAACAGAGCGACAAGGAGGCTCAGATGTTGGTGCGAATGTAGTAGAAGCAAAACTTGTGGGGAATGAATACCGCCTCTATGGTGAAAAGTATTTCGCCTCCAATGCAGGGATGTGTGGGGTTGCAATGGTATTGGCACGAATAGAGGGTGCACAAGCAGGCTCTAAAGGATTAACTCTATTTGCAGTTCCATGGCGTAATGAAGATGGAACGGCTAACCAACTTCGTATTCGACGACTAAAAGATAAATTAGGTGTGAAAGCCGTTCCATCTGGTGAGGTTGAGTTTGATGGAGCACTCGCTTATGTAGTTGGTGATCAAAATAAAGGGATTTATTATATGCTGGAGGCGCTTAATTTATCAAGAATTTGTAATGCTGTGGCATCCATTGGTATTATGCGCCGTGGCTTCTTAGAGGCGAAGCATTATGTGTCAAATCGATATGCCTTTGGTAAACCTTTAACACAGTATCCTATGATCCAGGATACATTGGGTAAATATGCCGCTAAGCTGCATGTAGAAGTAGCCACGATTTTTGATCTTATTCAATTATACGATAAAGTGACAAGTGGTCAGGGAACAGAGCAAGACATCATCATGAACCGTTTATATATTGCCATTATGAAAAAGGAAACGGCAGAGCAGGCGGTCCATTATGCAAGTGAAGCAATTGAGCTACATGGCGGGAATGGCTATATTGAGGACTTTGTAACACCACGCTTACTGAGAGATGCGCAAGTGCTGACGGTATGGGAGGGTACGGCTAATATACTAGCTTTGGAGCTTATTCGCTTAGTGGATAAATACAGGGCACATGAATTGTTTGTTCAAGAGATGAGCAAGCGATTAGAAGTATTAACAGACCATTCATTAGTGAAAATCGTTCAAGAGCAATTAACTAAACTATCGGCAACCTTACAAATTTTTAGTACTCTCGATGAAGCGACAAAAACGTTTGAAGCAAAGGATGTTGCCAAAAAAATGGCTCAATTATATGAAAGTGTCATAGCCGTTGAGTGGGCACAAAAGTTTGGTGGGAAATATGATAAACTAGCGGATGTTTATTTAGAGCAAACTTGGTCATTACGAACGATCGGTGCTCCGATGAAAACCGTACAGTATTTTGCTGAAATCGTCTAATAACCTTTGGAGTCGCCTTGATATAGAGGCGACTTTTTTTAATTTCATGTATAATAAAATCAACTGAATATTATAAAGGTTCTTTACTTAAGTAAAGTGAAAAGGGAAATCGGTGTAATTCCGATGCGGTCCCGCCACTGTAAGTGTGAGTTTTTTCAAATGATGCCACTGAAGATTTCGGGAAGGCTTGAAAAAACGTACTGAGCACAAGCCAGGAGACCTGCCTTTATAGCATAGACATGACAGCCTACGAGGATAGGATGGTGGATTTTGTATCAGTTTTTTGGTGCGATTTTGACCCCTCATCATTCGAAGATGAGGGGTCTTATTTTGATGGAGGAATACTTCTAACACATGAACGCACAAATCAACGAAGGAGGATTCACATGAAGAAATTTTGGAAAATAGGGGTATCGGCATTTTTAACGATAGGGTTGCTAGCAGCTTGTGGACAAGAGGCGCAAAAAGACAATTCCACACCTACAGAAGAGCAAACACAACAAGAAACATCTAAGGCGGAAGAAGCAACATTCCCTATGACTATAACGGATGCTATTGGGAAGGGTATTACACTAGAGGCTCCTCCTAAGAAAATAGTGTCACTTATTCCAAGTAATACAGAAATATTGTTTGGCCTAGGTTTAAAGGATGAAATCGTAGGGGTTACAGACAACGACGATTATCCACCAGAGGTAGTTGAAAAGGATAAGGTTGGTGGCATGGAGTACAATATTGAACAAATTATTGCCTTAAAGCCAGATATCGTTTTTGCACATGAATCTAGCATGTCTCTTTCGGAATCAGCCATAGCACAGCTAGAATCTGCGGGCGTGAAAGTATTTGTTGTAAAAAATGCCCAAGATTTTAATGAAACCTATACAACGATTGAACAGCTTGGGCGTGCTACAGGGAAATTACCAGAAGCTGAAAAAATCATTGCTGACATGAAGGCGAAAGTGGAAGAGGTTCAGGGGAAAGTGAAAGACGTTGAACCTAAGAACGTTTTTGTAGAAGCCTCTGATGAACCTAATGTTTATACAGCTGGTCAAGGCACATTTATGAACGCAATGCTGGAGATGATCCATGCAAAAAATGTAGCAGCAGACGGTGATAATTGGTATGAAATTGGTGCAGAACAAATTATCACAAAAAATCCAGATGTCATCGTGGTGACATATAGTTATGTACCTGATATTTTAACAAAAATACCAAAGCGTGCTGGTTTCGATACAATTAATGCAGTGAAAAATAATGCTATTGTGCAAGTAGATGAAAGCACAACAAGCCGTCAGGGACCACGTTTAGCGGATGGCCTTGAGGAATTAGCAAAAGCTATCTACCCTGAGGTATTTAAGTGAAAAAAATAGCAACAGCCTATGTATTAACATGTACGCTTCTTATCATTAGCATCTGGTGTGGCGTAGCTATAGGCTCTGTTCATATTCCGATAGAAGTGCTGTGGAATCAGTCAGTTGATGAAACAGCTGCCAATATCTTTTGGAAAATTCGGTTGCCCCGTGTGCTTTTAGCGGGGCTAGTAGGAGCTTCTCTCGCCATTGCGGGAGCGGCTTTCCAAGGCTTGCTCAAAAATCCATTAGCAGATCCATATACATTAGGTATTTCATCTGGTGCTTCTGTCGGCGCAGTCATGACAATTTTTTTTAATATTTCTATACCTGTTGTAGGCTTGTATGCCTTACCTACCTTTAGCATGATAGGCGCAATTATTACAATGGTGATTGTGATGAGCTTTGCTAGAGTAGTAGACCGTTCTTTAAAGATGGAAACACTGATTTTAACAGGAGTTATCTTTAGTTCATTTTTAGGATCGTTAATCTCGTTAATGATTGCTTTATCGGGAGAGGAGCTACGCCAAGTAATCGGCTGGCTACTCGGTTCTGTTTCTATGCGTGGTTGGCCATATGTTCAAATGATTATTCCATTTGTCATTGTTGGTTCCCTTATGCTGTGGACTCAGAGACGTGAGCTTAATGTTCTGTTATATGGGGAAGAAAGAGCGAAGCATTTAGGTGTCAATGTAAAGAAAAGTAAGTATTTGATTTTAGTAGGTGGCTCCATGCTAACTGGAGCAGCAGTTGCTGTTTCAGGCACAATTGGCTTTGTAGGGTTAGTTGTACCACATATGACAAGAATGATTTGGGGCTCTGATCACCGTCATTTACTCCCATTATCATTTTTTAATGGGGCAACATTACTTATTATTTGTGATTTAGTTGCAAGAACCATCATCTTGCCAAGGGAACTGCCCATTGGTGTCATTACGGCATTTATTGGAGCGCCTGTTTTTTCCTATATTTTTTATAAGCAACGAAGAGGCAAGGGGGTACGGGCGTGATTGTTGTTGAACATCTATCAGGTGGTTATGAAGACGTACCGATCGTCAAGGATATAAGCTTTACAGTTGAAAAAGGAAAGATTCTTGGCATTTTAGGGCCAAATGGTAGTGGGAAATCAACATTATTAAAGGTAATGAGTGGTATTCTACCAGCAGTTGAGGGCACGATTTCTATTGATGGACAAAGCATTCTTTCCTACAATGCCCGTGCTTTAGCAAAAAAAATGGCTGTTTTACCACAGCTCCATGCGAATGCTTTTTCAAACAGTGTTAGAGAGGCTATTTCGCTTGGACGTTATCCACATCAATCAGGTTTTTTTTCAAGTTGGTCTGAGCAAGATGAGCAAGCGGTTCAACATGCAATGCTACAAACAGGCATAAAACGTTATGAGCATACACCGATGGAATTTTTATCGGGTGGCGAACAGCAAAGAGTTTTTGTTGCACAGGCCCTTGCTCAAACTGCGGAAATTTTACTGCTAGATGAGCCGACAAATCATTTAGACATTGCCCATCAGCGGCAAATTTTAGATATGGTGCGGAAGGAAGCTGTAGAGTGTGGTTTAACGGTAGTGATGGTATTACATGATATGAATTTAGCCTCTCTCTATTGTGATGAATTATTGCTCATGGAAAGTGGACAAATGAGAGCTTTTGGGGCACCACATGAAGTATTAATTGCTTCTCAGATAGAAGAAATTTATCAAGCACGAGTAGCTACTTATGCTCATCCAGAAATACCTAAACCACAAATTACGATGATGCCTGCAGCAAGCGACTATCAACAGCGCGCTGTAATAAAAAAAGAACATTTTATAATAACGGAACAGTTTATTCAGCTCCAGTCAGAGATTCCTATAAAAACTGTATCCTCTGCTGTCCATAACCCTGGAATTGGGTGGCATAATTGCTTGTTAAACCGCTCTGTTCCTAGTGATTATGTGATTAGTGATGTAAAGAGAGAGGTTAATGAATTTTTGCAAAGAGGCCATTTTTCGCCTACGAATACAGTTGTCATGCTGACAGCAGTGCCAACAGCTCTTGTGGCGATCAATGAGTTACCTGCACCATTTGGCAGTGTGATAGTAGCTGTTACTGCTGGTGTAGGGAATGCAGTAGATGTATCTCGTGTGCACGAAAGGCAGGATGAACCATATATTGGTACTATTAATACATGGGTAATTATCAACGGCTGTTTATCGGAGGAAGCATTTTTTCAGGCCATGATGACAGCTACAGAAGCGAAAACGAAGGCTATGCAATCAGAAAATATTCGTGATGAGCGTAGTGGAACAATTGCTACAGGTACTGCTACAGATAGCCTTTTAATTGCAGCAACTCAAAAAGGGACAGAAATGTTATATGGTGGTCCCATTACGGAAGTTGGTAAAATGATTGCAAAGGGTGTTTTTGAAACTACGGTTCAGGCTATCAGAAATTACAAAAATCAATTTTAGGAGATGAGCGAAATGAAGCTGTACACAAAAACAGGGGATACGGGTAAAACAAGTCTTATAGGAGGACGCGTTGATAAAGATAGTTTACGTGTTGAAACGTATGGGGCTATTGATGAATTAAATTCTTTTATTGGTAAAGCTGTAAGTGAATTAGATCCAGCACTTTTCAAGGATATTTTAACGGATTTAGAAACTATTCAACATGAACTATTCGATGCCGGTGGTGATCTAGCCAACGTGATGAAAGAACGACATTATAAGCTAACTGAACAACCAATTGAGGTGCTAGAGGCTCGTATTGATGCACTTTCAGATGAAGCGCCACCATTACAACGTTTTATTTTGCCAGGAGGGGCACCAGCAGCTGCAACTTTACACATTGCGCGTACGGTTGCTCGGCGAGCAGAGCGTGAAATGGTGACACTTATGAAAGAAGTTGAAGATGTGCCAAAAGTTGTACAAAAATATTTAAATCGATTATCAGATTATTTATTTGCAGCTGCACGAGTAGTAAATGCTCGATTACATGTTGCGGATGTTGAATATATTCGCAGTGGAAATGTTTTTAAAAAATAAAATTTAGTTTTCTACAGAAAGTAAAAAATGCTACTTTGAAAAAATTCAGGGTGGCTTTTTTTCTTGTAAAATGTAAGAATATAAAATTATCAGAAATATTTCCGTTTTATGTTGACTGAATGCTCACTCATTTATTAGAATAGGAATATAATATCGAAGTGATGAACATTTCCGTATGAGCTAGCAAATTTATCACAAAGAGAGAAAAATTACGACAAACGAGGGGGGACCAACCATGAGTCCATTATTAATTGCTAACATTGTCTTAACAGTCGTGGTTGTACTTTATGCAGTAGGATTGTTCTTCTATCTGTTGAAAACACGCTATAAGTATGTGCAATTGGGGAAAAAGGTTGAGTTTGATGAAAGTGTAAAAGAACGTCTTCGCTATATTATGGTCAATGTATTTGGCCAAAACAAGCTATTAAAAGATCCAAAGAGTGGTTTAATCCATGTAATGTTTTTCTATGGATTTTTAATGGTACAGCTAGGGGCGATTGATTTAATTTGGAAAGGATTAGCACCAGGCTCACATTTACCGCTTGGTATTTTCTATGGTGTATTTACATTCTTCCAAGAACTTGTGGTCTTAATGATTTTGGTAGCGGTTGTCTGGGCATTTTACCGCCGCTATGTTGAAAAGCTAGTACGTTTAAAGCGTGGATGGAAAAACGGTCTTGTATTAATTTTCATTGGTGGCTTAATGGTATCGACGTTACTTGCGAATGGTATGGGATTAATTTGGCATGGAGAGGGATTAACCTATACAGAACCAGTAGCTTCTAGTATTGCTACTATTTTTGGTTTCCTACCTGCGTCAGTAGCTGCTGGTGTGTTTTATGTCATGTGGTGGGCACATTTATTAATTCTATTAACATTCCTTGTGTATGTACCACAATCTAAACATTTCCATTTAATTGTAAGCCCGCTTAATGTTTACATGAATCGTTTAGACCGAACAGGCACTTTAACACCCATTGATTTTGAGGCATTAGAAAATGCTGAAAGTGAAGACGATATGCCTTCTATTGGGGTGGGACGCATACAGGACTTCACACAAAAACAAATGCTCGATCTGTATTCTTGTGTAGAATGTGGACGTTGTACAAACATGTGTCCAGCTACAGGGACAGGAAAAATGCTGTCTCCTATGGATTTAATCGTGAAATTACGAGATCATTTAACATTTACAGGAGCTGTTGTCACAAAGCAAAAGCCTTGGGTACCTTATCAATTCTTTGCCAATACAAAGGGTAATCAGCTTGCGCTGGCAGCTGGGGCTGAAGGTGCAGTGATTGAAGATATCTACAGTCCATCTTTAATTGGTGATGTGATTACAGAGGAAGAGATTTGGGCTTGTACGACTTGTCGTAACTGTGAAGATCAATGTCCAGTAATGAACGAGCATGTTGATAAAATTATTGATTTACGTCGTTATTTAACAATGACAGAGGGGAAAGTAAATCCTGATGCGCAACGCGCGATGACAAATATCGAGAGACAAGGAAATCCTTGGGGATTAAATCGTAAAGAAAAAGAAAATTGGCGTGATTTAGACCCAACAATCCATATCCCAACAGTAAAAGAATTGAAAAAGTCTGGCGAGGAAATGGAATACCTTTTATGGGTTGGGTCAATGGGAGCATTTGATAACCGATCTCAAAAAATTGCATTAGCATTCTGTCGACTGTTAAACGAAGCCGGTGTGAAGTTTGCAATTTTAGGAAATAAAGAGAAGAACTCTGGGGATACGCCACGTCGTTTAGGAAATGAATTTTTATTCCAAGAGCTTGCTACAGCAAATATTGATGAGTTCGTTAAAAATGACGTGAAAAAAATTGTTACAATTGATCCTCATGCATACAATATCTTTAAAAATGAGTACCAAGATTTTGGTTGGAAAGGCGAAGTATATCATCATACTGAATTATTAAACCAGTTAATTGAAGAAAATCGTCTAGCATTAAATTACGAGGTACATGAAACAATTGTTTTCCATGATTCATGTTATTTAGGTCGTTACAATGATGTCTATGATGCACCACGAGAAATTTTGCGTGGCATTCCAGGAGTGAAGTTAGTCGAAATGGAACGTAATCGAGAAACAGCCATGTGCTGTGGTGCCGGTGGCGGTCTCATGTGGATGGAAGAGCATGTCGGCAATCGCATTAACGTAGCTCGTACAGAACAGGCTTTAGCAACTAATGCATCAGTTATTTCATCTGGCTGTCCTTACTGCTTAACAATGCTGGAGGATGGTACAAAGGCTAAAGAAGTGGAAGACTCGATTGGCACATTCGATGTAGCAGAGTTATTGGAGCGTTCAGTATTTGGGGAAAAAGTAAAGGTTGTCGACAACTCTCCTGAGGAAGTAGAAGAAACTATAGAAGAAGTTGTGATGACAGTAGAAAATG
Organism: Lysinibacillus fusiformis; assembly: GCF_003049525.1. GTDB lineage: Bacteria > Bacillota > Bacilli > Bacillales_A > Planococcaceae > Lysinibacillus > Lysinibacillus fusiformis. Next base: position 775,901 of record NZ_PYWL01000001.1, on the reverse strand, counting down.
CAAGTCAAAACGAGAATAGTGAAATAAGCGCAGAAAAATGATTGCTATTGTAGAAATATTTTAGTTATCTGAAAAATATAAATTGCACAATAAAAAATTGTTTTGTAGAATAAGATTAAATGGAAATGGGAGTTGAAATGAAAACTCCCATTTTTCATCGATAGAAGTCGAGCGAGCGTTCAGTCAATAAAATGCTTCACTACTTCATTGAGAACGTAAAACAAAAGGGGTGTTTTACTTGAATAGAGCTGTAATTTTAGCAGGAGCAAGAACGGCATTTGGTAAATTTGGTGGTTCTTTATCGGCAGTACATGCAAGTGATTTAGGCGCCATTGCAATTAAGGGTGCATTAGAGAAAGCCAATATGGGACTTGATGAAGTCGATGAGGTAATTTTAGGCTCGGTTTTACAAGGGGGACAGGGACAAATTCCTTCTCGACAAGCAGCCATAAAGGCTAATTTGCCAATAGGGGTAAAAACAGAAACGATTAATAAAGTCTGTGCGTCGGGGATGCGTGCAGTGACATTAGCAGATCAACTGATTCGTTTAGGGGACGAAGAGGTAATTGTAGCTGGTGGAATGGAGTCCATGTCTAATGCACCATATTATTTGTTAAATGGTCGAACGGGCTTACGAATGGGTGATTCAACGATGGTTGATGGCATGCTTTATGACGGTCTAACATGTGCTTTTGATCCAGCAAGACCACATATGGGCAGCTATGGTAACTCGACAGCTAAAGAATTCTCGCTAAGTCGTGAGGAACAGGATGCTTGGTCAGTTCGTAGCCATGAACGTGCACTAGCGGCGATGGACAAAGGATATTTTGCAGAAGAAATCGTTCCTGTTGAGATTCCTCAACGAAAAGGTGAGCCACTAGTTGTGAATACGGATGAGGCACCAAGAGCAGGCACTTCTTTAGAAATACTGGCAAAGCTCAAACCAGCCTTTGATAAGGACGGTACCATTACTGCAGGTAATGCACCTGGCGTAAATGACGGAGCATGTGCGCTCGTAATCATGAATGAAGAACGTGCGACACGCGAAGGTAGAGAACCATTGGCAATAATTATAGGTCATGAAGAGCTAGCGATTGAGCCAGAAAATTTCCCTCAAACACCAGGACTGGTCATTAATAAGCTGCTAAAAAAGACGAATAAGTCATTAGCAGATATTGATTTGTTTGAAATTAATGAAGCCTTTGCAGCGGTAGCTTTAGTGAGTAAGCAGTTAGCTGATCTAGATGCAGAAAAGGTTAATGTTAATGGTGGCGCAGTTGCTTTAGGACATCCAATCGGAGCTTCAGGAGCACGAATTATTTTAACGCTTGCTCAGGAATTAAAGCGTCGAGGCGGTGGTATCGGCATTGCCGCCATTTGTTCAGGTGGTGGGCAAGGCGATGCAATCATGATTGAAGTACCGAAAACAGGGGGACTGAAATGATGGGAATTCAAAAGGTAATGGTCATTGGTGCAGGGCAAATGGGCTCTGGCATTGCACAGGTTTGCGCACAAGCAGGCTTTGACGTGAAATTGAACGATATAAAACAAGAGTTTTACGAGCGTGGATTAAGTGTTATGACTAAAAATTTATCACGCGATGTAGAAAAGGGTCGTAAAACAGAAGAAGAAAAGGCTGCAATTCTAGGTCGCATTACGATGTCGCTAGATTTACAGGATGCTAGTGATGTAGATATTATCATTGAGGCAGCTGTAGAAAATATGGAAGTGAAGCAATCCATTTTTAAACAGCTTGATGGAATTGCACAGTCACATGCTATTTTAGCTACGAATACCTCTTCACTACCTATTACAGAAATTGCCGCTGTAACAAATCGACCAGAGCAAGTTATTGGCATGCACTTTATGAATCCTGTACCTGTTATGAAGCTTGTAGAAATTATCCGTGGTTTAGCTACAACTGATGAAGTGTATAAAGCGGTAGAAGAGATGACTGTCAAGTTAGCGAAAACGCCAGTTGAAGTGAATGACTTCCCAGGATTTATTTCAAACCGAATTTTACTTCCGATGATTAATGAAGCTATTTATGCTTTATATGAAGGGGTAGCATCGAAAGAAGCGATTGACGATGTCATGAAGCTTGGTATGAACCATCCAATGGGGCCGTTAACATTGGCGGATTTCATTGGTTTAGATACATGTCTCTCCATTATGGAGATTTTACATGAGGGCCTAGGAGATAGTAAATATCGACCTTGTCCACTGCTTCGTAAATATGTTGCAGCGGGTTGGCTAGGAAAGAAATCTGGAAGAGGCTTTTACATGTACGAATAATCCTATGGGGATGGGGTTATAGAAGTGCTACAGGACAACTTAGAGGGGTGACATAATAGATGCATTTGCAATTTACAGATGAGCAAATTATGATGCGCGATATGGTTCGTAATTTTGCTCAAGAAAAAATCCAACCATGGGTAGAGCGAATGGAAGCAGGGGAGTTTCCACGTGAGCTGCTTCAGCAGATGGGTGAACTTGGTTTAATGGGTATCACAACACCTGAAGAGCTTGGAGGCTCTGGCATGGATTTTACATCGTATATTATTGCGATTCATGAATTATCAAAGGTAAGCGCTGTAATGGGAGTTATTTTATCGGTGCATACATCGGTTGGAACGAATCCAATCATTTACTTTGGGAATGAAGAACAAAAGAAACGTTATGTACCTAAACTTGCAGCGGGTGAATATTTAGGTGCCTTTTGTTTAACAGAACCAGGTGCTGGTTCAGATGCTGGCTCTCTTCAATCGAAGGCAGTCCGTGATGGTGATGAATATGTCATTAATGGCTCCAAAGTATTTATTACTAATGGTGGGGAGGCGGATGTATACATTGTATTCGCATCAACGGATCCTGCTGAAAAAACAAAAGGTATTTCTGCCTTTATCGTTGAAAAGGGAACACCTGGCTTAATTATTGGAAAAGACGAGCATAAAATGGGCTTGCATGGCTCTCGCACTGTTCAGCTAACATTCGATAATTGCCGTATCCCAGCCGACAACCTTTTAGGGGAAGAGGGAGAAGGCTTCAAAATAGCGATGGCTAATTTAGATGTGGGACGCATTGGTATTGCTGCACAATCTTTAGGAATAGCTGAAGCAGCACTTGAAGCAGCTACTGCTTATGCTAAAGAACGTGTTCAATTTGGCAAACCGATTGTTGCCCAACAAGGTGTTAGCTTTAAACTTGCTGACATGGCAACAGCTGTTGAATCATCCAAACTACTAGTCTACCGTGCTGCAAATTTACGTGCGAAAGGTTTACCGTGTGGCGCTGAAGCTTCAATGGCAAAACTTTTTGCATCACGAACAGCTGTCCAAACAGCAATAGAGGCTGTTCAAGTATTTGGTGGCTATGGTTATACAGAAGATTACCCAGTAGAGCGATATTTCCGAGATGCTAAGGTAACTGAAATATATGAAGGAACAAGTGAAATACAAAGACTAGTCATTAGTAAACATTTACTGAAATAAAACCTGGTGTAAGGTGTTGGTTGTAGCTTATAAAGAGGATGGGAACCGTTGGATATAGTAAGAAAATCACTAAATGAAACGCTGAATCCAACTTACCATTACACAGAACAGAGTCTAATAAAAAGGGGAAATGGACAATGAACTTTCAGTTAACAGAAGAGCATGAGCAATTACGTGAAATGATTCGAGATTTCGCTATGAATGAAGTGGCTCCAACAGCGGCAGAACGTGATGAAAATGAAGAATTTGACCGTGCCATTTTCGATAAAATGGCTGAGCTTGGTTTAACAGGTATTCCTTGGCCAGAGGAATATGGTGGAGCTGGATTTGATTATCTGGCATATGTCATTGCTGTCGAGGAATTATCACGCGTGTGTGCATCAACAGGAGTAACATTATCTGCACATACATCACTGGCAGGCTGGCCGCTGTATAAGTTCGGTACAGAAGAACAGAAACAAAAGTATCTGCGTCCAATGGCTGAAGGAAAGCATATTGGGGCTTACGGTTTAACAGAACCAGGATCAGGTTCTGATGCGGGTGGCATGAAAACTTACGCAAAACGTGATGGCAATGATTATATTTTAAATGGCTCAAAAATCTTCATTACAAATGGTGGAGTAGCAGATACATATATTGTATTTGCCGTAACAGATCCTGAAGCCAAAAACGGTACATCCGCATTTATCGTTGAAGCGGGATATGAAGGTTTCTCTGTAGGTAAGAAGGAGAAGAAATTAGGAATTCGTTCATCTCCTACGACAGAAATTATTTTCGACAACTGTCGTGTTCCAAAAGAAAACTTGCTTGGAGCTGAAGGGGAAGGCTTTAAGATTGCGATGACGACACTAGATGGTGGACGAAATGGTATTGCGGCTCAAGCTGTAGGAATTGCACAAGGAGCACTTGATGCAGCAGTAGACTATGCGAAAGAACGTGTACAATTTGGTAAACCCATTACTGCAAATCAAGGTGTATCCTTTAAGCTAGCGGATATGGCCACTCATATTGAGGCATCTCGACTTCTTACATATCAAGCGGCTTGGTTAGAATCTAATAACCTACCATATGGTAAGGCATCAGCAATGGCGAAATTAATGGCTGGCGATACGGCGATGAGTGTAACGACGGAGGCGGTTCAAGTATTTGGTGGTTACGGTTATACAAAAGATTATCCAGTAGAACGCTTTATGCGTGATGCGAAAATTACACAAATTTATGAAGGTACGCAAGAGATTCAACGTCTCGTTATCTCGCGTATGTTAACTAAATAATTGATGACAGAAAAAGATAAAAGGCCCCAAGTACAGTCAACTGTAAAAGATGAAAATTTAATCGCCATTCGTCGTGAGCAAATGATTCAGGGAGCAATTAAGTTATTCAAAGAAAAAGGCTACCATCGGGCCACAACGAGAGAAATCGCAAAAGCTGCAGGCTTTAGTATCGGTACTTTATATGAGTACATTCGAACAAAAGAAGATGTTCTTTACCTCGTATGTGATAGTATCTATCATCATGCAATGGAGCGACTTTCAAGTTACGAGATTAAAGCAGGGACAATCGAAGAGCTAAAGGAAATGATCCGAGAATATTTCCTGCAAATCGATAGCATGGTTGATGAGCTTACAATCATGTATCAAGAAACAAAATCATTGTCAAAAGAAGCGCAACGTTATGTCTTTAGTAAAGAGTTTGAAATGGTTGCTACGTTTGAAAGATTGCTAAAGCGCTGTGTACAATCTGGTGACATAACAATGACAGACAAGCAAATTCATTTAGCAGCCAATAATTTAGTAGTGTCTGGCCAAAGTTGGGCATTCCGCAAATGGGCATTACATCGCCAACATTCAATTGATGAGTTTATTGACATGCAAATCACATTGTTCATTTCAGGCATAAAGGGGTTTTAATATTTCGTTAGGGGTTTGTCGGTAATTGCATAGAGCGACATTGCAATTGCCGGCTTTTTTTATTCATTAAGGGGAGAGAGTGGGGATTTCATATGACAAAGGTAGAAGTATATCGTCCAAAAAATCACGTACGTTTTGTGACAGCATCGAGTCTTTTTGATGGACATGATGCTTCGGTCAATATTATGCGACGCATTTTGCAATCGAGCGGTGTGGAAGTAATCCATTTAGGTCATAACCGTTCTGTGGAAGAAGTCGTAAATGCTGCGATACAAGAGGATGCACAAGGTATTGCTATTTCTTCTTATCAAGGCGGGCATATGGAATACTTTAAATATATGTTTGATTTACTGCGTGAAAAAGGGGCACCACATATAAAAATATATGGCGGTGGTGGTGGAGTAATTTTACCACGTGAAATTAAAGAGCTGCATTCTTACGGCATTGCGGGAATATTCTCACCAGAGGATGGCCGCGTTTTAGGGCTTCAGGGAATGATTAATGAGCAAATTAAAGGAACCGATTTTCCTACTGCAACTGGTAGCTATTTAGAAAAATTAGAGTCTTTAACAACAGAGACTCCTGAAATTTTAGCTAATTTAATTACAGCAGCCGAGTCAAATGACGATGAAGAAACGAAAAAAATGCTGGAGGAAGCACGGAAGCGTTCAAAAGGAACACCTGTTATGGGTATTACCGGAACAGGTGGCGCGGGGAAATCTTCGTTAACGGATGAACTAATTCGCCGTTTCTTAAAAGAATTCCCAGAAAAGCATGTGGCAATTCTGTCCGTCGATCCAACAAAGCAAAAAACGGGTGGGGCATTACTTGGGGATCGAATTCGTATGAATGCCATCTTTAATAACCGCGTCTATATGCGTAGCTTAGCTACACGAGGCTCTCGTACGGAATTAACCGCATCCATTGGGGACGTAATAGATGTAGTACGAGTAGCTGGCTATGATTTAATTATCGTTGAAACAAGTGGTATTGGTCAGGGTGATGCCGAGATTACCAAATATACCGATTTATCAATGTATGTTATGACAAGTGAGTTTGGTGCACCAACACAGCTTGAGAAGATTGATATGATTGATTTTGCGGATGTTATTGCTATTAATAAGTTTGAGCGTAAAGGTTCTGAGGATGCACTACGTCAGGTCCAAAAACAATATCAGCGCTCGCGCGAACTTTGGGATGAATCACTTGATAATATGCCGGTTTACGGTACAATCGCTAGCCAATTTAATGATAAAGGAACAAATGCTTTATTTGCCGCGTTAGTGCAAATCATTAACCAAAAAGCTGGTAGCGATTGGGAAACGAGCTATGAGCAATTTGCTAAAACGCAAAAGCAAGATGTAATTATTCCGAATGATCGTCGTTATTATTTACGAGAGCTTACTGATACAGTCCGTGGCTATCATAAAAAAACAGAACAGCAGGTGGCATTTGCTCGTCGTCTTTTCCAATTAGAAGGGGCACTCACTGCAGTTAAGGAAAAAGCACCGGATGATGCACTTATCACATCACTTAATTCTTTAGCAGAAGGTGTCCGAGACGAATTAACGGCTGAATCCAAGCGTATATTAGACAATTGGCAAGCTTTAAAGGAAGCATATGCTGGGGATGAATTTGTGACGAAAGTTCGCGATAAAGAAATTCGCACAATTTTAAAGACAATAAGTCTTTCAGGTACAAAAATTCCAAAGGTTGTATTACCAAAGTTTGAGGACTACGGTGAAATTTTGCGCTGGGTTTATAGAGAAAATGTACCAGGCGAATTCCCATATACAGCGGGTGTTTTCCAATTCAAACGAGAGGGAGAAGATCCAAAGCGCCAATTTGCTGGTGAGGGGACGCCAGAGCGTACAAATAAACGCTTCCACTATTTATCGAAGGATGATGACGCGAAACGTTTATCTACAGCATTTGATTCTGTAACATTGTACGGGGAGGACCCAGATTACCGACCAGATATTTATGGTAAAGTTGGGGAATCAGGTGTATCTATCTGTACATTAGAGGATATGAAAAAACTATATGCAGGCTTTGATTTATGTGCACCCTCTACATCTGTATCGATGACAATTAATGGTCCAGCACCTATCATTTTGGCTATGTTCATGAATACAGCGATTGATCAGCAAATAAAATTACGTGAGCAAGAGTTAGGACGTACTTTGACAGTTGAAGAATTTACAGAGACACGGGAGAAAACACTTCAGGTCGTACGTGGAACAGTACAAGCGGATATCCTGAAAGAAGACCAAGGTCAAAATACATGTATTTTCTCTACAGAATTTGCCCTACGTATGATGGGCGATATTCAGCAATACTTTATTGACCATAAGGTGCGTAATTACTACTCTGTTTCAATTTCTGGCTATCATATTGCAGAGGCGGGAGCAAATCCTATTTCGCAATTAGCCTTCACATTAGCGAATGGCTTTACGTATGTAGAATATTATTTAAGCCGAGGCATGAATATTAATGACTTCGCGCCTAACTTATCATTCTTCTTCTCTAATGGACTTGACCCAGAATATACAGTAATCGGACGTGTAGCTCGTCGTATTTGGGCGATTGTGATGCGCGATAAATATGGCGCAAATGAGCGTGCCCAAAAGTTAAAATATCATATTCAAACTTCAGGTCGTAGTCTACATGCGCAGGAGATTGATTTTAATGATATTCGTACAACATTACAGGCTTTGATGGCCTTACAGGATAACTGTAACTCCTTGCATACAAATGCCTATGATGAGGCAATTACAACGCCTACTGAGGAATCTGTACGTCGTGCAATGGCTATTCAAATGATTATTACAAAAGAGCATGGCTTAGCGAAAAATGAAAATCCACTTCAAGGTGCATTTATTGTGGAAGAGCTGACAGATCTTGTGGAAGAAGCTGTCCTCGAAGAATTTGATCGTATCAATGATCGTGGTGGCGTGTTAGGAGCGATGGAGACACAATACCAACGAGGGAAAATTCAAGAGGAATCGATGCATTATGAAATGCTAAAACATTCAGGGGAGTTACCGATTATTGGTGTTAATACTTACCTGAACCCAAACCCAACTTCTGATGCTGATATTGATAATATGGAGATTGCTCGTGCATCGACGGAAGAGAAGGAAACTCAAATTCACAATTTACAAGATTTCTGGAAGGCCAATGAAGCTAAAAGCGAGGCAGCTATTAACCGATTACAAGAGGTAGCTGTCCATAACGGAAATATCTTTGCTGAATTAATGGAAACTGTTAAAGTAGCTAGTTTGGGACAAATTACGAAGGCTCTGTATGAAGTTGGTGGACAATATCGTCGTAATATGTAAACAGAGATAGACAATCTCACTAGTTTACTGACATTTCTTTCTAATTTATGTAATAAGCTTCTCTAGTTTTTAGTGTCTAGTCTTAGGATTAGGCACTTCTTTTTTTTTTCGCTATAATAGAAATGTAAAAAAAAGGGGAGGCGCGGTAGAGGATGAAATCAGCTATTCACTACATAATTGTATTAGCTTTAGTATTGGGAGCCATTTTCCTGTATAATAAGCAAATTGGCGCTATTCCTTTACTACTATTATCTGTCTATTTGTTTTATCTTGGCATAAAAAAAATGCGTAATATAAAAAACAGTAATTGAAGCTAGCAAAGGGGCTAAAACTTTGTATATAATGGGTATTATGCTTATTGTATGGAAAGTACCTTTTGCGTGGCCATTTTTGCTGCGCTTGGAAAATAAAGCACCATGTAAATTTAAAACGTCCATTGTGATGAGGGAAAGGAAGTGCACGAATTGAATTTTCGTGAAATGACAAAGGAACAATTAACTGAAGAGTCGTTAATTAACTTAGCGTATGTAATTTTAAATGAAAAACGTGCCTCAGTAACTTTTAATGATTTGTTAAAAATAATTCAAGAGCTTGTAGGCTACAGTGATGAAGAAATAAAATCCCGCCTACTACAATTTTACACAGATCTTAATGTAGATGGCCGCTTCTTATATAACCAAGAAACAGGCTGGGGCTTACGTGAATGGTTTAAAGTAGAGCAGATTGAGGAAGAAACAGCACCATCTGTTAAAACTCAAAAGAAAAAATCTAAAGCTTCTGTGGATGAAGATGATGATCTAGAAGAAGATATCGATTTGGATGAAGAAGATATCGACTTCGACGAGGACTATGAAGAATTCGTAGAAGAAGAAGAGATAGAAGAAGATGAAGATAAAGAAGATATTGATTTTGATGAAGACGAAGATTTAGAAGACATTGAAGAAATCGATGAAGAGTTTATTGATGAAGACGAAGATGAAGAAGAGTTCGAAGAAGAAGAGGAAGAAATCTAAAACCTTGCTCTTAGAATTTTCTTACTTTTACGCTTGATGTAAAAATTCTTGACTTCTATCACGGTTACGTTTAATCTTTTACTTGGGCTCCTTAAAAAAAGGAGAAAGACCGTGTATATAATACGCTCCCCCTGCAGACCTATGCAGGAGGAGCGTTTTTTTGTTTTTAACTTTATTCAGACCAGCTCTCCCATACTTTTTGTGCAGATATGAATATAAATGTTTTAAAGTATTCATGATGTATAGTAAACGGTGACTGAATAATTGTTAAAGTTTTAAGGTTTAAAGGAAAGTGGAAAAGAGATAGAAACGATGACAGCTTCGAATCGACTACAATTTTGTAGACATTCTCGGCTTTTCTTTTTTTAGGGTGTTTGACTGTCAGATGTTCTAATCCCTAACAAAACAACTTATCTAGCAATTCTAAAGGAGGAATTTTTTCATGACGAAGTATATTTTTGTAACAGGTGGGGTTGTATCATCACTTGGAAAAGGGATTGTTGCAGCATCTCTAGGCCGTTTATTAAAAAACCGCGGTTTAGAAGTTACGATTCAAAAATTTGACCCATATATTAATATCGACCCAGGTACAATGAGTCCTTATCAACATGGTGAGGTTTTTGTAACAGATGATGGTGCTGAGGCTGACTTAGATTTAGGGCATTATGAGCGTTTTATCGATATTAACCTAGGAAAGCATTCTACAGTAACTTCAGGTCGTGTGTATCAATCGGTATTACAGAAGGAACGTCGTGGCGATTACAACGGTGGTACAGTACAAGTTATTCCTCATATTACAAATGAAATTAAAGATCGTATCCAACGCGCTGGTCGTGAGACAAATGCAGACGTTGTTATTACAGAAGTAGGTGGAACAGTAGGGGATATTGAATCATTACCTTTCCTAGAAGCTATCCGTCAAATGAAAACTAATTTAGGGCATAATAATGTCATGTATATCCACTGTACATTGATTCCTTATATTAAAGCAGCTGGTGAATTAAAAACAAAACCAACTCAGCATTCTGTAAAAGAGTTACGTTCTTTAGGTATTCAACCAAATATTATCGTTGTGCGTACTGAACAAGAGGTACCACAAGATATGAAAGAGAAATTAGCTTTATTCTGTGATGTTCAACCACATGAAATTATTGAATCTCGTGATGCGGAGCATTTATATGAAGTACCATTAAACCTACATGCACAAGATATTGATGATATCGTTCTTGACCACTTTGGTATGGAAGCTCCAGAAGCGGATATGGAAGAATGGCGCGAGCTTGTAGACAAAGTGAAAAACTTACCAAACAAAAGAAAAGTAGCATTAGTAGGGAAATATGTAGAACTTCAAGATGCTTATATTTCAGTGGTAGAAGCATTAAAGCATGCAGGCTATGTTTATAATTCTGATATTGAAATTGACTGGATTAATGCAGAACATGTCAATGCTGATAATGTAACTGCACTATTAAAAGATGCTGATGCGATTTTAGTACCAGGTGGCTTCGGTGATCGTGGTGTGGAAGGTAAAATTTTAGCTACGCAATTTGCGCGTGAAAATAATGTACCTTTCTTAGGAATTTGCTTAGGTATGCAGCTTGCGACAATTGAATATGCACGTAATGTGTTAGGATTAAAAGGTGCTCATTCTACCGAACTTGATGCAAACACAGAGTACCCAATTATCGACTTCTTACCAGATCAAAATGATAGCGTAGATATTGGCGGGACATTACGTTTAGGCCTATACCCATGTAAATTAAAAGACGGTTCTAAAGCAAGTGAAGCATATGGCAAAGAGCTTGTTTATGAGCGTCATCGTCATCGTTATGAATTTAACAATGAATATCGTGAAGCAATGGAAGCAGCTGGTCTTGTCTTCTCAGGTACAAGCCCTGACGGTAAGCTGGTTGAAATTATTGAGCTACCAGAGAATAATTTCTTTGTAGCATGTCAATTCCACCCAGAGTTAGTGTCACGACCAAATCGTCCACAACCACTGTTCCGTGACTTTATCGGCGCAACATTTAAATAAACAAAAAGAGTTGTCTCGAAATATGAGACAACTCTTTTTGATTGGATTATTACAATTCTTCCTCATCAAAACCAAGCATATCATCATAGGCAATTTTGACAGCTTCATAAACAAAAAGCCCTGCAAGTGCATGTGGTACAACTACCCGTTGACCTAAATCATTTGGCAATAAACCACCTTTAATACGAGTAGAAATATACGTATAGGCTAAGTCGGCAAGAGGATTTTCTGTACTTGCTGGTTCACTAGCAACAGCAGCGAAGGGAATAAATTGAGTATTTAATTTCTGAGCTAAAGCTAGTGCTTCTTCATCGTGCGCACTACGAGTAAAAATGCAAACTCGATCGGCTTCTGTTAAGCTTGTATCCAAAGTCCAAGGTGCTAACTTGCTAAATGGTTCTACTGCTTGCAGTGCATTTAATTCCACTGTCTGCATTTCTCCAAAGCAAGCAAAATAGACATTACCTTCGCCAATTGCAGCTTGTGCCAATAACCTTGCAGTCTCCTCGATAGCATCCTCTTCATTTTGTGTAATTCTTTGTAATAATCCACTTAATTGTGTTGTTAGAATTTTTGACATGATCCCACCTCTACCCATATTATAGGGGTGAAAAAGATAGAAAGCAAAAGCAGATAATTTATAATACTAGAAGGTATTAAGCTGAAAAAGTAGAATTATACATAATAAAGAATGTTTTTGTGTAAGAATAAAAAATAAAAAGGGCGGAATGGAATGTGAAACGATTACTAATTGTCGATGATCAGCAGGGAATTCGTTTGCTTTTAAACGAAGTGCTGAAAAAGGAAGGATATGTTACATATTTAGCAGCCAATGGTTTAGAGGCATTAAAGTATGCAGATGAACAAGACATGGATTGCGTATTACTAGATATGAAGATACCCGGAATGGATGGTATCGAAATTTTAAGACGTTTAAAAGAAAAGTTCCCAAAACTTCCTGTATTTATGATGACAGCGTATGGAGAGCTAGATGTTGTACAAGAAGCTTTAAATTTGGGAGCAATCCGTTACTTTACGAAACCTTTTGATATTTTTGAAGTGCGTGACGAAGTTAATAAAGCGTTACAAGTTTAAAAAACAGGCAGTGAATACACGGCCTGTTTTCTTTATGCTTAAAAAAGGAGTACATATTTTCTTAGCGCCGCCGTTATTGCTCTGCACTTTGTCGACACTGCCGCTACGTTACACTACGCTTTCGTGTAGAAAATAATAGCCCCTGCTTTTCAGGTTCAAGCGCCGCCGTTACGTTGCCCTACACTTTGTCGACACTGCCGCTACGTTACACTACGCTTTCGTGTAGAAAATAATAGCCTCTGCTTTTCAGGGGCTATTATTTTTGCTATGATTGAGGAGCATATTTATGTAGAAAGAATAGTCCTAAGAGGAGGATTTTTAGTATGGCATTAGTATCTATGAAAGAGATGTTAATTAAAGCAAAAGCAGAGGGTTATGCTGTTGGTCAATTCAACATTAACAACCTAGAGTGGACACAAGCAATTTTACAAGCAGCTGAAGAAGAAAAATCTCCAGTGATTCTTGGTGTTTCTGAAGGTGCAGGTAAATATATGGGCGGATTTATTTCTGTTGTTCATATGGTAAAAGGTTTAATGGAATCTTACGGTACTACAGTTCCAGTAGCTATTCATCTTGACCATGGTTCTAGCTTTGCAAAATGTAAAGAGGCAATTGATGCAGGCTTTACTTCTGTGATGATTGATGCTTCACACCATCCATTTGAGGAAAATGTGAAAATTACTTCAGAAGTAGTAGAATATGCACATGCTAAAGGCGTTTCTGTAGAAGCGGAATTAGGAACAGTTGGCGGAGATGAAGATGGTGTAATCGGTGGTATTATTTACGCTGATCCAGAAGAATGCCGTAAAATGGTTGAGCTAACAGATATCGACTGCTTAGCGCCAGCACTTGGCTCTGTACATGGTCCTTACAAAGGAGAACCAAACCTAGGCTTCAAAGAAATGGAAGAAATCTCTAAATTGGCAGATCTTCCACTAGTATTACATGGTGGTACAGGTATCCCAACAAAAGATATACAACGTTCTATTTCATTAGGTACTGCAAAAATTAACGTTAATACTGAAAATCAAATTGAAGCAACAAAAGCAATCCGTGAGATTCTTGACAACGACAAAGTTGTTTACGATCCTCGTAAATTCCTTGGTCCTGCACGTGAAGCGATTAAAGCAACAGTTGTTGGTAAAATTCGCGAATTTGGTAGTGCACAAAAAGCATAATTTTTGCATTTAATATGTTACAAAAGCATAGATAAATACACATAATAAGAGAAGTGTTGATGCTTTCAATCGACCTTCTCTTGTTTTTGAAATAAAGAAATTTTGGAAAATATTTAATAATATAAGAAAAATGATCAGGAGGAAATATAATATGAAATTTTTTATTGATACTGCAAATTTTGAAGAGATTAAAGAGGCACATGCATGGGGTATTTTATCAGGAGTCACAACAAACCCATCACTAGTGGCTAAAGAAGAAAATGTTTCTTTCCATGATCGTCTTCGTGAAATCGCAGAGCTTGTCGATGGCTCCGTAAGTGGAGAAGTTATTGCACTAGATGCAGAAGGAATGATTAAGGAAGGTTTGGAATTAGCTGCTATTGCTCCTAACATTACAGTGAAACTTCCAATGACACCAGCGGGATTAGAAGCTTGTCGTTTCTTTGCAAACAAAGGAATTAAAACAAACGTAACATTAATTTTTAGTGCAAACCAAGCATTAATGGCTGCGCGTGCAGGTGCTACATATGTATCACCATTTATCGGCCGTTTGGATGACATTGGTCAAAATGGTGTAGAGCTAATTGAAACAATTGCTGACATTTTTACAATTCATAATATTGATACACAAATTATCGCTGCCTCTGTTCGTCACCCTCAGCACGTTACGGCTGCAGCTTTAGCTGGCGCGCATATTTCAACAACTCCATTTAAAGTTTTAAAACAACTTTTCCACCATCCATTAACGGAAAAAGGAATTGAAGGATTTTTAGCGGATTGGAATAAGAGAAAAGGCGAATAATAAGAATATACAGTGAGCCAATTGCAAAAAATACTACTTTCCAATCATGAGGGAGAACGCAAAATGGATGTTTATAAAATTACTGGCGAAAATCGTCTACAAGGTACAATTAAAGTTAGTGGTGCAAAAAATAGTGCAGTCGCCTTAATTCCTGCATCAATTTTGGCGAACTCTCCAGTGACAATTGGAGGGATACCAGAAATTTCAGATGCATGGACGTTAAAGGCTTTATTAGAGGAAATTGGTGGGGAAGTATCGTTTGAGGATGGGAAGATGACAATCGATCCAACAGATATGATTGCCTTACCATTACCGAACGGCAATGTTAAAAAGTTACGCGCTTCCTATTATTTAATGGGGGCAATGCTAGGACGTTTCAAGAAAGCGGTCATTGGTTTACCAGGTGGCTGTTTCTTGGGTCCCCGACCAATTGATCAGCATATAAAGGGCTTTGAAGCATTAGGCGCTAAAATTACGAATGAGCATGGCGCGATTTATTTACGTGCAGATGAATTAATTGGGGCAAAAATTTATTTAGATGTCGCAAGTGTCGGTGCAACAATTAACATAATGTTAGCTGCTGTCCTCGCGAAGGGCCGTACAGTTATCGAAAATGCAGCGAAGGAACCTGAAATTATTGATGTAGCTACACTTCTAACAAATATGGGGGCCAATATTAAAGGGGCAGGTACAAGTGTCATCCGCATTGAAGGGGTAGAAGAACTACATGGTACAGAGCATACGATTATACCAGATCGCATTGAAGCTGCGACATTTATGATAATGGCTGCAGCAGTAGGTGATGGTATTACAATTGATAATGTAATTCCACTGCATTTAGAAGCAATTATAGCGAAGCTTCGTGAAATGGGTGTGAAGATTGAAATTGGTGAAGAAAGTATTTATGTACCAAAAACAGACTTCTCCACTTTGCAAGCTGTTGATGTAAAAACATTGGTGTATCCTGGTTTCCCAACCGATATTCAGCAACCACTTGCTGTGTTAATGTCACAGGCATTCGGTTCCTCAAAAGTAACAGATACTATTTATACAGCTCGATTTAAACATATTGATGAGCTTCGTCGTATGAATGCTGATGCTCGTGTAGAAGGCAACACGGCTATTATTAAAGGGCCAAGCAGACTACATGGCTCAACAGTAACAGCTACGGATCTACGCGCAGGTGCAGCATTAGTTTTAGCCGGTCTTCTAGCTGAAGGCGAAACGGAAGTACAAGATATTTATCATATCGAACGTGGCTATAGCTCACTTATTGAGAAATTACGTGATTTAGGCGCTGATATTCGACGTGAAACAATCCTGGCACGCGTAGCTGAGACAAAGGAATAATGAGAGCTAAAAGTTTTCACTCAATTATGTTACAATAGAGGTAATTTGAATGTTTCGGTATGAAAAATGACCGATAACGGGAGGCAAAGCAACAATGGAACGTAGTTTATCGATGGAAGTAGTACGAGTAACAGAAGCAGCAGCAATTGCATCCGGGAAATGGATGGGACGCGGTTTAAAAATTGAGGCAGATGATGCAGCAACAACAGCGATGCGCAAAATGTTCGATACAATTCCAATGCATGCTACAGTAGTAATTGGTGAAGGCGAAATGGATGAAGCACCAATGCTTTATATTGGTGAAGAACTTGGCTTACGTAGTGGTGGTCCAAAAGTAGATATTGCTGTGGATCCATTAGAAGGTACAAATATTGTAGCAAAAGGTACGAATGGTGCAATGACAGTCCTTGCAATTGCAGATAAAGGTAATCTATTAAATGCACCAGATATGTACATGGAGAAAATTGCTGTAGGGCCAGAAGCAGCTGGTAAAGTAGATATCAATGCTTCTGTTACTTATAACTTATTACAAGTAGCAAAAGCAAAAAATAAAGATATTTCAGATGTAGTTGCTACTTTATTAGATCGTCCACGTCACCAAGCAATTGTTGATGAAATTCGCGAAGCTGGTGCACGTATTAAGTTTATCCAAGATGGCGATGTTGGTGCAGCGATTAATACTGCCTTTGATGAAACAGGTATTGATATTATGTTTGGAACAGGTGGCGCACCAGAGGGTGTTATTTCGGCTGTAGCCTTAAAATGCCTAGGTGGGGACTTCCAAGCAAAGTTAGTACCAGAAGATGAAGAGCAATTAGAACGCTGCCATAAAATGGGTGTAGATGTTGATAAAGTTCTTTATTTAGATGATCTAGTAAAAGGTGACGATGCTATTTTTGCAGCAACAGCTGTGACAGATTGTGAGCTTTTAAAGGGTGTTCAATATAAAGGTGCTTACGCTTTAACACACTCAGTAGTTATGCGTGCTAAGTCTGGTACAGTTCGCTTTGTAGAAGGCCGTCACGCACTTGAGAAAAAACCTAGATATTAATGATATTTTCTTCTAAAATATACCTAGTACATCTATTGTGCTAGGTACCTTCTTCTTTAAATAAACCATCCCGTAGTTTGTAAGGCAATGTTTCATCATATGGTGGACTATGTATTTGTTATTGACCTACTGAGGTAACCGTATAGTGGGAACAGAGCCATTCGTTCGTAAAAAATCTTCGATGATAACCCCAATAATTGTATTATATTTTGAAAAAGACTGGAGTTGTGCATATGTCTGCATTGACAATCGCTCAATTAGAAAACATGACGTTAAAAGAGCTTTACGCTCTTGCACGCCAATATAAAATTTCATATTATAGCAAGCTAACGAAAAAAGAATTAATATTTGCTATTTTGAAAACGCGTTCAGAGCAAGAAGGCTATTTCTTTATGGAAGGTGTACTTGAAATTGTTTCGCAAGAGGGCTTTGGCTTCCTTCGACCAATAAACTACTCTCCAAGTAAAGAAGATATTTATATTTCTGCATCTCAAATTCGTCGCTTTGATCTTCGTAATGGGGACAAGGTATCTGGGAAGGTGCGACCACCTAAGGAAAATGAACGTTATTACGGCTTATTACAAGTTGATGCCGTCAATGGCGAGGATCCTGAAGTTGCAAAGGAACGTGTGCATTTCCCTGCATTAACTCCACTATATCCAGACAGACAAATTAAACTGGAGACAACTCAGCGTAATTTATCAACACGTATTATGGATTTAGTGGCACCTGTAGGTTTTGGTCAGCGTGGATTAATCGTTGCACCGCCGAAAGCGGGGAAAACATCTTTATTAAAAGAAATTGCAAACGCTATTACAACAAATCATCCAGAAGCAGAGCTAATTGTCTTACTGATAGATGAACGTCCTGAGGAAGTAACAGATATTGAGCGATCTGTAAATGCAGATGTTGTTAGCTCAACGTTTGATGAAGTTCCAGAAAATCATGTCAAAGTGGCAGAAATCGTTTTAGAGCGTGCACGCCGTTTAGTGGAACATAAACGTGATGTCATTATTTTAATGGATTCTATCACACGTTTGGCGCGTGCATTTAACCTTGTCATTCCTCCAAGTGGACGCACGCTTTCAGGGGGGATCGATCCAGCTGCCTTCCATAGACCTAAACGCTTCTTTGGATCGGCTCGAAATATTGAAGAAGGCGGTAGCTTAACGATATTAGCGACTGCTTTAGTAGATACTGGTTCACGTATGGACGAGGTTATTTACGAAGAATTTAAGGGGACAGGTAATTTAGAGCTTCATTTAGATCGCCAGTTGGCAGAGCGCCGAATTTTCCCTGCGCTTGATATTCGCCGTTCAGGTACACGTAAGGAAGAGTTATTGCTTGAGCCCGAACAACTTGAAAAACTATGGGCGATTCGTAAAACATTTTCAGATGCGCCTGATTTTGCGGAACGCTTCCTGAAAAAACTTCGTACAACAAAATCGAACGAAGAATTTTTTGAAAAACTGAACGAAGATATGAAAAAAGCAACTAAAGGTAAAGGTTTATTATAGAACAGCCATCACCATTGACAAATAATTGTCAATGGTGATTTTTTTGTATATGTTTAAATGAATAAATGTTTATTGAAATTGATAATCATTATCAATATAATGAAGTTAATAAATATCTTTTTGAAGGAGATTCGGATGAACTATGATGCCTACATGCTGCTTTGGCAAAATGCCTATGTTCAAATGAAGCATATTAATTACGTAAATAAATCAAAAGTTCAAATTTCAAAGATAGTAACTAATAGTTCGTTCATTATCATAACAGCAGGAGAGGCGCAAATTATCATTGATGAACAGCCTTATTATGTACAGCGTTTCAGTATTTTTCACATTGGTAAATCTCAAAGTTTACAAATTAATGCACAGCATAGTGTTAGCTACTTCCTCATACGTTATGAAGGAGATGTCATCTATAAGGATGCCTTTATGCAGCATTTACAGATGCAATATCAACCTTTTCAAATAAATTTCTCTTGTGTGCCTGCTAATCCAATAGCCATTCACAACATACTTCAAGATATGTATAGCAAATGGATGTCGGGCTCAATTCAAGATCATTTTTCAGTTAAAGCCTCTTTGTATGAATTTGTTTATCGTGTGTTTCAAGAATTAGCAGATGGGCAGGGGAACCCGCATGAAATGGATAAGGCAGAAGTAGCACGGCTATATATTCATCAGCGTCTTCACCAACCATTATCTATACAAACATTGGCAGATACGCTTCATATTAGTACACGTCATTTATTACGAATTTTTAAAGCACGCTATGGGGTAGGACCACAAATTTATTTACAGCAATTAAGAATTGAGCAGGCAAAACAATATTTGGTGGAAAATCAATTTGGTATAAAGGAAATTGCTATTTCACTTGGCTATGAAGATGAATACTATTTTAGTCGTGCCTTTAAAAAGGCTACAAATATGGCACCAAGTAATTTTAGGCTGAAATATACATCTTATATGTCCGAAATGGCCATTACAAATGAGAATCATTTTCAATACAATGAGAATCAGCTCGCGCAAGCAAACCGATTTGAGAACGGAGAAAATGAAATCATGATGCAAAAGGTGATTCAACATATAAGACTGCCTTTTTTTCTGAGCCTGTTTGTTTTATTAACTGCATGTAATGAAGAATCGGTCTCATCAAAGGTAGAGGAACAAACTACTCCAGATACTATAGAGACAAGAATGGTGACAGATGACAGTGGCCGTGAAGTAGAAATTCCAGTGAGAGCAAAAAGAGTTATCACAGACTGGTATCTTGGCCAAATTTTAGCGTTAGATGTTGTACCAGTAGGAGGGGTAACAGCTAACCTCGATTATGCTACGTTTTTAAAACAACACTACAAGGATGGGGAAATTACGAATATTGGTACTGATGGGAAGGTATCATTGGAAAAAATTCTAGAGCTAAAGCCAGATTTAATCATTACATGGAATCCAGAAGATGTAGGGAAATATGAGAAAATTGCACCTACAATTGTCTTTGCTGAAGATGCTCATTCATCAGCAATAGAGGAAATTAAGGCGATGGGAAGTTATTTAGGAAGACAAAAAGAAGCTGAAACATTTGTTAATGAGTTTGAAGATCGGATAGCTACAGCTAAGGAAAAAATAAATGATGTGGTTCCAGACGGAGCAACATTTACTATTTATGAAATGTTTGAAAAAAATGCAACGATTGTTGGAAATTCAAGCGTATCGGGTGGTAGAGCAATCTATCAAATTTTGGGTCTGAAGCCTCAAGAAAAAGTGCAGGAGTTATATGATGCAAAAGAGGCGAGTGGCGGACGTTATGAGATTTCCTACGAGGTAGTAAGTGATTTTGTAGCTGATTATAACTTCATGATTAACTTCTTTAACAAAGATGGGAAGTTGCCAGGGACTTGGACAAACTTAGATGTCGTAAAAAATAATCAAATTATAGAGCTTCCATCTGAATATTATTTTGCCTCTGATCCACTTTCGGGTCTCCATCAAGCTGAAGAGCTGGCTGACAAAATAGTAGAGTTTACGAAGACTCAACAAAAATACATTAGTAGATATGAAGATTGATATTGCAATAGGAGGCTACAACCATGTTATTACAGCGATTTTTCTCATATTACAAACCATATAAACGCTTATTTATTTTAGATTTTAGCTGCGCCATTTTAGTAGCATTAATCGAATTAGCGTTTCCACTTGTTCTAAATAAAGTAATTGATGATATTTTGCCAGATGGCGAACTAAAGTGGATTATTATGGCGAGTTTATTGTTATTTGTCTTATATATTTTTAACTCCATTCTCCATTTCATCGTGTCGTATTGGGGACATATGCTAGGGATTAATATTGAAACGGATATGAGAAAGGAATCCTTTAGCCATGTACAAAAACTTTCTTTTAGATATTTTGATAATAATAAAACGGGACATCTTGTTTCCCGATTAACGAACGATTTAATGGATATCGGTGAGCTTGCCCACCACGGTCCTGAAGATATTTTTATTGCAGCAATGACCATTATAGGGACATTTGGTGTGATGTTCTACATAGATCCAACCTTTACAATTCTTATTTTCCTACTTGTGCCGATCATCCTAGTTCTGACGATTATTTTCGGAAAATTAATGTCAAAAGCATTTCGTCAAATGTTTGGAGATATTGCTGATTTTAATGCTCGCGTTGAAAACAATGTCAGCGGTATTCGTGTTGTACAGGCATTTACAAATGAGGATCATGAAATTAAACGCTTTAAGGTAAACAATGAAAGATTCCGAATGACTAAATTGTTCTCTTATAAGGTCATGGCTTGGAATGAAGCCATTTCAGGTATTCTAACAAAGGTATTGTCATTATTTACATTATTTGTTGGAGCTTATTTTGTGTTAAATGGCGATCTATCTAATGGAGACTTTATCGCATTTATTTTACTTTCAGGGATTCTGCTTGGCCCTATTAATAAAATCAACATGTTTATAGAAAGCTATCCAAAAGGTATGGCAGGATTTAGACGCTATATTGAATTTCTTGAAACAGAGCCTGAGATAGCGGATCGACCAGAAGCGAAAGATATCGATGAAATTGATGGTGAAATCACATTCACGGATGTATCGTTTGGCTACTCAGATGCGAATCGTGCTTTACATCACATTAATTTACAGGTTCGCCCTGGTGAAACAGTTGCACTAGTAGGTCCATCAGGAGCAGGAAAATCTACAATTTGCAGTTTGCTGCCACGTTTTTATGATGTCAATGAAGGCTCCATTAAAATTGATGGTGTGGATATAAGGGATTACAAATTGCAATCATTGCGGGGTCATATTGGGATTGTTCAACAAGATGTCTTTTTATTTGATGGCACTATTCGTGATAATATCGCTTACGGCAATCTGAATGCTAGTGAAGAAGATATTTGGTACGCAGCTCAGCGTGCACAGCTGACCGATGTCATTAAAGCACTCCCAGAGGGAATGGATACATTAATTGGTGAGCGAGGTGTGAAGTTATCAGGAGGTCAAAAACAAAGACTATCCATCGCACGGATTTTCCTGAAAAACCCAAAAATTTTAATACTTGATGAAGCAACATCGGCATTGGACACTGAAACGGAACAAGCTATTCAACAAGCATTAAACGAGCTTTCTATTGGTCGTACGACGTTAGTAATTGCCCATCGATTAGCAACAATTAAGGATGCAGATAGAATTGTTGTTGTATCGAAAAAAGGCATTATTGAAGAAGGAACACATGAGCAATTAATGGAACGAAAACATGCTTATTATGGGTTGTATACAGCTCAATTTGGTCTACAAATATAAGGTTGGTTCAAAGCACTCTCAAAAATGAAAGGAAGTTAATTATGTCAGTACTAGAAATAGATCGTGTGGCGATTGGTTATTCCTCGACGCTCATAGTCAATGATTTAAGCGTGGAAATTCCAAAAGGGCAGATTTCCACAATTATCGGTCCAAATGGTTGTGGGAAATCTACTTTATTAAAGGCAGTAGCCCGTGTACTTCAGACTCAAAATGGGGCGGTTTATTTAGATGGTAAAGCAATTCACCAATTGAAGACCAAGGAAGTAGCCAAAAGAATGGCTATTTTGCCTCAAACGGCAACAGCCCCAGGAGGCTTAACTGTTTTTGAGCTAGTATCATATGGTCGCTTTCCTCACCAAGTCGGGTTTGGTACATTGCGCAAGGAAGACTATGAGTATATTCATTGGGCTATTGATGTGACGGGATTAAGGGAATTTAGTGATCGACCGATTGAAGCATTGTCAGGTGGCCAACGTCAAAGGGTTTGGATTGCCATGGCATTAGCACAAGGCACTGATATTCTAGTACTGGATGAACCAACCACGTATTTAGATTTAGCCCATCAGCTAGATATTTTATTGCTTTTACAAAAGTTAAATAAAGAAGAAGGTCGAACAATAATCATGGTATTACATGATTTGAATCATGCATCACGCTTCTCCCACTTTATCATGGCCATGAGAGACGGGAATTTAATGGTGGATGGAAGTCCAGAAGAAGTGATGACAAAGGAAAATTTACAAAGAGTGTTCAATATTGATGCTGAAATGGCTGTTTGTCCATATAGTAAAAATCCAATCTGCCTATCCTATCAGCTATACGATATGAAGAAATAAAATCTAGTCTGTATGTTTATTGGGAAGTTTATAAGGAGGAAATAAAATGACTACGTCGACAGGAGTAGGAGAGCTCAACGATTTAGAGGAGCTACAGAAACGATCTCATCCGATCCGTGGAGTAGTAGCTTTAATTGTAGGAGTAATTGGATTAATTTTAGCTATTGGCTTATCGATCTCTTTTGGTGCAGCAGATATTTCACTGGGTACTGTTTGGACAGCAGTTACCCATTTTTCACCAGAATTAACTACACATCAAATTATTCATGATATCCGCTTACCGCGAGTACTCGGGGCAGCTCTAGTAGGAGCAAGCTTTGCAGTAGCGGGGGCGATTATGCAAGGTATGACACGTAACCCATTAGCAGATTCAGGATTGTTGGGCTTGAACTCTGGAGCCGCATTTATGTTGGCAGTGTGCTTTGCCTTTTTCCCTGGTATGCCTTATATGTTTTTAATTTTATGGTCCTTTATTGGAGCAGGTCTTGGGGTAGCCATTGTTTATGGTATTGGGTCGCTGTCTAAAGGTGGTTTAACACCTATGCGACTTGTTTTGGCTGGTGCGGCTGTTAGTGCATTGCTTGGAGCGCTAGGAGAAGGGATTGCTCTTTATTACCGTATTGGTCAAGACCTTGCCTTTTGGTATGCGGGCGGTGTTTCGGGAACAAAATGGAGCCATCTACAAATATTATCACCTTGGATACTTATTGCGATGATAGGAGCTCTTATTTTATCACGTTCAATCACTGTACTGAGCTTAGGGGAGGAAATTGCTGTTGGGCTCGGACAACGTACGGGTGTTGTAAAAGTATGGGGAATGATCATTGTGTTAATTTTAGCGGGTGCGGCAGTTTCTGTTGTAGGAGCAGTTGGTTTTGTAGGCTTAATAATTCCCCATTTAACGAGATACATAGTTGGTCATGATTATCGCTGGATTATCGTTTGTTCGTTAGTATATGGAGCGTTGCTTGTGGTGTTAGCTGATTTAGTAGCACGCATTATCAATCCTCCTTATGAAACGCCGATTGGTGCTTTAATTGCCTTTATTGGTGTTCCTTTCTTCCTGTATTTAGCACGTAAAGGAGGGAAAGAGCTATGAGTAACAGCTATTTAACGCCAAGTCAGCAGAAGACAAAAAAGAAAAATTTTATCATTATTGCTACATTGCTTGTGTTAATCTTCATTACCTTTGTGATTAGTATGAATACTGGGGTGATTAAGCTAACACCAATGGAGGTTTTTAAGACTCTTTTTGGACAAGGAGATGCACAGCAACAATTAATCCTATTTGAATTTAGGCTTCCACGAATCGTGATAGCTGTATTAGTGGGAATGGGTTTAGCTATTTCAGGTGCTATTTTACAAGGTGTTTCTAAAAATGCTTTAGCAGACCCAGGTATTTTAGGGATTAATGCGGGTGCTGGTCTTGCAGTTATGCTGTATATTTCATTTTTTCCAACAACGAAGGCGGCACCTGTCTATTTACTGCCAGTACTTGCCTTTATAGGAGCAGGCTTAACGGCAATTCTGATTTATTCACTTTCTTATAAACGACATGAAGGTATTACACCCATGCGTTTAATTTTAACAGGGGTAGCTGTAGCAGCAGGTATTAGCTCAGCAATGATTGTGCTAACACTACGCCTATCACCTGAAAATTATCAGTTTGTGGCAACATGGCTGGCAGGGAGCATATGGGGTTCGAATTGGAGATTTGTTCTTTCATTATTACCATGGTTAGTGATCTTGTTACCATTTGTTTATGCGAAATCTCGGGTATTAAACATTTTGAATTTAGGCGAATTAACAGCTGTCGGATTAGGGGCCTCGATTGAAAAAGAGCGGCGTTGGTTATTAGCCGCAGCAGTTGGCTTAGCAGGCGCTAGTGTTTCTGTAAGTGGTGGCATTGGCTTCGTAGGGCTCATCGCTCCACATTTAGCTCGCCAACTGGTTGGGGCAAAGCATCAATTTTTACTTCCTGCGGCGGCATTATTAGGGGGTTTTCTCGTATTAATGGCTGATACGATTGGTCGTTCTATACTCGAGCCTTCAGAAATTCCAGCGGGGATCGTCGTTGCCGTTATAGGCGCTCCTTATTTCTTGTATTTATTAGCACGATTAAAGGAATAGATAGTGAAAGTATTTTTGTGAACAATAAAGGTGGGGTAGCCGAGTACCTATCATAATTCTCGGAATTAGCATGAAGGGGATGGAATCTAATAATGGTGAAAGAACTATATGATGTAACGATTGTTGGCGGTGGTCCAGCAGGTCTCTATACAGCCTTTTATAGTGGCATGCGAGATTTAAAAACGAAAATTATCGAGTATAGCTCTCAGCTCGGTGGTCGTATGTTAATTTATCCTGAAAAAATGATTTGGGACGTTGGTGGAGTTACACCTATTTTAGGCGGACAGCTTATCAACCAGCTTGTTGAACAAGCTCAAACTTTTGATCCGACAATTGTTTTAAATCAAAAGATAGAAGGATTAGAAAAACAACCAGATGGAACATTTATATTAACTTCCTCGACGGGTGAAAAGCATTATTCTAAAACAGTGATTTTGGCAGTGGGTTATGGAGTTCTAACGATGCAAAAGCTTGAAATAGAAGGAGCAGATCGCTATGAAGTAACTAATTTACACTACACTGTACAGGAATTAGAGATTTTCCGGGATAAACATGTTTTAATTTCAGGCGGTGGTAATTCAGCCGTCGATTGGGCGAATGAGTTAGAGCCAATTGCAGCGAGTGTTACGATCGTTCATCGTCGAGAGGACTTCGGGGGTCATGAAAAGAACGTTTTACGGATGAAGGAATCCTCCGTATGTGTAAAAACGCCATATGAAGTAGTGCAATTACATAGTGATGGAGATTTAATCCAGTCTGTATCGATTATGAATAAAG
The DNA here is from genome assembly GCF_003049525.1 of Lysinibacillus fusiformis. Taxonomy (GTDB): domain Bacteria; phylum Bacillota; class Bacilli; order Bacillales_A; family Planococcaceae; genus Lysinibacillus; species Lysinibacillus fusiformis. The sequence continues at coordinate 749,569 of NZ_PYWL01000001.1, read as the reverse complement.
AGACGGAAGAGATAGAGCGAGTTGAAGTAGATGCCGTTATTGTGAACCATGGCTTAAAATGTGATTATGGTGCACTAGAAGAATGGGGATTACATATAGAAGATGGCGTAGCACTCGTCAATGAAAAGAGAGAAACTAATATAGAAGGAATCTATGGGGCGGGTGATTTTATTGATCATCCAAGTAAAGTTAGGCTAATAGCAGGTGCCTTTACAGATGGCGTATTAGCGTTAAATAGTGCAAAACTATTAATAGAACCTGATGCACCAAAAGTTGCTTATGTTTCTTCCCATAATATCCGTTTCAAAGAGCGAAATGAAAAAATAGGGTTACAAGATAATGATTATCGTGAGGTTCGTGGATAAAAACTATTGAAATATTTCTTTTGATATTTTTTTCTTGAAAATAATAAAACGCCTATGCTATACTTCATAAGTATGCAACGTGTACATATATAGCTGATGGTTTCACTCATATTCGGGCTATGTAAGGTACAGTTCGATAATACTCTGTTCCAGATGGTTCAGGGCGAGAGGAGAAAACGAATATGAAACAAGGAATTCATCCAGACTACAAAGAAGCAACAGTAACTTGCTCTTGTGGGAACACTTTCAAAACTGGTTCAGTAAAAGAAAACATCGTTGTCGAGTTCTGCAACGAATGTCACCCATTCTATACTGGCCGTCAAAAATTCGCGTCTGCTGATGGTCGCGTGGATCGTTTCAACAAAAAATACGGTCTTAAAAACTAATGTTAGTTTAATACCTGCCAAGCATGTGCTTGGCAGGTATTTTTTTCAGTAAATATGACACGTTGATGCAAGTCTTTTCAAAATACAGATCGACCAAAAGAAAGGGAGAAGACAGTATGGCGCAGCTATATTTTAAACATGGTGCAATGAATAGTGGAAAATCAATAGAGATTTTAAAAGTTGCCCATAATTATGAAGAACAACAGAAACCTGTAATGATGTTTACATCAGGATTAGATACACGTGATGAGGTTGGTTTTGTTTCCAGTCGAGTAGGTCTAAGACAGCAAGCCATCCCTGTTTATGAAGATACAAATATTTTTGAACTTGTGCGAAACAATTCGGTTAAACCATATTGTGTACTTGTGGATGAAGTTCAATTTTTAAAAAAAGCGCATGTTTTACAACTAGCTAACATTGTGGATGAATTAGATATTCCAGTCATGGGCTTTGGCTTAAAAAATGATTTTCAAAATGAACTGTTTGAAGGCAGCCAATACATGCTTACATATGCAGATAAAATTGAAGAAATGAAAACCATTTGTTGGTTCTGCCATAAAAAAGCAACGATGAATTTACGAGTAGATGGAAATGGACAGCCTGTATATACAGGAGATCAAATTCAAATTGGTGGAAATGATTCCTATTATCCAGTATGCCGAAAATGTCATGCTCATCCTTCGCTATAATGGAAGGTCACAGTATGAAGCACTAAGAAAAAGTGGCGTATATGCGAAAAGTTTTTTATACTAAGTAGTGGACATACACATTATAAATAACCATTATGCTTTAGCATAATTTTAATGGAGAGCTCTTGGTAAATAGGAGCAATTTAAGAAACTAAATAGAGGTGAAATCCATGTTTGATCGATTACAGGCAGTGGAGGATCGCTATGAAAGGCTGACAGAGCTTTTAAGCGACCCGGATATTGTTAATGATAGTAAGAAATTACGTGAATATTCGAAGGAACAGTCAGATATCCAAGAAACTGTGGATTCGTATCGTGAATATAAAAATGTCAAAGAGCAATTAGTAGATACACGTGAAATGTTAGATAGCGAAAAAGATCCTGATATGCATGAAATGGTAAAGGAAGAATTTAACCTATTAAAAGCACAGCAGGAAGAACTTGAGGAACGTTTACGTATTTTATTAATTCCCAAAGATCCTAATGATAATAAGAACGTTATTATGGAAATTCGTGGAGCGGCTGGTGGAGACGAGGCAAATATTTTTGCTGGTGATTTATTCCGCATGTATTCTCGTTATGCAGAAACACAAGGCTGGAAAATTGATATTATGGAAGCCACTCCAAACCCAATGGGCGGCTATAAAGAAGTGATCTTTATGATTAACGGTCAAGGTGCTTATTCAAAGTTCAAATTTGAAAATGGTGCACACCGTGTACAACGTGTACCAGCTACCGAATCACAAGGACGTATCCATACATCAACAGCAACAGTAGCATGTTTACCTGAGGTAGAGGAAGTAGACGTTGAAATTCATGAAAAAGACATTCGTGTAGACACATTTGCATCTTCTGGTGCGGGTGGTCAATCCGTAAATACAACGATGTCTGCGGTTCGTATGACCCATTTACCAACGGGTGTTGTAGTTTCCATGCAGGATGAGCGTTCTCAAATTAAAAACCGTGAAAAGGCAATGAAAATTTTACGCGCTCGTGTAGCTGATATGTATATGCAAGAAGCGCAAAAAGAGATCGATGCCACACGTAAGTCAGCTGTGGGTTCTGGTGATCGTTCAGAGCGAATTCGCACATACAATTATCCACAAAACCGTGTAACAGACCACCGTATTGGGTTAACGATTCAAAAGCTAGATCAAATCGTCGAAGGTAGATTGGACGAAATTATCGATACGCTTATTTTAGAAGAACAAGCATCGAAGTTAGAGCGTTTAAATGATGACTTATAAAAATGTGATGGAGGCCCTTGAGTGGGCTTCTTCTTTTTTAGTGGATAATGGTCGGGAGCAAACTGCGGCACGTATTGTTATGCAGCATATACTTGGTACAAGTTATTCAGAGGTTATGCTACATTTACAGGATAAATTAACAGAAGAACAGCAAGTAAAATTTAAAGCTCTTATAGAAGAACATGTCAATGGTCGCCCAGTTCAGTATTGTGTGGGAAGTGAGGAGTTTTATGGTCGTTCATTTATCGTCAATGAATCAGTTTTAATTCCTCGACCGGAAACGGAAGAACTAATTCTTGGCACTATTAATCGTATGACTAAACTATTTCAACATCAAGCATTGAAGGTAGCTGATATAGGTACGGGTAGTGGGGCTATTGCCATTTCAATGAAGCTGGAATGTCCTGCGTTATCGGTCGTAGCAACTGATTTATCCGAGGATGCATTAGCGACAGCACAAAAAAATGCACAGAGATTAGAGGCTGATATTGATTTTAGGTTGGGAGATTTAACTGCTCCGCTCGCGGGTGAAAAATTTGATATTATTTTATCGAATCCTCCATATATCGCGTTTGATGAGGCTGAGGCTATGTCAGATGTTGTACTAAAGCATGAGCCCCATAGCGCACTATTTGCGGAGGAAGATGGTCTTATTTTATATCGACAATTAGCAGAGCAATTGCCAATGTATATGAATAGACCTGCATTAATTGGATTAGAAATCGGTTATACACAAGGTGAAAAAGTAGCAAAATTCTTTCAAGATAGTTTTCCACAGGCTACGATTTCGATAGAAAAAGATATTAATGGGAAACCGCGAATGATTTTTTGTGAGATTCATGTATAAAGTGTCTTCATCTTGCCAACAATGTTGAGCAAGGAGGGATTTATATGTTAAATGAATACAAGTTTATTAGATTACCTAAACAAAATATTTTTCTAGCGTTTGCTAGATTAGTAGTAGTGGCCATTGCCTTACAGCTATGTGTGTTATATATTCCATCATTAGTAGGTTTTGCAAAAGAGGCTACTAATCAAGAACAAGAAAACGATTTTAGAATTCGTGTAATTGCTAACAGCAATACAGCACAAGATCAATATGAGAAAGAGCAGCTTGTGGAAGAATTAAAGCCCTATTTTATGCAAGTAGTAACTGCAGGAGTTGCGGGGAATGAGCAAACTCAAACATTAAAGCAACAAATTGAAACAGAATTAAGCGAAAACTATCCACAGATTGATACACAGGTAGTGGTTGGGGATAACTTATTTCCGCCTAAAAGACAGGGAGCGGTATTATATCCACAAAATGTGTATCACTCCATTGTAGTTAAAATTGGTGATGCGCGTGGCGATAACTGGTGGTGCAGTATATTCCCATCCATTTGCGAGCCTGAAAAAGAAGAAGTAAAAGCAGAAGAGCCAGAAGAGGAAGAGCAAGTAACATTCTTTATTTGGGAATGGGTGAAAGGGCTTTTTGCATGAATTGTTCACAAATTCAGATAACTTATGCACATTTTTTAAGAAGTTATAAACAATATGTGGATAATTCAGTAAGAATCAATAAGTGAAGGTAGGTTTTAATCATGGAAACCGTTTGCAAGGTTGTGGACAGTAATGTGAATAGTCAAATTAATTATACACAAGCTGTGGATATCTTAAATGCGGGAGAGGTAGTAGCATTTCCGACAGAAACGGTTTATGGGCTAGGAGCTGTTGCAACAAATGATGTGGCAGTGAAGAAGATATTTGAAGCGAAGGGCCGCCCTTCAGATAACCCTTTAATTGTTCATGTTGGTACAAAAGAGGAAGTAACGAATTATATAGAACATATTTCTGAAATTGCCAAGCAATGCATGGATTTATTTTGGCCAGGACCGTTAACGCTTGTGATGCCTGCTAAACCAAATGTGCTGGCTCAAAGTGTAACGGCTGGATTATCGACTGTGGGTATTCGGATGCCAGATCATCCAGTAGCACTTGCCTTATTACAGCAGCTTCAAAAACCGCTTGCTGCGCCAAGTGCTAATCGTAGTGGTAAGCCGAGTCCAACGGAAGCTATCCATGTTTTAGATGATTTGGGAGGGTACATACCTTATATTTTAGATGGAGGTTCCACAGGTATTGGGCTAGAGTCCACTGTATTAGATGTGACACATGAGCCTCCAGTAATTTTACGTCCAGGTGGCATTACGAAGGAGATGCTTGAAGCTAAAATTGGTCCGGTTATTCAACCAACTAAAATAGAGCAGAAACTAGAAGAGACTCCAAAGGCTCCGGGCATGAAATATACACATTATGCACCAAATGCACCGGTATATTTAATTAATTGTCATGATGGGGAAGTAAGCGAAGCTGTTCAACAATTACAGCAGCAAGGACATGCTGTAGCACTTCTTGCACCTGAAAATTTACAACATAGTAAAGCTGATTTTTACTTTTCAGTAGGTGCAGAGGGAAGTAAAGAAGAAATGGGTGCTTCATTATACCATGCACTTAGAGCCTGTGATAAAACAACAGCTACCGTTATTTTAGCTACGACGACTTCGACGGAAGGCGTAGGGGCAGCTATTATGAATAGACTTGAAAAGGCCTCTGGTGGCAAATGGTATTCATTGTAAATAAAGTTGAGTGACAAAAGACATTGAAAATTCACATGTCTTTTGTCTTTTTTTATGTGCATGGATCATATTTATAAAAAGGAAAATCTTATGTGGACAAATATGATAATAATGTATTTTCGAGCATAAAATGATAAAATATTAGGGAGAGAAGGAGTGCATTCTTGCAGGGAATTCTTGCAGGTATATTAACGTCTGTTGATGTTATTGGTCTATATGTATTGCTGCCGAATGTTAGATATCGCTTATTTTTATCATTATGGACGGCTGCGTTGCATATGATTTTTCCTTTATTGGGATTTGAATTAGGAAACTATTTAGTTCGTTTTCTATTAGAATGGGGACAATGGATATCGAGTATTTTGTTATTTTGCATTGGCGTGCATTTACTATTATTCTCTCATCGGGATGAAAAAGTTACAATTTCCCCCGTACTTTTAGCCGTGACTGCAAGCCTAGATACCTTTTCAGTTAGTGTTTCTTTTGGTATGCTAAACTTAGAAAAAACAATTTTTATTATGAGTGCAGGCTTGAGTGCCTTGATATGCGCCTATGGGTCATTAGTCATTGCACGTAGGAGCCAAGTCTTTTTTGGGAATAAAATTCAAATCGTTGCTGGCATTATTTTTATTATCATGAGTATCCTAGCTATTCGGCAATAATTCATATAAAAATGGAGAGTGATAAGTGTGAAAATATTATTTGTTTGTACAGGCAATACTTGTCGCAGTCCAATGGCAGAAGTCATATTAAAACATAAACAAATAGACAATTTAGAAGTACGTTCTGCAGGTATTTATGCTATGCCTAATGCCCAAATGTCAGCACATGCGCAACAAGTGTTAAATGATGCCGGAATGTCTCATCAGCATTCTGCAACACAATTATCCATGGTAGAAATAGACTGGGCAGATTTAGTCCTAACGATGACTACCGCTCACAAAGACACTGTTATTTCAAGTTTCCCAGGAACTGATCATAAAGTATTTACATTGAAAGAGTATACGAATGAAGGCAGCCTGGAGAATGTAGTCGATCCTTACGGTGGTAATAGAGCAATATACGAAGCAACATTTGCGGAATTACATGAATTGGTTGATCAATTAATACAAAAACTACAATAGAATTGAGGAGCCCTATGAAAAAACAATTTGGTTTACGACTTAAATTGGTGTTATTTGTGAGCGTGCTAGCATTAATTACTTACAGTATCAGTTTTATATTTATTGAATATTTACAACCGACCTTCTTCCCGAGTATTAATGGAAAAGTGTTTCAAGTGGTGACTTATGCATTAGGAATCACATGGTCAGGCATATTGGCTGCCATTTTTAGCGTAATTTTAATTAAACCTTTACAACAACTTGAGCATTCCGCAACTCTAGTAGCAGAGGGGAAAATTGGACAGGATGTTCAAATGCCTAAAACAAACGATGAGATACGTTCGGTTGCAGAGGCATTCCAACAAATGGTGCTAAATTTACGTCAAATGGTCGAAAGTATCGATCAAAATTTCCAACAGACCAATCAATCGATCATTCAGCTCTCAGATGAAGCGGGAGTCGCTACTCGAAAAGCAGAAGGCATTGCGTCAACCGTTAAGCATATTTCGGCAGGAGCTGAAGCATCTGCGACAGCTGTACAAGATACCGCTGAGGCAATTGAGGATGTACGAGCTCTTGCGACAGAAGTAAATAGTAGAGCAGAAGCATCTGCATCACAATCTACAGAGATATTACATAATTTATCGACAACAACCAATGCAATCGAAACATTAGTTAATAGTATTCAGCAAATAGCTACGGGTAACAATGAGGCCTTAAAAAGCATTCATGCTTTAGAAGAAAATGCGGGTCAAGTTGAGCGCATTATAGGCTTAGTTGGTGATATTGCGGCACAAACAAATTTACTAGCTTTAAATGCATCTATTGAAGCAGCTCGTGCAGGAGAACATGGAAAAGGCTTCGCTGTAGTTGCGGAGGAAGTTCGTGGTTTAGCAGATGAAAGTGCAAAAGCTGTCCAAGGGATTACTGCTTTGATCCAGTCTATGCAGCAAAATGTTGAGGTCGTAGTTAAACAAATGAATGAACAGGTAGCCTTTGCAACGAAGGAAGCAGATCGAGTATCTGAAACAACGACAGCTGTAGAAGGTATGTCATCTAATGTACATGAAATGGCAACAGCAATTGTAGAGATATCTTCACTAATTGAACAGCAAATGCACAATATTGAGACAACTGCTCGTCAATCACAAGAAGTGGCTGCAATTGCAGAAGAAACATCAGCAGGTGCACAAGAAGTTCGTAGTGCGGCTGAAGAGCAAGCCTATGCTATTGAACAGGTAGAGCACCTAGCACAAAGTTTAAAAAAGCAATCAGAAGCTTTGCATAAAGTGATTCAACAATTTGATCGACAGGCTTAGTCCTGAAAGGCTGTTTATAAATGCGATGAAAAATCGGATTTATAGACAGTTTTTTTATTTTTGGAAGAAATAGTGATATAGTTTGTCCACTGTATATAAAATGTGAAAAAAACTTTAGTAGATAGAATATTACAACAAAAGACCGTTATCCGAATTTATTAACATGATATTCACACTATCCACAGAAAAAACAACTTAAAAGTGAATGATTTTTAGCTTGTTAACAATAAATGTTCGTCTTTTAGGAGAAATCAGCATAAAAATACAAGAAAAATCGTGTTATTCTTCAGAAAGAAGTGGTACACTAAGGTTGACTATAATTCGAAAAGAGGGAACCCAGTGAGAATAGCAATTTCTTCTGATCACGGAGGCAACAACCTACGTCGTGAGATCATGCAGCTACTAGATGAGCTTCATATTAGCTACGAAGATTTTGGTCCACAATCTGCGGATTCAGTAGACTATCCGGATTACGCAAAGCCAGTTTCTGATGGTGTAGCAAACGGAAAATTTGATAAAGGCATTTTAATTTGTGGCACGGGAATTGGTATGTCGATTGCTGCAAATAAGGTGAACGGTATTCGTTGTGCGCTAGTACATGATGTATTTAGTGCGAAGGCAACGCGATGCCATAATGACTCTAATGTTTTAGCTATGGGGGAACGTGTTATTGGCCCAGGTCTTGCACGTGAAATTGTCCAAACGTGGCTAGAAACTGAGTTTGAAGGTGGTCGTCATACACGACGCATCGAAAAAATTACTGAACTTGAGCAATAAATGATTGTTATTCCATATATGGCATTCATCAAGGCTGTCATATATGGCATGATTTTAATGGATATAGATGAAGGAGCTGAGCTTAATGGTTGTAAAACAAATACGAACGCATTTGACTCAGTTACTCAGTGAATTTGAAGAGCAGGTAACATTACGACCTCATACTATTTTTGTCGTAGGATGCTCTACATCTGAAGTGATTGGTCAGAAAATTGGCACAGCAGGCGCATTGGAGATAGGGGAAGCGATTTTTGAGCCGTTACAAGAATTTGCAATGAAACACGAGCTACATTTAGCATTTCAAGGCTGTGAGCATATTAATCGTGCTATTACAATGGAGGCATCAACAGCTGAACGGTTTGGCTACGATCCAGTGGCGGTAGTTCCAGTACGTACTGCGGGTGGCTCTATGTCCGCATATGCCTATACGCGTTTTGCTAACCCTGTGGTTGTTGAAACCATTCAGGCACATGCAGGTATTGATATTGGACAAACATTAATTGGTATGCATTTGAAAGCAGTAGCTGTCCCAGTTCGCACATCAGTGAAAATGGTGGGAGAAGCAGTGGTGACGATTGCAACAACACGTCCAAAGCTAATTGGCGGGGAACGTGCTGTATATAAATAATAGAGGATACTAGGAGGCTTTTTCTAACATGGCATATGAAAAATTAGCAGTACAAGACAAAGCAGTATTAGAAGGAATTCTTGCAGAAAAAAAACGTCAACAAGCAAATATCGAATTGATTGCATCTGAAAACTTTGTTTCAGAAGCAGTTATGGAAGCTCAAGGTTCTGTACTGACAAATAAATACGCAGAAGGTTATCCAGGTAAACGCTACTATGGTGGCTGTGAACATGTAGACGTAGTTGAAGATATTGCACGTGATCGTGTGAAAGAAATATTCGGAGCAGAATACGCAAACGTGCAACCACACTCTGGTGCGCAAGCGAATATGGCTGTATACCACACAATTTTAGAACCAGGTGACACGGTTCTTGGTATGAACCTTTCACATGGAGGTCACTTAACGCATGGATCTCCTGTAAATTTCTCGGGTATTCTTTATAATTTTGTGGAATATGGTGTAACAAAAGACACACAAGTTATCGATTATGAAGATGTGCGTCAAAAAGCATTAGAGCATAAGCCAAAACTTATTGTTGCGGGTGCTTCTGCATACCCACGTGAAATCGACTTCTCTAAATTCCGTGAAATCGCAGATGAAGTAGGTGCATACTTCATGGTGGATATGGCACATATTGCTGGTCTTGTAGCTGTTGGCGAGCATCAATCTCCAGTGCCGTATGCAGACTTTGTTACATCAACTACACATAAAACATTACGTGGACCACGTGGTGGATTAATTCTTGCTTCAAAAGAATGGGAGCAAAAATTAAACAAATCTGTATTCCCAGGAATTCAGGGTGGACCATTAATGCATGTCATTGCTGCTAAAGCTGTTGCATTTGGCGAAGTGTTACAACCAGAATTTAAAGACTATGCAAAACAAATAAAATTAAATGCAAAAGCTTTAGCTGAAGTACTTATTGAAGAGGGCGTTGAAATTGTATCTGGTGGTACAGATAACCACTTATTACTATTAAACGTTAAATCTCTTGGTCTAACAGGTAAAGTAGCAGAGCATGCATTAGACGAAGTGGGCATTACAACTAACAAAAATACAATCCCTTACGATACGGAGTCTCCATTTGTTACTTCAGGTATTCGTATCGGTACACCAGCCGTTACATCTCGTGGCTTTAAAGAGGAAGATATGAAAGAAGTGGGTGCAATTATTGCAGCTGTTCTTAAAAACCCTGAAGATGAAGCGGTTCAAGCGGACGCAAAAGATCGCGTCAAAGCATTAACAGATAAACATCCATTATACGCTTAATTGTATAGACTGTGTTTAGAGTGAAAATTTCACTTTAAACACAGTTTTTTATTTCAAAACAATAAAATACATATTTTTTTAATTAAGTAGAATAATCCTCTTTATTTTGAATAAATTTACATATAATCAGTAGAGAGCGATATATTATAGTAGGCTGAGGACAGATTGTGTCCAAGAAAAGAAGTTTTTTTTAATAAAAGTGAAAATTTAATTAAATATTATGTACAATGGAAATGGGATGAAGTGATAGAGACGGAGGGGTTGGATGGTCACTAAATCGTTAGATGTAGATAATGATGTTTTATTAAATAGTATTCTTAAATTAGGGGATAATTCTAAGGAAAGCTATGTAATTTTTGATGCAACAAATCATCATATTATAGTAGAGTGTAATGAATCTTTTTGTAACCTTACAAATGCTTCGAGGTCACAAATCCTAAAAACTAATTATTTTGCATGGCTATCAGATGAAAAAATGACAACCATTAAAATGATCAAAGAAAAAATACATAACGGTATCATGGTGCAAGCGAAGCTACATCATAAAGGTATCAATAAACCCCTATTTTGGGCAGAAATACAAGCACTACCATTTCGGAATGATACAAATATTACGCAATATGTGTTGGTCCTTATAAAGGATGTTACGTATTATCATACAGAAGATTTCTTAATGCGTTTAGAAAATGATATGTATAAGGCGATAGAGAGAGATAGCTCTTTTGAGCAAAAGATGCATATTATTTGTCATGGACTTGATGAGTTTTTTATGCCGAATACTTCAAGTATGGTTCTCATCAAAACAGAGAGCAATCTATTACAGGCTTTTACAGATAATTGTCGAAAAAAAGATGTACCGAGATGCTGTGAAAATAATGATTTTTTTACGAAGGTTATGCAATCAGAAACCTCTATTTTCATTGAAAACTTGGATGAGGTATATATCCCAGATGAACATAAACAGTTTGCTGCCTCATCTCACAAACCGTATGGATTATTTATACCTATACGCAATCAACAGCGGCAAGTCATAGGGCTCTTTTCAATATATTATGAGCAAGCACAAAATGACTCCTCATATTTTAAAAGTATGTTTCGTAAAATTGGTGCACTTGTTGCCTTAGCGTTTACGTACGCAAGAACACAAAGAAAAATATGGGATTTAGCCTATACTGACATTACAACAGGTCTACCTAATCGTCATAGCTTTGTGAATTTCCTCGAAAAAGAGGTTGAACGTGGACAAAATGGTTATATCAAAATTGTAAAGCCAAGCGAATTTCATCAAGTGGTTGAATTGTATGGGCGAGAATTTGGCGATGAATTATTAAGGCAGCTCGCCAAACGACTAGAGCAAGACAAACCAGCGGATCGCGAATATATTGCTAGATTTACTAGCTCTAGTCTAATTTTATCCACCATGACTTTCGATGAAAATTTAAATAATTATGAATGGCGTATAAAAGAGACAATTCGGCAGCCATTTATAATAGGAGGAAAACAAATCTACATCACGTTAAAAACAGGCATTGCTTCTTTTAATGATGACATAAAGATTAATGATGCAATTCGGTTTGCTGATAATGCGCTCTCCTTTGCTACCGATAAACCAGGTACACATACTGAAATTTTTACGACAGAAAAAAATGACGTTCTTGTACAGCAAATGACTGTTTTAAATCATTTGTCACAGGCAATCAAAAATAAAGAAATTACAGTTCATTTACAGCCAAAAGTAGATTTACGGAATGGAGAGATTCAAAGTATAGAGGCTCTTGCACGCTGGATATCCCCAAAGCTAGGCTTTGTGTCACCAGCAATCTTTATTCCAGTAGCGGAAAGTGCAGGAAAGGTTAGAGAAATTGACGTTTTAGTTTTAGAAACTGTGCTTTCATGGCTGGCAGAACGGCAAAAGTTAGGAAAGAAATTAGTGAAAATAGCAGTCAATATTTCACCTGATCATTTTTACTATACGCATTTTGTTCAAGATACGCTAAAGCTCGTTCGGCAGTATGGTATAGATCCAAGTAATATTATATTAGAAGTAACAGAAAATATAGGTTTAGTAGATTTCCAATCTGCCTATAAAATTATTCAAGAATTAAAAGGCTATGGTTTCAAAACATCCGTGGATGATTTCGGGACAGGATTTTCTTCATTGAGCTATCTGCAACAATTACCATTCACTGAATTAAAGATTGATCGAAGCTTTATTAATGCGTTAGAGGATCCTGCAACGCTTGCTATTGTACGCTCGATTATACAATTGGCGTTAAACTTAGGAATGATTTCTGTGGCAGAGGGAATTGAAACAGAAGAACAGGTTGAAATACTCCGTGCGTTAGGTTGTACAGTTGGACAAGGATTTTTCTATTTTAAACCAATGGCAATAGAAGAGTTAGATTTAATTCTTGATCAATAACTCACTTGGTCAAAAGAAAATATAATAAAAGGAGTTGCCTTAAATTTATTTTTGAGGCGGCTCCTTTTTTCTGTTATACTAGTTGAGATAAAAATGAAATCCGAACGGTTAGGAGAGAATCCCTTTGAGCAAAGTCTATGTATTTGATCATCCACTAATCCAACACAAATTAACTTATATTCGCGACAAGAATACAGGTACAAAAGAATTTCGTGAGCTAGTAGACGAAGTAGCAACACTTATGGCATTTGAAATTACACGTGATATGCCGGTGGAAGAAATTGAAATTGAAACACCTGTAACGATTGCTAAAACAAAAGTACTTTCTGGTAAAAAGCTAGCGATTGTACCGATTCTTCGTGCAGGAATTGGTATGGTAGATGGCGTACTAAAGCTTATCCCAGCAGCAAAAGTTGGCCATATTGGTCTTTATCGCGACCCTGAAACATTAAAACCAGTTGAATATTACGCAAAGCTTCCAGCAGATGTGGAAGAACGTGATTTCATTATTGTAGATCCAATGTTAGCAACTGGTGGTTCAGCAGTGGAAGCTATCAACTCATTGAAAAAACGTGGAGCTAAAAACATTAAATTCATGTGCTTAATCGCTGCACCAGAGGGTGTCAAAGCTATTCAAGAAGAACATTCAGATGTAGATATTTACATTGCTGCTTTGGATGAAAAGCTAAACGATCATGGCTATATTGTACCTGGTCTAGGTGATGCGGGAGACCGCCTATTCGGCACAAAATAAAAATGTTGTTATGAATTTCCTCATTTAGGAAACTAATAATTTGTGAAAGCGTCCTTCAAATTTGAAGGGCGTTTCATAGTATGTCTAGGTAAGTACTCCTCATGTTGGACTTCAACTGGTGTGGTGTCCTTTTCATACAATAACAAAAAGGACGGTGCAGATCGTTTTGATGAAAAAATGGAAAGTAATGACAATTTTTGGTACAAGACCAGAAGCAATTAAAATGGCTCCTCTTGTTTTGGAGTTACAAAAGTATCCTGATCAAATAGAATCTATTGTAACAGTAACAGCACAACATCGCCAAATGCTAGATCAAGTACTAGAGACATTTGAAATAACACCGAACTATGATTTAAATATAATGAAAGATCGTCAAACATTAATTGATGTGACGACAAACGCATTGCAAGGTTTAGATAAAGTAATGAAGGAAGCACAGCCGGATATCGTTTTGGTACACGGTGATACAGCAACGACTTTCATTGCAAGCTTGGCGGCGTTTTATAACCAAATCGCAATTGGGCATGTTGAAGCAGGACTGCGAACTTGGAATAAGTATTCACCATACCCGGAGGAAATGAATCGCCAGTTAACAGGTGTAATGGCTGATTTACATTTCGCACCAACAGAAGTATCTAAAAAGAATCTTTTAGATGAAAATAAAAACGCTGATACAATATTTGTAACAGGTAATACGGCTATTGACGCATTAGCTACAACTGTTAGCGAACATTACACGCATCCTGTATTAGACAAAATTGGCGAAGATCGCATGATTTTATTAACGGCACATCGTCGCGAAAATCTTGGTGAACCAATGCGTCACATGTTCAAAGCAATCACTAGAATTTTAGCTGAGCATGATGATGTTCAAGTGGTATATCCGGTCCATATGAATCCTGCTGTAAGAGAAATCGCGAATGAAATTTTAGGTGACAATGAACGAGTACATTTAATAGAGCCTCTTGAAGTATTTGACTTCCATAACTTCGCGGCGAGCTCTTACATGATTTTAACGGACTCAGGTGGCGTCCAAGAAGAGGCACCATCATTAGGGAAGCCAGTTCTTGTCCTTAGAGACACAACAGAGCGCCCTGAAGGAATTGCAGCTGGAACACTAAAGCTAGCAGGAACTGAAGAAGATACAATTTACGCCTTAGCTAAAGAATTGTTAACAGATAAAAAGGCTTATGAGGCGATGGCACAAGCATCAAATCCATATGGTGATGGACATGCATCTAAACGAATTGTAGAAGCGTTGCTAGGTTTTTTACAAAAAACTAATTAATGTACTATAATTAAATTGAAAAATAAGTCTAATGTACCTGTTGAATTGGGTAAGCTAATTTATGAGCATAATTATGTCGTAAATTAGCTTTTTCTATGAGCCAAGAAAATAAGAACATTTGAAACTATGAAATTTCATACACAAATTTGTCAACAATTTGACAAGAGTATATAGGTTGTGAAGTTTTTCTCTATTACCAATTGACTTCAAATATCACCTATTGTATGCTTACAAAGGGTAAGAATGATAAGGGTTTCAGTCATAATTAGGACGTTGAAACACTTGTTATATCAACTTTCTACTAAATTGACAGTTCAAAATAAAACTGTCGATTTGCAACGTTTTGTGCGTTTCGGTTTTTACCGAGTTGGTAAGGGGTGTAAGTTATTTTTTGGGTATTTACACCTGTAATTGAAATGACTCTCCCATTACTATTCCGCTGTGAGTAGTGCCTTTCACTGCTCTTTTCTGATTTCACATGGTGGTCAGCAAACGCTTTCAATACTCGAAAATTTGATTCAGGAGATTACAACCAATGCTAGATTTGCATCACATTTTTGCTGTGCAGAAGAGGGCGTTATTTTTTTTGCTTGCACTCTGCGCATTAGGCTGGGGATTCACTTCCTTTCAAACTGTATTTGCGGGCATCGCAGTCGGTGCATTCTTTGGTACGTATAATTTTTGGATTCTAGTTCGCCGTATGGAGAAGTTTGACAGGTCCATTAGTGAAGGGAAGAAAATAGGCTCACTTGGTACAGCACTTCGCTTTGGATCAGGTGTTGCGGCAGTCGCAATAGCCATTTCGTTGCCAAACTATTTTCACTTAATTAGCACGGTCATAGGGCTAATGATTCCGTACGTTTTTCTCTTTGTCGAGAGAATTGTGTCACATGTAAGGAACCGCTAATGTGCTTTAAATTAGAAAGAGAGGTGAAAAATAACAATGACTCATGAAGCTCCGTTACTAGAAGTCGGTTTTTTAACTTTTAATAAATCGACAGTTATGATGTTACTAGTTGCTGCAATTATCGTATTTTTAATTGCCTTTATTTCAACTAGAAGCTTAAAACTAAAACCAACTGGTATGCAAAACTTCATGGAATGGATTATGGACTTCGTTAAGAACATCATCAAAAGCAACATGGACTGGAAAACTGGTGGTCGATTCCACATTCTAGGTATTACGCTAATTATGTTTATCGCAGTATCTAACTTATTAGGTCTTCCATTCTCAATCGCTTATGGTCATGAACTATGGTGGAAATCACCAACAGCTGACCCAACTGTAACGATGACGTTAGCAACGATGATTTTAGTTTTATCGCATTTCTATGGTGTAAAAATGAAGGGTACAGGCCATTATGCTGGTACATTCTTTAAACCAATGTCTTTCATGTTCCCACTTAAAATAGTAGAGGAATTTGCAAATACATTAACGTTAGGTTTACGTCTTTACGGTAACATTTACGCGGGTGAGATTTTACTTGGCTTATTAGCCGGTTTAGCATCATCAGGTGCTGTGGGATTCATCGGAGCAATCGTTCCAATGATGGCATGGCAAGGTTTCTCAATTTTCATCGGCTTTATCCAAGCCTTTATCTTCACAATGTTAACAATGGTTTACATGGCTCATAAAGTGAGCGATGACCATTAATATAAAGCATATATCCTATGCTTGAACCACAAAAAAACAAACAATTCCAAGGAGGAAATTTTCAAATGACAGGTTCATTAGGTTTATTAGCAGCAGCAATCGCAATCGGTTTAGGTGCACTTGGTGCAGGTATCGGTAACGGTCTTATCGTATCAAAAACAGTAGAAGGTATCGCTCGTCAACCAGAAGCTCGTGGCGTTCTTCAAACTACAATGTTCATCGGGGTTGCATTAGTTGAAGCCCTACCGATCATCGCAGTAGTAGTAGCATTCATCGTAATGAACAAATAATTCAGTTGAACACTGAATTTTACTAGTGGCGAAGCAGGATTCTCCAGATGAAACTTCGCCCTTCATTTTGGAACAGATAAAAGCTATGTGTAAATATAGCTTTTTAAAATAGGTAGTTTTTTAAGTCCATAAATTATGTTGAAGTTAAAGCTCTTGAAGGGAGTGAAACAATCGTGTTTTTAGATAATCTTGTACTAGGTGCTGGCGCTGGTCAGTTCAACAGCGGAGACATCATCGCAACATTAGTTATCTTTTTAGTATTAATGTTCTTACTTAAGAAAGTCGCTTGGGGTCCACTTATGGGCATCATGCAACAACGTGAAGAGTTAGTAGCGAGTGAGATCGAAGCAGCTGAAAAAGCGCGTAAAGATTCGCACCAATTTTTAGAAGAACAAAAGAGCCTTCTTAAAGAAGCTCGTACGGAAGCACAATCGATTGTTGAAGGCGCTAAGAAGCAAGGCGAACTACAAAAAGATGAAATTCTTACTGCAGCTCGTAATGAAGCAAACCGCTTGAAAGAATCGGCTTTACGTGAAATTGAGTCTGAAAAAGAAAAAGCTATTGCAGCTGTACGTGATGAAGTCGTTTCATTATCTGTACTTGCAGCATCTAAAGTCCTTAGCAAAGAGATTTCTGAGGCAGACAACCGTGCTCTAATTGAAGAGACGATTGCGAAGGCAGGGGAAGCTCGATGAGTAATTCAGCTGTAGCAAAACGTTACGCTCAAGCGCTTTTTGAATTAGCGCAACAAAAAAATATTCTTGCTGAAGTTGGAGCAGACTTAAACGAGCTAACAAAGATTGTTAAAGAATCTCCGGATTTATTAACGCTTTTAAATGCTCCAAAGTTCTCTATCGGACGTAAGAAACAAATGGTAGCTGAAATCTTTGCAGGTGCAACTCCAGAGGTTTTACGCGCAGTTCAACTATTAGTTGAGAAAAAACGTGTAAACGAAGTGAAGCTTATTGCGAATGCATATGCTGAGCTTGCTGCAAAGGCACAAGGTACTGCAGATGCAACAGTATTCTCTACGCGTGCACTTTCTGCTGAAGAAAGCGCTAATATTTCTACAACATTTGCGAAGCTTGTAGGGAAACAATCATTAAACATTACAAACGAAATTGATCCATCACTACTTGGTGGTATTCGTGTTCAAATCGGTAATCATATTTACGATAGCTCAGTAGCGAACAAACTTGAGCGCCTAAAACGTGAATTAATCGGTTAATAATTTAGAAATGTGAGAGGTGACATACATGGGCATCAAGGCTGAAGAAATCAGCAGTCTGATTAAACAACAGATTGAGAATTATGAATCTGAACTTAAAGTAAGCGAAGTTGGTACAGTTATCCGTATTGGTGACGGTATCGCTCTTGCTCATGGCCTCGACAACGCCATGGCTGGAGAACTTCTTGAGTTCTCTAATGGTGTTATGGGTATGGCTCAAAACCTAGAAGAAGGTAACGTTGGTATCGTAATCTTAGGTCCATACACAGACATCAAAGAAGGCGATGAAGTTCGTCGTACAGGTCGTATCATGGAAGTACCAGTTGGTGAAGAACTAATTGGCCGTGTTGTAAACCCACTTGGTCAACCAGTGGATGGACAAGGTCCAATCAACACAACTAAATCTCGTCCAATCGAAAGTCCTGCTTTCGGTGTAATGGCTCGTAAATCAGTACATGAACCATTACAAACTGGTATCAAAGCAATTGACGCTTTAGTACCAATTGGTCGTGGTCAACGTGAGTTAATCATCGGTGACCGTCAAGTAGGTAAAACATCTGTAGCAATCGATACAATCTTAAACCAAGATGGCGAAAATATGATTTGTATCTATGTTGCAATCGGTCAAAAAGAATCAACTGTACGTGGTGTAGTTGAAACTTTCCGTAAGCACGGTGCATTAGATTATACAATCGTAGTAACTGCTGCTGCATCTCAACCAGCTCCATTACTATTCTTAGCACCATTTGCTGGTGTTTCTATGGCAGAAGAATTCATGTTACAAGGTAAGCACGTATTAATCGTGTATGATGATCTTTCTAAACAAGCATCAGCTTACCGTGAACTTTCACTTCTTCTACGCCGTCCTCCAGGTCGTGAAGCTTACCCTGGTGACGTTTTCTACTTGCACAGCCGCTTACTTGAACGTGCTGCGAAGTTAAATGAAACATATCAAAATGGTTCTATTACAGCACTTCCATTCGTAGAGACACAAGCTGGGGATATCTCTGCATACATCCCAACTAACGTTATCTCGATTACTGATGGTCAAATATTCTTACAATCTGACTTATTCAACTCAGGTGTACGTCCAGCGATTAACGCCGGTCTTTCTGTATCACGTGTAGGTGGATCTGCTCAAATTAAAGCGATGAAAAAAGTTGCGGGTACACTACGTCTTGACTTAGCTGCATTCCGTGAGCTTGAATCATTTGCTCAATTTGGTTCAGATTTAGATAAAATTACACTAGCTAAACTTGAGCGTGGTAAACGTACGGTTGAAGTTCTTAAACAAGACCTAAACAAACCACTTAAAGTTGAAAAGCAAGTTGCAATCCTTTATGCATTAACTAAAGGCCACTTAGATGATATTCCAGTACAAGATATCGTTCGCTTTGAAAGTGAATTCTTAAGCTGGTTAGATTCAAACCACACAAACGTTTTAGATCACGTTCGTACTACAAAAGAGCTTGCTCCTGATGCTGATTACGTAGCAGCTTTAACGGAGTTCAAAAAAACTTTCGCTAAATCAGAATAAGTTCGAGCTAGTCACTTGATTAAAAAACAAAAGGTGGTGAAATACCAGTGGTAAACTTACGCGAAATTAAAGGTCGTATTAATTCTACAAAGAGTACGAAACAAATTACGAAAGCGATGCAGATGGTTTCTTCTTCTAAGTTACGTCGTGCAGAGCAAAACGCTAAAGCGTACGTTCCTTACATGGAAAAAATTCAGGACGTAGTTGGCGCGATCGCTTCAGGAACAAAAGACAGTGGACACCCAATGTTAACTGCTCGTCCTGTTAAGAAAACAGCTTACTTAGTCATTGGTTCTGACCGTGGTCTTGCAGGTGCTTACAACTCAAGTATCCTACGTCAAGTACAACGTACAATTGACGAGCGTCATAAATCTAAAGACGAATACGTGATTTTAGCAATCGGTCGTGTTGTACGTGACTACTTTGTGAAACGTGATCATAATGTCATCAGTGATGTTGTCGGTCTTCCGGACCAACCTACATTTGCTGATATTAAAGAAATCGCTCGTAATGCTGTTGGTATGTTCATTGACGGTACGTATGATCAACTTTATATGTACTATAATCACTTTGTCAGCGCTATTGCTAACGAAGTGACAGAGAAAAAACTTCTTCCATTAACAGATCTTGCACCTGCTAGCAGCAATGCTTCTTACGAATTTGAGCCATCTGGTGAAGCAATTCTTGAAGTGTTACTTCCACAATACGCGGAAAGCTTAGTTTATGGCGCATTATTAGATGGAAAAGCAAGTGAACATGCTTCTCGTATGACGGCTATGAAAAATGCAACTGATAACGCATCTGATCTTATTTCAGACCTTTCATTGCAATATAACCGTGCGCGTCAAGCGGCGATTACACAAGAAATTACAGAAATCGTTGGTGGAGCTGCAGCCTTAGAATAGGCCAGCTTCCCAATGTCGTATAAGAATACGATAGGAGGATACACAGTAATGAATAAAGGACATGTTATTCAAGTAATGGGTCCAGTTGTTGACGTAAAATTTAACAATGGCCAATTACCAGCAATCTATAACTCACTAACAGTTAAGATTGAACGTCCTAATGAAGAACCAACAATTCTTGCATTAGAAGTTGCGCTTCATTTAGGTGATGATTCTGTTCGTACAATTGCAATGTCATCTACTGATGGCTTACAACGTGGAGCAGAAGTAACAGACTCAGGAAAAGCTATCTCAGTACCAGTTGGTGAAGTTACTTTAGGTCGTGTATTCAACGTACTAGGTGAAGTAATCGACTTAGGTGAAGAGATTCCAGCTGACGCTCGTCGTGATTCAATTCACCGCGAAGCACCAACATTCGAAGAACTTTCAACTACAGTTGAAATTCTTGAAACAGGTATCAAAGTAGTAGACTTATTAGCACCATACATCAAAGGTGGTAAAATCGGTCTCTTCGGTGGTGCCGGCGTAGGTAAAACAGTATTAATCCAAGAATTAATCAATAACATCGCACAAGAGCACTCTGGTATCTCTGTATTCGCTGGTGTAGGTGAGCGTACTCGTGAAGGGAACGACTTATTCTTCGAGATGAGCGATTCAGGCGTTATCAAGCAAACAGCGATGGTATTCGGTCAAATGAACGAGCCACCAGGTGCACGTATGCGTGTAGCTTTAACTGGTCTTACAATGGCAGAGTACTTCCGTGATGAGCAAGGTGCTGACGTACTTTTATTCATCGACAATATCTTCCGTTTCACGCAAGCAGGTTCTGAGGTTTCTGCCCTATTAGGTCGTATGCCTTCAGCGGTAGGTTACCAACCAACACTTGCTACAGAAATGGGTAAACTACAAGAGCGTATTACATCTACGAACAAAGGATCTGTAACTTCTATCCAAGCGATCTATGTACCAGCCGATGACTATACTGACCCGGCTCCAGCTACAACTTTCGCCCACTTAGATGCAACTACTAACCTTGAGCGTAAATTATCAGAAATGGGTATCTACCCTGCGGTTGACCCATTAGCTTCGACTTCACGTGCATTATCACCTGAAATCGTAGGCGCTGAGCACTATGCAATTGCTACTGGTGTACAACGTACTATCCAACGTTACCGTGAATTACAAGATATCATTGCCATTTTAGGTATGGATGAGTTATCTGATGAAGATAAACAAACAGTAGAACGTGCTCGTCGTATTCAATTCTTCTTATCACAAAACTTCCACGTAGCGGAACAATTCACTGGTCAAAAAGGTTCTTATGTACCTGTAAAAGAAACTGTTCGTTCATTCAAGGAAATCCTTGATGGCAAATGGGATCACCTACCAGAAGATGCTTTCCGTCTAGTTGGTTCAATTGATGAAGTAGTTGAAAAAGCGAAAAGCATGGGCGTAGAGGTTTAATACTAGGGACGAGGAGGAAAAAATATGAAGACAGTTCTAGTCAATATTGTCACTCCCGACGGCCCGGTATACGATTCTGAAGTATCAATGGTAATCGCTAAAACAACTTCAGGAGAAATCGGTGTTCTTGCAGGCCATATTCCAATGGTTGCTCCACTTGCAATTGGTGCAGTGAAGCTTAAAAAAGCAGACGGTTCTACTGACATTGTTGCTGTTAGCGGTGGTTTCATTGAAGTTCGTCCAGAAAAGATCTCTATTTTAGCGCCTTCTGCTGAAGTTGCTGTAAATATTGATGTTCAACGTGCAAAAGAAGCCGTTAAACGTGCTGAAGGACGTCTTCAAGGTAAACAAGACAACATTGATTTCAAACGTGCTGACCTAGCATTAAAACGTGCGTTGAATCGTATCAACGTTCATGAGGGTAATATCTAATTCATTTTTAACGGGCAGATATAGCATCTGCCCGTTTTTTAAAGTGCTTAAATTATAGGACAGTTGGAGGGGGAAAAATGGAGCTTTATGAAGCAATAGGACAAGAAGCTTTATTAGGCATATTATCGCATTTGTTTTTTATAGCTATTACATTTTACGCATTACAGGCTTTTATGACAGAAAAATTATTCAAGAAGAATAGAGTATTTCAGATTCAACTTATTTATATTTTATTGAGTATTACAATTGGTTCTGCGGTATCCAATTTCTTTCTACAAATATCTAACTGGTCTGGGAAACTTCCATACTTATTTTAAAGCCTCGACAATATCAATTCAAATCTTGCACCTTAACACTACATACTTCAAAGGACTTTATAATAACATTTATGTGGCCCTTTGAACTATGTATAAAAAAACTTCTAAAAGTTGTTTTTTGTTCATACATCTTTGGGTATGTATTAGAAGCGAACTGGTTATTGGTCATTCACAAAAAAAAATTGATAGCGTACAATAAATAAATAGCAAAATATCTAATAATGCCTTAAAATAGTGATTTGGACGCTTGAATGGGCGTTAAAAAAGTTGTACTATAGAGTTGTTTGTTTACTGATTATGACATTATACTTCTTTATTAAAATAAAAATTCGGTAGGTTAATAGATTGAATTCGGAGGGACATAGGGTGGATAAAATAATAGTGACTGGCGGCCAAAAACTACAGGGAAAAGTACGTGTAGAGGGCGCAAAAAATGCAGTGTTACCAATCCTGGCAGCAGCTTTACTTGCTTCAAAGGGAGAAAATGTAATTAAAGAAGTCCCTAACTTAGCAGACGTCTTTACAATAAACGAAGTACTTAAAAGTTTAAACGCAGCAGTTACATATATACCTGAAGATAATGCCGTATATATAGATGCAACAAAAGAACTTTCTAGTGAAGCACAGTTTGAGTTTGTTAGTAAAATGCGTGCATCTATTTTAGTAATGGGATCATTGCTTGCGCGTAATGGCTATGCTCGTGTTGCGTTACCAGGAGGATGTGCAATCGGTTCTCGCCCAATTGAATTACACTTAAAAGGTTTCGAAGCAATGGGGGCGAAGATTTCATTTGGTCATGGCTATGTAGAGGCAAAGACAGAGGGTCGTTTAAAAGGAGCAAATGTATATTTAGACTTCCCAAGTGTTGGGGCAACTGAAAATATTATGACAGCAGCATCTCTAGCAGAAGGGACAACTGTGATCGAAAATGCTGCAAAGGAGCCTGAAATCGTTGACCTTGCTAACTTCATTAATAGTATGGGTGGTCGTGTAATTGGTGCTGGTACAAATACGATTCGTATCGAAGGAGTCGATACATTATATGGAGTAGAGCATCATATTATTCCCGACCGCATTGAGGCTGGTACATTTATGGTAGCAGCAGCTATTACTAAGGGTGATGTGGTCATCGAAAACGCAGTTCCAGAGCATATGACAGCTTTGATTGCGAAGATGCGCGAAATGGGCGTAGAAATTATAGAATTGGATGAAGGTATTCGTGTACGTGTTCCTCAGACATTAAAAGCTGTGGATATTAAAACAATGCCACATCCAGGCTTCCCGACAGATATGCAATCACAAATGATGGCCTTAATGTTGACTGCAGAAGGTACGAGTATCATTACAGAGACAGTATTTGAAAATCGTTTTATGCATGTTGAGGAGTTCCGTCGCATGAATGCGGGTGCTAAAATAGAAGGACGCTCTGTGTTTATTGAGGGGCCAGTACAGCTTCAGGGGGCTGAAGTAATGGCAACGGATTTACGAGCTGCGGCTGCACTGATTTTAGCAGGTTTAGTATCAGAAGGAATTACACGTGTTACAAAGCTTCACCATTTAGATCGTGGATATGTTGATTTCCATGGTAAATTGGCTTCTCTTGGGGCAAATATTGAACGTATTACGGATGAAGAAGTTGTGACGACTGAAGACATTTCTGTTGAATTACCTACAAACTAATATGATGTTAAAACCCTTTGCTTACAGAAGCAGAGGGTTTTTTATTTCTCATAACTAAATAGTATTAAGCATATTATTCCTTATGAAAAAATGGATGATTAGTATAGGTGTCCTTTGTTTATTGGGGGCGTTATATGTGCTTCCTGTTTTAGGATTAAGCGAAAGACGGGAGGAAGTGCAACCTCCAACAGCAGATGAAAAAGCTTGTGAACTATTTATAGAAGTGGAGGGACAAAAGGAAAAAATTCCTTTAGAGACGTATATAACCGGGGTAGTAGCGGCAGAAATGCCTGTTTCTTTTAAAAAGGAGGCATTGAAGGCACAGGCTATTGCAGCACGTACTTATGCGTTAAAAACGACAAATTACGGTAAAAAAGCAATCGCACCGACTGTAGCAAAGCAAGTTTTCTATGATGAGAGTCAAAGAAAAGCGAATTGGGCTAGCAATTTCCTGGGAAATGAAAAGAAAATTGTCGAAGCCATCAATGAAACGAAAGGACAAGTTCTTCTTTATAATAATGATTTAATTACAGCTATGTTTCATTCAACAAGTAATGGACAAACAGAAAGTGCCTACGGCTATAGTGGAAATAATATTCCATATTTGCAAAGTGTTGCAAGTGTTTCAGATCAAACATCTCCGAAATTTGAGGCAGAGCAAGAGTGGTCACTAGCACAATGGAATAAATTATGGCCAATACAATGGCAAGCTAGTGATTTTAATCGTATACAGCTATTTTACAATGACTCAGGGCGTGTGGAGCGTCTACAGTTAGGGAATAATGTTTGGACAGGGAGAGAGGTTCGAACGTTTCTTGGAATACCATCCACTGACTTTTCAATTGTTTATAATGATAATACTAGAAAGGTTCATGTGAAAACTAAAGGATATGGTCATGGAGTAGGAATGAGTCAATATGGAGCAGAGGCTATGGCAAATGAAGGGAAAACGGCTGCTGAAATTTTACACTATTATTATAAAGATATTGAAATAAAAAAAATAGATGCATGTTTAAAATAACTTCTAGTTGTTCACACTGCAACTAGAGGTGATGAAAATGAGAGAGGATAAAAATAATAAAGCTTCTCAAAACCAGAATCCAAATCAAAAGGAAAATGGTCAGTTACAAAAGAAACCATGGTTTTGGCCAGTAGTTTACACAGGTGGTGCACTGGTTCTAGCAGGATTGTTATTTGGTTACAATAGTCTCGTATCTAAAGTAGAAGATGCACCGTTACCAGATTTAGCAGAAGTTGATTCAGGTCCTGTTGTAGAAACAAATGCACGTACTGAAAACATGATGTATCCATTCAAAGAAGAGAGCCTTAGTAAAGTACAAATCTTACAAGAGTTTTATGAGCTAGAAGCGAATGAAGAGTCTCGTGAAAATGCACTAATGGTATTTAATCAAACATTTACAACGTCTTCTGGTATCTCTATTGCTATGAATGGTGAAGAATTTGAAGTACTAGCTGCTATGACTGGTAAAGTACTAGAAGTAAAACTAGACGCATTTACAGGCAATAAAATTGTCATCGAGCATCCAAATGGCATGCAAACACATTATAGCTCTGTAAAAGATATCGCTGTAAAAGAAGGCGATGAGGTTACTCAAGGTCAAGCTTTAGGAAAAGCGACTGATAACGAGTGGAATCAAGCGGCTGGCGTCCACATGCATTTCGAAGTAGTTGAAGACGGAAAATATATTAATCCGAAAAAATTACTAGCTTTTTAATTCTAAAAGCTAGTAACGCATAAAAAATCAGCATTTTATTAGGAAAATGCAAAACGTGTTCTGAATAGCTTTGTCCTCACATAAGGTGAAGAAATGCGCAAATGTGCATCTGATTGCCAAAGCATTTTGTGAAATTGTGTGGAAAGGACGAAGAACGTGCATGAGCACATTCGGAAGCGCTGCATACGCCTCGGTGAATTACTGATTGAGACGCGTGAGACTGTGCGAGTCCTCGCGAAAATGACTGGTTATTCAAAAAGTACGGTGCACAAGGATTTAACAGAGCGATTACCAACAATTCATGAAGGATTAGCTGACCAAGTGAAAGAAATACTCGCCTACCATAAGGCCGTACGTCATATTCGCGGAGGAGAAGCAACGAAAAACAAGTGGAAAGAAAGAGCGAGTCAAGATTGATTCGTTCTTTTTTGTTGTGTGAACAGGCATATAATAAGTTTGTTTAAGGTAAAGTAATACTATATTATTGCCGTTCAGAACGTGAAAAGAAAACAGTCTTAATCATTAAATACAGGGTGAAATTACCAATAGAATATGATAAAATATTCTAGATAAAGAGATAAAATGAACGTTATGTAGTTTGAACTGGCGGGAAGGAGAAATTATAAAATGTTTTCGAAAGATATCGGCATTGACTTAGGTACTGCGAACGTATTAATCCACGTTAAAGGTAAGGGGATTGTCCTTAATGAACCATCTGTAGTGGCTATTGATAAAAAGACAAATAAAGTATTAGCGGTAGGGGAAGAAGCTCGCCAAATGGTAGGGAGAACGCCAGGTAATATTACAGCAATTCGCCCACTTAGAGATGGAGTCATTGCAGATTTTGATGTGACTGAAGCGATGTTAAGACATTTCATCAATAAATTAAATGTCAAAGGATTTTTAGCAAAGCCACGTATTCTAATTTGTTGTCCAACGAATATTACAAGTGTTGAGCAAAAGGCAATTCGTGAAGCGGCAGAGAAATCAGGCGGTAAAAAAGTATATTTAGAGGAAGAGCCAAAAGTAGCAGCGATTGGTGCAGGCATGGACATCTTCCAACCAAGCGGGAATATGGTAGTTGATATCGGCGGTGGAACAACAGATATTGCTGTTCTTTCAATGGGTGATATTGTCACAAGTGAATCCATTAAAGTGGCAGGAGATGTGTTTGATAACGATATTTTACAATATATTAAAAAAGAATATAAATTGCTAATTGGTGAACGCACAGCAGAAGCCATCAAAATGACAATCGGAACAGTTTTCAAAGGTAGTCGTAATGATACAATGGATATCCGAGGTCGTGACATGGTGACAGGTTTACCACGTACAATTTCTATTCATTCTGAAGAGATCGAACGTGCATTACACGAATCTGTAGCAATGATCGTTCAATCTGCAAAAAATGTTTTAGAAAAAACACCACCGGAGCTATCGGCTGATATCATCGATCGCGGCGTTATTATTACTGGTGGCGGAGCACTTTTACATGGTATGGACCAACTATTAATTGAAGAATTAAAGGTACCTGTCTTCATTGCTGAAAGACCAATGGATTGTGTAGCTATTGGAACAGGCATTATGCTTGAAAATATAGATCGTGTACCAGCGTCCTTATAAAATTAAAATGAGGTGATCTCTTTGTTTAAAGGTTTTTATACAGTTGCAACCGGTATGATCACGCAACAAAGAAGAACAGAATTACTATCCAACAATTTAGCTAATGCGAATACACCGGGATTTAAGGCAGACCAATCAACGATTCGTTCATTCCCAGATATGCTGATGTCTAGCATCGGAAAAACAAATGCGCCTGCCAATCAACAAGCAGGTGCCGAATATATGAATCAAGTAGGCGCTTTAAATACGGGGACATATTTACAAGAAACATTACCAAATTACATACAGGGCCAAATCTATAGCACTGATTTTACAACAGATATGGCATTGATTGATGGAAACTTACCACAAAATGAAGATGGTGTATCTGGCTCAATATTCTTCAGACTCGCACATCCAGATGGTGGAGAAGCCTATACACGTAATGGTAATTTTACTTTGGATGGCCAAGGTTATTTAGTAAATGGGCAAGGCCTTTACGTGTTAAATGATGCTGGACAACGAATCCAGTTACCTAATGATGATTTTCGCCTCGATGAAAGTGGCGCCATTTACGTTAATAATCAGCAAGTAGCGCGAGTAGGCGTATCGTATGCTGCCAATCCGAATATGCTACAGAAACAAGATAACGGTCTTATTCGGACAGAAAATGGCGTAAACCTGCCATCAGCCTATGGGGCGAATGGTGTTTCCTTTACACTACGTCAAAACTTCTTAGAGGGATCAAACGTAGATTCTGGTCGTGCCATGACAGATTTAATGACAGCGTACCGAGCATTTGAAGCCAATCAAAAAGTATTACAAGCTTATGATCGCAGCATGGAAAAGGCTGTTAATGAAATCGGTAAAATTTAATGGACGAAACAGAACAGGAGGCTTTTTATAAATGCTACGTACAATGATTACAGCAACTAATACAATGGGCCAATTACAAAATAAACTTGATACGATTAGTAATAACATCGCCAATAGCAATACGACAGGCTTTAAAGCGAAGGAAGCATCTTTCAATGAGTTACTCTATCAACAGTTTAATAATGACAAACTGGATCGTGCTGAGCGACAAACGCCTGTTGGTATTCGCTATGGATCAGGCGCAATGCTTGGTCAAATTAAATCCAATCAAAAGCAAGGTTCTTTGCAAACGACTAATCGAGATTTGGACTTAGCCTTTACAACAGCAAAACAATATTTCAATATTTTAATGCCAAATGGTGAAAATGGGACTGAAACAGTGTATACTCGACAAGGTGACTTTTATTTATCGCCGCTAAATAATGGAACAGTTATGCTAGTAACTGCTGAGGGATACCCAGTGGCAAATGCTGCTGGACAAGCTATTACATTACCAGATAATGTGCAAGGATTTTCAGTACGAGATGGTGGTATACTAGAAGCATCTTATCCAAATGGCGATATCATTCGTACGGATTTAGCGGTTACTGAATTCCAAAAACCGCAACTAATGGAACATGTTTCAGGTTCTTATGTTGGATTACCAGACAACCTTGCTGAACTTGGCTTTACACAAGCTGAGGTTCTAACAGAGCTAGTAGGTGCTAATCGTCAGCAAATTGGCATGCAAGGTGGTACTTTAGAAATGTCCAACGTTAACCTTTCGAAGGAAATGACAGAACTAATTCAAACACAACGTTCCTATCAATTCAATGCAAGAACGGTTACATTAGCAGACCAAATGCTTGGTCTTATTAATGGTATTCGATAGGAAGTCATCCTAAAAAGCAAGGAATGAAGAGGAGTACAATTTATGACAAACGATTCACGTCGACGTTCTGTGCCGACACAAGAAACCGATACGCAACCAGAAAAGAAAGAACGCCGCTCAAATGGAGAGCAACGCGAGGTTCGATGGGTGCAAATCCGACTGATTCCGATTTGGTTACGCATTGTAATTGTTCTCATCTTAGTTGTTGCTGCCGCAACATTAGGCGCAATGGTTGGCTTTAGTGTTATTGGAGAAGGAAATGCTATGGATATTTTCAAAAGAGAAACATGGCAACATATATTTGATATTATGCATGGTAAAGAATAATTTTATTCTTTACCTTACTTTGTGTATACATACTTTATTTTGAGGGGGATATGACATGTTAACAGCAGAGCAAATTCAAGCAATTTTACCACACCGCTATCCATTTTTATTTGTAGATCGCATTATTGAATTAGAAGAAGGAAAACGTGCAGTAGGCTTAAAGAATGTTTCTATGAATGAGGATTTCTTTAATGGGCACTTCCCAGGATATCCAGTAATGCCAGGTGTGCTAATTGTAGAGGCATTAGCACAAGTAGGTGGAGTAGCTCTTTTGAATGCAGAAGAATTTAAAGGACGTTTGGCATTTTTAACGGGTGTTGATAACTGTCGTTTCAAACGTCAAGTAGTACCTGGAGACCAACTTAAATTGGAAGTGGAGTTTGTAAAACTTCGTGGTTCGATGGGTAAAGGACATGGAATAGCAACTGTAGATGGAGAACTTGTATGTGAAGCCGATATTCTATTTGCAATTGGACCTGAGCAGCCAAAGCAAGCATAATTTGCATTTATAGACCACAAGATATAAAATAGATAAAGTCAAGTCAAAAAAATTGAGACTAGTAGGTTCTTAAATTGCGATGGCGATTAAGCGATTGTGAATTGAAATAGATGTAATTTTTAGGTTTTACAAACGTAGGAGGATTATTAAGATGTATAAGGAATTGTCTTCAGGTATTAAAATTAGCATTACTCGTTCTATTTCAACATCTTTTGAAACATACTTAGCAAGTATTGGTTGGGATGAAGAGCGCTTTTCTATGGAAGACTTCATTGCAAGCTGGCAGACTTATTTCCAAGAGAATGCAGCATGGATCGAAAAAATTCCAGCCGAAATATTGATGAGTGCAGAGTTTCATGAAGAGATGGCACAAAAAATTGATGAGGTCATTGCCAAAATTTTAAATGAAGAACCAACAGCACAGCAAGTTGAAACAATCGAGGCATTGCAAAAAGAGCTAGGCACAGACTATAGCTATGACTGTAAAGCAGAAGCAGCATATATTGAACAGTTATTAAAAGAAAAACAAAAATAGTTTGATCAAAAATCGGATAGTTCCCTCCTTTCTCGGGCAATCTATGTTAGATCACAAATACACATGATGTATTTGATGACATAGTACCAAGAAAGGAGGTTTTTTGCTATGTGGAAAATGTCATTTTTAACCATTATTCTTGCTACTGTATTCCTTGGAGGATGTAACTGGGGAAATAAAGCAGTTGAAGATCATCCTGTGAGAAACGCAGAGACTGATGTTCGTAATGGTGTTGATCGTGTCGAGGATGCATTAGATCCGAATAGACGAGACGATGCATACGATCGAAATGTAAATGGTGTTGAACGAGGTACTGTAAATGAAAATACAACATTACCTGAAGCAACAACACCTGGTTCAAATGCTGATATTAACGGCACAAATGGCTATGACAACGTACCAAATGCGAATGGCGTAAACGGTGTTGAGCGTAATGACAACATGGTGGATGAAAAAGCCAACGACACTGAGAAGTATCGTGACGGTATGAACAACCGATAATATCAAAAGAGTGTTTCCTACATGGAAAACACTCTTTTTTTATGAGTCAGGGAAGCGGAGTAACTATAGAAATATAATATTTTACGCTATTCATGATCTTGCTCACTAAAGACTGGTGTCTACAAGCCCTCATCTAACAGAAAAATCTCCAAGATATTGCAATTGTTTCTTATAAAAAACGATGCAAAAATTTTGCATCGTCAGTCATTCTTTAATTTTGGTCGCTGTTTCATATCTTTTGTAAAGCGTTCCAGTAAATGTTCTAAAGAAACACCTTCAGCTAGTAGTTCAGAAAGCAATTGTTCAGCATATTTAGAGCGTTTTATCTTGAGTGTACCTTTTAAAAGTACGGATACATGGTCACCGATTTCTTGAACAGTATGTACGATTACCTGGAAAGGAGCGGGTTCATTATCGGGAAATGAAATAACGGCACGTACATTAAAAATAGTAGCATTCGCTAAGAGCTCATCAAAGGTTGAGCGATATTGTTTTTCCATAAACAATTCGAGTACCCAAGACTGATGGCTATTTTCCTGATTAATAATAATGCCATCGACTAAAGGGAATGGTTGCACGCCATCTTTTGTGACAAGGTCAAAGGAAAGCATTTTAAATGTTTTCATTATGTATATTCCTCCTAAGTCTGTCATTCTTTTAGTATAACACATACGGCTACGGTTGTTGGTCATACGCACCTGCTCGTTAATTTCAATAAATGCGAAATTACTGATTTCATGAAATAGCATTTGCCATTACTGCCTAAAGCATTCTGGTGAAAAAATAAGAAATAAAAGAAAAATAAAACAGGTTATTTACCTATTTTATGCTGAAGAATTGATGCAAATTATCACTTTCTGATTTTGCTAATATTGGAGTCGTTTTGTAAGATGAGAGCAATCCAAAGCAAAGGAGGTGAATGAATGAATCAAGTCGGACTGGTCGGAAGGTTTACGAAAGATCCGGTATTACGCTACTTATCTGGAAATCGTGTGCAGACTCATTTTTCACTTGCCATTAATCGCAATTTCAAAAATAGTCATGGGGAAGTAGATACAGATTTCATATTCTGTACAGTTTGGGGAAGGCTTGCAGAACATATTGTCAAGTATTGCGGGAAAGGCTCATTAATTGGTGCAAACGGCCGTATTCAAACAAGGTCATTTGTAAATGAAGAAAACACTAAAATTTTTATGACAGAGGTAGTGGTCGAAGATGTTCGATTTTATCAGCTTAAACAAAGGGACAGTGACGAAGCTTCTATTGTGACGCCACCTCCTCCGAATGAACAGGAAGACTTAAAAGACTTTGTATTACCATAGCATGCTACATACGGCGCAGGAAAAATTATTGTCTGATCCGCCATTCTCCTTAATCTTCTTGCACCGTTGTAACAGAAAGGAATGATGTGGACTAACATTTACTGAAGAGTTGCTGTAGACCGCACAGCAATGAAATTTTTAACACAACTGAATATGTTTATGAAGTAAGTAGGGAAGAGAAGAGAAGTAAACATGGTTCCACTGAAAAGCGCCAAGAACTTTTGCCCTTGGCGCTTGTCATTAATATATATCTAATGAAATGAGGTCACGAAGTTCTTGATCCTCTAATTCAGTCAACCACTGGCTTGATTGAATAAGTTCTTCTGATAGTGCTGATTTTTGCGCTAGCATTTTATCTATCTTTTCTTCAATTGTGCCAAGTGTTACAAATTTATGGACTTGCACAAATTGTGTTTGCCCTATGCGATAAGCACGATCGGTTGCTTGATTTTCGACAGCGGGATTCCACCAGCGATCTGCATGTAAGACATGATTAGCAGCTGTTAAATTAAGTCCTGTTCCACCTGCTTTTAAGGAGAGAATAAATATCGGGAAATCTCCTGCCTGAAACGCCTCTACTAAGCGGTCTCGTTGCTGCTTAGGCATGGCACCGGTTAAAAAAGGTGCATCTACATTGTATAATTCACTTAAGCAATGCTGTAGCAATTGTCCCATTCCAATATACTGTGTAAAAATCAGACATTGCTCGCCATTGTCCACAATT
The DNA here is from genome assembly GCF_003049525.1 of Lysinibacillus fusiformis. Lineage (GTDB taxonomy): Bacteria > Bacillota > Bacilli > Bacillales_A > Planococcaceae > Lysinibacillus > Lysinibacillus fusiformis. Next base: position 716,203 of record NZ_PYWL01000001.1, on the reverse strand, counting down.
TCAGCCGCCATTTGCACAATGCGCTCTAGCTTTGCCGAACGTGCAAGCATTGTTTCGGCATCCTCGAAAGGTTCCTTTAAATATAGGGCAGGATGATTACATAGTTGCTTTAATTTACTGAGCATTTTTAAGACGCGTCCCTTTTTTTGAAAGCCTGTTAACTCTTCTAGCTGATCAAGCGTCTCTAAAATATAACCTTCATAAAGAGAAGCTTGCTCGGCTGTTAATGGGCAATACTCATTTGATTCTAGCTTATCTGGCAAGTTCAGCTGCAAATGCGGATCACGTTTTGTCCTACGTAATAAGAACGGTTGAATTTTCGTACGTAGCTTTTGTTTATGGGATTCAGATTCATCTCGTTCAATGGGCAATATAAATTCTTCATTAAAGCGACCAAAGCTGCCTAAATAGCCTTTATGAATAAAATCAAAGATAGCCCAAAGCTCAGATAGACGGTTTTCTACAGGCGTGCCAGTCAGGGCAATGTGATGATCACCCAGTAATTTACGAATGGCTTTTGATTGTAAGGTCTGCATGTTTTTAATATTTTGAGCTTCATCTAATACAACAGTTGCCCAATCAATATCCTGTAAAAATTCAGTATCCTGTGACACAGTACCATAGGTTGATAAAATGACATGTGGCTTATCAATCGATATCATTTTTTTGAAATCATCATCTTTTGCACGGTTAGTTTGGTAATGAGTATGGACAATTAGTGAAGGAGCGAATCGAGCAAGCTCCTTCTGCCAGTTACCAAGCACTGAGGTTGGGCAAATAATAATGGATGGTTTTGTATAATCAGCTACTGCTTCATATATATGAAGTAAATAGGCTATCATCTGTACCGTTTTACCAAGACCCATATCATCGGCTAGGCACGCACCGAAACCTTGCTGACGCATAAAGACTAGCCATTCAAAGCCTTCAATTTGATAAGGACGTAATTCTGTTTGTAATGACTCTGGAATTGGCACAGTAGGTAAACCCTTTTTATCTAAGAGTTGTTCCATATAAGCCTTTAACGATTGTTGTATCTCCAATGCAAAGATAGGATCATCCCTAAGCGCATCGTCAGCATCCTCTTCTTCAAGAGGTGCAGATAAATCTTCGGGCAATTCTCTGAATAATAATTCTCGGACAGTCCAGCTCTCATCTTCTGCCTGCTGCATTAGAGCACGCATTTCTTGCATCCAGTTAGCGTCAACACGGAACCATTCTGTTCCTATTCGAATAAATTCACGCTTTTCTTCCACCAACTTTTTAAATTGCTCAGGTGAAATCATCTGTCCATTCATCGAAAATTGCCACTTGAACGTTAAAATATCATCTAATCCAGCGACTTTTTTTGTGGATGCATTACTAGTTGTGACACGGACACGGAATTTGGATTGTTTTAAATCCTTTAGCCAGGCAGGAAGTACCACATCAAAGCCAAGTGCCTGTAATCTGGCAAGATCCTCACGTAAAAAAGATCGTACCTCCATGTCTTCAAGTGTCATACGAATAAAGGTTTCGCTACTGATCGCATCTTTAGATAGTAGATCGACTATTTGTTGTTGTTGCTGCTCAATCTCAGTTGCAAACATTCGCCATTTTGTAGGTAGAGCATCTTCGATAAGTAATGACTGCTTACGAATGGCAGGTGTCCAGTAATTTTTTGTAGTAGGGGTACTAAGGACCGTTTCTAATAGCCAAACATCTGAATCTTCTTCTGGTTCACTTAATCGTAAAGAGACTGTAATGGCACCAATTTGGCGAGCTTGATCTAATGGCCAGCCACCTCGCAAGAAAAAGGGCAATAGCTTTGGTAAATCAGAAAGTATTAGGCCTACTTGTGAAAGCTTTTGCTGCACCGCCATTTCTAATAATGCAGAATCTATATCATCTATAGGAAAGGATAGTGAAGAAAAATCCTCTGCAATGACAGCATGTGACCAAAGAGAGGGCTCCTGCCAATAATCTTGTAACGCCAATACTTTACCTAGCCATTCTTTACTATCTTCATTTACACCAACCCAGCTGATAAAGGGATGTTGATAGCTTGTTGAAAAAATATCAAGAAGCTCAGCAGTGGACACCTCAATTGTTAAATCAGCCTGGTTGGTTAGTAAGCCGTAGATATTTGCCTCATACGTAAAGAACAATGAAGATTTGAATGTTTCTACGTCGATTGTTGTACCATTTGCAGTATAGCCCCGCAACGTAAAATATCCTTCCCGAGCTACATCAATACGAAGCTGTTGAGTTTTAGAAAAAGGGGAAGGAGCATTGGTATTTATTGTCATCATACTAAGTTTCCTTTCTCGATTTCTTCCTGTAACGCACGGAGTCGCTTATATTCTGAACGAATTGTTTGTATATACGTTTCAAAATAAGGCATTTTACCAGCGCGTTTTGCGGCACTACGCATACTTTTCCAAATGCGCACCGCCTGTTTATAATTCATGCGTGATTTTTGGGCAATTTCCGCCATTGCATATACATGATATAAAGGTAAAACCGTAGCTGGTTCAACTTGTAACACATCCTTTAATCCACACATCTCTAAATAAGATAGTGAAGAAGGATTTAATTGATGAAGAGCTGCCCAATCTCGATAACGTCCTTTTTTAATTAAGAACGAAGAGAATGGTTGAAGGCCGTAAACTCCAAAGGCGCTGTATAGAATAGCTTCCTCTTCCTCGGTAAGCTGTATTTCATCAAATAAAAGCTGAAATTGACGAACATACTGAGCCCGTTGTACAACTGGTACGACTTCCTGTAAAAAGGCCTCTGTCATTGGCAGTATTGCTCGTAAAATAATAGCCATCGCATGTGATTCGCCAGCACGTTGAGCAAAAGTAGCGAGTTCAAATAGATCTTGGATATGTTGCAATTTAATATGTTTCAAATTTTCAAGCAGTAAGTCCTCTTTTTGTAAGAGTACATAAAATAATAACCTTAATGATTCTAAGGATATTTCTGCTGAAGGGTTTTCAAGATTATTTATATAATCTAATTCCTGCTCACGTCGAGGCTTTTCATAAAAAAGCACCGCCCAAAGTAGCATGTACAGGCGAAGTCGATTTTGAAATAATCCATGTCGTTCTAATAAAAACGTCCGTACTTCCTCTTGAAGAGCATCATAAAACGGGTCAGTCGCGAAAAGTCGAGACCGATTAGTCAGCTCTGTAAGTATGGTTTCAAAAGATTGACTGCTTTGATCAATAAAGTATTTCATATAAGGTGAATCCAATGAATGACCAGGTGTTTCATTTAAATGTCGCCAAATTGTATTGAAAATAGCTAACTCCATATACAGTTTATAAAGAGGTTGCCATTCACGCTCAAAGGGCATATGTCGACGAAGACGCTCCAAGGCATCAGTCCTTATAGCAGAAAGGCCATAGCCTTCTAAAACGCGACCTGGTGGCAATAATCGTTTCATTACTTCCTCAACCATCATGGACCAACTTTGTGGGCTACGTTCATCAGCTAATGATTTTAACTGGACAGATTTTTGAGCACGCCAAGCACTCGACCAATTTTGAACTGAATCAAAGTACTGGTAGAGAGCAAGTAAAGTACCTACCTGATGTCGACACCATTTTTGCTGAGGACAGCTACAGCGTAGCTCTTCCTTGGCGAAATCAATTTCAACAGAAGCGGGTCTGACATCCTGGACAGTTGCATATAATATAGAACTGGCTCCATTAAAACGGTCAAAAATAATGGACTTATTTCTAACCGAAAAGACAGCACGACGGACTAGTTCTTCATCTTCCGTAGAGGAAGGATGTAAATCATGTTCAGCTTCTTTTAATTTAGTTAACACGAATTCTTGATGTTCTTTAGCCAATTGCGATATTGACAATGCCATCACCTCACTCCTTTCTTCATATATGGCTATGTTTAATATGGATTAATTGTAGTAAAGGAAAAAAGACTGTCCTTCCATTATACGATTAAAATGCGGCAATGATAAGCTGAATGATCAGAAAGAAAGAAATTGATTCAAAGATAGTTAACAAGACTTTTGATTTATGTTAAAATCTGAATAATCAGATAATCGGGAGGGATGAAGGATGATGCAAGTTCAATACATGAAGCCGTTTTATACAAAGATTACTGGAGACAAATTACGTCTCGTATTTGCTTATCAATATTTCTCTATTTTAAAAGAGAATGAGATTTTCCATTTCATTCCCATAGAAGGTAAAGAGATGATTATCAACATGAAGACACAGCAAATTGAAAATTTATCTGAGGTGTTTGTTTTCCAAAAGGGCAATCGATTTATTCGATTACCACTTTATCAGCTACTCCTTATTACGAATGTCCATGATCATCTGGCACCTATACTTGAAAGCGCAACACCGAAGCAACAACTTCCGCTTGTTTCGACTGTGACTGTAGGCGAAATTGATCAACTTATTGCAGAGATTGAAAATAAAAATCTAGATAACTTAATCGATCAAGCATTATTAGAGAACAATAAATTACTCTTTTTTAATCTATTACAGCAAAAGAACCATCAACTTGGAGGTTTCAAAATTGAATAGATGGTATGCCCATTAAGCACCCACTTTTCTTACTAGAAAAAGGGGTGCTTTTATTATCCCGGATAGGTCAAAAGTATAGGGGGAGAAATAACTTTTCTACAAATAGTTAATAAATCCTGATATATTGGAAACTATTCCTAAACCAAATATTAAAAAAATGGAGGATAGACCGATATAAGTGACAGAAGGTGGTGAGTAAATGCTAGGTAATTGGTCGGCTACGGGTATGTCTATTTTGAATAATATGAATCGACATTATGGTGCTATGAGTAAAGCAATGCTACGTATTTCTACAGGTTACCGAATTAATAGTGCAGCAGATGATCCAGCGGGTCTTGCCATTTCTGAAAAAATGCGTGCTCAAATTCGCGGATTGAATATGGGGGCAAAGAATATTCAGGATGGCATCTCATTAGTGCAGACAGCAGAGGGTGCATTAAATGAGACACATGCGATGATTCAGCGTATGCGAGAACTGGCAGTGGAGGCAGCTAATGATACATTAACGGATGAGGATCGGAAACAACTGGATTTGGAGTTCCAAGAGCTGAAGAAGGAAATTCAGCGTATATCAACCGATACTGAATTTAATACAAAAACATTACTGAATGGCGATTATGAAACAAATGGGATTAAAATTCAGGCAGGTGCCAATGCAGGGCAGAGCATTGAACTGTTGATCAATGGCGTCGGTTCAGAAGCACTCGGTTTGAAAGATGTTTCGATTGCTACGAGGGATGAGGCAGATAAGGCTATTTCTTCTATGGAAGACGCTTTAAAACGAGTATCCAATGAACGTTCTCGTCTTGGTGCCTATCAAAACCGTTTGGAACATGCCTATAATGCCAATGTGAACACTGCAGAAAATTTACAAGCAGCAGAGTCGCGAATTCGAGACGCTGATATTGCAAAAGAGATGATGAATATGGTAAAAGCCCAGATTTTAATGCAGGCCAGTCAATATGTTTTGGCGATGCATATGCAGCAGGCACAGTCCGTTTTAAAATTATTAGAAGTCGGAAAAAAATGATGAATTTCAATTAATATTGAAATTCATCATTTTTAATGTTTATTTAGAAAAAGTCTCAATCGCTAATTTAGCTGTTGCCGTAGCTTCGTGCTGTAATGGCAGCACAGCCTGACGCATATTTTCTTGAACGGTCGTATACGATTCTAGAATGGCGATAGCTCGTTCGAACAATGTGACACCGTTCCAATCATCCTTCTCGACATGCCCAATTACCGGTTGATCAACAATATCAGCAAATGCATCAATTTTCGGATCATACGAAATGGCGATAAAGGGTGTAGCATAAATGGCAGAAAAGATTAGGGAATGTAATCGCATCCCAATTAATAATTGAGATTGTCCAATAACCGCGATTTTTTCCTCAATGGATAAATCGGAAGGAGCAATTAAGCTTTTTTCCTGCATGAGTGCTGCCACTTCCTGAGAAGTTTTTAAATCATGCTCACCATGCATGGGTAAGAAAACAATTTGCTCACCCTGACGCACTAATTGGTCTAGGCTATGTGCAATTTTTTCTTTATACGCTATTGTAGATGGCCAGTCACGAACACTAACTGATATATAGCTTTCGGCTGTTAGAGATTCATGGTCTAACCATTCACAATGAAAGTCGCCACCGTTTAGCCCCATCACAGGATCCGGCACGATTTTAGCCTCTTTGCGTACACCAATTTCTGTTAAAAGAGTTTGAGAAGCTTTATCTCTAATGGTAATTTGATCGACCTTGTTAAAGGTTTTACGAACGATAAATTTACTAAGAGTGTGGTTGATTGGGCCCATACCTTGGGCGTAAACAAATACTGGCTTTTTCAGCCATTTTGCAATTTGAATAACGCCCGCATAGTAAGGAATAGTTTTCATGCCTGTTTGATCCTGCATTAAACTGCCGCCGCCACTAATGAGTCCATCAGCTGTTTTAAGCAATTGGTGGATTTCTTTCATTTTCCAACGATTCACGGCTTTCACGCCATATGTTTGCTCTGTAGCAGAAGGGTTATTCGACAATACAGTGATTTCTATATCATGTTGCCATTTCTTCAAACCTTGAATAATGGACAGCAGAATAGCATCATCGCCGACATTATCGAAACCATAATAGCCAGATAAAACAATGTGCATTATGACCACCTCGCGATTGCCTTAGAAACCCAACGATAACCTACTTTGAAAATTAGGATAAAGACCAGTCCTATAATAAAACCAAGAGACACACTGTATAGGGTACGCAATACAGAAACAGCTACTGGGATGTGTAAATGTGTAAAGGTATTAACGATTGATAAGAATCCGATCACACCTGGAACGAGTAAGATACTACCCCATTTGCGATTAATGCCCATTACGTATAATGCTAAAACAAAGAATGGGAAACCAATTAAGAATTCCTTCGTTCTTGGTCGTACATATAAGGTATTTTCTAGCCATTGTCTAAACGCTAATTCTAAATCGCTAACTGAGCCAGAGTTACCAGTTCGGCTAATGTAGAATAAACCAATACCCGCCACGACAATTAGTAGAAGCACATGCCAATATTTTAATTCTTTGTTTAACAATGTTACGGTATTTGATAAAGATTTTTTAATATTTTGATCAGCTAGTCGGTTGATCTCAATTAATGTAAATAGAAGGACGCCCATAATTGGAATCAGATAAACTAACTTCACGCCTTTGAACGTAGCAAAGCCTGTCATAAAGGCATTGCCATTTAATAGGCCAATGACAATAACAATCCCGATAAGGCTAATCGCTACTGCCTTCAAGTATTGCACAAGAATTTTAGACATTTTCGTAGAACCTTGAGCCGATTTAATTACGGCATAGGTAGGTGCAAGGACGGCAATAATTAATGCAAATGCCTGTAAGAATAGAGTACTTTTCAGGATAAAGTACGCAATAGCTAATACTGTCATAAATCCAGCTGCCGCAAAGCGTAGAGGCATCCATTTGACTAATTCTGAAACGATAAAGGTAAATAAAATACCTGCTAATAATACAGCCGCTGTAACCCAGGCTGGTACAGCTACCTTATCAAACAGCTTTGGCTCGCCAGGTTGGAAATGATCTGGCATTGCATCATGTACTCCATTTAAGTAGTCAATTGTTTGCTCCACATTTTCCTTGGCATTTCCAGTTGTTTTAATATGGTAGAAGATAGAGCGGATATTACGCTCTTTTACAGCTCTTGTTGTACGGTCAATACTTTCATTTAACTTTAATTTCGTTTGTCTGTTGATGTTAATACTATGCAAGCGAATCATCTTGTAATCGGTCTTTTGGGCGATTTTACTTTCGCCCTTCAATGGATTACTTTCAATTGTATAGAAGTAATAGCCAGCATCACTTAATTTTTCTACTAATTGATGGCCGTCTTCTTGTCCAAAGCCAATCGCTTCATCGCCTTGCCCAAGCAAGCGACCTGATGAACCATCTTTTAAAGCTAGTAATTGATTCACCAATTTATCGTTAGCCACTTCATTATCGGCATTTTCCACTTTAAAGACATAGCCTAATCCATGCTTACTAATGACATCCATAGCAGGTTGATCGTAGCCAATTGGTGTTTTTAAGTCAAAGTTATGGTTAGAAGTAGGGAGGAAATAAAAAGCTTCTTCTCCTATTTGAACTTCTTCAGGCTCTACGCTATTTTTGATGAGTTTTTGGTAGTCAGCATTTTCAGGTACTCGAATATAGTAACCACTCTTTGAACGATCAACAGCATCTTTATAAGGTGTAAATAATAATTGTGCTGCTAGGTCGTTTTCTTTATAAACAGTAATTAAATTTTGTTTTTCCATTTCCTTTAACGTTAAAGGCTCTAGACTAACAGTTGTCAGCCCAGCTTCCTTTAAGGAGGAAAGGATTTCATCCATTGTTAAATCACTGTTTTTATCTGCAGTTTGTATTTCATCAAAGGGAATCACAATTTCATAAGAATCATTCGATTGCTCCGCATTCCACCTCATCATAATACCTGTGGAGGAAACGACGAGTAAAAGAACAATAATTCCCCAAAGCCATTTCTGTTTCGACATAAGTGTCCTACCTTTCTTATTTATGAAAATCTTTTTCCGATAACAGGGATTTTCTTTAAATCTTGCTTATGAATAGCTTTCATTACCCAAAGTAAAAGGAAGTATATAGCTCCTCCAACGATGATGGCAATAGTCAGATAGCCCATTGCCCACATACGAGACCAATGTGTAAAATCAAGCCAAAGCGTTGGTAAACCAACGGCTGCTCCCATTACGATCGAAGACACAATCATTTTCACCGTATCTTTTCCAAGAACAGTAAAGCGAATCATACGATATATAAAGACAGTATTCACAATAAATAACACAAAGTACACCAATAAAGTTGCATAGGCAGCACCATCTAGACCAAATGCTTGAATGAAGAAGATGTTCGCAAACACCTTCAGAACAACGCCACTTAAAATAATAAGAGCGCCTGTTTTAGCAGCATTCATTCCCTGTAAAACACCAGTTCCGAGAAGAGTCAGAGATGTAAAGACCGAGCTAAGGTTAATCATCGCTAACATTAAGCTTCCCTCTAAGTCCTTGAAAAGAGCCAGATTTAAAGGCAAGGTTAAGGCTAGCAGTCCAATAGCAGCCGGCCATGATATTAGATGAGTCATACGATGTGTTCGTTCAATAATGCTGCGTGTTTCATCCATTTTACGTTCTGCAATCTTAGTAGTAATGAGTGGCACAAGCGGTAAAATAATCGAAGACGCAAATACAGTCGTAATTTGAACTAATGTCAGCCCGCGACCATATATTCCGTAAAGGAAGCTAATTTCACTTGCGTCAGCTCCTGCATTTCTCAAGCCATATGTGACTGTAAATGAATCCACAAAGTTAAAAAGAGCCATTGTAACAGAACCAATTGCAATTGGAATGGAGATCTTTAAAATAGTCTTACTATATGTGGAGAAATCCTTGCTAGAATATTTATCCTTGCTCGTTACTTTTACCGAAGAACGGAAATATTTATAGAGTAAATAAACAAGTGAACCAAGTGCCCCAAGGACAGAACCAGCCATAATTCCACCAGCTACGATATCATTTGAATAATCCATCGCAACTAGGAAGTACGCAACAATTAGAATTAATGCAACTCGAACTAACTGTTCAATTACTTGAGAGATAGCAGTAGGTCGCATATCTCCAAAGCCTTGGAAAAAGCCACGATAGACGGCCATATAAGGGGCCACAAGTAATGTCAGTGCCACAATAATTAACGCAATTTCTGTTGATGGTCCACCAAGTGCATTCGCTATCTGTGCTGAAAAACCGTAAATGATTGTAAAACTAATGACGCCAAATGATAGGGCAAGGATTCTTGCGGTCACATAAATTTTCTTTATTTTGGCAGTATCCTTACTTGAGTTGGCCTCCGCAATCAATTTAGAAATAGCAATAGGGATACCCGCAACAGATAAATACAAAGCTACCATATAGACAGGATAGACAAGACTGAAAATACCCAGTACTTCGTCACCAGCAATATTTTGAAGGGGTATACGGAAAATACTTCCGATTACCTTAGAAAGTAATGTCGCGATGGTTAAGACGAGTGTACTTTTGACAAATGTTGATTGACTCATTTTGCTGTGCCCTGCCCTCTAAGCTTTAATGAGAAAACCTTTAAAGCAAAACGTGGAAGAACAAGCATTCTTATAAAACGACTTGGCTGGCGTAGTAATCGATAAAGCCACTCAAGATTTAACTTTTGCCAAATGACTGGTGCACGCTTCACGGTGCCAGCGATGACATCGAAGGAGCCACCTACACCAATAAATACTCCTTTTGAAAACTTGTCCAGATTTTCAGTAATCCATTTTTCCTGTCTCGGTACTCCTAAAGCAACAAACACCAAATCAGGTTGTAATGCTGCGATATCGTCGGCAATATGATTGTTATTCCAATCAAAGAAGCCATCATGATAGCCGACAACTTCAACATTTGGATAATTCTTATGAATATTGGCAATGGTCTTTTCAATTGTTTCTTTTTGTGCGCCCAATAAATAAATTTTAAAGCGCTTTTGTTGACCAACCTCCAACAGTTTCACCATGGTATCATAGCCTGTCACACGCTCTGGAAGTGAATCTCCAAGGATTTGAGCAGCCTTAACCACACCGATGCCATCCGCACAAATGTAGGTTGCCTGATTTAAATATCCCTTCACAGTAGGATTTTCATTTGCCTGCATGACAACTTCAGGATTGGCTGTCACAACGAAAGTTTTTTCTTGCTGTTCAATACGATTAACAAGTAAATCTACAAACCCCTGCTGACTAATATGTAAAAAGGGTACGCCCATAATCGTTACATGCCTCATATAGTGTTCAAACCTTTCTGTAATTCCTTTTTCACTGCAATCTATCATACCATAAAAGCAATATTGACAGGAAATTTTCGATAATAGTTCACCTATTGATATAGGCTGCATAAAAGGGGATTCATCGTTATAAAAAGGATAATCCCATTGCACAATACAAGAAAATTAAACTAAAAAATGCACTGATTTTTAGGAGGAAAAGGTGTTGATCCTAAAAGGGCGATTTGAGTTTCTTCTATTATATAGTGTTTTATATTATTGCAATGAAGACAACAAAAAGAGTGCGAAACAATATCGCACTCTTTTTTAGATGATCGTAGAAAATCATTTTTTTACAATATAATCGCCGTGCACCCAGCCGGTTTTGCCATTATAGATAACCTGATACCAGGCACCATTCTTTATGAATTCGCCTTTATCATCTACTGCACCAATAATAAAGCCGTTTGGTTTAACTGTACCTAGTATAGCAGCTGTTGTTGACGGTTCGCTTCGAACATTGAGCGTGATGTTCATGTTAACAATCTGTAAACCATTTTCTAGCTGAACATAATCATCAAACACCCAGCCCTCTTGTCCATTTACACTTATTTTGAACCAACCACCATTTTCTCCAAGTACTTTGAAGGATGTATCTTTAGGTAAATTCGTCATAATGGATGCAGCATCTGCAGTATTTGGATACGTTCTCATATTCAGATTAGTAGTAGCCTTTCCGATTGCCCCAGCTATATAGGAATCTAAAGCATATTGCTTCGTAGGGCTTGGTAAAGATGGAGCGGAAGGCTGACCCTGATAAGCAGGAACATCAAACACTAAATTCGTTGTCGTATGTGCACCAACTAATTCATAAATATCATAAATCTTTTTCGCCTGAATAACTGCCCACATTACATGTGTAGCATATTGATGGACGGTTGGATTATCAGGGTTCCAGCGCATTTTATATAACGTGTCTTGTCCTTTACTAATATACTGATCCTTGACAAATTGAGCTCCACCGATAATTGCATCCTGCACGGTAAACCACCCATTTGTATAAGCACGCTCAGCACCAAATTTATTAGCATCTGCATCAATAGCACCAATACCATAAGCATTATACGTTTTCTTAATAGCGGTTAAATTGTCTCTATTTTCAGGAGTGACCATCACTGGCTTTCCACCCGTATCTAAGCCTACCTCAATTCCATTCATAAGCGCAGAGGCACCATTAGCTGTTTCATGTAAAGCATGTGATACCAAATAGATAGCATTTACATTGTTATCGACACCCGCCTTAATAAAGGCATCAGCCATACCTGCTAAGCTTCCTTTATTAGCAAGTACCTTGTCATTTAGTTCCTTGGCATTCAGATTATTGACCACAGTGGATAATTTTAAAAATTGATAAAAAGATGGGCTTTCCTGCATAACGCTCTTTGGGTGTACATAGTATGACACTAGTGCGTCGCTAGCAGTAAAAATGCCAGCACCGTCGACCTTTGGATTATTGGCAGTTTGTTTATTAACCACCGAGGAATAGTCAGATGAGTAATTCGTCGTTATATATTCCTTTCCACCAGTTTCTGGTGCTTCTAAATGAATTAAACGATAGAGAACGGTCGCTGCTTCAGCACGAGTTGTTTGTGCAAGCGGTGCAAATTGATTACTTGGCTTCCCTACAAGTAGCCCTGATGATACGACAGCTTGTACATCAGCATAGGCCCATTTGGCGATACGAGCATTGTCACTAAAGTTAATAGGGGAGGAAGATGTAAGGATGTTTTGATAATTGAGAGCTCTTTTTAACATAGCCGCCATTTCCTGACGATTAATATGTGCGTTCGGGTTGAATTTACCCTGCTCGTCACCTTTAATCAGACCATGATAGCTCGCTTGCTCGATTACTCCGTAGTACCAGTCGCCTTTCTTTACATCTGAGAAGGTTGCTTGACTAGAAGCAGCTGGCAAGTTAAGCGTTCTGACTAGAAATGCTGCGAATTCAGCTCGAGTAACAGCATCGTTTGGACGATAATTGCCAAACTCGTCACCCTTCATTAAATCGTTCGTAATAAGATAGTTCATTTCATGATAGGCCCAGTGCTTCGAAATATCTTCTGCTGAAGCGGTAGTAGGCGCAAGATAGAGCATTCCTGCAAGCACTGCCCCGTAAAGAGGAAATTTTCGTTTCATGTTTCAAGCTCCCTTCAATAGCTGATAATTGTTCTATCAAACTACCAAAAGTGTAACACAAAAAAAGGTAATCTATTATTACAACATAGGGACAGATAGAGTTAGCTAGCATTTAATAATGAAGAAACTCTTAAAAAGAGAAGGAAAGAGGTGGAATTCGCTAAAAAACTCTACCTATGTTTCTGTTTCTTTACAAATATAACTAAAATATTACGGGAATCTTTAATTTTTGACAATTTAGTAACCATTCCAGAAAATGCTTGGTTATTATGGAGAGTCAGGTATAATAGGAAATGGAACTATATGTTACCAATACAATTGAGGGTAAAATTAGTTGGAAGAAAATAGCCGTCTAGTAAATACCATGGTAAAAAAATCTTCTATATCTAAATTTATGTCCCAATGCTTGAATTTCGGAAAAGATAATGTTATATTATTGTAGAAAGTGAATAAGCTTACTAGAATGGTATTCTACTACTCTTTTCTAGTAACTTTACTAAGAAAATTTGCTTTAGTTTTGAATTATTCGAGAAAGCTATAATACATAAATTTAGGCAACTAATTATGGTGATACTATAGTTTTCATCGGAATAATATCAATTTTTAGGAATATTAGGGAGGAATAAATTAATGGCAAAGCAAAACAAAGGCCGTAAGTTCTTCGCGGCATCAGCAACAGCTGCATTAGTTGCATCAGCAATCGTACCTGTAGCATCTGCTGCACAATTAAACGACTTCAACAAAATCTCTGGCTACGCTAAAGAAGCAGTACAATCTTTAGTAGACGCTGGTGTAATCCAAGGGGATGCTAACGGCAACTTCAACCCACTTAAAACTATCTCACGTGCGGAAGCTGCTACAATCTTCACTAATGCTCTAGAATTAGAAGCAGAAGGTGATGTAAACTTCAAAGACGTTAAAGCTGATGCTTGGTACTACGATGCTATCGCAGCAACTGTAGAAAACGGAATTTTTGAAGGTGTAAGTGCTACTGAATTCGCACCAAACAAACAATTAACTCGTTCTGAAGCTGCTAAAATTTTAGTAGATGCTTTCGAATTAGAGGGTGAAGGCGATCTAAGCGAATTCGCTGACGCTTCTACTGTTAAACCATGGGCTAAATCTTACCTAGAAATCGCAGTTGCAAACGGCGTTATCAAAGGTTCTGAAGCAAATGGTAAAACAAACTTAAACCCAAATGCTCCAATTACTCGCCAAGACTTCGCAGTGGTATTCTCACGTACTATTGAAAACGTAGATGCTACTCCAAAAGTTGACAAAATCGAAGTAGTTGACGCTAAAACTTTAAACGTTACTTTATCTGACGGTACTAAAGAAACTGTTACTTTAGAAAAAGCTTTAGAGCCTAACAAAGAAACAGAAGTTACTTTCAAAATTAAGGATGTTGAATACAAAGCTAAAGTTACTTATGTTGTAACTACAGCTACTGCAGTTAAATCTGTATCTGCAACTAACCTTAAACAAGTAGTAGTAGAGTTCGACGGTAAAGTTGATCCAGCTACAGCTGCTGAAGCAGGTAACTACTCTCTTACAGGTACTAATTCTCCTGCAGTTGATTCAGTAACTGTTGAAGAAGATGGTCGTTCTGTAACTTTAAATATTGTTGACAAACTTGAAAACCAAGCTGAATACAAATTAGCTGTAAACAACATTAAAGCTGGCGATAAAGTTATCAATGCTAAAGATTTAAAATTCAAGCCTCTTGACAACACAGTGCCAACTGTAGCTAAAGTAGACGCTTTAGGTAACAAAACAATTCGTGTACACTTCAGTGAGCCAGTGAAACCAGCTCAAACTTCACAATTCAAAATTGATGGTAAAGTTGTTGTAGGTTCTATTCAAACGAACTTAAACACTGTAATTATTAAATTATCTTCTGCTTTAACAGATGGAGAACACACTCTAACTACTGAAGGTACTGAAGATTACAACAACTTTAAAACAGTTCAAGCTGACACTAAATTCAATGTTGTTGAAGACAAAACTGCTCCAACTGTAGCTTCAGTAGTAAGTGCTTCATTCGAAAAAGTAGTACTTAAATTCTCTGAGCCAGTTGAACAAGTATTTGCTTCTAACGTTTACTGGATGCAAGGTGGAGCTAAAAAACAAGCTTCTTCTGTAAAACAACTTAAAGATGATACATTTGAATTTACATTCGTAGGTGACAATAAACTGGTTTACACAACTGATTTATTTGTAACTAACGTAAAAGACTTCTCTGGCAACGTAATTGATAAAGATACAAAAGTTCAAGTAACGCCTGTAATCGATCAAACTCGCCCAGAAGTAATTAGTTCTACTTTTGTTAAAGATTCAAACAACAAAAAAATTACTATTAAATTTACAAAATCACTAGACACAGATACAGCTAAAAAAGTTGCTAACTACGTGATTAAAGATAAAGACGGCAAAGTACAAGCAATTTCTAGTACTGTTGATGTTTCAAAAGACAAAGAAGTAACAATTACTTTACTTGGTAATTTAAAAGATAACTCTGATTACACATTAAGTGTAACAGGTGTAAGTGATAACACTACATTGAAAAATGTAATGCTTCCATACACTACAACTTTATCAGTTAAAGACGTAACAGCTCCAGAATTAACATCTGTTACTCGTTTAAACGATAAACAACTTTATGTTGCATTTAGCGAAGCAATGGCTACAAGTGGAGACGGTTCAATCGTTGATACTGAGAAATACACTGTTACTAAACCAGATGGTAAAACATTAACAATTGCATCATTTAATGTAACTCAAGATGCAAAAGGTGTAATCCTTAACTTCAATGATGTTCTTCCAGCAGAAGGTGCGAACTTCAAAGTTAAAGTAGCACTAGTTAAAGATTTAGCTGGTAACCATTTAAATGGTTACTCTAAAGAAGTAGCTGTTACAGCTCAAACTGATACTAAAATCGATACAGTTAAAGCAACTGCAAAAGATAAAGTTGAAGTGAAGTTCACTAACCCAATTCAATCACTAGTTCAAGGTGATTTCACTGTAGAGGGTTCTGAAATTGCTCACTCTGAAATTTCTACAGATGGTAAAACAGTAACTTTCACATTAAAAACTGATTTACCTGAAGATGTACTAAATGGCGCTAACCCAGCAGCTCTACGTAAACTTACTGTTAAAGCATCTCCTTCTACTGTTGATGTATTAGGCAAAAAAATTACTGCTGAATCACAAGATATCGCTGACAAAATCAAAGCGACAGTTAAAGAAGTAGTAAAAGTAGCTGATAAAGACAATCAAATCAAAATTACATTCAACGAAGCAGTTACAGCAGTTGGTGCAGAATCTGATTTCGTAGTAGTTGATAATTTAGATGAAGATAATAAAGTTACAGTAACTAATGTAGCATCAGCACCTGGAGATGCTAAATCAATTATCTTAACTTTGAATAAACCATTAGTTTCTGCTACAGTTTCTGTAAAAGATGCTCGTTTCGTTAAAGATGTTGCTCTTAATACAATTGCAAACATTGATGCGACAACTGTAGAATTAGATAAAGATGGTGCAGCTCCAGCTGTAGTGGCTCAAATTACGGCTGCTGATACACAAGCTAAAATTGAAGCTGCTAGAACAGCTTATAACGCTTTAACAGCTGCTCAAAAAGCTTTAGTAACAAATGAAGCAGATCTTCAAACTAAAGAGCAAAACTTAGTAAATGGTGTTACATTAACAGTTTCAGCTTCGTATGCTGCAGCTGATGCAGGTACAACAGTTGTTGTAGATAATCAAGCAGGCTATACTTATGCTCTTACAGCATCAAGTGCTCCAGCAGTTATTGCAGCTGACGGTAAAGTTGTTGCGGCTGGTACTGCAACATTAACTTATACAGTTACTCATACTGTTTCTGGTAAAACAGCTGTTAAAACTGTAGCCGTTACAGTTGCTCCTTAATAAAACTAAACGAAACGTTACTCTATAAACTGATTCTTTCAGTGAAATGAGTGGAACTGAAAACCCCCATGTCTTGCATTAGCAATAAATATGGGGTTTTCTTTCTAACTATTACTCCCAATTAACAGGTGAAAGTCCTGTTCTTGTAGAACAGTCAACTTACAAGTACCTAATCCTCCTGCATCCAGTGCTGTGCTGAATGACACAAAAGGGATGAAGTCAGGTGAAGTCGTATCCGGTGGTACCGGGGCGGGGTTCTTTAAAAGATTTCTATGGTTAGGCAGACGAATCCATGTAGGCAGGGTAAGCTAATGTATGGTGCGAAATAAAGCTAGGAGCTCACTGTACATCCCTATAGATGCAATGCTATAGTGGCGATCGAAGAATTGACTGTTAAACCGGTCGTTCTTATTCCTGGATAGTGGAAACCTAAGGAAATCAAAATAAGGGATGGAAGTAGTGGAACGTTTGAAGTCTTGTTAGAAGAGGTGTGTCAGCACCAGTGAGGCTAATAAGATGGCAGCGGGTTTGTAGTAGTGTAGATTGCTAGCCGTTTGGACTTGTATGGTAACATAGGAGAAGGAGAAAACTAGCAGGAGCGAAGAAACCCAGTCAGTGGTAGATCTATAAGAAACTTATTTCCCTAAAATTTGTTTCTCTTAAAAGTTAAATTCAGAGACAATCATATTATATGATTGTCTCTTTTTTTATTTTGTATTTACTCAATGTAAGAAAGTAAACTTTGGATAGAAGAATGCTCATTCTAGTTAGTATAGAGAGATTCCATGTATGTTTATTATATTTCTTAACCAATGTAATCTGATTTCTAATACAAACCCTCTCTTAAAAAAGCAATAAATAAGCAGTAGCAAACTCTTAAAAGTTTAATTTCTAAGTATTTAATGTTTGAATAACTTTAATGAAAAAAGGAGATGAATAAGTAAAAATCATTAGGTAGGTTAAATATGGAATTTTATAAAGAAAAAGAAATCTTTTGCTACAGTTGCCGTAAAAAAACTATATTTACTTATAGAGATATGCATAGAAAGAACGGGGTAGACAGTCATTGTAGTGAATGTTCTGGGATTTGGTTTGAATGGCAAAATAGAGCTGTTGAGAGGGAAATGGAAAAGTGGATTGACTATAATAAACATCTTATCAAATGACTAATAGGGTGTTTATCAATATTCAATCGAGAAGTTTATATTTGAAGCTCTGTAAAGAAAGTGTGTTGCTTTGAAATATAATTTGAACAAAAATGCCTTGCAATCCTTTATTTTGCGTTAAATAAGAAGAATCCCTTTTGAAAAAAGATTGATCAAAAGGGATTCTTCTTTAGCAGTTTAAAGTTAGGTTTTATAAGTTTGATTATTTCTACCTGTGTTGCTCCAAAATCGCGCCCTTTAATGGAATAACTAAACTTCATTTTGTGGTTTTTAAGTGTGTTTCCAAACATTCATTTGAGAGCGTTATTGAGGGTTAATTTGTATTGTTTATACACCTTTTTCACACTAAAAGAATAAACCTATTTTTGCTTACTTTCTTTTTCAGTAGAGCAATTCATCAGAAAGGACTTACCTTCGGGGGCTCCTTTTCTTTTTTCTATCACTTTCCTGTGTGACTCTTTTTACGTTTATTTAGAAACTACATACATTCCCTATCCAAAGAAGAACCCCCAAAACTACTTTCATTGAGGAGGTTCTTCTTTTTATTAATCTATTTTGCCGGCAGCATGTTGGAACTGTAAACCTATTTATAATATTTTTTAAAAATTTATCAAATTTTCTATAATAGCTGTTACATTACTAATATTACAATTTATTTACATACTATAGATACTATAAAAATAGTGCATTAACATTACTATGTTTACATATATATTGTAGTGGGGAAATAAGTTTTGAATATTTAGACTATTGATGGCACGCCGTATGCGATGAAAGTCGCCTGTACGGTGTAGGCCCAAACCGAAAGCCCAGATAGAGAGATGTGGTATAAGGTGGGAATGGCAATGAACAGTTCACTTTGTCGTTAATGCATTCGAACGACACGCATGCTAATCTAGCGAATATCGCTAGAAAGGTAACCGCTGTGAAGGAGGTTAGAGCTAAAAAACCAAACGCATTACTATTAGATGCTGGTGATGTTTTCTCGGGAACTTTATATTTTAACGAATTTAAAGGACAAGCTGATTTAGCGTTTATGAATTTAATGAAGTATGATGTCATGACTTTCGGGAATCATGAATTTGATTTAGGCGCTACTCCTGAGGGACATCAAGCTTTAGTTGATTTCATTAAAGGCTCGCAATTCCCATTCGTTTCTTCTAACGTTGATTTTTCAAAGGACACAAAGTTCACAGGTTTATTTACGGATCTTATTTCTAGTGAGCCTCAAAACGGAAAAATCTACAATGGAATTATTAAAGAAATGAATGGAGAGAAAGTAGGTATTTTCGGATTAACAACGGCTGAAACGAAAGATATATCGTCTCCAGGCAGTATTGCGTTTGAAGATTATATTACAGAAGCCAAAAAAGCAGTCAAAGCCTTTGAAGATAAAGGTGTTAATAAAATTATTGCCTTAACGCATATTGGTTATGATGATAATCCAGCGTATGATAATGATCAAATTTTAGCAAAATCTGTTGAAGGAATTGATGTGATTGTAGGCGGGCATAGTCATACCCAGCTAGATAAACCTGTTGTGGTAGATAAAAATATTGCTGGACAAGCAAAGGCTACTACATTGATTGTTCAAGCCTATCAGTACAATGATTATTTAGGAACTTTAGATGTTACCTTTAATAACAAAGGGGTTGTCGTTGCGCATAATGGGGCTTTGTTAAAAGTAGCTGATTATGTAGAGGATGCGCAGGCGCTTGCAACATTAAAACCATTTAAAGATAAAGTTGAAGAACTTTCTAATACAGAGACTGGGGCAACTGCAATTATTGCCTTAGATAATCCTCGAACAGGTGGAGATAATACAAAACCAAGTGTTCGAAAAAATGAAACTCCGTTAGGCAATTTAATTACAGATGGAATGCTAAAGAAGGCTAAACAGTATAACAATGATGTCATTATGGCACTTCAAAATGGTGGGGGTATTCGAGCTGGTATTAATCAGGGGCCCATTACAGTGGGTGAAGTCATAACGGTACTTCCTTTCGGTAATACTTTAGCGACGATGAGCCTAACTGGCAAAGAATTAAAAGAAGCTTTAGAAGTGAGTGTTGGACAATACCCAGCTGAAAATGGTGGTTTCTTACATGTTTCAGGTGCAAAGGTTGAGTTCGATTCAACTAAAGCAAAAGGTCAACGAATTGTTAAAGTTTCATATATGGATGGACAAGGGAAATATGTAGAGATTCAGGATAATGTCACGTATACAATAGCTACAAATGCGTTTACAGCTAAAGGTGGAGATGGCTATGATGTCTTCAAAAAAGCATACGAAGAGGGCCGTGTGACCGATTTAGGTTTATCAGATTGGGAAAACCTTGCTGAGCATATTACGTCTCTTGGCACAGTCAATCCAAAAGTTGAGGGAAGAGTTGTAGACGTTTCCAACAGTCAAGTACCTGACGAAAATATTGCTGAAACTGAATTCTCCGGCACAGTTACTACCCCAAAAGTATATGAAGGCAATGTAACAGTTGATATTAACAATATTTCAATCTTAGAAAATGCTGTAGTGAAGGGTCATTTAATCATAACAGGTACTGTCATAAATGAATTATCATTTGTAAATGTAAAAGTAGAAGGAAATCTAGATCTTTCCAAAATAGATGTTGATAAAGTGGATTTCGATGGAATCACAGTGAATGGAGAAACAATTCTATAAGTTGATTTGCAAAGCCTTCTATTCAGAGAGTAGAGGCTTTGCTATTAATTTTTACAAAAAACCTTCCTAAAATTGAAAGGAGAATTGACTTGATGTCCAAGAAGAATTGGAAAAAACCTGTAAATGTCTTTTTAGCAACCACACTAGTAGCAGGCGTTGTCGCACCAGTAGCACCACTTACAGTAAAAGCTGAAACATTTGCAAAGGATTTAATTATTTCAGAGTATATTGAGGGAAGTTCATTTAATAAGGCAATTGAAATTTACAATGGTACGGGCTCACCGGTGGATTTAAGTAATTATACATTAGAGCTTCATACAAATGGTGCAGAGGCCGCTGATAAAACAATGAGTCTATCAGGTGTTTTAGATAATGGAGCAACGTATGTTGTCTATCATAAAGATGCTGATGCTACTATAAAAGCAAAAGGGAATCTTGAAAATTCGATTGTTATCAACTTTAATGGCAATGATCCAATCGTCTTAAAGAAGTCCTCGGAAATAATTGACTCAATTGGACAGGTTGGCTCTTCAGCAGATTTTGCAAAGGACGTCACATTAGTAAGAAAAAGCTCAGTCCTTTTTGGCGATACGAATATCTCTGACACGTTTAATTCAGGTTCAGAATGGACGACATTCCCCAATAATGATTTTTCAAATCTAGGACAGCATACAATGGATACAAATGTTGACCCCGAAAATCCAGGGCCAGTCGACCCAACGGACCCTGAAGTACCGGTTACTCTGTCGATTGGTGAGGCAAGAGCGAAAGGTATTGGGGAAACAGTAACGATTAAAGGTAAAGTAGCAGCGACCTTGAAAAATACAATCTCTGTTCAAGATGAAACCGGTGGTATCGCTGTTCGACCTACTAGTCTAGCTATGACAGTTGGGGACGAAGTAACGCTTACAGGTAAATTAGCCGACTATAGAGGGTTATTACAATTAGATAGTGCTACAATTATTGAAAAGGTTGAAAATACCGGTGCACCCATACCCAAATTAGTAACAGGTGCTCAAGTGAGTGAAGAGAATGAATCACAGTTAGTAACAGTAAAGAATGTAACGCTAACAGATGTGAATCAACAACCAGGCTTTGCTAATTTTACGGCAAGTGATGGTACTAATTTTATTGTGCGTGATGAAACAAATACTCTTGGATTGACTAAAGATACTATCTATGAATCCATAACGGGGATTGTTCAAGAGTTCGATAAAGCTTATCAAGTGATTCCAAGATCAAAAGCGGATATCGTCGCTGATAGCTCTACTTTAAAACCTGCTATCGCATCACCTGGAAGCGGGACATTTATTGGAAAAACTAGCGTTACGTTGACTACAACTACGGCAGAAGCGGAAATTTATTACACAGTAGATGGTTCTGATCCAACTGTTGAAAGTCAAAAATATGAGGCACCGATTGATATTACTGAAACTACTATATTAAAAGCAGTGGTCAAAGCGAAAGACGGTACTTTAAGTGAAGTGGCTACGTATGAATATACGCTTACTGATAAATTACAAATTCATGATATTCAAGGTGCTAGTCATACCTCTTCGTTCAATGGTAAAACTGTTGAAGGAATTGAGGGAATCGTAACCTACTCCTTTGCATTAGGAGGAAACAATTATTATACAATTCAAACTCCTGATGAATGGATAGATGATGACCCGAATACATCGGAGGGAATTCTTCTATATAGCGGAAACAAGAAATTACCACTCAGCGTCGGTAACTTAGTTTCCGTGAAAGGACAAGTAAGTGAGTATGCTTATGATGGATACGATGATAGGCAGCAAACAGATTTAAAAACAACACAAATTAATGTTCGGGACGATCAGGGTGGAAAAGTAGATGTTATAAAAACTAGTGTTGCCTTACCAGAACCTATTAAAATCGATCCATTAAAAATGTCTTTCAGTAACATTGACAGCGATCATCTGCAAACGTTCAACCCAACCATCGACGCCATTGATTTTTGGGAAAGTATTGAAGGTATGCGTGTTGAAGTAGGGGATGTAAAAGCTGTTTCACCACAAGAGCATGGTGATTTAGTAACGGTACTAAAAGATGAGCAAACAAATACTCTCCATGGTGGTGTTCGGTTTGAAGAGGGTAATGCAAATCCAAATAGAATACAATTTCGTCTAGAACCTAATGGCACTGCACGTGATTTTGAAGTAGCGACAGGTGATACCTTTAAGGGTCCTATTACAGGCATTGTCGGTTATTCCTATCAAAACTTTAAAATTTATGTTCCATTAGATGAAATGAAAGCAGCTCATCAAAAAGGATCTACATCACCGGAGAAAACAAAAATTGTAAAAGCTGATGATAAACTAACGATTGCTTCATACAATCTAGAAAATTTCTCCAATAATAAATCGTCCACAACTGACGATAAGGCGAGAAAACTAGCAAGAGCTATCGGGATTGATATGGAAAGCCCAGATATTGTTGGTGTAACAGAGGTACAAGATAATAACGGGGCAACTGTAGGTGATTCGAAGGCAGATCAAAGCTATAAAAGATTAATTGACGCTATTAAAGCAGCAGGTGGCGTCGACTATCAGTATGTTAATATCGATCCAATTAACAATCAGGATGGTGGCGCACCTAACGCAAATATACGCGTGGGCTTCCTTTATAACCCAGATCGTGTGAAGCTGAAGGAGGGCTTGCCAACAGGTAATGCTACTACAGCAGTGGGCTATCAAGATGGAAAATTAACATTGAATCCAGGACGTATTGATCCAACAAATGCAGCGTTTAATAGTAGCCGTAAACCATTAGCTGCTCAATTTGAATTCCAAGGGGAAGATGTAGTAGTCATCGCAAACCATTGGAATTCAAAATCAGGTGAAACACCATTGTTTGGTGCAATACAGCCACCTCAAAATGGTAGTGAGGTACAACGCAAAAAAATTGCACAAATTGTTTATGATTTTGTCAAAGACATTAAAACAAACAATAAGGATGCAAATATTGTCTCTTTAGGTGACTTTAACGACTATCAATTTGCAGAGGCTCTTAAAATTCATGAAGGTCAATTAATGACCAATATGATTAATAAAGTAGACGACTCTGATCGTTACACATATGTGTATCAAGGGAATTCACAAGTATTAGACCATATTTTAGTATCCAATAATTTAGTCAATAAAACTGAGATTGATATCTTGCACATAAATGCAGACTTTACAGATATGGCAGGACGCGCAAGTGATCATGATCCAGTCATGGTTCAAATTGATTTGAAAAGTGGTTCAAGTGTTGAACCAATACAGCCTGAAACAATCTATAATTTTAAGAACTTTAAAACCGATAAATTGACGATTACGAAACCGAGTGTGGCAGTACATTTAGATGCTCAATCTGTTATTACAAAGGGTATTTTCTTAAAAGGCAACTATGCTGAATTACATGGTGAAGGATTTAAGACAACGGATGTAATCATAAATCCTGATAAAGCAGGAGCAATTATTGATCTAAAAGGTAATGCTATGAAATCTATAACGATTGACGGTTCGAATGTGAAAGAAATTAGAGGGGCTGACAAAATTGATATCCCATCAATAAAGTTTATAAATGGTGCGGCTCCTGAGAAAATCAAATTTACGAATTCAAAAGGGGATCCCATTGAGGATCCTTCTTTACCGTCTGAAAATAAGCAACCTACTATTAAAAAGCCTATTACAAACAAAGCGATAGCAGTTGGAGAAGTCATTAATATTCAATTAACAGATCATTTCTCTGATCCAGATGGTGATGAATTATCGTTTACGGCTACAAAAGGTTCTATAAAAGGAAATATCCTCACGCTTAATTTAGCAGAGGGCAGTCATATTGTTGGGGTGACGGCTTCAGATGGCAAAAAAAGTGTGACTACAAATTTCAGTGTGACAGTATCTGCAGCCAACGATTATTATGCTGGAGCACTGAATAAAGATGGACAGGCATTAAAAAGTGCGCTTCATGACATCATTTCGAAGCAAAAAGTACTTTCTTATAATGAAGTTTGGAACGCCATAAAATATACAGATGAAGATCCAAATAATACAAGTAATGTCATCTTATTTTACTCTGGAAAATCTAGCTCCAAAACAAATAGCGGCGGAAATGTAGGGAACTGGAATAGAGAGCATACTTGGGCAAAATCCCATGGTAATTTCGGAACTAGTAATGGACCTGGAACAGATATTCATCATTTACGCCCAACGGATGTGCAGGTTAATAGCTCTAGGGGTAATTTAGACTTCGATAATGGCGGAAGTCCAGTGACTGGTTGTACGGGTTGTCTGAGGGATTCCGATTCGTTCGAACCACCGAAACGTGTAAAAGGTGATGTTGCTCGAATGCTGTTTTACATGGCTACGCGTTATGAGCCAGGAGATAAAGTTGATCTTGAATTAAATGATAAAGTAAATAATGGCTCGGCACCTTACCACGGCAAACTTTCTGTCTTATTGCAGTGGCACAAGGATGATCCAGTAGATAACTATGAAAGACAAAGAAACAATCGAATTTATGAAATCCAAGGTAATCGTAATCCATTTATCGACCATCCGGAATGGGTAGAAATGATATGGAAATTAAAATAATTCATATGATACTATATATTTTTCTATGTTTTAAGTCAAAACGGGCATTCAATGAAATCAATAACTATTATAAGCACTCTCTGCTGAGGACGCTTTACTTATATCGTCATCGTCCATCCCTTTTAAGTTTTATTCCATATTCTAGGAATAAAGCTTTTTTTAATACAAAACACGAGAATAATCCACCATTTTCTCCAGGCTATGTAACTTTTTTAAATAAAAAGAGTCTACTTAATAAAATAGTTTACTAGTTGTTCTAATGATATCGGCCAATCTAGTTACCTATCAAATACTATCTATATATATCGGTATGAATTGCATAGAAAGCAGCTACATTATTGCTTTAAAATTAGCTTCAGGGGAGGGTATATATAAGGATCTATTAAGGAAGAAAACAGTTTGCAAGAAAATATACTGGCATTTTGGAATAACATTTACTTCATATGAAGCTTTTGAAGGAGAGAGGTTAGAACTCTAGTACCGAATTCTACTTTTTTCGATAAGAATCCCACATTTTGGGGTTTTTTCATGTTAAGATGATAAAGACAATTTTGAATGTAAAAAAAGGAGAATAGCATGTTTAAGAAACTAAGGAATACATGTATTGTATCAGCGGTTGCTTTGGCTACAATTTTACCTGGACAAGCATCTGCATCAGCAATTAGTAACAATGGAATTCAGATAAAAAACAATGTTTCGATTACAATTAATGGAGAGACGATTAGTGTCTATGACCCTATTTTAAATAAATCGGATTTCTTATTATTGCCAATGCGTGCTTTATATGAAGCGATTGGTGCGAATGTGGATTGGAATAAAGAAACACAGACAGCGTCAGCTACTCGTAATGGGAAGATTGTGGATTTAAAGATTGATTCGATGACGGCTTTAGTAGATGGACAAGAAGTGGCGATGGATGTCGCACCGTTCATGCATCAAGATCGTACTTATATGCCACTGCGTTTCGTTAGTGAAAACTTTGATGGTAATGTCCATTGGGACCCAGAAACACAATCGGTAGATATTACGATGTCAGATGATCTGCCTGAAACGCCTCAGGAAGACCCTTATATTTTACATATCAATAACAAACGTATCGTGATGAAAGATCCTATTATTATGAAGGATTCAAGATCTTATTTACCTGCTAGCTATATCCATGATTATTTAGATGATTCTGCGGGTGCATGGCTCCCAGACAATTCCTATGAATTACAAATTGCTGGGATGAGCTTTGTTTTCAAAGATAATAGCAATGAGGTTCTTGTGAATAACGAAACGGTAACATTAACAGAAAAACCGTTTATTCAAAAAGGAAAAATGTATGTGCCTATTACGTTTCTTGTGAATGCGTTAGGCGGAAATTTACGTTATATCAGTGATAAAAAAGAAATGTATATTTACGTTTACCGTTATATGTACACAAGTTCATTCCTTGAAAAATCTTATGGCTCTACATCATCGCCAGCAGCTGTACCTTCTGCTCGTTTAGAGGGAGATCGTGATTTATTTATTAGTGATAATCCTGAAACGTTAACGCGTAAGCTTGTCCCAAAGAACAATGTGACGCTTTCGCAATATGACGTGAACTCAACGGCAGTAACGAATAAGCATCGTGTCTTTGGTTGGCATTACAATACACTAGGCACAGATGTCAATATTGGGATTACGGTTCAAAACAAATCTACGACAGAGAGTATTAAAGTTGTAAATTCAAGAGGTATTAATCAAAAGACAGGTAATAGCTGGGTAGGGCATGATATTGGTTTGACAATTGCTGATGCTACCTTAAATAACAAGCTTAAAAAATCAGAAAGTAGCGGAATTGTCATTGCACCAGGAGAAACAAAGGTCATTGAAACATACGATCTACACCATGAGTATATTATTGGTTTTTTACATGATTTAGATATTCAAGCGGTCAATGGTGGAAAACCAGAGTATATGATTCGCACAGTGCTTACAAAAGACAATAGTGATTTAACAACGATTCAATCGGAGCAGGTTGCCATCGATGAGTATGCGAAACATCCAAGAGGTGCTTGGCCAAGCGCTACAATTCTAGCAGAGCTACCAGCCTATACAGTAGATTCGCCAGAAGTCGGCTATAACATTTCGAATGGCCGTACTGACCATTTACAAACAGCTGAAAATTCATTTTCACAAATTAATGGAGCAGTCGGAAATCCAGGTCATTTCGGTATGAACTACAAGGTGTCAATTCCTGTTGTAAATCCAACTGGGTCTACAAAAACGATTAAGCTGAAACTTGCTGGTCGCGGAGGCTTATACAGTGGTGCAATTAAGGTGAATGGTAAGGTCCATTTAGTGCCTTCTTTACGAGTAGGAGAAGAATATGTGGAGTTGCCTGATTACGAAATGAAAGGTTCATCAGGTACGATTGAATTAGAACTAATGCATGCTGGTGGTGTCAATCTTCCAGTAGCAATCTATGTAGAAACAAAATAAAGAAGTCACTGGCACGGGTCATACGACATGACATCGTGCCATACTTTGATTAATTCGGAGTGAAGAAATTGGCAAGAAAATTAGTCTCAATTGTTGTAGTTATGTTCGTGCTTATGTTAACTGTTAGCCCCCTCAACGGGCAAGCAGCCGGTTTTGGCAATAAAGTGAGTGAAGTGAAAACAGAGGTATCCCCACAAGTAAATCACTTACAGCAAACCTATACTTCAGGCTCTATCCGTCAGTTTGTAAATGTTTTAGATGTAAATTTAAATAATACATATACAAAACTAGAAATTGGGATGCCCAATCCTATTAATTCCCTAAAAACGACATCAGCTATGGCGAAGCAAAACACGTATGATGGCCATCGTGTTGTTGGAGCTGTTAACGCTTCATACTTTTTAGGAAATGGTATGCCCGCGAACTTGTTAGCGGAAAAGAATGAAATTGTCAATTATGGTATTTTGGGAGATACGTATGAAAGCCCGACTCAAAAGCCAGTTGCATTTGGCTTATCTAAGTCAGGGAAAGCGATAGCAGATTATTATACAACGAATCTCTCCTTTCAAGTAAATGGAAAAACATATCCTATTGATCTCATTAATAGTGAACGAGGAACAAATAAAAACGTTTTATATACGCCAGAAAAAAAGACAACTGGTACAAATGCATGGGGGTTAGAACTAGTAGTATCAGGTGCTAGCCAAGATACAAATACTTTGCATTTCGGTGATCAATTCTCAGGCACAGTTTCTCATGTAACGACGTATGGTGCAGAAGGAAACTCATCTGTACCAGCGGATGGTTTTGTTATTTCAGTACAAAATAAAGAATTAGCCGCTGAATTAAGCAATATTTTGGCAGGTACAAATATCGATGTCAGCCTGTCGATTGATCAAAAATGGATGGATGCTCAATTCATTTTAGCAGCAGGACCAATGCTTGTGCGCAATGGTCAAGTTGATATTTCGATGCCAACAAATTCTGGCTTTGCTTCGACACGCAGTCCTCGTACAGCAGTAGCGGTAGATGCTACAGGTACAAAGGTGTCACTTATTACAATTGATGGTCGTTTAAGTGGCCATAGTAATGGTGTTAACTTATCAGATTTAGCTTCACATTTAATTTCAATGGGGGCTACTTCGGCTATTAACTTAGATGGTGGCGGTTCTACAGCGATGGTCGCGCGCAATCCAGGAGGGTATTTCGCCAATCTTGTGAACAAACCGTCTGAGGGAAGTGAGCGTCGTGTATCGGCTATTTTACAGGTCGTTAATACAGCACCACCAGGGAATGTAAAATCTATTACGCTAAATAGTGTTGGTCAAGTCATGAAAGGTTCATCTGTAGATATGCAGGTAGCGACTGCTTATGATCAATACTTAAATCCGATGACCATCAATCCGACAAGTATGAAGTGGTCAGTTGAAGGAAATATTGGCAAGATGGAGGGTGCAACCTTTACAGCTACTCAAAAGGGTGAAGGGAAAATTATTGGAGAATATGGAGGTATTCGTACGTCCATAGCTGTTTCTGTAATAGATTTAGCAGAAAAGCCTATTGTGCTAGATAGCTTTGATAGTGTGTCTTCTTGGACAACGGAAGTAGCAAAGGCGAATGCTTCATTAGCAAACTCAAAAGAGTATGCGAGACAGGGAACAGCTAGCATGCAATTAAACTATGATTTTACAGTAGCGGGCACAGGAACAAAGGCTGCCTATATGGTTGCTAAAACACCTATTGCTATGTCAGGTCAGCCTAAAAATATCGGTGTTTGGGTATTTGGCGATGCAGGTAAGCATTGGCTAAGAGGCGTTGTCGTAGATGGATCAGGAACTAAGCACACGATTGATTTCACAAGTCAGGGCGGCCTAGACTGGAATGGCTGGAAATACGTAACGGCTGATATTCCAAGTAATCTAGCAACACCATTGAAATTCGAACGTTTATATGTTGCTCAACCAACAGCTTCTCTTCAAAAGAAAGGTCAGCTGTACTTCGATCAATTACAGGCTGTCTACAAAGATAATCATGAAGAATTAGTTTATACGGATGTGAACAAAGGACATTGGGCGTTCTCTGAAATCCAAAGCTTATACAATAAATCGCTGATTAAAGGTTACTCAAATGGTACTTTTAAGCCAGAAGCGTCCATTACACGTGCAGAGGCAGCTACAATCATTGCCAGAGCACTGAATCTATCAACAACAAAGGATTCTAGCTTTAAAGATGTAAGTAAAGGTCATTATGCATATAGTGCCATTGCAGCAGTCGAGCAGGCTGGCATTATTAAAGGACAAGAAGCAGGGAAGTTCAATCCAAACGGACAGCTTTCACGTGCAGAGATGGCAGCGATTTTAACAAGAGCCTACAAATTAACAGGTACAAGTAAAGTTTCCTTCACAGATGTTAAATCAACACACTGGGCATACAGCAATATCCAAGCACTTGTGGCGAATGATTTAACAGGAGGTTTCCCAGATAATACATTTAGACCAGATGCACAAATTACTCGTGCTCAATTTGCAAGCTTCTTAAATAGATGCTTATCACTAAAATAAACATGAAATACCCCCTGTAATAGCTACAAGGGATATTTTCATAAAAAAAGTCCGCCCATCTCTAGAGAGAGTGAGGCGGATTTTGCATTTAGAAAACAATGTATTTCATATATTGCTTCCAAGTTAACTCTTTAAACTGCTTCCAATGCAATTTCTCAATAGGTAAAGTACGGAAGGTGTAGGCTTCTATATTGCGCTTCTCATTAGAGAGCATTGGTGTTCCTTCATCGAGATAGTCCGAGAAAATAGCTGATTGAGTCGTATTAAATTGGACATTAATATCTATCAATTGGATTTTCCCATCCTGATTAATGATATGGAGCTTTTTATTTCCTCTTTTTGTTGTCGCTAACCACGATTTATCGACTTTATAAGAATCGAACGCTTCATTGACAATAATGGAGGCTTTACCAGTTGTTGAAAACGGTACTTCCTCTATTGGCGCATCTTGTTGCAGTAATACTTCATATTTTGTTGGATGCGGAAGGTTTGTTGTTTTAGCTAATTCATTTGCCCAAAATGTTTCATCATTTGTAGCAATCATTTGCTTGTCTAAAACGATACCAGATAATGCATCTTTGACATGTTTCACTTTAAAATCAACCGTTTGGCCTTCCTGTACTTTTTGCCATTCTTTTTCTGACAAATAAGCATACATGGCTTTTTCATTCGAATAGATTTCGAAGGTTAAGGCACCAGCTTCTTCTTTCACTGCTGACACTACACCATCTATAGGACTGACAATGCCTTGAAGAGACTCTATTTGTGTAATTTGCGCTTCAATGAGTGCAATTTGACGATTTGTTTCAGCAATATGTCGATTTAACAGGGCAACTGCTGTCGATAGCGAATTTTGTTGAGCAAGCTCTAATTTTAATGTAACAGACAATCTATCATTGATTTGATCGGTATTAATAGAGCTTTTTGGATTCGAATCGTCGTATTCGTCTTCAATTTGATCAAGTGCATTTTGTAAATCATTTAATTCTGTTTCATAGGCAGTGCGTTCCGATTCAAGCTTTGTAAGCTCCTCGTCTACTTCATCTGTTTTAAAGGTAGCGAGTAAATCATTCATCATCACTTCCTGGCCACGTTTTACATTGACAGCGGATAACTTTGTGGCATCAGCTGTAATCGTATATGTCTCGGCGGGTGCTACAATGGTATCCTTATTGACACGCTCAGTATTCGTACCGATATAAGCTTTCTGAAATTCGTCAATAAAGTAGGATCGTGTCACGGTGCTATCTTCTTTGAAAACAAAATAAGCATTTATACCGATTATGAGCATCGCTACCACAATACCTATACTTGTCCATGGTCTTGCCTTGATAAATGCCATTATCCTAACCCCCTAGCAATCCATTCTTTAATGGGTAGCACACTAATCATGCCCACAAATAAGGCCATAAATAGTTGTAAGCCAATCAATTTGACTACTAACATTTTTCTACTAGCTTCTTCCTCCCATTTCGACAGGAATAGATACTGCACAATAATGATTAAAACGGTCGTTACCGTCAATTGATTGATTGTAAATAACACGAAGTCAGTTTTAATGACCTGTAAGGCAGCGGGAGCCAAAGAAAAGAATGAAAACATCGTTGTATAGCCCACCCCATAAAAAACAGCAAAGAGAATTGCTTTTTCAATGAGCAGAAAGGCAACAACGTAAAGCTGGACTTTTTTTATCCAAGTATAAGGAATGTCCGTTAATAGATGTAATAGATAGGTAACACCGTAATAATGGAAGCAAAAATAAATGATCGCCCATAAAATGGCACCGAGCATGGAAAGTACGCGTGCCACATAGTATTCATTTTGTAAATCCATTGCAAATAAGGACGTTAAATTTTCTGTCCCCATTCCCCAATATTCGCGAGTAGCAAACAATAGGATGAAAAGGATGAACACCGTTAATGCACGTTTTTTATATCCGATGATCTCACCTTTTTCTACGATGTTTGTAAAGTAGGTAGGGTTTTTTAAGCTATGCCAAAACTTATAATGGTAAAACATAAACAGCGTCCTTTCTTCCAAAATAGGATATCAAAGATGTAGTATACACCTTGTAAAGACATTATGACATATGAAAATAGCTGTTTTTTTCCAATAATTTCTTTGAAAAAACGTATTTCGTCATTACATGTCGATGGATGAAAAACATCCTAATATCAATTACACCTCGGCGGATTTGTGTCACATTTTTTCACAATTACTCGTCAAAAATCTGTAGTATCTGCCAGAGGACTTCTTATGATTCAATAGACGTTGGAAATCCGAAGAATCAAGATAAATCTATTGTATAGTATAATTGAAATAACTTCCTGTTTTTCTAGCTAGTAATTTTGAAAAACTACTTTTGACGTCCATTATTTTGTAAATATAATAGAATGGCTTGAAAACGTGTAATTTACACCGATACTAAAGTAATGATTAATTATTTACGTCTCTGCGTATTTATGTCCAGATTTTTTCGATTTTGCTCGAAATAAATCTCAATGATCTTCGGATGCTTTATCTTGATTACGCACTCTCTTAAAAAGAGGTATCCTATGCCATTTCAGGATAAATGAAAATGAACATCATCATTTTCTTATACATAAAAAATGAAAGGGTGATTCGATTGAATCGAAAATTGACAGCAGGTGTTATAACAAGTCTTTTATTAGCACCTACAGCTATAGCAAATGCACAGGAAAATGATGCACAATCTCGTGTCACAGCACAAACGGAGCAAGTTTCCTATGTCAACGCTGTGGCAGCTGCAACGACAAAGGAACAGCTCATTGCCCAATTCGGTAAATTATCGGAGAATTCGACTGCTAATGAGATGGTGATAGCAGATGGTGATATTAAAGTTGTACAAAATTCGAATGACCTTGGATTTGACAACAATGAAAAGGCACTGATTCAAGCAAAGTACGACTATGTAGTGGAACAACGTCGCCTATTAAATGAACTACAAGCAATTTGGAAGAAAATTAGTGCAATCTCTAATACTAGTAAGACATTTATAGACGATGTAAATGCTGTAGAAACAGAATATCAAAGTTTTTTAGGTAATGAAACGGCAGACAAATCATATTTATTCGTACAAAAGCAATTTGAGAAAGCGGTCGATGCAGCGTTTGCCAATAGTGCTAGCAGCATTACTAATACCATTCGAGGAACAGTCTTACAATATGGCTATAAAGAAGCTGATCGCAATAACTATTTTAAAGGCAAAGGAGTAGATATTGCGAAACTTGGAAAATTAGTTGATGATGCAGCAGCAGTCAAAACTACTGCAACTGAGCTTGACGCTTTAGTGGATGTATTAAAGCAAAGCCCAACGGATTATCCAGCTATTTCTTCAGCATTAGATAAAGTTACAGCGGCTTATAACCTACTAACGGCAGATCAAAAGAAAGTGGCTGAGGCTTATAATCCAAACAATGATACAGTAACACCTTTTAAAAAATATAAGGATGCTTTAACGGGTCTGTCAGCCATAGATCAAGTTTCACTAAGTATTACTCAATTAATAGCTAAAAAACCAGCAGACTTTTCGTCAGCAACAAGCTTTATTAGTGCTGTAACGGCTATTGAAAAATCCTACAACGCTTTAGATGAAGCTTCACAAAAGTTAGTGGCAAACTATTCTACATTTGAACAATATAAAAAGGCTGCTGATATTTCCAAACAAATTACAGCACTGCGTGTATCCAATGAGGCGGCATATCGTACAGAAGTAAACGCGATTAAAGTGATGTATGATTCATTAACAATTGATAAAGAACTTGTAAAAAATACAACGGATCTAAATGTAGCAGTAGCAAATATTGCTTCTGCTGAAAAAATCGAAGGACTTATTTTGGCAATTGCAAGTGCTCCAGATAAAGTGGAGGCAATCAAAGCTGCTCGTACTGCCTATGATGTGCCACCACCAGCAACAACTGGAACTACTATTAACGCGGCAAATGTCAAAAAAATTGTCAATAATCTTGCTGAGCTAACAAAGTGGGAGAAGGTTTACAATGCATCTATAAGCGTGGACAAATTAATTGACGGTATTGATCCTAAAGCTTCTACATTTGAGAGCAAAACATTTGCTGCTCAGTCGGCCTTTGACAAATTGGCTATGGAAGAAAAGGAATTTGTGCAAAATAAAGATCGCTTAAATCTTCTATACCAATATGCGACTTTATCGAAACAAGTCAATGCCCTTAAACCGACAATGCCAGATTACAAGACCCAAATTACGGAACTGCAATCAAAGGTGACGGCGTTAAATGCTGGGAATGGTAATGACGCGGCTCCATTGGCTGAAATGAAAAGTAAACTTGAAGAGAAATTATTCAATCTTTTAAATGAAGATTTAGTAATAGCAGGTGTGATTCAGCAAATATCAAAGCTAAGTCAATCAAATGATATGATCACGGAGATTTTAGCTGCTCGAGCAGCCTATGATAAACTCCCTTCTTCGGCAAAAAGCCGTGTAACGAATATTAAAGTTTTAACTGATTTAGAGAAATCATATAAAACGGTTGTGAATGTTATTTCACAATTTGAAAAGCTTGATCCATCCTCTAAGAGCTATATTTCTAAAGCCAAATCAGCTTATACAGCCTACGCTAAGCTAGATGATAAAAATAAAACCTATGTCAAAAATTATAAGAATTTAAAAGAGGTTGTACCTGTAATAGACGTAATTGTGAAAATTAATGCATTAAATCCTTCTAGAAAAACGTATAAGGATGATGTGAAAGCAGCAACAGATGCATATACAGCATTAACAGATCAAGCCCAGGTTATTAATTATCCTGATCTTATAAAAGCACAAGCCTATATCGAAATGGCAAAGGCATTCGATGAACGTGTTCTTGCATTAGCGAATGAAAATCCGGACACATTTGTCCAAAAGGTAGCGGAGCTAACTACAGCCTATAAAGCATTAGATAAAAATGCGCAGAAGCTTGTGGAGCAGGCAAAAACTTTAAGTAATTATGAAAAGAGCAATAAAGCCGTTATCAAGGTTATTCAAATGATCAATGCATTGGACCCAACGAGTAAGGATTATACAAAAAAGGTACTTGCCGCACGGAAGGCTTATAATGCCCTTGATGAAGTTTCAAAAAAACATGTGACGAACTATACGAATCTTACAGCTGTCGAGGATGTGGCTTCATTAATTGGCCTGATTGCTTCGTTAAAGCCAACAAGTAAAACATTCTACCAAGATATGAAAACGGCACGTGAGCTTTACGATGCATTATCTGAGGAGAAGAAGCAAGCCATTATCAACTATGATGCACTTGTAGCTGCTGAAAATGAACAGGGGTTAGCTGAGGGCGTAATTGAGCTAATCAAATTAACAGAAGTGCAGGATGGAGACTATTTAACAAAGCTGATGAATGCACGTGTTGCCTATGATAAGCTGTCATCGAACCAAAAGAAATTAGTGACGAATATTAAAGATTTAACAACGCGTGAAAAAGAGGTTAAGCCTATTTTAACTGTGATGGTACAAATTAATGAACTTGATCCAGAATCGAAAAGCTTTGTTAGTAAGGTTAACTCTGTCCGTAAGGCATATGACAAACTATCGAAAGATCAGAAGAAATACATCGACAATATTGATGTACTCTTAAAATATGAGCCTGTATCCAATGTTGTTGAATTGATTAGCAAACTAAAATCTTCAAGTAATACATTCCTTCAAGATACAGCAAGAGCCCGTTCACTATATGATGCATTACCTGCTGATTTGCAGCAATATGTGACAAACTACTATTTATTGCAGGCTGCTGAGTCAAGTATTCTAGGAGCTGGCAATGTAATGCAAATGATTGATGCATTACCATCTGTTGATCCGAAGCAGTATGTAAAACGTATTCAAGAAATTCGTGCTGCTTATAATGCTTTACCAAAGGATCAGCAACGAGCTGTGGAAAACTACAGAGTATTACAAGACCAAGAAAAGCTGATTAAGCCCGTTATAAGTATTGTGGAGGATATTGATCGTCTCTTAACTGCTAAGGATATGGATAGTCAATATCAAAAGATTTTAAAAGCTTACGACAAGCTAAATGCTGACCAAAGACGTTATGTGTATAACGACCAATTGTTACTATCCTTAGACAACGTGATAAAGGTCTATAATAACATTGCAAAATTAAATCCTAAGGATAAATTCTACTTTGGTATGGTTGAAGCTGTACGTAAAGAATACGATAGTTTGAATACGACAGATAAACAGCGTATCTCCAATTATTCAATTCTATTAGAGGCGGAGAAAAGTATGGCCGATGTCAAGAAGGTCGTTGAAATGATTGCAGGACTTTCTCCAAGTTCACCAACGTATATAGAGGATGTGGCCAATGCCGTAGCTGCTTATCAGGCATTGGATTCTAAAGTACGGGGGCAAGTCATCAATGAAGACTTACTCAAACAGGCTGAAAAAGATGTGGCTGCCGTTCTCAAGGTCGTTCAAGCGATTGGCAATATCGATCCAGATAGCTCATCATTCGAGAAAAAAGTATTAGCAGCTCAAAAAGACTACAGCTCATTGTCGATAGAGCAACAGGGATTAGTGTATAACTATCGTATTTTAGAAGAATATCTTAAAATGATTCAATAGTATGAGAAAAAAGGAGTTTTCCCAACGAATATTAAGGGAAAACTCCTTTTATAATGATAAATGATGAATCAATGTATTATTTTCCAAAAAAAGTGAAACTATCTTATTCAAATTTCGTATCATATAGTATGTATGGTGAATTTTCGTTTCTCCACTTCAGTGATGAAAAAGCGCCGTTTGCTACATATTTGACATATTGAGGAGGTAGCCCTGTTGAAAAAAATTCTGAGTATCATCATCCTTTCAATAGCTGCAACCGTAGGAAGTTTAACAAGTTTAAGTCAGGTAGAAGCGGCATCTGCCAAAGTTGTGGATGTTTCGAATGCATATTGGGCAAATGCTTCGATACAACATATGCTAACAAAGCAATATATGACTACATATAGCGATAACAAATTTAAACCGGAGCAGGCAATTACAAGGGCAGAGGCTGCTGCTGCCATTGCTCGATCTATTCAGACCAATGTAGACATAGCAAATACGACAAAATTTAAGGATGTCCCTGCTAGTCATCCCTATTACAAAGAGATTTGTCAGCTTGTTAAACTGGGGGTTATCCAAAAAGGGGAAGACTTTCATCCTGAGGAGCCTTTAAAGCGAATGCAGGTGGCAAAAATGCTAGCATTAGCGTATCAATTTAAGGTTGATAACAAAAATAATACCCAATTCGCAGATATTCCTCAGACGCATTGGGCACATAATTATATTGAATCGCTTGCTGATATAGGCATTATCAGTGGGGTAGACGCTAAACACTTTGCACCTGATCAGTTAGTGACACGCGCCCAATTTGCTGTGTTCGTTGAACGAAGTATTTATTTTCAGCAAAAAATAAACAAATTAGAAGTGGCTTATGATTATTTGGCAAAGGATTATATTCCAACAGTCAACCTTTCTACCGAATGGTCGAAAAAGGTTATTCAGTTAATTAATGTTGAAAGACAAAAGAAAAAGCTAGAACCTGTTGTGTATGATCCAAAATTGACACAAATCGCAATCATTAAAGCGCAGGATATGGTGAACCGCCATTATTTTGAACACGTTTCGCCGTTTTATGGTGCCCCATGGGATTTAGCGACTTTATTTGATTATGATTATACGAGCTTTGGAGAAAATATCGCCAGAAATATTCAAACGCCCGAGATTGCTGTAAAGGCATGGATGGCTTCACCTAGTCATCGCGATAACATTTTGAAAGAACATTATACGAATACAGGTGTTGCAATAGCGCAGGATAGCAAAGAAAATTACTATTGGGTTCAAATGTTTTCTAGTCAATAAGTTGTTGTGTAACAAAGGAGCTCTAATATTACAGTAATGTTACGAAAGCTTCAAAATATGATAAAAAAATCCCTCTTTTAACGCTGGAAATACCACCAAACGTTGGTATTACAGCGTTTTTTTGCTGTCTAAAACCGTTACACAAATGAAAAATAACAAGAGCTTCTTTTATGATAGTCTATTTATAGGCAAAAAAGTTTTGAGAGGGGTATAACAAAAGTATGAATAAGAAATGGTTATTACCGATTTTTGCATCTTTCATGTTATTTTCAACAACTCATATAAATACTGCTGAAGCAGCGACAAAAGACGATGTCACTGACACAGCTTCTAAATATTTAGGTATTCCATATAAATACGGTGGTACAACAACAAGTGGTTTTGATTGCTCTGGATTCACTTCTAAAGTATTTTCAGACTTAGGTATTCAATTAAATCGTACATCAGGCTCTCAATACCAACAAGGTAATGCAGTAGCAAAGAGTGATCTACAAGTTGGCGATTTAGTATTTTTCAATACAAGTGGTAGTGGTATTTCACATGTGGGTATATACATAGGTAATGGTAATATGATCCACTCTCAAACAG
Source organism: Lysinibacillus fusiformis (assembly GCF_003049525.1). Taxonomy (GTDB): domain Bacteria; phylum Bacillota; class Bacilli; order Bacillales_A; family Planococcaceae; genus Lysinibacillus; species Lysinibacillus fusiformis. Next base: position 677,213 of record NZ_PYWL01000001.1, on the reverse strand, counting down.
GTCAAGGCGTTAGCTACTCAAGTGTTAATGATCCATATTATTGGGCTTCTCGTTATGTAGGGGCTAAACGTGTGGCAACATTTGATGCGCAACAACAAGCTGAAGTTAAAAAAGCTGCAATTGACTTTTCAGTATATGCTTCTCGTGCAGAAGTTGCTGTACAAATTGCAAAAGCTTTAAACTTAGATACTTCTAATACAACTACTAATTTTGTAGATGTGAAACCAACAAACGCAAATGCAGGTGCAATTGCCGCTGTTGAAAAATTGGGGATCTTTGAAGGCGATGCGAACGGTAAGTTCAACCCGTCGTCACCAATTACACGTGCACAAATCGCTAAAGTTTTAGTACTAGCTTTCGGTCTTGAAAACCAAGGAGAAACAGTAGCATTCAATGATGTTCCTCAAAATAACTGGGCTAGTAATTATGTTTCTATCCTCGCTTCTAATGGTGTTACAAATGGCGATGGAGATGGAAGCTTTGGCACTGATGAATTACTAAAAATCAAACAACTTAAAGTTTTCATTGAAAGAATTCAACAATAAATTTCTTGAATTTTACATGTTAATTTTGTCATAGATTGCAAGAATTGATCTTTTGAATAGCGTATAATGGAAGAAGGGTTTGCAATCGCAGACTCTTCTATTTTTATGATAACTACTTAGGAGAGGAAGTGATATGGAAAATATAATTTAACAGTTCTATTGTATGATGCATTATTTAGCTAATTTTGTTAAAATGGACACGTTAAGAGAACAAGAAGGGAGGAAATAAGACATTGAACATCAAAAAAATTAGTCTTATCTTGTGCGTCTTATTCATTTCGGCTTCTATGTTTACGATACATAGTGCAAGTGTCAGTGCAGCTACCAACTCAAATATTACATTTGAAGATGTCACTAAAAATCACCCAGCCTATGAAGAAATTAATTATTTAGTAAGTTTGGGTGTTATCCAAGGCTATTTTGTGAATGGTAAAAGAGTTTTTGGCCCAAATAACAATGTAACGAGAGGACAAGCAGCCAAAATGGTTGTCGTTGCCTCCGGAAACAAACCATTAATCGTAAATAAATCTAGCTTTTCAGATGTTACAGTAGGCACTGAAATGTCAGGTTATATAGAACGTGCTGTACAATTAGGTTTCTTCGACAAAAATATAAAAGGTGAATTTCTGCCAAACAAAGCTCTAACTCGTGGAGAAATGAGTTATGTCTTAACAAAGGCATTTAATTTAGATACAAGTGAGTATGAGGGAATCGATTCACCATTTACAGATGTAGGAATCACACACGAATATGTGAAGTACATCAATACAATCTATTATAATGGTATTACTAACGGAACAGGTAAAACGTATTTACCAAACAGCACGGTGACACGTTCACAATTCTCATTATTTGTGGCACGTGCAAAAAGTGAGAAATATCGTTTAGAATTGCCTGTAAAAGGTGTAACGGTACCTGATACATCTCAGGTTATTGGCTTAGTAAAAGTTACTACAGATGGTTTAAATATTCGTAAATCAACGGATAGCGCTTCAACTACGAACATTGTAGGTAAAGTCAATACAGGCGGTAAATTATCAGTATATGCAGTTGAAGGTAATTGGTTAAAAGTATCTTATAAAGGTGCTTATGCTTATATTTTTAAACAATATGCTGAATTTTTAGATGCAGATGGCAATGCGTTAGGAGCAGTCGAAAAAGAAGTAACGACAAAAAATGCTGTTAACCTATATGTAAAGCCAACTTCTTCAGCAAAAGTAATTTCAACGATTAAAGCAAATGTTAAATTACCAGTATATAAAACAGTAGGCGGCTACTATTTAACACAAGTGAATGGTTTACCAGGTTATGTGGTAGCTAATAGTACAACGGATACGGTTGAAGAAGAGAAGCCTAATCCTAATCCAGATCCAGGAACACCACCTGTTACTTCAGGAGATGTACTAGGAAGAGTAACGGTTGCTAACCTAAATGTGCGCAGTCAAAGTAATTCAACGTCAGCAGTACTTTTCAAGCTGAATAAAGGAGAGTATGTCCAAGTTAATAGCATAAGCGGTTACTGGGCAGAAATCACATACAATGGACAAACAGGTTATGTTCATAAATCTTATTTAAAACTATTAAATCAGTCAGCTAAACCTTTACAAAATCGCGTTATCATCCTTGACCCAGGTCACGGTGGTAAAGATCCAGGGACAGTAAAAGGTTCTGTTTCTGAAAAGAGCATTACATTAAAGGTCAGCACGCAAGTAAAGCAATTACTAGAGAATGCTGGTGCCAAAGTGTATATGACACGTACTGGTGATACGTACCCATCATTACAAGATCGAGTAGATTTCACACAAGCAAACTACGGTGAGATTTTTGTTAGTGTCCATGTCAATTCTGCTGCCAATTCGTCAGCACAAGGTACTGAAACATATTATGCTATATCTACAGGAGATATGTATCAGGAAGACATAGATTTAGCCACATTTGTAAATAACCAAATTGTTAACAATTTAAATATGAAAAATCGTGGTGTTAAACAAGAACAGTACTACGTAATTCGCAATATGGTCATTCCATCTATTCTAGTGGAGCTTGGTTTCTTAACAAATACTGAGGATCACAATAAAATGACAAATGATCAATATGTAAATCTATTTGCAGAATCAATTTATAATGGTATTTTGCAATACTATAAAAAACAATAAAAGTTGAAGAGACGATGCCAAAGTTTTACTAGCTTTGGGGTCGTTTTTTCTCTTTACTTATTAAGTACCCGGTTTCCAAAAAAACAAACAAGGCTACCTCCATTATTAGAGAGGTAGCCTTTTAGTTTTACTTTACAGTAGTGATGAATTTAATATAATCCTTACTAATATAAGCAGGTTCTGAGTGAGATCTATCTGAAATTACTTGATACCAACCATTAGCACCTGTATCTGTGACGATAACAGGCATATTACTTTTATTAAAGGTGAATAGTGGACTTTGTTGTGTGGATGCATCAGCACGAACGTTTAGACCAGCTGTTGTTGTTAGTGCAATTTTATATGGGTTACTAGCATCTTTATAGCCTAATGCTTTTTCGGCACGATAGTAGTGTCCAGCAATTTTGGCACCCCAGAAAGGGTCAGAGGCGTATTTTACGTTAAACCCAATTGCTTTAGAGCCAACGACTGAACCATTTGTATAACGTCCTCCAGGCGTAATGTAATTAGGCTGTAAGAACTTTTCAACAAGCTCATTAATGTTTGCGCCAACACTATCAAATTTTTTGTTTAATGGATTTGTATCATATACATATAAACCAAATAGGTTATTCAAATTTTGAGCATGATCACTCATCCCATAGGCACTTTCATGCTGTGCCAGTGCTAAAATAAGCATGGCGTTAATATGGGCATTCGCTTCGACATCTTTTAACACGGTACCTAAACCAATTAGTTTACTTTTTGTCGTAGCGCCTTTGTAAATAGAAGCACCTGAGCTCTCAACTTCAGCTAGTTTTTTCATAATATATTGATCAATTTCTTCAGCTGTATATTGTGTTGTAGCACGAGCAGGTAAGAATTGATAGTAATTATAGCCTTCTCCCTTTGAAGAGCCGTTACCATTCGTAAAATTAATACCATCCCAGCTAAAGTACTTCTCACCTTGCTTCATAAAGCTAGGAGCCTTGCCGTAGACGTAACTAGATGAGTACTTATTGGCTTTATAATCATATAAGGTATGTTTAATTTCACCATTTTCATTTGTATAATAAGCGCGTCCCTTTACTAAAGCAGAAGGGATTAAAGTAACGTCTGCTTGTTTTAAAGAACCAACTTGTCCAGCTAAGCGTACTCTTACTTGAGTGGCATCACTACCCAGATACTCCATTTCTGTATTAGCAGCAACGGCAATTTGATCTTTAATCGTTTCGGAATTTAATGCGACATAATTATTTGTAACAATAATACCGGAAGACATTTTTATAATCTTATTATTTTGAGTAACCACTAAAGAACTGTTTGTCATCGCTTTTTCAGCAGCTTCAAAACTAGCATAAGACTGCTTGTCTACAAGATTACCATTTGAGATTTCTTTAACAATAAATGCATTGGTATTATTATTATTACCTGAATTATTGTCGTTATCAGAGTTCCCATTATTATTGGAATTACCACTATTGTTTTCACTATTCCCATTATTATTTTCAACAGTATCAGCAAGGAGAATTAAGCGAAGTATAAATGTTGATGCTTCAGCAATTGTAGCATTGTCTCTAGGTAAAAACATGCCGTTAGAGCTTCCTTTAATAAGCCCTAATTGAGCACCTATGGCAATGTCCTGACGGAAATCTTTGAAAATGGTAGCATTGTCTGTAAATGTAATAGAGGAAGTACCTTTTGGAATTTTTAAATAATCAACCGCTCTAATTAACATAACGGCCATATGCTCTCTTGAAATACGTGCATCTGGCTTAAATGTGCCATCTGTGTAGCCGGTAATTATGCCAGCAGTAGCGGCAAGCTTGATTTCATTGGCAAATAAATATGTGTCAGAGACATCTGTAAACGTACTATTATCCTTTGTCTCTAAGTTTAAAGCCTTTGCTATGTATGTGGCGAATTCACCGCGTGTAACAGTATCATTCGGACGATAGCTGCCAGTAGCATCTTTCAGCAAGGCTCCTTTGGAAATCAAATAACGCAGACCACTTTCATGCATATGTCCTGATAGCTCATCAGCATAGGCCTTTTGGGGTTGCGAAATGATTACGCTAATAAGCATCATGAATAACATAAAAATTGATAGTTTTTTCATAGTTTTACCCTCCTAAACTGATATCATTTTAACAAAGTTCCACAATCAAGTTAAGGGTCAAATGTTAGAAATACCATAAAATATACCAGAGTATTATAGGAGAAAAGTATCCTTTTGGCGCATGTAGAGAAAGTAAAAGAGGAATCTATGAGGGAAGTGAATCGATATTCACATGAGTTTCTTCTATTATATATACGTTTGAGATAAACGATGAAAAAATGCCGTACATAAGAAAACATGTACGGCATTTATAATGGGAAATATTATAGCATTTCTGAAGTTGTTTTTGCTTGCATGTGAAGTTGTAGGTAGTCTGGGCCACCAGCTTTTGAGTCTGTACCTGACATGTTGAAACCACCAAATGGTTGGTAGCCAACAATCGCACCTGTACAGCCACGGTTGAAGTAAAGGTTTCCAACATGGAATTCTTCACGTGCTTTTTCTAAGTTTACGCGGTTTGTCGTAATGACAGCACCTGTTAAACCGTATTCTGTATCGTTAGCAATTTCAATCGCTTGATCGAAATCTTTTGCTTTTGCGATCGCTACTACTGGTCCGAAGATTTCTTCTTTCATAATACGTGCAGAAGGCTCTACGTCAGCGAATACGGTTGGTTGTACGAAATAACCTACTGAATCGTCAGCTGTACCACCAGCTACTAAACGACCTTCGCCTTTACCGATTTCGATGTATTCCGTAATTTTATTGAATGCTGCTTGGTCAATAACCGTTGCCATGAAGTTGCTGAAATCTGTTGGATCTCCAACTGTTAAAGCGTTTGTTAACTCTTCTACACGGTTTACCACTTGGTCATACACATCTTCTACGATAACAGCACGAGAACATGCTGAACATTTTTGACCAGAGAAACCAAAGGCTGATTTCACGATTGATTGTGCAGCTAATTCAAGATCTGCTTCTTTATCAACAACGATTGTATCTTTACCGCCCATTTCAGCGATTACGCGTTTGATCCAAATTTGACCATCATTTAGGACAGATGCACGTTGGTTAATACGTAAGCCAACATCACGTGAACCTGTGAAGCTGATGAAACGAGTTTTTGGGTGATCAACTAAATAGTCACCCACTTCAGCACCAGAACCTGGTACAAAGTTAACAGCTCCTGCTGGAAGACCTGCTTCTTCTAATACTTCGATAAATTTATACGCCACTACTGGTGTTGTAGAAGCTGGTTTTAGTAATACTGTGTTACCTGTTACTAAAGCAGCTACTGTTGTACCAGCCATGATCGCAAATGGGAAGTTCCAAGGTGAGATGACGATACCAATTCCTAGTGGAATATAGTCATAACGGTTGTATTCACCTGGACGGCTTTCTACTGGCTGACCGTTTTTAATACGTAGCATTTGGCGACCATAGTATTCTAAGAAGTCGATTGCTTCTGCTGTATCTGCATCAGCCTCTGCCCATGGTTTCCCTGCTTCTTTTGTTAATAAGGCTGAGAATTCGTGTTTACGACGACGAATAATAGCGGCTACTTTGAAAAGAACATCAGCACGAATAGCTGGATCAACTTTTTTCCAAGTTTTGAATGTTTCATCTGCTGCTTGCATAGCTTTTTCAGCTAAATCTTTGCTCGCTTTTGACACACGGCCAATAACTTCTGTTTTCTTTGCAGGGTTATACGAAACGATTTTATCTTCAGTTGTAATACGCTCACCACCGATAATAAGTGGGTAGTCTTGACCTAAATAACCTTCAACTTTTTTTATAGCTTCTACATAAGCATTGTAGTTTGCCTCTTGTGAAAAATCTGTGAATGGTTCGTGTTTGTATGGAATCATATCTGTTTCCTCCCCTGGATAAAGGGTGCCAAATGATTATGCACCTTTAAAGATTTTGTTAATTATATAATGCAATATAATTTGGCATTAATCAACTCAAATTTTAAAACTTTTTTAATTTTTGCATCTGTTTTTCGTATTGGTGTTAGAATAAGCTTAATGGAATACAGGAGGACAAGATGGATAATAATGTACTACTAAGTATTTATAAATACGTCATTGAAAAAGGTGATATGGGAATTTGTGTTGTCGATACTGAAGGCAAGTTGCTCATATACAATAAAAAAATGCGAGAACTGGAGGGCGTGAATGAGGACGAATATGAGGAGAGGCGAGCGATAGAAATCATTGATTTCGAAATCGAAAAGAGCGATATCTTTAAAGTCCTAAGTTCTGAAACGCCAGTTCTACACGTCAAAAAAACGTATTGGAATAAAAAAAATCAAGAAGTGACCTACATAAGCAATATTTATCCGTTGCACTATGAGGGTATGTTAATAGGGGCCGTGGAATTTGCGCGAGATATTACGCAGCTTGAATATATGATGTATCAGCCATTAAGAAGATATGGTGCACCGCTAACGTTTGATATTATTACGGCTGTTTCCCCAGTCATGAAGGATGTCATCGAAAAGGCAAAAATTGTTGCATTGAGCAGAATGCCTGTTGTGTTAATTGGGGAGTCAGGCACAGGAATCGATATGGTTGCAGAGGGTATTCATCATGATCTAAAGGTGCAAAATGATATGTTTATCGCTCTAATTTGCCGCCGAGATGAGCAAACAGTGTTGAATCAATTTGAAAAATACATTGTTGAAAAAGAGAGAATTACTTTTTTTGCTGAACGCATCGAATATTTATCACTCGAAGCCCAAGAAAAGATTGTCGAGCTTTTCAACAATCATCCAAATCATCAGCATGTTTTAATTGCTAGTGTTGGCAAAGACCCTATAGATTTAATTCAAAAGCAGGAGCTGTCTAAAAAACTTTACCGCTTATTTTCTGGAATCACGATTTATGTACCGCCTTTACGTGAAAGAAAAGAAGATATGATGCCGTTTATTGATGATTACTTCAAAAGACATCGGGACAGCTTTGGCTCAACAATCCAAGGTCTTTCGGAAGAAGTGCAAGAGACGTTTTTGAAATATGATTGGCCAGGAAATTTAAAGGAATTAGAAGTACTGCTGGATGAGATCACCTCACTAATTACCAACGAAACTATCGTTGAATCCCATATGCTACCAGTTCATTTTAAATGGAAAATCCAAAGCACCTGTGAGGAAGCAGAAAATGAAGTATCAACAAGTGATTTGTTTGTCATTAAAAATCAGCAAGATATTCGACCATTAGATGTCTACATGAAAGAGGTGGAGGAATATTATATTTCGAAGGCTTTAGACTTTCACCAAGGTAATATTTCCAAAACTGCAGCTGCATTAGGAATTCGTCGACAAAGCTTACAATATCGCGTAAAAAACTATAGGCTCAATAAAAAAAGCGAAAACATTGATTAACAATGTTTTCGCTTTTTTGGATAGCTTGGGTAGAGTGACGGATAGCAAAGTCGAACTGACGGATAGGATACCGAAACTGATGGATAGCACTATCAAATTGCTGGGTAGTCACTTGCCTCAACTATTATTTTCCTTTTTTTGAAAGGCGACCAAGGGCGAATGCTGCTGCACCTAAGCCAATTGCTAGGTTTGTTTTTTTGTTAAACACTTGTTTTGTCACAAGTGCTACGTTTTGTGGGCGTTCTGCTAAACGGCGCATAAAGTAACCGTACCAGTCGTTACCAAATGGTAGGTATGTGCAGAAATTATAGCCTTCACGTGCAAGATCTAACTGCATTTCTTTACGGAAACCATATAGCATTTGGAATTCAAATTTTTCGTTTGGAACGTTATGTTGTTTAACGAATTGCTTCACATGATTAATCACATTGTGGTCATGCGTAGCGATAGAAGTAAATTTACCATGTAGTAAATGATGTTCAATGAGCTTCAAATAGTTACGGTCGATATCACCTTTTGATTGATAGGCTACACTTTCTGGTTCTTTGTAGGCACCTTTTACAATACGTAAACGGAAGTTTTGGTACTTTTCAATATTTTCTTCTGACTCGAAGAAGTAAGCTTGAATAACTGTCCCTACATTATCAAATTCTTTGTGTAATTCCTCTAGTAATTCAAAAGAGCTGTGTAAACGCTCGTAATTTTCCATATCGAAGTTCACGAAAATATTGTATTGATGTGCAAGTTCTACGATCTCTTTTAAGTTTTCATAGCAAAATGCGTAATCAATGTCTAAACCTAATTGGGAAGGTTTAAGTGAAATATGAGCATCTAGTTGCTCATCGTGAATAGCTTGAACAACAGCTAAAATATTATTTTTTGCAGCAGTTGCCTCTGATTTCTCATAAACGAACTCTCCAAGATTGTCGACTGTACAAGAAATATTGGCTTTGTTTAATTCTCTAATGGATTGTACAACTTCTGGTAAGCTAGTGCCTGCCACAACACTTTGAGCACCCATCTTTAGACCATATTTTTGTGCAGCGCTATTTAATATTTTGTTCTCTGATAAGTAAATGAAAAAATCACGTAGTACCATTTATATGCCTCCAAAATTGAAAATTTTAAATTCTTGGCGATTATAACACTTTTTTCGAAAAGTAAAATGGTATGATTTTTAGAAAAAAAATTTTTGCGCGGAAGACTGAGGGGGTAAACTATTGGCCCAATTGACTTTTCAAATTTTGAAATGGCCATAAAAAATATTTTTTCAAAAAAAAGGACTTTTCAAAATAGTAGTTTTGTTTTATGTTAAAATTTTTGTCTTAAAACAGAAGTGCTATTTTATTTGAAGGAGTTTTTTAAAATAATTTTAGCAAGTTATTGGATGCTGGCGTGTATGTTTAGACCAATCTAAAAGAGAAAAGAAACAAGTTGAATGCTTTCTTTATAAATATATTGAAATAACTTTTCGAAGTGGGTATTTGTGGTGTTTTGGTAATTCGTTATAAAATATACACTTTTTTAGTGTGATCATAAATCTATCATTTATAGTAAATATTTAGAAGGTGTATTATAATACAATGGAGTATAATCATGAATAAAATATGTACTTGTTATGGAAATTTAGTTACTTTTGATTAAGAATAGTGTGTCTATTAATGATGCTAAGGGATTAGGGCGACTATAAACTAAGATAAGGTGGAAAGTATGGCAAGAGGTAGAAAATTTAATTCGAATGGAGAACGAAGCAAACAACTATTACTTGAAAAAGCGATAGAGCTATTTTCAGATAAAGGATATCACCATACAAAAATTAGTGATATTGTGAAGGCTGCTAATCTAACACAGCCTACTTTTTATTTATACTTTAAAAGCAAGGATGCGCTTTATAATGATTTGAATATACAATTTCAGAATGGTTTTTTTGAAGTGATGAATAGCAAATCCTCTGATAGTGTGGCGAATGGATTAGAAGCATTTATTTCGATTTTAGAACAAAAACTGTCAAATTTATTCTTCTATATAATCGAAAATCCGAAGCTATCAAAAATTGGCTTTATAGAATCTAAGCAGGCTTTTTTAGTAAAATCTCAGTTAACGCAACAATTGATTCATCTTATTTATCTTCATGATTGTGACAAGGACCTACAACGTTATCGTGTGGATATTAAAATTTTAATAGATTCTTTAGTTGGATCGATGGAGAGACTGATATTAACCAATTTACTGGAGCAAAAAAGATTGCCTGCCGAACTAGCGAACGATATTGTACAATTATATTTTTGGAAAACCGAAGAAATAAAACAAAAATCCTCTCATCAATCGTAATGTAGATCGATGAGAGGATTTTTCTTAATTTTCAAACTTTATATGTTGATAATAACCTTTTTGTACTTTGCTTTGCTTATTCGGATGAATGAGTAGCATATATTCCTGATTGAGTGATAAAGGACTCGTTGGGGTAACAATTAATGTTTGCCCTTCGACTTTAGTAGTTGCTACTACTTCGTCTGCTCCTAAAGCAATAAGCTGAATATGCCCCTTATCAATTTGTGAAATAAGTGTTGGTGGTAGTTTCACCGTTAATTTTTCTGTTTGAATGGCAGCAGTTTTCCCAATTAAAAGCTTTTTATATTTAGGATATTGCTCCTTAATGGCATCAAAATGCGCCTGGAAAATAGGAGCTGATGTTGTTTGAATATTAGGCTTGACACCTACTTCATGAATAGTCTGCTGCAGGGGTCCTGTAAATTTGCCGACAGTTAATTTTAAGTAGCTTCCATCATGGAGCATATAAAAGCCTTGCATAGCGCCCTTTCCGTAAGTTGTTTCACCGTATAAAATAGCGGCCTTCTGATCTTTTAGTGATGCAGAAAGCATTTCAGAGGCACTAGCGCTATAACGATTGACTAAAATACGTGTATTAACTGGAAATTTAGTATTTTGCTTAACGGCTGGTATTGTATAAGAGGAATGTGCTTCCTCTAATAGATAAGCAACTTTTGCTGATGGAAATAGTCCTGTAAGTTCTTCTGCTGTTGTAACATAACCACCACCATTATTTTGTAAATCTAAGATAAACGATTTGGCACCGCTCTTTTTTAAGTCAATCAGCGCTTTTTTGACAAGCTGAGCACCATCTTCTGAAAATGAAGCAAGTGAAATATAGCCAACCTGTCCAAACAATAATTCAGATTGTACATTTGGTAATGTGAATTTTTTTCGTGTAATGGTTTTCGTAGTCGTCGTTTCATTCCTATGTTTAAGTGTCACTTTCACCTGACTACCTTCATGCCCCGTTAAGAGAGAAGAGGTTTCCTGTGTAGAACGACCAATAATAGATTCACCATTTATAGCAATAATGATATCTCCAGCCTGTAAACCTGCATCAAATGCACCACTGCCTTCAATTACTTGTAAAATATGAATACCATCTTCATGTTCTTCAATAACAACACCAATGCCGATGGTTGAAAGATTGATGCTATTCATATAATCCTCGAATTCTTGTTTTGTAAAATAGGTGGAGTAAGGATCTAGCATATCAATAATTTCTGCAATGGATGTGGCCTTCTCTAAGTTTCCGTTGATCGTCCCTACATACGTATTCTGAATTATTTCCTTTATTTCTCTTACTAACGATTGTTCCTGACTAGCTGCCTGCGTAGACGTTAACGGTAGGAGAAAGAAGCCTAGTATAAATACGAACGACCATATTAATTTTTTCATTGGACACCTCTTTTCTAGCACTCAAAGTAGGAATGCATAGTCCTTCTAGATAGTGGATGGATACATTTTACAGTTGAGTATCTAGTTTTTATTATACATGAACGGTAGAAATAGTGGATGAATTTAATAATAGAAAAAGAATCTGCTAGCCTTGTATAGCAAGCAGATTCTCGTTGAAGATATAATGTCCATTAGGCCGAGGCTTGGTTGTTGTTCATAAGTTTGTGAATAATAAAACCGATGAATGCGCCGACAATGGCAGGTACAAGCCATCCTAAGTTTTGGTCATACAATGGCAATGCTTGAAGAATATTTTCATAGGAAGTGATTTCAACTTTCATTTGTTTTAAGCCATCATATAGGCTGACAAGGAAAGTAGGGATTAACGCTAAAATATAAACAATTTGTCCACCTTTAAAGAAATGATCTGCTAATGATAGTACCATCAATACCATTGCTATTGGATAGATGATTAACAGCACAGGCAGAGAGGCATTAATAATTGTTGAAAGTCCCACATTCGTAATGGCTGTACTAAAAATAGTAAATACGATTAAGAATGTTTTGTAAGATATTTTTGGGAATAACTTATGGAAAAATTGTGCGTTGGCAGTTAGTAAACCAACAGCTGTTGAAATACAAGCTAGTAAAATAGTCGCAGACAAAATAATACTTCCTAGACTTCCAAAAAGTACTTCAGCTGATTTTGCAATAATATCTCCACCATTAGCAGAAGTACCAATGGCAGTAATACTTGTATTACCGATATGACCAAGTGAGATATAAACAAAAGATAAACCAATGGCTGCAACAACACCAGCAAATATAGTTGTATTCACTTGCTTTTTTTTATCCTTCATTCCCATATCGCGTAATGCTTGTAAAATAACGATACCGAAAACAAGTGCGCTCAGAACATCCATTGTTAAGTAACCTTGGACAAATCCTTCAGCAAATGGGGAGCTAATATAGTTTCCTGCCGCTTCCCCTGGCTCTCCCATTGGAGAAATAAAGCTTTTGACTGCTAGCAATAAAATGACAAGAAGCAGGGCAGGGGTTAATATTTTTCCTACTCGATCGACAAGCTTCGAAGGGTTAATGGATAAATAAAGAATTAAGGCAAAAAACAAAATAGATGTAATGAAAAGCGGTGCCCAATGGTCCTTCATAACTTCTGGAAGAAAAGGGGCAATGCCAATTTCATAGGACACTGATCCAGTTCGTGGTACGGCAAAGAATGGTCCAATTGCTAAATATACAATAGAGGTAAAGAGTATACCAAAAGCGGGACTAACACGATTGGCGAGCAGTTGTAAATCGCCTCCTGCTTTGGCGACAGCTACGATAGCTAATAGTGGTAAACCGACACCTGTTATAAGGAAACCAATCATAGCTACTGTGATATTTTCACCTGCCTGCTGACCTAATAACGGTGGAAAAATAATATTCCCAGCACCCAAGAATAAGGCAAATAGTAGTAATCCTACTGCTAAATTTCCTTTGATGAAATGCATGATGTTTTTCATAAGTATAAAAACTCCTTTAAGATTGAAAAGCTAAAACTTTCTAAAAATTTTAAATACAGATGTGTATGTTATCATAGGAACCAAAATCTTGCAACGAATATATTATTGTAATATAGTCGGATTTCGTCGTTTTCTATAAGTTTGATAAAATGTTTGAAAAATAGTCAGTATTTCCGATTTTTCATACTATAATTATCTAGTATGATAGACACACAAGGAAATATTCTAGCACGAACGGAGGCACTTTGGTATGCAAAAAACAAAAAAATGGAGAATTCTTGTTTTAAGCACTTTAGCCACTTCATTTTTAACTCTACAAACTGCAGAGGCTGCAACATATACTGTACAAAAAGGCGATACATTATCTAAAATCGCCCAAAATCATCAAGTAACAATTGCAGATATTATGAAATGGAATAATCTCTCGAAAGATACGATTTATGTAGCTCAACAGCTTGACATTCAAAAGCAAGCAACGAGTGATAGTAAAAAGCCGTCAGTCCCATCAGCATCCACAAAGCCAACGACTACTTCTCATACGGTAGCGAAAGGTGATACATTATCGAAAATTGCTAAGCAATATAATGTGACAATTAAGGATATTATGAATTGGAATAAGCTTGAGAAAGACACAATCTACATTGGACAAGTGTTAAAAATATCTCCAGGCGCAGTCATTCCCGAGGGCGATTCGATACATAATAATGTGACATCAGATGCGGGTACACCATCAAATGTAACATCAAATGATCCTACAACTAATGGACAAGCTATTTATAAGAAAACAGTAGAAGTAGCGCATACATTGGTTGGTACACCATATCTATATGGAGGAAATACTCCGGTAGGCCTTGACTGCAGTGGCTTTATTTTCTATGCCTTTAATCAGGGCGGTTTAAAAATAGGCAGAGCAAGTAGTGAAGGGTATTTTAATGGCAATACAACATCTGTACAAAATCCAGTGCCTGGCGATTTAGTATTCTTCGAGAACACGTATAAAGAAGGCATTTCTCATATGGGAATTTATCTTGGTGATAATAAATTTGTCCATGCGGGTACGGATGGCGTAGAAATATCAGATGTTACGTATCCTTACTGGTCATCTAAACTAGTAGCCTATAAACGGTTTGATAGTGTGAAATAAAAAACAAGCGATTTCTGCTAAGGTGGAAATCGCTTGTTTAGTGAGAAATTGAAAAGCCCCCTCTTTTTAGAGAGAGGGGCTTCAGACTGTCGACAAAAGGAATCGAGAATTCACACTCGATTCCTTTTGTCTTTTTTTCTTCTATGAATATGTTTAAAAATGGTGATTTTCTACCCGTTTAAACATACTCTACAAGCATAAAAACTCTTTTAAGTTGCCTGCCACGTCCAAGTAGCCAGTTTCTTTAAATTCATGGCAGCAAAAGTAAGCATCGCCTGCATGGACAAATTTTTAAGACCTCTTAAGGTTGTCCATCGCATCCGCAAAGACACGCTCAATCGTTTCTTTGCGCTTTGCATAAATCTGTTTGATGTCATAGGCATGGCGTAAATGTTCAGCTTCCTCCACATACGACTCCCAAATATGACGTTGAATGAGTTTTTGATGATGCTTACTTTCTGTACATTGGGAAAGGCTTGGACACTTCGCACAAATCAAAGGATTCGATTTATATTGCCGATATCCTTCCCTCGTCGTTGTCGTATACTTCAATATCTGCCCTTGTGGGCAAAGATAACAATTATAGTGCTCGTCATATATATACTCATGCTTTCGGAAGAATCCATCTTTCGTTTTAGGACGTGTATACGGAAGAACAGGCAACATTTGATTTTCTAACAAAAAGTTCGTAATCGCTGGTGTTTTATAGGCTGCATCTGCTGCAACAGCTAATGGTTTTTGAACATTTTGAATGACCCTTTCAACAAGTGGCTGCAATACATGGCTATCGTGTACATTTCCCGGAGTCACAATGGCACCTAAGACAAAGCCCTTTTCATCTGTCGCAGCATGAAAGGAATATGCAAACTGTTTTGTACGTTCATCCTTCACGTAATAGCCACTTTCAGGATCTGTCGTACTTTCCTTTATTTCTTTCCATTCTTCCTTTTCAAACTTCTCCGGGGGAAAGGGCTTTTTTCCGTGTTCTTCACGATCTATATTTAACTCTAATTGAAGTTTTTCTTCATAAGCCCGTGTTTCTTTTCGCACAACCTTTTTATCATACTTCCGTTTATTCGCACTCGCTTTCACATGCGTGGAATCGATAAATAAATGGTCTGCATGGAGGAGTCCTTGATGCATAATCTCTTTTAAAATACGATAGAATATCTGTTCAAATATATCGGTGTCTTGAAAGCGACGGACATAATTTTTACCGAAGGTAGAGAAATGCGGGACTTCTGTATGGAAGCCAAATCCTAAAAACCAACGATACGCCATATTCGTTTCAATTTCTTTGATGGTTTGACGCATGGACCGAATACCAAAAACGTACTGAATAAACGTCATTTTAAAGAGAACAACAGGATCAATACTAGGACGCCCATTAGGTGAATAGAGATGTTCTACTAAAGGATAGATAAATGAAAAATCAATAGCAGCCTCTAGTTTTCGCACTAAATGATCGTTGGGAACTAATTGATCAATCGTTAACATTTCTAATTGTTCACGTTCATTGGTTTGATTTTTCGTCATCATGGTTGATCACCTCAAAATAGTTTACTTTTTATTAATAGATTAATAAGGAGTTCTTTATGTAGAAGTTGATTGGAACGAAGGGCGGCGACTCCTGCGGGAAAAGCGGGAAAGTCGAGATCCTGGACTGAGCGAAGCGAGGGAAGCAGCTCGACCCCGCCCGCGGAAAGCGTCCGCCCGTAGTGGAAATCAACGGCTTTACTTTATTTCATTGTAAAAAAAAAAAGACTGTAGGCAAACTCTCAAATTTTTTGAGTTTGTCTACAGTCTGAAGCCCCTCTTTTTTAGAGAGAGGGGCTTTTTGTTATTGCGTTACACGTGCTGTCCAACGAGAAAGATCTGCGTCTTTTGCATCAACAAGATCTGCTGGGAAGATAAATGTCCATGGCTTTGTTGAGTTTGGTTGAACAGTTAATATTGGATCCATTTTAAAAGAACCCTTTGCAATTTGCTTACCTGTTGAATCAATAATTTCTAAAGGTAATTGCTCTAGATTGATCGCTTTATTGTGACCATTGCGGATAAAGATGGATACGTTTAGATTACCGTTGTCAGCTAATTTTGCCTGTAAGCCTGTAAAGTTTACCTCAGTTTCACCTAGCTCCGGTAATGTTTTAACGATTTTCTCAAGCTCTTCTTTTTGAGCTGCTGGTAATTGCTTTTCCCATGATGGATCTAGCTCTAATTGGTGACCACGAAGGGATACAAGGTTAAAGGCAATTTTCCAGCCATCTTCAGGAACTTCGTCTACTTTAATGGTAGATTTTTCAAATTCAAAAACCCATGGACGAGCACTTTCTGCTGGAATTGTTCCTAATGCTTTAAAATCGAATTTTTTAGATGCAATAAGCTCTTCATCTTTATCTAAAATGAAAAGTTTAATTTCACCTAGCTCAATTGCTTGTGGTAAAGAAGAGCGGAAAAATGCACGAACGAGCCATTTTCCAGCACGAGCCTCTTCAATACTAATAGAAGATAGTGATAATTGATTTGGTTTCAATGGTTCTAGCTCATTAGCAAGGAAGTTAAAGATGTATTTTTGCTCCTGAGGCACATCCCATTCTGGATGAAAGGACAGTTTTGTTACAACATCACGGTTATCACCTTTCTTTGTTGTAGCATTTCCTAGCAGGTCTTTAGAGTCAATCGTATTTTCTTGACCAACCTTGTCCGATTTTTTAAAAAATGAAAATAAACCCATTATTGTTCCTCCTGTTGTGCCTCAACTGTTTTCATGAAGCCTGTAATTTCTATTATAATAGAACGACGTAGTTCTTGGAAATTTTTACCGAATAACTCAAGTCCTTCTTGTTGGTAAATTCGCATTGGGTCTTCTTGTTGATAATGACGTAAGCCGATCCCTTCTTTTAAATGCGTCATTGCCTCTAAATGTCTTACCCAGCCACTATCGATGTAGCTAAGCATAATTTGTGGCAGAACTTCTATGACTCTTTCATTTTCCGCAAATTTCTCCATATGATCGAGCAGCTCTTGTTCAGAAGGCTGAATATCAGCTAAAATTTGTTTTACTTTACCAACCTCACGATCGATTGTAACCGGTGTGATAAATAGGGAGTTAAGTGCATGCTCCATTCGATCATAATCCCATTCCATTGTGGATACATCCTCTGGTGCAGCGTCTAGCACAGCGAAATCAATTGTTTCATGTAGCATTTTTTTCAGCTCGCCCATTAAGTCTCCACCAGCTAAAATTTTGTCTCGTAGCCCGTAAAGTACAGTACGTTGATCATTAATAACATCGTCTAACTTTAGGTTATACTCACGCATGCCATATTGAGATCCTTCGACTATGCGCTGTGTACGGTCTATTAGCTCCTGAACCTCTTTATTTTGAATAATCCCTTGTTCATCAACGATCATTTTAGCAGAGAATTTTTCAACTTCTTCTTTTGCATAGCGTCGGAACATATCATCTTCAATAGAGAGTATGAAGCGGCTTTCGCCTATGTCACCTTGACGACCAGACCGACCACGAAGCTGATTGTCTACACGGCGACTTTCATGCTTTTCGGTACCAATGACATATAAACCACCAAGTTCGTGAACATCGTCGCCTAGCACGATATCCGTACCACGGCCAGCCATATTTGTCGCTACAGTAATACGACCTTTTTGACCTGCCTGCGAAATAAGCTCAACCTCTTGCTCAACGGTTTTGGCATTCAGTAATTGGAATGTTAATTTTTCTTTTTTCAGGTAGTCCGCCACTGTTTCAGACTGTAAGATGGATGTTGTACCAATTAAAATAGGCTGACCTTTATCGTGGCGTTTTTTAGTTTCAGCTGCCACATACTTATATTTTGCCTCTTGTGTGCTAAAAATAATATCAGGCTGATCGACACGTTGACGTGGACGATTTGTTGGAATTTGTATAACTTCCATGCCATATACTTCTCGAATTTCTTTTTCCTGTGTTTTCGCTGTACCCGTCATCCCAGAAAGCTTCGGATACATACGGAAATAGTTCTGAATGGTAATCTGTGCTTGTGATTTATTTTCATCCGTAATCGTGACGCCTTCTTTGGCTTCAATTGCTTGATGTAAACCGTCAGAAAGTGAACGACCTTCTAAAATACGGCCAGTAAACATATCAACAAGCTCGATTTTGTCATCTTTGACAATGTAATCTACATCACGTTTAAACATGACATGAGCTCGTACCGCTTGGATGACATAATGGAAAAGTGTTTGATGTTCTAAATCATACAGATTTTCAACATTGAAAGCAGCCTCAATCTTTTCAATACCTTTATCTGTTAGGGAAGTAGCTTTTGTTTCATCATCGAAATCATAATCTTCATCTTTTTTGAAACGTTTAGCTAACATAGCAGCGATGCGATGTAATTCATCATTTGAAGGCATTTTACCAGCGATAATTAGTGGTGTTTTAGCTTCATCGATTAATACACTATCCACTTCATCAATAATGGCGAAATGATAAGGACGCTGTACTTTATCTGCTAAGCTATAGGACATATTGTCCCGTAAATAGTCGAAACCAAATTCAGTACCAACACCATATGTAATATCTGCATTATAGGCTTCTTTTTTCTCAGCAGCTTCCATCATCGGAATATTTAAACCAACAGTTAAGCCAAGGAAACGATGGATTTGACCAACAAGCTCAAAGTCACGTTTTGCTAGGTAATCATTTACGGTAATGACATGAACGCCTTTACCTTCTAATGCACGTACATAAGAGGGAAGAGAAGCAACTAATGTTTTACCTTCACCTGTAGGCATTTCAGCAATATTACCTTCTGTTAACACTAGACCACCGATAAGCTGCACATCAAAATGACGCATTCCTAATACACGCTTTGAGGCTTCGCGTACAACAGCAAATGCGTCTGGGATGATCGATGTAATAGGCTCACCTTGTTCTAATTGATTTTTGAAAATAAAAGTCATTTCTCGTAATTCAGCATCTGACTTATCAACATACTTTTCTTCAAGATTATTAATTTGATCTACTATTTTGTAGTAGCGTTTTAATTGACGAGCACTCGTTTGCTCTTTGTTACTTTTGAAAATTGAGAACATGAAATATACGCTCCTTTAATGTTGTCTAAATGCTAGACACACCATTATTCTATCAAATTTTACTTATGGTGACTACAATTGACTATATAGGAATCTATTAATGCTAAAATGTACAAAATATTTGTGAAATCGTGGAAAATGTTTAGAAAAAGTATATTTCAATGCTTGTTCGTGCTATAATCAATTTGGATTTCAATGTAGATTATTTTTTTGAGGAGGAGAGACATGATTTACGTGTCTTTAATAGCAGCATTCGTTGCATCCATTTTGTTAACTCCATTAGTGAAACGTTTAGCGTTTAGAATAGGTGCAGTGGATGCACCAAACTATCGAAAAGTACATGCTCGAATTATGCCAAGACTTGGTGGTTTGGCTATTTTCCTTGCATTTATAATTGGTGTAACGATTTTATATTCGTATTTAATTCATACTAAAAATGGCAATAGCGATTATTTAATAGCGATTATTATTGGGGCTTGTATTATCGTTGCAACAGGCGTTGTTGATGATATGCGTGAGATTTCTGCTAAAGCAAAAATGGTCGGTCAGCTAGGAGCTGCGCTCATTATTGTTTTTGTAGGTGGCATTCAAATCGATATGGTAAACTTACCGTTTTTAGGAACATTAGATTTTGGTTTACTAAGTATTCCATTAACAATCATTTGGATTGTCGGGATAACTAATGCAGTAAACTTAATTGATGGCTTAGACGGTCTAGCGGCGGGTGTTTCCACGATAGCGCTGATTACATTAGCAGTCATGGCATTTATTATGAGTAATATGTTTGTTTTAGCGATAGCAGCCATTTTAGCTGTAGCTTCACTTGGTTTTTTATTTTATAACTTCCACCCAGCCAAAATCTTTATGGGTGATACAGGAGCACTATTCCTTGGATTTATGATTTCTGTGCTAGCGCTACTTGGTTTTAAAAATGTTACGTTCGTTTCTTTAATCATCCCAATTATTATTCTTGGTGTACCGATTTCTGATACGTTCTTTGCAATTGTTCGTCGTGTCCGTATGAAGAAGAAATGGTCTGATCCAGATAAATCCCACTTACATCATCGTTTACTGGATATGGGCTTCACACATCGTCAAACGGTACTTCTTATTTACGGAATTGCTGTGATGTTTGGGCTAGCGGCTATTATTTTCTCAATGGCAAAAGTATGGGGAGCCATTTTACTTGTCGCTGTCATCCTAACAGCCATTGAAATATTTGTAGAAATCATCGGTCTTGCCGGTAAAAACTACAAACCACTATTGAATTTTGTACGAAGCTTTAGTAAATAGAGCTTTGTTACATACTAAAGACTAAAGACACACTCAAAAAAGTTGAGTTTGTCTTTAGTCTTTTTTTGATTTTCACTACGGCGGATTTAGGCCGAATTGCTTCACTCATTTCGTTCAGCCTAGAATTTCGCTTTCAGCATGGCAGGAAGCTATGAGGACAATGGTTGAAATTGATATTTGATAAGGGTGTTATATGAAGAGGCGAGAGAACTAAATTGTTAATTTACAATCATATGCTAATTATGGAGATAAGTTGGTTGTTATCACTAACTGAGATGAGAGCTGTTTAAAGTAACGGATTAAAGGGAAAAGAAGCAACATCTATAAATCTGCTCGTATGGTCATTATGGCGTATGGAAAAGTGAAGGAGAGATAAACTAAAAATGACCTTGATTGGAAGAAAAAAAGACCATAGACAAAATTTTGTCTATGATCTGAAGGGTCTTATTGTTATACGAACTGATTATTCGACAACTGAATTTTCATCGCTAGCAGCACTATCAGTTCCTGTATTGCTGCTACCACTTGATGTTAGGCTTGATGATTCTTCATTTCGGCCAAGATGGTTTTTAAATATTTCCTTTGTTTCTTCCACAGAATCCTGGTTTAGCTGGTAATAATAAATACCAGTAGACATATCATCTGTACCTTCCAAAGTTAAAGCATCGATACGTGGAGCGCCTTTTGATAAGTATGACAAGAAGGACTTCATTTCAGTAAATGTCATATCTGTTTTCATATTATCACCAAGTGCTTTAATCACATCATCATACTTTGTAATGGAACCAACAGATGCTACTTTTTTAATTATAGCTGAAAGAATTTCCTGTTGACGTTTACCACGTTCGATATCGCTATCTTGTTTACGTGTTCTTGCAAGAGCCAGTGCCTCACTACCATTTAAATGCTGTAGTCCTGGCTGTAAATTGATTGTAAACTTATCAAATTCGTCTAATTCGTGTAGGGCATACGGTACTTCTGCCTCAACACCGCCTAAAGCATCGACAACATCAATGAAGGCATTGAAGTTCATACGTACATAGTAGTCGATTGGGATATCGAATAATTGTTCTACTGTTTCAATCGTAGTAAGGGTTCCACCCATCGCGTGAGCATGAGTGATTTTATCTTTATAACCGACCTTAGGAATATAAACGTAAGAATCACGAGGGATACTTAACATTTTAATGGTATGTGTTTTATTATTTAACGTTGCTAAAATAAGCGCATCCGAACGTGAATGATCAGAACCTTGTCCACGATTATCACTATCATCGACTCCGACAAATAAAATAGAAACATTATCATGTACCGGTTCTACTTTTTCCTCACGGAGCTTAGAAACTTCCCGACCTTCTAATACTTCATGGGCTGAGTTTGCCGCATGCTCTACCTGTTTTGTAAGGTAAACACCATAAGCAGTAACACAAATCACTAAGCTAGCAACTAGGAGTAGTGTAACTTTTATAATTAAGGAAGCTTTAGAAGATCTCTTTTTGAACTTATTAACAGATCTTTTTTTCATAATGGATATATTCTCCTCTTATTATTGGGAATAATAATGCGATAAAGCTAAATTTTATTCAATTACTAAAGAAGTAAACGTGTGGTCCATAAAAATAGCCTAACAAAAAAATTATACTATGCATATTTAGTTTCGACAATTAAAACTATTTATTTGACAATAAATTCTATAAATTGAGCATCTTCGAATGTGATGGATGCTTGTCCATTCGTGATTTCTGTCATCCAGCTTCGGAACTGTTCCTCTTCTTCTTTTAGCACAGAGACGATGATTTCGACACCCTCTAAATAACGGATGTCCTCTAACGAATAGGACGAACCTCTTACTTCGTTTTCGACTTTTCCAAGCCATGTGTAATCAATGGCAACCTTCATGAAATGATGGAGCTTGCGCTCAACTACTTGCGCGGCAATAAGACCTTCTGTTGTTGCTTTTCCGTATGCACGTATAAGACCGCCACCGCCGAGTTTAATGCCTCCAAAATACCGAGTCACAACGACGACCGTATCTTTTAGGCCTTGCTTTTTTAAGACCTCTAACATAGGGACGCCAGCCGTACCGCTAGGTTCCCCGTCATCATTCGCTTTTTGAATGTTATCATGTTCGCCGATTATATAGGCTGAGCAATTATGTGTTGCGTTGTGATGCATTTTTTTTATACGATCTATAAAAGAAATTGCATCCTCTTCCGTTTCTGCACGTTCTATATAAGTGAGAAAGCGGGATTTAGAAATAACAATTTCGCTTTCACCATATCCTTTTACTGTTAAATAGTTTTCTCTCATCCGTATCAATCTCCTTTTAACTAGAGTTCTATTCTATAATTTTCGTAAAGAAGAAGCATTAAATTTTAGCATGGTAATGCTATAATAGGTGTAGACTATGGAATATAAGAATTTGGTCTATTAAAATAGTAAGTAATCATAAGACATTAGACTGGGGAGTATAGTATGTTTTCAAATGATACCTTCGATTTAAAGTCGCTTGATGACATTTTTAATCGAATGTTAGATACAATCATGAGCTCGAAGGATGATATCTTTATTATAAGCGAACAAAGCCGTAGAAGCTTTGAAGATATGCAAAAAGAGCTAGAAATTGTTCGAAAACAAATATCAATTGTAATTGATGAAGGCGATGCATTGGAAAAAAGTACGCAGCTTGCTAAACAAAGACTTGTCTTAGTAAGTAAAGCTTTTGATAATTATACCGAAGAACAAGTTAGAGAAGCATATGAAACTGCACATGATTTTCAAGTAAAGCTCTCCGTTATTAGAACGCAAGAAAAACAGCTACGCGATAAAAGAGATGATCTAGAGAGAAGATTAAGAGGATTACTCGATACGATTGAACGTGCTGATCATATTGTCAATCAGGTAAATGTCGTTTTGAATTACTTAACTTCAGATTTAAAAAATGTTGGTTTAGCGCTTGAACAAGCAAAAATGAAGCAAGATTTTGGGATACGTATTATTGCAGCTCAAGAAGAGGAGCGTAAGCGTTTGTCCAGAGAGATTCATGATGGACCTGCTCAAATGCTTGCAAATGTACTAATGCGCACTGATTTAATAGATAGAACGTATCGTGAAAAAGGCATAGAAAATGCATTAGCAGAAATTGCTGATTTAAAGAAAACGGTGCGAAACGCATTATCTGAGGTGCGACGTATTATTTATGATCTACGACCAATGGCACTTGATGATTTGGGAATTATTCCGACATTAAAGAAGTATTTATCAACAGTCACTGAATATAATCCAGGTGTCGACATTCATTTCCAATCGAGAAGTACAGAAAAACGTATACCTTCCAATTACGAAGTATCCATTTTCCGACTAGTGCAAGAGTGCGTAACAAATGCCATGAAGCATGGAAAATGTAAAGACATTTGGGTAAAGCTTGAGTGGTTAAAAAATGCTGTTAATATCGTTGTGAAAGATGATGGTATAGGCTTTGACCAACAAGTAGTGAAAGATCATTCCTTTGGGATTTTAGGAATGAAAGAACGAATTGAAATTTTAAATGGTACAATTACTATTACTAGTGAGATCAACCGAGGTACAACGGTGTTATTTAAAATTCCGTTAGAAGTAAAGTAACTGTTGCAGAAATTTAGGGGGTAAAGACAAATGACAAAGATTATTATTGTAGACGATCACCAGCTATTCCGCGAAGGAGTAAAACGTATTTTAGATTTTGAAGATACGTTTGACGTAGTAGCAGAAGGTGACGATGGTACTGATGTGGTGACGTTATACGCTGAAAACGAACCAGATGTAGTACTGATGGATATTAACATGCCAGGGAAAAATGGCGTAGAAGCAACATCGGAGTTAATTAATGAATTTCCAGATGCGAAGGTCATTATGCTTTCCATCCATGATGATGAAACATATGTGACACATGCATTAAAATCAGGCGCTCTTGGCTATATGCTAAAAGAAATGGATGCAGATGAAATCGTGGAGGCTATTAAAGTTGTTGCAAACGGTGGATCTTACTTACATCCAAAAGTAACAAAAAATTTAGTGGCAGAGTTCAAGAGACTTTCAGAACACGAAAATAAAGGTAACTTCCACCAAACGGAAATTCGCCGTCCATTCCATTTATTAACGAAACGTGAATGTGAAGTATTACAGCTATTAACAGATGGTCAATCAAACCGTACAATTGGTGAGACACTGTTTATCTCAGAAAAAACAGTTAAAAACCATGTATCAAGCATCTTACAAAAAATGAATGTGAATGACCGTACACAAGCCGTTGTAACAGCCATTAAAAATGGTTGGGTTGAAGTACGATAATTGTTAAAACTGTTTTTAAAAGCTACTTTGTATAGAAGTAGTTTTTAAAACAGTTTTTTATTGTTTTTTAGTAACTATTTGAATGGCCTGTTAAAGATATTGGATTGCCTTTCACAAATTTGTAACATTGCTCTTCGTCCTGTTAGTAGGTATTAAATATGGAAACTGTCAGATCATGCAACATTTTACTGCCGAATGCGTCATAAGGAAGATGTAGCACCTAAATGTTGAAAAAGCACAACAAAATTCCTACGACAGCATTTATATGCTACAATATGCGCGGGAGGTTTTGTGATGTTAAAGAAAAGTTTTCTAGCAGTTTTAATTTTATTTGTATTCACTTTAACTGCATGTGGTAATAAAGAAGAGAAGATTAGTGATGACGATCGAGAAAAGGTAATAGAGGATGGTACCGTTGGCTTTGAGATGATGGGCGGTAATGTAGAAAAAGCAGAAAACGTACCAGCAGCAGATGAAAAAGCTATTTTAGCTTCTTTCGATGAATATATTGCAGCCCTAAATGCGGAGGAAATCGACCGCTATATGAAAACGATTTCGAAAAATCCAAAGGGTTTTAAATATGATGAAGAAAAAACATATGCAACGGAAGTGTTCGATCAATTTGATATAAAGCGTGACGTCGAAAATGTAACGATTGCCAAATACGGGTCAGAAGAAGCTCAAGTATTTGCCAATATGAAAATGCATTCTCTTCAACTCGAAACAAATGTTGAGCATGAAAGCGCAGGACGACAGGTAACGGTCTTTGTCAAAGAAGATGATGATTGGAAAGTAACAAGCGTCTTTTATATTGGCGATGACTCACAGTCAAGTACAGGCAATTAAGAGGAGCGATCTTCATTCAACATAGAATTGAGTGAAGATACGCCTACTATACATAGGAAATGAATGTGAAATGGAGGCTAGTTAGCTACTAGCTCATTGTCGAATGACCAAACGTAAAATATACGTTCGTCCTTCATCACATTCATTTCTTTTTTGTTTTCATTCAAAATCTGTGAGAAACCCAACAACAATTGCACCAAGATGAAATAGATTGTAAACTATGAATCATAGGAGAGTGGACATAGATGAGGACGGCAATCGTAACAGATAGTACTGCATATAATACAGCTGAGGAACGTGCACGCTTAAATATCCATATGATACCTTTAAGTGTTAATATTTCAGGCCAATTATTTGCAGAAGAAGTAGATATCACAGCATCTGAATTTTATGATAAGGTGCGTGGTGCCAAAGAATTCCCCAAAACAACACAGCCTCCAATCGGAGAATTTGTCGCTCTTTTCGATGAGCTAGCAAAGGATTACGATGAGGTTATTTCTATCCATCTATCGAGTGGAATTAGTGGAACATACCAAGGTGCCGTGCAGGCAGGTGAAATGGTGGAAGGTATTGATGTGTATGCCTTTGACAGTGAAATATCCTGTGCTGTTCAAGGCTTTTACGTTTTAAGAGCAGCTGAAATGGCGAAAGAGGGCTATTCAGCCAAAGAAATACTTGCAGCATTGGCGGACATGCAGCAGTATATTCGTGCTTACTTCATTGTAGACGACTTAGCACATTTACAACGTGGTGGGCGTTTGTCTTCTGCGGCAGCCTTAATCGGTGGCCTTTTACAAGTGAAGCCTGTCCTTCATTTTGTGGACAAGGTAATTGTTCCTTTCGAAAAAATCCGAACACGTAAAAAAGCTTTAAAGCGTGCGGAGGAACTGCTAGCAGAGGATGCTAAAAAATATGATGCCATGGATGCTGTGGTCATTCACGGCAATTGCCCAGCAGAAGCGCAAGAATGGCTAGAACAATTAGCCGCAACGTACCCGAACGTCAATTTTAAATTAAGCTATTTTGGTCCTGTTATTGGTACTCATTTAGGAGAAGGGTCAATGGGCTTAGGTTGGACCAAAAAATAAACGTAACCGATGAAGGTCTCTACGAAATTGTAGAGGCTTTTTTCTATGAAAGGAGAGAGAATTTTGAGATACAAAGGTTGGCTATTACCACCAGCTTTACGGGATTTTCATGAGGGCCGTATTTGGTTAAAGCATCATTCTCCATTTGCAACTATAGATACTGATCGAGCAATTAAGCAAAATTACTTCCGTATAGATAGAAGGAATTGAATTGACGCCCGTCACCAAATGCAATCGTTGCCACAATATAGACCCACATTTATTCACGATATTCGATTGTTCAAAATGTCAGCAGCAATGTTTATATTGTCGACATTGTATTCGAATGGGCAGGGTGAGTAGCTGTACGCAATTGATGTTGTGGACAGGCCCTCGAGTAATCAAAATGAGAAAGCATACATTAAAGTGGGCAGGGCAGTTGACAAAGCTCCAACAGCAGGCTGCAAGTGAAATGCTAGCAAGTGTACAAGCAAAACGCTCCCATCTTATTCATGCTGTATGTGGGGCAGGAAAAACGGAGTTGCTTTTTCCAACTGTCCATGATGCATTAAAACGGGGTTTGCGTGTTTGTATTGCTACACCGCGCACGGATGTAGTATTAGAGCTATATCCACGCTTTCAACAAGCATTCCCTAAGACAGTTGTTCATGCATTATATGGTGGGGTAACGAAGCAAAATGCTTATGCCCAGCTTATTATTGCCACAACTCATCAGCTCTACCGATTTGAAAGCACATTTGATGTCATGATCGTAGATGAGGCAGATGCTTTTCCTTATACTATAGATGAAACTCTACAAAGATCAGTGACAAAGGCCAAAAAGGAAGAGGCACCTATCGTATTTGTTACAGCAACGCCATCACAGAAATTACTCAATGCCTTCCAACATGAAAGCTATTCCTTCATCCCTAAACGCTTTCACAATCATCCATTACCAGTTCCTCAGTTTCGTGCTTTATGGGGGTACAATAAAAGCTTTAAACAAGGAAAAATCCCTAAAAAGTTAAAAAAATGGACGGAAGAACGCCTTGAAGGAAAGGAACCATTCTTACTATTTTTCCCTACTATCGCCCTCATGCATAAAGCAGCGCCTCTATTTCAGCTAGTAAATGAAAATATCCTTGCTGTGCATGCAGAAGATCCAGATCGGAAAGAGAAAGTAGAGATGCTCCGAAATAATGAAGTACCCGGACTTTTAACAACCACCATATTAGAGAGAGGTATCACCATTAGTAATGTACAGGTAGCGGTTATTGGGGCAGAATCCTCCATATTTACCGCAAGTGCACTCATTCAAATTGCTGGACGAGTCGGACGAAATAATCCATATCCAAATGGGGACATCGTATTCTTTCACCATGGCATCACGACAGAGATGGATGAGGCATGTGCGAAAATCCTCTTTTATAATAAGAAAGGATTTCCCGTATGAATAAAACAGAATCGCATTGCTTACTATGCTCACAGCTATTAAAAACCTCAGTTACTTGGGAAACGCTATTAATAAAGCAATTTACTCCAACTATATGTACAAGATGCGCCGCTCGCTTTGAGCATTCACAGTTCGTTACAGCACTCTATCAATATAATGAGGTCATGAAAGACTATTTACACCAATTTAAATTTCTACAAGATGTAGCTTTGGCAAAAGTATTTCGGCAGGAGCTGTATGCCCGTTTCTATAAAGAAAAAGCCATGATTCTACCAATTCCTATGCATCCCCTCAAACAACAGGAGCGTACCTTCTCTCATACTAATGAATTATTAAAGGCAGCAAATATACCCTATATTCAGCTGCTCGAAAAGACCACAACGGAAGCACAAGGCTCCAAAAATAGAGAACAGCGCTTACGTGCAGCTCCGCTATTTCGTTTAAAGGAGGGCGCAAATGTAGAGCATAAAGATTACCTTCTATTTGACGATATAAAAACTACAGGAACCACATTACAGCATGCTGCAGATGTTTTAATGCAAGCAGGTGCAAAAAATGTCCAATACTTCACATTAATTGAAGGATGAATTTTCCAATGTATTATGTATAATAGATGATGAGTTTAGTATGTGTAGATAAGATATTTTGTTAGAGGAGGAAAACTAGATGGCAGAGGTTCGAAATTGTCCAAAATGTAATGAGTTTTTTAATTATACAGGGGTACGGGAAGTTTGTCATAAATGTGCACAATCAGAAGAAGAACTGTATCAAATCGTATATCGCTTCCTACGTAAACGTGAGAACCGTGCTGCAACAGTGGAGCGTATTGTAGAAGCGACGGGAGCAGAGGAAGAGCTATTATATAAATGGGTGCGTAAAGGTCGCTTGCAACCAGCGATGTTTCCTAACTTAGGCTACCCATGTGATAACTGTGGTCATCTGACGACGACAGGCAAGCTTTGCACAAAATGTCAGGATGAATTAAAAGCTGATTTACGCACTTTTGAAGCGGCTAAGGAATTCCGTGATAGTGTAGAGCAACGCGATCGTGTCACATATCACGCAGACCGAAAACGTTAATAATTGAAGGTGTGTTAATTTTAAACAAAATTAGCACACTTTTTTATATGTGAAAACTTAACATTATGTGAGACAATCCGAAATAATAGTAAGATAAGATTTTTAGACGGGGGGTTTCAAGATGAAAATTACATCTTATGGAATTAATGCAGTGAACGCCTATAAAAACCAGGTTCGCAATGTTAAATCCGATACAAACACAACATCTTTTGCAGATAAAATCGAAATTTCAAAAGCTGCTCAAGACATGAAAAGCGTTTCAACCTACAATACGGAGCGAGCTGACCGTGTTCAACAGCTGAAAAAAGACATTGATTCTGGAGAATACAAAGTAGATGCTCGTAAAGTAGCTGAGGATATGCTGAAATATTATCGTTTCTAGGGTATAGCAGAAAGGGTGTATAGCGAAATGTCTGTAGAAGCGATTAATTCTACATTAATGATGCTAGAGAGAATGCATAAAAGCTTACTTGAACTAGCCTTCAAAAAAACAGAGATCATTAAAGCTGGCGATATCGAAGCGCTAGACCAATTGCTCAAGGATGAGCAGGCACACGTAGCGGCCATCGATAAGCTCGAACAACAGCGTCAGAAACAGGTAACGGACTACCTTGAAGCAAAGGGACTTGCTTCATCTGACAAAACAACTGTTGCGGACGTCATCGAGGCTGCTGAACAACAAACGGACAAAGCAACATTATCAGTAGTTCGCGATCGCTTATTACAAATTATCAATGATCTACGCACACAAAATGACCTAAATCAAAAACTCGTGTTCCAGTCACTACAAATCGTCAACCTAACATTAGATGCTGTAAGACCTCGAACAGAGCAAATGAACTACTCTAGCAACGAGGTTCTCGGCACAAATAACATAGCAAAAAAATCATATTTCGATTCACAAGCCTAACAAGGGAGGAAGAAACATGCGCTCAACATTTATGGGGCTAGAAGCAAGTAAACGTGGCCTCTTCGTACAACAAACAGCTTTATACACAACAGGACATAATATTTCCAACGCCAACACATTAGGCTATTCACGCCAACGAGTAAACATGCAGGCAACACCTGGTTTTCCAACTGCTGGATTAAACCAACCAACTTACCCGGGACATCTTGGTACTGGGGTAGAAGCAAGTTCAATTCAACGTATTCGCAGTGAATTTATTGACCGCCAATATCGTCAAGAGACGAATAAGTTAGGTTATTGGGAATCTAGAACAAATGCTATTGCCCAAATGGAGGATGTTATGAATGAACCTTCAGAATTTGGTTTAGATAAAGCTTTCGAACAGTTCTGGAAGGGTCTTCAAGATATTGCGACAAAGCCTGCAGATGGTGCTTCACGTCAAGTAGCCATTAGTCGTGCGGAGCACTTAGCTGAATCCTTTAATTACCTTGATAAACAATTAAAAATGATTCAGGGCAATCTTGGGAATGAACTTAATGTTTCAACAACTCAAATTAATACCATCCTAAAGCAGATTGCTGCTGTTAATAAACAGATTCAAGAGGTTGAACCTAGTGGACATGTACCAAATGATTTATATGATGTTCGTGATACGTTAGTCGATAAATTAAATGAATATATCCCGGTATCAATTGAACGTATTCCTTCTGGTGGTTTAGCATCAGAGGTTGCAGAGGGCAGCTTAAAAATTACATTTAAAGGCGCAGATGGTGTTGTCAGAGATTTAGTAAACGGTAAAGATTTCGCTCAGTTCACAGCAATGGGTACTAATGGCACGAAGGTGACAGGCGATGATATTACAAATTCTTTCTCTGAATTACAATTAACAGGATTGGAATCTTTAGATGCACACGAAGCTGGTGCTGTCACTAGTACACAAACAGCCATTAAACAGCAAGACTTTGAAGCATCAAAAGGGAAATTACTTTCACTCATTAATTCGTTTGGTTATCAAAGTGCAGGCGGCGATATTAAAGGATATTACACGGAAACTTTACAAAAATTAGATCAACTGGCTAATGCATTCATCAAAGAATTCAATGCGCAGCATGCAAAAGGATATACCCTTGAAGAAAAAGATGCGAATGGAAACATCATCAATGCTTCGAAGCCAGGTGGCGTTTTCTTTGAAGGAACTGGTGCTGGTGGAATTAAGGTTAATGAGGATATCAAAAAAAATCCTAATCTTTTAGCAGCATCGTCTAACCCGACAGAAGAAGGAAATGGTAAAAATGCTTACGAACTTGCCAATATGCAGCATAAATTATATGCAGATATAGATAATGCAAGCTTACAATCATTCTACCAAGCAATTGTCGGTAAAGTTGGTGTAGATGGTGAAGAAGCATTACGTTTAGCGGCCTCGTCTGAATCCCAACTTCAAATGGTGTTCAAAAGCCGTGATTCTGTAAGTGCTGTTTCTTTAGATGAAGAAATGACAAATATGATTACTTTTCAACAAGCATATAATGCAAATGCACGTATGATTACAGTTGTCGATGAAACATTGGATAAAATTATTAACGGTATGGGCCGAGTAGGTTTATAACGATAGAAAAGAGTAATTAGTAATTAGTAATTAATGGAGACAACTTCTCCAACTGACAAGAAGGAGGTTTTTTACAACATGCGTGTAACACAATCTATGCTATCAAGTAACATGCTACGCAATTTAAATAACAGCTATGGTAAAATGTCTAAGCTCCAAGATCAAATCAATTCTGGTTCAAAGATCACTCGTCCATCCGATGATCCAGTTATTGCAGTAAAAGGTATGGGCTATCGCCGTGATTTAGCTAAAGTAGAACAATATACTCGTAATATGATTACAGCAGGAAGCTGGTTAGATTCGACAGATGAATCTCTAAATCAGGTTGGTGAGCAGATGAAGCGAGTTCGCGAACTTGTTATTCAAGCGGCCACTGATTCAAATACATCTGAGGATCGAGACAAAATAAAAAAAGAAATTGACCAAATTCGCCAACAATTACAGGATGTAGGGAATACGAATATAGGTGGTAGTTACATATTTAGTGGAACTAGAACAAACGAGCCTTTGTTTATAGGAGGTGCCATAAACCCAAATACTAATCAAGAGAGTGTAAAAGTAGAAATATATGATGGTATCCAGCTTTCTGTGAATACCCCAGGGAAAGATCTATTTAATAATATAGATGATATGATGGGGAAAATTTCGGATTTATTAGGCGATCCAACAAAAACAGGTGAAGAAATTGCTAGCATGCTAGGTGGAGTATCTTCATCGACTACAAATGATGATATTACAACCATGCATAATAAAGTTTTAGAAGCACAGGCAGACATCGGGGCACGGCAAAATCGTGTAGAAATGATGGAAAATCGTTTGGGTGTACGTGAGGTTAACGTAACAAAACAATTGAGAGATAATGAGTCTGTTGACTATGCAAAGGCCATTACTGAAATGGTGACACATGAATCTATTCATCAGGCTGCACTTTCAGTAGGTTCTAAAATAATTCAGCAAACATTAGTGGATTTTATCCGTTAATATCATTTAGGCGTTTGGACACTTTGTTCAAACGCTTTTCTTGAAAGGAGAGCTAGTATTGTGAGGATACCACAAATACAAATTCGTACAATCGATGCCAAAATTGATCTTCATATTGGTAAACCTCAGCAGCATATTGAACAACCAAAAGCGACACAGCATATTGAACAGCCAGCCGCTATTTTAGATATAAATACAACGAGAAGTGTTTTGAAGATTGACTCCTCACAGGCAAGAAGAGACATAGGAATGATCGGTCCCTTAGAATCAAGTGCAAATTACGCAGAAAAAGGAAAACAAGAGGCAATAAAAGGAATGGCACGCAGAGCACAAGAGGGACGTCAAATAATGGAAAATGCAGGAAAAGATCAAGGGCGTGCAATAGTTCAAAATATAGCTAAACAAAACCACGGTCCACATCGTGTACAATTTAATGTCAAATTTGTACCATCCGTAGGATCAGTCAAAATTAATTTCACTCCAGGTACAACGGATATCAATATTCAACGAAGAGAACCAGTAATTGACGCCAAAGTGAACAAACCTATACATGAATACACACCAGGAAAAGTAACTGGTACAATGATACAAAGACCAGATGTTGACATCAATGTCATCATTTAAAGGAGAGTTTATAAATGAAAATTGCTACTAAATTTTTAGGAGAAGTTGAAATTATTGAACAGGATATCCTAACATTTGAACATGGCTTACTAGGATTAGAGGAGGAGCGGAAATTTATATTGCTACCAATTGATGCAGACCTTCCGTTAGCAATATTACAATCAGTTGAGCGGCCTGA
The DNA here is from genome assembly GCF_003049525.1 of Lysinibacillus fusiformis. Classification (GTDB taxonomy): domain Bacteria; phylum Bacillota; class Bacilli; order Bacillales_A; family Planococcaceae; genus Lysinibacillus; species Lysinibacillus fusiformis. The sequence goes on along the minus strand of NZ_PYWL01000001.1, from coordinate 643,217 downwards.
AATTGGTTTTGTTGTTGCATACCCTTTCGCTTTCAAAAAAGATTATAGCTTTGATATAAGTGAAGAGGATTTTGAGCAGCTACACCTAGAGAAGGAAGAGGATGTGTTAACATACTCTATAGTAACAATGAAGGGTACATTCCAAGATTCAACTATTAATTTACTTGCACCTTTAATTATTAATATGAAAAAAAAATGCGGTAAACAAATTGTCCTTCAGGATAGCAAATCCTATCCATTACGTTACCCAATGCAGTCATTGGAAGGAAGTGCAAAATAATGCTAGTCCTTTCACGAAAAAAAGATGAGTCGATCATGATTGGTGATCAAATTGAAATAAAGATTTTAGCCGTAGAAGGCGAGCAAATTAAGCTAGGTATTGTTGCCCCAAAAACGGTAAAAGTACATCGGTCGGAAGTTTTTCAAGCAATACAAGCTCAAAATAAAGAAGCTCTTTCTTCCACAACAAACTTTTTAGCGCAATTGAAGAAAAAATAAGAGATATAGGTTGTTTAAAACTATTACATAAAAAATAAAAAAAATTTCTAAAAAACTATTAAACATTTCCAACTAATTACGATATATAGTTTGTAAGGGGCAGGAAGTATATACATACTACCTATTCCTAAATTCCACACGGATGTGGAATAACAAAACAAACATTCAAGGAGGAATTCCAAATGAGAATTCAACACAACATTTCAGCTTTAAACACACACCGTAACCTTACTTTCAACAACACTCAAGCTTCTAAAAACCTTGAGAAATTATCTTCTGGTTACAAAGTAAACCGTGCTGGCGATGACGCTGCTGGTTTAGCAATCTCTGAAAAAATGCGTGGACAAATCCGTGGTCTTGATATGGCTACTAAAAACGCTCAAGACTCTATCTCTTTAATCCAAACTGCTGAGGGTGCTCTTAACGAAACTCACGCAATCCTACAACGTATGCGTGAATTAGCAGTACAATCTGCAAACGATACAAACGTAACTGCAGACCGTGGAGCACTTAACAAGGAAGTTACAGCATTAAAATCAGAAATCGATCGTATCGCTAAAAACACAGAGTTCAATACTCAAAAATTATTAGATGGTACATTCTCTGGTAAGAAATTCCATATCGGTGCTAATGATGGCCAATCTATTACATTAAAAATAACTACAATGTCAACATCTGGTTTAAAAATCACTGGTAAAATTGATTCTCAAACTGCTGCTGACAAAGCAATTAAAAACTTCAATGACGCTTTAGAATTAGTATCTTCTCAACGTTCTGATTTAGGTGCTGTTCAAAACCGTCTAGAGCACACTATCAACAACTTAGGTGCTACATCTGAAAACTTAACAGCTGCTGAATCACGTATCCGTGACACAGACATGGCTAAAGAAATGATGGGCTTCACTAAGAACAATATCTTAATGCAAGCTGCTCAATCTATGTTAGCGCAAGCTAATCAACAACCACAAGGTGTACTTCAATTACTACAATAATTGACTAATATTTATCATAAAATATTAAAAGCTTGAACGAAATTTCGTTCAAGCTTTTTTTAATAAAAAATTTAAAAATCCTTTTTTTAACCGATATAATCAAAGAAGTAAGACACTTTTCTGTAAAACAAATATGAATTTAAGACCCTTTTTTAAAAGAGAGCATCACTAAGGTTAACCAAGGAGACGACTTTATGGAAGATTTAGATATAATATATTTACAAACAAAGAACGATAAGCAAAATGCAAAAGTAAATGGGTATTTTTTACATAGCAATTATAATCCAGAAGCAGAAGCTGATAAATACATAGATAAGAACTATAAAGAAGGATATTTAAATATACTGTTTGGGTATGGGCTAGGATACATTGCTAATGCTATTGCAAAAAAGTATGGAAACACTGATATTTTAGTGTATGATCCTTTATTTAGTCGTTTAAATATTGAGGGTAAAGATAAAATTGAAGGCGTTTTTTCTGATTTACAGGACTTTTATATGCGTTCTGAAGATTATGTAGCTGATTTTGATCGTAAAGTCAATATCCTGCTCTCCCCTAATTACGACAAAATTTTTGATAAGGAATATAAAGAATTTCTAGATTTTATTCGTCATATACAAATTGAAGATATTGTAAATGAAAATACAATAAGATTTTTCGGTGATCTATGGCAGGAAAATTACATTATGAATTTATATTATGTTCATAAAGATCAAAGTTTAAAGGAACTTTACAATAAATATGATTGCCCAGTAATTTTAGCTTCAGGAGGACCTTCATTAACGAAACAGTTACCATTGTTAAAAAAAATAAAAGACAAATGTTTAATAATTAGTGCAGGATCCACAATAAACTCTTTACTGGCAGCGGAAATTACTCCTGACTATGTAGTAACAATGGATGGAGGAGAAAGTAATTATTTTCACTTTAAAAACATTAAAAATAATGATTTCGATTTGATTTATGGGTTAGGAAATGCATGGAAAATAGAACGAGATTTTAAAGGAAACCGCTATAGCTTTTGTTTTTATGGAGAAGATAGTATCCAAAAACGTATTAAAGAAGGACTAGGTAAGGATTTACCAATGCTATCAACTGGTGGTACAGTTGCGATAACTGCATTAGAAATAGCAAGTAAAATTAGTATAGGACCAATCGCAATCATTGGACAAGATTTAGCCTATACGAACAATAAATCCCATGCAGAAAATAATAATCATTATAGTGAGTTAACTGATGAGTTTTTCAAGAAAGATATGGCTTTTGAAGTAGAAGGATATTACGGAGAACCTGTAAAAACGAATCATCAATTTAATAGTATGAGAAAAAGTATAGAGAGATTATATGTAATGTTGCAAAATCAGCATACAATCTTTAATTGTACAGAAGGTGGTGTAAAGATTAAGGGTATGCCACAATTAGATTTTGAAGCATTTTGTGAAACTTATATTGATGATACAAAAAACGTAACGAAGTTAGAAGTTCAAAATCAAATAAATAATAACGATTCTATTTTTAATGAATTTATGAGTAAGGAAATAGAAGTCTATTTAAAAGTAAAAAAATTACTAGTAGAAGCGATTTATCTATTGAAAGAAGAAAGAAATAAAACTGTATTTTCGGCTAGTACATTAAAAAAACTAGATAAAATTGATTCTAAATTGAAAGAGTATTACCCACAAGTAATTATGGAAAGAATCATTGACCCAATTACTATGGATGTGATGAGAATGACTATAGATAATAAACAATTAGAGAGACAAGAAAAATTTAAACAGATTCATAGACAAAATATGTATCTTTATGAAAATATTCTAGAGGCAACAGAAAAATCTTTAAAATATACAAGAGTAGGATTAGAAGAATTCGGAGGTTGTTAAAATGGACAAAAAAGAGATTGTGGATGAATATTACAAATATATAGCTAAAATTCCAGCAGGGTTACAATATATTGCCGATAGTTTAAGATCTGACAATGTTCAAACAGCTTTAAATGAAATATTGAATTTTTCAGAGGGTATAACGTGGATAAATCAAATGGAAGAGGTATTAATGAATCAAGGTGTCAATACAAATTTAAACAAACATCAATTAGAAGAGTATTTAAATCTAATCAATGAAGGTCTAGAAAAGCAAGATTTTGTTCTTGTAGCTGATATTTTTGAATATGAAGTGCTTCCATATTTTGAAGAAATTGTAGCCTGAAATAAACATTAATTGTTAATAATTAGACTAAAAACACTATTTGAATTTGTATTCAAATTTAAATAGTGTTTTTTTCGTATATCTTAGTTACCTTGATATTGAGAAAATGGTAGAGAATATGAATACAGGTTAAAGCAAAATTTAGGAGAAGAGAAAATGATATTGCATTAAATGTTATATTTATTTTTCTAATGTAGAAATACTTGAAAATTATCCGATATATTATTTATATGATACATAGATAAGGAGAAACATAATGGGTGTTTTAAAAGATAAAGTAGTATTAGTAACAGGTGGTACAGGCTCTTTTGGTAAAAAATTTATCGGAAAAGCACTTACACTTGGTGTGAAAAAAATTATTGTTTTCAGTCGCGATGAACTAAAACAATATGAAATGAAGCAAGAATTCCAGGATGAACGCATCCGATTCTTTATTGGTGACGTGAGGGATAAAGAACGTTTATACCGTGCTTTTGATGGTGTAGATATTGTCATCCATGCAGCAGCTATGAAGCATGTCGATGCATGTGAATATAATCCTTTTGAAGCTGTAAAGACAAACATTCATGGTGCTCAAAATATTATCGAGGCAGCCATTGACCGTGGAGTTGAAAAGGTGATTGCACTTTCGACGGACAAAGCATGTAGCCCTGTGAATTTATATGGAGCGACAAAACTAGCATCTGATAAACTTTTCGTAGCAGCCAATGCTTATGTAGGAGAAAAGAAAACACGGTTTGCAGTTGTACGCTATGGCAACGTAGTAGGAAGTCGGGGTAGCGTAGTACCATTTTTTAAAAAGATTAGGGATACAGGGAAGTTACCTATTACAGATGAGCGTATGACACGTTTTTGGATTACCCTTGATAAGGGAGTGCAATTTGTAATAGATAATCTAGAACGTATGTACGGCGGGGAAATTTTTGTGCCCAAGATTCCGAGTATGAAGGTGACAGATTTAGCAAAAGCAATTGGTCCTGAATGTGAAATAGAAGTGATTGGAATCCGTCCTGGTGAGAAATTACATGAAGCAATGATTATGGAAGATGATGCACGTCATACAGTAGAGTTCAATGATTACTATGTAATTCAACCAGAACTAGTTTCATTAGCTCAAGAGCAAACAAATGGGGGCAAAGCTTTAGCGGATGGATTTGCTTATACAAGTGATAATAATACTGAATGGTTAACTATAGAACAATTAAAAGATTTAGTAGAAGAAATGTAGTCACAGACTGCATTTTTTCTTTCGGGGAGTGAAAAGAAATGCGTGATACATATTTACCGTATGGACAGCAATGGTTAGATGAAGAGGATATACAAGCTGTTGTGAACGTATTAAAAGGTAGTTTTTTAACAACAGGCCCAACAATTGCAGAATTCGAAGAATGCATGGCAGAATATGTTGGCTCTAAATATGCGGTAGCATTTTCAAATGGGACGGCAGCGCTACATGGAGCATGCTTTGTTGCAGGTATTGGTGAAGGTGATGAAGTTATAACTACACCAATCACTTTTGCAGCAAGTGCAAATTGTGTACGCTATGTAGGTGGCACAGTTGTATTTGCAGATATTAAAGAAGATACGTATAACATTGATCCTTTGGAAATTGAAAAGAAAATTACACCTAATACAAAAGCAATTATACCTGTTCATTTTACAGGTCAGCCTGTTCAGTTAGCAGAAATACATGCAATTGCGGAAAAACATAACTTAATTGTCATTGAGGATGCGGCACACGCACTAGGAGCTGAGTATAAAGGAGAAAAAATAGGTGCCTTTAGTGATATGACAATGTTTAGCTTTCATCCAGTAAAGCATGTTACCACAGGTGAGGGTGGCGTTATAACAACTAATAATGAAGATTTGTATAATAAACTCTTACAATTTCGTTCTCATGGAATAACAAGAGAGGCAAGTAATCTTGCGAAAAATGATGGTCCTTGGTATTATGATATGCAATTTTTAGGATTCAATTATAGAATGACAGATATTCAAGCTGCTCTAGGCATTAGTCAAATCAGGAAGTTAGATAAATTTGTAGCACGTCGCCGTGAAATTGCCCAACTATATAATGAAGCGTTTAAGAATAATGAATGTTTATTTATACCAACTCAACAATTAGATGGATTTTCAAGTTGGCACCTTTATATCATTAAATTAAATCTGGAAAACATCAGCGCAACTCGGAAAGAAATATTTGAGGCATTATTAGCTCAAAATATTGGTGTGAATGTCCACTACATTCCAGTACACACTTTGTCATATTATCAGGAATTGGGGTACGCCAAGGGGTCTATGCCTAAAGCAGAAGAATTATATGAAGCAATTATTACCTTACCATTATTCCCAAAAATGTCGAATGAGGATGCAAAGGATGTAATCAATTCGGTGATCATGGAATTAGAAAAGGTGAAAAAATGAGAATTGTAGCAATAATTCAGGCAAGAATGGGTTCAACTCGTCTGCCTGGGAAAATCTTAAAAAAAGTGAATGGTAGACCTTTATTATCATATCAATTAGAGCGTTTACAGCAAAGTAATTATATCAATGATTTAGTAATAGCAACTACCTTGAATGAAAAAGATGATTTAATAGTAGAGTTTTGCAAGAAAAATAATATTTTGTGGTTTAGAGGGTCAGAAAAAGATGTATTGGCTAGATATTATGAGACAGCTAAAACATTTAAAGCAGATGCAATTGTCCGAATTACTTCAGATTGCCCGATAATTGATGTGCAAGTGGTTGATAAAACAATACAATACTTTGTAGATAATAATTATGAATATGTATCAAATACGGTTGATAGAACTTATCCAAGAGGTTTAGATACAGAAGCATTTACGTTTGAAGCTTTAGAAAAAGCTTATAAGGAAGCTGTAATGGAAAGGGACCGTGAACATGTAACGGCTTATTTTTATACGAATCCTGATGTTTTTAAAATAAGTAGTGTCCGAAATGAAACGGATTATAGTAAATATCGATGGACAGTGGATACAGAGGAAGATTTTCAGCTAATTAAAAATATAATAGAAAAGCTTTATAATGATAATCCCAATTTTACCTTCCATGATACAGTGAAACTTATGGAAGCGAATCCAGATTGGTTTTATATTAACGCTCACATTGAACAAAAGAAGTTATAGGTGAAGGTATGGATACAATAATAAGAGTGGATGCCTCAGTTGAAATTGGTACTGGACATGTGATGCGTTGTTTAACATTAGCGCACAGGCTAAAAAAAGATGGTCAACAGGTAGCCTTTATTTGTAGAGGTGCAAAGGGTGAATGTATAACATTAATAGAACAACAAGGGTTTGTTGTTTATAATTTACCGCCTTGTGATGGTTCTCTATGGAACTTTGTAGCTGAATACTGGGAAAAAGATGCTTATGAGACAATTGAGATTTTAAAACAATATACGGTGAAAAAGCTGATTATCGATCATTACTCAATTGATATTAAATGGGAACAATCAGTTCGACCTTTTGTTAAGAGTATAATGGTTATTGATGATTTGGCAAATCGTAACCATGACTGTGATATATTACTGGATCAAAATTTCTATTTAGATATGGACACAAGGTACGATGGGTTAGTTCCTTCTTCTACTAAAATGCTACTAGGGCCAAGTCATGCTTTGTTAAGAGATGAGTTTTTAGAAGCGAGAAATCATATAAAACCCTTTAATGGGAGAGTTGAGCGCTTATTCATTTTCTTTGGTGGTAGTGATCCAACGAATGAAACAGAGAAAGTTCTTTTGGCAATTAAGTCGATTATAGACCAATATAAATTAGTTGTAGATGTAGTTGTAGGAAACTCAAATCCAAATAAATTGAAAATTAAACAACTATGTGACGAAATTGAAAATACTCATTATCATTGCCAAGTGAATAATATTGCGGAATTAATGGCACAAGCCGATTTAGCAATTGGCGGGGGTGGGTCGACGACTTGGGAAAGAATATTCTTAAAACTACCTACACTTGTAATTGCAGTTGCAGAAAATCAAGTTGAAATTGCAAAAGCTACTCATATTAAAGGAGCTTGTATTTATTTAGGGCTGAGCAAGAAAATCTTGATAAATGATATTCAGAATGGTGTTGATAAAACGCTCAAATCAAACATGACAATTAATAATATGATAACCAATATGCGTTTTTTCATTTAATGGAGGTGTAATAATTAATGAAGATATTATTTTTAGGACCTTATCGTGAGAATTTTTGTAATAAGTTACAAGAGAATAATGATGAAGTTTATAGAACTGAGGAAAAAATATCACTAGAATATGTAAAATTAAATAAATTTGATGTAGTAATAAGTTATGGATATAGACATATTATTTCTAAAGATATTATTAATTATTTACATAATAGAATAATTAATTTGCACATATCGTATTTGCCATGGAATAGAGGAGCGGATCCGAATTTTTGGAGTTTTATAGAAGATACAAAAAAAGGTGTAACAATTCATTTAGTTGATGAGGGTATCGATACAGGAAATATAATTATTCAAAAAGAAGTTCCTTTTAATGGAGATATTACTTTACGTGAAAGTTATAAAATCTTAATAGATGAAATTGAAAAACTCTTTTTTGAATATTGGACAACTATAAGATCTGGCGATTTTACAACAATGTCACAAAGTATTAAAGAAGGAAGTATTCATTATAAAAAAGATAGAGATAAATATAATGGATTATTAATGAATGGTTGGGATACACCTGTATCTAAGTTAAAAGAAATGAGGAATTAATATGGATATTTCAATATTAAACAATTCAACAAAACCATTTATAATTGCTGAAATGTCAGGGAATCATAATCAATCACTGGATCGAGCATTAGAGATTGTAGAAGCAGCTGCAGTTTCTGGGGCCCAAGCTTTAAAAATACAAACATATACAGCAGATACATTAACTCTTAATGTAGACTCACCTGATTTTTTGATTAGTGATTCGGAGAGTTTATGGAAAGATAAGAAGCTATATGACCTTTATAATGAGGCATATACTCCTTGGGAGTGGCATAAACCAATTTTCGATCGTGCAAAAGAATTGGGAATGATTGCTTTTAGTACGCCATTTGATGAAACAGCTGTTGATTTTTTAGAGGAATTAGAAGTTCCTCTCTATAAAATTGCTTCCTTTGAGAATACGGATTTACCGCTTATCAAAAAAGTTGCTGCAACTGGTAAACCAATGATAATATCCACTGGTATGGCAACATTGGCAGAATTAGATGAATTAGTACGCACAGCCAAAGAAGCTGGCTGTAAAGACTTAGTATTACTAAAATGTACAAGTACATACCCTGCAACACCTGAAAACACAAATATATTAACAATTCCACATATGAAACAGTTATTTGACGATGTCCAAATTGGATTATCTGACCATACACTCGGAATAGGTGTGGCTGTAGCAAGTGTTGCACTAGGGGCAACTGTCATAGAAAAACATTTTACATTGGACCGAGCCGATGGTGGCGTTGACGCAGCATTTTCAATGGAGCCAGCTGAAATGAAGGCGCTTGTAGAAGAGACTGAACGAGCTTGGATAGCTATGGGAAAAGTTACTTATGGTCCAACAGAAAAAGAAAAAGCTTCTCTAAAATTCCGTCGTTCCATTTATGTATCCAAAGATATAAAAGCTGGAGAGAAATTTACAAAAGAAAATATAAAAATTGTACGTCCAGGATATGGTTTAGAACCTAAGTATTTCAATCATGTACTAAATAAAAAAGCACGAAAAAATTATATTGTAGGTTCACCATTAAAATTTGAGGATCTATAAAAATATTACGCACGAAGGAATTTTAAAAAATCTAATAAAATCCCTTTAATTAAAAAATAAATATGAACATTTATGTAATAAATAATTATATGAGTGTAGTATATAGGATGTGGAAAAATGAGACCTATATTAATACCTGAATATTTAAATGATTTTAATTGTATTGGTAGTGCTTGTGAAGATACCTGTTGTGCTGGATGGAATATTGCAGTTGAAAAGAAAACATACCAAACGTACCGTAAAGTGAGTCAGCCAGAGATGGCAGAGAAATTATCGAAATATGTAAAAAGAAATCGTAAAGAACATGATGATGCTAATTATGCAAAGTTTATCTTAGACGAAAATAAAAAATGCCATATGGTGTTAGATGATGGATTATGTAGTATTCATAAAGAATTAGGAGAAGAATTTTTATGTAATACATGTGCCATTTATCCACGGCATCTTACACGTGTTGGTAATGTAACAGAAAAAAGCCTAACATTATCTTGCCCAGAAGCCGCAAGAGTCATTCTATTACGTAAAGAAGGAATTGGTTTTATTGAGGCAGAAGAGCCCAAAAATACGCGAGGTCTAATGAATAAGGAGATAGTATTAGGAAAATATCCTCATTTTTGGGATTTGCGAGTTTTTTCAATCCAACTTCTTCAAAGTAGACAACAGCCAATAGAAATACGTTTAATTGTTTTAGGATTATTTATACAAAAAATTGAACAATTGAAGCCGAGTGAGTTGGGTAAACAGTTGCCACGCATAATGCAGGATTATTTAAATCGTTTAAATAATAAAGAATTTATTGATTCATTAAAGGAAATTAAGGGGAATCTAAATTTTCAGCTTAATTTAGCACGAGCTCTACTTCGTTTGCGAATTACAAGTGGTATAGCTTCAGAAAAATATATAACTGTACTCCAACAGTTAATAGAAGGCTTAGCATTGGAAGAGAATGATGAAAAAGAAGTACAGGATATAGAAAACACAATTACGAAATATCGAGAATCCTATACCCATATATATGAACCATTTATTAGTAATCATGAATATATGTTTGAAAATTATATTGTGAATTATGTATTTAAAAACTTATTCCCATATGATTATCAAACATTATTTGAAAGTTATATGATGCTTGTTGTCAATTTTACGCTAATTAAGTTGCATTTAATTGGCATGGCCGGTAAACAACAACAATTAACACAAGAAATGTTTATTGAATGTGTCCAACAGCTTGCGAAGGTAATTGAACATACCCCTTCATATTTGCAAGATGTAAAGGAAGGTATGGTGGAATTAGGCTATACGACTATGGGACATATGTTTGTCATGATTAGTAAGTAGAGCTACCAAAATTGAATATAAAAAAGATTTAAGGAAGCCCCTTTTTCAGGTAAATACCATCTGAATAAGGGGTTTTTGTGAGAAAGGTATTATCAAAACTAGTTTACTGTAAAAAGGTGAAACATTTCTAAAAACTTCCGATACTAGATATAAGAATAAGAAAAGTTTAGGAGGTTACATATTATGCGTATTGCAGCTCAAGGACAATCTACAGATGTGGGCACTGCAACTTCATCACCATCTTCTCAGAAAGCTAGTTTAGAAGAAACTACGATGACTACTAGTAAATCTCAGTTAATAACGCAATCACAAGGAGAAAAAATACCAGTTGCTGAAAGTCAAGAGGTATCTAAAGAAAAATTACAAAATGCGATAGACACTGTGAATGAATTTTTGCAAATCAATCATAATGCTTCTAAATTTGTGTTACATGACGGTTTAGATCGATATTTTGTACAAGTTGTTGATACCCAAACAGAAGAAGTCGTAAAAGAGATCCCTCCCAAAAAACTTTTAGACGCATATTATGAGATGCAAAAGTTATTAGGGATGATCGTGGACGAAAAAATATAAGAATATTTAGGAGGAAATATAATGGTAAATAGAATCGGCGGTTTAGCTTCAGGAATGGATATAGATTCACTGGTAAAAAAATTAATGAATGCGGAAAGAGCACCGTTAAACAAGTTATATCAAAAGAAACAAACGTACGAGTGGCAACGTGACGCATACCGAGGTGTTAATACAAAACTAAAAACATTTGATACTTATATATCAGATAATCTAGTACTAAAAAGTCTCATTTCTAAAACTGCAGCTAGTTCCAATTCTAACTTAGTATCTGCAACTGCAACAGGAAGTGCTGCGGGAACACTGTCAATTGAGGGTGTTTCTCAATTAGCTACAGCAGCTCGTAAAGTTGGTGACCAGGTTAATGCTGTAGGAACTACGAAAATATCCGATTTTGCATCAACAGGAACTATAGAGTTTAAAGCCATCCAAACCAACGGCAAATTAGCAAGTGAAGCAACAAAGATTGAAATTACTCCTGATATGACAGTTGATCAATTTATTAGTAAAGTGAATTCTAGTAATGCAGGAATTAGTGCTGTATTTGAAAATGGTCGATTCTCCTTTACTGCCAAAAACACTGGTGATGTTAAAGGTGATGATGAAATCAAAGTTGTAGGTGGTTTAGATATTTTCAACAAGTTAGGGTTTGCTGATCCTAATAAAGTTCAAAATACAGAAGGAAAAAATGCTATTTTCACTGTGAATGGCATAGCTACAGAAAGAACAACAAATACGTTTACTATTTCAGGCTATAATGTAACGTTAAAAGATACATTTAATGGCCTCCAAACGATTGCAGATAAATATAAGGCTGCTGTGGAAGAATTAAAAAATGCTACTACCAATTTAGCAAATAAACAAGCAAATCTTATTACAAAACAAAATGCTTATGGTGCTAGTGATGTTAATAGTTATACAGCTAACCATGAAACTGCATATAAAAACGCCTTTGGTAATACTTTATCTTTATCACAACAAGTGCAGTATAACAAACTTGGGAATAATGCGTGGAGAAATTTATCAACTGATGAAATAAATTACATTAAAAACCAATCATCTGCACAAGGTATTAAAGATAATCTAGATGGAAGCTCTTTAAGTGATGAAAGCAAAGCGAAATTAAAGGATTTATCTAATGATGTGTTAGATGTTCTATTTTCAAACAAAGATCAGCTTACAGATTTTAAAGCTCAAGCGGAATACGAAAAATATGGTGTAAAATTAAAAGATTTTGATCAAAATGCCATTGATGCATTAAAACGTTTCTCATATAACAGCAGTGATTCAATTGAAAAAATTCATAAAGATATAGATGATAATCCGGAGTTTACAAAGGAAGTAAAAGATGCGCTAAAATCTTTAAGTAAAGATGATTTAACTAATTTAATAGCAACAGATTCAGCAACTTTAAAAACTTATCAAGAAAAAGCTCAGGCTGACGATTTCAAACAAAAGTATAGTCAGTTAGGCGATGCGTTAATTAAAGAGTTGCAAGAAGGTACTAAAAAGGTTGAAGATTTAACAGAAAAACAAAAAGAGATTTGGAATAGCTTATCACCAGAAAAAAAAGGTCAATTTTATGATTTAGCCGATCAAAATATTAAGCGTTCCGAGTATTTAACTGCAGTTGCTGAAGAAAAAGCAGCTCAAACTCGTTTAACAGAGGCTACTAATACCGAAAAAGCAGCAACAGCAGATGCAACTGCAGCAGGTATTTTAAAGGATGATGGTAGTGGCGGTAAAGTAGTTGACGAGGATAAAGTAAATGCTGCTCCACAAGCACAAGCGGTCACTATGACTTCCACAACAGATGTGGATGACATCATGGCTAAAATTAAGGAATTTGTCACTACTTATAACGGTTTTATCAAAGATTTAAATGATCAAACTAAAGAAACAAAATATCGTGATTATAAGCCGTTGACTAGTGAACAAAGAGAAGAGATGTCAGAAAGTGAGATTAAGCTTTGGGAAGAAAAAGCGAAGAGTGGTTTATTAAGAGGTGACACTCTTATTCGTGAAGGGCTTGCAGGTATGCGTTCTTTAGTATACCAATCAAATTCTGGTATTGACTCAAAATATAATTCCCTCTTTAGTATTGGGATTACAACATCAAAAAATTATAATGATGGCGGTACTTTAGAAATTGATGAAACAAAATTACGAAAAGTATTAGAAGAAGACCCTGATGCAGTTGAAAAACTCTTTAAAAATAGTGAAGGTAAAAAAGATGATGTCGTAGACGGAAAAACAGTCGATACACGCGGTTATTTAGATAAACTTCGTGAATCGATGAAAACTTTTGAAATTACTATTGAAAAAAAAGCAGGCCGCTCTACGATGACCGACGCTCAATATGCAATTGGAAAAAATTTGGTTGATACAGAAAGTCGAATCAGCACTTGGAAAAGAAAACTAGAGGATATAGAAGCACGATACTGGAAACAATTCACAGCAATGGAGCAAGCTATTAATAAAGCAAATCAACAATCAAGCATGTTCATGCAAGGCTAAGGCTTTCTTTATTAGATAGGAGAGTATTATGTATCAAACAGATCAACTATTACAGGTGTCTGCCAATCTCTTTAAGCATTTAGGTGACATTCCAAATGGTGAAGAACGTGACGAATATATTGAAACAATTAATACCATGTTGGACAAGCGTGAAACAATTATTAAAGGCTTGAGACAAGAAGGTTTTCAATTCGATGAACAGAACCGCATTCATCGTACACTACTTGAATTAGATAATGGTATAAAAAAAAGATTAGCAGCTGTTATGGATGCAGTTAAACAAGACATGGCAAACCTACAAAAAACGAAAAAAAGTGAACAGCAATATTTCAACCCTTACTCCAATGTTCGTGTGATGGACGGGATGTATTACGACAAAAAGAATTGACCTTTTATCTTCATGCAGTGTGGTGGAAGCCGCAAGCTGAATGAAGATAAGCCCCCAGCGTATGCCAAGGATTTTTAAAAGAAGTGAATTGTGCTATCACAATTCAAAATCCCGACACAATTACGCTTGGGCGTAATTGATCAAATAGCTTTTCTTCGGAAAATGGTTTAAACTAGTAAATAAGTAACCTTTCAAAGGAGTTGTCCTTTATTGGCAGCAAATTTAACAGCACAAAACGCGTACAAACAAAATAGTGTCACAACTGCTTCACCTGGTGAGCTTACGTTAATGCTTTATAATGGATGTTTGAAATTCTTGAATAAGGCGAAACAAGCTATTCAAGAAAAAGATATCCAAGAAAAAAATACAAATCTTATTAAGTCACAGGCAATTATAAGTGAATTAATGGCAACGCTTAATATGGATATTGAGATTTCGAAACAAATGCTACCTCTTTACGAATATATGAATCATCGTTTAGTCGAGGCAAACATTCAAAATGATGTAGCCGTTATTGAAGAAGTAGAAGGATTAGTGACAGAATTCCGCGATACGTGGAAGGAAGTTATTCGCATTAATCGACAACAGCAATTTGGTCAGGGAAACAGCGGACAAATTTAGACACTATTAGAGACCATCCACCAAGATGGTCTCTTTTCTTTAAGACAGAATCATCTGCTAGAAATTATCACTAAATAGTCATAAATTAGGCTGTTCAACGGTAAAATATGTTACTTATTCCCCTAGCTGTAAGATGGGCGTCGTGTCATAATCAAAGCAATATAAATGTTTAACAATATACTGGGGTGGGAATATGATTTTTAAGCGTCAAGAAGGTTTCCGATTTAAATTTGAGGAGCCTGTTCAAATAACTTTTGCTGTTTATGAAAATGGGCGAGTTAATCATGGGCAGACGGCTATGGCTGAATTGCTGGATATTAGTCCGCGTGGGTTAAAGATGTATACGGAAGTGGATTTAGGTGTGAATCCTCCACCATTGGATATCCATTTTGTGCTTGATACGCAAGAGGTGCGGGCCTATGGTGAAGTGATTTGGAGTCGTCCATTTGGTAGTGGTAAGCAATATGGCGTTTATTTTAATGATCAAGGGCGTGTTGAAGAGTTGATTGTAGATGAATTAAAGCTACGACGTAAAAAGGAAGCGGCAGAAGCGAAAAAGCAAAGCCAATATTAATTTTATAAAAGTTTTTTGTAAAATAAAGAATTATTTTAGAGGAATTTCACACACTTGTGTAGAAATAGATAGTATAGCAGTTATAAAGGAGGAGTTTACATGTTAAACTTTAACATTCGTGGTGAAAATATTGAGGTAACTCCAGCTATTCGAGAGTATGTTGAGAATAAAATCGAAAAAGTTGAACGTTATTTTAACGAAGATGTTAACGCCAATGCTAACGTAAATTTAAAGGTTTATAATGACAAGCAAACAAAAGTGGAAGTTACAATCCCAATGAAGAACTTAACTCTTCGTGCTGAAGAGCGTCATAATGATATGTATGCTGCGGTTGATCTCATTGTTGATAAATTAGAGCGTCAGATTCGTAAGCATAAAACGAAAGTAAACCGTAAATTCCGTGAGCGTGAAGGGGCAGGCCTTTATTTTGCTACTACTCAAGCAGTCGTTGATACGACATTGGATGAAGAAGAATACTCCATTGTACGTACCAAGCAATTTGATTTAAAACCGATGGATCAAGAAGAGGCTGTATTACAAATGAATATGTTAGGGCATGATTTCTATGTCTTTACAGATGCTGAATCAAACGGCACAAATATTGTGTATAAACGTAAAGACGGAAAATATGGCTTAATCGAAACAACTTAAACTTCATGATGACAAAGGCTCTCGCGATGGCGAGAGTCTTTTTTGTATGACTTTCTTATGTAAATAGGGCGACTGTTTGCATGAAACTGTTACACAATGGTAAAATGAAAGTTGAATCTATATAGGAAGTGAAAAACATTCATGGCAAACCTATTAAATAAATTATTTGATTTCAATAAACGTGAGTTAAAAAAATTAGAAAAAATCGCTGACCAGGTTGAGGGATTCGCTTCTCAAGTGGAACAGCTTTCAGATGATCAATTACAAGCGAAAACAGAAGAGTTTAAAAAGCGTTATACGGATGGGGAGCAGTTAGATTCGATTCGTGCGGAGGCTTTTGCTGTTTGTCGCGAAGCGTCGAAACGTGTGTTAGAGATGTATCCGTTCCGTGTTCAAGTTATGGGTGCGGCTTCCCTTGATGAAGGTAATATCTCAGAGATGAAGACCGGTGAAGGTAAAACGTTAACAGCGACAATGGCGGTTTATTTAAACGCGATTACTGGTAAAGGCGTGCATGTTGTCACAGTCAATGAATATTTGGCTAGCCGTGATGCTGCTGAGATGGGACAGCTGTACAATTTCTTAGGTCTTACAGTAGGTTTAAATTTAAATAGCCTTTCTAAAGAAGAGAAGCGTGCGGCGTATGAAGCGGATATTACTTATAGTACAAACAATGAATTAGGATTTGACTATTTACGTGATAATATGGTGCTTTATAAAGAAGAGCGTGTTCAACGTCCGCTTCACTATGCTGTCATCGATGAGGTTGACTCGATTTTAATTGATGAGGCGCGTACGCCATTAATCATTTCGGGTCAGGCTGGGAAATCAGCACAGTTGTACAAACAGTCTAATGCGTTTGTACGGATGTTAAGTGCAGAAACAGATTACACATATGAAGAGTCAACAAAAGGTGTTACATTAACGGATGCCGGTGTTGAAAAGGCTGAAAAGGCATTTGGCATTGACAATTTATTTGATTTAACACATGTCCGCTTAAATCATGCCATTAACCAATCGTTAAAGGCACATGTGAGTATGCATAATGATGTTGATTATGTTGTCCAAGAGGGCGAAATTGTGATTGTTGACGGCTTTACTGGTCGTTTAATGAAAGGGCGCCGATATTCGGATGGCCTTCACCAAGCTATTGAAGCTAAAGAAGGCGTTGAGATTCAAAATGAATCGATGACAATGGCTACTATTACGTTCCAAAACTATTTCCGTATGTACCAAAAGCTTGCAGGTATGACAGGTACAGCGAAAACAGAGGAAGAAGAGTTCCGCAATATTTACAATATGAGCGTTATTGCGATTCCTACGAATAAGCCAATTGCTCGTGATGACCGTCCAGATTTAATTTTTGCTTCTATGGAAGGAAAATATAAAGCGGTGGCTGCTGATATTGCAGAGCGCCATAAGGCAGGACAACCTGTGCTTGTTGGTACGGTTGCGATTGAAACATCTGAAATTATTTCGCAATTGCTTGATAAACATAAAATCCCTCACAATGTACTGAATGCAAAAAACCATGAACGCGAAGCAGAAATTATTGCTAATGCTGGTTCAAAGGGTGCTGTAACGATTGCTACAAACATGGCGGGTCGTGGTACCGACATTAAACCTGGTGAAGGTGTATTAGAAATTGGCGGGTTAGCGGTTATTGGTACTGAGCGACATGAATCCCGTCGTATTGATAACCAGCTTCGTGGACGTTCTGGTCGTCAAGGGAATCCAGGGGTGACACAATTTTATCTATCACTAGAAGATGATTTAATGCGTCGTTTCGGTTCAGATAATATGAAGGCTATGATGATGCGTTTAGGTATGGACGATACACAGCCATTGCAATCAAAAGTTGTGTCGAGAGCTGTAGAATCAGCGCAGAAACGTGTCGAAGGTAATAACTTTGATGCTCGTAAGCGTTTATTACAATATGATGATGTTCTCCGTCAGCAACGTGAGATTATTTATAAAGAGCGTTATGATGTTCTAGAAACAGAAAATATGCGCGTCCTTGTGGAGTCGATGATTCAAGAGACGATCGACAATGTTGTCGGACTCTATACACAAGGTGAGCAAAAAGATTGGAATCTCAAGGCTATTGATGACTTTGTAGCTGCTAATTTGCTAGAGGAAGGTCAACTAAAAGTAGCTGATTTCCAAGGTAAATCTGCAGAAGACATTAACCAATTGATTTCAGAAGCTGTCCACGCTCGATATGATGAAAAAGAGGAAGAGCTTACAGCAGAGCGTATGCGTGAGTTTGAAAAAGTTATTTTATTACGTTCTATTGATACAAAATGGATCGATCATATTGATGCTATGGATCAACTTCGTCAAGGTATCCATCTGCGTGCATACGGTCAAAATGATCCGCTACGTGAATATCAACAAGAAGGTTTTGCGATGTTCGAAGATATGGTCGCTTCCATTCGCGAGGATGTTGCGAAGTATGCAATGAAGGCTGAAATTCGCAGCAATCTTGAGCGTGAAGAGGTGGCGAAAGGTCAGGCTGTTAATCCGAAAGAAGAAGGCGGTCCTGCTCCGAAAAAGCAACCCGTTCGTAAAGCTGAAAATATTGGACGCAATGATTTATGTCCTTGTGGAAGTGGTAAGAAGTTTAAAAACTGTCATGGTGCAGCTCAATAATAGAAATGGAAAAGATCATTTTAACTGTATGTTGAAATGATCTTTTTTTGTATAAAAAAATAAAATATTGTCATAAAAGTCATAATTTATAGACAATAGTAAAATGTGGGTATACAATAGCTGTAATATTAGGAATTTAGTTTTAGAGAATACTTCTATTATTATTTACTATTATCCTAATAATTAGATGGGTTGGAAAACAAAGAATTAAGAGTGACAAAAGATTGAAGATGGGGTGGGAGAAATGTGGGTGGAAATAGAGTTTTCCAAGCAATTTCGACTTGTAGAAAAAATCGGGAATGTACGGACATTGGTATATTCTTTTTTTATTTAGGCTGAAAACATAAGTGCATAAAGGGGGAATAATGATGCATAAGAAGGATATTATGAGTAGTGAAACTATGTTGTATATGCCTGTGTATGATTCCTTTGGAAATTTATGTACTAGGGTAATGGAAAAAAGTAAAGATTATATTTCTAAAATACCGCCGACAAAGTTAATGGACTATAATCTGCGTTATTATGGTTCTAGCTTAAGAGGGGCTTTTGATGGATCAAAAATGATTTTAGGTAAGCTTAATAAAAACCCAATCGTTGTGGATGAGCGAGGGAATATTTTATGGTTTCCAAGCAAGTCACCTCTACATCCGGAATGTATATGGTTTGCTGTCCATCATATTGAAGAGTATTTCTCTGTGGATAAAAAGAGTACAAAGATAATCTTTACGAATGGTCAGGATATTATTGTAGATGTTAGTGTCAAAACGATAGAGTATCGTATTCAGCGGGCATTTTTATTAAAATATAGATTAGAGCGAAGAACGAAGCATTTACTTGTTCAATATGATCGTGTGAAAGTATTTCAACGTTTTGCGCTTGATATGCTTGAGGACGAGACGTAGAGTAGTGTTTTTATGTATGTTTTCCTCGGTAAAAACGTTATAATAGTAAGATCGGAGCTTTCACACTAGTCTCCATTACTAACGTTCGGAGGATTTTACAATGATTGAATTAGCAGATGTACGCAATGTGTTAGACACTACAGCCAAAAAATTGGTGGACTTCAGGGGGTCTCTTTGACTTAGAAAACAAAGAGGCACGTATACAGGAGCTAGATGAAATGATGCTAGAGCCCGGATTCTGGGATGATCAGCAAGGTGCACAGGTGATCATTAATGAGGGCAATGGTTTAAAAGCAATCGTCAATGAATATAAAGAGTTAGAAGAAATACATGAGAACTTAGATATGACACTGGAGCTTTTACGTGAAGAGCCAGACGAAGAATTGCAGGAAGAGTTAGGAAAAGAACTGGTAGAATTTCAACAAAAAATGGCTGATTTTGAGCTGCAATTATTATTGAGTGGTCCATACGATCAAAACAATGCTATTTTAGAGTTGCATCCAGGAGCAGGTGGAACAGAGTCACAAGACTGGGGTTCTATGCTACTACGTATGTATACACGATGGGCTGAGAAGCGTGGCTTTAAGGTGGAAACAATGGATTATCTTCCTGGTGATGAGGCAGGTATTAAATCTGTAACCATTTCAATTAAAGGTCATAATGCTTTCGGCTATTTACAAGCCGAAAAAGGTGTCCATCGCCTAGTGCGTATTTCACCATTTGATTCATCAGGCCGTCGACATACTTCTTTCGTTTCTTGCGATGTCATGCCAGAATTTGACGAAAATATTGAAATTGATATTCGTACAGAGGATTTGAAAATTGATACGTATCGTGCGACAGGTGCGGGTGGTCAGCATATTAATACAACAGATTCAGCTGTTCGTATTACACACATCCCGACTGGTACGGTTGTACAATGCCAAGCAGAACGTTCACAAATTAAAAACCGTGAGAAAGCGATGGCTATGTTAAAAGGGAAATTATATCAATTAGAGTTAGAGAAGCAACAGGCACAGCTTGATGAGATCCGTGGTGAACAAAAGGACATTGGCTGGGGCTCACAAATTCGCTCGTATGTATTCCATCCATACTCAATGGTAAAAGATCACCGTACGAATGAAGAAACAGGGAATGTCGGAGCGGTAATGGACGGCGATGTAGATCCATTTATTAATGCTTACTTACGTTCAAAAATTAACTAATAGCCATCCCCCAAGAGTTGTTTCTTGGGGGATTTTTTAGTTAAAAGAATGGATGATAGGGTGAATCTTGACTAAGTTGTTTTCGTTCATTCATGTAATGTTTATAGAGCATAGAAGCATTCACAAACTGTTTACTAATAGAAGCATATTGAATAGGTAGCTCAATCTTTTGATCGTTTTTTAATGTGACCACACATCCTGTTTCGCTCGGCGTAATATTAATAATCGCATGGAGCCCTATCCATATATTATGAATGGAATTAGGTGAATAGGTTGGTAGAAAGATGCAAGGAAAACCATAATCAAAGGCCACGACGATTGGTAGCTTATGTTGATTACCAAAAAAGCGTTTAGCAGATTGCTTTGCTGCTTCATAGGTGGAGCCTAATGAAATACAAGATTTTCGCAGTACATGCATCGGCTTCCGAGTAACAATTAGCTCATTATGTTTGTCTATAACATGAGTGAAAACTTTAGTGTCATGCTGAACTGGTTGGAGCAAGTAAGTGTTAAAGGAAATTAAATAGCCATTTACAAATTTACTAGTCATTTTGAAAGTGCCTCCCTTTTCTATTGATAACCGTAGTGTAGTACATAAAATGAATTTCAAAAAATATACAAAGTAATGAAACAAGGTTGATAAATGAATGAAATGCTTAGAGAATTTGCTTTAAATTTCACGAGTTTACTAGTTAATCCAAGTTATTTTCAAATCGTAAGCATTGCTTTTTAATTTCAATTTTCATATAATTTAGAAAAGGATCGGGGTGAGATCGTTGGATAAATATTATTCGTACACAGATTTTCTAAAAGCCGTTGGTCAGTCAAAAAAAGTTGATGAGGCAGAGAAATTATTAAACGAGATTTATTTAGATTTATTTTTAAATCGTATCCAGCGTATGCATCGACAAGAGCAGCTCATCGTTTTAATAGATAGAGCGCTCGATGAAAAAGATGAAAACGCATTTTATCAATACGCAACCGAACTCAATTCCTTGCAGCAATCAGAAGATGAATCATATTAATAATTCCGCTCTCCGCGACTATGGAGAGCGGGATTTTTTTTGGAGATGATAGAGTGGCTGTGCCATTCACCTAATGTATAAAAAGTATTGCTCTAAAAATGAGAAAAGAGAAGGAACGACTACCATTCTACAATTGACACCTCATTACTAGATAAGGCTTGAAAACCTGACGAAACGGCTATTATGAGAGTAGAAGGTTGAGTATCCATCTTCCATTTTAGGGATAGAAAAAAATTTTTACAAACATTCGTTCGTCAAATGTTCGAAATTTTAATATTGCTATGCTAAAATATATGTACAAATTGGAACGAAAGGACGGGGACAGGTGTGCAAACTTTTGATTTACAAGCGCCATATCAGCCTAATGGAGATCAGCCACAGGCAATTGCGGAATTAGTGGAGGGTGTGAAAGCAGGCAAGCGTCATCAAACATTACTTGGTGCAACAGGAACTGGGAAAACATTTACGATTTCAAATGTAATCCAGCAGGTTAAAAAACCGACACTCATTATGGCACACAATAAAACGTTGGCGGGCCAATTATATAGTGAGTTCAAAGAGTTCTTTCCAAATAACGCTGTAGAATACTTTGTTAGTTACTATGATTATTACCAACCAGAAGCCTATGTACCGCAGACAGATACTTATATAGAAAAGGATTCTAGCATTAACGATGAAATTGATAAGCTACGCCACTCTGCAACTTCTGCATTATTTGAGCGTGATGATGTCATTATTATTGCATCTGTATCCTGTATTTACGGTCTTGGTTCTCCAGAAGAATATCGTGAAATGGTTGTCTCGATCCGCACGGGTATGGAAATTGAACGTAATCAGCTACTGCGCAAACTTGTAGATGTTCAATATGAGCGCAATGATGTTAGTTTTACACGCGGGACGTTTCGGGTACGAGGAGATGTAGTAGAGATTTTCCCAGCCTCACGTGATGAGCATTGTATTCGTGTCGAGTTTTTTGGGGACGAAATTGATCGCATTCGTGAGGTAGATGCTTTAACTGGAGAAATACTATCAGATCGAGAGCATGTCGCTATTTTCCCAGCATCCCACTTCGTTACACGAGAAGAAAAAATGCGAAAAGCGATAGAAAACATTGAAAAAGAATTAGAGGATCGTCTAGCTTTACTGCGTGCCGAGGATAAATTATTAGAGGCTCAGCGTCTAGAGCAACGGACACGTTATGATTTAGAAATGATGCGTGAAATGGGCTTTTGTTCAGGGATTGAGAACTATTCACGTCACTTAACTTTACGTGAAGCAGGTGCGACTCCATATACGTTGCTTGATTATTTCCCTGAGGACTTTTTGCTTGTCGTAGATGAAAGTCACGTAACTCTTCCACAGGTACGAGGGATGTACAACGGTGACCAAGCGCGTAAAGGGGTACTCGTAGAACATGGTTTCCGTTTGCCATCTGCGCTAGATAACCGTCCATTACGTTTTGAAGAATACGAAAATCGAGTACATCAAGCTATTTATGTATCTGCCACACCTGGACCCTATGAGTTGGAACATACACCAGAAATGATCCAGCAAATTATTCGACCTACTGGTTTACTGGATCCATTAATAGATGTCCGCCCAATTGAAGGGCAAATAGATAACTTAATCGATGAAATTCAAGGTCGAATTGTATGTGATGAGCGAGTATTAGTAACAACGCTAACAAAGAAAATGTCAGAGGATTTAACGGCCTATTTGAAGGAAATGGGCTTAAAGGTTGAGTATTTGCATTCTGAGATTAAAACATTAGAGCGTATTGAGATTATTCGTGAGCTACGGAAGGGCACTTACGATGTACTAATTGGAATTAACTTATTGCGTGAAGGACTTGATATTCCTGAAGTATCACTTGTAGCCATATTAGACGCTGATAAAGAAGGATTTTTACGTTCAGAACGTTCACTCATTCAAACGATTGGCCGAGCTGCGCGTAATGCGAACGGTCATGTCATTATGTATGCAGATCATGTAACCGACTCGATGAAAAAGGCGCTCGATGAAACAAAACGTCGTCGTGAATTGCAAATGGCCTATAACGAAGAGCATGGTATTACGCCTCAAACTATTAGTAAAAAAATACCAGAAGTGATTCGTGCTACACAAGTGGCAGAAGAAGAAGAATCCTATGTAACAAAGGCGACGAAGGGCAAAAAGCTGACAAAGGCAGAAAGAGACCAGCTCTTAGCTTCTCTAGAAATAGAAATGAAGGAAGCAGCAAAAGCGCTAGATTTCGAACGTGCAGCTGAGCTTCGAGATACAATATTTGAATTGAAGGTAGAAGGGTGAATGACTTGTGAAAAATACTGAAATTGTCGTGCAAGGTGCACGTGCTCATAATTTAAAAAATATTAATGTCACAATTCCACGTGATCAATTAGTCGTTTTAACAGGATTATCAGGCTCAGGTAAATCTTCATTAGCGTTTGATACGATTTATGCGGAGGGACAACGACGTTATGTCGAGTCACTTTCCGCCTATGCGCGTCAGTTTCTTGGGCAGATGGATAAACCAGATGTTGATGCAATCGAAGGATTATCGCCTGCTATTTCAATAGACCAAAAAACAACGAGTCGTAACCCACGCTCTACGGTAGGGACGGTTACAGAAATCTATGATTACTTACGTTTACTATATGCACGTATTGGTAAACCGATTTGTCCGAATCACGGGATAGAAATTACTTCCCAAACGATTGAGCAAATGGTGGACCGTTTATTAACTTATCCAGAAAGAACCAAAATGCAGCTCCTTGCTCCAATGGTTTCTGGCCGTAAAGGAACACATGTAAAACTGCTAGAAGATTTAAAAAAGCAAGGCTTCGTTCGTGTGCGAATTGATGGAGATTTACGAGATTTAGATGATGCGATTGATCTTGATAAAAATAAAAAACACTCTATTGAGGTAGTGATCGACCGTGTTGTAATGAAGGAAGGTGTCGCTGCACGTTTAAGTGATTCTTTAGAGACAGCTCTTCGTTTGGCAGATGGTCGTGTGCTTGTAGACGTCATGGAGCATGAGGAATTACTATTTAGTGAACATCATGCCTGTCCTATTTGTGGTTTTTCTATTGGCGAGCTAGAGCCACGCATGTTTTCATTTAATAGTCCGTTTGGTGCTTGTCCAAGCTGTGACGGCTTAGGCTCGACGCAAGAGGTGGATTTAGATTTAGTGGTGCCGGATTGGGATCGTTCTTTATTAGAGCATGCTATTGCACCTTGGGAGCCAACAAGTTCACAGTACTATCCACAATTATTAAAAGCAGTTTGTGATCACTATAATATTCCAATGGATGTGCCAGTGAAAGAGTTACCAAGAGACAAGATGGACAAAGTGTTATTTGGCTCAGGTAAAGAGAAGATTCACTTCCATTATGAAAATGAGTTTGGCAATGTACGAGACCAAATGATTGAATTTGAAGGTGTTGTCCGAAATGTAGAGCGTCGTTTTAAAGAGACAACTTCAGATTATGTTCGTGAGCAAATGGAAAAATATATGGCACAACAGGCTTGTCCTTCTTGTAAAGGCTATCGTTTAAAGCCAGAAACATTAGCTGTAAAAGTTGCCGACAAACATATTGGTGAGGTGACACAATATTCAATTCAGGAAGCCGACACATTTTTCAAAGAGCTAGATCTCACTGAAAAGGATATGAAAATTGCTCGTCTAGTTTTACGGGAAATTGAAGAACGACTGGGCTTCCTTGTTAATGTAGGTTTAGACTATTTAACTTTAAGTCGTGCAGCAGGTACATTATCTGGTGGGGAAGCACAACGTATTCGCCTTGCTACTCAAATCGGTTCACGATTAACAGGCGTTCTATATATTTTAGATGAACCATCGATTGGCTTACACCAACGTGATAATGATCGCTTGATTAGCACCTTACAAAACATGCGAGATATTGGTAATACACTGATTGTGGTGGAGCATGATGAGGATACGATGCTAGCAGCTGATTATCTGATTGACGTTGGACCAGGTGCAGGTGTACATGGTGGCCAAATTGTTGCAGCTGGTACACCACAGGAAGTCATGGAAAATAATAAATCTTTAACAGGACAATATTTAAGCGGGAAAAAATTTATCCCATTGCCAGTTGAAAGACGTCAACCAAATGGTCGTAAGCTTTCGATTAAGGGTGCCAAGGAAAATAATTTACGCAATGTCAAAGTCGATGTTCCACTTGGCTTATTTGTCGCAGTGACAGGTGTATCTGGTTCAGGGAAATCCACGCTGATTAATGAAATTTTATATAAATCATTGGCACAGAAGCTGAATCGTTCCAAGGTTAAACCGGGAGAACATAAAGAGGTAACAGGGATGGATGAGCTTGAAAAAGTCATCGATATTGACCAATCTCCAATTGGCCGTACCCCACGCTCGAATCCAGCTACTTACACGGGAGTCTTTGATGATATACGCGATGTTTTTGCTACCACGAATGAAGCAAAGGTGCGTGGCTATAAAAAAGGTCGCTTTAGCTTTAATGTCAAGGGTGGCCGCTGTGAAGCATGCCGTGGAGATGGAATTATTAAAATAGAAATGCATTTCCTTCCTGATGTGTATGTTCCTTGTGAAGTATGTCACGGCAAACGCTATAATCGGGAAACACTTGAAGTGAAATATAAAGACAAAAGTATTGCAGATATTTTAGATATGACGATTGAAAATGCAGTAGTATTCTTCGAAAATATTCCAAAAATTCAACGTAAGCTTCAAACTATTGTTGATGTTGGATTAGGTTATATGAAATTAGGACAACCTGCCACAACCTTGTCTGGAGGAGAGGCGCAGCGTGTAAAATTAGCATCTGAATTACATCGACGTTCAACAGGTAAATCATTCTATATTCTAGATGAACCGACGACAGGCTTACATGCAGACGATATTGCACGTTTACTTGTAGTGCTACAACGTCTTGTTGAAAATGGTGACTCCGTATTAGTTATTGAACATAATCTAGATGTAATCAAAACGGCTGATTATCTTATCGATTTAGGTCCAGAGGGTGGAGACAAAGGGGGTACGATTATTGCAACAGGTACACCTGAAGAAGTGGCAGAAGTGCCAGGTTCTTACACAGGAAAATATTTAAAACCAATTTTAGAACATGACCGCCTTAGAATGGAAGCAGTATTAGCACAAGCTTCTAAATCCTAATCCCGGCCTTCAATCGGAATACGAAAAGCGCAACTCAATCCATAGAATTAAAGAAGAATGGGAGCACATCTTTCAAGCTGACAAGAAGGAAAGCCTTCGTTGTAATAAAAAATCCATTTTATTTCAATTTTGCAGTGAAACTTTTCAAAAAAAGAATCGTATAAATAGTATAACGAACTGAGGGAGGCTATTTAGTTATGCAAAATGAACGTCAACGAATTTTAGAACTTGTAGAAAAAGGTACGATTTCGGCACAAGAGGCGATTACATTATTAGAAGCATTAGAGCAAACCGGCAAATCTACTCAAAATGTTATGGATGATGTGTCTAAAGAGTCACAGTCATTTTCATCTGACAAAGAGTCATTATTTGAAGAAAAGTCTAAAGATGGCGACAAGAAAAAAGAAGATTTTATGAAACATTTCCAAGATGAGATGCAAGATTTTCGTAAGGATTTAACACAGATTGGTTCTCTCTTTATGGATATGATGAATACAGCTGTCAAAAAGGTGAAGGAATTTGATGTAGCTTCTCCGTTTGGCGATAAATTTGAGTTTACGCATACAGAAGAAGTGGCTGCTGCCAATGTAGAAAGCATTATTGCTGAATTACCGAATGGTAACTTTTCATTGGAATCCAGTGAAGGAGATACGATTCAAGTTATTTGCAAGGTGAAGGCACCGCTTATGAATGATAATGAAGAAGAAACACGCAATTACTTTTTAGAGCAATTTGTTGTGAAAGAGGATGAGCATTCACTTCGAATTTTGAGCCAATTAAAGCTTGTTCAAGTCAATGCAAAGGTACTAGTTCCAAAGGATAAACTTGAAAAATTATCTGTCCGACTGATGAATGGTAGTGTTTCATTACAGGATACAGATGTTGAAGAATTAAAGGTGAAAACATTAAACGGTGCTATTAAAGGGACTAAGTTCAGTTTTGGGAAAGCGGAAGTAGATTCCTCTAATGGCTCCATTGAATTAACAAAGGTTCGCGGGAAAGATTTAGAAGCTGAAACATTAAATGGACGTGTTTATTTAGATGGTGCGTTGGACGAAGTAGAAGCTAAATCTGTTAATGGACATGTTGTGGTGACGACATGCTCAACAAATTCATCCAAAATAAAAGCTCAAACGGTTGCGGGAGCGGTTGAATTATACGTGCCTCGAACTATTTCATTAAGTGGTAAAGTGGTGACGAATTTTGGGAAAGTAGACGTCGGTATACATGATGTTTCCAAAATGGAGTCGCAGGATCAATTCCTCTCTAAAGTTGTTCGTTTTGATAAAGAAGTTGAACATGCAAATCGCTTATTTATCGAAGGAGAATCAAAAACAGGTGCTGTTTTAATTCGCTACACAACAACAGACGAGCAGCAAGTTTAATACAAAGCATTCAGGCTGATTGCCTGGATGCTTTTTTCTTTTGAAACAACAATCGACAATAGATGTCGTCGATTGCTGTTTTTATTTTATGTCAAATTTTTAAGGATTATGGCAAGGAAAGAACGAAATAGAAGGAACTGCCACGGATTGAAATGAAACTGTAATAAAAAAACAGAAATAGAGTGCTATAATAGTAAATGAAATACCTCTTACATAGTGAGAGTTTTAGGTGGTTTAATCATGATAGAAATGAAAAATGTAACGAAGAAGTACCCCAATGGCGTTGTTGCGACAAATGGTATTTCTGTAAACATAAAGCAGGGTGAATTTGTGTATGTAGTAGGCCCAAGTGGTGCAGGTAAATCTACATTTATCAAATTGATGTACCGTGAAGAAAAAGCAACGTCAGGGCAGATTATTGTAAATGGTATCGATTTAGCAACGTTAAAGAATAAGAAAGTCCCATATTTGCGTCGTCAACTTGGAGTTGTTTTCCAAGATTTTAAATTATTACCTCGTTTGAATGTCTATGAGAACGTAGCGTTTGCGCTAGAAGTAATCGAGGAACAACCTGATGAGATTAGACGTCGCGTTATGGAAGTTTTAGAGCTTGTTGGATTAAAGCATAAAGCTAGAATGTTTCCGAATGAGCTCTCAGGGGGAGAGCAACAACGAGTGTCCATTGCACGCTCTATCGTCAATGTACCAAAAGTTGTGATTGCGGATGAACCTACGGGGAACCTTGATCCTGAAACTTCATGGGAGATTATGAATTTATTTGAAGAAATTAATGCGCGGGGGACAACCATTGTAATGGCGACCCATAACCGTGAGATTGTGAATACGATTCGACGTCGAGTTATCGCTATTGAGGGCGGGTTAATTGTCCGTGATGAACACGGAGGTGAATACGGCTATGAAATTTAGTACTGTAAAGCGTCACTTCCGTGAAAGTATTAAGTCTCTTGGACGAAATAGCTGGATGACGATTGCGTCTGTCAGTGCAGTCACAGTTACACTTATCCTAGTTGGCGTTTTTGCGCTTATTATGATGAATTTAAATAAAGTGGCATCGGATTTAGAAAACGACGTTGAGATTAAAGTCTTAATTGATGAAACAGCAGATGAGGCGGCAGAAAAAGCGCTCATTGAGAAAGTTAAAAAATTGCCCGGTGTCTCTGAAATGAACTACTCAACTAAGGAAGATGAGTTAACCAAATTAGTTAAAGATTTTGGTGACGATTTTAAGCTATTTGAGCAAAGTAACCCATTACGTAATGTAATTTATGTAAAAGCAACAGAGCCTCAGCAAACGGCAAAAGTGGCGAAGGCGATTGATAAATATGAGTATACATATGACGTTATGTATGGTGAAGGCAAAGTAGAAAAACTATTTAACTTCTTAAATATGAGTCGTAATGTAGGAATCGTGCTTATTTTAGGGTTATTATTCACAGCGATTTTCTTAATTTCAAATACTATTCGAATTACGATTATTGCTCGACGAGATGAAATTGAAATTATGAAACTAGTAGGTGCCACGAACTCATTCGTGCGTATCCCGTTCCTATTGGAAGGTATGTGGCTCGGAATTTTAGGTTCTATTATTCCGATTGCGGTTGTCACAACCCTTTACCACAATATATATAAAATTATTGCACCTCGTTTACAAGGTGAGCTCATTCAAGTATTAGATTTTTCTCCACTCGTGTATCAGGTGAGCGGTCTTCTGTTACTTATTGGTGTGTTGATCGGTATTTGGGGAAGCTTCATGTCAGTGCGTAAGTTTTTAAAAATTTAGTTTACACTCACAGCGGATATTTGTGAGTGGGAAAAATAGTCGAAGGGGAGTTCAATCGGTGAAAAGTAAGGCAAAAAACACATTGAAAACACTTGCAGTAGCATCTGCTCTAATTCTTTTTATCCAAACTCCATCAGCGTTTGCAACAAGTTTATCGGATTTAAAAGAAGAGAAAAAGCAAATTGAAACAAAGAAAAATGAATTAAATTCATCCATTTCAAACAAATCAAATGCCATTACAGCGAATCAAGAAAAACAACAAAAAATCATAGATCAAATTCAAGCATTAAACGCTGAAATCGACAAAACAAATAGTGATATAAAAAAAGTACAAGCCGAAATTCAAGCAACGAATGAAGAAATAAAAAAACTAGAAGAGTCTATTAAAGAACTATTGCATAAAATTGAAGAGCGCGATGTTTTATTACAAGAGCGGGCTCGAGCAATTCAAGCAGGAGGCTCTGTTAGCTATTTAGACGTATTATTAGGTTCTAATAGTTTTGTAGACTTTATTGATCGATTCTCTGCGGTCAATGCCTTAATGGAAGCGGATCGTCAAATTATTCAAGATCAAAAAGATGATAAGCAAAAATTAGAAGAACAAAAGCAAATTGTAGAAGAAAAACGTAAAAAGTTGGAAGGTCAACGAGCGGAGCTTGAACGATTAAAGGCTTCCTTAAATAGCCAAAAGACTGAGAAAAATAAATTAGTTGACCAATTAGAAAAAGAGCAAGAAAAGCTAAAATCAGAAAAAGTATTACTTGAAAAAGAATATTCAGAGGCTTTGGAAGTAAGCCAAGAATTACAGGATCAAATTATTTCTGAGCAAAAACGTTTAGCTGAAATTGCTCGTCAGCAAGAAGCAAAACGTAAAGCAGCCGCAGCTGCAGCGGCTGCAGCTGCTGCCAACAATGGCGGTGGCGGCTCATCAGGTGGTACAGTTAATGCCCCACAATCGAACGGCACATGGATAAAACCAACGAATGGTCGTTTAACATCACCTTATGGATGGCGGAACCTTGGAGCAGGCCCTGAATTCCATTATGGTGTGGATCTCGCCAATTCAACAGGGACACCAATTTGGGCAGCAGCGGATGGAGTAGTTGCTTACGCTGCACCACTAAGTTCCTATGGAAATGTTGTCATTCTGACGCATTCGGTGGATGGGCAAATTTATACAACTGTCTATGCACATTTAAATTCATTTAATGTGAGTGTAGGACAAGAAGTAACGCAAGGTCAGCAAATTGCTGCAATGGGTAGCACTGGTCGTTCTACTGGTCCACACTTACACTTCGAAGTGCACATTGGACCTTGGAGAGGACAAGCAGTTGGTAGTGTAAACCCGCTAAAATATATTCCATTGTAAACTATCAGCTATACATTAGAGCAATCTAGTGTGTAGCTTTTTTTTGTCCTTCAGCATTATGAAGGACCTAAATATGTTTAGTGCTCCAACGAAAAAATTGAATTACTAGCTAACCATAACTATTTGGGTAAACAGCAATATTGTTAGGACGTGGAACTAGCGAAGCTCCTCCCTTTTCCTATGATCAGATTCTATTTAATGTTATGATGAATATATACGTAGTGGGGTATATTTCTTAAGATTTTCTGAACACAGTGTGAAATTGGCTTATGTTGAAAAGTTCTATGCTATGCTGTATGTATCTTTCGGAGGTGGATTAGAGAGTGATCAATACAAATTGGTACTCCATCCGAGCACTAACTTTACCAGCAACTGCAATTGCTCTACTTATTACATTTTTCATAGTTTGGCTTATTCTGCGCTTACAATTTTCAAAAAAGTGGTCTGAGGCATATAGTGATGCAGCCTTTACATTTATACTTGTGTGGAAGTTTAGCTTGCTTGTCACTGACTTTAAATCAGTGGTGGCGCAGCCTATCTCATTACTTTATTTCAATGGAGGTACAGTTGGTGTTTTTCTTGGCGTCATCGCTGCATCTTTGCAAGTATGGCGGAAGCGACATAATCTCTCGTTACAAGGCCATCGTATAATGGCGTATAGCTGGGCGATCATCTTAACTCAATCCATTTATCAATGGCTTGTAGTGCTGTTCAACGACAACTCTACAACGAGTGAAGTTACTACATTAATGGTACTAAGTGTATTGACCGTCTTCATACTATGGAAAATGCAGGGAGGAGTAAAACGAGGCTTAATACTGTATACAGTTGGTCTAATCATTGTTGCCTTCTTCCAGCCACTTGGTATAGGGCAAACGGCTGTAGGTATGAGTTTATTATTGCTTTGTCTTGGTATAGTTTTAGAACAAGAAGAACGAATCAAATTGGGAGGGTAAGAATGAAAAAAAATATTGGACTACTGATTGTCGTGCTTTTAGTAGTTGCGATGATTGGTACATATGTTAGACAGCAAATTAATGAAGACAGAGCGATTGAAAAATCTGCTCTTGGCAAGGATATAGGGGAGCGAGAAATTGGTTTAGGAAATGGAGATACACCGCCTGATTTTACATTAACAAGCTTAGATGGGGAAGATATCACATTAAGTGATCTTCGTGGAAAGAAGGTTGTATTAAATTTCTGGGCGACATGGTGTCCACCATGTAAGGCAGAAATGCCCCATATGCAAAGTTTCTATGATAAATATGGCAAAGAAAAAAATGTAGAAATCGTAGCAGTCAATTTAACATCTGCTGAGCGTGATGTGACAGCGGATGCGAAAGTGGATACGGTGATGACTTTTAGAGATAGCTTTGAGCTAACATTCCCAATTTTGTTGGATCCTGAAAATTCAGCAGGCTCAGACTACCAAATTATCACCATTCCGACAACTTATTTTATTGATTCAAACGGCTATATTCAACGTGCCATTAAAGGACCAATGGACGTGGATATGTTAAAAGAATATGTAGATGCATTAGATTAATTCATAAAAAATCTGTTCAGTTTCTATAGTAGAAACGAGCAGATTTTTTTATTTTACGGTGACACCGTGATGAGGAATCTCATCATGCATAGAAGTTTTTTACATTTCTACAGAGTAATGCCGATTGCTCACAAAGTGATAGAAAGTATCTCCTCAAATCATAATTTTGAAAACTAATCTTGTATGTTTGAAAAAATAGTGTCATACAGTAAAAGAGACGGAGGAGGGAAGATTTGCGCAAATTAACGGCCGGTGTCGGTGTCCTACTTAGTAGTTTAGTGGTAGGCAGTGGTATTTACTTTGATTGGTTTAATATTGGTGATAAAAAGGAGCCTGTTACGGAGGTTGACACAATTGGTGAGGCCATAACCCTCATTGAAGAAAAATCAGTATACAGTACAAAAAAGGATGCTTTGGTGGAAGGAGCCCTTCGTGGTATGGCAGATGCCATTAAGGACCCTTACAGCACTTATTATTCCAAGGAAGAGGCTGAGCAACATCGACAAATGCTAGCTGAAGAAAGAGTAGGTATTGGGATTGAACTCTCAGAAAATAAAGGGAAATTTATCGTAGTTTCCCCTGTTCGTTCATCACCAGCAGAGAAGGCTGGAATGCGTTCACTCGATGAAATTGTACAAGTTGATGGTATTCGTGTAGATGGTAAAACGATGAGCGAATTGATGCATTTAATTCAAGGGGAGAAGGGGACGAAGGTTACCATTGTTGTTTACCGTCCAAGTGAGGATAAGCATATTAAGATGACAATGGAGCGGGCTGCGATCTCTAACAAGACTGTCTCAAGTGAAGTTGTAAAAGTAGAGGATACAGCAATTGGCTATGTTTCGATTTCACTGTTTGGTGAGAAGACGGCAAATGAATGGGTTGCTGAAACAAGTAAATTACTTCGGAAAGATGTTGAAGGAATTGTTATTGATGTTCGTGATAATCCAGGGGGGTATTTACATAGCGTCGCAGCGCTACTAAGCACAGTATTAGATAGTGGCAAGGTATTTGCATATATGCAAAATGCTGAAGGTGCTATGGAACCATTAAAAACACAAACAAAAGGTATCGATGAAAAATATTTAGAAAAAATGAACAAAATTCCGATTGTTGTTTTACAAAATCAAGGAAGTGCGTCTGCAAGTGAAGTATTGAGCGGAGCCTTAAAAAGCTGGGGGCGTGCTTCTCTTGTTGGGGTGAAGAGCTTTGGGAAAGGAACTGTACAGGAATCCTGGGAGCTTTCGAATGGCGGAGAGCTTAAATTATCCACGAATAAATGGCTAACACCAAAACGTGAATGGATTCATGGGCAAGGCATTGAGGCAAGCTTAGTAATTGAGCAAAATGAATTATTCGCTTTTCAACTACATCCTCTGACAGGGAAGTTTAAAGTGGGCGATATGAGCGAGGAAATTTCTTATTCTCAAAATGCCTTGCAGAAACTTGGCTATCAGATTGATCGCTTAGATGGTTATATGGATGATACAACGGCTGAAGCGGTTAACCTTTATCGAAAACAGAAAAAATTAAAACTAGCAGAAGATGAATTTTATATGGATACGACCTTCTTTAATAGCTTGAATGAAACATTAAAAAATTATAAAGTAGACCGTCAAAACGACCAACAATTCCAAATGGCAACTAGTTTTTTACTACACGCAATCGAACAATAAACTCACTAGTAGAACAAAAATACCATAATACAGAGCTTTCTATGAGTTTGTACTACGCAAGAGTGTAGTCGTTTGATACAATAAATTCATAGTATTCAAGATAGAAACGGCGGGTGTTCGTATGGTTAGTGATATATTATTAGAAATTGTAACAGCGATTGGCCGCTTTTTACTCAACCCATTACTGTATGTAGCCATCATATTTGCTATTTTATTAGGTTATCGTCGCGTAAAGCAGGAGCGTAAATATTTTAATAGACGGATTATTTGGGGCTGGACAGAGTTAGTCGGACAATGGAAAGATGGATGGCTTTATGCATTGCTTATTTCGCTAATTAGTGTGGCGGCAGGGCTTACCGTTCCAAAAGTTTTTTTAATCCTTGTAATAGCAGTCTCGGTAGTAGGGCTCGTATTGTATTTCCTAAATGCTTTGTCACCTATTTTAACAATGGGTATAGCAACGCTAGCAATATGGGCTATGTCTTACTACAACTGGTCCTTTACTTGGTGGAACATTTCCCTAGCAGGTGTCGATTTAGAGAATGGGGCTATCGTTACCATTTCTATTCTTGTAGGTCTTTGTGTTATTGCTGAAGGTCTTTTAATTCGACGTGCAGCAATGAAGGTCACAACACCTTGCGTGGAAAAAACAAAACGAGGTATGCAGGCGATTGTCTATCGTTCAAGAAATGTTTGGGTACTGCCTATTTTCTTTGTTATGCCTGGTGATGCGATTTCTGCTGTATTCCCGTACTGGCCACAGTTTACGATAGGGGATACTAGCTTTGCACTGGTCCTTTTCCCACTCGTAATTGGCTTTTCGAAGCTGATAAGAAGGGATTTACCTGCCCTAGTATTTCCTAAAATTGGGCGTTCTGTAGTTATACTTGGACAGCTTATTTTAATAGGGGGGCTGGCTGCATATCTTGAACCAATGATCGGTTATATGACGCTTGGGTTGGGAGCAATTATCCGTATCATCATCTCCATCTATTATGCTCAGCAGGATAAAACAGATCATTATGCGGTAGCACCTAGCACAAAGGGTGCAATTATTGCAGCAGTGTTTCCTGATTCGCCAGCTGAGAAAATGGGCTTACTTGCAGGGGAATGTATTCGGAAAGTAAATGGTGTTTCTATTTTTACAGAAAGTGAATTATACGAGGCATTACAATTGAATGCCGCTCATTGTCGTCTCGAAGTGCTAGATCGAAACAATGAAATTCGTTTAACGCAGCATGTCATTTATAGTAATGATCATTACCGAATTGGATTACTACTTGCTGAGCCGAGGGATATATAATGGACGTTTTTGGGAAAATGATGTTGGCGCTCTTCATACCTGCTTTATTGGTGCTATTGTTCACAAGAATTACGTATAATCGCTATGTTGCTCTATTATTGGCTATTGCGCTTATCGCTGCCTCAGTATATGCAGGATATACATCCCCACCAATTATTTTCGTTATAGATGCATTTTCATTAACGGTGGGCTTTTGGTTAGCAAGTAAAATGAAGAAATAAACAAGGTCAGTCCTCGTGGGGACTGACCTTTTTACATGAAAAATCGCACAGCTGCCATTATGATAACACCTGCAACGACAGTAATAGATAAACTTTTTGTAATGAGCGCAATAATTAGCGTTGGCACGAATGTAATAAAGACTGGCCAATCAAGAGTCACAACTTTGCCACTTTCGGTATCGATTAAATTTTCGATGACAAGAGCACTTAAAATACAAACAGGAATAAAACTAAGCCACTTTAGCACTACATCCGGGAGTGTGACACTGCGTACAAAAATAAACGGAATGACACGTGGTAGCCATGTGACAAGCGCACAGCCAATAATCAGCCATACCATATAAGCGGTTGTTGTCATTTGTCAGTCACCACCCCAATAGTTGCTACGATCACCGTTGCTAGCAAAACAGCCACATGTGAAGGTACTATATAAGAAAGACCATACATAATAACAGCCATATAGCCGATTAACTTAATATAATGCATGATTTTACTTTTGCCGACACTACTCAATTGTAAAACTAAAAGAGCGACAAACATAGCGACTAAGGCGAAATCTAGTCCCCATTGTTCAGGATTTGCCACCCATTGCCCTAAGAAGGCACCCGTGACACAAGATAAAATCCAAAAAATATACGCTGTTAAGTTAAGCCCATCCATCCATTTACCGTATAATTTACCGGTTTGCATTTGCTTGGTCACAGCCACCCCAAAGGTTTCATCTGTTAATAAAGTACCGAAGCCTACATTTCTAAGCATGGAATAATGCGTAAAATGAGGGGCTAATGTTAAACTCATTAATAAATGGCGTAAATTGACGACAAAAATGGTTACAATGATAGCAGAAGCAGGACTACTTGTTAAAAGTAGTGCACAAAAAATAAATTGTGCAGAGCCTGCGTAAATCAATATGGTTAAAAGGGCGATTTCCAGTACTGATAGTCCTGAAGCGGAACCTACAACACCGAATGCAAGTCCTATACTAATATAACCGAGTAAGGTAGGTACACAATCCTTCACGCCCTGTATAAAGCTATCGTTGGGAGAGTTTGTTGCCGGATCATGATGAAGCTCTGTTGTACTTGTCATAAATAGGTCATCCTTTCTTAAAAATTTCCATGTATACTGTTGATGGAATAGTTTGATAGTTCTTGATGTTTATTAAAGTATACATATGTCTGATAAAATAAACAATAGAAAATTGGTGATTAAAAATGGAACAAATGAGCAGAAATTTAGCCTTTCAATTAAAGAAAATTAGACAACAACGTCATTTAAGCTTAGATGATGTTGCCAAAGCAACGGGCGTTAGTAAAGCGCAACTCGCTCAAATAGAAAAGGGAGAAGCGAATCCTACTGTATCAACCATTTGGAAAATAGCTGCTGGAATGCGTATTTCATTTTCTTCTTTATTACAGCCGCCAACAGCTCATTTCATGCGTTACAGCGGTAAGGATATCCCACATGTTGATGAGGATGAGGGACGCTATCGTGTCTATTCGATTATTCCGTATAATCCTGAACGAGGTTGGGAATTCTACAAGGTTGAAATGGAGCCTGGAGCCATTAGTAGGAGTGAAGCCCACACAGAAGGGGTAGAGGAAACTGTCATGATTATCAAAGGACAAGCTGCTATTTCTGCTGGAGATATGCATGAATTACTGGATGAAGGGGATACACTAGTATTCTCGGGGCATCAACCCCATGAATATCGAAATACATCTGAAGGGTTAACAATTTTTCATTTAATTTTACAGTATAAATAGAGGTGTCGATAGTGAAAGAATGGTTTACAGTAGAAAATATTGAACTTGTTGCGGCGCAGTATCGAACACTTGGCCCCGTCATTGGTTTACTGCTACCTTTTCTAGAAGCGTTTTTACCATTCCTACCATTAGTGGTGTTCGTT
Source organism: Lysinibacillus fusiformis (assembly GCF_003049525.1). Lineage (GTDB taxonomy): Bacteria > Bacillota > Bacilli > Bacillales_A > Planococcaceae > Lysinibacillus > Lysinibacillus fusiformis. The sequence continues at coordinate 604,887 of NZ_PYWL01000001.1, read as the reverse complement.
GTAGCTAATGCAAGTGCATTTGGTTTATGGCTTGGATTTTTATTATCTTGGTTGGGTTCTGCGGCTGGATCATACGTGGTATTTTTGCTTGTTCGACATTTTGGTAAACATCCAAGGTTGCGATTTATAACTGGCAGTAAAAAAGTACAGAAACTTATTAAATGGGTGGATATGAATGGCATAAGCCCTCTTTTTGTCCTCCTATGTTTCCCTTTTACCCCTTCTGTCATTGTGAACATTGTGGCGGGTTTATCCCATATTCATAAAAAATTTTACTTAGTCGTTTTACTAGCAGGAAAATTCGTGATGATTTTAGGTATGAGTGTATTGGGATATGATTTAAAATCGTTACTAACAAGCCCTGTGAAATTAATAATTGCGGCAGTTGCGATTGTTATTTTATGGTTTATTGGTAAACTAATTGAGAAGCGTTTGAATGCTCGTGTAGAAAGAGATTTAAAACAAGCGCGAAATTTGACGAAAAAACAGGATCACCATGCAAGATAAAATAGTTGTAGCCTCTTTGATTTGTTGAAGAGGCTGTTTTTTTGTGAAATGAATCATTGGTTTTTATTGTCTATCGAAGGTTGATAGATAGTATTTGCTAGTTATTTTCGATAGAATTTAAGCTAGAGGATCACTGATGTTTATAGCGTCACTCTGACAATGGAATCAGGTTAAGTGATAGAAACGATAAAAAATAATCTATATATAAATGTTAGTGAATGGATGCTAACGTGCAATCAAAATAGTTAGACAGTAATTTATAGAGGAGGGGAAACGAAATGACATTGCGAATTGTTTCGGGACGCTCGGGAACAGGGAAATCCGTATTTATTCATCAAGAAATTGTTGAACAGCTAAAGACTGATCCACTCGGTCAACCTATTTTTGTCATTGTTCCTGACCAGATGTCTTATTCTACGGAATATGAGCTAACGAATAAGCATGGTTTGCAGGGCTTGATTCGTGCGCAAGTGATGACGTTTAAGCGTTTAGCATGGCTCGTTTTACAGGAGACAGGTGGTATTGCTCGTAAAGAAGTGAATGGCTATGGTTATCGAATGCTGATTCGTAAACTTTTGGAGGAACAAAAAAGTGAGTTCTCCTTATTTAGACAAGCTGCTGGAAAACGTGGTTTTACGGAGGAAATTGAAACACTTTTAAAGGAATTTAGTCGATATAGTGTCAATAGCTCTGTTTTAGCTGAAGTAACAGAATCCTTAAAGGCGATTGACGCGCCAAATACCTTACAAGCCAAAACGAATGATTTACATGTTGTTTTGCAGGCATTAGAAGAACGACTTGGTACGACATATGTCGATAGTGAGGGCTATTATCCGATATTAACGGAGCAATTGAAGTATGCTGAAACAATGAAGCAAGCAACTATTTATATTGATGGATTCACAGCCTTCACAGTGCGAGAGTTAGAGCTGGTACGAGAATTGCTTAAGGTAACTAAACAGGTAACCGTCGTTCTCCCGTTTGATCATATAGACGAAGCTTTTGATGAACAGGCTCTTTTTCATGAAGCGGCGTTAACGAATCAACGACTACATGATATTGCAAATGAAGAGGGCATAGACGTCGAGGCACCTTTACATTTTTATTATACTCAAAGATTTCAATCTGAAGATTTACAACATGTGGAAGCGAATTTTGGTAATATGGTGCCACAAACGAAAAAAACTTCTGGAGATGTAATGGTGTTTGAAGCATCGAATCGTCGAGCGGAGGTTCACGCGATTGCCCGGGAAATAACAAAGTTAACAAGAGAAGATGGCTATCGTTATCAAGATATTGTCCTTTTATATCGACAAGCAGAACTTTATGACCCATTGATTACAAGTATTTTTCAACAATATGAAATTCCTATTTTTACAAATACTAAAAAAACAATGCTCCATCATCCTCTGATTGAGCTTAGTCGTTCGGCATTAGAAATCATGACGTCTAATTGGAAGTATGAACCCGTATTTCGAAGTGTAAAAACAGATTTGTTTTTCCCCTTACAAGCAGAGCTAACTATTTGGCGTGAGCGAGCTGATCGATTGGAAAACTATTGCTTAGCGCAAGGAATCTATGGTGAACGTTGGTTTGAAGAGGCTCGATGGTTTTATAAAAAGTATCGTGGGCTTGAGTTCCATTCACGTGTACAAACAGATGAGGAACGTGCAATGCAAGCAGAAATTGAGGCAATTCGTGACGAAATTCGTCAGCCTTTAAAGGAGTTTCAAGACAAACTGAGTATTGCGCCAACGGGTAAGGATGTTGCCACTGCTTTATTTGAGCTAGTAGAGTCATTACAAGTATATAAGAAGCTTCAAGCTATGAAGGATCGTGAGCTTGAGCGAGGGGATGCACTCGCAGCGAGTGAACATGAGCAAGCCTGGAATGAATGGATCAATGTATTGGATCAATTTGTCTATATGTTTGGCGAGCAGAAGATGTCAGTGGAGGAAGCGGCTAAAATTCTTGATGAAGGCTTTGATACATTAGAATTTTCTCGCATTCCACCAACATTAGATGAGGTTATGGTAGCGACGGTTGATTTAGCTCGTTTATCCAATATTAAAGCAGCCTTCGTTTTAGGAATGAATGATGGTGTATATCCAACTCGAATGGAATATGAAGGTTTATTGTCAGATACAGAGCGTGAATGGTTTGGTCAAATTGGTTATGAGCTTGCACCAACCTCCTCTAACCGTTTATTACAGGAGAATTTCTTATTTTATCGTGCTGCCACAACACCGTCAGATAAGCTTTATTTGACGTATCCTACAGCAGATGAAGAAGGAAAGGCACTGTTATCGTCTCTTTATATAAAAAAATTCATCGGAAATGATCAAACAGCTGGTCTGTTAAGTGGGATTCAGGCGGAGCGGGTTGTAATGGATCCAATAGAATTATTAGATGGAAATGCTTTACCGTATTTACGCCATCCACGAACTGCATTAGCCCATTTAATGGTGCAACTACGTCAGGCAGAGCATAGCCGTGAACTGGCACCTGAATGGCTGGCGCTACAAAAATTTTATCAGCAGGACCCTTACTGGGCACTTATCTTTGATCGAGTACATTATCCGATTACTCATAAAAATGAAGCACAGCCATTGGAAACCTATATAACTCAAGAGCTATATGGGAAAAAACTTACATCTAGTGTATCTCGAATAGAGAAATATTTTAGATGTCCATTTTCTCATTTCACAACGTATGGTCTACGTTTAGAGGAACGTGCGGAGTACCGATTAGAAACCTTTGCAATGGGTGATCTATTCCATGAGGCATTAAAGTGGATAACAGAGGAAACTCACCGACTGCAGCTATCTTGGATTCGTTTAACAAAACAGCAAATTAAACAGTTGGCACGTCAAGCAGTAGAGCAAATTGTTCCTGTCTTCTCCCATCAAATTTTATTATCTAGTGCGCGTTATCGCTATATTCAGCGGAAGCTTATTCGAATTGTGGAGCGCACGATGATGGCATTGACACAGCATGCGAATGTGTCTCACTTTAAGCCAATTGCGATAGAGGCATCATTTGGCCCAGGACAACATGAACAGCTTCCACCTCTTGAGATTGATTTGACTAGTGGTAAAAAAATGTTTATGCGAGGTCGTATTGATCGTATCGATAGTGCCTCGATAGATGACCGTTCTTATTTACGGATTGTTGATTATAAATCATCAGCTCGAGATTTAGATTTAAATGAGGTTTATTATGGATTGTCTTTACAGGTACTTACTTATTTAGATGTGGCAATAGAAAATAGTTCCTATTGGCTTCCAGGGAAAACGGAGCCAGCTGGGGTACTGTATGTTCATGTCCATAATCCTATGTTAAAACTAGATAAGGATATGACGGATAGTGAAATAGAAGAGGACCGGTTAAAGCAATATAAAATGAAGGGTCTGCTGTCTGAGAATGCTGAGTCCATTTTATCGATGGACGAGCAGTTAGAGGAAAGTAGTGGACACTCAAAAATTATCCCTGTTTATATGAAAAAAGATGGAACACCTTCTGAATCGCAATCACGCATTGTGCCTGTAAATGATATGAAAAGACTCCAGCATTTCGTACGTCGTAAGCATCAGGAGGCAGGGAATGGGATTTTGTCTGGTGATACTGCCATCAGCCCGTATAAATTAAAATCCAAAACGGCCTGTGACTATTGTCAATTTGCCGCGGTTTGCCAATTTGATCCATCCGATGGTAAACAAAACTATCGTCAGTTGATGCAAGCGAAACCAAATGAAATTGTTGATAAAATTCGGAAGGAGATAGAGTAGCATGGTCCAAACAATTCCTATAAAGCCAGCGAATGTCTCTTGGACAGACGATCAGTGGAAGGCCATTTACGCTAGTGGGCAAGATACACTTGTGTCGGCTGCGGCGGGGTCCGGGAAAACAGCGGTACTGATTAATCGTATGATTGAAAAAGTTATTGCTACTGACAATCCCATTAATGTAGATGAGCTACTGGTGGTGACCTTTACGAATGCTTCAGCAGCTGAAATGCGCCATCGAATGTCAGAAGCTCTAGAAAAGGCTATAGTAGAAAATCCAACTTCCAATCATTTAAGAAGACAACTGAGTCTTATTAATAAGGCGCAAATATCAACATTGCATTCTTTTTGTTTAGCGATTGTTAAACAATATGCTTATATGCTCGACATCGATCCTGGATTTCGTATTGCTAATGAAGCAGAGGTAGCTTTATTAAGAGATGATATAGTGGCGGATGTTCTAGAAGGAGCCTATGATTCTGAAGAAGAGACACAGGTACAAGCTATTTATCGACTTGTGGATAGCTTTACGTCGGATCGAGATGATCAAGCGATTGAAACGCTGATTAGTAAGCTTTACGATACTTCTCGTGTACACGCAGAGCCTCAAAGATGGCTAAGGAGTTTACCAAAAGCTTATGAATTAGCAGAGGAAGTGACGATTGATGATTTAGAGCTATCTCACTATGTTAAATTGACTGTTCGACATAGTTTGGAGGAAGCCTTCGTCCTAATTTCAGAAATGCGAGCAATCACCCTCCAACCCGATGGACCTGCCCCCTATGCTGAAACGGCAGAAATTGATTTTGCTATGATTCAGGAAGGGATTCGAATAAGTCAGGAAGGTACATGGCAGGAACTCTTTGATTATTTTGCGACCGTTAAATGGTCTACATTAAAACGAGTATCCAAGGATGCTTTAGTAGACGTGGAGCTACAGGAGCTTGCAAAGAAAAAGCGAGAAGCAGCGAAAAAAATTATGAATAAAATGAAAGAAACCTATTTTATTCGCACCCCCGCACGATTGCTAGAAGAAATACGCTTAATGGCGCCAATTATTGGCACATTAGTGGAATTGACGACGATTTTTAGTGAGCAATTCCGACTTGCCAAATTAGAGCGGGGTATTATTGATTTTTCAGATTTAGAACATTATGCACTGCAAATTTTAACAGTCGAGATCGATGGAGAGCTACAGCCATCTCCCATAGCACTTGATTTGAAAAAACGTTTTAAAGAAGTACTTGTGGATGAATACCAGGATACAAATATGCTACAGGAAACGATCTTACAACTTGTCAAGTCAGGGGAAGAACAGGATGGTAATCTGTTTATGGTGGGAGACGTCAAACAAAGTATTTATCGTTTCCGCTTAGCTGAACCTAAGCTCTTTATGAGGAAGTATAGTGAGTTCTTGGAAACGCCTGAGGTAACGGGCATGCGTATTGATTTAAATGCTAACTTTCGTAGTCGTAAAGAGGTATTGAACGCGACGAACTATATTTTTGCACAAATTATGGGTGAGCGTGTTGGCGAAATTCTTTATGATGACAATGCGTCATTAAAGCCCGCAGCGCCCTATGATGAAAAAGAAGTACCTGTTGAGCTTGTCGTAATGCACCCTCCACAGGATGAGGAAGTGGTAGACGAGCAAGAGGATAAGACGGAAGAAGCGACTGAGCTAGAGGAATTAAAAAAGTCACAATATGAAGCACGTTTTATTATTGATCGTATTCGACAAATGATGGAAGATGGAACAACTGTTTATGATACGAAATCACTGACAGAAAGGCCGTTGAAGTATAGTGATATTGTTATTTTAATGCGTTCTATGACATGGTCGACAGATTTAGTGGAGGAATTTAAGCTAGCAGGTATTCCACTCTATGCAGAGTCGTCCAAAGGCTATTTTGATGCACTGGAAGTCATGATTATGTTAAATGTCCTAAAGGTAGTAGATAACCCTTATCAGGACATCCCGTTAGCTTCCGTACTGCGTGCACCGTTTGTTGGCTTAACAGAAAATGAATTAGCTAAAATCCGCTTAGCTGATTCAAAGGTACCTTTCTATGATGCGCTACGACAATTTATCCGAAGTGAAGGACAAGAGATACAGACAACTACGTTTGAAAAACTTCAACGCTTTATGCTAGCTTTTGAAAATTGGCGAGATTTAGCACGTCGTGGGTCACTATCAGATTTAATTTGGAAAATTTATTTAGATACACATTATTATGAAATGGTTGGCGCAATGCCTAACGGTAAGCAGCGTCAGGCTAATTTACGAATTTTACATGATCGTGCATTAATGTATGAGCAAACAGCCTTTCGAGGTCTTTTCCGCTTTTTACGCTTTATTGATCGGATGCGTACACGCGGGGATGATTTAGGTACGGCTAAATCAATTGGTGAAAAGGACGATGTAGTACGCCTTGTGACCATTCACTCCTCCAAAGGATTAGAATATCCTGTAGTCTTTGTGGCAGGGATGGGACGTCCGTTTAATAAAATGGATTTTCATAATCCTTATTTATTCGATCAAGATTTTGGACTAGCTGTAAAGGCCATTGACCCAGAAAATCGCATTACTTATACTTCATTACCGTTTTTGGCGCTGAAAGAGAAGAAAGAGCTGGAAATGCGTGCAGAGGAAATGCGTGTCTTATATGTTGCCATGACACGCGCGAAGGAGCGTCTAATTTTAGTGGGTTCCGTGAAAAATTGGGAGAAAACGCGAGACAACTGGCAGGATGCGCAAAATATATCAAGTGATGCCCCACTTCAAGAATATTTGCGGGCAAGAGCTAATAGCTATCTAGACTGGGTTGGTCCAGCCGTGGCAAGGCATGGTGACTTTGCCTCTCAAGCTACCACTTCATATAAGGAATTGGACAGCCCATCCCATTGGTGGATACAGCCGGTTGATACGAGACATTATTCGTATGATATACAGCCATTTGATGATGACATACAACAACTCCTTACAACACAAGAGGACGAGGCGCTTTTATCCGAAATAACGACACGCTTTCAAGCGCAGTATACGTATCAAAAGTCAACAAGAAAACGTTCTAAAACATCGGTTAGTGAAATTAAACGTATAGAAAACTTACAGCGTCAGGAGGAGCCAGAATATTATTTTGCACCTCCAGCTAAGCAGACGTCAGCTTCTATTGCACCACGACCAACATTTTTACAGGATCAACAGCTAACAGGTGCCGAAATAGGAACGGCTGTCCATACAGTGATGCAGCATATTCCACAGTTTGGCTTTGATGATATTGGAGCTGTAAAAGGCTTTGTAGCAGATTTAGTAGCAAAACAGCTACTGACAGAGGCAGAAGGAAAAGTGGTCCCTATAGCGAAAGTTTTTCATTTCTTTCATACCGAAATTGGGCAACGCTTTAAGCAAGCAAGACAGATTCGTAGAGAAATGCCATTTACTATTAGCAGAGTAGATGAAGATGGGGATGCTCAAATCGTCCAAGGGATTATCGACTGTTTGTTTGAGGATGAATATGGCAACTGGGTCTTGCTAGATTATAAGACAGACCGTATTTTGCCTCATTTTGCAAAGGAGCCCGCTCTGACAAAAGAAATAATGGGACGTTATGCTGTTCAGCTTCGTGTTTATAGTGAGGCTATTGAGTCCATTTTACAAATTAAAGTAAGCGATAAAGTGCTGTATTTATTCGATAATGAACAAACTGTACAGGCATAAGTTTTTGTTATGGAAAAGCGGAGGATGCAATTTTTTGCTTGCTCTGCTTCAACCATAGCTGCTATTTAAGAGGAGGCTATTTTGTGGAGTTCAAACCGACAATGTTGCAGGATCGACTAGCAACATTAGATATTTTACGAGGTATTAGTTTAGTAGGCATTTTGCTCGTAAATATGTATACCTTTTATTTGCCAATGCCGCATATTGATTTAGCATCTTGGTTTACAACACCATCCGATATCGTATGGCAAAAAAATTTAGATATTTATGTACAAAGTAGCTTTTACCCACTGTTTGCGATGCTATTTGGATATGGGCTTGCCATGCAGTGGCAAAAAGCACAAAGTCGTGAGCAAAATTTCTATACGCTAGGATTACGTAGACTTTCTGTATTATTTGCCTTTGGTTTCATACATGCCGTGCTAATATGGTGGGGCGATATTTTAATGATGTACGCCTTTTGTGGGATATTTTTAGTGCTTTTACTACGTTTAAGCCCTATTTGGTTATTGGTTAGTGCAGTTATGATTAACGGTTTGATGCAAGTTTTTATGTTATTTGTCATTGGGATTATGCAATTTAATACGAAGGTGGATGACTATTTAGATATTGTATCTGTAGAGAAGGCGATTACAGCTTACGGTACAGGAAACTGGCTAGATGCTTTTATGCAACGCTTAACAGACTTATCGACACAAGCAGGTATAGGAATGTGGTTTGCGGCATTGTTTACTATTTTACCGTATATGTTAATAGGGGCAGCTGCATCAAAATGGCGACTAGTAGAGCGAGCGAAAGAATTAAAATGGCTATGGCTAGCACTTGCGATTACTGGGTTGATTATAGGTATAACGATCAAAAGTTTACCCATTATGTTTACACGGACGTATTTATTTGATTATTTAAAGGTATACATAGGTGGTCCTATCCTTTCAGTGGGTTATGCCGCGGTCATAGTGCTACTTTGCCTGTTACCAATTGTACCTAAGCTACTTAGTCCTTTTGGTAAAATCGGACGGATGTCGTTAACGATGTATATTATGCACTCCATTATCGGCACGTGTTTATTCTATCAATTTGGCTTTGGCTGGTATGGGAAGATAAGTGTAGAAACAGGCGTACTCATTGCCATTGGAATAATTGTTGTGCAAATGATCATCGCCGAAATTTGGTTAACAAAATGGAAGCAAGGTCCTTTAGAGGCTTTATGGCGTAAATTAACGTATAAGGAAAAAGTAGAAATGTGATAATATATTCCGCTTCACATGCATAATCTATGAAGATATAACAACTTATAAAATTATTGTCGCAAAAGTGAGGCAATTTCTATCATATTGTTGTATCATGTAGAAAAAAGAAGGAGCTCTTTCAATCATGAAAATTTTATCATTCAAATTAGGTGGACATGTAAGCTTTGGACCAAAAGTAAAAAAAGAAGAAGCGGTATGGGATGTACTCGCTATTCAAAATGAACTTCAAGTTCTCCCTTCTTTTTCAAGTTCTATTGTAGATGGTATTGCACTAGGCTTTGATTTCGTTGAACAGATTCGTAAATTAGTAGAAGCAGCTGAAAAATCAGATCGTGCTAATAGTTTTAAACGTGAATTTACAGAAATCGAGTGGCTTTCACCCATTCCACGTACACCCAAAAATATTATGTGTATAGGTAAAAATTATAATGAACATGCCAAAGAAATGGGTGCAGAAGCAGCACCAACGGAATTAATGGTATTTACAAAATCGCCAACGGCTATTGCGGCAGATGGACAAACACTTTCCATTCACGCGGACCTTTCATCGAAAATGGATTATGAAGGGGAGCTTGCGATTGTCATTGGAAAACGTGGTAAAAACATTCCGAAAAACTTAGCATATGATTATGTATTTGGTTATACAATTGCCAATGATATAACAGCTCGTGATTTACAAGAGAAGCATAAACAATTCTTCTTAGGTAAAAGCTTGGAGGGCACTTGTCCGCTTGGACCATATCTTGTGACAAAGGATGAAATTCCCAATCCTCAGGACTTAACAGTAGTCACAAAGGTAAACGATGAAGTGCGCCAAAATGGCTCGACGAAGGACATGATGTTCTCAGTTGAAACTTTAGTATCTATCCTATCTCAGCATGTAACACTTGAGCCAGGGGATGTTATTTTAACAGGTACACCAGCTGGAGTTGGAAAAGGCATGAACCCGCCACAATTCTTAAAGGCTGGAGATACGGTAAAAGTATCTATTCAAGGCATCGGTACTTTAGTCAACCATTTTGAATAATAATAGGGAATCCGCGTGAGTCTTTACTCCGCGGATTTTTTTAATACTTACCGTGTAAGTTGTTTTTTAGGGAGTTTCTAAGTCACAAATGGTGTAAATTATGTGAACACTATTGTAATGTTTGAAACCCTTTCCATCGCATGGTAGGATAGAGTTTGATAGAAAAATGAATGAGGTGGGACAAACATGGGTTTTTTAACTAGCCAAACGCATTTGCATATTACTACTTGGGTAGTAGCTATTGTTATCTTTTTAATCGCTGCGCTAATGGGCAAGCAATCAAAAGGCTTACATATGACATTGCGTCTATTTTATGTACTAATTATCATTACAGGTGGGGCATTATTCATTGAAGGCATGAATTACAACATGGGCATGCTTTACGGCTTTAAATTCATAGGCGGTATTCTAGTAATTGGTATGATGGAAATGGTTTTAGTACGCCAAAAGAAAAATAAACCAACTGGCATGTTTTGGATTTTATTTGCAGTATTCTTATTGATTACATTGTTCCTAGGCTTCAAGCTACCAATGGGTCAAAACTTCTTAGCATAATATTTGGTGAAAGTCGTGAAGTATTTGCTTCGCGGCTTTTATTTTATTAAAAACAGCGATCATACTGAAATGGAAGGGAACGGACACCTTTTTGCCGTAATTCCTTCCGCATTTTCGTAAAATCTTTTGAAAAGATAGCGACGTGACAGTGATATTTGGTAAAATGACGATGGATTGGTTTGAAAGAGAGGGAATAACAGTGAAATTCAAGAAGTGGATAAGTGCGACAGCTGCATCACTTTTACTAGCTACTACATTCGTAAGTACTACACCTGTAGCGCATGCGGATGAAAAAGCGACAACATCGATTGCAGAAGAGAGCATCTATGATTTACTCGTTGACCGTTTCTTTAATGGCTCGGGCACAAACGATTTTGATACAAATACGCAAGACCCTTCGAAATTTGCAGGAGGGGATTTTACAGGTTTACAAGATAAATTAAAATTTATCGATGAAATGGGCTATTCGATTGTTTCCATTGGACCTATTTATTCTACAGAGAAATATGATGGATCCATGCTAACAAGCTATTCTACGATTGAACGCCATTTTGGAACTGCAGAAGAATTCCAAAGTGTTGTAGAGGCTTATAAAGCTAAAAATATGTCTATAATGGTGGATTTTCCACTCAATGATGTAAGTCCTAAACATGAATGGGCAAAGGATGCTGCGAAAGCAGACTGGATTGCTTCAACGAATAATGGACAAGTTCAATGGGATTTAACGAATACAGATGTGCAAGAAGCACTTATTCAATCTGCAATCGATTTTGTTTCTACATATGATATTGGTGGAATTCGATTAACTCATATTTCAGATGCTGATACGGATTTTATTAATAAAATGATAGCGGCATTAAAAGAGTCAAAAGCATCTCTTTATGTCATAACAAATGAAGCGAGCGAGGCTGATTTTGATGCAACCTTCTCACCAGCGACAGCAGAAATTTATCGCAATATCTTTAAGAATGTTGATATGGACTCATCTAAATTGACAGAACCGTTTTCAGGCGAAAAGCCGACGCAAATTATGGTGGATTCTTTAGAAACACACCGTTTTACATTCGATTCTGCGAATGAAAACATGTTCCCACCTACACGTTTAAAAATGGCTATGGGTGCTTTATTTATGATGCCAGGAACTCCAGTTGTCCAATATGGTACAGAAATTGCGATGAACGGGGAAGCTAAACCTGATACACATCAACTTTATAACTTTAAAACAGATGAAGAATTAATTGACTATATTAAAAATGTTCAATCCTTACGAAATCAGTCTGCTACTTTACGTAATGGTGATTTTAACATCATTACTAATGAGAATGGTTTACTTGTCTTTACACGTACTTCGGATGAAGAGCAATGGGTAATTATGGTCAATAATACGAGCAAAACCCAGCGAGTGGACTTAACACCTGAACAACTGGGTGAAGGGAAAATGCTAAACGGGATTTTACATGAGGAAAAAGTTCGTATAAATGAAAAGCAAGTGTATCCAGTCATTTTAGACAGAGAAATGGTAGAGATTTATCAGGTTCGCAATGATGAGGGGCTAAACGTGCCGTATATGGTTGCCCTTGGTTTAGTTTGGGTCATCTTTATTGGCTTTGTTGTAATCATCATTAAACGAGGAAAAGTTCGTCGTCAAGAACAAGACGCTTCTTAATATCTACACAAAAAATAGCATGCTAGGAATCATCCTAACATGCTATTTTTGTTTTCATTTACGGATGCTCCAATAGCTCGGCAATTCCAAGCTATCATAGTTTAGCCTTCATAGCTTTTATTCGTGAAGAAAATCGCGATAGTGCCCGGCCCCACATGTGAACCGATGGCTGAGCCAATCATCGTAATTTGAACAGCCTGTGGAGAAAAACGCTCCTGAATGGATGCTTTTGCTTCATTAGCAAAGGCCATATCATCACTATGACTAATACCAACAATTTTATTCGTAAAGTTACCTCCACGCTCCTGCATTAAATCCAGCATACGATTAAGTGCTTTTTTACGACCACGTGATTTTTCTATCGGTACAAGTTTGCCATCTTCTACATTTAAAATAGGTTTAATGCTTAGAAGGCCACCTAAAAAGGCACTCGCTTTTGAGACACGGCCACCTTTAGCGAGGTAGTCCAAATCTTCAACTGTAAATAAATGCTCTATTTGAGGAGCGAAAGCGCTAATTCTAGACGCTACATCTTCAAATGAGGTACCTAAATTTCTAAGCCGAACAGCCTCTTCCACAACAAGACCATGTCCTAGTGATGCACATTTAGAGTCGATAATGACTAACTTCAATGAAGGATATTGTTCTAATACTTGATTACGAATCATTTGAGCAGTACTATATGTGCCGGATAATTCTGATGAAAAGGCAATATAGATACCTTCTTCTTCATTTTTAGCTAAATCTTCAAAGTGCTTCAAAAAAAGCTCTGGCGATACTTGAGATGTTTTGGGTTGGGCACCTTGACGGATTCCATCATAAACCTCTTTGGAATCAATGGAAATGACATCTTCATATTCTTTGTTGTTCAATTGCACTCGTAAAGGGAGTAGCACGACATCATTTTCTTCATAGTAAGACTTTGGTAGATCACATCCACTATCCGTAAAAATCTTCATTCTCTTGTCCCCCTAATTTCAACTTACTTTTTAAAGCCTTTTTAGCTTTATTCAGCCGGTACTCACTTAAATCAACCGGAAGGGGTACCACTGAATAAAGTTAAACTGGTAAAAATGGTATGGTAACTTGAACTTACTACGTAACTATGATAATTTCAAGCGTTCGATGAGTATTTTTGCAATCCCATCATCATTATTTGTAGTAGTTATTTCATTGGCAATATTTTTAAGGCTTGATATACCATTCCCCATCGCTACGCCAAGTCCAGCATATTCGATCATCTCTAAATCATTGTCTTCATCACCAAAAGCAATAATACGTTCACGTGGAATACCTAAATCCTTTGCTACGTGTGCAAGGCCTACTGCTTTATTTAAGCCACGTCGAACAATCTCTATAATATGAAGAGGTGCGCCCCAACGACGGTGTTCAATAACTTCAGCGTGCACTGCCTGTAAGTGGTCGCGAATAATGACAGAATTGGCTTCATTTGCCTGTATCAGTAAACTTGTAGGATTATCTAAGAGATGTGTATATAAATCCCCAAGTGTAATTTTCGGATTACCCATATTAAAAATATTTAAGATGCGTTCATCCTCTGTGTGTACATAAATATCATCCTTCACCTCAGCAATGATATTTTCATACTCGTAACTATTAATGGAATTAACGACATCATGGACAACACTTAAATCAATGGGAGTGTGCATATGCTGCCAAGAGACATTTTTAGGGTGATGCACATAGGCTCCATTAAAATTGACTATTGGTGTTGTAAGCCCAAGCTCATGATAATAAATATCACTGGCACGGTATGGACGGCCAGTTGCAATCATTACTTGATGTCCTTGTTCCTTAGCCTGCAATAATGATTTTTTTGTTTTTGCGGAAATTTGTTGTTGGTCTGTTAATAAAGTACCATCTAAATCCAATACGATTAAATGCGGTTTCATAGCTTGTTGCCCCTTTCCTATAGTTTGAATAGTATCTCTTTGTCTTTCATTCGTCAAAATTTTGTCACAGTGAAAAAAGTTTGCTAACATAAAGGTGAGACAAGAGTTGGGAGTGACAAGAATGTTTGTAGAAAAAGAAATGTGGGGAAATATTCCTTTATTACATATACATACAGACAATATGAATGAAGATACCCCGGTAGTGATCTTTTTACATGGCTTTATGAGTGCAAAAGAACATAACTTACACTATGCATATCAGTTGGTGCATAAAGGGGTGCGTGTCCTATTACCAGATGCAAAATTTCATGGTGACCGTAGCGAAGGCCTCACAGAGATGCAAATGAACTTGAATTTTTGGGACATTGTTATAAATTCTATTCATGAAGTGGAACAATTATATAATGAATTAAAGAATAAAAATTTATTAGCTCATCATAAAATTGGCATAGCAGGTACGTCCATGGGTGGTATTGTGACATCAGGCTGTCTTAAGCTTTATGATTGGATTCAATCGGCTGCAATATGTATGGGTGCGCCTGGTTTTATAAAATTGGGTGAATACCAATTGCAGCAATTTATAAAAAATGGTGTTAATTGGCCCATGACAGAGGATGATGTGCAAAAGATTAATGAGGTCCTCGCAACCTATGATGTCAGTCTAACTCCTGAAAAATTTGCGGGACGCCCGGTTTTCTTTTGGCACGGTGAATTAGATAAAACTGTACCTTTCCATGAAACCTATAAATTTTATGAAACATTACGGGAATACTATCAAGCAACCCCTGAAAATTTAACATTCATGGTGAATAAAAAGGCTGGACATGCTGTACCACGTGACGGAATGGTAGCAGCAACAGATTGGCTTGCAGAGCATTTGGCATAATATGATGCATCTGCTATGATAAGGTTAACACTATGATGGAAGGAGAAATGAGAATGGATCAAGATATGAAAGATAGCATGTTAGGTGCATTAGAAAACGTAATTGACCCTGAGCTTGGAATTGATATCGTCAACTTAGGTTTAGTATATGATGTAGAATTAGATGATGAAGGTGTAGCGACGGTTACAATGACGCTAACATCGATGGGGTGTCCACTTGGCCCAGTAATCGTGGATCAAGTGAATACAGCATTAAATGAACTTCCAGAAGTGAAAAGTACAAATGTAAACATTGTATGGAATCCACCTTGGTCAAAAGATAAAATGTCACGCTATGCAAAAATGGCATTGGGTGTACGCTAATAGTGGCTATTAAAAATCCCTGCTTATAAAAAATAAGCAGGGATTTAGCATGTAACGAATTAATCGATACGGCATACTTGTAATGGACAATTTTCGCAGGCAATCTCATTTTTTAAAAATTGTAAATCATGAATAGTAATAAAGCCTTTGTCAAAAGTCAAAATGTCATGTTTTTTTAAATCATTCAACATACGATTAATCATTTCACGACTAGTCGCACACAAATTGGCAATTTCCGTATTTGTTAGTTGAAACTCAATAAAAATGGAACCATCCTCTAAAGGTTTACCATACGTGTTAGATAGACGAATGAGTGTTGAAAACAAGGCACCCTTTTTCCCATTTAACACTAAATCACGCAAACGACTCTGATGCTTTAAATTTTCTGTCTGTAGCCACTTCATGTATTCCACCATGATTGTAGGCTGTTCTTCCAGTAAATGTTCTAATGACTTTCGACTTAAAACATATAGCGTAGCAGATTCTAAAACTTTTGCAGTCATGGAGTTATAGACAAGGTTACAAAATAATGAACCCTCTCCAATGATACTATCAGGACCACATATACGAATCGTCAATTCCTTGCCAGCCTCAGTTTCTTGACTAATCGATATAACACCTGACTTAATATAGTATATTTCCTTTGACCGTTCACCTTCTAGAAAAATTTTATTCCCTTTATTTACTTTGATAAAAACACCATGCTTTTGAAAAAGGTCCATAATTTTTTCAAACATATTATCCATTGAAACCATATCTCCAACACATCGCTTTCTTTTTGTAATAAATGGCGATTATTACAAAAGGACAGTGGATTTTTCGATACTAAAACATAGAAACATACTATTATTATAACGTAAATTTTCATGAATAAGTGTAAAAATTTAGTGCTATTTCTTTGCGAAGAACTGTCGAGTGATGTAAAATAAAGTTAGTCAAAGAAGGTCAAACTTTTAAAAAGAACCAGAATGGGTATAAAAATTATGCGAAATATTAAAGTAAAGGAGTGCTAGTTATGCAATTTCAACAAACAGATAATCAAAAGCCATTAGAGCAATTCGGCCGTAATTTAATAGAAGAAGTTAAAAATGGCAAAATGGATCCTGTCATTGGGCGCGATGAGGAAATTCGAAATGTCATTCGCATTTTAACGCGTAAAACAAAAAATAATCCTGTATTAATTGGTGAGCCAGGAGTTGGTAAAACAGCGATTGTAGAAGGTTTAGCTCAACGTATTGTGAAGGGTGATGTACCAGAGGGCTTGAAAGAGTGCGTGCTATACGAGCTGGATATGAGTGCCTTAATCGCAGGTGCAAGCTACCGTGGCCAATTTGAAGAGCGTTTAAAAGGCGTGTTAAAAGAAGTGAAAGATTCAGAAGGTCAAATCATTTTATTTATTGATGAAATTCATACAATTGTAGGCGCAGGCAAAACGGATGGCGCTATGGATGCAGGAAATATGTTAAAGCCCATGCTAGCTCGTGGTGAATTACATTGTATCGGTGCTACTACATTAGATGAATATCGTATGTATATTGAAAAAGATCCTGCTTTAGAACGCCGGTTCCAGCAAGTTCTTGTACGTGAGCCTTCTATTGAGGATACTGTGTCTATTTTAAGAGGCTTAAAAGAACGCTTTGAATTACATCATGCAGTACGTATTCATGACCGCGCGATTGTGGCCGCAGCTGAACTCTCCAATCGTTATATTACAGAGCGATTTTTACCAGATAAGGCGATTGATTTAATTGACGAGGCATGTGCAATGATTCGAACAGAAATTGATTCAATGCCACAGGAACTTGATGCCGTGACTCGTCGTATTATGCAGCTAGAAATTGAAGAACAAGCGTTGCGTAAGGAAAAGGACGAAGCAAGTAAAAAGCGTCTGGAGCAATTACGAGAGGAATTGGCAAAATTAAAAGAGTCCTCTGAAGGAATGCGGCAACAATGGGAGGCAGAGAAGGAAAAGCTACATGATATTCAGAAAAAACGGGAGACATTAGATAAGTACCGTCGTGATTTAGATGAAGCGGAAAGTAAGTATGATTTAAATAAAGCCGCAGAATTACGTCATGGTAAAATTCCAACACTTGAAAAAGACATTCAAGTGCTCGAAAAAGAATTAGAAAGCGGCGCAGAGTCCCGTATTTTACGTGAAGAAGTGACAGCTGAAGAAATCGCAGCAATTGTTTCTCGCTGGACAGGTATTCCTGTGACAAAATTAGTGGAAGGCGAGCGAGAAAAACTATTACGTTTAAAAGATACATTACATGAACGCGTAGTTGGCCAAGATACAGCTGTTCAATTAGTAACAGAGGCTGTATGGCGTGCTCGTGCAGGCATTAAAGATCCGCATCGTCCAATTGGTAGCTTTTTATTCTTAGGTCCGACAGGTGTTGGTAAAACAGAGCTTGCTAAGGCACTAGCTGCTCAATTATTTGATTCAGAGGATCATTTTATTCGAATTGATATGAGCGAATATATGGAGAAGCATAGTGTGTCTCGCTTAGTTGGTGCTCCTCCAGGGTACATTGGCTATGAGGAAGGCGGTCAATTAACGGAAGCTGTCCGTCGTAACCCTTATTCTGTAGTGTTATTAGATGAAATTGAAAAAGCACATCCAGATGTGGCTAATATTTTATTGCAAATTTTAGATGACGGTCGAATTACAGATAGTCAAGGACGTATGGTCAATTTTACAAATACCGTAGTGATTTTAACATCGAATATCGGCTCTAGTTATTTAATGGAGGCAAAAGATGACGATCCAACCGTTGAAGACTTGGTTATGACTGCTCTCAGACAGCATTTCAAACCAGAGTTATTAAACCGTATGGATGATATTATTTTTTTCCATGCCCTATCAAATAAACACTTTACAGCGATTGCTTGGAAGTATGTAGAGCAGTTAATTAACCGTGTGGCTGAACAGGAAATTACATTAGCTGTCGACCATGAAGTTATTGATTGGGTTGTCCTACAAGGAGCAGATGCTCAATTCGGGGCAAGACCACTAAAACGCTTCGTACAACGACATATCGAAACGGCTGTGGCTAAGGAACTGCTACGAGGCGAGGTATTGCCTGGAGAAACATTGCATGTAAAAATGCGTGATGGCCATTGTATAGTGGAAAAATAACAGAAAAAACCTGTTTCGCATAATGCGGAACAGGTTTTTTCTAGCTGAATTAATGATGGTCTGCAGCCTCTGGTGTAGGATCGTTTGGAATGATTGCTCCAATAATAAAAATTAAGATGGAGAATACAACTGAAACGATTGCCCCTGTCTTAAAATCAAATGGTGCACCAAGTACAGAGCTGACTACATAGTTTAACATTGAAACTAGTAGGAATGACCATACGAACGTTACGATATATTGCATTAATTTCACCTCAACCGAACTTTTTTCATCATAAGTTTTTACTCATATTCATTATCATATCATAACATAAATCGAAAAAAAATGAATCTTTTATGTGAAACATGGCGAATTTGTCACAACAAATACAAGGTTTTGCATTTTATAATTCTCATGTATTTTTTGCGGCATTCATTTTGCCAAAGTATGCAAACCTGAAAAAGGGAATTTGGCAACTCTATAGACTTCACACTATACGGAGTATAAGCCTAAGCTTACTTTCAATAACAAAGAAACGACTCGTTCCATACACAATAATTTTAAATCATCTTGCGTCATTCCTTTACTATGCGTTATAATTATGACCAGTTACTAATAATTGATAGTAAGAAAGCTGAGGGGTTGCTATATGAACGCTGGTATTTTAGGAATAGGCAAATACGTTCCTGAGAAAGTCGTGACAAATTTTGATTTAGAAAAAATAATGGATACTTCGGATGAGTGGATTCGTACGCGAACAGGCATTGAAGAACGCCATTTTGCGGCAGATGATCAGGAAACTTCAGATTTAGCAGTAGCCGCTGCTAAAGAAGCTATTGCAAAAGCGGGTATTACGCCTGAGGAGATTGGGTTAATACTTGTAGCAACTGTCACACAGGATCAAACTTTCCCAAGTGTAGCATGTATGGTTCAGGAACAACTCGGAGCAGTAAATGCTGCGGCGATGGATCAAGCAGCCGCATGTGCAGGATTTATATATAGTTTAGTGACAGCTAAACATTTTGTAGAGGCAAACACTTATAAATATGTCTTAGTAGTAGGTGTTGAAAAGCTGTCAAAAGTCATTGATTGGAATGATCGTAATACAGCAGTATTATTCGGTGATGGCGCGAGCGCAGCAGTTGTAGGGCCAGTATCTGAAGGCAGAGGTATTTTATCATTTGAGCTTGGTGCAGATGGCACAGGCGGTAAAAATCTTTATTTAACAAAACAAGACACGATTGCCATGAATGGTCGTGAAGTATTTAAATTTGCTGTACGTCAAATGGGTGAATCGGCTGTAAGTGTGTTAGATAAAGCAGGATTAACAAAAGAAGACGTAGATTTTTTAGTGCCGCATCAGGCAAATATACGTATTATGGAATCTGCTCGTGAGCGATTAGAGCTACCACCAGAAAAAATGTCAAAAACGATTCATAAATATGGGAATACTTCTGCAGCATCGATTGGTATTTCCTTGGTAGATGAGCTTGAAGCAGGTAAAATTAAAGAGGATGATTTATTAGTCCTTGTTGGTTTTGGTGGCGGCTTAACATGGGGTGCCGTAGCCATGAGATGGGGAAAATAAATAGGAAAAATGCTTGAGGGGAGTATGACAATGAGTAAAAGACGAGTAGTAATTACAGGAATTGGCGCAGTTACACCACTAGGAAATAGCATCGAAGAAACATGGACGAACATTAAAGCTGGTAAATCTGGCATTGGTGAGCTAACACGTTTAAATAAAGAGCTTTTTGCAGCCAAAATTGCAGCAGAAGTGAAAGATTTTGATATTGAAAAATATATTGATCGTAAAGAAGCTCGAAAGATGGACCGCTTTACACATTATGCATTAGCTGCTTCAATCATGGCTATGGAAGATGCACAGCTAACAATTGATGAGGAGTTAGCTCCACGTGCGGGTGTTTGGATTGGTTCGGGTATTGGTGGAATGGAAACCTATGAGCAACAGTTTTTAACATTCCAAGAGCGCGGGGCAAGACGAGTTAGCCCATTCTTCATTCCAATGATGATTCCTGATATGGCTTCAGGTCAAGTGTCGATTCATTTTGGTGCAAAGGGAATTAACTCTTGCTCAGTAACAGCATGTGCTTCTGGAACAAACTCAATTGGAGATGCTTTTAAAGTTATTGAACGTGGGGATGCAGATGTTATGATTTCAGGTGGTGCGGAATCACCAATCGTAACGATGGCTGTCGCAGGTTTCTGTGCCAATACTGCATTATCTTTAAATCAAAATCCACAAGAAGCATGCCGTCCATTTGATAAAAATCGTGATGGATTTATTATTGGTGAAGGCGCAGGTATTGTCATCTTAGAAGAGTACGAACATGCAAAAGCTCGTGGCGCAAAAATCTATGCGGAAGTATTAGGTTATGGTGCAACAGGAGATGCTCATCATATTACTGCTCCAGCTCCAGAGGGTGAAGGTGCGGCACGTGCAATGATGCAAGCATTGACAGATGCTGGTGTAGAGGCATCTCAAGTTGATTATATTAATGCACATGGCACTAGTACGCCATATAATGACTTATTTGAAACACAAGCTGTTAAAACTGCTTTCGGTGACCATGCTTATAACCTAGCTATGAGTTCTACAAAGTCTATGACAGGACACTTATTAGGGGCAGCAGGGGGCGTAGAAGCTATTTTTACCGCTCTTGCGCTTAAAGAAGGTATATTACCACCAACAATTAATTTAACAGATCCAGATCCTGATTGTGATTTAGATTATGTTCCAAATGAAGCGAGAGAAGCAAACATTCAATATGCAATGAGTAATTCTCTTGGTTTTGGTGGGCACAATGCAAGTCTTCTATTTAAAAAATATGAAGCATAAATAGTACATCTAAACTCAAAAAACGTCAGCCAAATTTAAACGGCTGACGTCTTTTTTTATAGTTTTGTGAATAAATGATAAGTAAGAAGAAATAGAAAGGATGCCGTTACATTGTTCCGTCTCTTTTTATTTTTAGTAAGCTATGGTCTCATGATCCTCTCATTAGGGAATCTTATATTGTATTTAAATTACCGTACGCTAGGGTATTCTTGGAAAGTTGTGTTCAAATTTATGTTTCAAACAACGGAATTTTATATGGCGGTTGGTGCTTGTATCATCATATGCGCTGTCGTTCTTGATATAGGCTTTGATCGAACGTCAGATAAGCTATAAATGATTAGCGGCGTGCCCGACCGAGGCCCATTGCCTCTTCCATACGTTTTAATGTGGCACTGGCAATTGCATTTGCTTTTTCAGCACCTTCATCAAGGATGACGTCTAATTCAGAGGATTCTACTAAATGATAGAATTTTTCTTGAATTGGCGTCAGGTGATCGATTACAGCAGTAGCTACACCTTGCTTGAAGCCACCATAACCAATGCCTTCATATTTTTTAACTAGATCATCAATAGAAATACCTGAAATAGCCGATTCAATCGTCAATAAATTTGAAACACCTGGTTTATTTTCTACATCAAATGCTACAATCCCATCAGAATCAGTTACAGCTGATTTAATTTTTTTCTCAATGTCTTTTGCTGTATCTAGCAATCTGATTGTCGCCTTTGTATTGGGATCAGATTTGCTCATTTTTTTTGTTGGCTCTTGTAGAGATTTAATGCGAGCACCAGCTTTTGGTAATTGAATCTCTGGAATTGTTAAAACGTCACCATAACGTTTATTAAAGCGTTCTGCTAGATCACGAGTTAACTCGATATGTTGTTTCTGATCATCGCCTACTGGGACAATATTTGTGTTGTAAAGTAGAATGTCTGCAGCCATCAATGGTGGGTATGTTAAAAGAGCCGCAGAGACACTCTCTTTACCATGAGATTTATCTTTAAATTGTGTCATACGTTCAAGTTCACCGATAGATGCAACACACTGTAACATCCATCCTGCCTGAGCATGTGCTGGCACCTCAGATTGAATAAATAATGTAGATTTTTTAGGATCGATGCCAGTGGCAATATAAGTAGCAGCAAGCTTACGAATACTTTCTCGTAATTCCTTCGGATCTTGAGCGACTGTAATAGCGTGTTGATCGACGATGCAATAGATTGCATCTCCTTCATCTTGAAGGGCAGGGAATTGCTTGAAGGCTCCTAAGTAGTTCCCTAAAGTTACAATTCCTGTAGGCTGTACACCAGAAAAGATGGTTGTCATGAAAATTTCCTCCTCGAATTCAAATAAAAAACATCACGCGTCCTCATTAGACTTTTTCTAATGAAGGGACGAATGATGTTTGAATCCGCGGTACCACCCAGCTTGCCTTAACGGCCACTCAGCTTCGTAACGTGAAGGGACGAGCCTTGCTAGTAGTTTCCATTCATGAAACGTTCACAAAGCTAACTCGGAAGTCCATTCCATATGCCCCACGATCTGTTTTCACCAACCACAGACTCTCTAAACGTGTCATTAACATATGTACTACTCTTCGTCAGCGTTTTTCTCAATTTAACATGAAATTGATTTTATTGCATTGAATTATATTATAAAGATTTCATTGTGTAAAGTCAGACTTTTGGCGGTGTTTTTTTTAGAGAAAAAATTATATGCTTTTTTTGTTGTGTAAATTTGTTATAAAAAGAAACTTTTTTATTAAAATTAACTTGAGGTGTACACGTCGAACTGACAATTTTCTCGTTTATCTTAGGTAAATGAGAACAGCAGAGCGACGTAAAAAGATGTTTAAAATACACTTAAAGTGGGAATAGTAGTAGTAGTTCGAAATGTTGTGAAAAAAGTATATACATTAAAAAGGTATATAAAAAGACAGAAAATTTAGCAAGACGCTCATTCTTTTTTTTATTGGAACTATATTCAAAAACAGCGGAGTGCTGTATAATGGTACTGTGTATTTTACATTACATTAATTCTAATTTAACACACTGGTTTATAGATATGATTACAAAATGAAAGGATGTGTCAGAACGAATGATCGTAACTTTATTTACATCACCAAGTTGTACCTCTTGCCGTAAAGCGAAAGCATGGCTAGAGGAGCACGAAATTCCCTATACAGAACGTAATATATTTTCTGAACCACTAAGTATTAGTGAAATTAAAAAAATCTTACGTATGACGGAAGATGGCACAGATGAAATTATTTCTACACGTTCTAAAATATTCCAAAAATTAAATGTAGATGTGGAAAGTTTACCTTTACAACGTTTATATGAATTAATTCAGGAATATCCTGGTTTATTACGCCGACCAATCATTCTAGATGAAAAACGTCTACAAGTTGGCTATAACGAAGATGAAATTCGTCGTTTCTTACCTCGAAAAGTTCGAGCATATCAGTTGCAAGAAGCACAAAGAATGGTGAATTAATTTTATCTATTCTGAATAAAATAAGTAGTAGATGTTACAGATGTGAGATGCATATTGTGACATCTATTTTTTTATGTTTTACTTATGTAAAACCTTCTATATAAAGTATAATAATTAATAGGGCAAAGTCATATATTTCCGTTAAAGTATGTTAAACTTGATTTAAGTTAAATAGTTTACTACAATTTCAATAATTCAAATATCTTCTGTGAAATGGTGTATATCCTTTTCATTTTATGACAGAACAGCATACAATAGTGTTAGAGACAACTGTAAATAAAAAATTTTAATGTTTGCAGTTCCTCGTGTGGTTTTACTGGTGTGGTCAAAGGTTGAAAAACAATGCAGTATGAAGGTTAAAAACAAAGAATAAAAGCATACTAATGAAACAAAACTGTTTTTCGACATATGACAGTGAAGGGAGATGAGGTCTAGTGGACATCGAACGTGTAAATGAAAATACACTTAAGCTCTTTATTACGTACAATGATATAGAGGATCGCGGCTATAGTCGTGAAGAAATCTGGTACAATCGAGCAAAGGGTGAACAGCTTTTTTGGGATATGATTGATGAAGTAAATACGGAGGATTATTTTGATGTAGAAGGTCCGATTTGGATTCATATCAATGCATCTGAAGTAGGCTTAGAAATCATTGTCACACGTGCACATATCTTAAAAGACGGTGAAACATTAGATGGTCATTCGAATTTTGATGAACACAAAGAGATGTTTGCACCATTCGATGAAGTTGGGGACGATCTTCTTAGCCAACTAACTCAATTTGGTGACATGGATGAATCAGAATTATTTATGGATACAGACATTTATGTATATAAATTTAAAGATATTGATGAGTTAATCCCTGTTGCAAAACGAATGACGGACGAATTAGTGGATTCCTCATTATTTAAATATGAAAATTGGTACTATTTAGTTGTTGATTTCGGTAATGCAGATGAAGAGTTAAACCGTCACGATCGAAATGCGGTCATCAAAGAATTTTTAACGCCATCTAATTTTACGATTCATCGTTTAGAGGAGTACGGCGAAAAAATTATGGAATTTAATTGCTTTGAGACAGTTCGAAAATACTTTGCTTAAGCATATGTTTACTTGATTTTTTAGACTGTAGTGAACTCGGTAAATTTATCGAGATTCACTACAGTTTTTTTATACGAAAAGCTCAGTAGTGTGGCATTTCATAAATTTCAAGAAAAAACAGCTTTTAATTTGTGATAGCTAATAATTTTTACTATAGTTGGCCAAAAAGGAGCTGATTATATGCTAATTGCCTATAATAATTTACAGCAGCTTTTTCACGCATATCAATATACGAGAAAAGCATTGCAGACATATAGGCGCCAGATGACATTTTTTGTCCTCAATGTCTAGAACCAGTTCATTTAAAAATTGGTTCCTATAATATCCCGCATTTTGCACATCATACGCAAAGTCAATGTCCGAAATTATTTGCTGAAGGTGAATCAAAACTTCATTTACAAGGTAAAATTCAATTGTTTGAATGGCTACAAAAGCTTGGACATAAAGTGAAGTTGGAGCCCTATTTAACAGAGCTTTCTCAGCGTCCAGATTTGCTTGTTGCTTTAGAAACTAACAACGTCGCACTGGAATTTCAATGTAGCCCACTTACTCATCATAAATGGCAGGAGCGGACAACAGGCTATGAAAAAAATAACATTCAAGCCATTTGGCTCTTTTTAACGCCTCAAAGATACGAAGCAATCAATGGAATTCGAAAAATAAGTATTCCTCCATTACTACAAAAGTCATTCATGACCACTTCAACAGGCCTTCCTTATTTAATGACCTATAATGCCAAAACAGCCCATTTTGAATATTGGACGAATCTCCTTCATGTGCATGGGCATACTTTTATAGGGAAAGTCCAAAAAATCCCCATAGATAAGCAACGCTTTCCATTTTATTTACCAACTTGCATTTCCTTAGAAGAATTTCAACAGTATTGGCAGCTATATAAACATGCTTGCCAGCAATTTGCAAATAGGCGCCTCCTACATAGTAAACAAGGCGTGCAGGATACATTTTTACGAAGTTGTTATGAGTTGAATTTTTCTATTTCGGCAATGCCCTCTTATATCGGAATTCCGGTAAAAGATGGGACAGCAATTTCACTATTTGCAAGTGAATGGCAAACGATGCTGTTGCATTTTAGTCAACAGTTACGTTTAGAGCCATATGAATTAAAAAAACACCATATTCAAGATTTTCTCATGCAGTCTCATTTAGAATATACCGGGCAGGCAGTAAAAGCTGTTCAACAATATAGCCTCATATTGAATGGAATAGAACAAGATCAGAAACTACAGGATATTTGTGAGATCGTTTACGCACAATTATTTGCAATTGCCGCAATATACTGAGAAAATATGAGAGTATAGGGAAAAAAGCACATATAAAGGGGGCTGGCATGCACATGGCTAGTAACAGTAATCAAATTTTGGTACGAAATGAAGTACCTGAAGAATTAACATGGCGGTTAGAGGATATTTTTGCATCCGATGCACTTTGGGAAGATGAGTTCAAGGAAGTTGCAGAGCTTGCTAAAAAAGCATCTAGTTTTGCAGGTACTTTAAATAATGGAGCACAAGCATTATTAGCAGCTTTACAGTATCACGATCATATTTATGAACGTGCAATGAAGCTCTACACATATGCTCATATGCGCTATGACCAGGATACGACAAATAGTTTTTATCAAGATATGAATAGCCGTATTCAAACATTAGCAACGAGTATTTCTGCTGGTCTATCATTTTTAACGCCAGAAATTTTGGCATTAAATGAAGAGACAATCGAAAGCTATTTAGCTGAAAATCAAGACCTACAATTGTACAAGCAATCATTAAAAGAAATAACAATGGCACGTCCACATGTCTTACCAGCGGAACAGGAAGCATTACTCGCTCAAATGTCTGAGGTAACTGGCACTGCCTCTAATACATTCAGCATGTTAAATAATGCGGATTTGGAATTCCCTTACGTGAAAAATGAAGATGGGGAAGAAGTACAACTTACACATGGTAACTATATCAAGTTTTTAGAGAGCAAAGATCGCTCAGTTCGTGAAGGTGCTTTTAAAGCCATGTACGCAACATATGGCAAGTTTAAAAATACGTTCTCGTCAACGCTAACAGGGAATGTGAAAAAACATAATGTGAGTGCTCGTATTCGTCATTATGACTCTGCACGCGAGGCAGCAATGTCTAATAATTTCATTCCTGAAAATGTTTACGATCAACTAGTAGAAACGATTCATAAGCATTTACCTGCGATGCAGCGCTATATTTCGTTACGTAAGAAGCTTTTAGGTGTTGATGAATTGCATATGTGGGATTTATTTGCACCTCTTGTAAAAGAGGTGGAAATGAAGGTTACTTACGACGAAGCTAAAGATATTTTAGTGAAGGCTTTAGCACCATTAGGTGAGGAATATCAAAACATTGTTCAAAACGGACTAGATAACCGTT
The DNA here is from genome assembly GCF_003049525.1 of Lysinibacillus fusiformis. Classification (GTDB taxonomy): domain Bacteria; phylum Bacillota; class Bacilli; order Bacillales_A; family Planococcaceae; genus Lysinibacillus; species Lysinibacillus fusiformis. Next base: position 577,225 of record NZ_PYWL01000001.1, on the reverse strand, counting down.
GGGTAGATGTTTTAGAGAATAAAGGGAAACGAAGTGGTGCATACTCATCCGGTGCTTATGGAACAAATCCTTATATTCTAATGAATTGGCAAGATAATGTGAATAATCTCTTTACGTTGGCACATGAATTTGGTCATAGTGTTCATAGTTATTATTCAAGAAATAATCAGCCATTTGTTTATGGGGATTACTCTATTTTTGTCGCTGAGGTTGCTTCGACATGTAATGAAGAGCTATTAAATGACTATTTACTTAAAACCATTGATGACCCTCAACAAAAAATCTACTTGCTAAATCATTGGTTAGACGGTTTCAGAAGTACAGTTTTCAGACAAACAATGTTTGCTGAATTCGAACACCTAATTCATCAAATGGATAAGAATGGTGAATCTTTGACAGCCGATCGATTGACTGAAGTGTATTATGAACTTAATAAAAAATACTTCGGTGATGATATGGTTGTGGATGAGGAAATTGGTTTAGAGTGGGCACGTATTCCGCACTTCTATTATAATTACTATGTTTATCAATATGCGACAGGTAAATCGGCAGCTACAGCATTGAGTAAACAGATTTTAGAGGAGGGTGAACCGGCTGTAGAACGTTATATTAATAACTTCTTAAAAGCAGGTTGCTCGGATTTCCCAATTGAAGTATTAAAGGCAGCGGGTGTTGATATGAACGTCGCGAAACCAATAGAGGATGCTTGTAAAGTATTTGAAGAGCGTTTAATTGAATTAGAAAAATTATTGTTGAATAACTAATTTGTTGGGCTATAGGATTATTCCTATAGCCTGTTTTTTTTATAGACAGCTTTAATTGAATGGAAAGAATAATGACTTTTTTTGATTTATAAATACTTTAAAAGAGTGCATCTTGGAAAAATACTGTTTGAAATCGCTTTCTATTTGACAAATTTGTGAATCTAGTATTGGATTCATTGCTAATTATATTATTCCATGATAGAGTAATTCTTGTGAAATAAATCACAAAACAAACATACACCCCTTTGTTTGAACGTGAACATTTCTCCCATCCCCTTTGTGAAAAAGAAGCGTCTCTATCGGTCGAGGATAGAGGCGTTTCTTTGTTTTTATGTAATAAAATAAGGACTCAACTAATGATTATTAGCTAAGTCCTTAACGTGTATTATTTAAGACGCCATAATGTAGCGTGAGTTGTCTGGATTCGTTCAATCTTTTGTTGCAGCATACGTTTCTTTAGTTCACGTTCGGCTGCTTGTTCTGTTAATGAATAGATAAATGCTATTTCATTTGTAGAAAGTGTATGGAATTTTGAAAATAAGTCCTCTATTGATGGTAAAGGCTGACGTACAAGCTGCTCATTGAGCATTTCTTCTAAAATATGTTCATAAACTTCATAGGCATAGCTACCACTAACCTTTAGTCCCTCATCTTCTATACATTCATTGAAAAATACGATACTTGGGACTTCGTCAACTTCCATTTCACGTTTAATGTATAAATCACATTGGAAAGCTCGTGCTGCTTCCTTTGAGCCGAAGTCAACGGTAAATTCATTCATATCTAGTTGAATATCCTCTGCGATCTTTAAAAGAGTAGCATAGGAGTTTACATCTTGATGGCTTAGTAATACATATTCTTGTAATTTCGATAAATATCGTGCACCTGCGCGTTTGCCCTGTAATTCGGCCGCTTTAATAGCGATAGAAGGTAATACAGGATGATTAATATCTAGCTCTATGCCTGATATACAACCCTTTACACGCTTGCTTAAGCAGTTTAAAGAAGTAAGCTCAGTGCTTAGAACAAAACGCCAAGTGAAGTAATGGTTGTATTCAAGCTGTAATTTACGAAGTACAGCTTGAATACTAAAAGCTTCAGGACAAAGTGGATCTACGAAAATATACAATTCAATAGGCTTATTGGCAGTAGAAATCGTTGGCGTTGGTTCTTGTAGCATTTGAATATTATTCACGTAACAATTCCCCCTCATCGTCATTAGGCGTATTAACCATGTGATGAGCTGTTAATACTAAACGTTGATAATAAGTTTCACGGAACTTCCCTTCCAAACCTACTTCATCCATAGCTTCTGACATACATTCCAGCCAAGCTTGTGCGCGATCTGGTGTAATCGGAAAATTCATATGACGTGCACGCATCATTGGATGTCCATGTTCTTCAGTAAAGAGATTTGGTCCACCTAAATACTGTGTTTGAAATTGAATTTGCTTACGGGCTGTCTCTGTTAAATCCTCTGGAAAGATTGGAATAAGATCAGGATGCTGAGCAACTCTTTTATAGAATGCATGAATAAGCTCTGCCAGTTTTTCAGCCCCCAGCTCCTCATAAGGAACAGTGTATTTTCGACTCATAAGTTATATGCTCCTTTAATTCTTTATATCGTAAAGTACCATTTACATACTCCGTCATTAAAATGTGAATTTCTTGTGACTACCTTCATTCTATCAACGTCTTTTCGTTTTCACAAATAAAGAGCTCTTTCGAATTGTTGTTCGCTATAAAAGCACAAATTTCACCACAGAGGGTGAAATTTGTTGGAAAATAGATAGATAGTAAGAATAATGCGATTACACGGTGAAGTAATTCATTACTTTTTTGACATAATTCTGTGTTTCTTTGAAAGGAGGGATGCCTCCATATTTTGTGACACGAGAAGCGCCAGCATTATAGGCTGCTAATGCTAGTGTAGGATCATTATTAAACTTATCTAGCATTTGGCGCAAATATTTTGCCCCAGCCATAATATTTTGTTCTGGATCAAAAGCATTGGTAACTCCTAGATACTGTGCTGTTTGAGGCATTAATTGCATCAAGCCTTGGGCTCCTGCATGACTAACTACAGATGGATTAAAATTAGATTCTTGTTTTATAACGGCTGCAATAAGCTTCTCAGGTACACCATAGGTTGCTGAGGCCTTTTCGATAATAGCAGCATATTGATCTGCTCCTGCCAAGGAGTTTGCATAGGCAGTTGAGCCAATCACATTATCTGAAACATAGGAATCAAGTTTTGTATGCTCATAAGAGCTTGTTAATGCCTGCTTAACGGATTCAGGAATGTACACAGCATTAGAACCTTTGTATAACAATGATTCAAGCGTGCCTTCTGAAGTATTAGCTAACTGATTGAAGATATCAGCGTTTGCTGTGCCTAAACCTAGTAAGCTAGAAAGCTTGGCATTGCTGGCAGTTGAAGCATCCCCTAATAATTCATTCATCATGTCAGAGAAAATAGATTGATTGTCTGTCAAAGCGTTTGTGGATGAACCATCTGTCGATCCAAGTGTTTGTAATGCTTGAATCTCCATTAAAGATCTTAGTGATTGAATATCCAAGAAGTTAGTCACCTTTCTTTTTATACTATTATAAATTTTGCTGCTGTAAAGCCTTCATAAAGCGGGCGATTTTCTTATCAGTTTCCTGCTTTGGAATACCATATTGTTGTAAAAATTCGTCGAAGATTGCTTTTCCTTTTATGGCATCTTTTGCTTCATATTCTACCTCATAATCGTCGCACTGCAAATAGTAAGAATGGTCAAAAACAAGAAGCCCCTCTTTATATGGAATTTCGACACGATCTGTAGTAAGTGAGCCAAACACCCGTAATTGGTCTAAGGGAATGCCATGAAGGGCAAGTTTTTTGGCAACCTCTTGAGCAAAAAAGCCTTCGCCCTCCAGCATTTTCTGAGCTTGATCTGCTGTTAATGGGTCCGTAGTTTCAAGGTGAGCATGCTCAGCATTTTTTTCTTTCAGTGTACATTCATAATATTCACCGATTTGCCTAATGCGCAGTCCACTTTGTAGCTTGCGAATCGCATGAGTAGGTGTGTCGAAATAATGATTTGTTTGACGATGAATAGCATTATTACGAATGTGGAAATCTTGTAATAGTTGCTCGTATTGATGTTTAGTTAGGAGATTTTTAAACTCGATTTCAATTTCTTGTGTCATTTATATTCACCTATTTATTTTTTTATTTTTCATTCGCTGTTTCGCTTGATTTAACATTTACACACTGCAACTATTTACCCTCTGTGCTAAAATAAGAGGAAGAGTACAACGAAAAGGGGAACCGCACGTGCGTAAAATTTATACAATAGAAACATCGAATTTTGAACAAGATCAACTTCATTTTAGTTTAAACGACAATGAAGTAAATTTACAGTTAAAACCTGCTGGACAACTTATTGCAGATTCAGATGATTTTGCATTTATTTATCTACTGGATGCAGGCGAAGACTATCATTACTTGCGTTTTCCACCGAGTAGTTGGGAGAATCTTGTACATATTTTACAAAAAAAGAAAGATCCAATACTACGAATAAGTGAAGAAGCAATCGAGCTTACAAATTTCTACGATGAATTGGAAATGCTCGTGTATAATATTGAAGGAAATTACAATTACGGGGCAGAATTTGTCCAAACAGTGGAACAACACTTCAAGGCAATTCTCGCTGAATAGAAAGACAAAACGAACAGACGGTGTTCGATACCGAATGTCGGGAGGTTTTTGTGATGGGACAATGGGAAATATTTTTAAGTCCTTATAAACAAGCAGTAGATGAACTAAAAGTAAAATTAAAGGGCATGCGTTCGCAATTCGGTATTGTTAATGCCAATTCACCTATCGAATTTGTAACAGGTCGTGTAAAGCCCTTAGCAAGTATATATGATAAAACATTGGAAAAAGGGTTAGCTTTTGAGCCATCTAAACAACTTGGTGATGAACTCGGTGATATTGCCGGTCTTCGAATTATGTGTCAATTTGTTGATGATATTGCTACAGTAACGGAGCTTATTCGTCAACGAAAAGATATGCGTGTAGTGGAAGAACGCGATTATATTACACATAATAAGCCAAGTGGTTATCGCTCCTACCATATGATTGTTGAATACCCTGTTGAAACGATTCAGGGGAAAAAGGTAGTGTTAGCCGAAATCCAAATACGAACACTCGCTATGAATTTTTGGGCATCTATTGAGCACTCTTTAAATTATAAATATAAGGGCATGTTCCCAGAGGAAATAAAAAATCGCTTGCAAAGTGCGGCTGAGGCGGCATTTCGCTTAGATGAGGAAATGTCATCTATTCGTAGTGAAATTCAAGAAGCACAGGCGTATTTCAGCGAATACAAGGAAGCATCGAATCCTAATTTACTATCGGAGAAGGAGCGTGACTCACAATGAAATTTGCGATTCAATCACGTCGAGATGCACAATCCAATGAGCTAATGGAGCTAGCTAAAACCTACTTACAGGATTTTGGCTTAACGTATGATGAGGAAGCACCAGAAATTGTTGTCTCTATAGGTGGAGATGGAACGCTTTTACATGCCTTTCATCGATATTCTCATTTATTAGATCAAGTGGCATTTGTCGGCATCCATACAGGACACCTAGGTTTTTATGCAGACTGGAAGCCTTCAGAATTAGAAAAATTAGTTTTGTCCATTGCTAAAAAGGATTTTAATGTGGTGGAATATCCGCTGTTAGAAGTGAAGGTGGAGCATCATAATGCAGAATCAAATACGTATCTAGCTTTAAACGAGGCAACAGTTAAATCGCCAGATGTCACACTGGTAATGGACGTTGAGTTAAATGGCAATCAATTCGAGCGTTTCAGAGGAGATGGTCTTTGTGTGTCAACTCCTTCTGGAAGTACAGCCTACAATAAAGCGCTTGGAGGAGCAATCATCCATCCAACTTTAGCAGCACTTCAAATTACAGAAATTGCATCGATTAATAATCGTGTATTTAGGACAGTTGGTTCTCCATTAATTTTACCCGCCCACCATCATTGTGTTTTACGTCCAGTAAATGAACAAAACTTTAATATGACTGTGGACCATTTACAAATTACACAGGGTGATGTAAAGGCAATTGTATTTAACGTGGCTAATGAAAGGGTACGTTTCGCACGTTTCCGTCCATTCCCATTTTGGGAACGTGTGCATGAATCTTTCGTTGCAAATGAGTAAGATGGATACAAGATTTACATTGCGCTTTATGGCTAAGAAAGAAGGCCAATTATTACGAGAAGCTCTACAAGAATGGCGTATATCTAAGCGAGCATTAACAGCTATAAAGTTCGATGGGGGATTATTAACGGTGAATGGGATCGAACGTAATGTGAGATATGCTCTTCAAGTTGATGATTGTGTGGAAGTGACATTTCCTCCTGAGGAAAAGAGTGAGGGGCTCATGATCGAGCATGGCGATTTGGCTATTGTATATGAAGATGATACAATCTTGGTGTTAAATAAACCAGCTCACCAAAGTACGATTCCCTCACGTGAACACCCAACCAATAGTGTTGCCAATCTAGTTTGTGGCTACTTTGAGCAGCAAGGATTAGCGTCCACTGCTCATATTGTAACGAGACTTGACCGAGATACTTCAGGTTTACTCTGTATTGCCAAGCATGCACATATTCATCATTTAACAGGCTTGGCTCAGCGTAATGGGGAGATTTCAAGGCAATATGAGGCAATTGTCCACGGACATGTTGACCAGGATAGCCAATCAATCGTGGCACCTATTGGGCGTAAAGCAACAAGCATTATTGAGCGAGAAGTACGTGAGGATGGGCAATATGCTCATACAGATGTAACCGTCATCCAACGTTTTTATTTAGGGGATGAACCGATGACACATGTAGCTCTTAAATTGCATACAGGACGTACACATCAAATTCGTGTACATATGTCGTCTTTAGGTCATCCACTTGTTGGTGATGAACTTTATGGAGGAAGTCGACTTCATATGGACCGTCAGGCACTACATTGTGTGTCCTTAAATATGACACATCCCTTAACAAGTGAACATTTGCAGTTCACAAGTATGCTTAATGAAGATATGCAAAATTTGCTTAAAGGATCTTCCGCTTAATATTATGATAAGGAGATGTTCGCACGACGGGCATCTCCTTATCATTTTTGATAGTAAATAAAGTGTTCTTTACACCTTGTTCATTTGACAAGTACAAATATAGGGTATAGTGAAAACGTCACGTTTTTTTAGGAAGGAATACCATTATATTGAAGGGCATGTAAATCCTCGTGGAAATAAACAAAAAAGGGTTTGCAGAAGGGTATAATTCGCTCTATTATATAGAAGGTAGATTTACGGCATTGCCCGTAATAATGATGGATAGCTCGGAAGGAGGGGACAAGCATGATAGAGGATAGAAATGAAAAGGATGATGTGCAATTTGACGAAGCACATTTACGAGGCATGCTCGAAGCACATAATATTGACGCATTCCGTGATGAGTTTTTAGAACTTCATCCATATGATCAGGCAACGTTTTACGAAAAGGTGGAACCTGATATAAGGAAGATCATCTATTCGTTCTTGTCTCCAACAGAAATGGCTGATATTTTTGAGGCAATCGAGATTGAAGATGATGAGTATAAAGCATATCTAGCTGAAATGGATCCATCTTATGGGGCAGAAATGCTTTCTCATATGTATGCAGATGATGCAGCCGATGTTTTAAATGAACTGGATATGGAACAACGTGAAAGTTATCTGGAAATGATGGATGAGGAAACGGCTGAAGAAATTAATGAGCTACTAAGCTATGATGAATATACAGCTGGGTCCATTATGACAACTGAATATGTCGCTATTCCAGAAAACTCTACAGTGCGTTCAGCAATGGCCATTTTACGTAAAGAGGCACCGGATGCTGAGACCATTTATTATATTTTCGTAGTAGATGAAAAGCACCGTTTGACGGGTGTTATTTCATTAAGAGATTTAATTATTGCCGAAGAGGATACACTTATTCGTTCAATTATGAATGAACGTGTCGTTATGGTACATGTAGGAGATGACCAAGAGGAAGTTGCACATATAATGAAAGATTATAATTTCTTAGCGACACCTGTTATTGATGATAAAGGTGAATTACTTGGGATTATTACCGTCGATGATATTATCGACGTTATTGATGAAGAGGCATCTGAGGATTACTCTAAGTTAGCCGGTATTTCCGATATGGATAAATTTGATGTCACACCACTCCAAGCTGCCAGAAAACGTTTGCCATGGTTGGTGGTACTCCTGTTTTTAGGTATGCTAACAGCCAATTTAATGGGGCAATTTGAGGATACTTTAGATAAGGTGGCCTTATTGGCAGTCTTTATTCCGTTGATTTCAGGAACATCGGGGAATAGTGGAACACAAGCTTTGGCCGTAGCTATTCGAGGTATTGCTACAGGTGATGTAGAAGAACATAGTAAATTAAAATTACTGCTACGAGAAGCGGGCACAGGCTTAATGTCAGGAATTGTTTGCGGCTTAATTGTCATTGGTATCGTTTATTTTTGGAAACAAGAACTAGTACTTGGGATGTTAGTAGGTGCTGCACTTTGTGGCTCGATTTTAGTTGCGACATTAGCTGGTTCATTTATACCTTTGTTAATGCACCGTTTGAAAATTGACCCAGCTGTTGCCTCTGGCCCGTTTATTACAACTTTAAATGATATTACAAGTATTTTAATTTATTTAGGTTTAGCAACAGTTTTCTTAAGTCAAATAGGCTAAGAACCAATTTACTTACTTTCGCATATTGTATGGAAAAAGGGAAGTGAGTATTGTGGGTCAAGAACCACGCTTGTTTATAAAATCACCATCGTATTTTTTAAATATTTCTAAGGTGTTGCATGAACTTGATTTAGAAGAAAGTACATCTGTATACGTCAAGGACAATACTTATGTAGATGAAACGGTTGACGAAGAAGAAGAAGAAGTTGTAAAAGATGTGGAAGTGGATCCGCATTTACTAAAACAACTTCAATTTTTAGAAAAGCCATTTCGTCAGCGAGCCTATCAGCCGCTTCTAGTTTGTTTAAAAGATGGTAGAAAATTAACTGGTTCTGCTTCAGATGTACAAAATGATTCTTTAATGCTTACCTCACTAGAATTAAAAACACAGGAAATCATTTATTTTGAAGATATAAAACAAGTCCTTTGGCGAGGAAGACAATTACCATCATTATAAAAAAAGTGTACAGCAGAGGATGCTGTACACTTTTTTTTATGTGTGTGTGTCAAAGGTGAAAGAAATTAGTCACAAATCCCTAAGTCAACATCAGCGATACATTGTACAGCGCAGAAGCAAGATAAGTCTACAGTAATACAGCTATCTGTTGAGTTCCAATCATCCACTTTACAGATCTTCTTCATATTTACGCAACAGCCGTCACGACTTAATAAATCTACTGTACTTTCACTAGAATCGAATGTACATAGAGGTTCTAAAACACGTAAAGTCGCACAACACTCATCAAACATATCTTCAACGCGGAAGAATACGGATGTACAAATACAAGGATCTGCAGTTGGGGAATTAAAGAATGCTTTGAAAGGAGTACCATCTTTTGTAATTAACATAAATACACGTGTATCTGCTTGAGAGCGAGCAGGACTAACAATCCCGCCTAGTGGTTCTAAGAAACAGTTTGCTGTACATGGAGAACACTCATCTCGCACCGCTTGATTTTGAATATCTAAAATAGCGCGCACTACGTCACAAACGCAGCCTGCTGAATGGATTGGTCCAATAGGATTTGTTGGCTTACCACAACCCATATTGTCACCTCCTTTCCTTGTTACTACTTCTACAATATGTGCTTTTCAAATTTGGACTCGGGCTATTGTATCTATGAATAGTTTTTTTATGTGTGGAGAAACTTTAAAGAAAAGGAGGGTAAAACTTGAGGCTACTTGGAATGACGTTACCTCTCTTAGTCGTTTTGCTGTTAAATGGTTGTGCTGAAAAAGAAAAATTTATCGTCTACGGTCCATCCCAAAATGGAAGTGAAGTCGAAGCCCTTATAAAAGAAGAGGACTATGTGGAACGATCAACCGTTATCCATTATGACGATAGTATGCTTGTTGCAGTACAAATTAAACCATGGGAAAAGTGGAAAAAGACTAAGTTAGAGAAAAAGTTGCAGAAAAAATTTGATGAGAAATATCCAAATAAAGATGTTTTTGTCTCAGCTGATTATAAAATTTTTTATGAAGCCAATAAAATAAAAAAGGATCAGATTGAAGATAATAAATTGAGCGATAAAATTAAAGAACTTAAAGAGCTAGCAAAGGAGAAGACATAAATGGAAAAAGAGCAATATCAGCAGTTGGAGCAAAATGTGACACCAAAGCCTCCATATATAAAGAATATAGCAAAGGCGTTTTTTGTCGGCGGTCTTATTTGTACAATTGGCCAAGCTGTGTCCCTTTTTTATATTATATTCTTCAATTTTACAGAAGCGACAGCCGGTAATCCAACCGTAGCTACAATGGTATTTTTTGCTATGTTGCTAACGGGGCTTGGTCTATATAAAAGAATGGGTCAATTTGCTGGGGCAGGTTCATCAGTGCCAGTAACTGGATTTGGTAATGCCGTTATTTCCGCAGCCATCGAGCATAGATCAGAGGGCTTAGTATTAGGAGTTGGCGGTAATTTATTTAAGCTAGCAGGGTCAGTGGTTTTATTTGGTGTAGTAGCAGCGTTTTTCGTAGCACTTATTAAATATATCTTCGTGATGATAGGAGTGGTTTCATGGTAATCGTTTTTCAATCGAAACCATCCCTATTAGCAGGTGGAGTTGTAGCAGGCCCATTAGAGAACCGAAGTATTTTTAGTCAGTATTTTGATGCTGTGTATGATGATGAACGTTGGCAAATGAAAACCAATGAACAGGGGCATCGTAAAATGATTGAAGAAGCATGTGATGCGGCTATGAAGAAAATGAACGTACAAGGTGGAGATATTGATTATTTAATGGGTGGAGATTTGGTCAATCAAATGACACCGACCAATTTTGCAGCAAGGGATTTAGAAATACCATTTATTGGGCTATTTTCTGCGTGTGCCACCTCTGTTTCTTCCGTCATTATTGCTTGTCTTTTAACAGAATTAGGTGCTGCTAATTATTCATTAGCCGGTGCGTCAAGTCAGCATAATGCGATAGAACGTCAATTTCGTTATCCTATCAATTACGGTGCACAAAAGCCACAAACTGCTCAATGGACTGTAACAGCTGCTGGCTATGCGCTAATCGGTAAACACCGTGAAGAGTATCCTTCCATCGAAGCTGCCACAATTGGAAAATCTGTGGATTACGGCATGGATGATCCTTTCCATATGGGTGCTGCAATGGCACCTGCGGCCTTTCAAACGATTCAATCTCATTTACAACAACGAAATCAAAAAATTTATCATTACGATTTAATTTTGACGGGCGATTTAGGTCAGCTTGGGTTAAAGCTTTTGAAGGGAATGCTTGTTGAAAATGGTGTGAAAAATGAGGAACTAACTCTTTTACGCGATGCAGGTGCTGAGTTTTATGGGCAAGATGAATCCTTTCAATCAGGGGCAAGTGGTGCAGGCTGTTCAGCAGCTGTTTTTTTTAGTTACGTTCTTCAGCAGATGCGAGCGGGTAGCTATAAGCGTGTATTACTAGTGGCAACTGGGGCATTATTGTCTCCATTATCGTTTCAACAAGGTGAGACGATTCCATGTACGGCACATGCCATCGAAATTACAATGAAATGAGGCATAAATTATGGTAATGACATTTGTATTTGCATTTATTGTTGGAGGCATTATTTGCGTCATCGGCCAATTATTAATGGATGTCGGTAATTTAACACCGGCCCATACATTAAGTACACTCGTTGTCCTTGGTGCTATATTGGATGGTATGGGGTTATATGAGCCATTAATTAATTTTGCTGGCGCAGGAGCTACCGTACCCATTACCTCTTTTGGTAATTCTCTAACACACGGGGCAATGGCTGAGGCAGAAAAGCATGGACTGGTTGGCGTCTTAACAGGAATGTTTAAAGTAACAAGCTCAGGTATCAGTGCTGCTATTGTTTTTGCTTTTATTGGTGCATTAATTTTTAAGCCTAAAGGAAATATCGACTAGACGAATACCCCTCCCATTTCTACAACCCAAACATATTATAGGTTGTAGAAGGGAGGGGTGCTTTTATGGGATATCAAGGCTGGTCCTCACAACCGTATGGAAATAATGTTGGTGGGTGGAACAATAGCTATTGCGGAGGCAATAACTATAGTTATTGTGGAGGCAACAACTCTGGCTATGGTTCAACATTTGTTCTAATTGTTGTTCTATTTATTCTTTTAATTATTGTTGGCGCTACTTACATCTAATTTGATGAACATATTGTAAAGGCTTTAACTCTTATTTAGAGGGTTCACATACCTAAATAAAGTTAAGGCCTCCACCATTTGTGAATGCTTCGGGCAAGTCGCAAGGTCAAATTGAGTTTTAATGATAGGAGGGAAAACATGCATCGCTCGTTATTTAATTCAATTGAGCAAAAAACAGGTGTTTCGATGGATGAAATCTTCGCATTAGCCAATGCCATTCAACATGCGGATTTTACAAGTGAAAAACAAGTAAGAAAAATCGTACGACGTGTTGCTAAGATATCTAACAGAACGATTACACAAGAGTTAGAAGATAAATTAGTACAATCTATTATTCAAGATGGAGCATCACTAGATTTCGATAAAATCACTAGAATGATGAAGTAGCGCATGGCATATCTACTTGGCAAAGCAGCTTGTTACGATAGAGTAGATAAATGGTGGCAAGCGGATTTTGGTTTAAAAAAGGGTGTTACGACATTGAACAATATCGTAACACCCTTTCATTAAATTTTTTTCTCCATTGCTCGATGCGGAATACCAGCATCCAGAAATTCTGGAGAAGTTACCGCATAGCCAAGCTTTTCGTAAAATGGAATTGCATGGCTTTGCGCGTGAAGCTTCAATGTTTCTTTTGGGATAGAAATGGCGTATTTCTCCATTTCCTTCATTAGTAAAGCCCCTAATTTTTTGCCACGTTGAGATTGTAAAATACAAACACGTTCAATTTTTGCTGTATTGTTTTCAATACTACGTAAACGCGCTGCTCCTACAGGCTCATCGTCCTCATACATAATAAAATGCGTTGCAGTTGCATCTTCAGCATCACATTCCAAATGGAGTGGAACGCCTTGCTCTTCAACAAAAACTTTTTTTCGTACAGTAAACGCATCATCATGTTCTTGCTTTGTTTCAACAATCTTAACGTTATACAATCATCACTCAGCTCCAGACAAACGGAATGTTTCGTATGTTGTCCATGAACCGTCTTCTAATTGATATAGAAGATGAATGCGATCAATTGTATCTTTTTCATCTACACCAGTCATACGTAATTGACCAAAGATGTCGTCATGCTCAGAATCCGACATTTTTTGAGCGATTGTAATATGAGGTACAAATACATGTTTCGTTTCCCCATAAGAAATATTTTCTTGGATTTCATGTTGGAAAGCAGCTAATTGTTCAGTTGGTTCAATGCGGAAATAAATGGCATTGGTTGTAGGGAAAAACGAACTGATGCGTGATGCATGAATGTTTAAAGGCGCATATTTAGCAGCAAGCTCATCCAATTGCTTAACGATGGTTTGAATTTCTTCTTCAGACGCATCAAAGCTGTCTTTTAACGTCATATGCGGTGTAATCTTCGCAAAATGAGGATCATATCGTTTGCGATAAGTGTTCGCTAAATCTTGCAATTTTTTTGATGGAAATGCCACAATACCGTACTTCATAGTCCATTACCTCCCGTAAATAAACAATTTTTCTATTTAAGTATATCAGAAAATCCAATTTTCGTAATTTAATCACTCACATTAATTAAAATTTTCAATTAATGCACGTCGAAGGTCTGGTTTCCAATATTTCCATGTATGATTGCCATCAAACTCGTCATAAAATATAGAGAACCCTTTATGGATCATAAGATCATGGAGCTGACGATTAGGTGTTAAAAAATCCTTCACAGATTTATCCATAGTCACTACTTGGTCTTCACCCTTACCAACTATATGGTATATAGAAATGGCTGCTGGATCTTTGAAATTTTCGACTGCCTTCAAAACGTCATCATCCACGTATGGTGATTGAAGAATGACCTTGCCAAAAATACTTGGATACTTTAATGCGGCCATTAAGGAAGCTGTAGCAGCCATCGAATCTCCAATTACTCCACGACTCATACCCATTTGATACGTGGAAAACTCGTTATCTAAATAAGGTACTAGCTCATGTGCTAAAAAGCGGAGATAAGCTTCATGCTGCTCACCACTAGGAATATATTTATGACGTCGATCGTTAATATCTTTGTATGGAACAAAAGCAATAATTAAATTTTCGATTTCATAGTCATCAATCAGTTCATCAGCTAGCTTTGTAATACCACCAAGCTGGAAATAATCTTTACCATCTGATGCGATTAGAATGTTGTATTTATATAGTGGAGAATAATTTGCAGGAACATAAATATAGAGCTGTAATTCTTCCTGTAATGCCTCACTATAGAATGCTAAATCCTGTACTGTTCCCTTATCCAATGATGACACTCCTTCTTATGTTTGTAACAAAATTGTACCATATTACGAAAGTAAAGGTATAATAGGTTGGGCTAGCACTATACTAGCAATAAAATCGAAATGAGGGGTAGCTTATGCATAATAAAAGTATTCGTGTGCACTCTGATGAAGTAGCGAAGGCAGCACATGCCGCGTTAATTCGTAGAGGTGTGGCGATCGAGGATATCGCAAAAATTGTTTACGAAATGCAAAAAACCTATAATGAAGGTTTAACACTGGATCATTGTGTTCATTCGGTTGAGCGTGTACTGCGTAAACGAGAAGTGCAACATGCACTTTTAGTAGGAATTGAATTAGATGAGCTAGCTGAGAAAAAATTATTATCATCACCATTACAGCAAATTATAGAATCTGATGAAGGTTTATTTGGTGTGGACGAAACAATCGCACTAGGATCTGTTTTTACATATGGCAGCATTGCAGTAACCACATTTGGTCATTTAGACAAGCAAAAAATTGGCATTATTAAAAAATTAGATACTGAGCCTGGGCATCATGTTAACACGTTTTTAGATGATTTAGTTGGCAGTATCGCGGCTTCTGCAGCATCACGAATTGCTCACCGTATGCGTGATTTAGAGGAAGAGGGCGAGACATTTGCGGATATCGAGCCAGAAGAGCTAGGACCAAAGCCAAAATCACATAATGAAATATAAAATGAGTTTCTACTATAAAAAATAACTTTCTCAAATATGGGGAAGGATAGACAAAGCCATCGAGTATTTTTACTCTCAATGGCTTTTGTCATTTTATTCTTTTAAAAAATCCCTTTATTACTTTTTATCGTTATAGGCTTTTAAAAATTCTTTTACTTTTTCGCTATCGGCTTCAAGTTTTAACCCAGTGTCAACTAAAGGAGATACAGTTGATACAGCAGGTTTCTTATTGCCTTGGTAATAGCTAATGAACTCGTCTTGGTTGATGGAGTACAAAATCGCTTTACGTAAGTCAGCTGAATCTGAAACTGCGCGACCAGATGTATTCATTTGTAAGTAAGAAACAGCATTGCTATCGGCAGTATTTAAAGTTAATTTATCGTCAGATTTCACAATATCCAGTTTTGTTTCTGGAACTGTTTGAAGAACGTGAATTTCTCCATTACGTAATGCTGATAAAGCACTGTCAACATCAGAGATGAAACGAACATTGATTTTCGAAATTTTTGGTTCATACTCACTACCAACACGGTAGGCAGGATTTTTCACAAATTGTGCTTCATAATCATTTTTCTTTACTAAAATATAAGGACCACTTGCATAAAGTTGATTGTTGAAAGTTGCTGATCCTTCAGTGATTGTAGCTTGATCACCATAGGCAATATCTTTGTCAGGGTCATAGTTAGCTACATCATACGTATTAATACTTGTTACTTGTTTTTCAGATACAATACCACCAGATTGGTGTGCTAAATAGTTTAACACTTGCGGGAATGGTGTTGGTGTTGTAATTTTAACAACTTGGTATGAACCAGAAGCATTGTTAACAGACCCTTTGTCTTTTGCTAATTGCGCTACAGATGCAGGGAGGTTTTGTGATAATGCTTCCAGAACTGTTTGATCAGAGCCAGATACTTTTTTATTTTGTAATTCAGCTAAATCTGAAACAATCTCTACTGTTTCAATATTTTCATGGATACTATAAGTACGGTGATCTGGTACTGAATTAGCATCTTTAGCACGGTTTAATGAGAAGACCACATCTTCAGCAGATACTAGATCACCTGTATCAACAGCTGCGCCATCTTTCACTGCGGCGAAATGAATATCATCGCGTAAAATAAAGTAATAGTCTTGATTGCCTTCTGCCATTACATGGTTATAAGATAATGAACCATCTGAAACAACGTCATCCGTGTTTGTTAAATTAACAAGACGAACATACATATTTGTATTTAATGTGTTGATGGAACCATCATTTCCTTTAATCGGATCTAGCGAAGTAAGAGAATTAATTGTTTGGTGTAAAATTAATGGTTCAGTTGCATTTTTAGCAGAATCATTAAATTCGATTTTTTCCCATACTTGCGCACGAGATTTTGGTAAATGTACAGTTTTAGGATTTACTAACTCCGAGTAGATCCCTTGATACTTATTGGAAATATATAAAGGCGCAATATAAGCTTGATCGAATACTAGTAATTGCTCTAAATCTTTATATTTAGCCGCTGCTTCTTCACCAGTTAATGTACTCGCCTCATCGATTAGGGCATCTAATTTTGAATCTGCAACAACACTGTAATCTCCACCCGTTTTAAATAATCCACGAACAGCATAGTCCGGGTTTCCTGTTACTGTCGTCCAGCTTGAAAGGGCAAGATCGTAGTTGCCTGCTTCTTTTTGGGCCGAGAATGAACCGTAATCTGGTTGAATATTAAGCTTTACATCAAAGCCGTTTTTTACTAATTGGTCTCGAACAATATTCATATCTTCTTCAGAAGCTGCCATGCCTAATACTTCAATGGCTACTTTGCCATTGCTCTTGTCACTATCTTTTGAATCTTTACTTCCTTCTACGTCAGTTTTCGTCTGTACACAGCCAGCTAAAGCTAATACTGCGACGAATAATAATACAAGTAATTTCTTCATAGGTACCTCCAATTAATTTGTTTTTGGATCTAAAGCATCTCGTAAACCATCTCCTAAGAAGTTAAAGGAGAGGACAAGAAGCATAATACAAAGACCTGGGAAAATCGCAACATATGAATGAGTTTCCAGGTACGTACTACCAACCTTTAAAATATTGCCCCATTCGGGAATGTGTGGCTCAATACCAAGCCCTAAAAAACTTAAACTACTTGTTGAAATAACAGCTCCACCAATCGTAAGTGTTGCCTTAACAATCATGGGTGCTAATGAATTAGGAACAATGTGCTTGAAAATAATGGCCGCATCAGATGCCCCCAAAGCTCGGGCGGATTCCACAAATTCAAAATTTGCTAGCTGCATGACATTCGCCCGCATTGTACGTGCATAGGTTGGAATTGCCCCAACACTAAGTGCAATAATGAGATTGATCGTATTAGCACCAAATGCAGCAATAATAGCAATGGCTAACAGAATGCCCGGAATAGCATATAAAATATCTAGGCTTCGCATGATGACATTGTCAGTTGTTTTTCCGTAATAGCCGGAAAATGCCCCTAACGCGCCTCCGACTAACGCAGGAATAATCGTTGAGAAAAATCCGACGATTAATGAAATGCGTGCCCCAAATACAATACGGGAAAATAAATCTCGCCCGTAATTATCTGTGCCTAGAGGATATTCTAATGATGGTGTTTGCAGCAGGGCACCGTAGTTATTTTCTGTAGCAAAGTCATAGTCAAAAGTCCAAGTACTTGTGACGGACAATGAAAACATAAAAATAATGAAAAATAATCCGAATACAGCCATCGTATTTCGTAAAATCTTTTCCCATATTTTTTGCCACTTTTCAATAGAAGAAGGGTTTGCCTTTCTAGCCTTTTGAATAAGGCTATAACCTAGTAATGTAGCAAATAGATTACCAGTGAAAGTAGCCAATAGTAATAAAATACCAGGGATAAGCATCCATCTTGGAGCCGCTGTTGGTGTGACAAACTTAACGCATAAAATGGTCATCACGATATAAATAAGCGCAAGTATGAAGAAAACACTCATCGCCAGTAAAAAGGTATCTGTTACATAAGGCTTAAATAAATTTAATGCTGCAATACCAATGATGAATAATTGCGTAATAAAGGCATAGGCAGCAAACGTATATTCGGCAGTCTTTCTAGTGGACACAAGCATAAACGCAAATGATGTAGAAAAAATATTGCCAGAAAGAACGGTTAATAGTAGAGGATAGCCGAAAATACGAGTACCTCTTTGAATCTCCCCAAACTTTGCTAAATCTCTTTTTATTCGTAAATTTACAAAAGCCACATAGATCGCAGTAATGGCATAAATAACAAAGAATAGTAGAACAATTGGTCGCCAGCTATGGGTTGAAAAATTATAGCTATAGGCTAGAAACAATAAAGAAAACAGTAAGGAAAAGACAAAGGTAAAATGAGAATTGACATATTCCTGTGTAATCTTCAAAAGTAGTTTGACATGTAAGATGTTTTTCACAGGTGATCCTCCTTTAAGACTTCTTCATTTTCGAGCGAATGCGTGGATCAAAAAAGGCATACATGATATCAATCAATAAATTGACAATGGAGATCGTAATAGCGATATAAACAACGCCTCCAAGGATTGCGGGAATATCAGGAATAAATTGTTTATCAACAATATAGCTACCAATCCCACTAATATTGAATACCTTTTCTGTAACAGATGCGCCTCCCAACATACCTCCAAAAAGAAGTCCTATCACCGTAATAATCGGAATCATGGCATTACGAATGGCATGTTTTGAAATTACTTTAAATTCATTCAAGCCTTTTGCTTTAGCTGTAATAATGTAATCCTCGTGGATCACCTCAAGCATACTCGACCTTGTCATCCTAGCTATGGATGCCGTAATGGATGTCCCCAAGACGATAACTGGCATGATAAGGGATAACCAATTTTGGGGGTTATAGGTCGCTGGAAACCATTGTAGCTTTAACGCGAACGTTAAAATAAAAATTAAACCTTGCCAAAAGCTTGGAATGGATAAACCAATTAAAGCAATAAACATAAATGTATAATCCAAATACGAATTAGGACGAACCGCTGAAATAATACCGACTGGAATGGCGATAGCAATAGCCATTAACAGTGATAATACGGCTATTTCAAGTGTGACAGGAAATTTATTTGTAATGCTGTGCGTAATATCTTCTTTACCTGCAAAGGATGTGCCTAAGTCAAAAGTAAATAGGCCAGATAGTGAATGCCATAATTGAGATAAATAAGGTTGATCCAAACCATGAATGCGATTAAAGTTGGCTATTTGCTCTGCTGTCGCCTCAACGCCAAGTAAGTTTCTGGCTGGATCGAAAGGTGATAGATACAAAATTGTAAACACTAACGTTGCCACACCAACAATCACAATGAAGCTTTGTAAAATTCTTTCAATGATAAATTGCAAAAACGGGTTCGCAAATAAAATTAGCACTACATAAAATAAAACAGCTGGTAGAAAGGTAAGAGCTACAAAATATTTGTATTTCAGTTGCTGATTAAAAAATTGATCATAAGTTAATGGTTGTATACCTTCATTTTGTAAATCATGATCTACTTGCTGTTGAAGCCTTTTCTTGGCTAATTCATTAGCAGTTTGCTGTATTCGCGATGATGATACAGCTTCTTGAAAAAATGAAGCTTTTGCTATTTCTTGCTGTTCAAAAGATTGCTGCCATTGGGCAAATAAACCATTCTTCAAGTAATACTGACTACGCAATTCAAAAGCCTGGTCATAAGTATTTGAATGTTTCTTTTTCCGATAGATAAAGTATGTAAATGGATGAACCAAAATACTTAAAAGAAAAAGTAGTATATTATAAGGCTTTTGGTGCATTAGTTTTTGATAAACCATAGAAAAGAACATAAATTCCTTTGGTTTTAAATAATTTTTTGAAGTAACCATGCATTTCCTCCAAGCGTTAATAAAATATTCAACACTATATTGTATAATTCCTATCAGTATTGTAAAGTATGGATTATACATGAAAGTAAGTCAATCACAAATTTTAAAAAGGATGATTCGAATGAGCGAAAAGCTTTTAGAAATCAATAATCTTCGTGTTTCCTTTCTTACCGGGGAGACAGAGTTTGAAGCTGTAAAAGATGTAAGCTTCCATCTAAATAAAGGTGAAACACTCGGAATTGTAGGTGAGTCTGGGAGTGGGAAAAGTGTAACAGCACGCTCCATTATGCGCTTATTACCATCTCCACCTTCATTTTTAAAATCTGGCACTATTAAGTTCAAAGGTCAGGAGTTAACGGAATTAGTAGAAAAACAAATGGAAACAATTCGTGGAAAAGATATTAGCATGATTTTTCAGGATCCTATGACATCTACAAACCCTACCATACGAATAGGAGATCAAGTGGCTGAAAGTTTAATCAAGCATCAATCCATGTCAAAGACGGAAGCCTATACGCAAACCATTGAATTATTAAAACTTGTTGGCATTCGGGATGCAGAAGAGCGTTATCGACAATATCCACATGAATTTTCAGGTGGTATGCGACAACGTGTAATGATAGCTATGGCACTTGCATGTAATCCGTCACTGCTGATTGCGGATGAGCCAACGACAGCATTGGATGTAACTATTCAAGCCCAAATTTTGAAATTGATGAGAGATATGCAAAAGAAAATGGGCACATCTATTATTTTAATTACACATGATTTAGGTGTCGTTGCTGGTATGTGTGATCGTCTCATTGTCATGAAAGAAGGAGAAATTGTTGAACAGGGTACGACGGAAGAGATTTTTGCGAATGCGCAGCATCCATACACCCAAAAATTATTGAATGCGCTACCAAAGCTACATGAAAAAAAGCAGCCAAAAGAAATTTCTACTATCCAACCAGGTATTGATCCAAATAAACCTTTGATCGAAGTCACACATCTGTCAAAGGAATTTTCATTAGGAAAAGGCCAAACATTAAGAGCTGTCAATGATTTATCATTCCATATACTCCCAGGGGAAACTTTAGGCTTAGTAGGCGAATCAGGATCAGGTAAATCTACCACTGGTCGAACAATTCTACAGCTTCATCAGCCTACTAATGGAGAAGTTTTATACCAAGGGATTCCTGTAACGAGACTAACGAAAAAGCAGTTAAAGGCGATGCGTCGCCATATGCAAATAATTTTCCAAGATCCCTATTCATCGTTAAATCCTCGTAAAAAAATCTTAGATATTATTGGGGAAGCACTTGATATTCATGGTCTAGTGAAATCACATAGTGAAAGACTAGGACGGGTAGAGGAACTGCTTGAGCTTGTTGGTTTGAAGAAAGAACACGCTATGCGTTATCCACATGAATTCTCAGGAGGTCAACGACAACGTATTGGGATTGCTAGAGCATTAGCGGTTGAGCCTAATTTTATAGTTTGTGATGAACCTTTGTCAGCCTTAGATGTATCCATTCAAAAACAGATTGTGGATTTACTAAAGGAATTACAACAAAAGCTTGGGTTGACGTATTTATTTATTGCACATGATTTATCGATGGTGAAGCATATTAGTGATCGGGTAGCAGTTATGTATGCGGGGAAAATTGTAGAATTAGCTGAAAGTGAGGAGCTATATGCTAATCCTCAGCATCCCTATACACGTGCATTATTACAGTCCATACCAATTCCCGATCCAGCGATTGAAAAGCAGAAATATAGTGATGCGGAAAATACAGACGACGTGAAAGTTCACTACGAGGTAGAAAATAGCCAGCTTGTAGAAGTTTTTCCAAATCATTGGGTTGCCGTTTCAACATGATGGCTGCCATATTATAGTACAATAGAGACATTTGGCAGGTTTCCGCTGAAAATGAACAACCTTTAATTAAACTATATTAGAGCCTAGATGGAATATCTACATTATTTATTTTGCATAAATAAAATGTAGTTGCATATAATGGAAGTCTTTTAATACATTCAAAGAATTATAGAAAAATATATATTTGTTACGAGGGGATTATGTAGTTACTGTACATAATCTTTTTGTTTAGAATAATTTTGAATCTATATAAAAAGGGCTAGGACATGTTATGATTAGTGTAAATAAATAGCTGAGGGAGATAAAAGTGAAACAATCAGATATTAAAACGCTAATAACTAGTGGAACAATTATTTTGGCTGTTGTTTTATATTTAATATTTAAATAAATATATGTATAAAAGTCTTCAGTTGTTACAATGACTGAAGGCTTTTCATTCGTTACAGGAGCAATCTTGCAATGGGAGAAGGAAACCATTTATGAAAAAATAATTAGTTAACTCCGGAGATTTTTAATTGTAAGGGATATAAATTAGAAAGTAGAGTGTAAATTTGAAGAAAATTATTTTTGTTTTATTCATTTCTATATGGGTTCTGAGTGCATGCACAGAAGAAACTAGTACGAATAGTATTAAGACTGGAGATATGGGAGATCTAATATCTTCAACGATAGAAAACGCAGAGAAACACGATGTAAGTAAGTTTGAAGAATATGAACTAGAAAGTGTAATTGACGGGGACACAATAAGGATAAAATATAACGGTAGCTCTGAAAAAGTTCGCTTTTTACTTGTGGATACCCCGGAAACTAATCATGAGACATTAGGAGAGCAACCGTACGGACCAGAAGCTAAAGAATTTACTAAGCAACTATTAGCTGGTCTGGATACAGTCTATTTAGAATTTGACGTTTCTTATCGTGATAAATATAAAAGACTACTTGCCTATATTTATACGAAAGAAGGTATAAGTGTTCAGGAGCAGTTATTGAAAAATGGATTAGCACGAGTGGCCTATATATATGATCCAAATACGAAGCATGTAGATTGGTTTAAATCCATTCAAAAAACTGCACAACAGTCGGCTATTGGGATATGGTCAGTTGAAGACTATGTAACAAATCGTGGATACGATAAAGATGTATATTATGCTGCTATAAAAAATGGAAATCAGTCTAACATAGTTGAGGATAAATCGAATACCAATAACAACAAGGGCAGTTGCGAAATCAAAGGAAATATTAACTCCAAGGGTAATAAAATTTATCATATGCCAGGGCAACGGGACTATGAGAATACAATAGCAGAAGAGATGTTCTGTACGGAAGAAGAAGCGAAAGCCGCTGGGTTTATTCCTGCTAAGCAATAAAATCAGGCATTACATACTTCTAGCGGCATGTTCAGTGTTTACGCTAAGAAGTATGAACGAGCACCAGGGAAAACTTAAGTGAAAAAAGGAAGATGGTTTCTATGTTGAGAGAAACCATCTTCCTTTTTTTGTGTTATTTGTCTAGATAATACAATTTTATGACTTCGACTGCGGGAATGGGTTTATCAAAAGGAAAAAAACGGCTATAAACTTCTTTGAAATTAATATCTCCTTCAAATTTATCAGCAGTTTCTAAGGGATCGAGAATTAATACCTCAATTTATAGTAAAGTCCTTGATACAAGCTTCTTAATTTCTTTAAGCTTAAAAATTATATTAACTTTATCGTTCAGTTAAAGAAGCTCAAGATACAGGCTTTAAGGTGGCTGAAAGATAATGTTCCTACTAAAATATCTGAGTCAGGTCAACTCCTGAACTCAGATAATTTTTTGCTTAGGTCAAACAGGGGTGATTGTTAAAATAGCTAGGGTACCGCCGAAGAACTTGGCATGTCAGAAAAAAATTTAAACAAATGGAGTGGTAGATTGAGCTCTTGAAGAAGCGGTATATGTTCTAAATTTTAGGATGGGTCAACTCATGTTGATAGCAGTTGGTGCATACAAGCAACCATAATCTAGGGTATTGACATACTAAGTATTGGAATTATATATTTATTCCAGTTAAATTTTTTGAATATTCATTATATATTAACTTGTACCTACAACGTGTTGACGTGTAGTCGTGTTGTTTTGGGTAATATAAGTTTTGTTGCAAACGTTTAAGATATACAGAGGCACAAGGATGAAACGAGGGGGAACTAACATGAAGAAAATACGAATAGGTGTGATTGGAGCTGGCTTAAGGGGGGGATTGGCACAATACTGGCATAAACCTAATGGGGAATCAGAAATAGTAGCACTAGCCGATATTTCTCAGGAACGTTTAGAAAAATTTCAGGAAAAATTTGATACACCCTTATTTTTAACAAAGGACTATAAAGAGTTATTAACAAGAGATGACATCGATGCCATTGCGGTTTTATCGCCAGATTATTTACATGAGGAGCATATTATTACTTGTTTACAAGCGGGTAAGCATGTGTATGCGGAAAAACCATTAGCTATTACGGTGGAAGGCTGCGATCGAATATTAGATGCTTGGGAAAAATCAGGAAAGCATCTGATGGTTGGCTTTAATATGCGTTATATGAGTATGTATCAAACGATGAAAGGCATAATTGATTCAGGGGCCATTGGAGAATTAAAGGCAATATGGGTGCGTCATTTTGTTGGATTCGGTGGTTATTTCTATTACCACGATTGGCATGGTAATTCAAAAAATACAACCTCCTTACTACTTCAAAAAGGCTCACACGATTTAGATGTCATTCATTGGATTTCAGGGAAATATACACAGAAGGTATCTGCATTTGGAAGCTTAGATTATTACGGTGGAAATCAACCTAATACGTTAACATGTCCAACCTGTGATCAGAAAAAAACTTGTCCAGAATATGTTGCCCATACATTTACGGAATGTGCGTTCCGTGAAGAAATTGATGTAGAGGATAATAATATGGTCATGATGGAGTTGGAAGGTGGCATAAAGGCTTCTTATTTACAATGTCACTTTACACCTGACTATTCGCGAAATTATACATTTATCGGTACGAAGGGGCGTCTCGAAAATGATGATATCAATAATAAAGTTTATTTAAAAACACGGAAATCAAATTCTTGGGAGGAATTGAGTGATGTTGTGTACGAAATGAAGCCTGAGGAAGGTAGCCATGGCGGAGCTGACCCGAAAATTGCCCAAGATTTTGTAGAACTCATCCTCTACGATAAAAAACCTTTGACAACGCCATTTGCAGGACGTATGAGTGTCGCAGTGGGCTGTGCAGCCACAGAATCTATTCGTAACGGAGGTAAGGTTATTGAGATTAAGCAGGAATCTACCATTCTGCAACATTGATAAATAGGGGGTGTAGTTATGACGCTTTTAGATAAAACAACTGTTGAGGAAAAATCATCTAAAACAAAACGTTTTTTCAAAAAGCAATCAAAGGTAAAGAAAAATCACCTGGTAGAGTGGAAAAAATCTATCAAAAAAAATTGGGAGCTTTATTTTTTACTAGCCCCTGTTATACTTTACTTTTTGATTTTCCATTATTACCCACTGTATGGGTTGCAAATTGCCTTTAAAGATTTTATTGCTACAAAGGGAATTATGGGGAGTCCGTGGGTAGGATTAAAGCATTTTGAACGTTTTTTTGATAGTTATTATTTTTGGCGTTTAATCAAAAATACAATTGGGATTGGCGTATTCACGTTACTTATATCTTTTCCAGTACCAATCATTATTGCATTGCTATTAAATGAAGTGAAGAGTCTTCGCTTTAAGAAATTTGTACAAACAGTCATTTATGCCCCACATTTTTTATCAACAGTAGTCGTAGTTGGGATGCTATTACTATTCTTAAAATCGGATGGGATGATCAACCAAATCATTATGTTGTTTGGGGGTACACCCATTGATTTTATTTCAGAACCTGCCTGGTTTAAATCCATATATGTACTGTCTGATGTTTGGCAAACGATGGGATGGAGTTCCATCATATATATTGCTGCTTTGGCTGCCGTAGATCCGGCACAGCATGAGGCGGCAATGATAGATGGGGCATCAAAATTTCAAAGGATTATTCATATTAATATTCCTGCGATTATGCCGACAATTATCATTTTATTCATCTTAAATGTTGGTTCTGTCATGGCTATTGGATTTGAGAAAGTATTTTTAATGCAAAATGACTTAAATATGTCGGCATCAGATGTTATATCCACTTTTGTTTATCGTAGCGGAATTTTAGAAGCACAGTATAGCTTTTCAGCAGCAGTGGGCTTCTTCAACTCTATCATTAATTTTATCCTCCTTATTATGGTTAACAGAATAGCCAAAAAAGTGAGTGATACAAGTTTATGGTAAAGGAGAGATTGACATGAAAGAATCAAAGGGCGATCGTGCATTTACTATCTTTAATTATATTTTTTTAGCAATCGTAGCAGTTGTTGTTTTGTATCCACTTATTTTTGTTTTAAGTGCTTCTCTTAGTAATCCCGAGTACGTCATTTCAGGGGATTTATGGCTATGGCCAAAGGAATTTACAGTGGAGGCTTACGAAAAAGTATTCCAAAATCCAGATATTATTAATGGATTTATCAATACTTTGAAATACACATTCTTTGGAACATTACTAAATATCGTGATGACCATTTGTGCAGCTTATCCTCTTTCACGTAGAAACTTAAAAGGGAAGGGCTTTATTATGGCATTTATGGTATTCACCATGTTTTTCAGTGGGGGACTAATTCCTACATATCTATTAATCCGTGATTTGGGTATGATAAATACATTTTGGGTCATGATTATTCCGAATGCGGTAGCTGTATGGAACATCATCATTATGCGGACATTTTTCCAATCCATTCCTTATGAGTTAGAGGAATCGGCCATGATCGATGGTGCAGGGAACTTCCGTATTTTATGGAGTATCGTTCTACCACTATCATTACCTGTTATGGCAGTCATGGTTTTATTTTACGCTGTAGGGCATTGGAACTCTTATTTCCAGGCATTGATCTACTTGCAAGACCAAGATAAGTTTCCACTACAACTTATCCTGAGGCAAATATTAATTCAAGGACAAGCTGACGATATGATTCAAGCGACGTCAGAAAGCTTTTTAGCTCAAAAACTTAGCGTTGAAGGGTTAAAATACGCAGTTTTAATCGTTGCTAACCTACCAATGTTAATGCTTTATCCATTCTTACAAAGATATTTTGTAAAAGGTGTCATGATTGGTTCATTAAAAGGTTAAAGAATAGGAGCGATTTAAGTGGAAATGAAAAAAAAGCGTGTTTATGGTGTCGTAACAAGCCTAATGTTAGCTGCAAGTTTGCTAGGAGCATGTTCGGATGATAAAGCAACCGGTGGAGTGAAAAGTGATAATATTGATAATTTGAATGCGACCGATATGCCGATTACAAAGGAGAAAATTGAAGTAGATGGTTTTGCAGCAAAGTTTTTTGCATCTCAGGACTGGAATCAACTAATGTTGTGGGAAGAATACGAGAAAATGTCTAATATCCATATAAATTGGACAACTGTTCAGACGGAGGTATTAGCGGACAAAAAGAACTTGCTTTTAGCTTCAGGAAATTATCCAGAAATATTTTTTGCATCGGCATTTTCAAAAACAGATTTAATCAAATACGGTCAACAAGGTGTATTTTTACCGTTGAATGAATACATCGATCAATATGCACCCAATTTTAAAAAGCTATTAGAAGAATACCCATCTGTCGAGCAGGGTGTGACGATGGCAGATGGAAATATTTATGGCTTCCCAACAATTTATGATCCAAAATTTTCATCACTTCGCGTTGGAGCGCCGTGGATTAATCAGGAATGGCTTGATCATCTAGGCTTGCCATCACCAGAAACAACAGATGATTTGTACAAAGTACTAAAAGCATTTAAAGAAAATGATCCGAATGGTAATGGTTTACAAGATGAGCAAGGCTGGGGAACTGGTTATGGTGTGAATCAAATTATTAATTACTTAAGAGGATCATTTGGCTTGAACAAACAAGGAACGATGAATCTGAATTTAGATTTTAAAGAAGGTACTGAGGAATTCCGATTTGTGCCAACGACCGACGAATATAAACAATTACTTGAATATTTAAATAAGCTTTATAAAGAAGGTTTAATTAATAAGGATGTTTTTACGACAGAGCCTCAAAAATTTGCGGCAGAAGCAGCTAAAGGAACGTTTGGCATACTTAGTGAAGTAGATCCTAAAGAATTATTTAAACTAGATGGTTATACGGGTGCACAAGTGTTAGAAGGGCCAAATGGGGATCGACAATATACTGCGATGTCTAATGGTCTTGGGAATCTAGGGATGTTTGTAGTAACAGATAAAGCAAAAAATCCTGAAGCAATGGTTCGTTGGATTGACCATTTATATGGTGATGAGGGAGCTAAAATGTTCTTTATGGGCTTTGAAGGTGTCACTTACGAAGAAAATGAGGATGAAACAATTCAATATATCGACAATATTACTAATAATCCAGATGGCAAAAATTTAGACCAAGCAATAAGTGATTATTTAACATGGCCTGGTGGTTATTATCCTGGGATTGTAACGCAAAAGTATTTCCAAGGGGCAGAGGCTAAGGAAAACTCTCTTAACAATGCCAAGCAAGTCATGCCATATGCTTTGAAGGATGAAGATATTATTCCAGGCTTGAATTTCACAGTGGAAGAAAATGATCGAGTGTCCGCTGTTTTAACAGACATTCAAACCTATGTAAATGAAATGACAGCAAGCTTTATAACAGGAAAAGAAAGCTTCGATAAATGGAATGACTATAAGAATACAATTGAAAAAATGGGTTTGCAAGACTATATGGAAGTAGCACAAGGGGCATATGACCGTTCCAAATAAGGAGGTTCAATTTCTTCAAACTTAACAAGTAGAAG
Organism: Lysinibacillus fusiformis; assembly: GCF_003049525.1. Lineage (GTDB taxonomy): Bacteria > Bacillota > Bacilli > Bacillales_A > Planococcaceae > Lysinibacillus > Lysinibacillus fusiformis. The sequence continues at coordinate 548,418 of NZ_PYWL01000001.1, read as the reverse complement.
GTCACATAAGCTGAAAGATTACCATTCAACTAGGCTTATGTGACGCACGCTTGTTGAACCTTCTATTGATGGATGTAGCAGAGTGTAAATGCAAAAAATGTATAGATAGTAATATGTGAATCGTAGGGAGGTAATGGGCATGGAATTGGAAGGGTGGAAAGGTAAACTATACTGGTTTGTAGAATGGATCACATTATTAGCAGTATTACAGTTACTATGGACAGGTTTAACTTTACTTGGACTTTTGCTATTTGGAGTAGCCCCAGCGACTGTTGCCATGTTTACTACTTTACGGAAAAGATTACAAGGAGAAGATGACTTAAAACGATTAGTCAAAATCTATTGGAATACATATAAAGTTGAATTTATTCCATCAAATAAAATAGGTATGATCTTACTGAGTGTTGGCTACTTTGTAACGATTAATTTTCAAATAGTTTCATCGTTACATGGCTTACTAGGCTTACTATTACTCACAGTGTTTATTTCTATTAGTATACTGTTCGGTATGATTGTTGTGAATATATTTCAGCTATACGCCCATTATGATTTACCAATATTGCGCTACTTTGCTGCTTCCATCATATTTAGTATTGCGTATCCATTACAAATGATTAGCAATATTGTTGGGCTTATAATTCTTTATAAACTATATAGCTGTTTTCCAGGCTTAATACCGTTTTTCGGTGTTAGTTTAGCTGCCTTATTTTTAACGTGGATGTCATCCCATATATTTAAGAATGATAGAGAAGCAGACGAACATACTAATCTACCATATTACTCTGCTGGGAGAGGGATCACCTCATGAATAAAAAATGGATTATTAATGCGAATATCGTAATGGAAAATAAAATTATTACTAACGGATTTCTAGAAATGTCGGAAGGAAAAATTACAGTAATTGATCAAATGGCAAATTGCCCTTCATTCGCTTTAAGAGAGAATGTAATAGACTGTCAGCAAAAAGGCTATATCATCCCTGGAATGATCGATATCCATATACATGGTGCTGTAGGTCATGATTTTATGGATGCGAACCATATTTGTTATTCGAAAATAGCCAAATACTTAGCAAGTGAGGGCGTAACTGCTTTTTTGGCTACAACGATGACAGGTCCTATGTCTGAGATCGAATCTGCTGTTGAGGCACTTGCCTATTATTATAAAAACCAACCAACAGCAGTGCCTGAGATGTTAGGAATTCATTTAGAAGGTCCATTTATTAGTCAAGCTAAAAAAGGGGCTCAATCCGAAGCTTTTATTTTAAAACCAAATGTTCAACAATTTAATGATTTGTATGATAAGTCTCATCATTCAATTCGTCTTGTCACATTTGCACCGGAGGAAGATACCGGTTTTGAATTACTACACGAATTAACTAATAAAGGGGTTATTGCATCTATTGGTCACTCTGACGCTGACTATGATACAGCGCAACATGCAATAAAAGCTGGTATTACCCATGTAACACACCTATTTAATGGCATGAGTGGACTACACCACCGTGATCCAGGTGTTGTGGGAGCAGTACTTCTAGCGGAAGATGTGTATGTGGAGATAATTCCAGATAATGTACATTTTCATAAAGATCTACTACCAATGGTTTACAAGATGACGGGCTTAAATCGTTTGCTCATCATAACAGATGGTATACGTGCAAAGGGGATGCCAGATGGTTTGTATCAATTAGGTGGTAATGAAGTAGAAGTCATGAATAATCAATGTATTCAACGCAAAACGGGATCCTTAGCAGGAAGTGTGTTAAATATGAATACCGCAAGGAAAAACATAGGAGAGTGGCTTACACTTTCACTTGTTGAGCAAATACGTATTGTTTCTTTAAATCAAGCAGAGCATTTAGGCATGGACAATCGGAAAGGGTCTATTGCACTAGGAAAGGACGCAGATATCGTTTGGTTGAACGAAGAAGGAGAAGTAGAAAAAACTTTTTGCTTAGGGAATTTTGCCTTTGAAAAGGATTGATATATCAATAGGCATCCTATTATATAGATGGTATATTGATTACAAAACCTAGAGAAGGAAGGAAAAAAGATGCATTTATTAGATCAATCTAGTGTAATCCCATTATATCATCAATTAAAACAAATTTTATTTGGGAAAATTCAATCAGGTGAATGGAAACCAGGAGATAAAATTGACTCGGAAAATCAATTGATGGAGATGTTCCATGTTAGTCGAAATACAGTAAAAAAAGCAATCGAGGAATTAGTAAAGGAAGATAAATTATATCGTATTCAAGGAAAAGGAACCTTTGTTTCCAAGCCAAGACTTGAACAATCTCTTGGAGGGTTTTATAGCTTTAGTCGCATGATTCAAGAAAAAGGATTTAATCAAAAAGATGAAGTACTAGAAATACAAAAGGTGTATCCCTCAACTAAAGTTAGATCGAATTTAGCATTAGAGGAAAATGAACAAGTTGTAGAAATGAAGCGTTTACGATTTGCCGATAATGAGCCGATTATTTTGGAATCATCTTTTTTACCTTTACGCCTTATTAAGGATATTGAAATTTTACGAGAAGTAACGTCTTCATCTTTATACAGTTTATTAGCCGAACGTTTTAACATTATTGTTGTAAGGGCGAGAGAAGCCTTCGAACCGGTCCTTATTAATAAAGACGAAGCACCTTTATTGAAAACAGATGCTGGAAAACCAGCTTTATTGCTAGAAAGGACTGCGTTTGATACCTCTGGAAAACCAGTGGAATTCTGTATTTCAATTGTAAGAGGAGATCGTTGCCGTTTTTATACGGAATTAAATTAAAATCTAATCGTTTGCTTCATTTATTTTTGTTTTAAATTATACCAACAACCCATTGAGGGAGGAATTCTATTATGCCATTAGTGACAACTAAAGATATGTTAGAAGACGCTTATAAAAATAATTATGCAATCGGTGCTTTTGGAGCACATAATTTAGAAGTGATTAAAGCTGTAATTGCTGGGGCAGAAAAAGTGGGGGCACCTGTAATTTTGCAAACAACTTCAAGCACGTATAAATATGTAGAGATGCCTTATCTAATTGCACTGGCAAAAACAGCAGCGGAACAGGCAAAAGTACCGGTGGCATTACATTTGGATCATGGCGAATCTTATCATACTGTGATGGAATGTTTACGAGCAGGCTACACCTCTGTAATGATTGATGGATCTTCCTTACCTTATGAGGAAAATATTTTATTAGTAAAAAAAGTAGTTGAAGCTGCAAGTGCGGTAAATGTGCCTGTTGAAGCAGAGCTTGGGACAATTGGTGGTGTCGAGGATAGTGTAAGCGTAAAGGAAGAGAATGCATTCTTTACTGACCCAAAGCAAGCGGAGCATTTTGTGAAAGTTACAGGAATTCATTCATTCGCCCCTGCTTTCGGTACAGCACACGGTAAGTATCAGCAAAAGCCAAAATTGCTATTTGAGCTTTTACAAGAAATCCATAGCTCTACTAATATTCCATTAGTCATGCATGGAGCCTCTGGGGTGCCAGAAGAGGATGTACGTGAATCTTTGAAGTATGGAATTGCAAAAGTGAATTTTTCTACCGAGCTTAAAGACTTATTTGCTGAAGAATTAAGAGCATATTTTAATGATCATCCAACAGAAAATGATCCAAGAAAGTATTTCCTTCCTGCACGTGAATCTTTAATTAAATTAGTAGAGCAAAAGATTGTGATGTTACAAAAATGATTACTACATTAACCTTAAACGCAGCCATTGACCAAGTATATGAGCTGGACTCTTTAATGATTGGTCAAACAAATCGTGTATTGCAGAAATCACAACAAGGTGGTGGGAAAGGGGTTAACGTAGCTCGTGTAATTGCATCACTTGGTGGCGAAGTGAATATTGGCGGTTTCGTTGGTGGATTAAATGGAAGTAAAATAGTCGAGCTTTTACAGGAAGAAAATCTCCAAACAGAGTTCATACAAATAGAGGAAGAAAATCGCATTTGTTTAACGATTATTAATCAGCAAACGAAGGAAATGAGCGAGCTGTTAGAGGTAGGGCCAACCATTCATGAGCAAGAATGGATAAACATGTTAAATTGGATTGAAACTAAAGCAGAACATGCTACCTATTTTGTATTGTCAGGGAGCCTTCCTCAAGGTATACAAAAAACGGCATATGCAACGATTATCCATTTATTAAAGGAAAAAGGTATTAGAGTCGCACTTGATACAAGTGGCGAGGCTTTGAGAAAAGGTATTACAGCAATACCTTTCATTATTAAGCCAAATGAGGATGAAATTACTCAATTAATCGGTAGACCTGCTTTAACTCATGAAGACTTAGTTCAGGTGGGTATAAAATTTCAAAAATTAGGCATTGAGCATGTATGCTTTTCATTGGGCGAGCAAGGCGCTCTATTTGTTCATCCGTCAGGGATTTACAAAGTAAATGCACCACGGATAAATGTGGTCAATACAGTAGGAAGTGGTGATGCCTTTTTAGGAGGTCTTATTTATAAGCTCTCACATGGTGCAGACCATACAGAGGCATATAAATGGGCTGTTGCATGTGGCTCAGCGAATGCAGCACATAAAGAGATTGCAAAAGTCCAAAGAGATACAGTGGAAAAACTCTTAGAGGAGATACAAATAACTAAAATAAAAGAGAAGTAGGGATTTGTTTATGTACACTTACAATGAGATTATAGCACAGGGACAAAAGTTAGAAAGAACAAAAGATATTGTGCAATTAATGACTTTTAATGAAGATGCTGTAGATGTAGTGCTTTTCACAGGATGTGGAACATCCTATTATTTAGCGATTGCAGCAGCGCGTTATTATCAAACTGTTACTGGAGCGTTTGCCATTGCTGTACCCGCATCTGAGTTATTTTTACACACAGACACATTTATTTTAACGCATAAAAAGTATCTGATTATTGGAATTTCCCGGTCGGGGACAACTTCGGAAATTATTATGTCCTTAGAGCATTTGAATGGTGCGAAAAATATACGTACTATGGCAGTAACATGTAATAGTGACACACCTATGGCAAGATTAACAAATGAATTGATTGCCTTAAATGATATATCAGAAAAAAGTGTGGTCATGACACAATCATTTTCTAATATGCTATACGCCTTGCAATTATATGCTGCGAAAATTAGTGGACGCACGGATATACTGGAACAGTTAGAGAAAATCCCCGCTCTTGTTCAATCAGCATTAGGCAATGGACAACAATTAACGCAGGTGACGGAAGATGCTTCAAAAAAGCGCTTTATCTTTTTAGGGTCAGGTGCTTATAATGGGTTGGCTAAAGAAGCAACATTAAAGCTAAAAGAAATGACTCAAACGGAATGTGAAAGTTACTCAAATCTGGAATTCCGACATGGACCAATTTCTATTGTTGATAAAGAAACGGTTGTTATTATATTTACACAAAATGAAACGAAGGAATATGATCAGGCATTAGTGAAGGATATTCAAAAGCTTGGAGGCTTCGTTGTTATTATTGGTATAGCTTCAGAGGAGTTAGAAGCAGATTTAATTTTTAAGCTATCAGCAGAAGTAGATGATTTAAATCGCCTTGTTGAAGCGGTCCCTTACTTTCAACTTTTAGCTTATCAACATGCAATATTTAAAGGGCGTAACCCCGATAAACCACGTAATTTAACACAAGTCGTTAAACTTTCATAATAAAAACCTATTCAATAAGTAATAGATATTATTCCACTTATTACTTTCTGATAATTTTGAATTTAAATAAATTCTGTGGGGAGAACTGGTGATGTAAGGATGAGTCATATTTTAGTAGCAGATGTTGGTGGAACAAAATTAGCCACGGCTTTATTCAACCAACATCAGCATATTTTAATTAAAAGAGAGGTACCAAGTGATATTTCCACAAAAGAAGCTTTATTCCATTGTTTAATTGATAGCTTTGAAATACTCTGTATGGAGAAGAAGCTCTCTTTTAATGAAGTTTCTAAGGTATGTATTGGTGTACCTGGTATTGTTGATGTTCAAAAGGGTCTAGCCGTCTACCAAAATAATATACCGTGGAGTAACTTTCCTATTTGTGAACGATTAACTGAATTTTTTCCCCATGCACAGATTATGATGGATAACGATGTGCATATGGCTACTTGGGGAGAGTATAATGCTAGAGGATTTCGGAAGGAAACGATGGTATATATAACATTAAGTACAGGGATATCCTGTTGTACCATTGTTAATGGTGATTTTTTACGAGGAACAGGATTAGCTGGTGAAATAGGTTTTAATATTGTCGGTCAAGCTGGTGAAACTTTAGAAGAAAGTGTCGCAGGGCCAGCTATAGAAAAGCTGGGAAGAACATTACTGGGAAATTCAAATATTCGATTAAAAGATATGATGGAGCTCTATTACAAGGGTGACCCTATTATGGTGAAAGTATTGCAGCAAATCATTTATTGCATGGAAAAACAGTTACATCAAATGATTTTAATGCTTGATCCACACTGCATAGTATTAGGCGGAGGCTTTTTTAATCATCAGCCGAAAATCATTGAACTGATTAAAGACGGAATTCAGCAGCGCCTGTTGAATACTCCTTTTGAAGGGAAAGAGCAAATTATAGAGAGTAGTATTCATAAAGGTGAGACGGGACTGTATGGTGCAGCATTGAAGTAATCAAAAACAGTGGCGTGATGAGGAAAATGGAAAATTACAGCGATAAAAATTTCATACAAAGACCCAACTTCTATATATAGCTTATATTGAGAAATTGGGTTTTTTTCGTCAAACAATGAAGAAACACTAATTGCCTCGCCTTCTAAAACTTAATCGAAATAGCTAAAAAAACACCAATGTTGAACTGTAAAAGGGAAACAGGCTTGTTATCTGAATCCCTTTCAATAAAGCTTTTACTCTACCGAATACGCTGTTCTGATTCTAAGTCAAAGAAATGAGCCCGTGACATATCAAATAGTAGTTTTGCTACCTGACCCTGAGTTATTCGAGTATCGGAGTTTACACGTGCGATATAAGGCTGTCCATTTAACTGTGCATGTAACATCAGCTCAGCCCCTGTTAATTCGGTTACATCGATATCTGCTTCAATAGCTGAGAAGAACGGCTCTGAATTGACAGAAGAATTTTCATAAATATGTTCAGGACGAATGCCCAAGATCAGCTCTTTTTGTAAATAACCTTTTTCTACTAATAATTTGGATTTTTCTGCAGGAATGGTTAGTGAAATAGGTCCTATTTGAATCCCTTCTTCATGGAAAATCCCTTTAAAAAAGTTCATCGATGGTGAGCCTATAAAACCACCAACGAATTTATTTTCAGGTAAACCGTATACTTCTTCAGGAGTACCGACTTGTTGAACAATACCATCTTTCATGACGACAAGACGTGTTGCCATTGTCATGGCTTCAGTTTGGTCATGTGTTACGTAGATTGTCGTTGTTTTTAATCGTCGATGGAGCTTAGTAATTTCTGCACGCATTTGCACCCGTAGTTTTGCATCTAAATTGGACAATGGTTCGTCCATTAAGAAAATATTCGCATCTCGGACGATTGCTCGACCAAGGGCAACTCGTTGTCTCTGACCACCTGATAAAGCTTTAGGCTTACGATCTAAATACTTTTCTAAATCAAGTATGGCTGCAGCATTGTGGACACGTTCTTGGATTTGTTGTTTTGAAAACTTACGGAGCTTTAAGCCAAATGCCATGTTGTCATAAACTGTCATATGTGGATAGAGAGCATAGTTTTGAAAAACCATCGCAATATCACGTTCCTTAGATGGCACATCATTCATTTTCTTGTTATCAATTAAAAAATCACCTTCCGAAATTTCCTCTAACCCAGCGATCATACGTAATGTTGTTGATTTTCCACAACCTGAAGGACCAACAAGTACTATAAACTCTTGATCCTGAACAGTTAAATTAAAATCAGATACAGCTGTTACACCGCCATCATATATTTTATAAATATGATTAAGTACTATTTTCTCCATGTTTAATCCCCTTTGTTCTTTTATTCAGTGTAAATAAAGTAATGAAGAAAACCTATGTTTAATGTGCATAATTTTCAGTTAATTATTTTTGTGCATGTTGTAAAAATGACCAAAGATAACTAGCAAAGTAAACAAGAATAACACCATCTAAATTTTTGATATGAATATTGGTGATTTCTTGGAACTTGGATAATCGATAGGTAAGCGTATTACGATGCATATGTAATTTTTTTGATGTCAAAGAAATATTGAAACCACATTCACAAAAGGTTTTAACCGTTTCCAATAATTCCTTGTCAGATTTTAAAGGTATAATAATTTGCTCCTCGATAAATGTAAGAATAGAAGTGGGCAATTGTTCTGTTAGTAAAATAGGGAATATCGTTTGAAATGAATAATAAGGTTCAGCAAATCTTAAATGTAAGCATTCCTTGAACCATTGTGCTTCCCTTTGGAATTTAACCGAAAAATCTTGATTGATTGTATAAAATTCTCCCAAATATAAATGGATGCGAACATAAAAATCGGCTTCTATCGTACGGATAAGGGCAATGAAATCTTCCTTCTCACGTATTGAATGTTTTTCAGGTTCAATAAGTAAAAATTGATTTTTAGCAACTTGAAGGAATACCGTATCCTCCTGAAAAAAATTATAAAGAGCTTCTTTTAAAGCTTCTAAGGGAGGGTTTTCATTAATAAAAGTTATTTGAATAACCCGTGCTTTGTTAAATTTTAATTTGGGCGGCATGTCACCATTCGAATAAATAAATTCATACCATAAATCTGATGCCTGAACTGGCGAAGAGGTAACTTCAGTATAAAAAACCGTCAACCATTCGTAGTCCCGCTGTGAAACCTCATGCTTGGAAATAGAAAACCATTCCTTTGTTTCGTGATGATAAAAAATATGAGAATCATAGGATAGTTGAGTTGGCTTTGAACGAAAATAACGATAGGAAGGAAACAATGCTTTGAGATTTAAGTTCATGAAAGACTCCTTTTCTTTCGATATATAGTAAAAGATGTAACTGAAAGGTTGTGCGGGAAAAAGCTACATAAAAGATGATGATCAAAAATATGCTTTAAAATTTTCTATCATTACTAGTAATAATAAATGTTGAGGTTAAAAAAGTTAAGAAATATAAGTAAATTCACTGATATGAAGATAATAATTCGTGGAGGCCCATATGAGTGAAAAGAAAGTTTATATTCATTCGTGTCACATGGTGAAAAACGAGGAAAAATAGTTAACATTATTGAGTTGATTGTTTCTTCATGAATCCCAATAATGTTTGAACGATGTAAAAATTGTCTAACATTTCAATGTTGTAGACAAACTCTAATAATTTTTAGTTGTGTTTTACTATAGGAGTAGATGCCGCCTTCGTTCCAATCAATTTACCTAAGTTCGCTATTTACTATTTATTGTTGAGGGCTATTAGTTATTGGATTTAGGACCAGTTTGTTGAGTTATACAGTGACGGAGTAACTTGAGCGAAAATGCATGGTGCAAAATTAAAAACTAGCCTCAAGATGATCACTTCTAAAAGGAGGCTTCCAGTTAGAAGGTTAATGAAAAATATCCATTTACTAATCGCTAGTAAATGGATATTTTTCATTTATGGTGTCTTTACATCTTTTGTCCAATCAGCTACTTTATCTTGGTTATTGTTAATCCATTTTTTTGCAGCGTCCGTGGCACTCATACCTTCCATAATATCAAACATCACACTTTCAATATCTTCGGCAGTCCAATGGAAACGATTTAGGACATCATATGCCTCGGAAGCATCTTCCTTTAATCCTTTACGGGCAAATGTACCAATATATTCTTCCGTACCATATAAACCTTTTGGGTCTTCTAAATATTTTAAATCGTAGGCATTAAAGATCCAGTGGGGAGACCAACCTGTAATGATGATCTCTTCATTATTTGAAATGGCTTGACTAAGGGCTGCGGTCATGGCACCGGCAGAAGAGGTTAGTACATTCCAGCCCTCTAGATTATGATATTCCTTATAGGCATTTTCTGTTGTGGCCATCATATTAGCTCCTGGTTCAATACCTGTAATTGTTTTATTGGCTTGATTTGTTAAGTCTTCAATGGAATTAACGTCCATATAACTTGGAACGACTAAGCCAATTTTAGCACCAGTAAGGTTTTCGCCTAAATTCTCAATTTTATCTTTGTATTTCTCTACTTGCGGAGCGTGTGTTTGGGGTAACCAGGCAGATACCATACCGTCAACCTCACCGTTCGCAAGTGCCTCCCACATAATGCCATTGTCTAATGGTGTGAGCGTCACATCATATCCCAAATTCTCTAAAACTTGTCCTATAACATGGGTAGAAGCAACCTCTGTATCCCATTCCACATACGCCAAGTTAATTTCTTTTTTATCTTTTGTACCCGCATCAGCAGAACCACATGCAGCTAATAGTAGTAGGCATGATAAAGCAAATCCTATCTTCCATATTTTTAAATATCTCATCAAATTCCCCTTTCAATAATTACTTACATCCTAGTGAAAATTAATAAATATTAACAAGTAACAACTTAATTTTATATAGAAGTTGTTACTTTTGTCAAATTGATGATTCATGCAACGCATGCAATAAAATGGGGGCTTCATTACGGAAAAGGTTCTGAATAGGGTTCTAAAATGCCCATAGATTTTTAACACGATTACATATGATAGGTGAAAATGGAGACTGGGTTTTGAGGAGGCTTAGTGTGCACTGGATTACTATTATTCTAATAGGAATTGCTGCAAATCTAGATAATTTGGGGATTGGCCTAGCCTATGGTGTCAAGCAAGTTAAAATTCCTATTTTATCGAATGCAGTGATCGCTGGCATGTCAATGATTGTCACATATGTCGCAGTAACAGCTGGCAGCACTGTTGTTGAATATATTTCACCGCATACTGCCAATTTATTAGGAAGTTTACTATTATGTGTTATTGGTATATGGACCTTGATGTCCAATAACTTTTCTAATCAACGCATAGCAGGTAACCCTGAGCTATTTGATGAAGATAAAAATTTAGTCATCTCAACTCGAGAGGCAATGGCACTCGGATTTGTATTGTCAGCTAATTGCTTAGCAGGAGGTATTGCCATCGGTGCTAATGGCATTTCTGCAATATGGACAGTAATTTCCATTGGTGTCTTTTCTTTTGTTACGGTGGGGGTAGGCAGTCAATGTGGCGCATTGCTCTCTAAAACGTTTATTGGGAGGCATTCAACAGCCATTTCAGGATGGCTTTTATTGTTGATCGGTATTTTAGAGATTTTTGCGAAATAAATTAAGAGCGAGAATATCACCAAATTTTGGTGATATTCTTTTTATTAGGAGGAAAATTTGACATATTGAGGACGAATTTGGATTAACGGTTGACATTGACTGGCAGTAACGATTATTCTTGGGAGTAGAATCGTAATTGAGAATTATTTTCGTTTACATGAAAGTGCTTTCGTGGAAGTGAATCTATCAATTAGGATGTTTTATTATGACTAAGGGAGGCGTGCAACACATGAAGAAAATGCTCATGTTGATCATGCTTGTTAGTATTTTTGTCGTTAACTTCGGGTTAACACAAGCATCTGCTCAACTAGCTGATGGCACTCATTCGATAAAATATCAGGTCAATAAACCTGAAAGTAATTCCGCATCAATTGCTAATGATTATTTTGTAAAACCTGCGAAAGTTACGGTGAAAAATGGCACTGCAGTAGTACAAATTACATTAAAAAACAGTGCATGGATTACGAAATTTCAACCACCAGGTGGAGCAACTGTAGTAAGTGAAGATCAAGCAGCAGATACACGAACTGTACAATTCACCGTTAAAGACCTAACAAAACCTGTAGTAACAGCGATGAAAATTGATATTGATGATATCAATTATCATCATGAATACAGTGTATCACTTGTATTTGATGCCACATCAATCGCAAGCTCAGCATCTGCTTCTACTCAAAAAACAGAATCCAGTAAATCACAACCAACTTCTTCAGCAACTACAACTGAAAGTCAAGTGCCCAATCCACAAACAGATGATGCAACACCTTATCTATTAATCGTTGCATTAGTGGGGTCAGCATTTTTACTTTATAGAAAAAAACTACAAACAAAAACGGAGGGTCAATAAAATGGCTAAAAAACGTCAATCACGCGCAACTAAAATAGTACTAGCTTCATTGTTAGCAGCATCTCTTACAGTTCCTTCCTTTGCATCTGCGGCAGAATTAGTAACAACAAATACAGAAGTGAAAGCAGAAACAACGAAAGCTGCTAAAACAGATTCAGTTATTAATTTCCAAATTTTTAAAACAGGTACGACAGAAGCACAGCCTGCAATTAGTTCTCATTTAGTACCACAAGGAACAATCGTTGAAAAAGACGGTAAGTTTGAAGCTCAATTAACAATTACAGCTAAATCTGCACCAATGATTGCAGGTCTGCAAACAAAACAAGGCGATACATTTGTAGATGCTAAAGAAGTAAAAAATAACGACGGTACAATTACATACAGTTTCCCTGTTGTTGTTGATGAAGTTAAATCAGCAAAAATTCATGTAGTCGTTCCGTCCGCAAATATGGATAAATGGTATGACTTTGATTTAAAAGCAGTGAAAGAAGTAAAAGAAGAAGTGAAAGTGAATGAAGTAGCTGTCACTGTTTACAAAGATGGTACAACAGAAGAGTCGATGATGAAACAGTATATCGCACCAAAAGTGGGGATGACTGTAAAAGACGGTAAAAATGTTGTAACAATGACATTCCCTCAAGGTCAATATGTAAAAGGTTTCACTGTAGAGGGTAAGGAAGCAACTTTAGTGAAACAAGATGATACAACAAATTCACGCACATATTCATTTGAAGTTGCAGATTTGAAGAAACTTGTAAATGCTCAATTACACATCGTTGTAAATGAACCAGCACAAGGTGTGAAGTATGATTCGAATCATACAGTACAATTTAGCTTTGCTGTGGAAGGTGCAGTGAAGCCAGTTATTAATCCATTTAAGGACATTAGTAAAGATGCGAATAAAGATGCCATCCTATCACTTTACAGCTTAGGTATTGTGAAGGCACAAGATAATTTTAGACCAAATGACAACATTACACGTTCTCAATTTGCTTTAATGGTAGCACGTTCATTGAACGTAACTTCTACAAAAGATGCTGGATTTAAAGATACAGGCAAGCTTAGTGCGGAAGCTGTTCAAGCTATTAATGCATTAGCTGAAGCTGGGATTGTTAAAAAAGCTACAAACTTCAATCCAAATGATACACTTACTCGTCAACAAGCAGCTGTAATGATTTATCGCACTGTAACACATGTAGCAGGAAAAGAAATGAGCTTTGGTGATACAAGTCTTTCTTACTATGCTGATGGAGCAAAAGTGAAAGATGAAGAAGCAAAAAAAGCCTTTGCCCTTCTATATGCAGGTAAAGTAATGACTGGCTCTCCAACTGCTGATGGTAAGACAGTTATTGATGCAAATAGTCCATTAAAACGTTCACATATGGCGAAAATTTTAAATGGCTCTTTGCAATACATGAATAAATAATAAGAATTTTTACAGCAACTTCCTTTCTCATATTTTATGGGGGAGGAAGTTCCTATGTGTTTAAAATGGGAGGAGACTATGCAATGACAATCATAAAAAAGCACATTTGTATTTTGGCTGTTTTGGCAGTTTTATTGCTTGTTTTTCCTCCATCCATTTTTATGCAAGCAAAAGCTGAAAACCTTGGCATAATAGATGGTAGTTATCAAGTTGAACTAAGTTTTTCTCCTATTGAGGGCTTTGAAGAAAATCTTTTTAAACATAAAGCAACTCTCACCGTAAAGGATGGACAGTATCAATTAGCTTTGGCACTTGAACAGCCATATTCTGTACGTGATATACATATCGAACAGCTTGGTAATGAAATTTCTTGGACTCAAGATATAGAAAATTTAGTTCAGTTTGATGTTTCGGCATTACAGGACGCGATTGTTATAAAGGGCAATATAGAGCTTGCAGCTGAGGAATCTTATTTTGCATTCACTCAAGAGCTACGCATTGAGATGGAGGGACTTATACCGACCGTTCCTCAGGAAGAAAACAAGACGGATGATGCTGAAAACGTAGTTGTAGAAGAAACAAAGGGTCAAGAATGGGCAGTGGATTATGTATTATTAACGGATGGTAAAAATGAACCTTCTATTATGAATAACTATGTGAATCCAACCGCAAAGGTGATTGAAAAGGATGGTAGATACTATGCGCAAATGACCATTTTACAATCAGCTTGGGTGACAGGTCTACAAGTAGATTATAAGGGAAATCAGATTGAACCGAAGCAAGTTTCACTTTTAGACAATGTACGCATTGTGGAATTTGAGGTTGAGGACTTAACACAGCCGTTACGAATGTGGGTGAAAATCGATATTCCTGACATTTCATATCATCATCAATACTATGTTCAGCTAGCATTCAATCAAAAACAGGTCGCATTGCTTTTACAAAAACCTATCAACGAAAAACCTACTACGCAAGTTGTACCTGACAAGTCAGTGGAAACGGTTAAGGAGCAGGTACAAAAGCCACAAGCACAAATAAGTAAAGAGAGTGTATCTAGCAAAGCTACACAGACATTACCAGCTATTCAATCACCATTGCTTATACCATGGGAAGAAAAATTAACATTTGATCGTACACTTGATGAACCAACTGATGAAACTTTAGACGAAACATTAGAGGATAGCCAAACGATGGAGGAAACTACGGACAATAAAGTAGTGAAAAAAACGACTGCAGAACAGCCAATTGAACCGTTAAACATCGTAAAAATTATTGGGCTGATCGTTATATGTCTCGTATCAGGCTGGCTACTTATTAAGCGTATTAGAAAAACCAAAAATGAAACGACTGAGCAGTAATAAGTGGGGGATGACACAATGAAAAGAGATTGGAAACTGAAGTTACTGTTGTTGACATTACTATCACTAATTCTCGCTGCATGTAGTAGCAGTGATCAAACAGAAAAGAATGAGCCAGTTACTGACAAAGAACAGGTAACAGAAGATAGTGAGCAACGTATCATTGCGGGGACGGTAGTTATAGCAGATATCCTTGATAAGCTGGAGCTTGATGCAATTGCTGTACCAGAAACAGAAAAGCAATTAGCAAAGCGTTTTGACGGTCTGCCAACAATCGGTAATGCGATGGAGCCGGATATGGAAATTGTTAAGTCATTAAATCCGACAGAAGTATTATCCGTTTCAACTTTAGAATACGATTTACAGGATAAATTTAAACAACTTAATATTCCTGTTGATTTTCTTAATTTCCAAAGCGTTGATGCCATGCTGAAGGAAATAACATCTCTAGGAGAACGCTATGATCGTGAAGCCCAAGCCGGTGCATTAGTAAAAGATCTACAGAAGAACATCGAGGCAGTCCAAAGTGTAGCTGCGAATAAAGAAGGTCCTCGGGTATTAATTTTACTAGGTATACCAGGGAGTTATTTAGTAGCAACAGAAAATTCGTATGCTGGGGATCTTGTGAAACGAGCAGGAGGTATCAATGTAATGGAAGGACAGGATGCAGAATATCTATCTTCTAATACGGAATATCTCCATAATAGTAATCCGGATATTATTTTGCGCTTATCACATGGCATGCCTGATGAAGTTGTGAAAATGTTCGATGAAGAATTTAAAACAAATGATATTTGGAAACATTTCGAAGCAGTGAAAAACGATAAAGTCTATGATTTAGAGGAAGAATTATTCGGGACGACATCCTCCTTGCAGGTACCACAGGCTTTAGGGCAGCTGATGGAAATTTTCTATCGTAAATAGTAACTTGAATGTCGCTCGTATGATCAGTATTTTACTCGTCATAGAGCGTTTTTCTTATCCTATACGGAATAAAAAAAGAAAAAGGAAGTCCGATATGACAAAAAGAATCGTCAGTTTTTTACTTGTAATTTTTCTATTACTTGTGACAGTTATTTATTCAGCCACAACAGGTAGCATTAAAATGGGCTTTTTTGAGTTTATAGGGGCATTATTTGATGAGGGGAATAGTCAAATGGAGGCGATCCGTGATTTACGCTTCCCACGTATCATCGTGGCATTATTTGCAGGTGCCGCACTTTCAGTTTCTGGGGTGCTTTTACAATCGGTGATGCGTAATCCATTGGCAGATGCAGGGATCATCGGAATATCTTCGGGTGCCGCATTTGTTCAATTGTTTATTGTTGCCTTTTTCCCCACATTATTTTTTATGACACCCGTTTTAGCATTTATGGGCGGAGCCTTAGCCTGTATGCTTGTCTTTGCACTATCTTGGAAATCTGGCTTAAGCCCTCTCAAATTGATTTTAGTAGGGATAGCGATTAACGCCATGTTTACAGGCTTAACCGAGGCTATGATTAGCTTAGGTGGCTCCTTAAATATGTCCGCATCTAGTGTGATTGGTTCTAATCTAACAATGCGAACATGGAAAGATGTTTCCACAATTGTGACATATGGTTCAATCGGATTAATAGGGGCTCTAGCTTTATATAGTTGGTGTAATTTACTCGTATTACAAGACAAAACTGTTAAAAGTTTAGGATTTCAAGTTGCGCGAGCACGGTTATTAATTGCAGCCGTGGCTGTTTTACTAGCAGCTGTTTCAGTTGTTGTTGCAGGTGTTATTTCATTTGTGGGACTATTAGTACCTCATATTGCTCGCAGATTGGTTGGACATGATCATGCTGTGCTTATTCCGTTTACAGCACTGGCAGGAGCTTTATTAATTTTAGTAGCAGATACAATTGGACGTACAATTGTTGCACCACTTGAAATTCCAGCGTCCACAATTATGGCAATTATCGGTGGACCCTTCCTCATATTCTTATTACGAAAAGAGTGACAAACATGGATATACAAGACATCATTGTATCGCATGATAATACACGTAACCATCTAAATGGCGTTTCAACATCCATTACAAAGGGCAAAATTACAACAATTATTGGCCCGAATGGCTGTGGGAAATCAACTTTATTAAGTGTTATCTCTCGTCTTCATTTACCTAAATCAGGGAATGTCCTGTTAGAAAATAAAGACTTACTAAACTATAAGCCTAAGGAATTCGCTAAAAAACTAGCGATAGTGTATCAGCAAAACGATATACCGAAAGATTTAACAATTGAAAAATTAGTCGGCTTTGGTCGTCTTCCCCATCAAACATTGCTGAAAAAAGACAATGAAGGAGATGCAAAAGCCATTGAATGGGCATTGGCTTGTACAAATTTACAACAAAAGAGTACAACAAATTTAGAGGCGTTATCAGGTGGCGAGCGCCAACGTGTCTGGATTGCTATGGCTTTGGCACAACAATCTGAAATACTATGCTTGGACGAGCCGACAACGTATTTGGATATTTATTATCAATTAGAATTATTAGAGCTAGTCAAAACATTAAACGAGCAGCACGGCTTAACGATTATCATGGTGCTTCATGATATTAATCAAGCTATTCGCTATAGTGACCATATTATTTTAATGAAGGATGGTCAACTATTCGCAGAAGGTGCTCCACGTGATGTGATCACAAAAGATGTTATTAAAGAGGTTTATGGAGTTGACGCGGTATTTAATGAAGATAAACAACTTGGCTATTATATGATGCCAATAGGGATATGATTGGTGATAGGATGAAAAAGAAGGCGTCAAAGTTAGTCACATTTCTATATTTAGTGATATTTTTATTTTCTGCATTTTCTCTGGCAAAGTATCTATATACGTACTATGAGACATCAAAATCACTGAAGGAAGTGCAGGATATATATCAAGCTACATTAAGCACTATTGAGGATCAGCCAGTAAGTCAAGAGGAAGAAACTCAAGCTCCTTCAACGATAAGACCTCAATTCCAAGATTTATTAGCAATGAACCGTCAAATTGTGGGATGGATTTCAGTGGATGGAACAAAGTTAAATAATCCAGTACTACAAGCTGACAATAATGAGTTTTATTTAAATCATAATTTTAAAGACGAGGAAAGTCGTGCAGGAAGTGTCTTTATGGATTATCGCAATAATATTCTTTCTATGAATCAAAATACAATTTTATATGGTCATGCTATGAAAAACAATACGATGTTTGGTAGTCTAAAAAATTATTTAAAGCAAGACTACGCGGATGACCATCCAATTATTTATTTAGATACCCTATATGAAGGGTATGATATCGAGGTATTTGCTGCATATGAGACAACTATTGATTTCTATTATATTGAAACGGACTTTACAAGTGACGGAGCTTATCAGCAATTTCTAGAGGACATTCAGAAGCGCTCATCCATACAAATGAATGTCGCTATAAGTCCCAGTGATAAAATCCTGACATTGTCTACTTGTAAGGATTCAGTGATGAGTGACGATCATCGCTTTGTTGTGCAGGGTAAATTAGTAAAACGTGGAGAATAAGAATAGTAGGGAAGTACGAAAAGTTCGACACCCTTTTATGGAGGAGAACCATTATTGTCAAGGTTCTCCATTTATTTTTTAAGCCATAATGACTACTCTCAATAAGCAGGTGTCTACGTTTCCATTATTTCAGTTTCTTTTTATTTGATTTTCTCTCCCAGCTCTAAAATAATTCCTTCAGGACCACGAACGTAACATAATTTATAACTATCTTCATATTGCTGTATCTCACTAAAAATTTCTGTACCCCTTTTTTTCAATTTAGCAATAATACCTTCAATATCTTCAACATTAAAGCAAATATGTCGGATTCCTAGCGTATTGGCAAGAGGTTGCTGAATATCTTTGTCATCTGATGGCGAATAAAATTTCACTAGCTCTATCCATGTCTGACCATCAGGCATCCCCAAACCTACACATGCCGTTTTAGCATGATTAAGCCCAACTATTCGGCTTAATTGTTCTCCTTCCAATTCCCATTCTGCTTTTACTTCAAGTCCTAACTCAAGAAAAAATGCTTTAGCCTCTGAAAGATCATTTACGTTTATACTCACATGATCCATTCGATTGATTTTCATATGTTATACCTCCTTGAAATCAAGTGTTCTTCGCAGAATTATACAACAACCTACTATTTTAAGTATCTGTAAAAGTCTCTTTACCGTCATGCTTTTTTTGCTACTTCGGCTATGGAAAAACGTATACATGTTCAGAGGAATAGGATATCTCAGTTTTCAACATGAACATTAAATAAAAAAACAATTTAATTACTTGACGTAATTAGATTATTAATATATAGTAGGTTACATAAAGTAATCAATTACTTTTTATAACTAAAGTAGTAAAAAAAGATAAGTAACTACAAATGTTTATCCTAAATAATGTTGGGTAACATAATTACTGTAGTTGCTTCATATTTTAAAATATATCTCGAAATCGAGATAAAATCAACTTATTGGAGGAATTTTAAAATGGCAAAATGGAATATTGATTTAGGGCACTCAGCAATTAACTTTCAAGTAAAACACATGATGGTATCAAAAGTGAAAGGTGTATTTGACAAATACACAGCGGACATTGAGGCGGCAGATCTTGCAGACTTAACTACTGCTAACATCAGCTTTACAATTGATCCAGCAAGCATTAATACACGTAGTGAAGATCGTGATAACCATTTAAAAGCAGAAGATTTCTTTGATGCTGAACAATATCCAACCATTACGTTTAAATCAACAAATATTACAAAAAAATCTAGCGATGAATATTCAGTAACAGGTGACTTAACAATTAAAGGTGTAACAAAATCAGTAACATTTGATACGGAGTTTAACGGCAAAGGCACAAATCCATGGGGGCAAGAAGTATATGGTTTTGAAGCTGAAACAACGATCAATCGTGAAGACTTTGGTTTAACTTGGAATGCTGCCTTAGAAACTGGTGGAGTTCTTGTAGGTAAAGATATTAAAGTATCAGTTGAGTTAGAAATTAACCCAGCGTAATAAAGAGATTTTTCCTTGCATGCTTGAAGTAATATTCGAGCATGCTTTTTATATGTCCCAAAATAGGCATGTGCTTATCATATATTCTAGTAATGATATTCTGTAAAAAAATCCCACCAAATAAGTTTCTTGCATATTTTTAGCAAATACTGCATATAAATCATCATATTGTTTTTGGGGGCGATAGGATGAATGTATTAGTGACAGGTGGCTATGGTTTTATTGGCAGTGCAGTAGGTAGGCGTTTTTTTGAAGAAGGAGCATCGGTTTATATTATTGATAATTTAAGTACGGGTCACTTACGAAATGTTGACTTTGAGCATAAATCTTATCTTTTAAATGTGGAAGATGAGGTTTGTGAGCACCTTTTTAAAGAAACACATTTCGATGTGGTGATTCACTGTGCAGCGCAAACAAGTGTTCAACAATCCTTACAGGAGCCAGTAAAGGATATTTTGACGAATATTGTTGGGCTAAGTCAAATGCTCTTTTTATCATCTAAATATAAGGTAAAGCATTTTGTTTTTGCCTCCTCAGCTGCTGTGTATGGAAATAGTCACTATCCGCCACTAGAAGAAACAGATGTCTGTGAACCGATATCTATGTATGGATTAAACAAGAGCATTGGAGAAACCTATTGTGAGAAATGGCAAAAGGATTATCGGTTACCTATTCTTATTTACAGATTCGCCAATGTTTTCGGTCCAAGACAACAAATGCAAGGTGAAGCTGCTGTCATCCCAAGCATGTTAAAAAGTAGTATGGAGGGAAAACCCTTTACGATTTATGGTGATGGTGAACAGACACGTGACTTTATTTACGTCGATGATATTGCAGACGCCATCTATGCCGGTGTCCATGCACGATTGCAGGGTATCTATAATGTGTCCACAAATGAAGCCTGGTCACTTCATCAAGTTATTTTGCTACTTCAGCATTTAAATCATCCACTTGAAATTCAATATGCCCCCGCGCGAGAAGGAGATATTGAACATTCATTTTTAAATAATGACAAATTAGCTAATGCAATTGGTTGGAGACCCAAAATTTCTTTTGCAGAGGGAATTGAACGTACGCTGAATGCTTTACAAGTTGATAAATTAGCGGAAATTTAACGATATAGAGGATTTGGCATATTACACTGTGTAATATGTCTTTTTCTATGTCTATAGTATAATAATTCATTAAAGAAATGGATGTGGACGGAGGCTTACATATGCTTGTAGATTTTAGAGTAAACAATTGTCTAAGCTATAAAGAGGATACATTATTTTCAATGGTAGCGGGAAGTCGTCTGCGAAAATGGAAGGATACCCATACCATGCAATTGGATGATTCACTGCGTGTAGTGAAAAGTGCATTTATTTTTGGGCCAAATGGAAGTGGTAAATCTAATCTATTTACCGCAATTAAGGTTTTGCGGTCCTTACTTTTTAACTTTGAAAATTTAAACAATATTAAACAATTACGTCTACCTTATCAACCATTTAAGCTAGGAAGTCAGCAGGGCAAACCAACAGAATTTATGATTTCCCTATTTTTGGACGGAGCTTTGTATGATTATGAAATTCAGTATAATGCTTCCTTAGTTTTATATGAGCGCCTTCACAAGACAACAAATAATTTGAAGGAAGAACTTTTTGTCCGACGTTGGGATGGTGTGGACTATTCGTATGACACAGCTCATTCGACGGCACAGAAATTAACAAAATATACACGTAATAATACAGCCTTTTTATCAGTGCTCCATGTTTTTAATGATTCAGATGCGTTAAAGGTATTCGATTGGTTTTTACATAAAATCCTGTTTCTCGATGAAGCGAATCGGTTATCAAGTCATCCCCTTATTCGTAAACTTGAAGAAGAGCCTTTTAAAAAAGAGGTCATCAAACTTCTTAAAATTGCCGATTTTTCGATTCAAGATGTCACAGCAAGACGTGTGGAACGCAGAGAAAAAAATACCATTGGCTACGAATTTGACACCCCTGAGATCATTCAAGAAGTTGATATCGATCTGCATTATTTATCATTCGATGAAGCAGGTGCCCCCATCGGGACAGAGACGATCAATTGGACGATGGATTCTAAAGGTACTGTGCGCATGTTGCATTTAGCTTGTGTGATGGTAGATGCTTATAATAAAGGAAAAACTATTTTTATTGATGAATTTGATACAGCTTTTCATGTGTCAATTTGTGAATTTCTAATGGCAATCATGAATAGTAAACGCAATACGAGTAATCAATTTGTCGTGACGAGTCATGAAATAGAATTATTGGATCAGCCATTGCGGTCCGATCAAATTTGGTTTGTTAATAAAACCTTTAAAAATGAATCTGAGCTTTATTCTTTATTTGATTTTGCAGACCTGCAAAAAAAGCGTGGCGACCTTTCATATGCAAAACGTTATTTAAAAGGAGAATTTGGCGCAACTCCCGTTATTAATGAATATTTATCTGAACAATATTTAGATGAAGCGGAGGTATCTGAGCAGTGAGAGTACGTCAACAAGGAAACCGAACACTGCGGAATACTATTTTAATTTATTGTGAAGGTGAAACGGAACGTATTTATTTTGAGCAGCTACGTATTTTGAAGCGCTCTAAAATGGTGAGTGTGAAAATAAAAAACGTTAAACGTTCTGCAATTAAGCTTGCTCAACATGCTTATCGGGATTCAAGTTATCAATATTTTGACGAGGTCTGGATTGTTTTTGATAAGGATGATTTAACTGAAAAGCAATTGGAGGAAGTAAATCAATTTTGTGAGGAAAAAGGGATTCATATTGCTTATTCAAATGAAGCTTTTGAATTGTGGTTACTTTTGCATTTTGAAGAAGTGGATAGCTCGGAAAAATATCCACGAGCTGTCTTAAATGACAAAATGGAACAACATCTTGGCGTGAGTCGATATTTCCGTCATAAGGCTGACGAGTCTCTTATTGCCCCTATTGCATTACGACATGAGGTAGCGATTAAAAATTGTACGGACATGATGGCTCTTCGTAGTACGGAGAGCCGTGACAACCCCTACTGTAACATACATGAAATGATACGATACATATTTTAAGATTGGTAGGTTCTTTATGTTATATAGGGAACCTACTTTTTACTTTAGCGGAGATAGATTGTCAAATAAATGCATGTTTATTCCAAACAAACATATAGTGTCTATTGAGCGAAATCAGTAATAGTATGAAAGGGGATTGCGTGGATAAGCCAAATTCGAATCAACGCAAAAATATAGAGGATAATGCCAAGGATCAGCAACTAGAGCCGTTTCGTGTTGAGAATGAAGGCACAAAAATGACTACGAATCAGGGTCTTAGAGTGTCTAACGATGAGGATTCCTTAAAAGCAGGAGTCCGCGGTCCGACAATTATGGAGGATTTTCACCTTCGAGAAAAAATTACACATTTTGACCACGAACGAATTCCAGAAAGAGTCGTACATGCTAGAGGTTTTGCAGCGCATGGTGAATTCGAATTATATGAGTCAATGAGAGAGTATACGAAAGCGAAATTTTTGCAAGACCCGAAAAAGAAAACACCAGTGTTTGTTAGATTCTCGACAGTGGTAGGTAGTTTAGGCTCGATGGACACAGCTCGTGATGTACGGGGGTTTGCAACAAAATTTTACACGGATGAAGGAAATTATGATTTAGTAGGCAATAATATTCCAGTCTTTTTTATTCAGGATGCTATTAAGTTTCCAGATTTAATTCATGCTGTAAAGCCAGAGCCGCATAATGAGATGCCGCAAGCAGCCTCTGCCCATGATACGTTTTGGGATTTCGTTGCGAACAATCAGGAGATAGCACATATGATTATGTGGCATATGTCTGATCGAACAATACCTAGAAGCTTCCGTATGATGGAAGGTTTCGGGGTGCATACATTCCGTTTTGTTAATGACAGAGGACGATCGAGATTTGTGAAGTTTCATTGGAAGCCTGTACTAGGTGTGCATTCACTAGTTTGGGATGAAGCACAGATAATTGCAGGGAAAGACACAGATTTTCAGCGACGGGATTTGTGGGAGGCCATCGAAATTGGAGATTATCCAGAGTTTGAGTTAGGGGTGCAAATACTTGAACCGGAAGACGAATTTAAATTTGATTTTGATATTTTAGATGCCACTAAGCTTTGGCCAGAAGAACTAATACCCGTAAAGAAAATTGGAAAAATGACCTTAAATCGTAATGTGGATAATGTATTTGCTGAAACGGAGCAAGTTGCCTTCCACCCAGGGAATGTTGTACCAGGCATTGATTTTACTAACGATCCACTGTTACAAGGTCGACTCTTCTCCTATTTAGATACACAGTTAATTCGTCTCGGGGGACCAAACTTTGCGGAAATCCCTATTAATCGCCCTCTTTGTCCTGTGCATAATAATCAACGGAATGGTTTTAGTCGACAGGCAATTAATCTAGGTAGAGTAAGCTATCATAAAAATTCATTGGCCAATAATACGCCTGCAACATCTACTGCAAGGGAAGGGGGATACGTTCATTATGAAGAAAAGGTTGAAGGGCGAATCACAAGAGCACGTAGTAAATCCTTTGACGATCACTTTTCGCAAGCTAGGCTCTTTTGGAACAGTATGTCCCCACCTGAAAAACAGCATATTATAGACGCTTTTAGCTTTGAGGTTGGAAAAGTAAAAAGTAAATCGGTGCGACAACAAGTTGTGGATATGTTTGTTCGTGTGGATAAAGCAATGGCTACAACTGTTGCTGAAAATGTTGGTGTTAACCCTCCTAGTGGGGAACAGTCCAAGGTAACAGCCTCTTCACCTGCACTTAGTCAAGCCAATACCATTAAATTGCCTTATACGCTTAAGGTAGGTGTTTTAATTGGTGATGGATTCGATGCCAATGAGGTAGGGGAAGTATTGAAATATTTAACAAGGCAAGGTGTGCGCTACAGCATTATTTCTGATCGGCTAGGTGTTGTGACAGGGAATAATGGTGTTCAATTAACGGCAACCGACACATTTATTACAACCGATGCCGTTTTATTTGACACGTTATATGTGGTGGGGGTAAAGGCAAGTAATCAAGCTAAATTTAATACACATATCGTGAATTATATTAATGAGGCATATCGCCATTATAAACCTATTGGGTTTGCTGTTACAGGTACAACGTTTTTCAATATGTCAAATGCGAATGTGGGACCAGGCATTGTTTTAGCAACTGGTAATAAGGATTTTGCTAAAAAATTTGTAGGCGCGATTGCACAACAAAGATTTTGGCAACGCAATATTTATTAAGCATAGGAAAATATAAACGTATAAGGCTTAGACTGTGGACAAAAGCTATCGAGAAGTTCTTTCTCTCGGTGGCTTTTGTTATTTTCATTTTTAAGCTTTTCGAATTGTTCTACTAGATGGGCATTTCTTTAAAAAACCCTCTCTAAGACATTCCTGATAATATTGCATTCAATTTTTCCCAATGATAAGGTGTTACATGAGGTGAGAAATATGGAAAATTTTGATATAGCGATTATTGGCGCAGGGCCAGGAGGTTATGTAGCGGCCATTCATGCGGCGAAAAATGGCAAAAGGGTTGCATTGATTGAACGAGATAAATTAGGAGGAGCCTGCTATAATGTCGGCTGCATTCCATCTAAAATTTTATTGGAGCATAGTAAACTAGTACAGGCAATCAATCAAGGAAATAATTGGGGAATAGAAACGGACAATGTGCGAATAAATTTCCCTCGATTGATGCAAAGAAAAGATACAATTATTCAAGAGCTTCTAACAAATATTGAGCACTATATCATCAACAACGATATAACTTTATATCGTGGTGAAGCCACATTAACTAAAGACTTGCTGATAACAGTTGGAAATGAAACTTTGACAGCCACGGATATTATATTGGCAACAGGCAGTCATCCATTTGTCCCACCATTTCAAGGTTTAGAGACTGCTACCTACTATACAACAGATACATTTTTCAATCTTAAAGAGCTACCAGCACAGTTAACGATTATTGGTGGTGGTGTCATTGCAGTAGAAATGGCCTTTAGTTTAGCACCTCTAGGAACGAAAGTTACAATGCTTAATCATAGTGAGGATATTTTACAAACGGAAGAACCAGAGTCGAGACCTCTTATTCGAGAAAAGATGAAGAAACTTGGTATTGAACTTGTAACAGATTTCGAATTCGAAAAATTTGAAGGCCATACTATTCATACAACTAAAGGTACATATACATATGAAAATCTTCTATTTGCCACAGGGCGTCGTCCTAATACAGAGATCGCTCAGCATTTAGGGCTAGCATTTGAAGGACTTTTAATTGCCGTCAATGACCATTTACAGACGAGTCAGCCCCATCTGTATGCAATTGGTGATTTGGTCGGTGGTTATCAGCTAGCACATTCAGCAAGTGCAGAAGGAATCTATGCTGTAGATTATATTGTGGGTAATCAACCAGCATCAATTGACCAAGCATCTATCCCACGTTGTGTCTATACACATCCTGAGATTGCCACATTTGGTTTACTAGAAGAACAGGTAAAAGTGTCTTACACGATGACAAAAATGCCTTTAAAGACAAATCCAAAAGGTT
Source organism: Lysinibacillus fusiformis (assembly GCF_003049525.1). Classification (GTDB taxonomy): domain Bacteria; phylum Bacillota; class Bacilli; order Bacillales_A; family Planococcaceae; genus Lysinibacillus; species Lysinibacillus fusiformis. Next base: position 521,880 of record NZ_PYWL01000001.1, on the reverse strand, counting down.
TAATGGAAGGCAATACAGAAGGCTTTGTGAAGCTAATTACAGAAGAGGGTAGCGGTCAAATTCTAGGTGCTTGTGTTGTAGGAGATGGTGCAACAGAAATGCTGAATGCGATATTGGCGGCAAAAAATGCAGGTGGTACAGCTCTTTCATTAGCACAAATGATTTTCCCACATCCGACTGTATGTGAGCATATTGGAGATGCAGCCAAAGCCGTTTTTGGAAAAGCTATTCACCAATAAAAAAGCTATTGACTTTAAAGGAATATATGTTAGATTAATTTTATAAGAATACTTGGTTTTGAAGTTGACTAGGCATCTAGAGGCTTCTATTTTACAAGGCGGTTTCCGTTTGATTGTAAAATAGAAGCTTTTTTAATGGCTTAAAAAAATAAAAGGAGTGGGGAAATGACAAAAGCAGTAATTATTAATGGAAGTAACTCGAAAAGCTCTAGAGTTACGGCAATTCATGAAAAGGTTGTAAATCATCTAATGGCACAAGGAGTAGAAGTCCATTCTAATTATGTTCATGAGCTACCAGCAAAAGATTTAATGACAGCCAATTTTGGGAGCGAAAGTATCCAGCTAGAGAATAAATGGGTCGAGGAAGCACAAATAGTGATCATTTTAACCCCAATATACAAAGCATCCTTTACAGGGATATTGAAGACTTATTTAGATGTACTACCCCAGAAAGCTCTGCATGAGAAGGTCATACTACCTATTGCTGTCGGAGGTTCTATTGGTCATTTATTAGCATTAGAGTATGCTTTAAAGCCCGTTTTAGCTGTACTCGGGGCGACCACAATATCACATTCAGTTTATATTGTGGATAAACAAATTATTCGTCTGGATGAAGGAGGCTTTGCCATAGAAGAAGAAGCAATCAACAGATTGGAAGCAGAGCTAAAGCAGTTGCAACGAGTATTAATTGCTAATTAAATATGATAAAAGCGCATTATAGGGGTATCCTATAATGCGCTTTCTTTTAATTTACTTCAAGATCTTCTTCTATTTCTACTGGTGCTGTAGAAAGATATAAGAAAGCCTCATCTTGCAAAAGCATTAATTTTTCTTCACAAATCCCATGCGATAATGGTCCTGAAAAAATAGACTCCCACCATGTCGTTGTTGTTTTCATTCATCTACGCCCCCGTTTTAATTAATATGTAGTTGTATATTTCCCGAGATAAAAAAACTAAAACATTTTACATACTCAAATTTCATCCTCCCTGATGTAGAAAGAGGATTTTTCCCTCCTGATGTTGTATCGTATAGACAATGATAGTTTGTTTCGAAATGAAAAAACTATGTATGCCATTTTTGAAAAAGGGGTGCTTTATTGATGAATTTTACGTCTCAAGATGTGGAAAATATGATAACAGAGCAGCGTCAATTTTATTTTTCTCGTGCCACTAAAAGTGTCAAGTTTCGAAAAGAGCAATTAAAAAAACTAAAGAAATCCATTTTGAAATATGAAAAGGAAATACTGAACGCCCTATACTTAGACCTTCGGAAAAGTGAGTTTGAAGCTTATGCAACTGAAATTGGCATTGTCTTAGATAGTATTTCTCATATGGTGAAGCATGTGGAAGAATGGATGGCGCCAGAAGCTGTCAAAACACCTATTCAATATCAGATGGGTAAGAGCTTTATTGTTCGTGAACCGTATGGTGTTACATTAATAATTGGACCTTTCAATTACCCATTTCAATTGGTCATGGAACCACTGGTAGGTGCGATTGTTGGCGGTAATACAGCTATTGTCAAACCGTCAGAAACATCTGTACACACTGCAGCCATCGTAAAAAAAGTAATTGAAGAAACATTCCACCCGTCCTATGTACGTATAGTGGAAGGGGAAAAAGATGAGGTTACTGCCTTAATCCATGCTTCCTTTGACTATATCTTTTTTACAGGAAGTGTTGCAGTCGGCAAAGTGGTAGCTAAGGCAGCAGCAGAACGACTAACTCCTATTGCTTTAGAACTTGGAGGGAAAAGTCCAGCTATTGTCGATCAAACAGCGAACCTAGAAGTAGCAGCGAAGCGGATTGTATGGGGTAAATTTACAAATACTGGGCAAACATGTGTGGCACCAGATTATTTACTTGTTCACAAAGATGTGTATGATCGCTTTATGAAAATTTTAAAAGAAACAATACGTTCTTTTTATGGGAAGAACCCATTAAAAAGCCCTGATTACGGACGCATCGTGAATCTTAGACAGTTTGATCGTTTACAGCAAATTATTAAGGAAGAGCGAGATGCTATAACATTTGGCGGGCGGATAGATCGAGATGATTTATATATTGAACCAACAATCATCGAATATGTAAAGTGGACAAGTCCATCGATGCAGGAAGAGCTTTTTGGTCCTATCCTACCTGTTATGATGTATAACGATTTACCACTAGCTATCCATCAAATTCGCCAATTGCCGAAACCACTAGCGGCATATTTCTTCTCAGAGCACGAAAAAGCGACTCAATACTTTTTAGAGGAATTGCCATTCGGTGGAGGATGTATTAATGATACTATTACACATGTTGGTAACTTACATTTACCATTTGGAGGTGTTGGTCCTTCAGGTGTGAAAGCTTATCATGGTAAAGCGAGCTTTGAAAACTTTACACATTCAAAATCCATTTTAAAGAAATCTTCTAAGCTTGAGACGAATGTACTTTTTCCACCCTATAATCAAAAGGTGAAAATTGTACGCTCTATTATGAAATAGTAAAATGGGGGTATCTTTTTTCAAATGAAGATACCCTCATTCAAAAAACCCCTCCTTTGTATAGAAAAATGTTCCCAAAAATCCCATCCTAGACGTGTCGAAAAATGCCGATTTGTGATTATTTATGAAAATTTCGAAGAAAACGTGTTTTTTGTTCAAATGTAAGCGTTTTCGTTGAAAAAACAGCACAGAGACATTTTATTTATCACGAAATAAGTAGTAAAATAAATTCAATAGAACGTGGGGGGATTCATATTGTCGTTTTTTGTCGAATAATCAAAAATGATGACGTGAGTGTAGAGATTGATTGGAGGACTATGAAATGTATGCAGAGGAATTGTTAAGTGCATTACCTTTGAAAAAAATAATTGGCATGTTGCCAGACCAAGTAACTGATATCGTAGTGGATTCAAGAAGTGTACAGCCAAATAGTATGTTTGTTTGTATTAAAGGTTATACAGTGGATGGACATGATTATGCTCAAAAGGCTGTAGATGGCGGGGCTACGATTGTTGTAACGGACCGAGAATTACCACTAGGTGAGACTATTGCTCAAGTAATTGTGAAAGACACGGACCGTGCAGTAGGCTTATTAGCCGCAAAGTTTTTTGATTATCCTTCAAAAGATATAACGATGATCGGGGTAACGGGAACGAATGGTAAAACATCTGTGACGGGTATTATTCAAAATATCATGCATGGTATGGGTGAAAAATCGGCCCTATCTGGCACAATTGGCTTTAATTTAAATGGAATTCTATATGAATCTGCCAATACAACGAGTGATGCGTTATCGACGCAACAAATGATTTTTAGAGCAAAAATGGAAGGCTGTCGTTTAATGACGATGGAGGTTTCATCCCATGGCTTAGCACTTGGACGTTTAGCAGGTGTTGACTATGATATTGCTATTTTTACAAATCTAACGCACGATCATCTTGATTTCCATGGTACGATGGAGGAATATGGCCATGCTAAAGGTTTATTATTCTCCCAGCTTGGACAAGATTTAGAAAAAAATAAATTTGTTGTGCTAAATGCCGATGATGCGTGGTCAGAGCGATACGCAGCTATGACACCATTTCCAGTGTGGACATATGGTTTAAAAAATGAAACAGCAGATTTCCGTGCCATTAACTGTGAATATCACGATTATATGACATCCTTTGATGTGGAGATGTCAGAAGGAATTTATCGTGTGAAAATGAATTTACTAGGTGAATTTAACATTTATAATGTGTTAGCAGCGATAGTGGCATTTTATGGTCGTGGCTATACTATGGAAGCCATTATTGAGCAAATCGAGCAACTCCCACCAGTTAAAGGTCGTATGGAAAAAGTATGCTCTGACCTACCTGTTCAAATGTTTGTTGATTATGCACATACACCTGATGCCATTGAAAAAGCGATTGAAGCAGCACAACCATATAAAAAGGGCAAACTTATTTTCTTAGTTGGGACAGGTGGTAACCGCGATAAATCAAAACGTCCTGCAATGGCTGAGAAGGCGTCGGCAGCAGAGTATGTCATTCTGACAACAGATGACCCACGCTATGAGGACTATAATAGTATTACAGGTGATTTAGCCAAAGGGATGTTACATGACAATTTTGCTTGCATCGGGGATCGTGCAGAGGCAGTCCGACATGCCATTGAGGTTGCTGAACCAGGCGATATGATCATTTTTGCTGGTAAAGGCCATGAGGATTATCAAATTATTGAAAATACAAAATTTCCACATAGTGATGCAGAAATAGCAATAGAAGCTGGCCGATTGAAATTTGTTTGATGGAATATAAGATCTTAGGAAACCCTTTTAGATAGTACTAAAGGGTTTTCTTTTTGGCGATTTCATGTAAAAAGGTTGTACGAAAGGCAAGTCTTCTTTTATTATTATTAAGTATGAAAAAAGGAGAATGACGAGATGAATTCAAATTTAGAAAAAGATATACAATCGCGTCGTACTTTTGCCATTATCAGTCACCCTGATGCTGGGAAAACGACGATTACAGAAAAGCTTTTACTTTTTGGTGGCGCCATTCGTGACGCAGGAACAGTAAAAGGGAAAAAAACAGGTAAGTTTGCAACATCTGACTGGATGGAAATCGAAAAGCAACGTGGTATCTCTGTAACTTCTTCCGTGATGCAGTTTGACTATAATGGCTCACGTGTAAACATCTTGGATACTCCTGGGCACCAAGACTTCTCAGAAGATACGTATCGTACACTAATGGCAGTAGATAGTGCTGTCATGGTAGTGGATGCTGCTAAAGGGATCGAGGCACAGACATTAAAGCTATTTAAGGTTTGTAAAATGCGCGGTATTCCAATTTTCACTTTTATTAATAAATTAGACCGACAAGGGAAAGAGCCGCTTGAGCTAATTGAAGAGCTTGAGGAAGTACTAGGGATTAATGCGTATCCAATGAACTGGCCGATTGGTATGGGGAAAGAGTTTCTTGGTATTTATGATCGTTACAATAAGCGTATTGAGCAGTTCCGTACGGATGAGACAGAGCGCTTTCTACCAATAGATGAAAATGGTGAACTTGCTGTAGAACATCCAATGAAAGTCACTTCTTATTATTCTCAAGCAATGGACGATATTTTACTATTAGACGAGGCTGGTAATGAATATTCGGAGGAAAAAATTCGTCGTGGCGAATTAACACCAGTGTTCTTTGGTTCAGCTTTAACAAACTTTGGTGTACAAACATTCCTAGAAACTTACTTACAATTTGCACCAATACCACAGCCTAGAATTACGGAAGATGAGCAGTTTATTGATCCGCTTGAACAAGAAGAATTTTCAGGATTCATATTCAAAATTCAAGCTAATATGAATCCTGCGCACCGTGACCGTATTGCCTTTGTACGTATTGTTTCTGGTAAATTTGAGCGTGGCATGAATATGACATTGTCTCGTACAGGCAAATCCTTTAAAGTTACGCAATCTACACAATTCCTAGCTGATGATCGTGAGACTGTAGATGAAGCGGTTGCTGGAGATATTATCGGGTTATATGATACGGGGACTTATCAAATTGGAGACACAGTTGTGGGTGGTAAGAAAACATTCCAATTTGAAAAATTACCACAGTTTACACCAGAGTTATTTGTCCGTGTAACGGCTAAAAATGTAATGAAATCGAAGCAATTCCATAAAGGTATTTTACAATTAGTACAGGAAGGTGCTATTCAATATTATAAAACACTGCACACAGAGGAAGTTATTCTTGGAGCAGTGGGTCAACTGCAATTTGAAGTATTCGAACATCGTATGAAAAATGAATACAATGTGGAAGTAAGAATGGAGCCAATTGGTTCAAAAATTGCACGTTGGATTGAAAATGAAGAGGATGTTAAAGAGTCCATGTCCTCTGGTCGTTCAATGCTGGTGAAAGACCGCTTTGACAACCTTGTGTTCTTATTCGAAAATGAATTTGCCATGCGTTGGTTTAACGATAAAAACGAGAACATTAAACTTTATAGCCTTCTTTAATAGTCAAACACGAATCGACAATTTTGCGATTCGTGTTTTTTTTCAAGGAAATTTGACACTGACTGTAGAATATATAAAGTATTAGGAAATTTAAGATTGCCATCGCTAGATGGTAGAAAATTAGCCTATTTATAAAATAATCCCCTTTTCGGCTATCATAGAAAGGAAGAGGCAGAAAAAGGAGTTTATCATATGAACATTAGTAATTTTTCAATTAAAAGACCGGTCTTTACAATTGTAACGATGCTTTTTGTCATTTTATTAGGCGGTGTATCGTTATTAAAAATACCAATTACTTTAATTCCGGAGTTAAATCCTCCGATAGGTGTAGTAGTCACCTCCTATCCTGGAGCAAGCCCAACAGAGGTGAATGAGAGAGTAACGAAGCCTTTAGAGGCAACACTAGCCACCTTACCAGGCATTAAGAAACTACAGTCAACCTCGCAAGAAGGAAGCAATTTAATCGTCCTTGAGTTCAATTGGTCCACCAACCTAGAAGATGTCCAACTTGATATTTTACAAAGAATTGATATGACACCTCTTCCCAATGATTCGGGCAAGCCAAGCTTTTTAAAGTTTGATCCATCTCAATTTCCAATTATTCAGCTATCATTGCGCGCAGAAAATGAAAATGTTGATGTGCGCTTATTAGCAGAGGATTTAGAAAAAGAGCTTCGACGGACAGAGGGTGTCGCAAGTGTGAATGTTTCGGGGAAGCTTATAGAGGAAATACAAATTACATTAGATGAGGGAAAGCTAGTCGAAAAAGGCTTAACACAGGCAGATATTATTCAAATCGTTCAAGCGAACAATGTATCACTTCCTGGTGATCCGGTTTTAACTAATGATGGAAAAATGTTAACAACACGGATTGTTAGTACATTAACCTCCCCTGAAGATATAGCCAATTTAATCGTTTCTGTGAATCCTTTAACAGGTGAAGCGTTAACAGTTGGCAATCTCGGCTCTGTTAAAAGGGCAGAACAGCCATCTGTAACGACAACTCGTGCCAATGAGCATGCAGCAGTTCTTATGTCTGTCATACAGGAGTCGGGTGCGAATACTGCAGAAGTGTCAAAGGAGTTTCAACAAACCTTAAATGATCTGCTAGAGAAAGAGCAATACAGGGGAATAACAGCAGACATATTAGTAGATCAGGGCAACTACGTGGATGTTGCTATCAGTAATATCGGCTCTTCCTTAATTTTAGGAGGATTATTTGCAATGTTCGTCCTTTTTGTGTTCTTACGCAGTATAAAGAGCCCTATCATCATTGGTATCGCTATCCCCTATTCAGTTATAGTGACATTTGTATTGATGTTTTTTGCTGATTTTTCACTCAATATTATGACTTTAGGTGCTCTAGCTTTGGGTATTGGCATGCTAGTGGATAATGCAATCGTTGTTATTGAAAATATTGAAAGACACTTAGGGCTAGGAAAAGATCCTATTACAGCAGCAATGGAAGGGACAAGGGAAGTGGCTCTTGCTATCACAGCTTCAACACTAACAACAATAGCTGTCTTTATTCCTGTTATGTTCATCGAAGGATTGATTGGACAAATTTTCACAGAATTTGCTCTCACAATTTCATTTAGTTTAATTGCCTCTTTAGTAGTTGCCCTTACAGTAGTGCCGATGCTAGCGAGTCGTCTTTTAAAAATGAAAAGTATTAACGTTTACAAGCAGCGTAGTCAATCTCAATTTTATAAGCGATACAAATCGTCTATTGTTTGGGTTCTGAAGCATCGTATGCTCATTCTAATTTTCACAGTAGCTTGCTTTGGCCTATCATTATTCGGATTGACTAGAATTGGTACTGAATTTTTACCACCTACCGATGAAGGATTCACAACCATTAGCGTCAATCTTGAAAAGGGTGTAGCTGTATCTGAAACTGAAAAGGTTGTCAGGAAGATCGAGGAACGTTTAAAGCAGGAAAAAGATGTAGATGTTTATGTTAGTTTAATTGGTGGCACACAACAATCTCAATCACGTGGACAAACTAGCCCGAACCAAGCAGAAATGTATGTAAAGCTAGTGCCTTTAGTGGATAGAGAACGCTCAATTTTTGAATTTGTCGAAGAGTTAGAGCAAGAATTACAGGGAGAGTTAGGAGATAAGACTGAGCTGACATTTAACGTATCGACAGCAACTGGCTCATCACCACATACTTTAACGTTTAGATTAACTGACTCTGATGAAGGAAGGCTCCAACAAGCTGTTAATAAAGTGCAACAAGAGCTACAAGCGATTGAAGAAGTGACGAAAGTCTCCACAGATTTAGATAATACGGTTCAAGAAATTCAAATTGAAGTCAATCGAGAGAATGCAAAAGATTATGGTTTTGTACCGGCCCAAATTGCACAGTCTGTCAATCAAATGACAAGAGGACAATTAACGTCCCAATTAATCGCAGAGGATGGTGCTGTGTTACCTATCTACACAGGTTTCGGACAGACCTTCAACGATAGTGTGAATTCACTAAAAGCAATGCAACTTCGTTCACCTGCGGGCTTGTTTGTGAAATTAGAGGATGTTGCAACAGTTTCTATAGAAGAGGGTCCCATCTCTATTCGTCGTTCTGATCAGGCTGCAGCAGTGGCATTTTTTGTTGAATATGAAACGAAGGAATCTTTAGGCGGAATGTCAACAAAGGTAGATAAAGCAATAGAGAGTGCTCATTTATCACCTACTACGCAAATTGTATTTAGCGGTGATCGAGAGCTTTATGATAGTGCAATCGATGATATGCTACTAGCCGTTATTCTGGCAATTATATTAGTTTATATTGTGATGGCTGCTCAATTTGAATCATTCAAATATCCGTTTGTCATTATGTTTACGGTGCCATTAATGATCATAGGTGTAGCAATTGCCATGTTTGCCACAAATACATTAATAGGTGTGACATCTGTAATCGGAATTTTAGTGCTTGTAGGGATTGTTGTAAATAACGGTATTGTGTTAGTTGATTATATTAACCAGCAAAAAGCGAGTGGTATGTCAGCGTATGAAGCCATTTTACTGGCTACTCAGGATCGTCTCCGTCCAATCTTAATGACCGCGTTAACGACTATTTTAGGATTGCTTCCACTTGCACTTGGCATTGGGGAAGGAACAGAGATGAATCAACCGATGGGAATTGCAGTGATTGGAGGACTTGTGACGTCCACGTTACTAACACTATATATTGTACCGATTGTTTATAGTTTAGTGGATAAGGAAACAAGAAAGATGCGTTAGAATCGAGGGGGAATGGGAGATGAAAGTTCATTTTTTTACTGGTTTTCCTGGTTTCATTTCAAGTCAATTAATTAGGACATTGTTCCAAAAAAAACAAACACAACAGGTTATAGCAATCGTATTAGCTGGCGAAACCATTAAGGCTCATCGAGAAAAAGATAAAATATTAAAGGAGTTTCCTAATGGATCGATTCGTATTGTTGAGGGTGATATTACCTTGCCGAACCTAGGTTTAGATAATCAAGTGATTGAAGAAATCGTACCTCAAATTGAAGTGCTCTGGCATTTGGCAGCTATATACGATTTAGCTGTACCCCGTGATATTGCTTGGAAAGTGAATGTACATGGGACAACAATGGTGAATGAATTTGTGCGCACTTTACCCCATTTAAAACGCTATATGTACTTTAGTACGGCATATGTGGCTGGTACACGTGAGGGGGTACTGCGTGAAAATGAACTGATTCGACCATTCGCATTTAAAAATTATTATGAAGAGACAAAATATGAGGCTGAGCTCCGAGTAGAAGATTTAAAATCCGAAATTCCATTAACAATTATTAGACCTGGCATTGTGAGGGGACATTCGGAAACGGGTGAAACTATTAAGTTTGATGGCCCCTATTTCTTTTTAAATTTAGTAGAACGTTTAAAATGTTTACCTATAATTCCTTATATTGGAAAATCTACATCTACGATCAATGTAGTACCAGTAGATTATATATTAAATGCCTCAACTTTTTTGGCATCAGAACAAGAGGCTGAAGGCAAGACCCTTCATTTAACAGATCCAAATCCTCACCCTGTACAGGAAGTGTATCGTACTATGGTGAAACTAGTAACAAATGCTTATCCGAAGGGACATTTACCGTTTGCGTGGGCAAAGCTATCCTTGCAAATTCCTTTTATTCGGAGAAAGCTAGGGGTGGAGCAGGAGACATTAGATTATTTAACATGGAATGCCACATTCGACACGACTGAAGCCCAGCAAATTTTACAAAAAGGTGGAATTACATGTCCTGATTTTATTCGGACGATGCCGCGAATGATTGATTTTTATTTAGCACATAAAGAAGATAAGAGCTACCAGATACAAATTAAGTAATGAAAAAACCATATAGATATTTTTGTAAGCTGTAAATGATAGTGCTATAATGTTTGAAAGAAGATACCTTCGACACTTTGTCAAAGGGGAGTAGCTAACAGGTTTTGCAATTATTTTACCTGGTTTCACATTCGTCAAGACATGGTTTTACCATCGGGTGTGATAGTGAATGGCTCTATGCGTAAAATGATGACTGATGACGTGTAGATTGATGTACCGATAAGGTACTAATTTACTTAGCGAGACCTTTGCCTACATAAGGCAGGGGTTTTTTTCTTTTGTACTTTAGTGGAACTAGTCATTTGGGTATTTAGAGCTTAGAGGAGGCACTAGCATAAATGGAAGCAATAATATTACAATACGGCTGGGTTTTAATTGTCCTAGTTGTATTAGAGGGATTACTAGCAGCTGATAATGCAGTAGTAATGGCTGTAATGGTCAAACATTTACCGCAAGAACAACAAAAAAAGGCGTTATTTTATGGACTATTTGGCGCCCTGATTTTTCGATTTGCTGCTCTTTTTGTCATTACAGTTTTAGTAAACTATTGGCAAATACAAGCAGTAGGTGCGGCTTACCTGCTATTTATGTCTGCGAAAAATATTTATGATTTACGTAAACATAAAGATGATGAGGAAGAGACGAGTGAAAAAGCTGGGAAAAAGGGTTCTGGATTCTGGTTAACGGTACTCAAAGTAGAAGCTGCAGACATTGCATTTGCTATTGATTCCATGTTGGCTGCAGTAGCTATCGCTGTCACATTGCCTCATTTGGGGAATTTTGATATCGGTGGCATTAATGGTGGACAATTTATCGTCATGCTCCTTGGTGGGTTTATCGGGGTTATTATGATGCGTTTTGCTGCCCAATGGTTTGTCAAAGTATTAAATGATTATCCTTCACTTGAAACAGCTGCATTTTTAATTGTAGGCTGGGTAGGTGTGAAGCTTGTTGTCTTAACATTAGCCCACGAAAAAGTAGGGATATTACCTGCAGAATTCCCACATTCCACTGCATGGGAGTTAACATTCTGGATTGTCTTACTCGGCATAGCATTTGTAGGTTATCTAGTAGGGGTTCGAAATAAAAAATAGCTTAGATTGAATTATCCAGCTGTAGTCAAAAGCCATCGAAAGTATGATCGATGGCTTTTGGTATTTTCTTTTTCTATGATATTTTACTACTAAATCTAATCTCACTTTTTCGGCTTAAATCTTGGAGAGCTTACGTCATGAATGTGATTTTTCGTCAACATTGTTTGTCACTCTAAGGATTTACTTTTCAACAATAAAAAAATAGCTTAGAATCAATCGGAGTGACTGTTTATAAAGTATAGCCGTTAATCTCCACTACGGGCTGACGTTTCCACTGGCGGGGCCGAGCTGCTGCTCAGTCCAAGGATCTCGACATTCCCACTTAGTCGCCACCCTACGATCCGATCAACTTCTACATTATCACTCCACCTACATACTTCGAGCTTTTTTGAGCTAAACTCATTAACCCATTTTGCAGTGAGAGAAAATCTTTACCTGTGTATGTTCGATAGGCAAATCATAGTGAAAATACTCAATAGAAGATATAAAATTTTCTTCGCAAAATGCTTCAACACCAGAAATTTCGTATGTCATAGTTGGATAGTTTGCTTGTAAAAGTACCTTTGCTTCTTCATATTCATCTGGATGTAATGTAGCCTTAAAATGCAAAAAAAGCAAAATACTCCTAATTATTAGTAATACTAATAATCCGCCGATTGTAAAAATAAATATACTCCAAGCCTTTAACCACTTATTCAAAACTTCACCTCCAAAATAAAAAGCATTTTAGTTCAGATATCGTCCATTTTCAAAAAGTATAGTAATAACTATTCCTCTTTCTTTTTTCTTGTATTTTTTCTATACTATAATCTATCTAGTTGGGCATCATATGTAGGAGGGGTTGTTAAAGTGCCTTGGAAAAAATCTTCCAATAGACTTGTCACACCATTTCAGGTACTTGTTTCTTATTATTTTATAGCTATAGCGATTTCCTTCCTGTTATTACGGCTTCCAGGCGTTCATCAAGAAGGGGTAAAGGTATCCTTTTTAGATAGTCTATTTACGGCAGTAAGTGCAGTAAGTGTAACTGGTTTAACAACTATTAATATTTCTGAAACGTATACGAAATTTGGACTTGTGATGATTCTTGTTATTTTGCAGTTAGGCGCAATTGGTATTATGTCACTGGGTACCTTTGTGTGGCTCTTAGTCGGGAAAAAAATAGGGATGCGTGAGCGTCAGTTAATTATGATTGACCACAACCAGTACAATTTGTCTGGTGTTGTGAAATTAATACGTGAAATCTTAAAAATCTTAATTGGTATTGAGGTAGCAGGTACGTTTATTTTAACTTTACATTTTACCAATTATTTTGATACGTTAGAAGAAGCATTCTTACACGGAGCATTTGCTTCAATTTCTGCTACGACCAATGGGGGATTTGACATTACGGGAATGAGCTTATTGCCATTCCATGATGATTATTTTGTTCAACTGGTGACAATGGTACTTATTGTGTTAGGGGCAATAGGTTTCCCTGTCTTAATTGAACTAAAAACTTTCTTACTCAAACGTCATGCGAATTTTCGATTTAGCTTGTTTACAAAAATTACTACGTCTACTTATGCCATTTTATTTGTTGTTGGTGCTCTGGTCATTTTACTTCTCGAATCTTTCCATTCTTTCAAGGAAATGTCCTGGCACGAAGCGCTTTTTTCAGCGATGTTTCATTCTGTATCGACAAGATCTGCTGGGCTTACAACTTACGATGTGACGACATTTAGTGAGGCGACAGATATTTTTATGAGTTTTCTCATGTTCATAGGTTCTTCTCCAAGTTCAGTGGGGGGAGGAATTCGAACAACCACTTTTGCCATAGCTATTTTATTTTTAATTACATTTGCAAGAGGGAGAGAGGATATTCAAGTGTTTGGGCGAGAAATTCATTTAATTGATGTTTTCCGCTCCTTCGTTGTCATCTTATTAGCCTTTTTCATGGTTTTAATTGCAACGATTATTTTGCTTATTACAGAGCCACATGCCTCCCTTATTCAAATTATTTTTGAAATCACCTCTGCGTTCGGTACTTGTGGTATGTCGTTAGGAATAACTTCAGATTTATCGGTTATTGGTAAAATTATTATTATTATTTTAATGTTCATTGGTCGAGTTGGTTTAATATCCTTCCTGTATACGCTAGGTGGTGGTGGACGAGGAAAGAAATCGAAATTCCATTATCCAAAGGAACGCGTAATAATTGGGTAACGCTCACAGAACATTGATATATAAGGATTTGTTGAGGGGTAATCATGATATTGCCCCTTTTTTCTGTCAAAAGTGTTAAATAAAAATGTTTTTGTTTGGTAGCTACATAGCCGAGTGAGCTTGCATTTATAAATTAAAACTGTCATACATGAAACAATCTTCTTTTCGAAAGCCGGAAATAGCATAAAGAGTAATTGACTTTCTTCTATTATATAGGGTAGAAAGAGATAAAATTGTCGAAAGTTGTCATTACAACTGTATATACATTAAAAACATCTATACTAATTCTATACATTTTTTAGAAAACGAAAATTAACTATTGAAATGGAATAGGTAGTTCCAATAAAATAAAAAATACAACTAGCAAATAAACGTAAAAATTATGAACAGAATAAGATGTCTGATATAGGATAAGAGGGCTCCATTTGTTACTAAAACGCCTAAATGTGTAAGTCGTCACAAAATATTCGGAAAATTTAAAATTTAATTTCCCGAATGTGAACATTTTAAGTGGGTATATTTTCAACGTATAGATTGTTTGTTTTTAAGAAATTTGCCCTAAACTTTTTTAAAATGGCTATGAATACTTGACTAATAGATTAAGCAGGCAGAAACGCTATAAAACAGCTACCCGTTTCTTTTTCAGTGCATCTTTAAGAATTGTTTAAGACATAAAAAAAGCTAGTCCTGATCGCTCATACAGGACTAGCGTTTGTTATTAAAGTGTGGGGATTGTTGCAAAGTAAGGTGCTTGACCATGACGGAAATAAGTTAATAGATAGCCATCTTTTTGTACAATTTTGCCATTCAAGAAATCATCATAATTGAGAGCATGTGGAATTACCAAAGTATGCTTAAACAGCTCTTTCTCAGTAAGTTTAAAGTCTGCAAATTCCTCACCAGCGATAGCCGGATTTTCACGTAATGTCTGGTAGATTATTTTTTGTTGCTCTACTGTTGGGCGTTCCTTCCACCATAGTTTACGTGGCTGGAATTGCTGAGCCGTTAGATAATCTAGTTGCATTAAGCTTTGTATAATATTTAAATTCGCGCCATCTACAGTTTCTAAGAACATTAGTAAACGACGGAATAAATCTTCTAATTGATGGCCAATACGGGACCATCCCTTAGTTTCCCAATACGTACCGAAGCTTTGGAAAAAGTCAAATGGAGTATCGAAGACCTCGGTTACTAAATATTCGATTGTATGATCCATACGATGATCATTCCAATATTTTTCCAGAACATCCTCTGCATGTTTAATGCGAACAATGTCATCAAATGTGAGGACATTATTAGAAAAGATTTCATAAGGCGCTAGATCGATGTAAGTATAACCAAACTTCTCAGCCTCCACTCGAAGCCCGGTACCGCGTAAAAGCTTTAAAAAACCAAGTTGAAGTTCTTCTGGTCGCATGGCAAAAACATCATTAAAGGTTTGACGGAAGCTTGCGTAATCCTCTTCAGGTAAACCTGCTATTAAGTCTAAATGTTGATCGATTTTTCCGCCATCTTTAACCATTGTCACTGTTCGTTTTAGTTTTTCAAAGTTTTGGCGACGCTGTACAAGTGTATTGGTTAAATCGTTTGTAGACTGAACACCAATTTCGAAGCGGAACAAACCTCTCGGCGCATTGTCATTTAAAAATTGGATAACTTCCGGACGCATAATATCGGCAGTAATCTCAAACTGGAATACAACACCTGGTTTATGTTCATCAATTAAAAACTGGAACATTTCCATAGCGTAGCTACGGCTTATATTAAACGTTCGATCCACAAATTTTATAGTTCTAGCGCCATTATCCATTAAGAAACGAATATCTTCCTTAATTTTTTCCCGGTTAAAGTATCGAACACCAACCTCTATAGAAGATAAACAGAATTGACAGCTAAACGGACAGCCTCTACTTGTTTCAATGTACTGAATACGTTTCCCAAGGTGAGGAAGATCCTCTTCAAAGCGAAACGGACTCGCTAATTCACGCAAATCTATCTTAGGTGGTTGAGCGTGAATCTTAACTTTTCCGTCCTCCAAATAGCAAATTCCAGGGACATCCTCCAGTAATATCTCACCGTGTAAATAACGTAACAATTGCTTAAATGAAGTTTCTCCTTCACCCATCACTATGAAATCTACTTCAGGTATACGGCGTAGCCAATGGTGAGAATCGTAAGAAACCTCAGGACCTCCAAGCAAAATTTTAACATCTGGACAGACCGTTTTTAACATTTTAATAACATGAATTGTTTCTTCAATATTCCAAATATAACAGCTAAATCCAACGATATCAGGTTTTTTTTGGAACAAATCTGATACAATATTAAAAGCAGGGTCTTTAATTGTATATTCTGCTATAATTGGATTAAATTCGGGTGAAGCGGCACCTTTTAAATAGCGCAATGCTAGATTTGTGTGTATATACTTTGCGTTTAAAGTAGTTAAAATAGTATTCATACAATAATCTTCCTTTCAATATCTAATTGTATCAGTCAAGTATTTGACATACAATATAATTCTTTTTACCTATTTATTTTGTGAACAGTTCGTGAAATAATTTAAAATACTTAAATTTACTAAATTTTGTAATAATAGAATCGTGCTGTCATAATGTATAGTAAAGGCTCAAAATTCGATTTAGAGGTTTTTTACTCTTTTGAAAGGTTCGGTGAGAAAGTTGAAGCAAAATGATATTAATCAATGTTTTGGAAATCTTATGAAAAGTACTTCGTCACCAACACTTATACTCAATAAAGCAGGGAAAATTTTGAACGTCAATGAGGCTGCTATCCAACTATTTAATCTTAATTTAACGTATATTGGCAATTTGGCTATGGACGAGCCATCTAAATTTAAATGGGCGAAGTTCGTCCAACAACTACAAAAGGATTTACGATCGGAAGAAATTTTCAACATTCGCACAGTAGGAAATGAGTACGAAATGTTATCATTTAAATGTTTCTACGACCCAAATGCAGAAGAAATTGTTGCACAAATTTCAACATTAAATGAAGATGTTGCCCATAAATTATACGTTAGTCAAGAGCATGAAAGATCCCAATCTTTTAATGCATATGATTACTTACCTTATGCTGTTATTGTAAGTGATGCTAGCGGTATTATTCTTGGGCTTAATAAGTATGCAGAAATGTTTCTCAAAGTAGAAAGCTCTCAGCTACTCCATAAAGCTCATCAGCATATATTTGATCTATTTACATTGAAAAAAGGGCAAATTACATCCTACCTTTCTAAATTAATGGGTGACAAACATGCAAGTCTTCACGTTGTCGATGAAACACAAGTAAGTAGAACTTGTTATTATGAAATTTCCAGTATTTTTGATGAATACAATAATATTATTGTCACAGTTATTAATGATGAAACAGAGAAGAAGCAACTTCAACATAAAGTGGAGCATCAACAAGCTTTGAATGTTGTTGGACAAATGGCTGCGAGTATTGCGCATGAAATTCGTAATCCATTAACTTCTTTAAAGGGTTTTACTGATTTATTAAAAATAAATGCTGACGATGAATCACGCATGTACCTTTCTGTCATTGATAGTGAGCTTCAACGAATGGAACAAATTTTATCAGAGCTTTTAGTTTTGTCCAAGCCATCAACTATGAAAGTGGAGTTATTGGAACTAGATCATATTGTAAAACAAGTCATTGAGTTCATGTTACCAGATGCACTCATGAAAAATATTATGATTCAGTACATTTCAATTCCAAATCAAGTTTATATTGGTGGAAGTGAAAATCGTTTAAAGCAAGTATTAATGAACCTCATTAAAAATGCGATGGAATCCATGAATAACGGTGGTACGATTACTGTAGAAATGACAACAAATGACTGCGCGATTGTTGAACTTACAATTAAAGACGAAGGCGTTGGAATGGATAGCACAACCCTTCAAAACCTATTCCAGCCTTTTTACACGACAAAATCAACAGGGACAGGACTGGGCCTTGCATTCGTGAAAAAAGTTATCGAAGAGCACGATGGAGTTATAGGTGTTAATAGTGAATTACAGAAGGGGACATGCTTCCATCTACAGTTCCCAATCTATACATTTAACCAAGTGGATACAATGGAAGTATCCACAAAAGATTCTGCCTATTTAGTAACATAAAGAGAGTAAAAATGGTTGGATAACAACAATATAACCTTCTAAATCGGATAATGCTTTTGACAATGCTTTTCTAATATCGCTATAATGTCAAGTATAAAGAGCGAAGTGAGAGGAAAAGAATATGACGTCAGAAGACTTAAAACAATCTTTAAAATTATATATTGTATTGTCACGTGCACTTAAAGCTATCAATGAGACAACACATCAATTATTTCAGGATAATGGTTTAAACCCAACTGAATTTGCTGTTCTCGAGCTTCTTTATCATAAAGGAAGACAGCCATTACAGCAAATTGGCAATAAAATTTTACTTGCCAGTGGGTCTATTACGTATGTCATTGATAAGCTTGAAAAAAGAGGCTATTTATTGCGTGTATCCTGTCCTTCAGATCGTCGTGTGACATATGCAGAAATCACGGATGAAGGCGAAGCATTTATGGGGGAACTATTCCCAAAGCATGAGCAGCATTTGCATGAAATAATGAGCGTATTATCTTCAGAAGAAAAAGAGCAAGCTATTACGTTATTAAAGAAAATGGGCCTTTCTATTAAAGATTTATCTTATTAAAAAAGTTGTCTCATTCATTTGAGACAACTTTTTTAATCATGTGGATAAAGAAAGATCTCAAATATACATAAAAGGACGATAGACAATGCCTTGTCTATCGTCCTTCTTGTATTACAAATTATTATTTTTTAGAAATAGTTGCTGCCATGTTCATCATAGCATTCGTTAAATCTTGCTTATCATTATCGTGAATCGTTAATTTTGTAATGAGACCATCATTTTCAAAAACAACCCCGATTACTTTCTCTGTGTCAAAGTCTACAACATAACCTTCAATATTTTGAACATCCTTAAATGCAGCTAATTCATCAGTAGTTAAAGCTACTGTTTCACCTACAGCATTCATATAATCTTGCATAGCTGTTTTTACTTCAGTAAAGCTTGATTGTGATGCTTCAATTGTTTCAATACGCATAAACACTTCGTCATCATCATTAGATACTAGCATATCTTTACCTGGCTCTTCTTGCGTTAATGTGAATCCTGGAAGTTGTTGTAGCTTATAGCTTTGGTCAACACTTTTAGATTCAGTTGCCTTTTCTGTTTTATCTACACCATTTTGTTTGTAAGTCACATCTTGTTGTGGCTGTTTAGAAGCATCCTCAGTATTTGTTTCATTTGATGCAGGTGTATCTGTATTCTCTTCCTCTTGTGCTTCACCTGCTGTATCATCGCCAGATGGTTTTTGATCGGCAGCAGTATCAGACGGCTCATTTTGTTGAGTATCTGAATCCTCTGTTTTTTCAGAGGTATTACAACCTACAACTAGTACTGCTGTTAATAATAATGCAAGAATTGAAAATAATTTTTTTTGCATAAAAAACCCTCCTTTTCTAAATTAAACGTTAGTAAAGCTAAAATGTTTCCAAATAATAATGTTATGATGTTAAAGGTAACACTAAAAATAATAATAGTACAAAAACAACATGAGCTACAATAACAAGTGGCATACTTTTCCGCCATTCATACAAGAAGCCCCAAATAATACTTGTCACCAGTGCAGCAACCACGCCTAAAATAAAACCACTGAGGGCAATGGAGATTGCACATAAAACTGCCGTCACTAGGATAGCCAGAGTAGGGCGCATAAATCGTTTTAATTGTTGCTGAACATAACCACGCCAAAATAATTCTTCGCCGATGGCAACAATAAAAACAAGTAATGCATAGTGCCAAATATTTTGTGGTCCATAGTTGGTTAAAAATTTATGAACAGATTGTACTAAGTTATTATTAATAAATGGAGCAAGCCAATAACCGAAGCGAATAATACCATAAGTGATGGTACCGTATCCAATCCCAAAGAGTAAAAATTGCCATGTGGGTAATTGATCTTCAATAGAACCAGCTAATATGGCAATGGCAATACATACTAGTAAAGTAAATGCATACATGTACCAAAATACTGCCTGGTTAGCAAAGGTAAAGGCAAGCATGCCATAAACGAATAATAGAGAAAGGAGTAATAGTACTGTTTGTTTTGAATTTGTTAGCATATACGACCTCCATGCTTTAATTTTATCAAAAAAAAAGCCCCATATCATCTATAAAGACAAATAGGGACTATTCAGACTATTAAGCTTCATTCGTATATAAAATTTTGTAACGTTTATGATTGACGACCGTTTTCTCTTCAATTTCAAGGGAATCAAAATTCTCCATATATGTTAAGTTAACGATCACCGAATTTTCATTTACCTTTTCGACAAAACCTTGGAGACCATTTTTAAACTCGATAATATTTCCAACTTCAGCTATTTTCACAGACAGTCAGCTCCTTCATCGACTAATAATATACAGTTTGCATGAAAAAATGGTAAACGTAAAGCTTTTTTTAAATAATTCATAATTTATTACACAAAAGATGAAAAGAAAGGAATAAAACTAATGGAAAAATACGAAAATATGCTTAAACAATTACAAAATGGGGAAATAGGAAGTATTGAAATTCAAAAGGAAGATTTTTACGAATTTCGAGAAATTCTTGTAGGGCATCCTTTATTTAAACATTTCAGAGGTGAGGCCAAGCAAAATGGACGAATTATCTATACTTATAACGAAATACCTAGGAGTTAATTTGTCGAACATTGTCGTAAGTTAATGCTGTAAGAAATGAAATATAAATGTATAATAATGGTATGATTATTTGTGTGTGGAGGGTTGTATGAATGGTCAATCTACTCTTGAAACAAATGGAACAAACTCGTGAGTTGATGATTCGCTCTGGTGTTGAAAACGGGTTACAAAATGCAAAAACCATTCAACTGAGTCGCAGATTAGACCAGTTAATGAATACCTATTATAGACAGACAGCATTTGATGAAGAAAAAGACCAAGACGAATAAAAAGATTGTTCCAGTATTCAGAGTAATAACATTTAAAAAATAGATGTTTAAAATGCATTTTAATGGGGAATAACTTACTATGAACACAGCAACATTCTCATTTCCCCCTTTAGAGCAGTGATCCCCCAATCACTTGCTCTCTTTTTTTTGCTTATTCGGTATATATGCAAGTTATCTAATTATTAGTACAAGTT
This sequence comes from Lysinibacillus fusiformis, assembly GCF_003049525.1. Lineage (GTDB taxonomy): Bacteria > Bacillota > Bacilli > Bacillales_A > Planococcaceae > Lysinibacillus > Lysinibacillus fusiformis. The sequence continues at coordinate 500,755 of NZ_PYWL01000001.1, read as the reverse complement.
ATAGGAAGAGTTTGAATTATTTTATTTATTCGCCTAAACTGAAAACATCAAGTCACGTAGGTGAAAGAATCCTAACTTTTATGACAAAGGAGTATATACATATGAAAAAGCAACGTATTGCATTTATCGGAACTGGTGTAATGGGGACAAGTATTATTAAACACTTATTGAAAAATGACCATGAGGTGACGGTGTACACTCGTACTAAAGAAAAAGCAGAGCCGCTAGTAGCTTTAGGAGCATTATGGGCTAGTTCGCCAGCAGAAGCATTTAAACATCAAGACATTGCTTTTACAATGGTTGGCTACCCCTCAGATGTTGAAGAGGTTTATTTTGGAGATAATGGTCTTTTCAAAACAGCTGAACCTGGCAACCTTATCATTGATATGACGACTTCAGAGCCATCTTTGGCTAAGAAAATATATGAGCATGCACAAACTATTGGTGTAGAGTCTTTAGATGCACCTGTATCAGGTGGTGATATCGGTGCGCAACATGGTACATTGTCGATTATGGTCGGTGGCGATTTGACAACTTACGATAAGGCTTTACCGCTGATGAAGCATTTTGGAGAAAATATCGTTTATCAAGGTGAGGCAGGGGCTGGTCAACATGCAAAGATGTGCAATCAAATTGCCATAGCTTCAGGCATGATTGGGGTATGCGAATCGCTTGCTTACGGTCTCAAGGCAGGGCTAGATTTACCAACCGTATTGCAGTCCATTGCATCAGGTGCGGCAGGTTCTTGGTCTCTAAGTAATTTGGCACCACGCATGATCAAAGAAGACTTTGCACCAGGTTTTTATATCAAACATTTTGTGAAGGATATGAAAATAGCTTTGGATGAATCCAAGAAAATGGGAATTACTTTGCCAGGATTGGCGTTAGCCTATGAAATGTATGAAAAATTGATCGAAGAGGGCTATGGTGATAATGGTACACAGGCTCTTCTTCAACGTTATAGATAATAAAAATCCTATTTGGATAAAAGAACCTGAAGTTTCTTCATTTTGGAGAGACTTCAGGTTTTTTTGTTACTCTTTCCCAAAAAGTTGGGCGTCTAATGAAAAGCTAGAAGCACCAGCTAGAGTGAAGTATAGTGCAATTGCACCCAAGGCTAAATCTAATTCGTATCCCGCTAAACCATCAGCTCCAATAAAGCCAATACTTAGCTTAGCTGTGAAAATGGCTACAATCATAGTCATTGTTAGTAATGCGCCAAAAATTCTTGTTGCTAAACCTAAAATAAGGGCAATACCTCCCACTAACTCAATAATTGCAACGATATACGCCATAAATCCTGGTATACCTAAACTATCAAAGAAGTCTGCCGTGTAGCTAATGCCTCCTTGAAATTTTTGAAAACCATGCACCGCAAAAATAATGCCGAGAACGACACGTAAAATAGTTGAACCAATGTTTTGCATTATAAAATATCTCCTTTTCTTTAACTTACAATTCGTAACCTAGTTTATTTTTAAAAATAACTTTTGTCAAGTAACTAAATGTGCTTTAAGAACTGAATATTGAAAGAAGTGTTATACTGTTGTATATGAACTACTAACAATGGAGGCTTGTAACGTGGATCAAAAAAAAATTTGTCCTCGATTTGAAAAGGCGCTAAAAATAGTCAATCATCGCTGGAATACTTTACTCATTTTTCAATTATTAGATGGTCCTCAGCGGTATTCAGTTATTAAAAATCAGTTAAATATAAGCAGCCGCGTCTTAACTGAGCGATTAAAGGAGCTAGAAATCGAGGAAATTGTATTACGTACTGTCATTCCTTCTACCCCAGTCGTCATTGAGTATGAACTTACTGAAAAGGGATACGCACTTGCACCCGTACTAAAAGCAATTGAACAATGGTCTTCTGAATGGGTAGCAATAACAGAAGAATAATAAAAAAGATATTCAAGCGAGGGGGCTTGGATATCTTTTTTTGATTGAAGAAAGCATTATTTATCGATCTTTTAGCAGTTATGTTTCAATGAATTTACTGTTATATTGTAAATAATATTAATTTTCTTTAAAAAAAGAAATTTTTCATTACGGAAAGAAATTAATTGATTATTATAGAGAATGTAAGGGAGGGTTTTATGAAAAAGAGTTCAGCAATAGACGTCCAGCATCGAAGTCAGTTAGCGATTTACTTATCATTACCAATACTTTCTTGGGCTTTCTATGATTTTGCTAATACAATTTTTTCTTCAAATATTAATACCATTTTTTTCCCGTTTTATATGGATGAGGTATTAGGAACAAATGAAGTTATGCAACAAGTAGCTAGTACATTTATTTCGTATGCGAATGCCATTGCTAGCTTATTACTTGTAGTATTTTCTCCACTTTTCGGAGTGTGGATTGATAATACTGGCTATAAAAAAAGATTTATTGTCTGGTTTGCTTCTATTTCCATTCTTTTTACTTTTATGATGGGGATATTTGCGGATTTACAGATAACCACTCATTACTCAGGCGTACCCTTTAGTTTATTTTTAGTCGTGGCAAGTTTTGTCATTGCAAAGTTCTTCTTTAATTCAAGTCTAGTATTCTACGATTCTATGATGGCAGATTTAGGAACGAAAGAAGAAATGCCACTTATATCTGGCTATGGCGTTGCAATTGGGTATTTGGGTACACTTTTTGGTCTTCTCGTTTATTTGTATGTTGGCAACAGTGATTTTCATCGTGCATTTATTCCTACTGCAATTTTATATTTATTATTTTCACTGCCTTTATTTTTGATCAATAAAGATAAGCCAATCCCAAAAGCACAGAGGAAGTCTTTAAAATTTTTAGATGGCTATAAAGAAATTATTCAAACCTTTAAGGATATGAAGCAATATAAGGCGATCTTTACTTTTATGATTGCTTATTTCTTTTTGAATGATGCTATCGCTACTACGATTGCAATGATGGCCGTTTACGCGACGGCTATTGTCGGTTTTAGCTCGGGTCAATTTATCATTCTTTATTTAGTCTCTACTGTATCCACGATAATTGGGTCTTTGGCATTTGGCTATATTACAAAATCAGTAGGCGCTAAACGCGCGATTACTATGGTAGCCCTCATTATGATTGTCGCTTTAGTGTTTGCTGTATTTGCGACAGCACAATGGATGTTTTGGCTTGCAGGTAGTCTTTTTGGTATATCACTTGGCTCTATGTGGGTAACGTCTAGGACCTATATTATTGAATTGTCACCAGATGAGAAACGTGGACAGTTCTTTGGCTTGTTTGCTTTCTCTGGGAAAGTATCATCCATTATTGGGCCATCCGTATACGGAACAGTTACATTATGGATGAAGGATTACGGAACACTAGCTAGCCGTGTCGCACTATCGACGCTAATCGTCATGACAGTCATTGGCCTATTGGTACATCTAAAAGTTAATGATAAAAATGGAAATAGCAAGTAGGAGAAATGTATTGCCTATGATACAATTGAATTATAAATTGAAGTAGAGAAAGGAGCGGGGTTGCATTGGAACATAAAGGAATATTATTAGAAAGTGGCACAAATGAGCTAGAAATCGTTGAATTTGAAGTAGCTAACAATAAATTTGGTATCAATGTAATTAAAGTAAAAGAAATCATTCAACCGATTCCAGTAACATTTATTCCACACGCGCACCCGCATGTAGAAGGAATCATTCAATTACGAGGTGAAGTATTACCAGTTGTGGATATGCTACGGGTACTTGGAATTCAGAGTACTGAGCGTAACCCGCAACAAAAATATATTGTTGCTGAATTTAATAAGCAACGTGTTGTGTTCCATGTGGATAACGTGACACAAATTCACCGTATATCATGGAATCAAATTGAAAAGCCTTCAGATATGTATCAAGGCGGAACATCACAAGTTATAGGTGTTATTAAACAAAACGAGCAAATGATTCTACTACTCGATTTCGAAAGAATTATGGTGGATATTAATCCTGAATCAGGCATAAGTGTGGAATCTGTTAAAAAGCTGGGCAAACGTGAACGTACCGGTAAACGTATTTTAATTGCAGAGGATTCACCATTATTACGGAAGTTATTATTTGATACGATGAATGAAGCGGGCTATGACAATGTAGAGTTCTTTGAAAATGGCCGAGATGCATATGAATACTTAGAAGGAATTGCGAAGAGCGGTAGTGATATCGCAGAACATATTCAATTAGTCGTAACAGATATTGAAATGCCGCAAATGGATGGGCATCATTTGACAAGAAAAATCAAAGAGCATCCTGATCTTCAAAAACTTCCAGTTATCATATTCTCAAGTCTAATTACGGATGACCTTCGTCATAAAGGTGATCAGGTAGGAGCAGAAGATCAAATTAGTAAGCCAGAAATTGCAGAGCTCATCCTACGTGTTGACCAATTAATTCTGTAATAGTTGTGCTTTACATGATACTTCACAACTTTAATAATGGGTATCCTGAAAGTATAAATAAATGAAAGTAAAGTCGGATGCCTTTAAAGTATCCGACTTTTTTGTATAGGTCTACATATTGTGAACAAAATAATTAGAAGATGCTTGAAGGATGTGATTATTTGAATGAACTTAAAACAGCCATTATTGATATCGGCTCCAATACTATTCGTTTAGTGTTATATCAGTACAACAATGAAGAGGGACTCCATGAACTAGGCAATATTAAAACGGTGGCACGTTTACGTACATATATACAACCCTCTGGTGAGATGTCTGAAGAAGGAATCTATGTGTTAGCCGAGACATTACAAACATTTAAAGCGATGTTAGAAGATTTTGAAGTGACAGATGTGAAAGCGGCGGCAACGGCTGCTATCCGCCAAGCGTCTAATCGTGACCAAATAATTGCAGAAATGAAAGTACGAACTGGTATTCAAATTGAGCTTTTATCAGAAGAAGAAGAAGCATATTTTGGCTTTGTAGCTGTTGCTTATTCCAGTGGAACCAAATCGGGAGTTACGATTGATATTGGTGGTGGTAGTACCGAAATTACTCTGTTTGAAAACAAAGAAATTCTGCAATCACATAGCTTTCCATTCGGGACAGTTTCTTTAAAGCAACGTTTTGTGAAGGGCGACATCATGAATAGCGGTGAAAGAAAGGTGCTTATTGCCTTTATAAAAGAGCAATTTCAAACATTATCATGGATTCAAAATAGTGGTTTACCAATTATTGCAATTGGGGGGAGTGCACGTAATATTGCACAGATTCATCAACAAAAACATGATTATCCCATTGCTAGTGTCCATGGATACGAAATGACAAAAGAAAATTTAGATGAATTAAGCTTATTTTTAGGTCAATTAAGCTTCCAAGAATTGAAGCAGCTAGATGGCCTGTCTTCAGACCGAGCTGATATTATTTTACCTGCCTTAGAAGTATTTAGAGTGTTAATGGATACTGTAGGAACCAAGTCATTTCAGCTTACGAAGAAGGGTTTACGTGAGGGACTGATTATTAAAAAGATTTTGCAAGCAGATAGCAATGCCTTTGATAAATATAATGTGTTTGAAGGAAATGCCAGAAGGCTTGCACGACAGTATGGTCGAACAGAAAAAGAGGTTGATTATTTGATGCATTTAGCTGATCAATTGTATCGCGAATGTTGTCATTTAGGCTATTTAACATATAATGTAGAAGATTTGCGGTTAATAAGAAAAGCAGCGAAGGTTTTTAATATCGGTGAATATATCGAATTAAGCTCTGCAAGCCAACACACCTTTTATTTGATTGCGAATCAATCTATTGATGGTTTAAATCACCCAGAAAGAGTCAAACTAGCCCTTCTAGCCTCTTATAAAAACAAAGATTATTTTGAACGATTTGCTGCCCCGTTCTCCACTTGGATGAATCGTGAGGACTATCGAAAAATACGAGATTTTGGAGCGTTATTAAAATTTGTCTATGCTTTAAATGTCTCAAAGCGAAATGTTGTACATGCAATTGAGATGCATCCAGAGGAAGATTATGTACAGCTCAATATTTATGTAAAGAACAATGCAGCAGCTGAAAAGTATCAAGCTAATCGACATAAAAAGCATTTAGAGCGAGCATTAAAAATCCCAATGACAATCAATTTTATTGAAGAAGGATGGAATACGGATGACAACTGAAATAACTAATAACGAGCTGAATGAGGAAGAGTTTTTAAAAAATCATAGTCAATTATTAGAGGAGATTGCGAAGCCTCAATACTATAATAATCGAGAGTTAAGCTGGCTTGCTTTTAATGAACGTGTATTAGAGGAAGCGGAGGATGTGAATAATCCTCTGCTCGAACGTTTGAAATTTTTAGCTATATTTAGCTCAAATCTCGATGAGTTTTTTATGGTACGTGTCGCTGGCTTACAAGATCAAGTTCGCGCAGGGTTCCATAAAGCTGAGAATAAATCTGGGTTAACACCAAAGGAACAATTAGCTAAAATTGCAGAACGTACACAGGCTTTAGTGCGTCGACAAACTGAAGTATACCGCCATTTAATCTATGATTTATTACCACAGCATAATGTACATATTGCAGACATGAAAGATTTAAATAGCACACAAAAAGCTTTTATTAATGAAATGTTTGCAGAAACTATATTCCCAGTTCTAACACCTGTAGCAGTAGATGCGTATCGTGCATTCCCTACATTGCTAGGGAAAACACTCAATTTACTTGTCCTTTTAGAGCAGGATGAATCGGATCTTGAAAGTCGCGAAAAAGTGGCAATCGTTCAAGTGCCATCTGTTTTAGATCGTTATATTAAAGTGCCCACTGAAGAAGGTAAAACGGTCGTTGTATTGTTGGAAGATGTCATTGTAGCGCATATTGAAAAATTATTTTATGGCTATAGCGTAAAATCAGCACAAGCCTTCCGTTTAACAAGGAATGCAGATTTAACGATCCATGAAGAGGGAGCAAGGGATCTTCTCGTAGAAATTGAAAAAGAATTGAAGAAACGTAAATGGGGAGTAGGAAGCCGTTTAGAAGTTCGAGTTGGAGAAATGAATGAGGAAGTACTTCTCTACTTATTAGATGAATTTGAAATTGAAGAAAATGACGTTTTCCATATTGATGGACCTTTAGATTTAACCTTTATGTTCTCTTTTGTTAAAGGTATAGCTGTTGGTCGTGAACATCTGGAATATGAAAGTTTTATTCCACAGCCACCTTTAGATTTACAATCCGATGAAAATATTTTTGAAAAAGCATTAACACAAGATATCTTTTTCCATCATCCATATGAATCATTTGCACCAATCGTTGATTTTATCTCTGAGGCAGCCGTAAATCCCAATGTCTTAGCAATCAAACAAACATTATATCGAGTAAGTGGTAATTCACCCATTATTCAAGCACTGAAGCTGGCAGCAGAAAATGGTAAACAAGTAACAGTTTTAGTTGAATTAAAGGCCAGATTCGATGAAGAAAATAATGTGCATTGGGCAAAACAGCTAGAACAAGCAGGCTGTCTTGTTATTTATGGGATGAACAATTTAAAAACACACTCCAAAATCACATTAGTCGTTAGTCGTCGGAATGGCAAAATTGAACGCTTTGTTCATCTTGGCACAGGAAATTATAATGATGCCACTGCAAAAATTTACACGGATATGGGCATAATAACGACAGATAAAGAATTTGGTATTGATGCGACAAACTTCTTTAACTATTTAAGTGGCTATACAGAAAAACCTACATTTAATCATTTAGTCGTGGCACCTTTTGATATTCGAGATGAATTTATTCGATTAATGGATGAAGAAATTGCTTGTCATAAAAAATACGGGAATGGTTTTATTCGAGCTAAAATGAATTCATTGACAGACAAAGATCTTATGATGAAGTTATATGAGGCTTCGATTGCTGGGGTAAAGGTAGAGCTTATCATACGTGGTATTTGCTGTATTAGACCTGGTATCCCTGGCATTAGTGAAAACATTACAGTAACAAGTATTGTCGGTCGTTTCCTTGAACACTCCCGAATTTATTGGTTCCATCATAATGGAGAGAATAGAGTATATTTATCTTCAGCTGATATGATGACACGCAATATGATTAAACGTGTAGAAATTTTATTCCCTGTATATGCAAATGAAGCAAAAACTCGTATTATTGACATAATGAATACACAATTAATGGATACTGCTAAGGCTCGTATTCAAGATTCCAATGGTAAGTATCATTATAAAGATTTTGATCGTAGTGAAGATCCATTGAATAGCCAGGAGATTTTCTTACAAGATGCATTAAAGCCTACGCTAGACGAAGAATAGAGCAAACACGATACTTAGTGAGGGATAGAATGAAAAATTATAGAGAGAGTGTAGCGCCATTTGCAGATTATCAACAACTCATTCAAATGAATCCGTTTGATGCAGTCATTTGTTTGAGAAAAGTTGATAAAAAGGTGTTCGAGGTCGTTGATTTTAATGATAAGTTATTATCATTTATGGAGCTGCAAGATAAAGCAGCGACGAACGCTGAACGTTTTTTTACCAAGCAATGCTGGCTGCAGTTGTCGAATTTTCTAAACGAAGAAGACCATACACAGCATGTCCTGAAATTAGGTACCGGTTATTATGAACGAGCATTTGCTATTCATGTACAACACTTTTCTAAATCCATGGTTGCGGTTATTTTGAGAGAAACACAGATAGAAGATAAACCTTATTTACAATACGTGGAACAACATGTGAGTCCTGTGCTAACGGTCGATTTACAAGGCCGAATTATTCATCAAAATATGGCCGTTACGTCAGCACTTTCTAGAGAGCAGCAATGTCTAATAGGACGAGATATTTTTTCATTATTGGAAAGTAAATATATGAAAGAATTTAAATTATTATTTGCTAAAACTATTGAAGGCTCAGCTTTTGGTATGCCGAAATGCTTGTTTAAGAACCAATTGCTAAGTAAAGAGCCTTTTTACTTAAGAACACACCCTACCTATTATAATGGTGAGGTTATAGGTGTCCATTTATTTGTAAAAGATGCAAATTCATTTATGAATGATCATGAGGCATTTTATTACCTAGCGCTAATGGATGAATTAACAGGTATTTGGAATCGTAAGGCATTCAAGGAGCATTGGCTACATCATCTAAACGATAAAAAACAAGAGCATAAGCAAGCAGCCCTTATTTTAGTGGATATAGATCGTTTTAAAAAATTTAATGAATCCCTAGGTGAAAGTAAGGGGGATGAGCTTATGCGTATGTTTAGTCAAAGGCTTAATGAACTGTGCTATTCAAAATGTGCCCTTTTTCGTTATAACAGTGATGAGTTTATCTTTGTACTAAAAGATGCGACTATTCAAAAAATTGAACATACCGCTAATGCCATTTTGGAAGTTTTAAAGCAGCCATTTATGATAGAAGGACAGGAATATTTTATTAGCGTTTCAATCGGTATCTCCCTTAGTCCAGCAGATGGCAAGGATTTAGAGACACTTGTAAGGAAAGCTGATAAGGCTTTATTTTCTGTTAAAGAGCATGGACGATCTCACTATCGTTATTATCGTGAAGATATGACGGCAATTTTCCCGAATGAAGCTTTAATGGAAGCGCATTTACGACGTGCTATTGAATTTAATGAACTTAGTTTGCATCTCCAGCCACAGATGGACCTAACAAATAATAGCATCAATAGCTTTGAAGCTTTATTGCGATGGAATAACCGTAAATTTGGTTTTGTGTCACCAGCACAATTTATACCTATTGCGGAGGCTTCAGGATTAATTATTGAAATTGGTGATTGGATTATTGACGAGGTTTGTCGTCATCAAAATGAATGGCAATCGAAAGGGTATCGTCCTGTAAGAATAGCCGTCAATATATCACCAAAACAGTTCAGAAAAGAAAACTTCGCACGAAAAATAAAAGCGGCATTAAAGAAATACGAGGTGCCTCCAGAACTTCTGGAGGTAGAGATTACCGAAAGCTCTATGACAAATGTTCATGAGACATTTTCGATTCTTACGGAATTGAAGCAATTAGGGGTTTATGTGTCAGTAGATGACTTTGGAACAGGCTATTCTTCATTAAGCTATCTAAAGCGTTATCCAATCGATATTATAAAAATCGATCAATCGTTTATTAGAGATATCGCTAAAGATGACAAAAATGAGGCCATCATTAAAGCTATCATTTCGATGTCTCATAACCTAGGGCTAGAGGTAATTGCTGAAGGAATCGAAGAGCCCACACAAGTTGATTTCCTTAAACGTCATCATTGTCAAAAGGGACAAGGTTATTTGTATAATAAACCTTTACCCGTTGAAACAATTGTACAGAAATATTTCGTCAGCTAGTTAAAAAAGTAGCACTCATCATCATAGGATGAAGTGCTACTTTTTTTATTTGACGCTTTTGAGGCCGTTTAACACAATAGCTGTAAATCGATTCATCTCAGCGGCCAAGTCAAAGTCTTCACCGTGAATTAACCAATCATAAACATTGGCACGCATACAACGTTGTATGATGGCTTGCACTTCATGAGCTGATACATCATGTCTTAGCTCACCTTGTTGTAGCCCTTCCTCAATATATGTATTCATTATTTGAAAAATCTTGCGCTCGGGATTAATTAAGTAATGATCCTGTTTTACCTGATTTGTCATTGCAGCAGTATACACAGTGCGTAACAGGTCCTTTCCTACAACATTCGTTAAGTATTTCATTTGTTCTTGATACACGAATAAAATTTTTTCACTTGCCGGTAATGTAGGGTCGATATTTTTTTCTACAGTGCTATAAAAGTGATCCAGTTCTTTAAATTTTTCTAAAATAACATCATATTTAGATGGGAAATGTGTATAAAATGTACCCTTTGAGACATGACAAGCCTTTGTAATTTGTTCGACAGTAACATGTTCAAATCCGAATTTGTTGAATAGATCTAATGATGTTTTTAATAATTTATCACGAGTTTCTAATGCCTTCTTTTGCCTGTTAGTTAGAGATTCCATAGTGAGATTACCTCCGATATTAAGTATTGTAAAATATTTTCTAAATTAAAAATTCTGAAAATATAAAATTTTTAATTGACGAGATGGATTTATTTTGATTATGATTTAATTGACCGTAGTCACTGACCGAGGTCAATTAAAGGTATCTCGTTATTAATGTTACGATAAAAAACTGTAGTTGGCTAGTGACCATCCAGCACTATTGCTGAATTTTCAAGAATTGGGGGATATCCATATGGATAGAAAATTAGGTTTTATCGGGTTAGGAAAAATGGGGTTACCAATGTCTATTAACTTATTAAAGGCAAACTATGAGGTGTATGGCTTTGATACAAATGCAAAGGCAGTGGAGCTATTTACAGAAGCTGGCGGAATAGGTCTTGCATCAGCAAAGGATGTTGCAAAGCAATGTGATGTGGTAATGACTAGCCTACCAACTCCTCAAATTGTAGAAATGGTGTATTTATCAGAGGAGGGCATTATACATCATGCTAAGAAAGGTGCCTTACTGGTTGACTTTAGTACGGTCAATCCTGACTTAAATGATTCGTTACATAAAGAAGCAAGTACGTTGGGATTACGATATTTAGGGGCACCTGTAAGTGGAGGGGTCATAGGAGCTGTAAATGCTACCTTAACGATAATGGTCGGTGGTGGCAAGGACGATTATGATAGTGCAAGTGAAATATTCGGAATAGTCGGTAAAAATATTTATCATCTAGGTTTATCCTCAAGTGTAGGTACACGTCTTAAATTATTAAATAATCTAATGATCGGGTTTTACACAGAGGCTGTAGCTGAAACGATTGTGCTTGGTGAAAAAATGGGGATTGATGCGGATACGCTGTATGAAGTATTAAGTAATAGCTACGGTCAAAGTCGGATTTATGAGCGTAACTATGTGGAATATATGAAAAATAATAATTATGCACCTGGTTTTTCAACGAATCTATTATTGAAAGATTTGAAGTTAGCAAAGGGCATGGCTGATGAAGCTGGTGTATCTCTACGTATTGGGGAAAAATTGGTGGAACTTTATAGTGAGATTGCTCAGCAGGGCTATGGTGAAAATGATATGTCTGCAGCTTATTTAAGCTTAAAGGATACATGTAAAATAAAACAATTATAAGAGGAGGAAATGATGATGACGACAGCTCAAGAGGTAAAAACATTAACGCATTTTATTGGTGGACAGTTAGTTGAAGGGAAAAGTGGCAGATTTGGCTCTGTATACAATCCAACTACGGGTGATGTCATTGCTAAAGTGCCACTGGCAACAGTAGAGGAGACAAAAGAGGCAATCGAGCAGGCTCAAGCAGCCTTTCCATTATGGCGTAATACATCTGTGGCTAAACGTGCAGAAATCGTCTTAAAGTTCCGCAATCTTATGACGGAAAATATGGAAAAGCTACTACAAATTATTTGTAAGGAAAGCGGAAAAACGTTGGAAGATGCCAAAGGTGAAATTACACGAGGTCTTGAATCTGTCGATTTAGCCATCGGTGCCCCACATCTCATGAAAGGTGAGTACTCCGTTAATGTTGGAGGTCAAATAAACGCTTATTCCGCAAAATATCCACTTGGTGTGGTAGCGGCCATTTCACCCTTTAACTTCCCGATCATGGTGCCTTTAGCTCAAACGAGTATGGCCATTGCGGTCGGAAATGCTGTGATTTTAAAAGCATCTGAACGTGTACCAATGACTGCTTTATATGTTAGTGAGCTATGGAAAAAAGCGGGCTTACCAGATGGAATTTGGACAGTGGTGAATGGTGATAAAGATGCAGTCAATGAACTTTTAGAGAACCCAACTGTGCAAGCGATTTCATTTGTGGGCTCAACACCAGTGGCCAAGTATATTTATGAAACTGGTTCTAAGCATGGGAAACGTGTAACGGCACTTGGCGGTGGAAAAAACAATATGGTTGTCATGCCAGATGCAGATCTTGAACAAGTTGCAAACGCCTTTATAGGGGCAGCCTATGGGGCAGCATCTCAACGTTGTATGGCGATATCCACAATCATGCCTGTAGGAAAAGATACTGCTGATCGTCTAGTGTCGATTTTAAAGGAAAAAATTACTAATCTAAAGGTGGGTCCATATACAAATCCAGATTCAGACTTTGGTCCAGTTATTTCTCAACAATCAAAAGAAGCAATACTCGCTGCCATTGATCGTGGAGAATCTGAGGGAGCCTCCATTATTTGTGATGGTCGTGAGTTGGATATTGTTAAAGAGTCAAAAGGTTTCTATGTAGGTCCTACATTATTAGATCATGTAAAGCCAGGTATGGAAATTTATGAGCAAGAAGTATTTGGACCTGCTCGTAATGTTGTACGCGTAGATTCTCTGGAGGAGGCTATTGAACTAATTAATAAGCATGAGCTAGGAAATGGTGTCACTATCTTTACAAATGATGGATTAGCAGCTCGTAAATTCACAACAGAAATAGACGTCGGCATGGTAGGAGTGAATGTACCAATTCCTATTCCAGTAGGTTACCATAATTTTGCTGGTTTTAAAGGGTCTCGTTTTGGTGAAGGGCATATGTTTGGTCCAGATCAGGCGCGATTTTTTACAAAGACAAAAACCGTTTCAGAACGCTGGATGGTAAGTGATACATCAATTGCATCAACATTTGCATTCCCAAGCAATAACGATTAGTACCAACAAAGAGCTGTAGCAATATACAGCTCTTTTTCCAAAAAAAGGGGAGGGGAGGGATGTACATGTTGGCGTACATTGGTCTTTTTGGTAGTTTAGCATTATTAGTGTATTTAACAATGAAAGGCGTTAATTTACTTATTTCAGCACCGTTAACTGCACTGTTAGCTGCTTTAACTAATGGTCTTGCGTTTTTTCCACAAACCGCTAATGAAAATCAAGCTAATTTTCTAACGAGCTATATGGATGGATTTACTGGTTTCGTTGGTTCTTGGTATTTAATGTTTATGGCAGGTGCTATTTTCGGGAAAGTTATGGAGGATACAGGAGCAGCTGATAGTGTTTCTAAATGGATTGTTGAAAAAATCGGGGTGAAATATGCAACATATGCGGTTGTATTAGCCGCAGCGGTCCTCACATATGGGGGTGTTTCTGTTTTTATCGTTGCATTTTCTGTTTATCCAATGGCCATCAGTTTATTCAAACAAGCGAACTTTCCACGACGCTTTATCCCCGCTGCACTTGGTCTAGGCTCGGTCACTTTTACGATGACGTCAGCTGGCTCACCTGAAATTCAAAATTGGATTCCAATTCAATACCTTGGAACGACACCCTATGCAGGATGGCAAGTTAGTATTGTTGTCGCTATTTTTATGGCTGTTGGTGGTTCACTTTGGCTGAATTGGATGATTAAACGAGCTGTGAACAATGGGGAAATATTTATTGAACGCTCAACAGATCCAGTGGTTGATGAAACGCAGAAGCTTCCTAGTCCACTACTTAGTCTAATACCATTACTAGTCGTTTTAGTGATTTCTTTTGCTTTCCATAATTCTCTTGGAACTTCTGCTTTAATTGTCGCTTTGACAAGTAGTTGTATTGTCGCCTATTTAGTGAGTTACAAGTATGCCAAATCCGTTGGAGCGACATTAGCAGCGGGAGCAATGGGTGCCATTATTGCTATTGCTAATACAGCGGCTGTAGTAGGCTTTGGTGGTGTCATAAAAGCAACGCCATCCTTTTTGGCTACAGTAGATGTCATGACAAATATTCCTGGTAGTCCATTAATTGGGGGAGCCCTAGCGATTGCTGTCATTGCAGGTTTAACAGGTTCAGCATCGGGTGGTCAAACAATTGCGATGCCTTTGCTTGCACCCCACTATATTGATATGGGGGTAGATACAGAGGCATTGCACCGGACAATTGCCATTGCATCAGGATCACTTGATTCTTTGCCACATGGTGGTTATGTTGTCACTACCATTAATTCAGTCTGTAATGAAAAGCATAAGGACGCCTATATGCCATTTGGAGCGTTGACGGTTATGATTCCAACCATCGGTACAATAATTGCCATTATATTATTTTCAATAGGGATGTAGGAGGAATGTTGTATGCAAGGAAAAACAGTATTCATTACTGGAGCAGCTCGTGGTATTGGTCTTTCCATGGCACAAGCATTTACCGAACAAGGAGCCAATGTCGTAATTACGGATAAAAATGAACAGCTTTTAAGAGAGGCCGTTGAAAACAATCCTTCCTTAACGGCTTATACATGTGATGTGTCAAATGAAGAAGTCATACGAGAGGCAATTGAATGGACAATCGATCGCTTTACAACGTTAGATATTTTAATTAATAATGCAGGATTTCAACATGTCTCCCTTATTGAAGACTTTAAGACGGAAATTTTCGAAGACATGCAAAAAGTAATGGTCGTTGCACCATTTATTGCGATGAAATATGTATTACCTCATATGAAGAAAAATCAATTTGGTCGTATTATCAATATGGCCTCCATTAATGGTGTGATTGGATTTGCAGGTAAGGTAGGTTACAATGCGGCAAAGCATGGAGTCATTGGTTTAACGAAGGTAGCTGCGCTGGAAGTAGCAAAGGATGGAATTACGGTAAATGCGATTTGTCCAGGATATGTTGATACCGAACTAGTGCGCCATCAATTTAAAGATTTAGCGAAAACTAGAGGAATTCAAGTAGAAGAAGTACTTGAAGAGGTGCTCTATCCACTTGTACCTCAAAAACGCTTACTTGATGTATCGGAAGTTACAGGGCTTGCATTATATTTGGCGAGTGATTTAGCTAAAGGATTAACGGGTCAAGCTATTCTTTTAGATGGTGGGTATACAGCTCAATAGTGTAGGAGGGAAAAAGATGATTCAAACAAAAACAAGCTTTACCGTTCATTCACCTGGAACGCTTGTGTATGGGCGTGATTCCTTTGAAGAGGTGGGCGAGTATGCTAAAAAACTCGGCACTAAAGCACTTATTATTAGTGATCCAATTATGGACAGCTTAGGCTTTGTGAAGCAATGTAGAAGTTTGTTAAACACATATGGAATAGAAGCGGTTCCATACTTAGGGGTAGTAACTGAACCAGATGACACGTATGTAAAGGAAGGGCTACATCTTCTTCAGCAGGAAGGTTGTGATGTTATCATTTCTGTTGGAGGTGGAAGCTGTATTGACACAGCAAAGGCGATTGCAGTGGTGGCTACAAACGGTGGCTACATAGGAGATTATATGAAAATGGCAAAAATGGCAGAGCAAGTGCCAATCCCACATATTGCTATTCCAACGACAGCTGGAACAGGTTCAGAGGCAACAGATGCCACTGTTATTACCAATACAAAGAGTGAAGTCAAAATGATGATTAAGCAGCCTGCCTTTATGCCAACGGTTGCCATTGTTGATCCTATTTTAACGATTACATCACCACCTGCGATTACTGCAGCTACAGGGATTGATGCCTTAAGCCATGCCATTGAAAGTTATTTGTCCCGTTTAGCCCATCCATATTCAAATGTACTTGCTCTTTCTGCCATGGATTTAATCGTCCATAATATTTTGAGAGTTTATGAGCAAGGGGATGATGTAGATGCGAGAGAAGCTATGTCATTAGGCTCCATGCAGGCAGGTCTATCTTTTTCTAATGCCTCGGTTGCATTAGTACATGGAATGTCTCGTCCAATAGGTGCGTTATTCCACGTGCCCCATGGTATTTCCAATGCTATGCTTTTACCAGTGGTTTTAGAATTTTCTAAAGAAGCTTGTATAGATCGGTTAGCAGTTTTAGGCCAGTTCTTTCATGAAAAGAATGAAACTCTATCACAAGAAGACCTTGCTCAGTTAGCTATTTCTTCCATTAAAGAAATGTGTAAACGAATGAATATTGGAAATTTAAAACAGTGGGGGATAGAGGAAGGCGCGTATTATAAGGCCATCCCTAAAATGGTCGAAGACGCAATTGCAAGTGGTAGTCCTAGCAATAATCCAAAGATACCAACAAAAGAGGAACTAATGGAGTTATATCATACAGCTTATACTTATGAATTCTAAAAAATTTCCGAGCTATTCATTCATGTGGATAGCTCTTTTATGTTTTTATAGAAAATAAAAAGTGCAATTGACAGAATTAAAATGACAGTTTCGAGAAAATATAGTAAAATTTTAATGAATAACCATTCATTTTTGACAAAGGGGGAAATGGAATGTTGCAGGGGAAGACAATTATAATTACAGGTGGATCAAGTGGAATGGGTCTTTATATGGCGAAGCAATTTGTTGCCGAAGGAGCAAATGTTGTCATCACAGGGCGCAATGAAGAACGTTTAGCAGAGGCAAAAAAGTTTATTGCAGAGGCTGGCTCAACGATTAAAACCTTCCAAATGGATGTACGAGTACCAGAACATGCCGAGGCGATGCTAGCATTTGCTGTTGAAAAATTTGGACAGGTTGATGGTCTTGTTAATAATGCCGCTGGTAATTTCATTGTACATGCTGAGGATTTAACACCTAATGGCTGGAAGGCAGTAGTAGATATCGTGTTAAATGGTACGTTCTTCTGTTCTTCAGCAGTAGGTAAATATTGGATTGAAAATAATATTAAGGGCTCTATTTTGAATATGGTTGCTACTTATGCTTGGAATGCAGGAGCTGGTGTGGTCCATTCAGCTGCAGCAAAAGCGGGAGTATTATCATTGACGAGAACATTAGCAGTAGAATGGGGGAAGCAATATGGTATTCGCGTCAATGCCATAGCACCAGGGCCAATAGAACGAACAGGTGGTGCTGATAAGCTTTGGGAATCTGAAGCAGCTGCTGCGCGTACATTAGATTCTGTTCCACTAGGACGTACGGGTACACCTGAGGAAATAGCTGATTTAGCTACATTTATGATGTCTAATAAGGCAAGCTATATGAACGGAGAATGTGTGACACTGGATGGTGGTCAGTGGCTCAATCAATATCCATTCTAAAAATGTTTGCATAATGAAGAGCTGGATTGACGCATACTAAGGGTAAAGAAAGGAGTTTTGACAATGGGTATGTGGTTAATACCAGCTCTAATTGCCATGATAATTATTTGTGTTATTTCGTTTGTATCCACGTTGAAAATTGCAAAGATGACTTCTGAACGGAAGTCTGAAAAGGATACTCCGATTTCAGAAACGGTTGAAGAGTATGCAACGATGCTCAATCCAATCGTATGGGTATATCTGATATTTTTACTCTTTTTAGGGATCATGATTTTTTATTACTGGAGTAAGGCTGGCTATTAGAAATAACTCATCCTCAATCAGAGATGAAACACTTTAACTGATTGAGGGTGTACTTAGTTTTTGTTGAATAGCTCAAAAAAATTCGTTATTCCTGAAAAACTCTTCCCGTCCTGATCATGGTCAGACATAGAAAAGTTGTGATATGATGAAAGGGAAGGACTGTTCTGCACAGCCAGGACAGAAAAGGAGAAGAAGTTCATGATTTCAACTAACAGCAAAGACTTATTAGCAATGCCAATTAGTGATTTTATCATTTCCTCTGAAAAAGTTGCGCATGTACAAAGTGGCAATAGTGCTGAGCACGCACTACTTGTACTAACGCGTACAGGATATTCGTCCATACCTGTATTAGATTTGAAATATCGACTTCAAGGTTTACTGAGCATGAAAATGATAACGGAATCGATTCTAGGACTCGAGCATATTGAGTATGAAAAGCTTCCTGATATTAAAGTTGACTCTATTATGGAAAAAGAGATTGCTGTATTAAAGTTGTCAGATACATTTCAGCGAGCTTTGGATTTAGTCATTAACCACGCATTTTTATGTGTAGTGGACGAAGATGGTACTTTTGCAGGGATATTAACAAGACGTGTTATTTTAAAGCAATTGAAAAAATATATTTATCAAAAAGAGTAGTAGTTTAAGAGGGAGCTCATATGAAAATCATGAGGCCCTCTTTGCTTGTAATTGGAGGTTTACAGATTGATGGCAACAGAGGCAGAGATTTTAAAAATTTTAGCTGAGGAACGCAATATGCGGAAAGCAGCTGAACGTCTATTTCTATCCCAGCCAGCCCTTTCCCAACGTTTACAAACGATTGAAAAGGACTGGGGTGCACAATTATTTATTCGTTCACAAAAAGGTTTAACAGCAACACCTGCTGGTGAACAGGTTATTGCTTATGCAAAGGAAATGCTAGCCAAAAAGGAAGAAATATTTGAAACGATTCAATCCTTAACGACAAAGGTAAATGGAACCTTGAAAATTGCCTGTGCGTCTATTGTTGGTCAAAACTGGTTGCCTAAAATCCTGAAGGAATTTGTATCTAAATATCCCGATGCAAAAATATCACTTATGACGGGCTGGAGTTCTGAAATTGTGAAAGCCCTTTATGAGGGCGAGGCACATATTGGAATTGTACGAGGTCAGGTAGATTGGAAAGGGGAAAAGATTCACCTTTTCAGAGACACCCTTTATTTGGTGGATAAAGAGGTGAAGACAATTGAAGATGTGCTGACAACAGATCGTCCTTTTATTCAATATAAAAGTGACTCGAACTATTATCAGGAAATTCAACAATGGTGGCAGCAGCACTTTGCCTCCAATCCAAGAAAACAAATTTTAGTCGATCAAATAGAAATTTGTAAACAGATGGCTTTAAATGGAATAGGGTATGCTATACTACCATCCATTACATTAAATGACCATGATGAAATTCATAAAATACCTTTAACAAACGATGAAAAGGAATTTGGAATTACACGCGATACATGGCTCATTGGCTATGAATCATCTTTTGAATTGCGACAGGTAGAAGCATTTGTAGAAGTAGTGCAAGACCATGCTCGTTGTTTGTTTGACTATACAAAATAAAAAATAAGGCAATTCCAGTCTATTAGGGGATTGTCTTTTTCGTTTGGCTCGGTGATTTCTTAAGAGTTTATGAATATTGATGAAGATATCATAAGAAATGGAACAAAATGCAATTTAAATCGTATAATTATGTAACCATCTACTTACATAAAAAGGGGTTGAGCTTTTGAAAAAGACAAAAATTACGGCACTGACCTTATTAGTTATGCTGATGATGAGCTTTCTGCTGCCTTCCACACAGGCGCAAGCAGCTGCACCATTAGAGGTCAAAGCAACAGCAGGTATATCAGGGAAAGCTAAATATCAATCAGTTGTGCCATTACAAGTGACAGTGAAAAATAACGGTGCAGATTTTTCTGGGGATATGGCAATAAATTCTTCGAATTCTTATGAAGCAGCATCCGCACTTGTCGTTCCAATTGATATTGCAGCAGGAGAAGAGAAGACATTTACCTTCTATCTAGATGGTTTAGCTGACAATGGATATTCGGACGCAGATTTATTTGCCTTTTATGAAGGGAATATTGAAAAGGGAAAAAAGATTGCCTATAAGGGGACCAAGCGCCTACAATCCAATTTTTTAGATCCTACATCAACATTTGTCTATACATTAACAGATAAAAGTGATCGACTATCTGCATTTTTACGTTTATCATCATTTGTTCCTCAAAACAATGTGGAAATATTTAATATTAATCAATTAAAGGATTATACATTCCCAGAAGATGAACAAGGACTTGCCATGGCAAACGTCATCGTCATAGATGAAGTAGCAATAGCCGACTTAGCACAAAAACAACAAGCGGCATTGCTGAAATGGGTACAAGATGGGGGTACATTACTTTTAGGGGCTACTGATCAAGTAGATGCCACAGCAGGGGTTTTTAAAGATTATTTACCAATGTCATTATCACAAGAAATGACATCTATTTCTGCAGAAACATTAACAAAATTATCGGGCGGTGGTATTTTTACGCAGCCAATTTCGATTCATACAGCTACTAATCATGAAGAAAGTTTACCTGTATTAACGGAGAATAATGTAGTCCTAGCCTCGAAGAAAAAAATTGGCAGTGGCGAAATTATTCAAACAGCCTTTTCTTTAGGAGATCAGCCGCTCGCTTCAATGGACGGCTATGCAGCCCTCCTAGCAAAGATAATTGATATTCAAAGTATTTCACAGCAAGGAATGATGAGTCAGGGACAATCCCCACTCGATCAAATTTCTTATGAGCTTCGTAACATAAATGAACTATTCCCGTCCTTTGAAGTTTCAGTAAGCTATATGCTTATCGTCATTATTCTTTATATTATCATCATTGGTCCAGTTCTTTATTTTGTCCTGAAAAAGGTAGATAAGCGGGAGCATGCATGGTGGATTATTCCGGTGTTCTCAATCGTTCTTTCGATTGGTCTTTTCATTGTTGGAGCAAAAGACAGAATTGTTCAGCCACAAGTACAACAATCCGCATTTTATAAGGTCAATGAGGATAGTAGTTTAAATGGGTACTATGTTGAATCAATCTTAACGAATCGTAGCGGGGATTTTATTGTGAATACGGATAAAAACACAACGGCTGTTGCAATGAGAAATTATAATAATTTCACGGGTTCAGTGGGTGATTTACATGAATCTTCTTATATTAAGGAAAATGCCAACGGTTCAACGTTAACATTACGTGATTTAAATTATTGGTCTGTTCAATCATTTGGAGGGAAAACATCTGCTCAAAATATTGGCAAAATGGATGTTGATATAACGTTGAAAAATGAGAAGCTAACTGGAACAATAAAAAATAATTTCCCATTTGAATTAAAAGACGTCACTTTAATCTCTGGCGTGAAAGAAGTAAAACTGGGTGATATTAAAGCAAACGGAACCTTACAAGTAGACAAGGAAATGAAGACAACAGTACTTCAAAAGCCATCTGTTTTTAATAGTTATAATTATAGTTACCCATCTCAGAAGGATGAGGTAGATCCTATGCGTGTTGAAAGAATGAAAACATTAGCATTGCCACTTGTAGAGAATGATAGACAGCCAGTACTGACAGCATGGACAGATCAAGCGATTGTAGGGGCTGAACTTGAAACAAGTGCAAATATGTCTCCAATTACAATGCTTGTTCAACCGTTTAAAGGGAAAGTGGAACTATCAGGACCCTTTACAATGAAACGTAATAATTTCACGTACTCATTAAACTCACTATCGGCGAGTGGATACTTCGATAAAATTGATGAGGAACTAAATAACTGGTATCTATCTGATGGTTTATACGAATTAACAATGGCAATGCCCGATCAATTTATGGACGCTGTGGAATCACTTAATGAACTAACTATTTCTAATAAGGATGTTAAGCGTATGCAGCTGTCGATATGGAATAATGCGACGAATATGTATGAGCCATTAGTGGATACAAAGCAAGTGTTTACAAATAACATTAAAAATTATATTAATCAAGATAGTGAAGTTCGACTTGAAATAAAATATGGCCCAGATCCAACTGGCGAACAAACGAAATTACCTGAAATAGAGCTGAAGGGAGTGGCAAAATAATGATTGAAATTCGTGACTTAACGAAAAGATATGGCTCCTTTACGGCCCTGGATCATTTAAATTTGTCCTTAGAAGAAGGCATCGTGTTTGGCTTTGTTGGTGCAAATGGAGCAGGGAAATCAACAACATTTTCTATTTTAGCGACATTATTGTCACCGACATCAGGCGATGCGTTGATAAACGGTAAAAGTGTCGTCAAGGAACCGAAAGAAGTACGCAAGCAGATTGGTTATATGCCTGATTTCTTTGGTGTCTATGATCAGCTAAAAGTAGATGAATACTTAGATTTTTATGGAGCTAGCTATGGTATACAACTGGCAGAACGCCAAGTGCTGATTCCACAGCTTTTAGAACTTGTAAATTTAACGAGTAAACGTTATGAATACGTAGATTTATTATCGCGTGGGATGAAGCAACGTTTATGTCTTGCCCGTGCACTTATTCATGATCCTAAAGTATTGATTTTAGATGAACCAGCATCTGGATTAGACCCTCGCGCCCGTGTGGAAATGCGAGATATTTTACGAAATTTAAAGTCTATGGGTAAAACCATTTTAATTTCTTCTCATATTTTGCCGGAGCTAGCTGAAATGTGTGATGAAATTGGCGTCATTGATAATGGCAAATTAATTGCACATGGAAATGTTGCTGCCATTCAGGCACAGCTACAGGGAGAAAAGCGTATTGTAATGAAAGTGACAGATCGTATAAATGAAGTACGCTCATATTTAGAAGAAGATCCCCATATTTCGTCTATTGATGTTCTTGAGCATCGTCTTGAAATAGCCTTTAATTATCGTGGAACAGATGCAGAGCAGGTGGCATTACTGAAAAAGGCCATACTTGCCGATTTACCAATTTATGCGTTAAGTGAGGAAGAAAAAGATTTAGAGGATGTCTTTATGGCGATTACGAAGGGAGCGGACAGTCAATGATGGAAAGATTTTATAATCCAGTATTTGTGAAAGAGTTAAAGTTACGATTCCGTTCTTTTAAAAGCTTCTCAGGATTAATGTTTTACTTAGCAGTACTTTGTATTTTCATTGCAGGCTTTTTATTGCTGACAACTGAATTTACTGGCAAAGGATTTTTTAGACCTGAAACAAGTTTTATGATGTTTGCTGTATTAACGATTTTACAAATGGCATTAGTTCTATTCATTACACCAAGCTTAACAGCAGGAGCTATAAGTAGTGAGCGTGAAAAACAAACCTTAAATATTTTGCTAACAACGACACAAAGCTCTACACAAATTGTCATTGGAAAATTATTATCGTCCGTGTCGTTTCTAGTTTTAATGCTCGTAGCAGGATTACCATTATATAGTTTAGTGTTCCTATTTGGTGGAGTTTCACCTTCTCAGCTTATTTCTATATTTTTATTTTACTTAGTTACTGTTGTAGCAATAGGTAGTATTGGCGTCATGTTTTCAACGATTACTAAAAAAACAATAGTTGCCATGATAGCCACATATGGATCTATTATCTTTTTAGGAGGGATTACTGCATTCTTCTTCTTTTTAACAATGGCTTTCCATCAAATGGGTAATGCCGTTGGTGCAAGTACCTCCTTTATGACTTATTTTTGGGCTTCAATTAATCCAGGTGCCTTAATGCTGACGCTGATTTCACCGGAGATGGGCAATGCGTTAGCTGAGCTTTCAGGAGTGGAACTACCTGTGTGGATTACTTATTTAATTGCGTATGTATTGATTATTGTACTTTGTTTAACGATTGCGATAAAAAAATTACGTGCCAACATGAAAAGTAACCGATGAGGAGGAATTATTATGGAGCGTCGTAAGCAATTACGAAAATACATTCAGCGTGCAAAGTCGAGTTTAACATTTGAAAAAAGCATCCCTATTGCACAATACGGTCTGTTTTTGGCATTGCTTTCGTGTGCTTCTCTTGTTCTTATTTCAAGATTATTTGTCTGGCCCTATTATCGCCAAATTGCGTTGGCTGTCTTTGTTACGCTTCTGATTGCAACGATAGTTTACATCTGGTGGAGACGTGTTAAAGAGAAAGAAGCTTTGCATACATTGGATCATTATTTTTCACATAATGAGTTGGTGACTGCTTTATCATTGAAAGACGATCAGGACCCACTTGTTCAAGCATTATTATTAAAGGCAATACAGAATGTTGAACAGGCTTTCATACGCTTTAAGGCTCGGAAGAAAAATTTGTTTCGACCAAAGGCGTTTATTGGATTATTTGGCACAGCTGTCGTCCTAGCAATCCTTTATATGTTCCCAGCAGCGACTCAAATTGAAGCGATAGAAGTTGAAAAAGAGCAAGCTGTAATCGACGATATGAAGAAGGAAGTTGCGGAGCTGGAGAAAAAAGCACAGACAAAAGAAGTAAAAGAGCAATTGCAAGAGCTTCAAAACACGCTTAAGGAAGCAGAAACAGCTGAAGAGGCACTGCGCGAAGTGGTGAAGAAGCAAAAGGAGCTTGCTCTTAAGGAGCAGCAATTAAAGGATAAGCAAACGGCAAGTCAAGACGGTGCTACCGACGAACAAGGCTTATCGAAAGCAGAAGTTGAACAATTGAAGGAACTTGCTCAAATGCAGCAAAACCTCACACAAAATGCAAATGCCACACAAACAGCTATGAGTAAACTTGGTAAACCAGCAAGTAATTCCTTACAAAATGCGATTGCTAGTGCTAATAATGCTGGCACTAACAATCAAAATAATAACCAACAACAAGGTAGTCAGCAGTCATCCGGGAATTCCCAGCCAAGCAATCAGCAAGGGCAGGCAAGCCAGTCTGGTCAAAATAATGCTCAAAGTGGTTCCCAACAACAGAATGGTAATAATCAAGGCCAAGGACAGGGCCAAGGACAGGGCCAAGGACAGGGCCAAGGACAAGGACAAGGACAAGGACAAGGACAGGGTCAAGGTCAGGGACAAGGCGCAGGCAGAGGTCAAGGTGGTCGTGATTTATTGACGACACCGAATCGTCTAGGTGGGTCAAACGAGACATCCGTAGATGGGGGAGCATTGGGAGATGGTTCCCATGTTTCTGAGCAACAGGGGAATGGTCCGATAACAAAGGGTACCATTCGACCGTATGAAGAAGTAATTGGCTCCTATAAAGACAGCTATTTAGAAAGCTCAGAGCGTTTACAATTACCGAAGGATTTACAAAATGTCGTGCAATCTTATTTCACGTCAATTGAGTCGCAGTAGGAGGAAATGAAATGGCATTTACAGAGCAACAGTATGTAGAAATGAGTACAAAATTACAACAAGTAAAAGATGAAATCCATCGCTTTATTGTAGGACAAGAGGATGCAATTGATTATACTTTGTACGCTGTACTAGCAGATGGTCATGCATTATTAGAAGGTTTACCAGGCTTAGGGAAGACGATGTTAATCCGTACAATTTCTGAAGTACTTGACTTGTCGTTTTCACGAATACAATTTACACCAGATCTTATGCCGGCTGATATAACTGGAACAAGTATGATTGAACGTACCCCAGATGGGAAGCAACAATTTACGTTTCAGCCAGGTCCGATTTTTAGTCAGATGGTGTTAGCGGATGAGATAAATCGTGCTACACCGAAGACTCAAAGTGCTTTGTTAGAAGCAATGGGAGAAAAAACGGTAACGATTTTGGGAGATACAAAAAAAATGGCGAGACCCTTTTTCGTGTTAGCGACGCAAAATCCTATTGAAATGGAAGGGACATATCCGTTACCAGAAGCACAGATGGACCGATTCCTTTGTAAAATTCTTGTTCCCTATCCAGAAAAAAATGAACTAATGGAAATTATGAAACGTACGACAGGTGCTCAGGAAATTGGCTTACAAAAATTGATGAACACTGAGGCTCTAATAGAAGCACAGCAAATGGTGAAAGAAGTGCTGGTTGCTGATGAAATGCTGGAATTTGCCACTGATTTAGTGGTGGCAACGCACCCAGAAAGAGCTGATGCACTGGACGAGGTCAAGCAATATGCCATGTATGGAAGTGGACCTCGTGGTTTGCAAAGTTTAATAAAATTAGCTAAAGCTAGAGCGCTGATGAATGGGCGGTTCCATGTTTCGGTAGCGGATATTAAATCTGTAGCTAAGCCTGTATTACGTCATCGAATGCTGTTGAACTATGAAGGGGAGGCTTCAGGAAAGACAGCAGATGATGTCATTGATGTTATTTTAGAAAAAATTCAGCAAGGTGTTAGCAAGTGACAGCCAACTACTTATTGCCCGAAGACTGGTTAGCAAAAATTAGTCGTTTTCAAATAGCGACTGCCTCCAAACTACGCGGGCAGCATAAAGGCTCGCATCGTTCACAGCGCTTTGGGGCTTCCCTCGATTTTTCGGATTTTCGAGAATATCATTTAGGTGATGATGTACGACAAGTGGATTGGAACGTCTTTGCCCGAACGGATAAATACTTTATTAAAAGATTTTTAGATGAACAAGAAATGCGCGTACACATTTTACTCGATACCACAAAATCAATGGGGACAGAAGCCAAGTGGATTTTTGCTCGTCAAATAGTGGCATCCCTTGGTTTTATGGTACTTGGTCGAGACGATCGTTTGTCTTTTTCATTTTTACAGGATGATGCGAAGCCACCGTTTCGTCGGAAGGGTGCTATGTATCGCCGAACATTTTTACAAATAGTGACAGATATAGAGGAAGCGAGTTATTCGAATCCTTTTGCACAGGGTGCCTTAAAGGCTTTACCAAAAGACAGTACAGTGTTATTTATTGTGACAGATGGATTAGAGTCCATCGAGGAATGGGAGCAACTTTTAAAAAGGCTACCACGCTATGCTGGTGATGTCAGGATTTTACAAATTGTGACGCAAGAAGAATTATCACCAAACTATTCGGGTGATGTTCGCCTTCTGGATCGTGAAACAGGTAATGAAGTCAATGTGACAATGTCCACAAAAGTTTTAGAAACCTATCACGCAAGACGTTTATTACATGAAGAAGAATTTGAAGCCATTTGTCGGCGTTTCGGCATTCGGAAATTACAATTGAAGGTGGAAGATGGTTTGCAACAGGCAATCTTTCAGCAATTATTAAAAGCACATTGGATTAGGTGAGGTGAGCCGTATTGGGCTTTAGTCAAATCATATTTAGCTGGACGGCCATCATCCCGGTCATTGTCCTACTCTATTATTTCTTTCGAAAAAAATATACAGATCAGACGGTTTCTTCAACACTTTTCTGGTCCGAGATTATGCAGGAAACACGGGTATCTCCGTATTTAAAGCATTTGCAAAAGAATGCCCTACTTTATTTACAGTTACTAGCATTGCTACTCCTTGTGTTGGCACTCATGAATCCCTATGTGAAAAAATCAACGATTGTTGGTGAGCAAACTATATTTATTGTTGATACTTCTGCAACAATGTTAGCTGGTAAGGGGCAATCTACCTTTGACACACATAAACAGGAAATGCTGACGCTTATAGATGAATTAAATGGGAGACCAGTCACGTTAATTACGACTGGTTCAGCACCAAAAGCGATTTTGCAGCAAGAGACAAATGTTAAAGATATCGAAAAAGGTATTAAAGACTTACAAGTAACCTATGAAACGGCAGAAATGGATAAGGCGCTAGATGTGGCACAAGCATTTGTTGGAGATACACCGACTTCAATTTATGTATTTACAGATGTACTCGATAAAAAACAACTACCTATGAACAAGGACTCTGTTAAATGGCTAGTAAGAGGTGCTGCGAAGGACTTAACAAATATTGCTATTACTCGATTTGCTGCAACAACAGATGGACAGGCTACAATGGCGCTTGTGCAGCTTCATAATGATACAGACATCGAGCAAAAGGTCACACTAGCATTACTAAATGAAGAGGGTAAAGAGTTAGTAGCTGAGAATATCGCTGTTCCTCCAATGGAAGCGATAACAAAAACCTTTAAGGAGTTACCTTTAGAAAAATCAATGACAGCAATCATTGATGTGCAAGATGATTATGCAGTAGATAATCAACAAACCGTTTTACTACAAACAGCTACTTCAAAAATTGTGGTTGATCAGGGCATGCATGAATTGATTCAAAAAGGGTTTCAATCCGTAAGTACGGGTGTGAAAATCGTTCCGCCTTTACAAGTAGTAGACAATCAGGATGCCACGGTGATCACTAATCAAGCTGAATTGCTGGAAAAGATGGACAAACCTCTTGTGTTATTTGGCCGTGATGATGCCGAAAAGGTAGAGGTAAGTGGCATAGTAAGTACTAAAAGTGATGCTTTATTTGCTTTTAGCGAGCTCAAGGATGTTTATGTTAGCGCCTTGTATCCTGGATTTGTAAATTATGAAACTATCGCTACTGTTGGAGAACAGCCGTTTATACAGCGCTCTCCTAAAGGGGATATCGTCGTCTTAGCAGATATTGCAGATACGGATTGGCCACTACACCCATCATTCCCGTTATTCTTATGGAGTACTGAACAGCAGTTATCAGAATCCATTGGTTCACTCGGTATTTTCACACCAAATGAACAAAGAGTAGTAGCTTTAGCGCAGGAAGACTGGAGTGTATATTCACAAGAAGATGAATTTCTATCATTGGTTACGGATGGTATGCTAACTGCGCCAACAAAACCTGGCATCTATTTTGTGCGTTCTAATAATGAAGAAAAACATTTTATTGTACAATTGCAGGCGCAAGAACGTGTTATTGAACAAGGAACAAGCTATACATTAGGGGATATTTCTGATAACGGAAAGGCTGAGATTTCGAAGGCTTCTTTTGTCCCTTGGCTAATTCTTATTATTTTAGTTTTACTTGTTTCAGAGTGGGAGGTGCAACGACGTCGTGGATTTACGAATTGATATGCCATTAATATTGTTGCTATTACTTCCATTACTCATCTATTTTGGTTGGACCTATTGGCGAGAACGACAGCGACTAAAAAAGAGTCATGCTATCGTACTTATGATTCGCATGCTAGCGGTAGGCTGTTTAGTTTTCGCATTGGCAGGGCCGTATCTTTTATTACCTATAAAAGAAGAACAAATCGTGTATCTAATTGACCGCTCAGCTTCCATGAATGGGACTGAAGATGAGATGGTACAGTTTATACAGGATAGTTTACAATCGAAAAAAGACGAACAGCTTGCAGGGCTGTATTCATTCTCATCAACATTACAAACAGAAGCCATTATGACTAAAACATTAAAGGAAGTACCAAAGTTTACGGAAATAAAGGCTACTGATCAAACGAATATAGAACAAAGCCTGCAACTTGCCACAGGTATTATAGATCCGAAAAAAGCAACACGCTTTGTGCTCTTAACGGACGGCAATGAGACAAAGGGCAATGCTTTAGATTTCGCCACGAAGTTTAAAGGCTCCAATATTAGTGTGGATGTTGTGCCCTTTAGTCAGCCTGTTGTGAATGATGTTTCATTAATAAGCTTTGTGTCCCCACAAGTTGCCTATGTGGGTGAGCAACAACAACTGGTAACAGAAGTGCATGCAACAACAGCTGGACAAGGCGAGCTATTATTATATGAAAATGATGAACTGATTCATCGTGAGGCAGTCGAGCTAGCCGAAGGAACGAATATGTTTACCTATAAACATGCAGCGACTGGTGAAGGGCTGGTGAAATATGAAGCCGTTGTTCAAGTAGGACAAGACGCAATATTTGAAAACAATAAATTAACAAGTGTCACAATGGTACAAAGCGAACCACATTTACTCATTGTGAATGGCTATGAAACAGCTTCACCAATAGCGGCGGCACTTGGTCAGCAATCAATAGCCTATGATATAAAATCACCTGAAAGCTTACCAAATGAACTCTCTAGTTATTTGCAATATAATGCCATTATTTTCGATAATGTACCAGGACATTTAGTCGGTGAGGCGAAAATGAGTGTGATAGAGCAAGCAGTCAAAAACTTTGGTGTTGGTTTTGCAATGGTTGGTGGAGAAAATAGCTTTGGTTTAGGTGGTTATTTTAAAACGCCAATTGAAACATTATTACCTGTTGAAATGGAAATTAAGGGGAAAGAACAATTACCTTC
The DNA here is from genome assembly GCF_003049525.1 of Lysinibacillus fusiformis. Taxonomy (GTDB): domain Bacteria; phylum Bacillota; class Bacilli; order Bacillales_A; family Planococcaceae; genus Lysinibacillus; species Lysinibacillus fusiformis. The sequence goes on along the minus strand of NZ_PYWL01000001.1, from coordinate 470,375 downwards.
ATTAGGACTTGTCATTGTACTAGATCGCTCTGGTAGTATGTCAGGATCCAAGCTAGAGCTTGCAAAGGAAGCAGCAGCACGTTCAGTTGAAATGCTACGTGATGAAGATACATTAGGATTTATAGCATTTGATGATCGACCATGGGAAATTATAGAGACTGGTCCTCTGAACAATAAAGAAGAGGCAGTGGATACCATTTTATCTGTTACACCAGGAGGCGGGACAGAAATCTATGGTTCACTTGCAAAAGCATATGAAAACCTAGCAGATATAAAACTGCAACGTAAGCATATTATTCTTTTAACGGATGGACAATCACAGCCAGGAAATTATGAAGATTTAATTGAACAAGGAAAAGATACTGGAATAACTTTATCAACAGTGGCTATTGGTCAAGATGCGGATGCTAACTTATTGGAAGCTCTGAGTGAGATGGGAAGCGGACGTTTCTACAATGTTATCGATGAGCAAACTATTCCTTCCATTTTATCTCGTGAAACAGCTATGATTTCCCGTACGTACATTGAGGATAACCCATTTTATCCAATACTCTATCATGCAGGGGGATGGAATACGCTATTTGCCAATGGCGTTCCACAAATGAATGCTTATATCGGAACAACCGCAAAGCAGGGTGCTACCGTCGTGGCTGAAAGCGAAAAAGAAGATCCGGTGTTAGCACAATGGCAATACGGTCTTGGCAAAACATTCGCATTCACTTCTGATTCAACAGGAAAGTGGTCGGGCGACTGGGCAAGATGGCAAAACTGGGGCACATTTTGGCAAACGCTTATTTCACAAATGCTCCCAAGTTATAATGATGTTGCCTATGATGTAAGAATAGAATCAGATGGGTCCTTTATGATTACAGATCCTACAAATGAAGCAGCCTTTTTAGATATTGTTGCGGTTAATGAAGCTGGTGAAGAGTTAGACACACAGCTTGAAGCTATATCAGCCTCTCAGGTGCGTGCTGTAGTACAAGCTGACCCGGGATTAATCTTCTTCCGTATCGCTGATGAAAAGGAAACGATTTATCAGGCTGGATTAAGTGTTCCCTATAGTGCTGAGTATGAACTTCTTCCTGCTAATGATAAATTAATAGAAGAATTAACCGAACAAACTGGTGGTGCTATTTTAAAAGAACCACAAGAAGTGTTCCGTGACTTTACAAAGCAAGGGGCGGATCGTCAAAACATTGCGACATGGCTTCTCCTTGCAGGTATGCTCTTATTCTTTATTGATATTACAATAAGACGCTTTGGCTGGAATTTCCTAACGAAGCCGAAGAAAAAGGAGCAAATTGTAGAGAATCACCCCGTACAGGCAGAAAACACGAACGTGGCACAATTATTAAAGGGTATGAAAAAACGCCAATAATTTAGTTAGATGAAAGCAGTGCGAATTATTTCGCACTGCTTTTTGTATATGCATGGAGACAAATCCTCTAAGTTATATCAACAACGTTATTTAATAAAAAGAGCGGGAATTAAAATATTTTACTAGCACGGTTTTACGCAAACTGCTAGCTACTACAATACCTAAGATTGCTCCAATTGAACTTGATATTAAAAAGGCAGGCATGAAAAATAAGGCCGCTACGGATGTCCCCATAAGTAACTTTGCATAGGGCACTGCTACAAGCGATGCGAGAAGACCAGTGCCGATCACTTCACCCATACCAGCTAGCCACATTTTACTGCTATATTTATAGGCAAGACCTGCGCATAATGCTCCAATAATACTACCAGGAATGGCTAACAGTGAGCCTGTTCCTGTAAGGATACGAATGATAGCCGTAACAAAGGCAACTACAACTGTAGGTACGGGTCCAAGTATAATGGCTCCTATTACGTTAATAGCGTGCTGCACAGGGTAGGCACGAGCAATCCCAGTTGGAATGGAGATGAACGTAGAGCCTGCAACGGCAATCGCTACTAATAAAGCCATAATTGTTAATTTTCGAATAGACATGATAGGTGCGCTCCTTTTCGTTTTAGCCACTAGGAAAATGAAAAAAGCCGCTTCCTTCAAACGACAGGAAGCGGCCTTGCTTATACACTGAAAATAGCAAGAAGCGCCACTTCCCTCCGCTAGCATGAACTAGATCAGGTTCGAAGGGTCCGTATATAACCATATACGTCTCAGCCTTTAAAAGACTCCCCTAGTGGTAAGTATTTTTTAGAAGTGTAACATACTTCAATCAATAGTCAATAAGCTTTGATGATTAGTGTGAATCTGGATGCATAAGCTGTGGTGCCTTTTTCAATGTCCAAATCAGGGCAAGGAAGAAGCAGGCTAATAAGATAATGGCACCAAAAATATAAGGACTATTCATATTCCAGTCAAATAAGAAACCAGCTAAAGCGGGTCCAATCATATTTCCAAGACTCATATAGGCATTGTTCAAGCCGGCTGCAAACCCTTGCTCTGTTTCAGCAAGTTTTGAGATGAGTGTATTAACAGCTGGACGAATTAATGTTGTTGCCGTAGAGAAGATGGTTGCTACAACTAATATTAGTGCAAAACCTGAAACAAATAATATTAAGAAAATAGCAATGGAGGCAATAAATAAATTGACCAAAACTACTTTCATTTCACCAAAGCGTTTAAAGAGTGGCGTTATGATAAACATCTGTACAATTACCCCAAATGCTCCACCAACCACTAGAATGGTAGCAATATCGCCAGGTGAGTAATTAAATTTTTCTGTCACAAATAGTGATAAGGTTGTTTGGAAGTTAGCAATCCCAAATGAGAATACCATCATAATAATTAACATAACAAAATAAGGCATATGTACAGAGCGAGCCATCTGTTTCACCAGATTATCTTGCTTTTGTCTATTTTGCGCAGTATTTGGCTTTGTAGATGGTAATAAAAAGTACGATAAAATAGACGCTAAAATGGCGGCAGCTCCCGCCATGAAAAATGGAAAATGTAAGCTAACCTTTGCGAGGAAACCACCAATTCCAGGGCCAATCATAAAGCCGAACGACATTGCAGCTCCTAACATACTCATTCCTTTTCCGCGTTCTTCATAAGTTGTCACGTCTGCTACAAAAGCCATAATAGGAGGTGCAACAAATGCAGAGCCAAGGCCACCTAAAAAGCGTGCCAAAAAGAGCATCCAAACATCTGTAGAAATGCCAAAACCGATTTGTGCAAGTCCTGTTAGTATAAGACCGAAAATAATTAAATTTTTCCGCCCATACAGGTCAGAAAGATTCCCAGCAATTGGAGAAAATACAAATTGTGCCAAGGCGAACGTTGCAATAAGCATGCCTAGAACTTGTCCTGCTGCTCCAAATATTCTTAAATATTCCGGCATTACAGGAATAATAATTCCAATACTCCCCATTGCGATAAACATATTAAACATTAATATATACAAAGCCGCCTTATTGGACTTCTGCTGGGTCATCGAAAAACCCCCTTTATGTAATCAAATATAGTACAGTCTATCATAAAGAATTATGGCTGGCTAATAGTTGAGATTGCTGTAACTGATCCAATCGTTAGAATGGTTTTCCAGAAAAGTTTTTTTCTCAGAAAACTTCACAATGTAATAGTATCTAATTGATTAATAAACATGAATAGTTAGGAGAGCGTATGAACTTTTTGCTAGAAGTAATTTTGTTGAAATGAAATAGCGTGATAAAAGTGAATAATATTGTTTAAGATGAAGCTATGATGGGCATATGTATTGGCACGTAGTATCTATGGTCTTTTCTTGGATCTAGAGGTGAAAATGATTGTTAGCTTAAACATAGACCAAAGGGATTATAGGAGAGGGGGCTGCGAAGATGAACTACTACAGGCTACTAGTAGAATTGCTTTCTAAATATAGTAATACAACTGAATGCTTACATAAAAAGGGCGAATTGGTTTCTAGACCAATTCGCTCTATAAATTATCGAATACTCATTTTAAATTCTAAAAACAGCTCATTATATTTACCTAAGTAATCTGGGCCTAAGTTTTTATAGACCTCTAATGTATCACGTTGCTCTTCAGAAGGGTAATAGCGTTCATCAGCAACTACTTCAGGGTCCATTAAGTCCATCGCAGCGATATTAGGCGTCGAATAGCCAACATAATCGGCATTTTGAGCACCAGATTCAGCACTTAGCATAAAATTGATAAAGGCATGTGCACCATCAATATTTTTTGAGGTTTTTGGTATAACCATATTATCGAACCATAAATTGGAGCCCTCTTCAGGAACAGCAAAGTCCAACTCTTCATTTTCAGACATCATGTCCGCTGCCTGACCAGACCAAGTGAGGGCCACTGATGCTTCATTATTGATCATTAATGGTGTAATTTCATCCCCAATGATCGCTTTTACGTTTGGCGCAAGTGTAATCAGCTTGTCAGTTGCTTCACGCAATTCATCGTTATCCAATGAATTCAAGGAGTGTCCAAGACTATTTAAACCCATCCCAATCACTTCGCGGGCACCGTCTACTAAAAATACTTTTCTTTTTAATGAAGGATCCCATAAATCGTCCCAGGAGGAGAAATCTAAGTTCCCAACTAGCTTTGGATTATATACAATTCCTACTGTTCCCCAGAAGTAAGGAACTGAAAATTGATTGTTATCATCGAATGGTAAATCTAAAAAGTATGGATCGATATTTTTAAAATTCGGGATTTTTGCTTTGTCTAAAGGAATCAATAAATTATCTTCCTTCATTTTTTCAATCATATACTCAGAAGGGACAGCAATATCATACGCTGTACCACCTTGCTGTATTTTAGTCATCATAGCTTCATTGGAATCAAATGTTTCATAAATGACATGAATACCTGTTTCTTTTTCAAACTCTTTCAATAGATCAGGATCAATATACTCTCCCCAGTTAAAGATGGTTAAAGTGTCTTTTCCACTTTTTCCTCCACCCGCACTTAAGGCGTCAGCAGCATAAAATAAAAGGGCAGAAACAACAAGTATAGCGATGGTCGCTTGAATTAATGACTTCATTGTTGTCCCTCCGTTCTTTTGCTTGTGCGACTTGTAATGAAGTAATAGCCAACCACAACGATAACTGTTACAAAGAATACTAAACCGGAAATAGCGTTAACTGTTAGAGATATTCCCGCACGAGCCATAGAGTAGATTTCTACCGATAATGTACTGAAGCCATTGCCGGTTACGAAAAATGTCACTGCAAAATCATCTAATGAATACGTAAGAGCTAGGAAGAAACCTGCAAAAATACCTGGCTGAATATAAGGTAAAATGACACGCATCATAATATCCTTTTTGGTTGCTCCTAAATCTAATGCCGCATCAATTAGTGATTTATTCATTTCTAACAATTTAGGTAAAACCATTAACACTACAATGGGTACACTAAACGCTACGTGTGCTAATAATACTGAAGCAAAGCCTAATTTAATGCCCACCATTGTAAATAAGATTAAAAAGCTTGCACCAATGATGACATCTGGACTGACAATTAAAACATTGTTTAAGGACAATAATGTATTACGCATTTTTGAATCCTTGACTGTTACAATACCGATTGCTCCTAACGTTCCAATAATAGTAGAAATTAGAGCTGAAAGTAATGCTACGATAACGGTATTAATTAAAATAACAAGTAGCCTTGAATCTTCAAAAACAGCCTGATAATGCTCTAAAGTAAAGGACTCAAAGTTATTCATGGAGCCACCACTATTGAACGAGTAAAAGATTAAATAGAGAATGGGTGCATACAGAACGATAAAAACAATCGTTAAATAGACTTTGGCTGATGCAGAAAGTTTGTTCATCGTACGCGACCTCCTTTATCTTTTTGTCCCGTAATAAGCATAATGATTACCATAAATAAAATTAAGAACACGGCAATAGTTGAACCCATTCCCCAATTTTGTGTCACAAGGAATTGCTGCTCAATCGCTGTACCAAGGGTGATAACACGATTTCCTGCAATTAAGCGAGTAATCATGAAAAGTGATAGAGCAGGGATAAAGACAACCTGAATACCTGATTTAACGCCATCCATTGTCAATGGCAAAACAATGCGACGGAATGTTGTAAAAGCAGATGCGCCTAAATCACGAGACGCATAAATAAGTGTTGGATTTAAACGATCTAAAGAGTTAAAGATCGGTAAAATCATAAACGGAATAAAAATATACACGGATACAAAAACAAAGCTAATATCTGTAAAGAGCATTTGCTTTGGATCAAAGCCAAACACTTCGATAAATGCATTGATCGGCCCGTATAAACCAAAGATACCGATAAAGGCATATGTTTTTAACAATAAATTAATCCATGAAGGAATAATAATAAGCAATAACCAAAGCTGCTTGTGTTTCGTTTTTGTTAAAAAGTAAGCAGTTGGATATGAAATTAATAATGTAAAGAATGTAATTAAAAATGCATACCAGAACGAGCTTAATGTCATTTTTAAGTAAACAGAAGTGAAGAACGCTTTATAATTATCGAGCGTGAAATTGCCATGTAAATCGAGTAGGGAATAATAAACAACGAGTGCAATCGGCGCGATAACAAAAAGGGCAATCCATAAAACATATGGAAATAACGCTGATTTTGCTGTCTTAGCTTGCATCTTCGTCGTCTCCGTACGATTCTAATCGTTTATCGAACTCTTCCTCTGTTTCATTTAAGCGCATTACATGAATCGCCTCTGGATCAAAGTCTAAGCCAATTTCTGTCCCTACTTCAGCTTTTTTCAACGAATGGACTAGCCATTCATTGCCATCTTTATCATACGTAGATAGCTCATAATGGACGCCACGGAATAATTGTGTATCTACTTTAACAACAAGTTTCCCCTTATCAATAGTCGTCATTTCTAAATCCTCAGGGCGTATAACGATATCAATTTTCTCATTTGGTTTCATACCTTGGTCAACACATTCGAAAATTTTACCTGCAAATTCAACCTTGAAATCTTCTATCATGACACCAGGCACTATATTGGATTCACCGATGAAATCTGCTACGAAGCGATTAATAGGTTCATCATAAATATCTACTGGTGTACCAGATTGTTGAATTTGTCCTTCACTTAAAACAAAAATTTCATCACTCATAGCGAGTGCTTCTTCCTGATCATGCGTAACGAAAACAAAGGTTTTGCCAAGACGTTGCTGTAATTCACGTAATTCGTATTGCATTTCTGTACGTAATTTCAAGTCTAATGCTGAAAGTGGTTCATCCAGTAAAATTACTTCAGGGTCGTTAACGATAGCACGTGCAATCGCTACACGCTGACGCTGACCACCAGACATTTCGGAGATTTCACGATTGCCATAGCCTGCTAAATTGACAAATTTTAAAGCCTCCGCAACACGTTCTTTAATTTCCTTTTCAGGTAACTTCTTAATACGTAGTCCGAATGCGACGTTTTCAAATACATTTAAATGAGGGAACAGCGCATAATCTTGAAAAACAGTATTCACCTGACGTTCATTGGCAGGAACAGAATTTATTTTTTTATCATGGAAAAACACATCCCCTGTTGTAGGCTCTGTGAAACCAGCAATAATTCGTAAAATGGTTGTTTTCCCACAACCAGATGGGCCAAGGAGAGTATAAAATTTGCCCTTTTCAAGCTCCAAGTTAATATTCTTTAAGACAACTGTTCCGTCACTATAAGACTTGGATACATTTTCAAAACGGATAATGGAATTCATTGTCATTGATGCGCCTCCTTAAGCTATAAATATGAATCCGTTGCAACGAGTAAAATTTTCGTTTCAGCAGCATGTGCATTAAAAATTTGGTGATGGTCTGTCGCGTCAAAATAAAGAGCATTGCCTTCACTAGCGATATATTGTTCATTCCCTAAAACGAGACGAATACGCCCTTTCACTACATAAATAAATGTTTCCGAGAGTGATGGCTCAAATTGCTTGAATTCGCCATTGGCTTCAAATGTTAAGAAAATAGGCTCCATTTCTTTTTCGTTGGATGTAGGGATGAGCCATTGAATTTCGTATTTTTTTTCTTCATCCGTAAAGATGGACTGATCTTCCTCTGTATAAACAACCTTTTGTTCAGGTGTTCCATCATCAAAAAATTCCTTAGGTGTCGACCCTAACACTTCTAATATAGAAAAAAGTGTTTCAATAGAAGGTGAATTCAAATCACGTTCTAATTGGGAAATATAGCCCTTACTTAAATCTGTACGTTCTCCAAGTTCCTCTTGGGTAAGACCTTTTTTTAAACGAAGCGCTTTAATTTTTGCTCCTATTTGCATCTTTTCCCTCCTAGAAGAAGTTTAGCAATGATAAACTTTTGAAATATGAAGTTTACTTTAACGAAACTTTTAGTTTACTAAAACCATTACAATTATACATAATAAATAAAAATTTGCAATCGTTTTTTATGAAAAAAATCGCTGTAAAATGTTAAAAAAGGAGTCATAAATGTAGTGGAGAAAAAATTTGTATAAAGGAGAATATAGTTGTCAAAAATAGCTAATAAATAGGATGTAGCAGAAATTCCAATTTTGGATTTGACGATTTTTTGTCGACTCACTACAATCTGGTAATGGGGCGGAGCTTACTTGTTTGAAAAACTACGTTTACTCTGCTATCGTAGAAGACGAGTTCGCTTGTGCGAATGGAATAGAATATATAAACTACATATTTATTCGGAGGGATTTATTATGGCAGAACGCATGGTAGGTAAACAAGCACCTGACTTTACAATGGAAGCAGTACTTTCAGACAAATCATTTGGTAAAGTATCATTAGAAGATATTAAAGCACAAGATAAATGGACAGTACTTTTCTTCTATCCAATGGACTTCACATTTGTATGTCCAACAGAAATCACTGCAATGAGCGATCGTTATGACGAGTTCGAAGACTTAGATGCAGAAGTAATCGGTGTTTCTACTGATACAATCCACACTCACTTAGCGTGGATTAATACAGACCGCACTCAAAATGGTCTTGGTGAATTAAAATATCCATTAGCTGCGGATACAAACCACCAAGTTTCTAAAGATTACGGTGTGTTAATTGAAGAAGAAGGTATCGCGCTACGTGGCTTATTCATCATTAATCCAGAAGGTGAATTAAAATACCAAACAGTATTCGATAATAACATCGGCCGTGATGTTGATGAAACGTTACGTGTACTTCAAGCATTACAAACTGGCGGTCTTTGCCCAGCAAACTGGCGTCCAGGTCAAGCAACTCTATAATAAAATAGAGTTGCGTCATGATGTAACAAATAAAGAGTCCCCACGACATGCTTGTGGGGACTTTTAAGTGAAGTGGCGAGTGCTAATTTACTTTATCTTAGATGGCAATATTTTTTGGGAGGAGTTTTACCCAACATTTAATGTATCTAAAGAACAACGATTTAATAGAGGAGGATTTTTCATGAAACTTCGTGAACAAATGCCAGAGCTAGTTGGCGCAACAACTTGGTTAAATGGTGAAGTAACAAAAGCAGAACTAGTAGGCAAAAAACCAACATTAATCCATTTCTGGTCAGTGAGCTGTCATTTATGTAAAGAAGCTATGCCAGATGTTAATAATTTCCGTGATCAATATAAAGATGAGCTAAATGTTGTAGCAGTACATATGCCACGTTCTGAAGCAGATACTGATTTAGAGACGATTAAGGCAGTAGCGGCTGAGCATGACATTGCGCAACCAATCTTTGTGGATAGCGAAATGAAGTTAACAGATGCTTTTGAAAATCAATATGTACCTGCTTATTTTGTGTTCGATAAAGATGGTCAGCTGCGCCATATGCAAGCTGGTGGTAGCGGTATGAAAATGTTAGAAAAACGTGTAAATCGCGTACTAGACGAAATGCGTAACGCTGAATAATCATAGTTAGTGATGACGGGGATTTAGGTCCTCGTCTTTTTTTATGTTTGAAGCGTTGTCCAACAATGACGAACCGCGTCTTGTTTTGACAATACATATCGCAAAGAATACGCTACAATGATGGTATAGTAGTTTTCGGAGGGATTTTTTATGATGAAAAAAGAGTTTGCGGTCATTGGGCTTGGACGTTTTGGGGGGAGTATAGTTCGTGAATTAATGAGTCAGGGTGCTCAAGTGATGGCAATCGACCATTCTTCAGAGCGTGTAGACGAATTTGCTTCTATTGCTACACAAGCCGTCATTGCAGATTCAACAGATGAATCGGTTCTAAATTCATTAGGTATTCGTAATTTTGAACATGTGATTGTAGCAATTGGTGAAGATATTCAAGCAAGTATTTTAACAACCATTATTTTAAAAGAAATTGGTGTTGAGCAAATTACAGTAAAGGCTCAAAATGATTACCATGAGAAGGTATTGCGGAAAATTGGTGCCGACTTTGTAGTCCATCCTGAAAGAGATATGGGTATTCGTATTGCCAATAATATGCTATCGAATACAGTACTAGATTATTTAGAGCTTTCAGATGAACACTCTATTATGGAATTAAAGGCGAATGATGCTATTGCCGGATATTCGATTATGGATTTAGATATTCGAGCTAAATATGGGATTAACATCGTAGGGATTAAGCGTGGTGCTGATATTATCGTATCACCTCAAGCAAGTGATAAGATTTTATTGGGAGATATTATGCTTGTAATTGGTGCTGATGTTGATATAAATCGTTTTGTAAAAAAGGCATTGAATGGGTAATTGGCAATGACAAAACGAAGATGGAGACTAATTATATTTGCGGCTATTTTACTGATCGGAATTTTTGTTATGCAATCTCGTGAAAAAAATGAGCAGGAAGCGATTTCTCTTATTTTAAATGAAGCTACAAAAATTGATTCAATCGAATTATTCCAAGGGGAACAAACGGTATTTCGAGGGTCTGACGGCGAGGCGAAGAACTTTATTGAAAAATACCCTTTAAGTCATGTAAAGAAGCTTTCTAAAAAAGAACGAGCAATTTTTGAAGAAGAGCCCGCCTATCATATTGTTTATAAAATAAAGGACAAACCGCTTTATGAAGTGGACATTTTAAAGGTAGCGATTAGCTCTGAGCTAAGCGAAGAATTGCAACAAATGGTTTTTCCAATCGGTGACGATCAATATATGATTTATTGGGCTCAAGAGAAAAAAGTTTTAGAACAATCAACCAATACTCAACGTTTACTTGAGCAATATCAACATTAATGAAGGTAGTGACACAGCACGTATGGCTGGTCACTATTTTTTAGTTTATAGAAAAGTAATATTTGGAAAAAATGTTTGATTTCAGTATGGCAGTTCGATTAAACTGTGACATAAAGAAGGGGGTAAAATACATGAGGTTTATGTCTAATCGATGTGTGATCGAACGTATACAATCAAAACATTTCATGGATATTCAAGGGCTCTACACAAATGAAAGCGTCAGAGAGTATCTTGGAGGAATTCCACAAAAAAACTATATCGAAGCTTCCTTTAGAGGCATGCTAGAGGCACCATTTCCTAATACATATTTTTATATCTCATTAAAGAAAACAGGGGAATTTATAGGCCTTGTATCCATCGATGAGTATCATGAGCATGAGATGTATGAACTTTCCTATCAATTTTTACCCGAGTATTGGGGGCGGGGGTTAGCATTTGAAGTTCTAACGCAAGTGATTGAGGAAGGTTTGACGTATTTAAATATCTCCTCTATCGTGGCAGAGACACAAACTGCTAATCGTGCATCTTGTCGACTACTCGAAAAGCTAGGGATGAAAAAAGTACAGGTACTTGAAAGATTTGGTCGAGAGCAAGCGGTCTATAAATTAAAAAAAACGAGTGCTGTCACTAGACAAATTGTTGCCATATCAGGCGGAGGATTCTCTCAGCAAATCCCTTCATTTGTTGACCATTATATTTTGAGTCTAATTAAGACAGCTGAACGCATCAAAATTTGTTTTATTCCAACAGCAAGTAATGATGCACAGGGGTATATCGATAAATTTTATTCAGCTTTTACACATTGTGATGCTACTCATATTTTGCAGGAGGACATGAATGACATACAAATTCGAGAAAAAATATTGGCACAGGATATTATTTATGTAGGCGGAGGAAATACCAAGCATCTTTTAGATAAATGGCATGCCTATCAATTCGGGGAGCTATTGAAGGAAGCTTATAAAAGCGGCGTTATTTTAGCTGGCATGAGTGCTGGGGCAATGTGTTGGTTTGACAAATGCTTTAGTGAAAATCAACACAATCATTATGAGGAATACAACGGACTAGGGATATTATCAGGAACTTTTTGTCCACATTATGATGATCCTGAACGAAGCAGGCTATTTAATAGCTGGCAAAAAAATAATGCAACATTGCAGGCATATACGCTGAATGATGCAGAGACGCTTCATTTTAACAATGAAAAACTAGTTGCTAAAATCCAATGCTATTAAAAGGGAAGAAGATTATGGTCAGGTCAAACATGCTAAAGCTTTAAAAGCAGAGATTGGGGGTTTTAGATAATCTTTTCTAATGGATAAAGACAACAAATAGGAAGTGAGGTACTTTACATGCGAATACGAGAAGCAACAAGAAATGATAGTATTCAAATTATAGCAGTTATGACAAATGCGGAGGCATCCAATCTGATGTTATTTGGTCCTGGCGAGCGAAAAATGGAGCCCGAGACATTTGCAAATTATTTAGAAAAGCTTTATCATAGCCGTCATTCAGCATTATTCGTAGCAGAAATAGATGACAAGGTGGTGGCTTATTTAATTGCACAAGGGAATGAAGCAACAAGAATTGCTCATCGTGCTTATCTTGTCATTGGCATCCATAGTCATTATAGGGGCAGAAAAATTGGATCAGCCTTATTTAATCATGTAGAACAATGGGCTAAAGAGAATGGTATCCATCGTCTCGAGTTAACGGTTATGGAAAATAATGAGGCTGGAGTTGCTTTATATAAGAAAATGGGCTTTGAGATAGAGGGAACGAAACGGGATTCCTTGTATGTGGATGGACAATATATCAATGAATATTACATGTCAAAACTTATCTAAGAAATGGAGTAAAAGATGACGACTATCGGTATTTTTTCACCTTCCTCTCCAGCGACGGTTTCTGCGTCGAAACGTTTTGAGCGTGCAAAAGCATTTCTAGAAGAGAAAAATTTTCATATTGTAGAAGGTTCTCTTACTGGCAAATCTGATTATTATCGCTCAGGCTCACCAAAAAAACGAGCAGAGGAATTAAATGAATTACTCCGCAATCCTAGTGTGGATATTATTATGTCTACGATTGGAGGTACCAATTCCAATAGTATGCTTCCTTATATTGATTATGAGGCTTTCCAACGAAACCCAAAAATGATTATAGGTTACTCTGATGCAACAGCCATTCTACTGGCACTTTATGCGAAGACTGGTATTTCAACATTTTATGGTCCAGCGCTCGTGCCATCCTTTGGTGAGTTTGAACCATTAGTCAACGATACATACAAATTTTTTGAGGAGTATTTCTTGCAGCCTCAAACACTCCCTTATGAAATACAGAAGCCTCCTTATTGGTCAGATGAGCCAGTCAATTGGCTAGAGAAAACAGTAGAGAAAAAGGTAATCAAGAATGAATGGAAAACCGTTCGAGAGGGAGTTGTAGAGGGAAGACTAATGGGGGGGAATGTAAATGCCATGTATGGTTTTATTGGGACACCTTATTTCCCTGTCATTGCTGAAGGTGACATTTTATTAATGGAAGATTGTATGAAAAATGCAGCGATCGTGGAAAAGAATTTTGCGATGCTCAAATTGCACGGAATTTTTGACAAAATAAGTGGAATTATTTTGGGTAAGCATGAATGTTACGATGATCTAGGAACCGGACGCCAACCATCTGATATTTTACTAGAACAATTGGACGGTATAAACATACCTATTTTGGCGGAAGTGGATATTTGTCACACACAGCCTATGCATCCGATAGCAATCGGTAAACGAGTGAGGCTAGATGCTACAGCTAAAAAGATATACTGTATCGAACAATGGTTATAAGTACAAAGCCTTGCTAATTTGGCAAGGCTTTATTTATGATGGATTCCTTACATCATCATCAGTTATAGCGTACATTTTGACATTTTTATATTGTCCTTTAATGAACATACTTTTGCGTAGCAGCCCTTCAAACTGCATTCCGGATTTCTCCATCACTTTTTGAGAACCAATGTTTTCTTCCAAGCATCTCGCTTGAATACGTACGAGTTTCAATTCTTTAAATCCAAAGTCAATCAGCTTTTTTGTGGCCTCCGTTGTTAATCCTTTATTCCAATAATCTTCCGAAAGAACATAACCGATTTCCCCCAATTTATGTGTGTGATTAATCGTTACAAAGTCGATGGTTCCGATTAGAGTCCCAGAATATTCAATACCCCAAAGTAAATGATTTTCTTGTTCGTACCCACTTAATATGAGCATCATAAAAGCTTTAGTGTCCTCTATACTTGTATGGGCATGCCATGTAACATAACGGGCTACGTTTTCTCGAGAAGTATAAACGAACATAGCCTCTACATCCTGCTGGGTAATAGGTCTTAAAAGTAGCCTTTCCGTTTTCAAAATGGGTATAGTATATTGCATATGTTTTCCTCCCTTAACATTAGAGTATACAAAAAAGCTGACCTCAGAATGAATGGGGTCAACTTTTTCTAACAGGCAGATGAGGGGATATTTATCATCTGTGGACACATCTTCTAGGCAAAATTTCTCTTTACGGATAGCGCTTATCGGTTGCAGAGGAGTCCTTTGTTTTCGTTTTATGCTGTTCATCTTTGACTTTTTCATTTAGTTCTTCGACAGGTATAGGATCAACAGTTTTCATATCCTCATGTTTATCAAAAATACTTTCCTTCCCTGTATCCAACACATCGGGATTGTTTGTATAGCGAGTTTTTGATTGTTTTTTATTAGTCATTTATGATCACCTCTTACTATACACTTTCACCATTTTACTAGAGTTTAAACATAAGTGTTATTCATAGTCTACCCTTGGATAAAAAACATAAGAAGGGCAGTGAAACAGCCATGACTGTTTCACTGCCCTTTTTCTTAGGATACTATAGTGGCCTTCCCTTGAAGGGCACGTTCTTCCATTGTTACATCAAATTCTTTTTCGGATTTTGATACTACAACACATGCTACGCCATTACCAATTAAATTTGTAACAGCACGAGCCTCAGACATAAAACGATCGACACCAATTAAAAGTGCTATTCCCTCCACTGGTATCATTGGGAAGGCAGCTAAAGTTGCTGCTAATGTAATAAATCCTGACCCAGTTACACCCGCTGCACCTTTAGAAGTAATCATTAAAATTCCAAGTAGTGTAATGATTTGAATCCAAGTTAGGTCCATCCCATATGCTTGTGCAATAAATAAGGCAGCCATTGATAGATAAATGGAAGTCCCATCTAGATTGAAGGAGTACCCAGTAGGAACGACTAAACCTACAACCTGCTTCGAGCAGCCATAATTCTCAAGCTTTCGCATCATAGATGGTAGAGCAGATTCAGAAGAGGAAGTCCCAATTACTAAGAAAATCTCATCTTTAATGTAAGCAATAAATTTAAAGATATTAAATCCAAAGAACTTTGCAATGCCGCCTAAAATAAAGACAACAAATAAAAACATTGTAATATATACGGCAGCCATTAATAGACCTAGATTACCTAAAGATTTTAATCCAAAATTCCCAATTGTATAGGCCATTGCACCAAAAGCTCCGATTGGTGATATTTTCATAACCATACTGACAATCTTGAAGAAAATTTCTGCTACTTGCTCAAAGAATGTGATGACTGGTTTTGCAGGTGCACCGATTGAGGCAGCTGCTAAGCCAAATAAAATAGCAGAAAATAGAACAGGCAATAGTTGACCAGTTGCTAATGCGCCAACTACATTTTCGGGAATAATACTAGAGATAAATGCACCTAAGCCCTGCTCAGATTCAGCTGCAGCAGTTGTATATTTCGAAATATCAGCATCAGATGCACCTGATGTATCTAAACCTGTACCAGGACTTACAATTAAAGCAACAGCAATGCCGATTGCTAAGGCAATTGTAGAAACGATTTCGAAGTAAAGTAATGCTTTACCTCCGATTTTCCCGACCTTTTTCATATCTCCCATACTGCCAATTCCAATAACGACTGTTAGGAAGATAATTGGAGCAATTAACATTTTAATTAATTTAATGAATAGATCTGCTAAGATTTTTAAACTAGCACCAAACTCGGGGAAAATGGCTCCGACAATAATCCCAAGGATGATAGCTGCTATAACCTGAACAGTCAAATTTTTCAGTAACTTCATTTTTTGCTACCTCTTTTCTAAATTTTCTCTTTGATATCGCTTTCACTAGAATCATCATAGCGAATACTTCATAAAAAAAGAGATTTAGAAAATAAGAAACATAACGTTCATTAAGTACATTTCCTTATATCCACATATAAATATAGTAAAATCAATAACTATCTCTGTTATGGTACGCTATAGTTAATATATTATTGTTATAATACAAAAGCATAAAGTAATAATAAAGTTCATTATAAATAATCAAATAATAATATTGTTCATTAAATTCAATATTTTCTGCTACTTATATAGACTAAAGTGTTGTCAAAAGAATTTTTTGCAGATAATCTTAAAACCATATCATAAAAAGTGTGTCACTACTAATGAGAATGCGAATTTGAAAGGAAGGAACTATTGAATGATGAAAATGCCTGTGAACGGCAAAATACTGTTAGTGACATTTTTAATCATTGCACTCTCTTTTTTACTAGGTGGTATTTTTGTACTCGGTAACTTATTATCTGAACAGGAAAAAGATTATGGTCAGCGAGCAATGCTTGTAGCACGAACCGTATCGAATGTACCAGAGTTAAGTGTTCATTTGAACAATGACAATATAAAAGAATCCGCGAAAAATATTAATAAAATAGTAGATGGCATTAGGGTGATTAATAAAGCAGAGTATATTGTTGTGATGAATATGGAACGTATTAAATTATCACATCCAGTAAGTAAGGAATTAGGAGAGCGTAGTGAGTCGCAGGATTTAAATGCAGCATTTAGTGAGCATTATTATGTATCAAAGGCACGTGGAGAATCGGGTGTTATGATACGCGCTTTTGTGCCCATTATAAATGACAAAAGGGAACAAGTGGGGATTGTAGTAGTAGGCTATTCATTACCAACTTTGCCAGAAATGCTACAAAGCTATGAGCGAGAAATTATGATTACCATTGTTATCTCGCTGATTTTCAGTATTTTTGGTGCATATACACTTGGACGGCATATAAAAAAACAAATGTTTGGGCTTGAACCTCATGAAATTGCAAAAATGTATGTGGAAAGAACAGAAACGTTTAATGCTATGCATGAAGGAATAATAGCCGTTGATAAGGAAATGAATATAACGATTTTTAATGAGAAAGCGGCTGTTATTTTAGGCGTTACTAGGAAAATAGAGGACTGTATTGGACAAAAAATTTATGATGTTTTGCCCGATACCCGTTTGCCTGAAATTGTTGAAACAGCAACACCTGTTTATAATCAAGAGCTGTACATTAATCATCATAGTATCTTAAGTAATCGTGTACCCATTATTGTGAATGGCGAGTTAGTCGGTGCAGTTGCTATGTTTAAGGATTTAACAACTGTGAAAAAGCTTGCGGAGGAAGTAACAGGTGTAAAGGCCTTTGTTCAAGCATTACGTGTGCAAACCCATGAGCATAAAAATAAGATTCATACAATTGCTGGGCTATTACAATTGGGACATACAAAGCAAGCGCTTGAATATGTTACAGTCACTACTGAAATTGAAGCATCCTTGACGAAATTTTTAAACGAACGCTTTCATAATGAAAATATTTCAGGTTTGCTATTAAGTAAAGTAAGCTATGGAAAAGAGCTTGGTATCGAGGTTGAGATTGATCGAAAAAGCCATTTTAAACGCTTTCCTCCTCTATTAGATCACCATGATTTTGTTGTGTTACTCGGCAATTTAATCGAAAATGCTTTTGAGGCTTTAAATGTCCTTTCGAAGGAAGATAAGTATGTAGCCATCTCTGTAGATGAGCATGATGGCGTCTTAGCGATAGGAGTTTCCGATAATGGAATTGGCATGTCCAAAGAGGTACAGGATCGTATGTTTGAAAATGGATTTTCGTCAAAGGCTAATGAAAATCGGGGCATTGGCTTGCATTTAGTCTATGAAATTGTAAGAAAAGGCAATGGAGATATTGAAGTAGTGAGTGAATTTATGAAAGGAACAAGTTTCTTAATTTTATTTGAGTTAGGAGAAGTATAGATGGATGTAATAAATGTCTTATTAATTGAAGATGATCCAATGGTACGTGAAGTGAACAGGCAATTTATTGAGCAAATCCAAGGTTTTTCATTAGTTGGCTATGCTAGTAATGGTATTGAGGGAATTCAAAAA
This sequence comes from Lysinibacillus fusiformis, assembly GCF_003049525.1. Lineage (GTDB taxonomy): Bacteria > Bacillota > Bacilli > Bacillales_A > Planococcaceae > Lysinibacillus > Lysinibacillus fusiformis. The sequence continues at coordinate 451,957 of NZ_PYWL01000001.1, read as the reverse complement.
ATTAAACAATTAACCCCTGAGCTTGTCTTTATGGACATTTTTATGCCAGAGCAAGATGGCATTATTACGTTAGGGAAAATCAGAGAGGAGCATCTTCCTGTCGATGTGATCGCGGTAACTGCCGCGAATGATATGCCCACTGTGCAACGTATTTTACACTTAGGTGTATATGATTATATTATGAAGCCTTTTACATTTGAGCGGATTGAGCAAACTTTAAAAAATTATCAAAGCTACAGGAAAAAAATAAGCGGTATGCAGGATTTAACCCAACATGATGTAGATCATCTTATGCAGCAACGTCTTCCGGAACAAGTTGTCGTTACAACGACAGGAGCGGAAGCAATGATTATAGCGGAGCTACCAAAAGGGTTTAATCGAGCTACTTTAGATAAGGTACTTGCCTATATTCAAACAAGTGGAGGGGCAGTATCTGCCGAGGAGGTATCTACTTATATAGGTACAGCACGTGTTACTGCTAGACGCTATCTTGATTTTTTAGAAAAGCAAAATCTATTAAAAGTAGATATCCAATATGGAAGTGTAGGACGTCCTATTCATCGTTATTATATTTAATCATTAGTTTTCTAGATTTATAGGTGGAAAAGTAATCCCCTTTACATGTATGTGACTCTAAAAAAATAGAGCCCATATAGTCATTTTTATTTCTCTAATATATAGAGGGATGAAAATGGCCTTTTTTGATGTTGGCAATTTAGGAGCGTAACATTGAGCAATAGTTTATTTACTAGTATGAATAGTAGTACCTTACTTTGACAATACATATAGCAAAGAATACGTTACAATATGGAAATGGTCCGTTACCTTAAAAAGTAAAATGGTTTAGGTAAAAGAAAATTTTTAAGTTAGCTTATGGGAAGTAGGTTAGGCATATGTTTAACGTTCGAAAAGAGGCACTGTTGAAATTTTTGAAAATATTATTCCCAGTAATACTTTTGGCGATTGCTATTTATGAAATTCAACAAACAGTGAGTGGGATAGATGTTCATTTACTACAAAAAGAAGTGAATGAGCTGCAGCTATGGGAGCTTTTATTAATTTTTCTGATCACCTTTGTCGCAATTACGCCAATGATATTTTACGATGTTATTTTAGTAAATATATTAGGTATTAAAATCAATAAACGTAATTTGCTTAATCATTCATTTATTGTCAATACCTTTTCAAATCTTATTGGCTTTGGCGGGTTAGTAGGTATATTCTTACGTGATTACTTTTATTCAAAATATAAAGAAGATAAAGAAGGCATGATAAAAAGTATTGCTTCGGTAACACTGTTTTATTTAACTGGAATTTCTTTGTTAACGTGGGTTATGTATATATTCTTTTGGGATTTTCCGTTGCTCAAAGAAGAGCGATGGTTATCGATTGCTGTTATACTGGTCAGCCTATATGTACTAGCTTTTTGGGCGACGTATCTGATTCGCTATAAAAAGGAAAGTTCTTTAAAACCAAAACTATCTCTTCAATTAATGATCACTTCAGTAGCAGAGTGGCTAGCTGTATTTTTCGTGATCTGGGCTTTAACACTTATCGTGAAGATTCCAATTGGTTTATTAGCATTAATTCCCATATTTTTAATTGCTTCTAGTGCAGGAATAGTCAGTATGATACCTGGCGGAGTTGGCTCCTTTGATCTCGTTTTTTTATGGGGAACACAAAGTATAGGAATTGCTGATGAAAAGGTGCTGTTTCTATTAATTTTGTACCGTGTCGGCTATTTTGTTCTACCATTTTTAGTTTCCGTACTCTTATTTATTAAAGAATATTGGATGCGTTGGAATGAATCTTGGGATGACTTACCTACTATTATTTTTCAGAAACTCAGCCATACGCTATTAACCATATTGGTGTTTATAGCTGGCATTATTTTATTGCTATCTGCAGCTTTGCCTGGGGTACTAAGTCGTCTAAAAATTGCTCAGGAGTTTTTATCCTCGCCCATTATGAATGTATCCCATCAATTGACCGTGGCAGCTGGCTTTATACTGTTAGGATTATGTAGGGGAATCAAATACAAAGTAAAAAGGGCATACCAGCTCGCGATTGTGGTGCTAAGTAGTTCGGCGCTATTTTCAATTTTTAAGGGTTTTGATTATGAGGAAGCGATTTTTTTAGTCATTGTCGCAGTGTTATTAATGGTGTCCAAAAAGCAGTTTTATCGAGAAAGTTATGTTTTGACGTGGGGGATTGTCATAATTGACCTTGCTGTAGTAACTGTTATCACAGCGATGTATGTGGTAATTGGCTATGTCAATTTACCCTCGGCTAAAATTCATTTTCCTAGTGCCCTACAAGACTATATGATAACCGATTATCAGGACCTCTTTAATAGTGCGATCATCGGCATTCTGATCGCCATTGTTATTTTTTATATAGGTTATTTTATACGGACACCTAAAAAAATGGTAAAGCTTTTATCTAAAGAGCAGGAGGAAGCTATTAAAGATCATTTGAAGTCCTATGGAGGAACGGAGTATTCACATTTGATTTTTTTGCATGATAAATTTGTACATTGGAATGAAAAAGGAACTGTTTTATTCTCTTATCAAATTTATGCAGATAAGATTATCGTTCTTGGAGATCCGGTTGGTAATGAATCTGATTTTTTATCTGCTATCCAGGAATTTTTGGAATTGGCTGATCGTCATGGCTATACACCTGTCTTTTATGAAATTAACAATAAAATTTTCTCTGCATTACACGAGTATGGATATAGTTTCTTTAAGCTTGGCGAGGAAGCCTTTGTAGATTTAGAGAAATTTACGTTCACGGGTAAAGAAATGAAGGGCAGTCGAGCGATAAGAAATAAGTTTGAACGGGAAAATTATATAGTAGAAATAATGAGTCCTCCTTATTCTCAGGAAGTCATGAAGGAATTGAAAGAGGTTTCAACAAAATGGTTGCAGGGAAGGGCAGAGAAAGGTTTTTCACTTGGTTTTTTTGATGAACACTATTTAAGCACTTCCAAGATTGCTGTTTTACGTGGCGCGCAAGGAACGTTCGGCTTTGCTAGTATTATGCCTATGTATGATCAAGGCGAAAGGGTGTCAGTAGATCTGATGCGTTTTAAGCCAGGATCACCATCTGGAACAATGGATTTCATTTTCCTATCATTATTTGAATGGGCAAAATCGGAGGGCTATCGTGACTTTAATATGGGGATGTCGCCTTTATCCAATGTCGGACAGTCTAAATATTCCTTTTTAAGTGAAAAAATAGCTGCGCAAATCTTTCTACACGGACAGTATTTTTATCATTTTAAAGGATTAAAAAACTTCAAGTTAAAATATGCAGATTTTTGGGTACCCAAATATGTAGCCTATCGGAAAAAATCTTCATTACCATTCACGATGGCACAAATCACATTGTTAATCGGGCAAAAGAGAAAAAAGTAAGTCATGTAGACTTAATAATTTTTTTACGTGAATAGATATCATTCAGGTATTGAAGCAAGAAAGCAGGGCTTTCAACTGTAGGAAAACTCAATGATTTTTGAGTTTTCCTACAGTCTTTTTTCTTTTACAATGAAATAAAGTAACGCCTTTGATTTCCACTACGGGCGGACGCTTTCCGCGGGCGGGGTCGAGCTGCTTCCCTCGCTGCGCTCAGTCCAGGATCTCGACTTTCCCGCTTTTCCCGCAGGAGTCGCCGCCCTCCGTTCCAATCAACTTCTACATAAAAACTCCGTATTCAGGAAAAGCATGGTATGCGATGGACAACCTTAAGAGGTCCTGAAAAATTGTCCATGCAGGCGATGCTTACATTTGCTGCCATGAAATAGCAACTATGCTCGAAGAATATATTGAAAATGGCAGTTATTTACCAAATATTGAAAAATAAAAAAGAAGGAAAAATGACAAAAGCCGTCTAGACTGAACTTCTCGATGACTTTTGTCAACAGTCTGAGCCCTGCATAAAGCAGGCTTTTTAGCGTCTAAAATATAAAAGCTAAGTTTTAATTATTTTTTTATCAACAGCAATGATCTCTTATACGAAGTCTTCACTTTTTTTCTAGTGTTTCAACATCCATATGCTCAGCAGTAGGTCTGCCAGCTTTTAATAAGACTTTACTGCCCAAAAGGAAAAATCCTTGGATAAATAAGAGGATTCCTGTACCGATAAGTAGCCACTCGATAGCAATAATATCTGCAATTGGACCGAAGATTAGCATACCTAAAGGCATCATAGAGGTAGATATCATACTGAGAATGCCAAATACTCTTCCCATATAATCACTATCCACTTTTTCTTGTAATAACACCGTTGCGGGTGTGTTAAAGATTGGCATAGCTATTCCAGTAACGGTCATGATCATAAGATACAGCCAAAAAAACGGTATGACTCCTAGAGCCAATGTACAAAGACCAAATAATAAGGCAGATAATGTCATCGTATGCACTTTATTTTTAAAGCCACCCCATGTTGCGATTGCAATACCACCCATTAACATCCCAATGGCAAAGGCCATCTCGATGGCAGTCAAACGCCAGACATCATTACCAAAGCTACGGGTAACTTGTAAAGGTGTTAAAAAGGCAGCAGGTGCAGCAAGCAGCATGAAAAAGGCAAAGAACAAGAATAGATGTTTTAAGAAAGCATGCTCTTTAATGTAGATGAAGCCTTGTTTCATATCACTAAAATAACCTGTTGTTTGTGGCTGATTAGCTTTTGCATGCGCAGGAATGTGCAGAAATATTAAGAAGATAGCGATGGCAATAGCAGCCGTCGTAACATCAATAAAGAAAATAGACTCGATTGAAGCCATCGTTAATAATGCTCCACTTGCCATAGGTGCAAGAATCATAATAAAAGCTTGAATACTACTATTTGCACCATTAACTTTCATTAAATGCTCTTCAGGTACAAATTGCGGTAAAATAGCGCCAACCGCTGGTGTTTGAATACCTGCACCAACTGCACGTACCGCTGATATAACAAATAGTAGCCAGAGCTCATCATAGCCGATTAAAAATAAAATAGCTAAAATGAGCGTGGATAAGGCGATCAGGCCATCTGCCAAGATAATAAGCCATTTTCGGTTATAGCGATCTGCCCAGACACCAGCAATAGGTGCTAAGAAGAAGGTTGGTAAAAAGCCACAAATAATCGAAATGGTCATCATGCTACCTGATTGCGTTGTAAGCGTGATATACCATGTAATGGCATATTGTACAAGAGCAGAGCCAAAAAGTGAAATCGTTTGACTACTTAAAAAAAGTATTGTGTTACGTTTCCAATGTTCCAAATTCGTCATCCCTTTCTAACAGTAGTGCCTGTGTGGAAAGTAAAAAGACAACAAAAAAGAGGGGAGTAGAAGCCCCTCTTTTCCAGTATTCCTAAAACAGACTAGACCTAATTCCATTTTCCTTGCACAGCAGGCAAAGTGTACGCATATTTAATTAGTAATGTGAAATCGTAGTCTAATTGAAGCTGTCATTTGGAATACCCTCCGTTCTATATAAGCTGTGTTGATTGTAGCATACAGTTCATGACTGGGTAAAGAAAGAATCAAACAAAAATTAGCTTGAATTTTAAAATAAGGAAATTGTAACAATGATTATATAAACTTGGAATAATCATGTATATATAGGTCATCTATTTTTTGAGGGGATTATAATTATACATATTTTGGGGGTATCTAGTCGAGATTTTGGAAAAGAATTAATTTGTTTCATGCTTCTTATAAATTAATGGGAGTAATTAAGATTACATGACTTGAACCACCAAGTGAAGAAGTTGCTTCGGGGACGTGCATATAGCGAGAACTTATCATATACTAAAATAGAAAAATAGCAAATGGAGGAAATATGAGAAAGAAAAATAGTAAATGGAAACTTATTGCTTTAGTCGCTATGATTTTGGTGTTTTGCCTATCCGCAATCCCAGCTAATACAGTGAAGGCAAGCACGACACAGCCGAAAAGAGAAATGCGGGCTGTCTGGATTTCAACGGTTCTTAATCTTGATATGAAAGCAGGTATGACGAAGGAGCAGTACACGGCTTGGGCACGCCAAACATTGGATCAATTAAAAGCCAATAAATTCAATACTGTTATTTATCAAGTAAGGCCAACAAATGATGCAATGTATGCGTCTGAGCTAGCCCCATGGTCGTCCTACATAACAGGGAAAAAGCAAGGTACAAATCCCGGTTACGATCCTCTTGAGATAATAGTAGAGGAGTCACATAAACGAGGGATGGAATTGCATGCTTGGATGAATCCTTATCGTGTAACAATGTCTGGACAAAAGCTAACTGACCTTGCTGCCGACAACGTAGCTAGAACACATCCAAACTGGGTTGTTAAATATGGCAAACAATATTACTTAAATCCTGGCTTACCTGAGGTGCAAGACTATTTAGTTGAAATAGTAAGTGAGCTAGTAGCCAATTATGATGTTGATGCCGTTCATATGGATGATTACTTTTATCCATACAAAATCGCTAATGAGGTTTTCCCGGATCAAGCAGCTTATAAAAAATATGGTGCTTCCTTTAAAAAAGTGGAGGATTGGCGAAGAGATAATGTGAACAAGCTTGTAGAAAATCTTTATACAGCTATTAAAGAAACAAAGCCATATGTACAATTTGGTATTTCACCATTTGGAGTATGGCGTAATAAATCATTGGATAACACAGGAAGTGACACACGAGCTGGTGTCAATAATTACGATGATTTATATGCAGACGTCAGAACGTGGATTCAAAATGGCACGATTGATTATATTACCCCACAAATTTATTGGTCCAGAACATTGTCTGTTGCGAAATATGGGACATTGCTGAATTGGTGGAGCCACGAAGTACAAACATATGCAAAAACGCACCCTGTTCATCTATACATTGGACTGGCTGATTATAAAGTTGGTAATGACAGTGATGCTGCATGGAAAAATAAAATGGAATTGCCAAGTCAAATACTAGAAAATCGTTCAGAAAAGGTAGCAGCCGATGGGCAAATGCATTTCTCGTTAAGAAGCTTTCAAAATAATAAATTAGGCTATGCAACAATTGTTAGTCAACAATTATATAATTATACGGCATTGACTCCAGAAACAACTTGGAATGATGACACAGTGCCGAACAAGCCGACTTATGTAGAAGTGACAAAGGAAGCAGCAGGTCGTAAGGTTGAAATTATTGACGATAATGAAACACAGCCACGTAAGTATGTTATTTATCGTTTTAAAGGGAATAAAGAAGGTTCTTACCATGACCCTCAAAATATAATGGATGTTGTTTATAATAAGGATGGCATCACTCAATTTGTGGACAAGTCAGCTCTTGCTAAGCAAAGCTATACATACGGCATTACGGCTGTATCTGCTACAGGTATAGAAAGCAAGGAAGCTTTTGTAGTGAAAGAAGTTCAATAAATAATAAAACAGCTACTCAAGTGATTAAACCGCATGAGTAGCTGTTTTTTATTAATTTTCTTCCGTATCTTTACGATTTTTCTTTAACATTTTTGAAAGCATTTCATACACAATTGGTACAACAACTAATGTTAATAGAGTGGAAGATAATAAACCGCCAATTACAGTAATGGCTAAGTCTTTTGATATTAATCCACTACCACCAGAACCCAGTGCCATAGGAACCATCGCACCGATTGTTGCAATGGCTGTCATAAGAATCGGGCGTAAACGAGTAGCACCGGCTTCTAGAATAGCTTCACGCATGGCTAGACCATCATGTTCCATATGAATAATACGGTCAACTAATACGATGGCGTTGGTCACGACGATACCGATTAACATCAGTAGACCCATCATAACAGAAACAGAAATCGTTTGACCGGTTACGAATAAACCAACAAATGCACCGATTACGGCAAATGGAAGTGAGAAGAGAATAGCGAAAGGAGCTAAACCTTCACCGAATGTAACAACTAAAATGAAGTATACAATCGCTATTGCCGCTAGCATAGCAACACCCAGCTTCGTGAATGTTTCTTGCATATCTGCTGCAACACCAGCAACACCTGTTGTTACACCTTTTGGTAAATCTAATTTATCAATTTTCTTATCGGCAGCAGAAGTTGCTTTTGAAATATCATCGCCGATAATCGTACCGGATACAGTTGCGAAGTATTCACCTTTTGAACGAGATAGTGAGTTAAGAGTTGTACCTTCTTCAACATCTACTAGCTCACCAATAGTCATCGTTGTGCCTAATGCTGTTTTAATTTCAGTTGCTAAAACATCATCAAGCGAAGTCGCGGCTGCTTTAGCATCACGCTGAACAATGACATCAATATCTTTTCCATCATTTTTCACCTTTGTTAAAACTTCTTGTGATGTATTGGCATTTAAAGCCATCACAATTTGAGCCGTTGTTAAACCATATTGAAGGACATTTTTCTGTTCTACTTTTAGTACATTTTCTACATATGGATCTTCATTATCAGATTTAATATCTTCTAGGCCATCCACATCTTTTAAAGCACCTTCAACTTGATTGACAGCATCTCGTAGTTTATCTAAGTCATCACTGTATAGTGTGTAGCTTACTTCGTTTGAAGACATAGACATTGAAGAGAAATTCTGAGATTTCCATTCTCCTGATTGACCGATATTAAATACATAGTCTTCCACTTCTTCACGTGCTTTAGGGAAGTCTTTCATATCTGGATCAAAGATTAGGTACATTAAAGCACCGCCAGCGCCTCCGCCCATCATCATGGCTGATGGATCGACATTGTTCGCATCTGTAATGGAAACTTGTAAAATATCAATGTCTTTACGTTTCATTAATTCTTTTTCTACTTTTTCAACATTAGCCGCAGTTTCATCTGCAAGCTCACCAGTTGAAGGGGTATAAGTTAGGTACATAACTTTTTCTTCCTGTGATCCCATAAAGCTAAATCCAATTAAAGGAGTTAACGCTAGTGAACCTACAAGTAAGAAAATGGCAATTAGAGACGTGATAATTTTATGATTTAAAGCTTTTTCTAAAACACCTTTGTACCATGTTGCTAGTTTACCAACTTCTTTATGCTGGCTTTCTTTTTTCTCACCGTATAATTTTTTACGGAATAAGAAATGAGATAATGCAGGTACAATAGTAATTGCTACTAATAATGATGCACCTAATGCAAACGTCATTGTCAGTGCAAATGGCATGAATAATTCACCAACCATACCACCTACAAAAATAAGTGGAGCAAATACAGCCACTGTCACTAATGTTGACGAAAGAATCGGTTTAAACATTTCAATTGTTGCTTCACGAATTAATGTTCGACCTGTTAATTTCTCTTGTTTTAAATGGATACGTCGATAAATATTTTCAACAACTACAATCGAGTCATCGATAACACGTCCGATGGCAACGGTAATCGCACCAAGGGTCATAATATTTAATGTAATATCCATCCAGTTTAGCAGTAGTAGTGCCATGAAAACTGAAACTGGGATTGAAACAATCGAAATAATTGTTGATTTGAAATCTCGTAAGAATAACAAGATAATTAATACAGCAATTGCACCACCAAATACTGCCTTTTCAATCATAGTAAAGACAGAATCTTCAATTGGGGCACCTTGGTCAAGAGAGATATCGACGTTTAGGCCATCTAAACGTTTTTCTTCATCTTTCATAAGGTCTTTAACGGCATTAACAACAGTTACAGTGTTAGCATCTTGACCCTTAACGATTTGAATTGCAATAGCATCTTGACCGTTTGTGCGGGACACAGATTGTACTTTACCTTCTACTTCAATCTTTGCAATATCACCTAGACGAACAAATGGTGAAGGATTTGTTGCTGAAGGTGTGACTGGAATTAATAAATCTTTTAGTTCATCTACGGATTGTACTTTACCGTCTACGGAAACTGCTTGTTCGCCAACAGTAAATTGATATAATCCAAGTGACAATGACATATCGCTTGCTTGAATCATTTGCTTGACTGATTCCTCTGTTAAACCTAATGCGGCCATTTTTTCTTCATCATATATAAATGATACTTGTTCAATATGCTGACCTGTAATGGTTGCAGAGGCAACACCATCAATTTTTTCAATTTTAGGAAGTAAAACATCTTCTACTGTAGACGTAAGATCGACAATATCTTCCTTAGAACTACTTACGGATAGAGCTACTACTGGCATCATATTCATGCTGATGGCCATAATAGTTGGCTCCTGGGCACCTTCAGGTAATTTTAAATTATCTAAAGCTGCTTCTAACTGACGCTTTTTTTCATCCATATCAATGCCATAGTCGTATTCAACTTGCACTTGTGCTACGTTGGAAGAGGATGTTGAGTAAACTGCCTTCACATCTTCTAAACTTTCTATAGATTTCTCGAATGGGATGGAAAGATCATTCATGACTTGTTCAGGCGTTGCACCAGGATATACGCCCATGACAATTAAGTATGGGATTGAGATATCAGGTATAGATTCCATTTTCATTCTTGTACCGGAATAAATACCAGAGACAGTGATGATAATTGTTAATAACCACACTGCCAATTTGTTTTTCAATACGAAATTAACTAAACCTTTCACCTTCACACCTACCCTTTATTGACTAACTAAATTCAATTATTTATACTAATGACTAATCGGTCATTTGTCAACGAAATGCATTAGGAGAGAGTCAAAAATATGTTAAAAAAGCAATTAATTATGGAGAAAGCATTAGAGTTGTTTTCTGAACAAGGTTTTGAGGCTACATCTGTACAGCAAATAACAGAACGTTGTGGGATTTCTAAGGGTGCGTTTTACTTATCCTTCAAAACAAAAGATGAGCTTGTTATCTCTATGGTTGACTACCATTTACAACACTTCATTACAGATGTTGACCGCGTAGTCAGAAGGACGTATAACAAAGAAACGATGTTGGTTGAATTTTATAAAAGTATCTTCAAGGCTTTCAAAGAACACTCTGCGTCTGCTAGGGTATTTTTTAACGAAAAGGTTTTTCTAACAAAAAAAGAGCTTTTTTATAAAATAACAGCATATGAAGCAGAGATGTCTAAATCTATCATTTATATGCTGGAGCAACTGTATCAGGATAAATTACAAAAAACAAAATACGATGTCATGTATTGTATAAAAGGTTTTATGAAAAGCTATGCGGAACTGTTTATCTTTTCAGATATGCCTCTTGATTTAGAACAACTTGCGAAATCTTTAGCAGAGAAAACAGATATTATTGCACGTCATACGACGATACCATTTATTACAGAGGAACTTGTTACTTTTATTGCGAAGCCTTGCGAACAAGACATTTCAAAGGAAATGTTACTGCAATTAATTGAACAAAATATTGATAATATAGAGGATTCTATAGAAAAAGAATCATTGGAGCTGTTAAAACTCGAAATAGAAAAGCCAACATACAGTAAAGCCATCGTAAAGGGGCTAATAGAAAATTTACGACTTAATCCGGCGTATCATTGGATTGCTTATGTATGTGCAAAATACTTAAATATTTAAATGGTAGGATAGAATTGTTCACTTTAGAGGGTGAACAATTCTATTTTTTATTTTTCTTTCGAATGCATGGAAGGTGTTATTAAATGGGGCATTGATCGCCACGCCTCTAAAGCACTACTAAAAGGGTCTTGAATCCATAATAATCGTTCGAGAAAATCCTTCACTTCAATCGGTAAATTCAATTCTTGTTGCCAAGCATCCTCTTTCTTTTTACTTGGTTTAAAATCTGAATAAAGTAAGAACAATAGAAAATGGCCAACGAAATATAGATCACTAATATGATTTTCAGCTCGCTTCGGGTTTTGTATGGAAGAAAGATCAACTGCCTTTTGTAATGTCGTTGCGAGACCAAAATCAATAATGTGTAATTGTTGATCAACTAATAAGATATTAGGTATACGCAAATCCCGATGGACAATACCATGATTGTGTAGCAGGATAATTTGTTCTAAAAGCTGTTTTGTTATTTCAAGTGACTGAGCGACGGTAAATTTAATACCTTCTTGGAAAATAAGCTGTTCAAAGGTTTGGCCGTCTATATAGTCCATTATAAAATAAGGCACATCTTGAATAGTTCCAGTCGAATGGACTTTAGGTAAATTCGGCAATGATAATTGTTGTAGAATTTGAATTTCCTGCCTGAATTTATGTATCGTTTTTTGGTGATGACGATGCTTAGGACGCAGGCATTTTAAGACGAACGGACCTTTTGATGAGCAATTTTCAATTAGGTACGCACGACCATAAGAGCCAAAGCCAAGAAATTTTTTAAACATGAAATCTGGATGCTCGGCTATGAAAAGCTCTACGGCATGATCAAAGTTTTTTTCTGAAAGTCGTTTCCACCACATTAGCTACTGAAAAAACTTAAAGAGCTAAAAAAACTACGTGAGCTTTTACGAGAACTACGTTTATAATGCTTATGCCCATAATAATTATGGCGTTTAGAATATTTGCGACGACTGCTTGATGAAGAATAGTGACGTTTGGATTTACCATTGAGTAGGGAATGAAGAATTTTATCTAGCATAAAAACGCTCCTTTTTGATGTTGTTATTACTATATACGCAAAAATAAAAAAAGAGGTTTCAAAAAAAGATAAAAAATAAGTAAATTTACAATTCACCTTTTGTTGTCCAACAAAAAGAAAGAAGCTATGTACATAGTACATAGCTTCTTTCCATGAGGCTAAACCTCCATAATAATCGGTAGAATCATTGGACGACGTTTTGTTTTTTCAAATAGGTAAGGACCTAAAACGTCTGTAATTTCGTTTTTAAGCTCTGTCCATTGAGGAGTTTTGCTTTGAATGGTTTCATTCAGATGACGATTAAGCATTTTTTGAGCTTCATTGATCATCGTACCTGACTCGCGCATGTAGACAAAGCCACGAGAAATGATATCAGGACCTGAAACAATTTTTTGATTTTCCATATCGACACTTACGACTACGATAACTAAGCCTTCTTCAGAAAGAATGCGACGATCACGTAACACAATATTGCCGATATCTCCAATACCATTACCATCGATATAAACATCACCAGAAGGGATACGACCAGCCACATGTGCCTCATTGGCACTTAATGCTAATACATCGCCATTTTCCATAACAAATGTATTTTCAAGTGGTACATCGCAATCTTCCGCTAAGTGTGTATGCATTTTTAACATACGGTATTCGCCATGGATAGGCATAAAGAATTTAGGTTTCATTAAACGTAGCATCAATTTTTGTTCTTCTTGTGAGCCGTGACCAGAAGTATGGATATTGTTTAATGCACCATGAATAACTTCTGCACCTGCACGGAACAATAAATTGATGATTTTATTGACACTCACAGTATTACCTGGAACCGGTGAAGAAGAGAAAATAACTGTATCACCAGGTTGTATTTGGATTTGACGATGAGTACCATTGGCAATACGTGATAATGCAGCCATTGGTTCACCCTGTGAGCCTGTACATAAAATCATTACTTCATTTGCTGGAAGTCGATTAATGCTTTGAGCATCAATAAATGTATCTTTAGGAGCATTAATATAACCAAGCTCACGCCCAATTGTAATCGCATTATCCATTGAGCGACCGAAGACAGCAATTTTTCTTCCATATTTTATAGCTGCGTCTGTTGCTTGTTGTAAACGGTGAATATTTGACGCAAATGTAGCAAAAATAATTCGGCTATCCACTTTACGGAAAATTTCATCGATACTTTTGCCGACTGTACGCTCTGACATTGTAAAATTAGGCTTTTCAGCGTTTGTACTATCTGATAGTAAGCAAAGTACGCCATCTCTTCCAATTTCGGCCATCTTTGTTAGGTTGGCCGGTTCGCCAACAGGTGTAAAGTCGAATTTAAAGTCACCTGTGTGAACGATATTACCAGGTGGTGTTTTAACAACAATTCCATAAGCATCAGGGATACTATGAGTTGTTCTAAAGAAGCTAACAGATGTTTTTCTAAATTTAATGACATCATCTTCTTTAATTTCGATGAGTTTAGTTGTACGTAGCAAGCCATGTTCTTCTAATTTATTACGTAATAAGCCAAGTGCGAGCTTACCACCATAGACTGGGACATTCACTTGACGTAAAAGGTAAGGAATACCGCCAATATGATCCTCATGTCCATGTGTAATAAATAGTCCCTTGATTTTATCGACGTTACGTACTAAATACGTATAGTCAGGAATAACATAGTCAATGCCAAGTAAGTCATCTTCTGGAAATTTAATGCCAGCGTCAATTAAAATAATTTCATCTTGAAATTGAACGCCATAAGTATTTTTGCCGATTTCGCCCAGTCCGCCGAGCGCGAAAACAGCTGCTTGGTCATTTTTAACAAACTTCATGTTTGTTAAATTTCCTCCAAGATGAAGTTCGGGCTTGCTTGCTCGTACTCTAAATAGTTACCTTCAAGCAGCTGAACGAACTCGATATTGTAGTTACGGTCTTTTAACTTTTGACGTACTTCTCGTTCTGAAGCAGCTTCAAGGTATAGACTTTTAGTGTTTTCGCGAACTGGAATCTCATTTGCTTTTTCTTGATAATAAACTTTGTAAATCATAGTTTGCTCTCCTTTAATTGCGTACAATTTTATTGCACCTTTGACTACTACCACACACGTGCTACAAGAAAACAACGAATTTCTTATAAGAAGAAATGTACGTTTGTAGTTCTTGTATCTCAATACGTCGGTTGTGCACTATGTTATAAAATGAATAGGAAGTAGTGAGACAGTGGTTGCGTATAGCCAAATAAATGCATTTCCTTTATATTATCACGCAGTTCCTCTAAAATAAAGAAAAGCCCTTCAAATAATGAAGGGCAAATGTTAGGCAATTGATTTTTTTCCGAGTACGCCACGAAGTTGCTTCAACAATTTTCGTTTTAGTTTCTTCAGCATGGCACATCACTCCTTAGGATCATTATAATAAAAATTATTGTCTATGTAAAGTCATTCACCTTGATGGGTAATATTTATAGAAAGGGATTATAAAATGAATAAAATTTTGTTTTTTGATGTTGACGGCACTCTCTATAACAGCGAAAAAAAATTACCTGAATCTGCAAAAAATGCTCTTTTGGAAGCACGCCATAATGGCTATGAATTGGCGATTGCTACAGGTCGTGCACCTTTTATGATTGAATCATTACTAGAAGAACTTGATATTAATACGTATGTGACTTTCAATGGGCAATATGTTGTTTACAAGGGTGAGGTTGTCTATACGAATGGTATTGAAAAAGAAGAATTAGCTAAAATTATTGCTTTTGGTGACGCACGTAATGAACCAGTAGTATTTTTAGATGACAAACGGATGATTGCATCTGTTAGTGATCATATGATGGTAGCAGAAAGCTTGGATACACTTAGATATCCTTATCCAGAATTGGATTCATCCTATTATATGCAGAACGACGTATATCAAACACTTATATTTATGGAAGAAAAAGATGAACCTTTATATTGTGAAATGTTTCCGAATGTCCAATTTGTCCGTTGGCATCCGTATTCTTGCGATATTTTGCCAAAGGGCGGCTCGAAGGCGGTAGGAATTGAAAAAGTATTGGATAAAATGGGGATCACACTAAAGGATGCAATTGCTTTTGGAGATGGCATTAATGATATAGAAATGCTGCAAGCGGTTGGGACAGGTGTTGCAATGGGAAATGGTCATGAACGAGTGAAGGCTATTGCACATCATATTGCCGATCATGTAGACGAAGATGGTCTCGCTAAAATAATGCGCAAGCTTGCCATCATATAATAAAGAAACAACTAGTTGTCAATTATAGCAACTAGTTGTTTTTTTGCTAAATTACTGGTGTTCTTCAGAAGTATTCACTAGTTTTATTTCAATACCTTTATCTGAAAAATGTTGAATCGTTTTTTTAGACAGTGCGTTGTCTGTAATAATGACATCTACTTCTTCAAGGGGGCATACTTGTATGGCTACAACCTTGTTAAATTTTGAGGAATCAGTAGCGACATAGACCGTTTGAGAGATGGATATAATTTTTTTTCTAGTAATAGCTTCTTCTAGATTAAAATCAGAAATCCCCTTTTCAAGAGATACCCCACTAGCGCAAATAAAAGCCTTATTAATATTTAGGTGTTCAAAGTGGAAGAGAAATTCATTCGATGTCACCGATTTTTCGGAGTGACGCACTTTTCCACCGAGCAGGATAACTTCAATATTAGAACCGATTAGATCGAAAGCTACCGGCAATGAGTTTGTCACGACTGTTAATTTTTCCTTGTCCAATAAAAATGGTGTCATTTGATATGTAGTTGTTCCACTATCGATAAAAATACATTCTCCATCTTGAACAAGAGAAGCACTTGCTTTAGCGATGGCGATTTTTTCTGTTAGCTGTTCATGTAGTCGTTGATCAATTAGTCCCTCTACAGGTTCAATATATTTAATTCCCCCATAAAACTTCTCAATTTTCTTGTCTTGCATTAGCTGTTGAATATCGCGACGAATTGTTTCCATGGAGACATTGAATTCTTTTGTTAGTGTTACTAATTTTACAACCTTATGCTGTCTTACAAAATGTAATATTTGCTGTTGTCTTTCTATCATATACATTTCATCACCTCTATTAGATATTTACTCAAAGTATGCATAACTTTGTCAACAGTTGGTCAGAATTTACTCAACATTTACACGAAAACGCATTTTCCTTTACAAATGGTCACTATACTAAAGCTAAGAACTGAGAGAGGTGACCAATTTGTTAGAACTAAAAAATATCTCAAAAAGCTATAAAAATAAGCAAGTTTTAGTAGATATCAATGTAACCATCGAATCAGGTGAAATTATATCTTTATTAGGGCCGAGTGGTTGCGGTAAAACTACTTTGCTTAATATCATCTTAGGGCTTGCAGAGCAAACGGGTGGTCAGCTGATCTACAATGGGCAAGATATATCGAAGCAATCCATGCAAGAAAGAGGATTCAATATTGTTTTTCAGGATTTTGCGTTATTCCCTCATTTAAATGCCTACGACAACATTGTATATGGGTTGAAAAATAAAAATAGTCAAATGTCCAAAGAAGATGTACAGGAATATATCGATTTTTTAGAACTGACTCCGCATCTGCATAAAAGGATTCACGAATTATCAGGCGGCCAAAAGCAACGTGTATCTATTGCTAGAACGCTTGTTATGCAACCCAAAATACTTTTGCTAGATGAGCCGTTAAGTGCACTTGATGGAGTCATTAAGGAATCTATCAAGGAACGTATTAAATCAATTGCTCGTGAATTTAATTTGACGACGATTATTGTGACGCATGATCCAGAAGAAGCGCTAACCTTATCGGATAAAGTTTTAATCATAAATGAGGGAACGGTTGCTCAATTCGGTACACCACATGAAATCGTAGAGGCACCGAAAAATTCATTTATTGAGGACTTTATTTTAAGACAGCTTCATATTAAGCGCCACAACATCTATCAATTGTTTGGAGAAACATATGCTTAAAACGAATAAAATGATGAAATTAATCTTTCTACCAATTCTATTATTTCTCCTATTCTTTTTAGTTGTGCCATTGATTTATATGTTTTGGCAGTCCTTGAAAGTAGGAAATGAGATTTCCATTCAACATTATATAGATGCTTTAAAAAATGTAGAAATTCGTGATGCTTTCTTCAATAGCTTTAAAGTTTCTTTTGTGGCATCGGTCATTACGACTATCTTAGCTTTTTTCTTGGCCTACGCTGTTCATTTTACAACGATGCATCGCCATACAAAAAAGCTAGTACAGATAGGTATTACGTTGCCTATGCTATTGCCAACTATCACCTATGGCTTCGTATTGATTTATACATTTGGTAATCAAGGAATCCTAACAAGATTAGCTGGACAACCACTTTTCACGATTTATGGATATAACGGACTGGTGATAGGCTACATCTTATACACATTGCCAGTCGCTTTTATTCTCATGCAAAACTCTATGCAATATATCGATAAACGATTTTTGCTAGTGTCTATATTAATGCATGATCGTCCGCTCCGTCGTTTTTATCATACGGTATTCCGTCCGATGTTAGGGACAATTGGTGGTGCGTTTATTTTAACATTTATTTTAAGCTTTACAGATTTCGGAATTCCTGCATCAGTAGGCGGAAATTATAGGGTGATTGCCACTGAACTTTATCAAGCTATGCTAGGTTCTATCGTGCATTTTGAGCGTGGGGCAGTTATTTCAGTGTTAATGCTTGTCCCAGCTATACTGGGCGTCGTCATGTTAACGATATTAGAACGCTTTAATTTTCATTATAAACAGACGGGGAGAAGTGAACTTGTTAAACATCGTCTTCGTGACACGCTGTTTACGCTCTATTCAATTGCCTCTGTTGCAGTCGTATTTATCATTTTTTCAACCATGTTTATCGTTCCATTTACGAAGGGTTATCCCTATGAGTTCAGCTTTACATTTGAACATGTTCGAAATGTGTTAGCGGAGAAAGATTTAACAAAGGTTTATGTGAATTCCCTTATCGTAGCGGTTTTAACAGCTGTTTTAGGTGTAAGCATTACATTTATGTCTGCCCTTCTTAATGCGAGGACGCCATTGAAAGGAAGAAAAAGCTTAGATCTTGCCTCAATGATCACTAACACAGTTCCGGGGATGGTGCTTGGTCTATCGTATTTGTTTTTCTTTAATGGAAGTTCATTAAAGGGTACATTTCTCATCATTATCGCTTGTAATATTGTGCATTTCTTTACAACTCCTTATTTAATGGCTAAAAATTCATTGCAAAAGATGGACCCAACCTGGGAAGTGACGGCGGAGCTATTAAAGGATTCTTGGTTAAAAACAGTCATACGTATCATTTTGCCGAATATTAGACCGACCATTTATCAAATGTTAAGCTACTATTTTTTAAATGCAATGGTCACGGTCAGTGGCGTTATTTTCCTTGTTAGCACAAAAACTATGCTTGTATCGACAAGAATAAAAGAGCTTCAGCATTTCGCAAAATATACCGATATTTTCGTACTTTCGATATTCATTTTATGTACAAACCTTATTGTGAAATTAGGTTGTGATTATATAACAGCACATAAAGAAAAAGTGGAGGAGATTTCAAAATGAAAAAATCAACGGTGATGATGTTAGGGACAGTTAGTGCGGCAGCGATAGTTTTAACTGCATGTGGAGGGGTAGAAGCAGGTTCGAAGGATGAAGTAATTATCTATTCTAATGCAGATGATGAGGCAATTGAAGTAATGGAATCTACATTAGATGAAAAAGGTTATAAAGGAAAATATTTAATTCAATCGTTCGGTACTTCGGAATTGGGTGGAAAAATGATGGCTGAAGGTACAGATATTGAAGCGGATATCGTAACGATGGCTTCTTATTTTATAGAAAGCGCACAAACTTCTAAATCCATGTTTGTGGATATTTCTTCGGATTTAAAACCTCTTGATGGCGGTGTTACATATGCATTGCCGATTTTAGGAAATGTAGGATCCATTTTTATAAATACGGATGTTTTGCAACAAAAGGGCTTGCCTGTCCCAAAAACGATAAAAGATTTGACAGACCCTGCCTTCAAAGATTTAGTCTCATTCCCAAATATAATGGACTCCTCAACCGGTTGGCTATTAGTACAAGCCATTATTAAAGAATATGGTGAGCAAGAGGGGCAAAGGGTTTTGGCAGATTTAATTAACAATGCTGGACCTCATATTGAAAGCTCTGGGTCAGGACCAATAAAAAAAGTGAAGACAGGTGAAGTAGCAGCTGGATTTGGTTTACGTATTCAAGCAATTGATGCTAAGGAAGAAGGATTACCAATAGAATATATTGACCCAACAGAAGGGAACTTTACGCTAACAGAATCAGTAGCTGTTGTAGATAAAGAGGAAGATGAAACATTAGCCAAAGAAATGGCAAAGGTAATTGCAACAGAGGCTCGAAATGGTTTTTTAGAGCAATATCCAGTAGCACTTTATGAAGAAGAGCAGGTACAGGCTGAGCATGTGCCGGCGCATCTAAAAAAGTGGGATACAACATTGACAGTAGATTTATTAGAAAAACACCAAGCTTTCTTTAAAGAAGCGCAAAAATAAGGAGCTAAAGAAAATGAGCAACTATAAATTATTAACACCAGGACCATTAACAACTACTAAGACAGTCAAACAGGAAATGTTAAAAGATCGCTGTACATGGGATGATGACTATAAAAATGTGACACAAGTGATTCGGAAGCAACTCCTAAATTTAGCGCAAGTCGATGAGTCTGATTATACAGCAGTACTAATGCAAGGTAGTGGTAGTTTTGTTGTAGAGTCGGTGCTGACAACAGCTGTTGGTGAAGATGATAAATTGCTAATAATAACGAATGGCGCTTATGGTGAAAGAATTGTAGAAATGGCTCAAGTGTTGAGGTTAGCGCATGTCGTTTATAGTGTCCCTTATGATGAACAGCCATCATCCTTAGAAGTTCAAGGTTTACTTGAAAAAGATGCAAGTATTACACATGTGGCGGTTGTACACTGTGAAACGACTACTGGTATTTTAAATCCGATTAAAGAAATCGGAGAAGTTGTCTGTTCTTTCAACAAAACATTTATCGTAGATGCTATGAGTAGCTTTGGTGGGGTACCAATGGATTTATCTGACTCGCATATTGATTTTTGTATTAGTAGTGCGAATAAATGTATTCAAGGTGTTCCTGGCTTTGGGTTCGTCATTGCTAAAACAAGGGTGTTAGAAAAATGCAAAGGACAAGCACGCAGTGTAGCATTAGATTTATATAGTCAATGGGAAGTAATGAAAAAGGATGGGAAGTGGCGCTTTACTTCGCCGACACATGTAGTAGCGGCCTTTGCAAAGGCGTTAGAAGAGTTAGTGGAAGAAGGCGGAGTAAACGCACGTTACCAACGTTATGCAGATAATAATCAATTACTGCGTTCTCGTTTATCAGTACTAGGGTTCGATGCATATATTTCTGAAGAGCTACAATCACCAATTATTACAACTTATTTGTTCCCACATAAAGAGTTTTCTTTTGAACATTTTTATCAGGAGATGAAAAAGGCAGGATTTGTCATCTATCCTGGTAAGCTGACAGATGTAGATACATTCCGTATTGGTAATATTGGTGATATATATGAAGAGGATATGCAGGCCTTATGTGAAGTCATTGAAAATTATATGGTGGTGAAAAATAATGAAAATTGAAACAGTAATTTTGGATTGGGCAGGTACAGCAATTGATTTTGGTTGCTTTGCCCCTGTAAATGTCTTTTTAACGATTTTTGAAGATGCTGGTGTAACAGTAACCCTTGAAGAAGCTCGTAAACCTATGGGCATGCTGAAAATTGATCATATTCGTACGATGCTTGAAATGCCAAGGATTAATGAAGAATGGAAACGAGTTCATCATCAGCATTTTTCAGAGGAAGATGTACATGTTCTATACAATCAATTTGAATCGAAATTAATGGAGTCTTTGGCAACCTACACAGTTCCTATACAGCATGTGACAGCGACCGTACAGCAATTAAGAGAAGCCGGTATTCGATTTGGTTCTACTACCGGCTACACAGATTTTATGATGGAAGTCGTAACAAAACATGCTGCTATGAAGGGCTATCAACCAGATTTTTTAGTGACTCCGACACAAGTGAGTGATAAGGGGCGGCCATATCCGTATATGATTTTCAGAAATATGGAGGCATTGGGATCGAAATCAACCAAGCAAGTTGTAAAGGTTGGCGATACAACCTCAGATATAAAAGAAGCCTTGAATGCTGGTGTATGGGCTGTTGGTGTTATTATTGGAAGTTCAGAAATGGGACTGGCTGAAGAAGAGTTCTTAGCTTTAACCGCTGATGAACAACAACAAGCCATTGAAAAAACAAAACGTATTTTTGAGAAGACTGGTGCACACTATACCATTGAAACGATGAAAGACCTACCTATATTAATTAATAAGATAAATGAAGTGCTTGCAAATGACATGAACGAATAAAAATTGAGAACATAGAAAAAACAAACCTCTGCGTAAATGCTGAGGTTTGTTTTGTTGATTCGCTTTTAGTCACGCTCATATGGGATGGACTCTGGGATATCAGCAAATGGATTTTTTTCATTAATGCGGTCATAAAACATGATGCCGTTCAAATGATCTAATTCATGCTGAAAGGCGATGGCAGACAAGCCTTTAAGGCGCATTTTCTTTTCTTCCCCATCTATAGTTTTAAATTTTACTGTAATGCGTGCATGACGTGGGACGTATCCAGGAACATTACGATCAACGGAAAGACAACCTTCTCCAGCAGAAAGGTATGTGTTTTCAACTGAATGGCTGACAATTTTGGGGTTTATGGCTACGAAGCTTAATTGTTCACCAGCATCATCTTGCAAATGAAGTGCAAACATACGCTGTAGACTATTTACTTGATTGGCAGCTAAGCCGATGCCGCTACGTAAATTATATTTTTCTGCCATTTCAGGATCTTGGCTGTTAATTAAGTACTGAAGCATATCTTCAGCAAGCTGTCTTGTTTCATCAGATAAAGGGAATTTAACTTCCTCTGCTTTCGTGCGTAAAGTCGGATGACCTTCGCGGATAATATCATCCATTAAAATCATATAGTAATCTTCCTTTCATCTTTGTAGTGCTCTATTTATAAGTATACATCACGTCTAAAAACAATCACATGAAAAAAGACCTTATTTGAATATACTTAAAAAATTTTTCGAATGCTATTAGATTTTCTAGAATGGGGTATTCTACTATTGGAAAACCTGTTGGAAAACTTAAGAATTACAAGGCGTAAAAATGGTGTTCTAATACAGATTTTTGATATTGGTAATACAGTATAGGACAGAGATGATTAATTGTTATTTTAGAAAAAATCTTTGTTTATAGCCGTAATATATGATTGACCGACAGTATTTTATTCAGTATACTGAGTGTCAAGAATAAGTTGTACTAGTCAAAAAGGTGATTTATTTTAATACAGCTGAAAGGGAGATGTGACAAATGAGCAAGAAAAACAATAATATTTTTGATGCTAAACAAACGCTAACTGAAATCGAAGATAAGTTTGAAATGTTTCAAATTTTGAATGAAGAAGGCGAAATTATAAATAATGAGGCAGATCCTAAATTATCGGATGAAGAATTAGTTGAACTAATGACACGTATGGTTTATACACGTATTTTAGACCAACGTTCAATCTCACTGAACCGTCAAGGCCGTTTAGGTTTCTATGCACCAACGGCAGGTCAGGAAGCTTCTCAGCTTGCTTCACACTTTGCATTAGAACAAGAGGATTGGATTTTACCAGGGTATCGTGATGTTCCACAAATCGTGTGGCATGGCCTACCTTTAGATAAAGCGTTTTTATTCTCTCGTGGACATTTTATGGGGAACCAAGTACCTGAGGGTGTAAATGTTCTAGCACCACAAATTATTATCGGTGCTCAATTTATCCAAGCAGCAGGTGTTGCACTAGGTATTCAAAAGCGTGGGAAAAAAGCTGTTGCAGTAACATATACAGGTGATGGTGGTTCATCGCAAGGGGACTTCTATGAAGGTATTAACTTTGCTGGTGCATTTAAATCTCCAGCGATCTTCATTGTACAAAATAACCAATATGCAATTTCTACACCGCGTGAACTACAAACTGCTGCAAAAACAATCGCTCAAAAAGGTGTGGCAGCAGGTTTACCAAGTATTTTAGTAGATGGAATGGATGCGCTTGCAGTTTACGTAGCAACTCGTGATGCACGTGAGCGAGCTGTTAATGGTGAAGGTCCAACGTTAATTGAAACAATGTGTTACCGTTATGGCCCACATACAATGGCTGGGGATGACCCAACGCGTTACCGTACTTCTGATACAGATACTGAATGGGCTCAAAAAGACCCACTTGTTCGCTTCCGTAAATACCTAGAAGCAAAAGGCTTATGGGATGAGAAGAAAGAAGAAGCAGTCATTGAGCGTGCTAAAGAAGAAATTAAAGAAGCTATCAAAAAAGCTGATGCTGCTCCAAAACAAAAAGTAACAGAGCTGATGGAAAACATGTATAAAGGCGAAATGCCATCTAATTTAAAAGAACAGTATGAAATCTATAAAGAGAAGGAGTCGAAATAACCTATGGCACAAATGACGATGATTCAAGCAATTACAGATGCACTTCGCACAGAATTAAAGAATGATGAAAACGTTCTTGTATTCGGGGAAGATGTAGGTGTCAACGGTGGGGTATTCCGCGCGACAGAAGGCCTACAAAAAGAATTCGGAGTTGACCGCGTTTTTGATACGCCGTTAGCAGAATCAGGTATTGGTGGCTTAGCAATCGGTCTTTCTCTACAAGGATTCCGTCCAGTTCCTGAAATTCAATTCTTCGGCTTCGTTTATGAAGTAATGGATTCAATCAGTGGTCAATTAGCACGTATGAGCTACCGTAGTGGCGGCGTATACAACGCACCAGTAACAATTCGCTCACCATTCGGTGGTGGAGTGCATACTCCTGAGATGCACTCAGATAGCTTAGAAAGCTTAATGACTGCACAACCAGGTTTAACGGTAGTTGTACCATCAACACCTTACGATGCAAAAGGTTTACTAATTTCATCTATTCGCAACGACAACCCAGTTATTTTCTTAGAACATTTAAAACTTTACCGTTCATTCCGTGAAGAAGTACCAGAAGAAGCATACGAAATTCCACTAGGAAAAGCGGATGTAAAACGTGAAGGTAAAGATTTAACAATTGTTGCTTACGGTTTAATGGTTCATGAAAGCTTAAAGGCTGCGGAAGAACTTGAAAAAGAAGGCCACTCTGTTGAAGTAATTGATTTACGTACAATTCAACCAATTGATATCGAAACAATTATTGCGTCTGTAGAAAAAACAGGTCGTGCAATCGTTGTACAAGAAGCACAAAAACAAGCAGGTATCGCGGCAAATGTAGTAGCAGAAATTACTGAACGCGCAATTTTAAGCTTAGAAGCGCCTGTTCTTCGTGTGGCTGCACCAGATACTGTGTACCCATTCCCACAAGCTGAAGGTGTTTGGTTACCAAACTACAAAGATGTAATGGAAACAGCAAAAAAAGTTTTAACATTCTAATGAAGCTTCTAAACTTGAACATCGGTAAATAGAAAGGATGGGTACACATGGCATTTGAATTCAGATTACCGGATATTGGCGAGGGAATTCACGAAGGCGAAATCGTGAAATGGTTCGTCAAGGCTGGAGATACAGTAAAAGAAGACGATATTCTTTGTGAAGTACAAAATGATAAAGCAGTAGTAGAAATTCCTTCACCAGTTGAAGGAACAGTAGAGGAAGTTTTAGTAGGAGAAGGAACAGTTGCCGTCGTAGGCGATGTTTTAATCCGATTGGATGCACCTGGCTATGAAGACTTAAAGCTAAAAGGTGATAGTCACGCTGAAGAGAAAACTGAAGCACAAGTTCAAGCAACAGCTGAATCTGGTCAGAACGTAGAAAAAGCTCCTGCTAAAGAGGAGAAAGCACCAGAGCAAGCACCTGAAAAAGCTGAAACAGTTGTTGATGAAACAAAACGTGTGATTGCGATGCCTTCTGTCCGCAAATTTGCACGCGATAACGACGTAAACATCCGTGAAGTAAAAGGTTCAGGCAAAAATGGTCGTATTTTGAAAGAAGATATTACAAACTTCTTAAATGGTGGAGGTACTGTTGACACTGAATCAGCAACTGGAGTGACAGTTGAAGAAGCGGTTCAACAAGAAACTACTACTTCAGCAGCACCAGTTGTTCTTGAAGGGGAATTCCCAGAAACTCGTGAGAAAATGTCTGGTATTCGAAAAGCGATTGCAAAAGCAATGGTACACTCGAAACAAACGGCTCCACATGTTACACTAATGGATGAAGTCGATGTAACAGCTCTTGTAGCGCATCGTAAAAAATTCAAAGATATCGCAGCTGAAAAAGGTGTTAAATTAACATACTTACCTTATGTAGTAAAAGCACTTATCTCAACATTACGCGAATTCCCAGAATTTAATCGCTCATTAGATGATGCAACACAAGAAATTATCCAAAAGCATTACTACAATATTGGTATTGCAGCGGATACTGAAAAAGGTTTACTTGTCCCAGTTATCAAGCATGCAGATCGCAAGTCTGTATTTGCAGTGTCAAATGAAATCAATGAGTTAGCGACTAAAGCCCGTGAAAGTAAACTTGCGCCACATGAAATGAAAGGTGCATCTATGTCTATTACGAATATTGGTTCTGCAGGAGGTCAATGGTTTACACCAGTAATTAACCATCCTGAAGTAGCAATTCTAGGTATTGGTCGAATTTCAGAAAAACCTGTAATAAAAAATGGTGAAATTGTAGCCGCACCTGTGTTAGCATTATCATTGAGCTTTGATCATCGTATGATCGATGGAGCCACTGCGCAAAATGCTTTAAATCACTTGAAGCGTTTGTTAAGTGAGCCAGAATTATTATTAATGGAGGCGTAACAAAAATGGTAGTAGGAGATTTCCTAATCGAAACAGATACTCTTGTCATTGGTTCAGGTCCTGGAGGATATGTAGCAGCAATTCGTGCAGCTCAAACTGGCCAAAAAGTAACAATCGTTGAAAAAAATGTACTTGGTGGTGTGTGCTTAAACGTAGGTTGTATTCCATCAAAAGCATTAATTTCAGTAGGTCACCGTTTTGAGCAAGCTAAACATTCAGATGACATGGGAATCATCGCTTCTGATGTGAAATTAGACTTCTCAAAAGCACAAGCATTTAAAGACAGCGTTGTTAAAAAATTAACTGGCGGTGTTGAAGGCTTACTTAAAGGGAACAAAGTTGAAATTGTACAAGGTGAAGCTTATTTCGTTGACGCTCATTCAGTGCGTATCATCAATGGTGAATCTGCTCAAACTTACACATTTAACAATGTCATTATTGCAACAGGTTCTCGTCCAGTTGAAATTCCTACATTCAAATTCTCTGAGCGCGTACTAAATTCTACTGGTGCACTTTCTTTACAAGAAGTACCTGGTAAATTAGTAGTAATTGGTGGAGGTTACATTGGTACAGAGTTAGGATCTGCTTATGCAAACCTTGGCTCACAAGTAACAATTATTGAAGGCGGAAAAGATATTTTAGCTGGCTTCGAAAAACAAATGACTCAAATCGTGAAAAAAGGCCTTAAAAAGAAAGGCGTTGAAATCGAAGTAAACGCATCTGCAAAAGGCGTTGAAGAAACAGAAAACGGCGTAGTTGTAACTTATGAAGTTGGCGGAGAAGAGAAAAAAGTTGAAGCTGATTATGTATTAGTTACTGTAGGTCGTCGTCCAAATACTGATGAAATGGGCCTTGCTGAAATCGGTGTTGAATTCGGTGAACGCGGTCTAATCAATGTTGATAAACAATGTCGTACAAATATTTCAAATATCTATGCAATTGGTGATATCGTTGCTGGTCCTCAGCTTGCACATAAAGCTTCTTACGAAGGTAAAGTTGCTGCTGAAGCAATTGCTGGTGAAAAATCAGTTGTTGATTATCTTGCTGTACCTGCTGTATGTTTCACAGATCCAGAAATGGCGACAGTTGGTTACAACGAAGAACAAGCAAAAGCAGAAGGTATCGAGTACACTGCAGCGAAATTCCCATTCGCAGCAAATGGTCGTGCTCTTGCACTAAACCAATCAGAAGGTTTCGTGAAGCTTGTTGCTCGTAAAGAAGATGGCTTATTAATCGGTGCTCAAATCGTAGGTGCTGGTGCATCTGATATGATCGCTGAAATGGGCTTAGCAATTGAAGGCGGAATGACTGCTGAAGACATCGCATTAACAATTCATGCTCACCCAACATTAGGGGAAATTACAATGGAAGCTGCTGAAGTATTACTTGGCAACCCAATTCACATTGTAGCAAAAAAATAATGTAAAACCGTTTAAACGGCTATAAAGCGAATTGCTTTGTAGCCGTTTTTTGTATATTATCTATAATTTTGTTAAAGTAAATATATTGTTAAGAATATTCGAAAATATTTGGGGTGATTATAATGGAACTAGGCTTAAAGGGGAAAGTAGCAATTATAACAGGATCGAGTAAAGGTATTGGCTATTATACGGCCATGCAACTTGTTAAAGAGGGTGCTCAGGTTGTACTTTGTGCACGTGGAGAAAAACAGCTACAGGTGGCCGCTGGGTGTATTAAAAATGAAACAGGTGTAGATGTTTTAATTGTTCCAACAGATATTACTAAGGAAAAAGATTGTAAGAATCTAATTGAGCGTACGGTCGAACATTTTGGACATGTTGATATTCTCATTAATAATGCTGGGACAGCTTCAGCAAATCCTTTTGAAACGGTGAGTAGTGAGCTGTGGCAAGCAGATTTAGATTTAAAGGTATTTGGCGCTATACATTGCTCAAAATATGCAGCACCATATATGCGTAAGGCTGGTGGGGGTGCAATCGTGAATGTGACTGCGGTGATGGCTAAGACCCCTCCTGCTAGCTCGCTTCCTACGACTGTCAGCCGTGCTGCGGGACTTGCTTTGACTAAAGCGATGAGCAAGGATTTAGGAAAGGATAATATCCGCGTCAATTCCGTATGTATTGGGCTTATTCGAAGTGATCAAATCGAAAAGAAATGGAAAAAGGAAGATCCAAGTTTATCGTGGGAAGACTATTCTCGTAAAGTAGGGCAAGCTATTCCACTTGGTCGTGTAGGTGATACGCAAGAAGCGGCCAACGTTATTACATTTTTAATATCTGATGCAGCAAGTTATGTTACGGGGACTTCATTGAATATTGATGGTGGATCTGGTCACGCATTATAGAGAAAAATCCACTATACTTCCATTGATAGAATGTGTAGTGGATTTTATGATTATCCTTCTTCATTAATCAGAACATTTTTACCACGCATTTTCATGAACAGTGGTATAAGTAACCACGAAATAGCAGCTACTAAAAATAGTAATGATAATGGCTTTGCTACAAATATAGAAAAGTCACCATTAGATATAGTTAATGCACGACGCATATTATTTTCAATCATTGGCCCTAGTACAAGTGCAAGTACTAAAGGTGCCACTGGATAGTCATTTTTGGCAAATAGATAGCCGAGCACACCACAAGCTAATAATAAAAATAAATCAAAAGTGGCGAATTGTACGGCATACACACCAAAAATTGAAATTGCAACAATAATGGGCAATAAATATTTTTTCGGTGTTTCTATGATTTTTGCAAAGATACGAACGAGAGGCATGTTTAATGCTAATAACATTAAGTTTCCTATAAACATACTGGCAATTAATCCCCAAGCGACTTGAGGATGCTCTTCAAATAATAATGGACCTGGCTGAATATTATACATAATAAGTGCACCCATTAAAATAGCAGTTGTACCTGAACCGGGGATACCTAATGTTAGCAATGGAATCATTGCGCCTCCTGATGCAGCATTGTTCGCTGATTCAGGTCCAGCAACACCGGCAATATGGCCTTTTCCAAACTTCTCAGGTGTCTTACTGAATTTCTTTTCGGTAATATAAGAAAAGAATGAGGCAAGTGTTGCGCCTGCACCAGGTAAAACGCCAATGAAAAATCCTAGTAGTGAACCGCGAGCAATAGGAATAGCGCTTTCCTTTAAATCCTGCTTTGTTGGTAATACACGATTAATTTTTGCTAATTGACCATCTTCTTCATCTCTTTCAAGAATCGTTTTAAATACTTCTCCTAACGCGAATAAACCAACAGCAATTGTTAAAAATTCAATACCCGAGAACAGCATGGGCTGACCAAATGTAAAGCGTTCGATACCAGATACGGCATCAATACCAACTGTCCCGAGCATCAGCCCTAAGGCGGTCATAATTAAAGCTTTTGTAATAGAGCGGCCTGCAAGTCCACTTACTGCAGCAAGCCCTAGTAGCATTAATGAAAAGTATTCTGCTGGTCCAAATTTAAGTGCTAATTTTGATAATGGATTCGCTAATAGTATTAGACCAAGTAATGCTATAACACCAGCACAAAATGAACCAATGGCTGCAATGGAAAGAGCACTTCCGGCACGTCCTTGCTTAGCCATTTGGTAGCCATCCAATGTTGTAACAACTGATGAGGATTCACCAGGTGTATTTAATAGAATCGAAGTTGTTGAACCACCATACATGGCTCCATAGTAAACCCCTGCAAGTAAGATAATTGAGCTCGTAGCGGCGGCCTCCGTAGGTAATCCCGCTGTAATAGTTGCCGTTACTGGGATTAATAAAGCAACGCCGCTCATTGGACCTATGCCAGGAAGGACACCAACCGCTGTTCCAATTATGACACCGACAAGAGCGAATAAAAGATTTTGCCATTGAAAAGCAATCGCAAATCCATCAGCTAAAAATTGCAATGTCGACATATGTTCACTCCTTTACATTAAAAAGTTGGGAAGCTAGGCAATGAACCGCCTAGTAAACTTGTAAATAAATAATAGACACCAAGTGAAAATCCAGCTGCAATAATAATTGAATAAATAAGCTTTGCTCGTTCCATCGTTTGGAAGCTAATACATAAAAATAAAAACGTTGTGATCACATAGCCTATTTTTTCTAGGAAGAATACATAGGCAATCGCACTACCAAAAATGATTAAAAATTTCTTGAGCTCAGTAGAGGAGGTTTTAGAAGGTGCAGTGGGTCCTCCTATGATTCGCTCCCTTACAGCATTTTTCCATGATTCATAAAATAGTTGAAGACTTAATAAACCTAAAATAATACCTAAACCTAGCGGAAATATTTTAGGACCGACTGTAGATCCATAAGCACTATCAGAAATTTGCGTTGCTTGAAATATAAATAAAATGCTAACAGCTAATAGGATAATGCTAAATGTTTTATCAAATGTGTAATTCAATCGTTTACACCTCCGTTGATAATAAATGTAGGTTGCACAAGTAGATCTTATTGGATGGAAATACTTGTGCTCTTTTGCAACACAGTCTATTCTTTACTTTTGCATACCAAGAGCTGTCAGTAGTTCTACGATGATTTTATTTTGATTGTCTAGATATGTGGTAAATTCCTCTGCATTTCGGTATTCTGCTTGCCAGCCATTACGTGTCACCTCAGCTTGCCATTCTTCTGATTCAGACATTGCTTGTAATTTTTCGGACCAGTAGGTAACCGCATCTTCACTCATATTTTTTGGACCAAAAATACCACGCCATATAGTAAATTCTTCATCAATACCAGCCTCTTTAAATGTAGGAACTTCTGCTAGCTCACCTTCTAATCGCTCAGAGGAACTTACGGCTAATACGCGTACATCTCCTGATTTAACATAAGTAGCGATTGTGGAAGCATCTGTTGCTATGACATCAGCGTTACCGCCTAGTAATGCGGTTACAGCTTCACCACCACCATCGTAAGAAACGTATTTAATTGTTTTTAAGTCTATACCGGCTTTATAGGCGGGGATAATCCCCACTAGATGATCCATAGAGCCTGGTGCAGAGCCACCTGCTAACGTAACATCTTTTGGCGAATCTTTTAGGGCATTTAATACATCTTCAAGCGTTTGGAATGGCGAATCCTCTTTAACAACAATTGCACCATAGTCACGCGTTAATTGTGCTAAAGGCGTAGTGTCCTTGTAGCCAAATTTACTATTTCCTTCAGCTTTTTCATGATTAATAAGAATTGGCGGTGATTTAACCATTAACATATAATCATTGCTTGCTTCCTTTGTAGCAAATGTTGCCATAAAGGCAGCGCCACCACCACCAGGCTTGTTTTCGACTTGAATCGATTTATTAATTAAACCTGTATCATTCATTGTTTTTGCTACTGCACGAGCTGTTAAATCCCAACCACCGCCCGCACCTGATGGAGCAACAATGGTAATATTACTTTTCGGATAATTACTTGCTTGCTTTCCATCAGCTGTTTCTCCATTTGATGAAGAACAACCAACTAAACTAGTAAATAGTAAGCCAGCTATCATAACTTTTGAAATCTTCCTCCACATAAAAATCCCCCTTAAAAATAAAATGATAGCGCTATCAATCGAGCGCTATCATAACTATAACTTATATCAGAATTGTTAAAATATTGTGGTGATATTGTGGATTAACGTCATTTTGTGCATAAAGTTTATGAGAAAATAAAGTATCGTCGTTCAGGACGACCAACTGTGCCATAAGTTAGCTCAATATAGGCCTGCTTTTGTGTGACTAAAAATTCTAAATAACGGCGAGCAGTGGAACGACTTACACCAATATTTTTCCCTAACAGTTCAGCTGTACTACCACCTTTCATTGTACTTAAATAGTTGATGACATGATTCATCGTTGTTAAATCAATGCCTTTTGGTAATAGTAGCTGTGTATCTTCAGAGATGGATGAAGTCGCTTTTGGCCAAAGGTATTGAAGCTTTTCTTGTGTAAATTTCTCATTATTTTGGAGTAGTAGATGTTTGTAACGGAATTTTTCTATACTTTCTTTTAATTGATCAAATGTAAATGGCTTTAAAATATAGTCTGTAACATTTTTACGATACGCTTTTTGTACAATGTGAGCCTCTGTGGCAGCAGTAATCAAAATAATGCTACTAGTTGGACTAATTGTATTGATTTTATCGATTAAATCCACACCTAATATATCTGGTAAAAATACATCGAGTAATATTAGCTGTGGTGAAAATGATTGTAGCCAATCTAAAGCTTCTTCTCCAGTGTTTGCACACGCAATTACTGTAAATCCTTCAATTTTATCTAAAAAACGACGATGTACGTCTGCTACACGTACATCGTCTTCAATTACTAGTACTTCGATATTAGTCATTGTTAATAATCCCCCTTTTACTAATAGATACGATAAATAGGGCACCTCCTAAATCGCCTTCCCCAAGAGCGAGTGTGCCATTTAAATCTTGGATGCTGGAAATTACTTTCCTTAACCCATAGCCTCGATGCTTCCTATCTTTTGTTGAAATATTTTCTGAAAACAATACATCTAGTTTTTCTTGTGCTATGCCATTGCCAGAATCCTCGACCTCAAAAATGATTTCTTCTCCATTATCAAATATAAAAAGCCTTACTATAGGCCGTTGCTCTTTATTTTTTTCGACCTCTTCAAAAGCATTGGTTAGTAAATTACCCATAATCGAAATAATAAGGCCTTTTTCTATATTTTCAGGAAAGATATCTAAATAACTATCCTCATCAAATATCAGCTGAATCTTTAATTCACGCGCACGATTAAAAAATCCGATAATTAAACCATTTAAGAATGGGTCTTTAACACGATTTGTAATAAATTGTGTTAAAGAGGAATGTCCTTGTACCTCTTTATGAATAATTGTTAAAGCCTCATCGGATGCATTTAATTGAATAAGGCCAGAAACGGTATAAAGGATATTATTAAACTCATGTGTTTGTGCACGTAAAGCTTCTGTATATTGTTTTACTTGTGATAATTCAATCGCCATTTGCTCAATTTCTGATTGTAGCCGGAAACTTGCTACAGCACCGACAATTTTACCTTTCACCTTCATAGGAACGCGGTTGACAATAATTTCATCACCGTTGACAATCATCAATTTATCAAGCTGTTTTTCACCATTCATCAATACATTCAGTAGATGTGTATTTGGAATATGTTGCTTAATATTATCGCCAATAATAGAAGCAGCATCGGGTAAATTTAAGATATTGGCGGCGGCGTTATTTAACGTTGTAATTTCACCTTTATCATTGACCGTAATAATAGCTTCCCGCACGGATTCTATTAAAGTATTTTTTTCTGTTAATAGATTGGCAATTTCATTTGGCTCCAAATTAAAAATTTGCTTTTTAATATTCCGGGATAAAATAATGGAGCCGATAATACCAATGGTGAGTGCAATAATGATCGTATAAAAAATATTATCCAAGTATAAAAAATATAAGTTATCTAATTCACTCGTTAAATAGCCAATGGACACAACTCCTAAAATGGCTCCATTCGTATCAACGATAGGCGCCTTTCCACGAATAGATTGTCCCATTGAACCATCGGCAATTGAAATATAAGATTCACCGTTGATCAATGCTTTGTCGTTATCATCACCAACCATCGATTTGCCAATACGATCGGCGAGAGGGTGGGTGTAGCGAATGCCATTTTTATCACCGATTACAACATACGTGGCTTTTGCAGCGTCCATAATATCATCGCTAATTGTTTGCAGACTTTTTGATGGGTTGTCAGTGTGAAAGGCTTCTATAACGTCGCCCCTACTAGCGGTTGTTTCCGCCAAGTATAGTGCTCGATTACCAATTTGTGTTTGCAGTGCATCAGAAATCGTTACGTAAAAAAGTAAACCAGCTAAAGTGACGATAAGAAAAATTAAAAAGCTACTGTAATAAGCAAAGCGAGTTTGGAGTTTTAATGTTTTAAGGATAATAGAAGATCCCACCTTATTGTGTATTATGGAAATTATAGTATTGTTTGAGAAATGAGTATCTTTTGTAATTTTCGATTATATATAAAATTTCTGAAATTTGCTAGCTAGTGATGAAAATTTAAAGGCGATAGGTGGTGGATATTCATAATAGGGAAAGAACGCTATTTGAATAGTCCGAGTGACAAATTACCCTAAATATCGATGAAAACACTATATATGTATACATGTGATTTTTGGGAATATGGAACTTAGCTCTTTCTGATGCTGATTATTATTTTTCTAAAATTACAATAGACAGAAAATTCCTACAGATGTAGAATGAACGATATAGGGGGTGAAAAGTAGCGAAATGTTGAACGGAAATTTTGCTGCGCTGTTGTTGAGAGTTGTTCGGATTATTGTTCAAATCGGCATACTGACCATTTTTTATTATATGGGAGTAGGAATTGTTACTTATTTACACATACCGCTTCCAGGAAGTGTCATTGGATTACTGTTATTAGTACTTTCACTCATTTTTAAAATCATAAAGGTTGAATATATTCAAGATGGTGCAAGTTTTTTAATTGGCGTTTTAACGCTGTTTTTCATACCAGCAACAGTGGGCGTTATTGATTACCCAGAACTCATGTCAATCACTGGCTTGCTTATCATTCTAGCCGTTATTGCTAGTACATTAATCTCTATTTATGTCACAGGATTACTGACGCAACTAATTGAGAAGAAAGAATTAAAGAAAAAGGAAGGAACGGAGTCTATTCTTGAAGAAGGAAAGGGTGAGTTAACGGTTGATTGAAGCAATTGTTGTCCTGAGCACCATCATTATGTTCATATTATTTACGAAGCTTTATCAGCGATTTCCGCATCCTATTATGATTCCTTTAGTCACGACTACAGTTGTTAGTGCAGTGATTTTACTAATATTTAATATTCCATATTCTACATATATGGTGGGTGGAGAATGGCTTCAGAAAATGCTTGGGCCAGCTGTAGTCGCACTTGCCTATCCTCTTTATAATCAACGAGCTATTATTATCAAATATAAATATTCTATTTTATCAGGGCTCTTCATCGGCATGGTGACAGGATTAGTGACTATTTTCGTGCTGTTAAAATGGATTGGTGTAAAATCTAGTTGGATGCTGACAGCCTTGCCTAAATCTTTAACGACGCCTGTTGGAATGCAGGTCAGCGAAACAATAGGGGGTATTCCGCCACTAACAGCTGTTTTTGTCATGATAGCAGGGTTTGTAGGAGCTATTATTGGTCCTTTAGTTATTAAATATGGCAAAATCGACTCGGCCGTTAGTAGAGGGGTGGCAGTGGGCAGTGCCTCGCATGGTGTAGGACTTGTGAAATTAAGGGAATATGGAGAACAGGAATTATCAGTTGGTTCATTATCAATGGGCTTAACGGCTATTATTGGGGCATTTTTCTGTCCATTATTTGTGTATTTATTTTTATAAAAATTTTCACTTTAGGAGTTGTCTCAACTGTTTAGAGACAACTCATTTATTTTTTCTCAATAATGAATTGAATGGTATGGGCTAGTCCAGTGTGTAACGCTCCTTCATGGCGTATTTGCTCACCTGTAAAGAAATGGATAATTTTGTGTGGCTCACACCATTGCAGGATATCTTTTGGGTCATATAAAAAATCAAGCTGCTGTGGACCACCAGACGCATAGGCGAGCTGATAAATAGAATATAATTCCATCATAATCCGTCCGCCTTGCTTCACTGAATCGATAATCTTTTGGATGACTGCCTGCTGTTGTTGCAATGGAAAATGACCAAAAACCATAATAGCCGCATCATATTTCTCCACAGGAAGCTCATCCAGTAGTAAATCGGTTAGCCTAGTTTGAACTGACACATGCTGTTTCTGGGCTAATTCTTCTGTTTTCGCAAGACCACTTTGTGCATAATCATAGGCAGTGACAGTATGGCCCTTAGAGGCTAAAAAAACAGCATTGCGCCCTTCACCTTCAGCATAGGCTGCGATATTAGGGGATTCTTTCAAAAAAGATACATAATCTTTAATAAAGGCATTTGGTTGTTCGCCATAAACGTATTCAGATTCTAGAAAACGTTGATTCCATGTATTCATGAATCATTCCTCCTTTTCTCTATTGTAGATAATGTGCATTTGTTATTCTAACTTTTAGCTTATAAAATCAACTAATAAATGCTCGTTGCATATTTAATTGCGATCTATTTTGTAATAAATAATACGGATGATTTTGAAAATCGTTTAAAGAAATTAAGGGAACAGCATCACTATACTCAGGATGAAGTGGTAGAGTATTTATAATATTTCAAGGCAGGCTGTGTCTAAATGTCAGTTAGGAAAAGGTTATCCTGATATAGATAATTTTATTAAATGTGAAAGAGAAATTTTCTAAAGTAGCTACGGTTTTCGTTAAAACAGTTGGAGATTTTTTATGGCATTATTGGTAGTTAGCTTTTCCGATTATATTGATACTAACCTCTGCTTTTTATAAATAATGAAAAAGCTAGCTCTTCAAGAAGAGCTAGCTTTTAAGATTAAATAATAGGTTTTCTTTCTTTAATAACACGAATCGTTTTTAATGTTGAATCCTCTGGTCCCTGAACGGGTAAACCCGCCTCAATATTCATTTGAATATAATGAATATTTTCTTGAGTAATTATTTCCCCGGGAATAAAAATTGGAATTCCAGGAGGATATACCATAATAAATTCTGCACAAATACAGTTATCTGCTTCAGCAAGTGGAACTACCTCAGTATCAGCATAAAATGCATCACGAGGTGACATAGCTAGCGCTGGAATATCTGGGACATTCACGACAGCTTCTGTGATAGCCGCTTCTGAATCAAATGCTTTTGACATACGAGATAATGCATTGACTAAAAGATTAATTTCTTTTTTCGTATCTCCTAATGTCACTAAACATAAAATATTGTAAAGGTCAGACAATTCTACTTCGATATTGGCGTTATAACGTAACCATTCCTCAGCTCTATGCCCAGAAATACCCAAATCCTTGACGCTAATAAGAAGTTTCAAAGGGTCCATATCATAAGTAGCGGATGAATGTAGTTTTTCCTTGCCTGCACATTTTAAATGTGGGATTTGGTTGATTCGTTTACGAGCATCCTTTGCTAAACGTAATGCATCGTCAATTAAATCATATCCGTGAATCGCTAATTGACGTCGAGCTGTGTCAAGGGAAGCGAGCAATGGATAAGATGTTGATGTCGTTGTTAGCATAGAAAAAACAGCTTGTACGCGTTTTGCTGAAACAAGTCCTTCTCGAACATTTAAAATGGACGTTTGTGTCATAGAACCACCAAGCTTATGAACACTTGTAGCAGCCATGTCGGCACCTGCCTCCATTGCTGAATAGGGAAGGTCATCATGGAATTTAATGTGTACACCATGTGCTTCATCTACTACTACTGGAATATCACGGCTATGAGTGATTTCGACAATGCGTTTTAAATCTGCTGTGAAGCCATAATAAGTTGGATTAATAACTAGCACAGCTTTTGTATCAGGATAAGCATTTAATGCTTTTTCGACGGCCTCAGGGGATATGCCATGAGAAATCCCGTATTCACTATCGACTTCAGGATGAATAAAAATTGGAATTGCACCAGCGAAAACTATCGCCGACATAATAGATTTATGGACATTCCGCGGCACTAGAATCTTATCACCTGGACCAACGACGGTCAGAATCATCGTCATGATGGCGCCACTAGTACCTTGAACGGAAAAGAATGTATGATCAGCACCAAAAGCTTCTGCTGCAAGATTTTGCGCTTCTTTAATAGCACCCTTTGGTGAATGTAAATCGTCTAGTGGAGCAATATTAATTAAATCAATTGAT
Organism: Lysinibacillus fusiformis; assembly: GCF_003049525.1. Taxonomy (GTDB): domain Bacteria; phylum Bacillota; class Bacilli; order Bacillales_A; family Planococcaceae; genus Lysinibacillus; species Lysinibacillus fusiformis. The sequence goes on along the minus strand of NZ_PYWL01000001.1, from coordinate 413,668 downwards.
AAAACGTTGTCGCCGACGAATTCTCGGAAAGCAGGGTCCATCCCTTGCCCTTTCTTATGGCCTGGAATATGGAACTGAATAGGATGTCTGTTCCGATGTTTAAGTAATACGTCGAACAATGGAGTCTCTAGTTGTGACAACGCAGGTACCACCTCACTTTAAATTATCTAAGAAAACAAATGAATTATAGCACCTAACGACACGAAAAAATAGACTTTTCATAAAAAATAAAAGGATTTTTTAAGGATATCGAGAAATTAATACCGAATGAAGGGGGAGGTATTATGAGTTGGAATACACGGGTGACAGAGCTTTTACAAGTGAAATACCCAATTATTCAAGGCGGTTTAGCGTATTTAGCCTATGCTGATTTAGCGGCGGCTGTGTCGAATGCTGGAGGGTTAGGTCAAATCACAGCTATGAGTTTACGAAGCCCTGACTTATTGCGAGCGGAGATTCATAAAGTACGAACATTAACAGATAAGCCTTTTGGCGTAAACTTTGCTATTGGTATGCATGGTACAGGCTATGAGGAAATGGTTGGCGTTGCAGTGGAAGAAGAAGTACCTGTTGTAACGATGACTGGTGGTAATCCTGCACCCATTTTTGATTTATTAGCAGAAACAGATATTAAAAAATTGGTACTTGTAGCTGCACGTAGACAAGCGCAAAAAGCTGAACAGCTTGGAGCAGATGCTGTAATGGTTGTTGGACAAGAGGGTGGCGGACATCTTGGTAGGGATGATGTAGGTACGATGGTGCTCGTCCCACAGGTTGTTGATAGTGTGAAAATCCCAGTGATTGCTTCAGGTGGAATTGGCGATGGCCGAGGCTGGATGGCTGCCCATGCACTGGGAGCTGAAGGAATTGAAATGGGTACTCGTTTTATTGCAACAAAGGAATGTGTTGATGCTTCCGCAGCTTATAAAGAGGCACTATTAGCAAGCACAGAGGCTGATACGACGATCATAAAACGTACTATCGGTGCACCAGCTCGTGCTTTACGTAATGAGTTTACGGCAAAAATTTTAGAAATTGAAGAAAAAGAGCCAACCTACGAAGCGTTAAAGGAATATATAAGTGGTTCAGCGAATAAGCGTTTTATTTATGATGGTGAACAAGAACAAGGCTTTGGTTGGGCTGGACAAGTGACAGGGATGATTCATGATATTCCTACTGTTGAGGAATTAATCAATCGAATGGTTGCAGAAGCGGAAAGTATCCGGTTAAAATGGGGGCAATAATGTAAAGGTGGTTTTGTCGAATGGAATATTCTTATCCGTTTTCAACAGATTGGTCTACAGAGGAGATTGTGGACGTTGTTCAATTTTTTGAAGGGATTGAACAAGCTCATGAAAAGGGCATCAAGCGTGAGGTCATGATGGCTAAATATCGTCGCTTTAAGGAAATTGTTCCTTCACAAGCGGAGGAAAAAACAATATTTCGTGAATTTGAAGAGGCGAGTGGCTATATAAGCTATCCTGTTGTTAAGCAAACAAAAGAAGCCGCAGATGGTACAATGATAAAAATAGTCCCTAAAAAAAATCGATAAAAAAGTGGATGTGAGAACAACTCACATCCGCTTTTTATTTTTTTGTGTTAAAAAACGACATTTTGCATACACTACTTCAACAAATAACATGAGATTAAAGCTTATTTTAAATCCTTACCAACAATGACGTTGTAAAAAGGTAGTAAGCTGTTGAATGTTTGCTCAGTTAACTGGTGGAATTCACTGGCTGATAATTTTATTGCTTGCTCTTTTGGAATATGACGACCAATTAAAAACTCACCTTTTTTTACATCTCGCAGACGTAAAAGTAGTGCCTCAAGCTTGTCTTCTTTCGCTTCTTCAAGTGAAATGGCCTCTGGGGACATATGGTCACCTGACACAATAAAGTCACCAGGTAGCTGCTCAAATAAGGATTGATGAGCGAGTAAACGTTCAGCCATCACATTTTTTTGAGGAGCTTCATAAATAATAGCTAAGACGATGAATAAATGTGAGTGCCATAGACCAATCTGAAAGTGAGGCAATGATTTATAACCTCTTTTATATGGTGCGAAGGCAACCCAACTATCTTTTGGAGGGTTGACAGTTCTTCTAGCGTGTTTGGCAACATGAGGGAAGAATTCTTCACCTAGCTGGCTTGAGAAATAGGCAGCAAAATCATCACCAAGCTGATGGAATTTTGGGCGTACATGATCGTTTAATGCATCCATTCTTTGTTCTAAACCATCTATTTTAAAAACATTAAAATCTTTGTTTGTCCACTTTATTTTCGGCAATTTTATTTTGCTCCTTTCGTTTTATAAGGTTTATTTTACGCTGATTTTGGGAAAAAATCTTATAACAAGAACTTTATCGAATTTGAAAAGTTTTTGTAAAAAAATTTAAAAAAGGAAGTGTTTTTATGAAACCAATCGTAAAAATTATACGTAAAGTTGACATTGAAAAGCAATATGAACACATTTTACAATTAGAATTAGATTATGAATTAGCTTCGCTTTTTGCAGCGATGAATGAAAAAAATGATATTGAAATTGAAAAAAGTAAAAAACGTCTTGGAGAAATCCAGATGGAACTTGAAAGCTTCCACGCCTATGCGTAATCAAAATCTTATACCCATTTAAAAAATCACTTGCTGAATATTCCGACAGCAGGTGATTTTTATTGTAACAAAGGGTAAAATAGATACTATATCATAGCGTAAAGAATTTCAGTATTTTTTGAAGTTCATGTTGTATATCGCATTAAAGACAATGGACAAGGTAAAATTTATGAATAAAGTGTGAGGAAAGTAAAGGCTTTTTCTTATATTCGAAGGGTGGGTTTTAATTGGATTTACAACAAATGGATGAATTTGCGAAAAGTATAATCTTTGAAGCTGGAAGACGTATTCGAGAAGCTTTTTCGTATAATTTAGTGATCGAGACAAAATCAGGTGCCAATGACCTGGTAACAAATATTGACCGAGAGACCGAGTTATTTTTTATCGACCAAATTAAAGCTTTTAATCCTGCCCACAAAATTTTAGGCGAAGAAGGAATGGGGGAAAAGGTAGAGTCATTAGATGGTGTAGTTTGGATTATTGACCCTATAGACGGCACGATGAATTTTGTTAAACAGCATCGTCACTTTATGATTTCTATTGGTATTTTTATTAATGGGGTAGGTAAGTTAGGGTACATATTTGATGTCATGCGCGAGGATTTATTTTATGCGATTGAAGGCCAAGGCGCGTGGTATAACGATTCTCCACTGCGGAAACTTCAATCTGTTACGATGGAGGAATCAGTCATTGGTATCAATGCACATTGGGTAGCTCCTAATCGACATATTCATCACGAAAAGGTCATTGAGATGGTCCGCAAAGTTCGGGGCACACGTTCATATGGCTCAGCTTGCATGGAAATCGCATTTGTTGTTAGTGGGAAGTTGGATGCTTATGTTTCCATGCGTCTATCACCGTGGGATATAGCAGGTGGTACCATTATTGCTCAAGAGGTTGGGGCCATTGCCACAAACTTGCACGGAGAAGGCTTTGACTTCTTACATCAAGATACTTTTATTATCGCCAATCCTTCCATTCACAAAGAATTATTGGAAAAATATATTGTACCTTATGAATAAAAAGGAGCCGTCTATTTACTAGACAGCTCCTTTTTTTAACTACAGTAACCCTTGCATACGCAGTTTTCGCTTCATTTTAAAGGCTGTCATGAAAATGACACAAGTAGCCACAATACCTGCTATTGCACCAAATACACTACTAGCCGCCACTGAATAGCCAATTGAGCACATTGCTAAAACAGCTGCTAATGCATAAATAGCCATTACGAATTTTGCACGATTCATAGCCTAGCCTCCTATATAAAAAATTTATAATTCATATATATTTTTTAGAATGATGTAAATTCTAATAAGGACATTTCTATCCTTCTTGTGCTATAATATCACAGTTAAACATTCGAAAAAAGAATATGGAGTGGAATAATGACAAACTTACGTCAAGATCTTCGCAATATCGCAATAATCGCCCACGTTGACCATGGTAAAACTACCCTAGTCGACCAATTACTAAAACAATCAGGTACATTCCGTTCAAACGAACGTGTTGAAGAACGTGCAATGGACTCTAATGATATTGAACGCGAACGTGGTATTACGATTTTAGCTAAAAATACAGCAGTAAACTATGAAGGAACTCGTATCAACATCCTTGATACGCCTGGACACGCTGACTTCGGTGGTGAGGTAGAACGTATTTTAAAAATGGTAGACGGCGTTTTACTAGTTGTCGATGCGTATGAAGGTTGTATGCCTCAAACACGTTTCGTATTGAAAAAAGCATTAGAACAACGTCTAACACCAATCGTAGTCGTAAATAAAGTAGACAAAGATTCAGCTCGTCCACTAGAAGTAGTAGATGAAGTACTTGAATTATTTATCGAGTTGGGTGCAGATGACGATCAATTAGACTTCCCTGTTGTTTATGCTTCAGGTGTAAATGGTACAGCTTCTTTAGACGCTGATCCATCTAAACAAGAAGAAAATATGAAATGTCTATTTGAAAAAGTTATTGAATCTATCCCAGCACCAGTTGATAACTCAGAAGACCCATTACAATTCCAAGTAGCTTTACTTGACTATAATGACTTCGTTGGACGTATCGGAATTGGTCGCGTATTCCGTGGAACAATTTCTGTAGGACAACAAGTTGCACTGATGAAGTTAGACGGTACAGTGAAAAACTTCCGTGTAACGAAAATCTTTGGTTTCTTCGGTTTAAAACGTGAGGAAGTAGAGACAGCAAAAGCTGGTGATTTAATCGCCGTTTCAGGTATGGAAGATATCAACGTAGGTGAAACAGTTTGTCCTGTTGAGCACCAAGAAGCACTTACACCATTACGTATCGATGAGCCAACTTTACAAATGACATTCTTAGTAAACAACTCTCCATTCGCTGGTCGTGAAGGGAAATGGGTTACTTCTCGTAAAGTAGAAGAGCGTTTACGTGCTCAATTACAAACGGACGTATCTTTACGTGTTGAAGATACTGATTCTCCAGATGCTTGGACAGTTTCAGGTCGTGGTGAGCTTCACCTATCAATCCTTATTGAAAATATGCGCCGTGAAGGTTTCGAATTACAAGTATCTAAACCTCAAGTAATCGTGCGTGAAATCGATGGCGTAAAATGTGAACCATTCGAACGCGTTCAAATCGATGTACCGGAAGAAAATGTTGGTTCAATTATTGAATCAATTGGTACACGTAAAGGTGAAATGCTTGATATGGTAAATAACGGAAGTGGTCAAGTTCGTTTAACGTTCTTAGTACCAGCTCGTGGTTTGATCGGTTATACGACTGAATTCATGTCGATGACAAAAGGTTTTGGTATTATTAACCATACGTTTGATTGCTACCAACCATTACTACCAGGTAAAATTGGTGGACGTCACCAAGGTGTACTAGTTTCTATGGAAACTGGTAAATCAACAACTTATGGTATGATGCAAATTGAAGATCGTGGTACACTGTTCTTAGAGCCAGGTACAGATATTTACGAAGGTATGATCGTTGGAGAAAATACTCGTGACGCTGATATCACTGTAAACATCACAAAAATGAAACAAAAAACAAACATTCGTTCAGCGAATAAAGACCAAACGAATGTTATTAAAAAACCACGTATTTTATCTTTAGAAGAAGCACTTGAATACCTAGGTGATGATGAGTATTTAGAAATCACACCAGAATCTATTCGTCTGCGTAAAAAAATTCTAGATAAAAATGAACGTGAGAAAGCAGCGAAAAAATTACGTAACGCAGAACAATAATTTTCGCTGACATGAAAGGAAGAGGAGTCTTGGATATTAAGTCCGCTTTATTGGGTGAACTAAATGTTATTCAAGTTGCTGCACAGACAAGTTCCGAGGAAACAACAAGAGTTTTTGGAAGAATGGCGGGTATAACGAGATTTTTATATGAAAATTTACCAAGCTATGAAATTGCAGGCTATGTTGTATTTCTTCTTGTATTTGCACTTTCTGCCATTGTCTATAAGCTAGGCTTTGCCAAGAAATTAAAACTATCTCAAAACATTATTATTTATGCGTTCCTCTTTGTAGGTTGTATCATGCTAACCTTCTTTGCTCTATTCTTGCCAATGATTGAAGGTTTGATTGTAGCCGCCTTAATTTTAATAGTTTATAAAACAAGATTATGGCGTGAAAAAAGAGAAGAGCAACAAGCTGCCAATCAATAAAAGGTAGTACGTATTTTATAATAAGAACTTTTATCGTTTATCAAACAGCCTTAGCGCAATAGTCGCTAAGGCTGTTTTCTTATATAACTAAAAAACTTTTTCAAAAATCCTATTTGGCATAGCTGATCCTACACAATTGTAAAATCAACATAAATTGGTTGGCACCGAATTCTTCTGATGTGAATAAGTTAATGTCGATAGGCTTATTTTCATCACATCAAGGAGGAAAGGGAATGCGTTGGCTTACAAAAGGTTTTCTATTAGGTGTCATTGCTTTGTTACTCCTTTCTTTGACGGCATGTAATAAAGCAGAGCTAGAAAAAGTCAAAGTTGGAGAAGTAACTCGTTCGATATTTTATGCGCCTCAATATGTAGCGCTTGAAAAAGGATTCTTCGAGGATGAAGGTCTTTCTGTAGAGCTACAAACGATAGCAGGTGGCGATAAAACCATGACGGCATTGCTGTCAGATGGTATTGATATTGCTTTAGTTGGTTCGGAAACTTCAATCTACGTCACATTACAAAGGGCGAATGATCCCATTCAGAATTTTGCTCAGTTAACTCAAACTGACGGTACTTTTTTAGTTGCAAGGGAAAAAACGGATAATTTTTCATGGGATCAATTGAAGGGTTCTACATTTTTAGGGCAGCGTAAAGGTGGGATGCCGCAAATGGCAGGTGAATTTGTGCTGAAGAAGCACGGCATTGACCCTGTTCATGATTTAACCCTTATTCAAAATATTGATTTTGCAAATATAGCCACTGCTTTTGCTTCAGGTACTGGTGATTATGTACAGTTATTTGAACCAACTGCTAGCGTATTTGAAAAAGAGGGGAAAGGCTATATTGTAGCATCTTTCGGTACAGAGTCTGGTAATTTGCCTTACACGTCCTATATGGCGAAAAGTAGTTATTTAAAGGATGATGAGAAGACAGTTCAAGCCTTTACAAATGCCTTACAACGGGCACAAGATTTTGTACAGAATGAAAGTGCCGCAGAAGTGGCAAAAATTATTCAACCTTATTTTGAGAATGTAGATGTTGCGGTTATCGAAACAGTAATCGAGCGTTATAAAGCACAAGGCTCCTATGCATCAGACCCTATCCTCGATGAGGGGGAGTGGGATAACTTGCAAACAATTATGGAGGAAGCAGGTGAACTTCCTCAACGCGTGGAGTATGAAAAACTTGTGAACACAACCTTTGCTAAAAAGGCTGCTGAGTAATATGGAATTTTTACAGCTAGAAAATATTCACCATAGTTATTTTTCAAGCACACAGGCAAAGGAAGTATTACGTGATATTAGTTTAGCCATTCGTGAAGGAGAATTCGTGTCGTTTATCGGGCCTAGTGGCTGTGGGAAAACGACCTTATTATCAATAATCGCTGGTTTGTTTCCATCAACTGAAGGCAAGGTCTATATTGATGGTGATGAACTAGCAGCACATAATCAATCAAGCATTGGCTATATGCTTCAGCAGGACTATTTATTTCCATGGAAAACCATTGAAGAAAACGTCACGATTGGTTTGAAAATTATGGAGCGGAGCAATAATTCACATAAAGTAACGGCCAATGCTCTTTTGCAAGAAGTAGGATTACCACATGTGGGGAACAACTATCCACGAGAATTATCAGGAGGTATGAGACAACGTGTGGCACTTGCTCGTACTTTAGCGGTAAATCCTAAAATTTTATTGTTAGATGAACCATTTTCGGCTCTTGATTATCAATCGAAATTAAAGCTTGAGGATCTAGTGGTAGAAACATTAAAGACCTATAAAAAGACAGCAGTTCTTGTGACGCATGATATTGGAGAGGCAATAGCTATGAGTGAGCGTGTCTTTTTATTTTCTGCCAATCCAGGGACATTGCATAAAGTGTTTGAAATACCTGAGGCACTTCGTGAATTATCACCGTTTGATGTAAGACAGCATCCTACCTATGCAGATGTATTCCAAATGATTTGGAAGGAGCTGGAGAGCCTTGGATAACACATTATTTAAACAATATCAGCAAATGTTAAAAAAAGAAAAACGCTTTGTACGGCTGTATCAGCTTATTATTCTGCTTCTGTTCTTTGGAGGATGGGAGTTGCTTTCTAGATTAGAATGGATCGACCGTTTAATTTTTAGTTCACCCACACAAGTCTGGCATACATTTATCGAAAAAGTAACTGATGGAACTTTAACTTTGCATGTTGGTGTGACATTAATGGAGACGGTGATTGGCTTTATTGCGGGGACTTTACTAGGGACGTTCATCGCTATCCTTTTGTGGTGGTCACCATTTCTGTCGAAGGTACTGGACCCATATTTAGTTATTTTAAATGCGATGCCAAAAGTTGCGTTAGGGCCTATTCTTATTGTTGCGCTAGGGCCAGGTTATTTTTCCATTATTGCAATGGGGGCTTTAATTTCTATCATTATTACAACCATTGTGGTATATACGGCTTTTAAAGGTGTCGATCCGAATTATAGTAAGGTCTTACAAACATTTGGTGCATCTAGGTGGCAAATCTTTCGTGAAGTCATCTTACCAGCATCTTTTCCGACTATCATTTCAACATTAAAGGTGAATGTAGGATTATCGTGGGTTGGGGTTATTGTAGGTGAGTTTTTAGTGGCCTCAAAAGGTCTTGGCTATTTAATCATCTATGGCTTCCAAGTGTTTAATTTTAACCTCGTGCTCATGTCCTTGCTCATCATTGCATTTTTTGCAACAATCATGTATCAGGTGGTTGAGTTGATAGAAAAGTCGGTTATTAAAAATAACGGCTAATAAAGAAAAGAGGTGTCTCCCGATGGAGGCACCTCTTTTGGGTTCATTCAATATTAAAATTCTTTATCCATTTGTGGTGAAGTTCTATAAAAACGGAAATTCCCTGTTTCTAATCGTGCAACCGTGTTTTCTTTAATACGATCATGGCAATTTTCACACATATAAGTATGGATTGGACGATTACGTAATTTTTTAGCTAAAGGTAAATTATCGTCTATACTTTGAATCGTATCGCAAATTACGCATTTAACGCGCATTGCATTCCCCCCTATTCAGCGCGAATGGCTATTACGTTTTTAATAGGATTATCAATATTTGAACCATCTCTCATTAATACATGAATGGGACCGTCCTCTAAGAGTGGCTTGCCATCTTGGCTATATTTTAAAATAAGTGTAGATGCTTCTTCAATAGAAAAAGGATATTCCTGACCAGTTTCACATTCAAAGATAATTTTTGTTGCTTCAGGTTTAATTTCAGCATTTTTCAAAAAATGACCTAATTCGATACCAAATGTCCCTGTTTCCATTCCTTTACGGTCAAACTTACGCTCTGATTTTAATGTAGGCGGGAATGTAGCTCCCTCCATAATCTCACGAGACCAGTGAGCACCAACCTCACGCATATATTTGATGTCTGAATCTTCCTTAACATCTTGTGTCGTGAAATATGTTTTTAAATCTAATTTACGATCATCGAAAATCCAAACAGTGGGATCTAATGTTAATTGATATGTTACTGCGCCCTTGATAGGAATTATTGTTTCCATGTTAGAAATCCTCCTCAAATCTTGTATATCCATGACATAGTATAACGCTAATGCCTAAAAATAATAAAGAAATAAAATTTGAATTCGGTATTTTCCAATGAAGACACTTGCAATTTTAACGACTAGAAGATAAACTTTATTAAGATAGAATCGAAGAAATATCAGATAATGGGGGCGTCCTCATGGATACGAAATCACAAACTTCTTTTCAAGAAAAGGCTTTGGAGCTTTTAGTTGCTGATGCAGATAAGATTGCTCGCCTTATTCGAGTACAAATGGATCATTTAACAATGCCACAATGCCCTTTATATGAGGAAGTATTAGATACACAAATGTTCGGCCTGTCTCGTGAAATTGACTTTGCTGTGAAGCTAGGTCTGATTGAACGTGAAAAAGGCAAGGAAATTCTCGATTCACTCGAGAAAGAGCTTTCTGTACTACACGATGCGTATACAGACAAATAAAAAGAAAAACTCAAACGCTTTTTTGCGCTTTGAGTTTTTTTACTAGAACGAGGTTTTTCAGATGAAACAATACTTAAAACGATATGCACAAAATTTTGATTACCCTTTATTTTTTACTGTCCTATTATTGAGCTTATTTGGATTAATCATGATTTATAGTTCAAGTATGATGGTCGCTATTGCACGAGAAGGAGAAGCACCTGATTATTTTTATCGAAAGCAAATCACCAATTTAATAGTGGCCTTTTTAGGTTTTATTGTGGCAGCATTTTTCCCTTATAAGCATTATGCGAATAAGAATATTATGATGTTGCTAACCATCGTATTAGCTGTTCTATTTACTTGGCTAAAGATAGCAGGGCATGGTGCAGAAGATGTAGGGTCACAAAGTTGGATACATGTGCCTGGTTTAGGGAACTTTCAGCCATCTGAATATGCAAAGCTATTTATAATTTTATATTTTGCGGCTGCATTTTATCGAAAATCACAAAAATATACATTTGAAAAACTTCAACCGACAGAAATTTTTTATCCCATTTTTCTATGGATCCTAGTAGTTGCTGGTGTTGCATTCGAAACAGATTTAGGGGCAGTAATCATTTTATGTGGAATTGCCGTATCTGTCGTTGCTTCCAGTGGCATTCCTTTTAAGACGTTTTGGAAATTTTTTGGTGTGTTGGCAGCATTCGGTGCAGCAATTCTTGGTATACTTTTGTTATTCAAGGGAGAACTATTAACGGAGAACCGAAAAGGGCGGATTTTATCTTATTTAAATCCGTTCGAGTATGAAAATGGTAGTGGTCACCAAGTGGCCAACAGTTATTATGCAATTGGCGGAGGCGGTTTAGAAGGTAGAGGGCTTGGTCAATCCATTCAAAAATTAGGATATTTACCTGAACCACAAACAGACTTTATTATGGCTATAATTATGGAAGAATTAGGCATTTGGGGAGTTATCATTGTCCTGACTGGTTTAGGGTTTATTGTATATAAAGGCTTTTCTATTGCATTGCGAACAAAGGATCCAATGGCACGCATGATTGCGGCTGGTATTGCGAGCTGGATAGGCTGGCAATCGTTTATCAATCTTGGGGGTGTAACCGGGTTAATCCCGTTAACCGGTGTAACGTTACCTTTTATAAGCTATGGCGGTACATCTATAATCATTCTATCTTTAGCGATGGGAATATTAATCAATGTTTCTATGTTTGAAAAGGTAGAGAGGAAAAAAACAGAATCATAAAGGGGGATACCTATGGAATCAATCAACAAAATCCTTGTAGCCAATCGAGGAGAAATTGCAATTCGTATTTTCCGTGCTTGTACGGAGCTGAATATCCAAACTGTTGCTATCTATTCAAGAGAAGATAGTGGAGCTTTTCATCGCTTTAAAGCCGATGAAGCTTATTTAGTGGGAGCGGGCAAGAAACCAATTGATGCTTACTTAGATATTGAAGGTATTATTGCCATCGCAAAAGATGCAGATGTTGATGCGATTCACCCAGGGTATGGTTTTTTATCTGAAAACGTTGAATTTGCACGTCGCTGTGAAGAAGAGGGTATTATCTTTATTGGACCAACTTCTCAGCATTTAGATATGTTTGGGGATAAGGTTAAAGCACGTTCGCAGGCGATTGCGGCTGACATTCCTGTTATTCCTGGTACAGATGGCCCTGTAGCCAATTTAGCAGAGGTAGAGGCGTTTGCTAGCACTGTTGGCTATCCAGTTATGATTAAGGCAGCGCTTGGCGGTGGTGGTCGCGGTATGCGTCTTGTACATGCAGCTGAGGAGCTTGCATCAGCCTATGAACGTGCAAAATCAGAAGCAAAAGCTGCTTTCGGCTCTGATGAGGTGTATGTAGAAAAGGCCATTATTAAACCTAAGCATATTGAAGTGCAAATTATTGGTGACCAGCAGGGCAATATTGTGCATTTATATGAACGTGATTGTTCAATCCAACGTCGTCACCAAAAGGTAGTTGAGATTGCTCCTTCTCATTCGATTTCCGAAGAGTTAAGAAATCGTATTTGTACTGCTGCTGTGAAAATAATGAAGAATGTCTCGTACATAAATGCAGGGACAGTGGAATTTTTAGTCGCAGGGAACGATTTTTATTTCATCGAGGTAAACCCTCGCATTCAAGTAGAACATACGATTACAGAAATGATTACAGGTGTAGATATTGTTCATACCCAAATTAAGGTAGCAGCAGGTTATGCTCTGTTTAGCGAAGAAATTCATATGCCGAAGCAAGAAAATATGCCAATGATTGGCTATGCGATTCAGGCACGTGTAACAACAGAGGACCCTGCTAACGACTTTATGCCGGATACAGGAAAGTTAATGGTTTATCGCTCTAGTGGTGGCTTTGGAGTCCGTTTAGATGCCGGCAATGGTTTCCAAGGCGCAGTTGTCACACCATACTACGATTCCTTACTCGTAAAAATCTCTACATCTGGCATGAACTTTAAAGAAGCTGCTGCGAAAATGGACCGAAATTTAAAAGAATTCCGTATTCGCGGCGTCAAAACGAATATTCCGTTTTTAAATAATGTTGTGACACATGAGAAATTTTTATCTGGTGCTTTTGATACAAGCTTTATTGACACTACACCAGAGCTGTTCCATTTCCCAGTACGTCAGGACCGTGGGACAAAGCTGTTAAGCTATATCGGTAATGTGACGTTAAACGGATTCCCTGGTGTGGAAAAGCAATCAAAGCCAATTTTTGTTCAACCAAATATTCCTAAAATAGACCGTTTAATTGTGCCACCAGCTGGTACGAAACAAATTTTAGATACCGAGGGTGCAGACGGCTTAGTGCAATGGATTTTAGCCCAAGATGATGTGCTATTAACAGATACTACTTTCCGTGATGCTCACCAATCACTTCTTGCTACTCGAGTACGCTCGCATGATATGTATCAAATTGCAGATGCAACAGCTCGTATGATGCATCAATTATTCTCTTTGGAAATGTGGGGCGGTGCTACGTTTGATGTGGCGTATCGCTTCTTAAAGGAGGACCCATGGGAGCGTTTAGCAAAGCTACGTGAGCAAGTGCCAAACGTGTTATTCCAAATGCTGTTGCGTGGTGCTAATGCTGTAGGTTACACGAACTATCCTGATAATTTAATCCGTGAATTTATCGCAGAATCAGCTGCATCAGGTATTGATGTATTCCGTATTTTCGATAGCCTGAACTGGATTAAGGGAATGGAAGTAGCTATAGATGCAGCCCGTCAATCAGGAAAAATTGCGGAAGCGGCAATCTGTTATACAGGCGACATTTTGGATGATACTCGTGCGAAATATTCTGTGCAATATTATAAAGACATGGCCAAAGAACTGGAGTCATCTGGTGCCCATATTCTAGCTATTAAAGATATGGCTGGTTTATTGAAGCCTGAAGCAGCGTATCGTTTAATTTCCGAGTTAAAAGAGACGACAAGTCTGCCAATCCATTTGCATACCCATGACACTAGTGGTAATGGTATTTACTTATATGCTAAAGCCATTGAGGCAGGTGTTGATATCATTGATACAGCATTAGGGTCCATGGCGGGTCTCACATCTCAACCAAGTGCAAATTCACTTTACTATGCCATGAAGGGTAGTAAGCGTGAGCTACGTGCAGACATCGATGCATTGGAAAGATTGTCTTATTATTGGGAAGATGTGCGTAAATACTATAAGGATTTCGAAAGTGGCATGATCAGCCCGCATTCTGAAATTTATGTACATGAAATGCCTGGTGGACAATATAGTAACCTACAACAACAAGCAAAAGCTGTTGGTCTTGGCGATCGCTGGGAAGAAGTCAAACGTATGTATTCCCGTGTGAACCTATTATTTGGGGACATTGTTAAAGTAACACCTTCTTCAAAGGTAGTAGGGGATATGGCACTCTTTATGGTACAAAATGATTTAGATGAAAACACTGTATTAACAAGGGGCAAAACGATTGATTTCCCAGACTCTGTTATTGAATTATTCCAAGGCTATCTAGGACAGCCACACGGTGGGTTCCCTGAGGCATTGCAACAAGTAGTGCTAAAAGACCGTAAAGCTATTACGGTTCGACCTGGTGAGTTATTAGAGCCTATTCAATTTGAACAATTGGAGGCAGTGCTAGAGGAAAAATTAAATCGACCGGTGTCGAAAAAGGATGTATTGGCATATGCGCTTTATCCAAAAGTTTTTGAAGAGTATGCGAAAACGGCAGAATCCTTTGGCAATATTTCAGTTCTTGATACGCCAACATTCCTTTATGGCTTAAAGCTTGGCGAAATCATTGAAGTTGAAATAGAAAAAGGAAAAACGCTCATTATTAAACTGGTCTCTATCGGCGAACCACAACACAATGGAACGCGTGTCCTGTACTTTGAGCTAAATGGTCAATCCCGTGAATTGGTCATTCAAGATATGACAGTAGAGGTAGATGGCAATTTATCATTAAAGGCAGATTCAAGTAATCCAAATCAAATTGGTGCTACAATGCCTGGTACTGTATTGAAGGTCGTTGTGTCCAAAGGAAGCCCTGTCAAACGTGGTGATCACCTATTGATCACAGAGGCAATGAAAATGGAAACGACTGTTCAAGCACCAAAGGATGGTATTATAAAAGAGGTTTATGCTAGTGCAGGAGATGCTATTTCAACAGGTGATTTGCTGATTGAAATTGAATAACTGGTAGTGAAAACAGGGTATGTAGATGCATTTTTAACATCTACATACCTTTTTTATTGTGGAAATGAGAAAAATTGCATAAAATTTGATTAAGTGATCAAAAAAATATTTGAATAATCAAATGGAGAGTTTATGGAAGCTAATAAAAGTACCTTTATTCAGGAAGCAAGGAAACAGCAAATTATTGATGCGACTATAAGGACTTTAAGTGAAATTGGCTATGTAAAGTCGAGTTTAGCCCAAATTGCAAAACGTGCTTCCATCAGCACAGCTTTAATTTCGTATCATTTCGCAGATCGACAAGATTTAATTGAACAAAGTCTGCAAGCACTGATTGAGCAATCGGCTACATATATTTTGACGAAAACATATGCTGCGGATGAACCAGCTTCGCAATTAGCTAATTTTATTGAGGCGAGTATTGCTTATCAAGCAACACACCCAGAAGAGAATATAGCGCTACTAGAAATTGTTTTTAATGCTCGTACTGCAGATGACATTCCTTTTTATAAATTGCCAGATGATGGAGAGGATCCTTTGTTAAAAGCCTTGTGCAACATATTAACGAAGGGAAAGGAACAAGGGAGATTTACTATCACTTCGGTCCATGTAATGGCAAAGGTTATTCAAGGAGCAATTGGGGAGTATATGTTAATTGGGGGACCACTTTCTATAGAAGTAGAACAATATAGTGCAGAGGTCATCAACATCATCTGGTCAGCCATGAAAGTAGAGGAAACTAACAATGCTTAAAGCTTTATTTAATTGGATGTTTGTCATTGGTTTGATCCTATTAGGCGGCCGTCTTGTAACGGCAATTTGTCGATATTTTGACATTCCATTTACAACATTCTTTAAAGACTACGCCCTAGTATCTATGATTATTTTAATAGTAGGAATTATAGGAACTGAATCTATGAAGAAACAACGATAAGCATAAAAAAGATTCGTTACAATATGGTAACGAATCTTTTTTATTTAACTATTTCACTTTTTCATTGTAGTTACTACGAGCAACGAGCATGATCATGTAACATAATAGACCGAACAATAGAGAAATTAATAATGAATGCATTAAAGCGACTGTTAAGTTCAGCTTCGTTAGGACTACTAACATACCAGCGATCACTTGTAAACATACTATAGTAAAAGCAATAATCCAACCATAGTAAACCACACGTTGGTTTTTATATTCTTTCACAGCGTGCCAAGTTATGTATGCAATCCAAATGAAAATAATAAGAACAGCTAAACGATGTCCCATTTGCACCCATTCGTACATGTTATTTGGGGATGCTAACGGTGTTTCGTTATAGCAAAATGGCCAGTCTGGACAAATTAAGCTCGAATCTGTATGTCGAACTAACGCGCCAGTATAAACGACCAAATAAGAATAAATTGTGACAGCAATTGTATGCCAACGTAACTTTTTACCAATAAATACTTTATCGGCATCAAATTTCCGATCAACTTCAAATACAATCATAGAGAGAAGCAGAACCGCGGCAAAGGAAATAAGAGAAATACCAAAATGAAGTGCTAAGATGAAGTCACCTTGCCCCCATAGTACTTGAGCAGCTCCAATAAGAGCCTGCGCAATTAAGAAAAACATTGCTAAGAAACCTAAAAGCTTTACTTCACGAACATGTCCGAGCTTACGCCATGTCCAAACTGTTAACACAAGAATTGAAATAGATACGACTCCAGTAACAAGACGATGTGAGAATTCAATAAGGACTTCCGGTGTAATCTCCTTTGGAATAAGAGATCCATTACAATCAGGCCAGTTTCGACCACAGCCTAAGCCACTATCTGTTTTAGTAACGAGAGCTCCACCGAGTAATATAAGGAGCATCTCTAGCGTAGCGGCAACAGCAAACCACTTCAAATATCTGTTGTGTTGCATAAAATGAGTCACCTACTTTATCTATCAACATTACAAGAAAGTAATGTTTCTGCTACTAGATAATATCGAAAATACGTTTAAAAAACAACTTGTAAAGGGAAGGGAGTACTAGATGTCGATTCCATTTCACAAATTGTTCATAATTTCGTGCTTTAACCTTCACAATTCATTTTAGAAAATGTTTTACTATAGATATGTTGATTTTAATTATATTTCTAGACAAAACTAATTTTTACAACTTCATCTAAATTTCACTTAATGTCTAGAAATCAATCGCAAATTTCGCTATAGTTATTGTTAGCGGAATATGCTTACAAAAATGAAAGGAGAGGTAGTATGTCAAACGGTCGTACACTGGCGGCTACTAGAAATACTGGTCCAGAAACAACATCAGTTGTAAAAGATTTCTTAGCACTAATAAAAATTGGCATTGTAAACTCGAATCTTGTCACAACGTTTACAGGGATGTGGCTGGCTTTTCAATTTACTAGTAGACACTTCTTGCAAGAGCTGGATGTCATCTTATTCACCATGCTGGGTGCGGCATTAATCATTGGTGGCTCAGGTGCAATGAATAACTTTATTGATCAGGATATAGATCCGATCATGAAAAGAACGAAGGCAAGACCGACAGTGACTGGCAGATTCAAGCCGAATTTTGTATTGACCATTGCCCTCTCATTTTTAATTGTAGGTGAAATTTTGTTATTTGCGGCATCGTTTGCAGCCGGCATGTGGGGACTAGCAGGAATATTTGCTTATGTCGTTCTGTATTCAATGTGGTCAAAGAGAAAGCATGTTAGTAACACGGTTGTAGGAAGCATTTCAGGGGCTATTCCTCCTATTATTGGATTTGCAGCAGTCGAGCCTGCTTTAGGTCCAGGAGCACTTGCCTTATTCCTAATTATGTTTGCATGGCAACCACCACATTTCTACGCGCTTGCTATGAAACGTACAGAGGAATACCGTGCAGCTAAAATACCAATGCTACCTGTTGTAAAGGGATTTAAACGTACAAAGTACTCAATGTTATTCTGGATTCTTTTATTATTACCGTTACCTTTCCTTTTACCGGAGCTTGGAATTGGCTTTTTAACTCTTGCTACTACATTGAACCTGGGTTGGTTAATACTAGCTCTGAAAGGCTTTACAGCAAAAGATGATATGAAATGGGCAAATAGAATGTTTATTTATTCATTGAATCATATGACCATACTATTTGTATCCATCATAATATTTGCGGTGTTTAGCTAAATTTAGGAATTCTTTCTTTTTCTAAAGAATTCATATAGACAGAACTAATGTCCTATGTACACATGAAAATACAACAAAGAAAGAGGGGTTTAATTAAGCTATGATGAAAGGGCTTAAAAAATGGCGTCTTTTTTCACTTCTAGCAGTGATGATGGTTTTCCTTTCAGGTTGTGGTGAAGATTATCTTTCTACACTAAAACCATCTGGAGAAGTAGGTAAACAACAATTAAATTTATTACTGTTAACTACTGTAATTATGACGCTAGTAGTGGTAATAGTATCCGTTATTTATTTAATTGCATTCCTGAAATACCGTCGTTCACGCGTTGGTGAAAACGTTATCCCTAAGCAAGTAGAGGGTAGTCATACGTTAGAAGTGATTTGGACAGTTATACCAATTATTTTATTATTAATTATTGCTGTACCAGTTGTTACAACTACTTATAAATTTGCAGATGTTGCTGCAATGGATGATGTAGATGAAGAGGGGAATAAAACTGCCCTAACAATCAATGTAACAGCTAAATTGTACTGGTGGGAGTTCGAATATCCTAACCAAGGTATTATAACGGCTCAAGAGCTAGTAGTACCAACAGGTGAAAAGGTTTACTTTAATTTAAAAGCTGCCGATGTTAAGCACTCATTCTGGATTCCTGCTGTAGGCGGTAAAATGGATACAAACGTAGAAAACTTAAACAAATTCTACTTAGTATTTGATAAAGAATCGAAAGATCTAAAAGATGGCGTATTTTATGGTAAATGTGCTGAGTTATGTGGACCTTCACATGCTTTAATGGACTTTAAAGTAAAAGCTTTAAGCCCAGATGCATTTGACGCTTGGGTTGATGCGATGAAAGCAACAGAAGGACAAACTGCGGACAAAGCTTCAACAGATCTTGGCGAAGCAACTTTTGCTAACAGCTGCTTGGGCTGTCATGCTATCTCTGGTTCAGGAGCAGGCGGTACACCAGGTCCAAACTTAACTACGTTTGGTGACCGTAACCGTGTTGCTGGTTTCCTAGAACACAATGAAGAAAACTTACAAGCTTGGATTAAAAACCCTGAGGAATTTAAACCAGGTAACTTAATGATGAATGCTGAAGGTACTGCACCTATATACGGCGATTTATCTGACGAAGAAATTGAAGCTCTTGCAACTTATATCATGGGCTTATCAGTTGAAAAATAATTTCCGTTCTATGTAACAAATTTTTGAGGGAGGTAAAAGTTGTGAGCTCATACACACAGAAAAAGGGCTTTGGAGCAACTGTCTGGGATTACATTACTACTGTTGACCATAAAAAGTTAGCAGTCATGTATTTATTAGCCGGTACATTGTTCTTCGCTATCGCTGGTTTTGAAGCGTTATTAATGCGTATTCAGTTAATGAAACCAAATAACGATTTCGTGTCAGCTGGTTTTTTCAATGAATTATTAACAATGCACGGAACAACAATGTTATTCCTAGCTGCTACTCCATTACTATTCGCATTTATGAACATGCTTGTACCATTACAAATTGGTGCACGTGACGTTGCATTCCCGTTCCTTAACTCATTAGGGTTCTGGTTATTCTTCCTAGGTGCAGTATTCCTTCACCTGTCATTCTTTATGGGTGGCGCTCCTGATGCGGGCTGGACTTCTTATGCATCATTATCTTTATATTCTCCAGGACATGGTATTGACTTCTATGTTCTTGGTTTACAAATTTCAGGGGCAGGTACTTTAATTTCGGGTCTTAACTTCATCGTTACGATTATCACGATGCGTGCTCCTGGTATGACATTCATGCGTATGCCATTATTCACATGGACAGCTCTTGTATCAAGTGCATTAATTTTATTCGCATTCCCTCCATTAACAATTGGTTTATTAATGATGTTATTTGACCGTATGTTCGGTGGTAACTTCTTTGACCATACAATGGGTGGTAACACAGTTATTTGGGAACACTTATTCTGGATCTTCGGACACCCAGAAGTTTATATCTTAGTATTACCTGCGTTCGGATTATTCTCTGAGATTATCCCTGCGTTCTCTCGTAAACGTTTATTCGGATACTCTTCAATGGTATTCGCAACAATTTTAATCGGTTTCTTAGGGTTCATGGTTTGGGCCCACCACATGTTTACAGTTGGTCTTGGGCCAACAGCAAACGCTATCTTCGCTGTAGCAACAATGGCAATTGCCGTTCCAACAGGTATGAAGGTATTTAACTGGATCCTAACAATTTGGGGCGGATCAATTAAAGTTACAACGCCAATGCTTTATGCACTTGGTTTCATCCCGTCATTCGTTGCGGGTGGTGTTACAGGGGTTATGCAAGCATCTGCACCTCTTGACTACCAATTACATGATTCTTACTTTATCGTAGCTCACTTCCACTATGTAATCGTTGGTGGTATCGTTACTGCATTATTTGGTTCAGCACATTTCTACTGGCCAATTTTCTTCAACCGTATGTTAAACGAAACGCTTGGTAAAATTACTTTCTGGGTATTCTTTATCGGATTCCATTTAACGTTCTTCGTTCAACACTTCCTTGGTTTAATGGGTATGCCACGTCGTGTATTCACTTACATGGAAGGTCAAGGTTGGGATCAATTCAACTATATCTCTACAATCGGTGCATTAATGATGGGTGTAGGGGTTATCTTAATGGTAATCAACTGCTTAATGTCTATCAAAGGCAAACCAGCAGGTCGCGATCCATGGGGCGATGGACGTACATTAGAATGGTCAATTCCACAACCAATTCCATTCTACAACTTCCGTCAAACACCTCTTGTTCGTGGTTTAGATCCATGGTGGATTGAGAAACAAGAAGGCAACAAAGAAGTTACATTTGCTGAGCCACTAGGCGATATTCATATGCCAAATAACTCAGCGATACCATTCGTTATTTCATTAGGTATGTTTATTGCAGCATTCGGTGCGCTTTATAATCCTGATGCTGATAAACCTTGGTCAATCTATATTTTAATTGCTGGTCTTGCAATTACATTTGGTGCAATGATTGTCCGTTCTGTTAAAGATGATCACGGCTTCCATTTACACAAAGAAGAAATTATTGAAATTGAAGAACAACTTTATGGCAAAGGGGGAAATAAATAATGGATTTCAATACTAAATTTACTCCTCATACTTGGCCAGATCATCCTGAACAAGCAACGCTGGAAGGTAAAAACAAAGTCGTTGGTTTCTGGATTTTCCTTGCCTGTGAAGTTGTACTTTTCGCAAGTTTATTCGCTACTTACTTAGCGCTTAAGAACAAAGGGCCAGCTGGCATGGAGTTCACAACTCAAGGGTTATTTGAATTACCATTAGCATTTGCTATGACGATGTTACTTTTAACATCTTCACTAACATCTGTTTATGCAATTTACCATATGCGTAACTTTAACTTTAAAGGGATGCAAACATGGTTAGCCATTACTTTAGCTTTAGGTCTTGGTTTCTTAGCTCTTGAAATTTATGAGTTCCAACACTATGTGCATCTTGGTTTTACATTTAACCAATCTGCATTTGCAACTGCATTCTATTCTTTAGTTGGTACACATGGTTTCCACGTAACTTTAGGACTTGTATGGATCGCAACTTTAATGATTCGTAATGCTAAACGTGGTTTAAACTTGTACAATGCACCTAAATTCTTCGTAGCTGCTTTATATTGGCACTTTATCGACGTTGTTTGGGTATTCATCTTTACAGTAGTTTACTTGATGGGAGTGATCGGATAATGTCTTCACACGATACACCTATAGTTGCTAAATCACAGGCACAATATGAGTATGATCGTCATCATAATGCCGTTCATATGCGTAAACAAGTACTCAACTTTGCAATTATGATTTTCTTTACTTTTATCGCATTCGCAGTAGTTGCAGCTGATTTTTCTAAATACTTAATTATGCCATTCGTTTTATTATTAGCGGGTGTTCAAGTTGTACTTCAACTGTATTCTTTCATGCACTTAGAAGACAAAAAAACACACTACGGTGGAGTTATTGGATTCTTCATGTGGATGGGGATCTTAATTGCATTTACATTCTTCTTAGCATTCTTAACAATTATTTGGTGGTAATCACCAAAAAAAGCACGTTCGTCACTTTGTACGAACGTGCTTTTTGTATTTTAATTTTTAGTGAGGGTTGCAAAAAGAAGCAAACACTGGCAAACTTAACATTTGTTCACCTTTCGTTCATTGCAGTATAGCTGTAAGCGTTTTATAATAGGAGTACTGAAGTTTAAAGGAGTGCGTTCTATATGCCACTTAGTATATTTGGTTTCCAAGCGTTATGGAGCCCATATTTGATAGGGGTTCTTGTTTTTATAACAATCGTCTATTTTTTAGTCACAGTAAAGTGGCGTCAGGATTTTAAAGAAAGCGAACCTTTAAAAAAGGGACAAGCGATTTATTTTGTATTAGCAATGATTACCATTTATATTATTAAAGGGTCTCCAGTTGATTTAATGGCTCATATTATGTTTACGATGCATATGGTTCAGATGGCTATTTTATTATTGCTTGTACCGATTTTCTTAATTAAAGGAATACCTTGGTGGGTTTGGAAGGTTGCGATTGAAGCACCAGTTGTTAGAACTATATTTAAAGTACTAACATTACCAGTAGTTGCAGTGTTTGTGTTTATTGGTCTATTTTCCTTCTATCACTTACCGGATGTATTAGATTATATTAAATTAAATGAAACACTACATGGTACCTATACATTTGTCTTATTTCTATCAGCTGTTTTCATGTACTGGCCTTTAATTCAAAATATGCCAGGTAAAGATCAAATGAAGCCCTTGCATAAATTAGGCTATATTATTGCCAATGCCGTTTTAATAACTCCCGCCTGTGGATTAATCATTTTTGCACCTAATGCTATGTATGAAACGTATACGAATGGTGATGCTTGGTTAAAGGCAATGGAGCTTTGCGTTCCGGCCTCTACGTTGTCGGGACTATCATTATCAGGACCTGAGCTATTTACGGATATGAAACCGGTTGCTGATCAGCAGTTAGGCGGCGTGCTTATGAAAATTATTCAAGAGCTGATTTTTGGTATATTATTAGGTGCGATCTTTACAAAATGGTATCGTGCTGAACAAAAAGATCCAGATAAAATTACTGCTGATGCATTAGCTGCCCATCAAAAAAAATGGGAGAGTCAACAGCAACATTAATTATAAAATAGAAATTTACTTTGTATAAGGGGTTTTGATAATGGAATTACAAATTTTGCCTACTATTAGTACATCGTTTATCGTTATTAGTGCTGTACTAGTAGCAATAGGATGGGGCTTAATTATAAAAAGAAATGTAGAAGGGCATAAAAAAGTAATGCTTGCTGCAGGTGTTGCTGCACTGATCTTCTTTATTATTTATGCTTCCCGTACAGTGTTTATTGGAAATACTGCCTTTGGTGGTGGAGAACATTTAAAACCTTATTATACGTTCTTCTTGATTTTCCATATTATTTTGGCAACTTCTGGGGCCGTATTTGGGATAGTTAGTATAGTTTCGGGTCTTAAAACGAATTTAAAATTACACCGTCGTATTGGACCGATTACAAGTATTATTTGGTTCTTCGTCGCTATAACAGGTGTCCTTGTTTATTTATTATTGTATATTTTATTTGAACCGGGCGAAACAACATCGGTTATTAAAGCCATTTTAGGCATATAACAAAAATCTCCCACCTTATTTTTCAGTAGGTGGGAGATTTTTTGTCGTTGGCTGAATTAATGAGAGAACGACTACAAAAAGTAATGGTCCAATTAAAATACCTGAAAATCCAAAAATTTTAAATCCGATAAACATCGCAATAAAGGTTGAAAGAGAAGAAAGTCCAATTTTATCACCTATTATTTTTGGCTCAATCATACGACGAACTAAAAATTGACCTACTGTTAATACAATTAACACAGCGGCGTAAATATAATCCCCAGCAAAAACTTGATAGATTGCCCATGGGACTAATAAAATAAATGAGTCAAGAAAAGGAATAAAGTCTAAGACGACAAGCAACAATGCTAATAATAGAGGAAATGGCGTTTTGAGAAAATAAAAGGCTGCGATAGCTAAAGCAAAAATACCTAATCCGACAAGCAATTGTGCTTTCAAAAATCCAAATAAGGCTAATTTAACTCGTTCACCAATAAACACAATTTTCTGATGGTAGTGGAAAGGGACGGGCATTAATATTTTTTGATTGATGGTCGGCAATTCCAAAAGCAACATATACAAGACAATCCAATAGACAAAAATATCAAATAATCGTGTAGGGATATACGTTAATAAGGCAGACCAGACATCGATGTTTGTTAAGGAATGTGCAAATTTTTCAGTGGAAGCTAAAGCTCTTGCAATCATGGATTGAATTTGTGAAACTAGTTCTACAGGTAAATGATAGGTGTGGTTACTTAGTTTAGATTGCATTTGAATCCATAGTGCAGAAAGTTGATTCAAATAATCTGGAATATCAATAATAAATGATGAAAATTGTTTCCAGCTTACATAAATAATAAGCGTACATAATAATAAAGAGATACTTAGGAAGAATAAAAAAAAGATGGAAACCACTATTTTACGCTTTTTTCGAAAACGTTTGCTCATCCGAACTATAATAGGTTCTAAAAGTAAGGCAGTTAAGTAGGCAAGTAAGATCGGCAATGATATTGAAATAAACCAGAGGAGAAAAATCCCAATCGCGATAACGATAATGGGATGACGAAAAAAAGGACGATTAAAAAATGACAACAATTTTCTCACCTACATTTTGTTCTAGATATAGGTAGTATGAGAAGAAATCTAATTTTTACTCAAAATAAAAAAGACTGGACTACCAGTCTTTTCGTAACTATGAAGCTATTTAATGCTATACTTGCTATCACTTTTCAATTAATAAAGATTAGCGTGCGTTAACAGGTTCAAAGTTATTTTTATTTGTAGGCTCGATTGAGAATTGATCTAATTCTAATTTAACCTTTTTTAAGATTTCTTCACATTTTTTCACAATATGTGCTGGGAAAACTTCATCTTCTCCATATTCAACACCATGTGGATAATAGTACTTACCAAGTGCTGGTTTCATTAATGTAAGGATGGCATCATGAGCACCAACATCACCAGAAATGGCATATGCGAAAACGCGTAGGTAATAACGACCTTCACGAGTATCGAAACGTTTATCGAATGTCATACGTTCATAATCCCAACCGCCATCACATTCTAAACCATGTTTTTTCATAATGCTGACAATTAGCTCTTGATCAGCGGTTAAATTTTCAAGGTTAGTATTTTCAAAATACATGTATAATCCTCCTTTAGGTTCTCGTACAAAGTATACGCTCATTTTTATAATAGAGCATATTCGACATTGTTGCAATGACAACATTGTGTCAACCCAATTACAATTGATATAATAACTTACAATAATGGTGATGAAAGGAGTCCTATATGAAAGCGTTATTCCGCATATTAATGATTTGTGGTGCAATTGCATTAATCGGCTTTATGTTTTTTAATACCCCTAAGGAAAATGAACCACTAGAAGGCCCAAATACCAATTCTAATATAATCCCTCAAACAGAGCTAAAACAGCCCGATATAGGAGCAATGACACGTCCACAATCGGGTATTTCAACATTAATAGGGAAAGGCACACAAACCGTTTTGGAACAATATGGAGAACCAGAAAGGAAGGAACCCTCCTCGTTTGGGTATGAATGGTGGGTCTATAATAAAGATGTTTCAACTTTTTTTATGATTGGTGTTGAAAATAACGTCATCACGCAAGTTTACATAGCAGGGCAAGATATCAATGCATTTCCTTTTAAAGTTGGGCAAAAACGAGATGAAATTTACCGCATGACGATTATTGATTATGAGGTAGCCGCTAATGTTGGTGATAATATTTACATATTCTCCATGAATGAAGAAGATATGCAAACAAGATTACTGATCAAATTTGATGGACTATACGCGCAGCTTTATATTGACCGGGAAACGAGTGAATTACAGGGGATACGATATACGAATAGTAAAACACTTGTCCTTCATCAGCCATATGAAATGAGTTATCAAGGAGAGCTTGTTAGACGTACCCCGCCTTCTTCATTTTTACAGCAGGAAATTGATAGGGCGAATGCCAAACAGCTCGATGATTTACTAAATGTAACGCGAGAGCATCATGGGTTGCCGCCTGTAGAGATGAATGAATCATTGGAAAATACAGCGAGAATGCATAGCGAAGATATGAAGGTGCAAAATTTTTTATCACATGAATCTCCCAAATATGGAGATCTTAAAAAGAGGTTACAAGCGCAGAGCATTGACTATAGCGATGCGAATGAAAATCTAGCAACTGCCTATTTTGATGCGATTGAGGCAATGCATGGCTGGACAAATTCTACCGAACACCGGAAAGTTCTATTAAATGATAAATATTCACAAGTTGGTTCAGGCGTTTTCGTGGATTATTATACACAAATTTATATAGAACCTGCTTCACTGAAGATGGATAGTGAGGATTCAAATAATGAAGAGTCTGAAAGTGAAGAACCTGTAGAGGAAGAGAAAACCGATCAATCGCCATAACATAATAAATTTACATGAAGACAAGCATTCGCTGAATGGACTTGTCTTCATTTTTTTTGTGCTTCCAGTTGCCCCAAGTGGCTTCTACATTTTTCGTCACACCGTTACAAAGGCCGTCATATGATAGAGAACTGAAAGGGGGAAGAGGCTTGCAATTAGCTGAGTTATTGAAAGACTGGCCATGTAGCGTAACGGGAGGATCGATTCGAACAGAAATTACAGGCGTAGAGGATTATGCACAGGCTGTACAACCTGGCGACATTTTTATTGTACGAAAAGGCAAAAAAACTTCAGGAAGTCGTTTTGTCAAAGAAGCATTGGCCCGTGGAGCAGCAGCAATTGTCTCGGAGGAAAGTATTTCCTTACCAATTATTGATAAAGAAATTCCTTTTGTATGGGTTCCTAATACAGCCTTATTCCTATCGTATGCAAGCGCGAAGTTAGCAGCTTTTCCAGCAGAAGCATTAAGTGTTATTGCCATAACGGGGACAAACGGAAAGACGACAGTGAGTCATTTTGTCAGTCAGCTTTTAAACGCTCTACATAAAAAAGCGGCGGTTATAGGAACAATTGGGTTTTATCTTGATGGCGAAAAGCAACAAACTTCTTACGAGGAACTTACCACATTGCAGGCGAAAGAATTGCATCCGATATTAAAACAATGTGTACGCAAAGGTGTGTCACATGTAGTGTTAGAAGCATCTTCAATGGGGTTACAGCAACATAGACTCGATCATTGTGACATTGATTGCGGCGTGTTTTTAAACTTATCTGAAGATCATTTAGAAGATCATGGAGGATTAGAAGCCTATAAACGGGCAAAGAAAAGATTAGCTGATTTATCTAAAAAACTAGTATTAAATGGCGATGATAACTTTTGTCGCTCTGTTGGAATTTATGATAAGAAAAAATCCTGCTCATTTGGCTTTGATAATCACAATGATTTACATATCCAAATTGTCAGTGAAACAGTTGGCAAAACAGTGCTCTGCTTACAAACATCTGCGAGTGAGCATATTATAGAAATTCCTTTTGTAGGGAAGTACCATGTACAAAATACGGTTGCAGCATTGATGGCAGTATGGCGCTTAGGAACTCCAATGGATGATATAGTTGAACATATGTGGTCCCTAAGGCTTCCTGAAGGCAGGCTCGAGAAGATTGATAACCCAGTAGGAGTTGATGTGTATGTAGATTATGCCCATACGGCTGAAGCCCTCCAAGCCGTGTTACAAACATTCGATCGCTCGAAAACGATTTATCTTGTCTTTAGTTGTGGTGGGAATCGGGATAAAGCGAAACGTTTTGCTATGGGCGCTGTAGCAAGTA
Organism: Lysinibacillus fusiformis; assembly: GCF_003049525.1. Classification (GTDB taxonomy): domain Bacteria; phylum Bacillota; class Bacilli; order Bacillales_A; family Planococcaceae; genus Lysinibacillus; species Lysinibacillus fusiformis. The sequence continues at coordinate 385,599 of NZ_PYWL01000001.1, read as the reverse complement.
AATATGCAGACGTTATCTATTTAACAACGGATAATCCTCGAGATGAAGATCCGATCATTATTAACGAAAGTATTATTGCTGGTTTTACAGAGCAACAATACTATGAAATCTATTTAGACCGTAAAGTTGCAATCCATCAAGCATTAGCGAAGGCGAAAAAAGGGGATATTGTCCTTGTTGCCGGAAAAGGGCATGAACAAACACAGCAAATTAAAAATCAAAAATTCCCTTTTTCCGATCAACAGTGTATTAAGGACTATTTTACAGGTCTACTTACCGACGCTGAATAACAAAAAATGATCCTGTAGCAATGGCTAGCTTGCGCCCTGTCTCATCTTCGATATCACATTCCATTACTAGTGTTTGCCGCCCTTTATGGACAAAACGACCACGCGCAATTAATTCTTTATTTGTTGTTGTGGCAATATACGTGACATTCATATTTGTAGTTACTACATTAAATCCTTCTGGTACAGAACGGGAAGCAAGTCCCCCCATTGCCGCATCGGCTATCGTCGCAATGATGCCCCCGTGTGGCACCTTAATTGTGTTATGAATAACTGGTGTAATTGGAATACGTACCTCACTGACTTCAGGCTCAAACTTGCCAACCATATGTAAGGCGGCGTTAATATAACGACGATGAATACCTTGCTGTTTTTCGCGGAGCCCAGTTAAAAGATGTAAAAGAACTTCTTCATCTTCCTCCGTACTATCTTGTAAAATTGCCCCTAATAATAGATCGATTTTTTCTTTGGGTGTTGTCATCAATTGGAAAAACCTCTTTCATTAATAATCTCAATAATGTAAAATTACCATAAAATCTGTTATGATGGGTAAGAGATTGGGGGAATTAAAAATGATGATGACCTCTGACTGGGTATTCATTTTAGATGAGGCGGAAGCGCTTTGTGAGATGATTGTTTCCTCAGAACCAGCGATGGCGCTTCAGCAAGCGTATGATGCCGTTTATAGTGATTCACAAATTGTAGAAGCTATTTACGCGTTTAATCGCATGAAAGAACAGTACGAAGATGTACAACGTTTCGGAAAATATCATCCGGACTACCATACAATTATGAAGTCGATTCGCCAACAGAAAAGGGCGCTCGACTTAAATGAAAAGGTTTCAGCTTTAAAAATTGCTGAAAACGATTTTCAGGACTTGCTTGATGAGATTAGCCTACTTGTAGGGAAAACAGTCTCTGAAGCGGTAAAAGTCCCTGTAAGCAATCCATTCTTTGCATCTGGCTCATCTTGCGGAGGAGGATGTGGCTCGGGCGGTTCATGCTCTTGCTCAGCGTAAATTAAGATGTGTTCAAACACATCTCTACTAGACTGTACACAACTCAAAGGTAAAACTGAGTTTGTTTACAGTCTTTTTCTATACAATTATGAAAGGAGGCAACATACATGAAAACATATCGGATTGCAGTCATACCAGGAGATGGGATAGGAAAAGAGGTAGTACCAGCTGCCATAGATGTACTCAATAAAGTGGCATTATTGGATGGTCGTTTTCAATTCGAATGGACAACCTTTCCATGGGGCTGTGATTATTATTTAGAGACGGGTAGTATGATGCCTGAAAATGGGATAGAGATTTTAAAGCAATATGACCAAATTTTTTTAGGAGCGGTGGGCATGCCGGAATTGGTGCCAGACCATATATCCTTATGGGGGCTACTTATAAAAATACGTCGAGAAATGCAGCAATCTATTAACGTACGACCTGCAAAGCTACTACAAGGTTTACCCTCACCTTTACGTCAACCTAATGGGTTTGATTTTATTGTTGTTAGAGAGAATTCTGAAGGGGAGTATGCGGAAAGTGGTGGGAGAATACATAGTGGGCAAGATGAAATTGCAATCCAAAATGCCATTTTTACTAGAAAGGGTACAGAACGTGCGATGCGGTATGCATTTGAGCTTGCTAAAGCCCGTCGACAACATGTGACAAGTGCCACAAAATCAAATGGTATCACCTACAGTATGCCATTTTGGGATGAAGTATTTTCGGAAATAGGGAAAGAGTATGAAGACGTAGGGAAAACATCCAATCATATTGATGCATTAGCGGACTTTTTAGTCATGAAGCCGGACAACTTTGATGTCATTGTTGCCTCCAATTTATTTGGGGATATTTTAACAGATCTAGGAGGTGCTATTATGGGGAGTATTGGAATAGCGCCTGCAGCCAACATAAATACAGAAGGCGTGTTTCCTTCTATGTTTGAGCCTGTTCATGGTTCTGCCCCAGATATAGCAGGGCGAGGGATTGCTAATCCAATAGGGCAAATATGGACGGGAAAAATGATGCTTGATTTTCTTGGCTACGAAGAAGCAGGAACACACATTTTGAACTCTATCGAATCAACATTAACGCAAGGTATAAAAACCCCTGATTTAGGTGGAACAGCAACATTACGAGAAGTAACTGATGCAGTATTACAATATTTAGAATCTGTTTATCAATGAAAACAGGGCAAGTATTGTTTGAATATTACAAAAGCCAACTAGTAATGAACTGCCCCGTAAAAGTTAGACACTAAAACTCCTGTATCTACAAGAATTTAAATCCATGGCACATTTTGAACAGGAACTCAAAGACTATATTCACTACTACAATCACAAACGAATGAAATTAAAAGACCTAAGCCCGGTGGAGTACCGAACTCAGGTCTTAGCAGTTGCTTAACTAAATATGTCTAACCTTTTTGGGTCAGATCAAATCCCTATGGCTTTTGTCTATAGTAGGTGGGAAGGACTTATTTAGAGCATTAACCCTTCCATGGACTGATTTATTAAGACTCTTGCGTTTGAAATAGCTCTACGGCTATATCTGGGCGATCTGTGATAATTCCTTTTGCGCCGTTATTAATTAATTTTTTCATTGTGTCTAAGTCATTGATTGTCCAATAATGAACAGGAATGTTAAGATTATTTAAAAACTGAATAAACTTTGGAGAATCTAAAGCGATAACCCCTGATTTAGGAGGAATTTGGAACACATCTACTTTTGGATGATATAAATGTCCGAATTGACTGGAGAAGGAAGCAAATGCTTTTCTCACATCTGATTCTCCTGCACCAAGCGCTACCTGATTTTGAGCATATAAGTTAAAGCGATCTATTTGCTCCCCGTAAAAGCTTGTTACAACGACACGATCCTCTGCGCCTAGTTCTTCAATTAAACGCCAAAGCTTAGAAGGCATTAGACTTCCTTCATAAGTTTCAGGGGCATCTTTAATATCAATATTGATCAACATATGTGGATACGCCTCAAGTAGCTCTCGTAATGTTACAACTTGTAATTTATCCTCACGGTATGGGAAGGCTCCATCCAAATCTTCAAAATGATAGCCGTGATTCAAGGCATTGATTTCTGCCAATGTCATATCAGCTATAAGGCCATAGCCGTCTGTTGTTCGTTCAACTGTATCATCGTGAAAAACAATAATTTCTTCGTCTTTTGTTAAACGTACGTCTATTTCAAATCCATCAACGCCTAACTGCGCTGCTTTGTCAAAGGCGATCATAGTATGTTCAGGTGCTAAATGAGCTCCGCCTCGGTGTGCAAGAATGATTGTGCGATCAAATTGTAATGCTTGTTTACCTTCACGTTGCTGTGGTTTAGAAATAGCTTTACTACCTGCCCAAGCTGCCGCACTTGCAGCTGCGATTGCAATTGCTATTTTAGTTTTCTTCCCCATATTCGTCCTCCTTAACAATTTTTTTACCTATTAAAGTAAATGGTGAATTCATTGTGTAATGACTAGCTCCCACATCCGTCCGAGAGCTTTATAAAACTAGTAATTAGTTAAGTGATTGATGATTCTTTCATGCTTCCTATGATGGAGGTATGAGGCATTATCATCCTTCAGCAAAATGTACATTGATTCCGTGGAAAAATAATCATGTAAGCTATTTAAAACAACTGATTCGAATTCCTACGATGTTTAACGTAGTATGCTTTTCCATTATAACGGAAAATCGAGTGTTCTGTCAGCTAAACTCTGTTGCTATCATTTTCTGGTCTATGGTATTCTTTTAGGTAAGAAATGAGGGAATCCAATATGAACGAACGACAAGGGCTAATCGTTTACGTCCATCAATTAAAACATGCGAAGTCTCTTCGGAAATATGGTCATGTTCTTTATATTTCTAGAAGACAAAAATACGTAGCGCTGTATTGTAATCGTGAGGATATTGAAATGTTGACAATAAAACTACAACGCCTTCCTTTTGTGAAAGACGTTGTTGAATCTTATCGTCCATTTGTCAAAACTGAATATGAAAATGCAAAGCCGGATAAAGCAAAGGAATATGACTATAAAGTAGGTCTATAATATTATGCTAATGCAGGTATATAGTTATTTAGTCTTAATATGCCGATTAAGTATTGATAAAATAGTTTTGATTCCGAAAATATAGATGAGTGCTTTATTTCTACAACAACTGCTTTTCGGTCTAGTTGTTCAATTTGTGCTTCAAACATTTTTTGTCGCTTAGTTGGTTCCCCATCATGATAAGGGATGCCTTCGCGACAAATATATATGGGCATGAATTTACTTTCGCCAACTGGTTTGAAGGCAACGGCTAAGGAGATTACCTTTTTATCTCCTTTTGTAGATGTTAGTAAAAAGGCCTGATGAAAGCGTTCCTGATTGGTTTTAATAATTTCAAGTAGCTCGTATACATCACCATAGCCTTCTCCTAATTCTATAAATTGTTGTGGCATAATAACTGCACATCCTTTCCAATACTCATAGTATCATGCTGCGGGAGGTCAAGCACATGAAATTTGCATTAAGCTTTTTTTCTATTTTAGTACTTATTATTTCAGGAACGTTATTTTTCCAGTATCATGCATACTCATCTGATTTAGAAACCGGCATAGGGGATTTTCATTACTCGCAGGAAATAGAGATTGTTTATCGTGAAAATAGCTTAGATATTCGTCAGCATTTTAAAAATTTACCCAATCAAAAGGTAAAAATTAAATGGCCAGAAAAGGCAACAAACCCTAGTTGCTTTATTGAGAATGAAAAAAGCTGTGATCGTTTATCAGATGAGGTCTCTTATTTTGCAAAAGGGGAAACAAAATCACAATCTGTGTCATACATAATCCCGATTGAGGGTGGCTTGAAAAATAAGATGCTCCTTCAAGATGTTTTTGCTACACTAATAAATGGTGAAGCGTCCTATTCAATTGTTCATATTTCTACAGATAGTAAAATTAATGGACAATGGATTACAGGTTTGCCATTAGTAGGTCAACAACAGCTATCACTCGTTAACTATACGATGTTTAGAGGCAACGGCACTGTTCATGACCTTTATTGGCAAGCAGGAAAACTCAAAGTACAAGAACAAACGCCTGTATTATCGATTTATGCACAACAGGCTATTCCGAATGATTTCCTAAAATCATTAGAGAATTTACAGTTTTTAAATGATGAACATATTGCAATTATTCAAGAGAAAAGTCCTGTCCCAGTTCATGATGAAAGATTATTATTTTTACCAACACTTACAGCACAAGCTGTTGAACAGGAAGTCATTTTGTCCCAAATAAAATCGCAATATACATTTGTAGACTCTCCAGAATGGTTGCTTGAAGTTATGGCATCCTATTTAGTAAACGATCCAATTGGTGGAGACAAAGCAAAGAAAATTGTGAAGACATTAAATGATTACATGACAGATAGTCAACAGCAGGCTTGGCAGGATAAGTTGAAAAAACTTGGAGATGATCCTCTATCACCAAAAACAATGGATGAGTATTTATCACAAGTGTTAGATGCTAAAACATCTTACTTTACGTTAAATGCAGCCCAGAAAGACGGAACGTACCCATTATTATTTGAGGATTCTCGTGATGTGTATGTAAATGATGTATTGAAGGAAGACGTTCATGTTATTCTATATGAAGGACAAGCGTTATATACAGCAGATACGTTATTACCTTATCTTGGGTATACAGTTGGAGAAGGGAAGAACGGCTATTATGTAAATAGCGAGCATCGCACATTCCGATTCCCTAAAGAACCTGGTTTTTATGTATTTAATCAGCGAAGATATCCAACTATTTCAGAGCCAATTATTAAAATTGCTAATCAATATTATGTGGAAGAGGCTTGGTTACAGCGTTTATTCTTAGTTGAATTACAAAAGAAAGAGGAACGTATTCAAGTATTAACACAAGAGCAACAATAACTTTTGCAGCGGAGGGCTTTCCTTTCGCTGCAAAAATACTTTATATGGATGAAAGTACGGTGATAGCTTATATGAGAGTGGTAGCAGGAGAGCGTAAAGGAATGCCGCTAAAGGCGATAGCTGGGAATACGACGAGACCTACAACTGATAAGGTGAAGGAATCGATTTTTAATATGATTGGTCCTTTTTTTGATGGAGGTACTGCACTTGATTTGTTTGCAGGAAGCGGTGGTTTAGGTATTGAATCATTAAGTCGTGGGGCAGAGCGTGCTATTTTTATTGAAAAAGATGCAAAAGCCTTTCAGGTGCTGCAAGAAAATATTAAAAAATGCCGTTACGAAGAACATACTGAGCTGTTTCGCATTGATGCAAAGCGTGCTGTGAAAGCGCTATTAAAACGTGATATTACCTTTTCATTAGTTTTTTTAGATCCGCCTTATCATCAAAAGGAATATTATGACTTAGTGCAATTACTCGTTGATAATGAAAAAATTCAACAAAATGGTATTATTTTATGTGAACATGCAAAAGAAATAACATTACCTCAAAGTTTTGGTGAGTTTGTTTTAAAAAGACAAGAAACATATGGCGGAACAATTATTTCTGTTTATCGCTGTACAGAGGAAGAGGGAGAATAAGTTGTCAGAGAAAATTGCTGTAGTTCCTGGAAGTTTTGACCCTGTGACATTTGGCCATTTAGATATTATTAAACGTGCAGCCGATGTGTTCGATATCGTCTATGTAGCCGTATTAAACAATTCAGCAAAAAATCCGCTGTTTTCTGTAGAGGAACGTATGGCTTTAATGGCTGAAGTAACAAAAGCGATACCTAATGTTCGGATAGAAAGTTCTTCAGGTCTTCTTATAGACTATGCTAAAGAAAAAAAAGCTAAGGCCATTGTACGTGGCTTACGAGCAGTTTCAGATTTTGAATATGAAATGCAAATTACTTCTATGAACCGTTTCCTAGATGAAACAATCGAAACATTCTTCATTATGACGAAGAATCAATACTCATTCCTAAGTTCCAGTATTGTAAAAGAGGTTGCGAAATATGGAAGTGATGTCAATGAGTTAGTTCCAGATTGTGTTGTACAAGCTTTAAAAGAAAAATATGGTTTTATCCAATAGTGGTTGAAGAGGATGTCGGTACTATACGCTGAACATCCTCTTTTTTATCGATGAAAACTAATTATTTCAGAAAAAATAGAGCATAAATAGTTGGTACAATGATTATGCTAAGGAGGCGAAATTTTAGATAAGGTCTCACAGAAAGTTTGGCGGATTTAGCAATCACAAAAATTTGTAAATGAATACTTATACTTTGCATCGTTAACAAAATGACGACTAGTAAAGAGGTATACGGGAAATCAGGGAAGGCCGTGACGGTCATTTTAAGACCATTTGTCACTTCTAGGATGGCGGCTAAGGACAGTTCAATCGTATAAGGTAGCTTCGGTATTAATTGATCTAAGCCCTGTTGCACGATAGTCTGAATGGTTGTGAAAAAGATAATGGTTGTACCCACTAATAAAATGGTTGGGGCAGTTTCTTTAATACTTTCTGAAAAGGGAGCTGTGTACAGTGTAGTGTTGTGTACAGTGATGGTTGGTGAATCCGTTTTGCGGTATAAAAAGTAACCAGTTACTAAGCAACAAATATTAAACATATGTAGTAAACATAAAAACAACCATCCAAACGTATTACTGTGTAGTAAATCAAGGCTTACAAACCCTAACACGAATAATGGACTTGGTGCATGACAAACGGCTAGTAGAAAATTTGCTTCCTTAGGATGTAATTGTCCACTGTTTTTTAAATAAACAATAGTGGTCGCTCCAGTAGGATAGCCTCCAAGTGCGCTAATAATGTAGGCTTGTACGTATAAAGAAGCTCTTTTTGTTTTGGTACGCATAGGGGCTGTTAAACGCAGGAGCCATTGTGTTAACACCAAATACGGTAGTAAATACGGAAATAGCGCCTCCATGAAAAGAGATAAGCCTAAATCAGTACCACTATGAGCGGTTTGTGGGAATAACAAGAGTAAGAGAATTAGAATTATGCAGAGCGCTATTTGAATTGTAGCAAACATATGATCATCTCGTTTCAACTTTTTGTCATTCACATAGGCAAATGCTAAAATTAATATATGTGTGAAAGGCAAAAACATGAACGTATGGTTTTGCAAGCGTCCTAGGAGGTGTATTCAAGTGAAGAGAAAAATTGGCATTTATGCGGTGTTAATAGTCGTGATTTGTTCTATGATGTTATACCGACTAGACGCGTATATTATGAAACCTGGTAGTGCCTATGATGTCAGTAAATTTGTTACGGTCGATAGCAAGGAGGCAGATAGTTTAGGATCTATGAGTTTGATGACGGTCGCCATGCAGCAAGCCACACCATTTTCATATTTATGGGCTAAAACTCAAAAGTATCAAAAGCTCATGGATATTGAACAAGTCCGAAATCCATTAGAGGATGATGAGGAATATAATGTTCGACAGTTAAAATTAATGTCGGATTCCCAATTTAATGCTAAATATGTAGCTTTCCAAAGAGCTGGATTAGAGACAAAAGTTCATTTTAATGGTGTCTTTATCTTAAATGTATTGGATGGTGGCGCTTCAGATGGCATCTTAAAAGCTGGGGATGAAATAATTGAAGTAGATGGACAAAAAATAACTAATCAGCAAATGCTTGTTGAGCTTTTACAGCCTAAACAGCTCGGGGATCAAGTATCGATTCAATTTATACGTAATGAAGAACAGCAGAAGGCAACAATTACATTGAAAGAAATACCAAATGCACAGGAGCATAGAGCCGGTTTAGGGATTTCTTATACAGAAAGCAAATCGATAGAAACCAATCCACAGGTGACAATGAAGACAGAGGATATTGGTGGTCCTTCTGCAGGATTGATGTTTACACTTGAAATATTAGATCAACTTCTGGATGAGGATTTAACGAAAGGTTATGCCATCGCAGGTACAGGAGAAATGCTAGTTGATGGATCTGTTGGCCGAATTGGCGGAATTGACTATAAGATTATAGCAGCTGATCGTGATGATATGGAAATCTTTTTTGCCCCTGATGATGAAATTTCTCCAGAAATGAAGGCGAAGTATCCAGAGTTAGAATCCAATTATACGACTGCTGTAAAAACAGCGAAGGAAATTGGGACAAAGATGAAAATTGTACCTGTGAAAAACGTGGACGATGCCATCAATTATTTAAAGCAGCTACAACCAAAATAAAAGACAATAAAGGGATGCTAGAACCCATCTAGCATCCCTTTTATGACTTTAATAACGGATTGGTGGTGTTTGATAATCTTTTGGAAGACTTAGCGCTGTAACGCCTTGCTCTATACTTAAATTGTATAGCTCTGCAGCATGAATATCGATGGCCAGCATAGCATCTTTTGCAGCTGCAACACGGCTTATTAAAGGTAATTCGATATCTTTTTTACGCTTTCCTATATAAGCTTGGCCAGTTTCGCTCATGCCTAGTAAACGGATAAATGATGGGGCTTCAAAGCTGTGTAGCTGTTCCTTTGTAAATCCTGTATAAATATGTGTAATCATACGTTGAAGGCGGGTCCAGGTATAACGTTTCGATTTTATTTTTTCCATAAAGCTATTAAAGGATGAGCTGCTTTTGGCTGCTTTCATAATAGCATTCTCAATCCCCTCAGTTACTTCTGCATAACGAGTGAGCTCAGAAGTCGTGTGTCTCATAATCGTGAACTGTAAAAGTGGCCAAAATGCTTCCCAGCTAGCAAATTTTTTATAGTGTCTATGCCAGTCTGCCAAATAATCAAAAGATGCCTCCGGAACAACCTTTTGAACACTCTGTAAAGAACTTGTAGTTGCTAGGGCTTTACGTATTCCCGTAGCGCTTGCGATGGATGCGTCCTCTTTAAGTGCATCATGATAGCCTGCTGCAATACGAGGGATGGTAAGTGGCTGGATGTTACTGTTCAGCGTTCTCGCCGCCTCTAGATAATGAAAGCCAAGAATATTATTGGGTTGTGCAAGATCGATGTATGGAGCAGGGAACTTCTGAGTAAGCTGTTCATAGGCGTAATATAGGCTTTTAGGATAGCTAGCGCCTGTTTTAAGGCTGTCTTTAATAAGTGCGTCATACTCTGTACGATTATTGTCGATCAACTCAAACGTGTTCAAGAATGGTTGGATAGAGCCATCTTCACTACCAAAAGCAAACGAGTCGCAGCCAACAGCAGTTAATAATGAAATCGCACCCTTGGCGAAATCAGTAGCAGGGGCTGTACTATAGACATAAGGTAGCTCAATGACAATGTCTACACCACCTGCGAGTGCCATTTTTGTACGTGTCCATTTATCTACCATAGCTGGTTCACCACGTTGTAAAAATGTTCCACTCATAACAGCGATGACAATATCTGCTTTCGCTACTTTTTTAGCCTGTGTTAAATGATAGGCATGTCCGTTGTGAAAAGGATTATATTCAACAACAATTCCAACTGCTTTCATGCTTTCCCTCCTGATCATTTATGTTTTATGGTAAGCTGTTTAGAGCAAATATACTTCTTATAGTATATAATTATAGGTAGGTTTTAAAGAGGTGACAAGAAATTATCTTGACATCTATTTTTACACATTATATAATCAACATTGTTGTCTCGAGGTGATTAAACGAATGAAATGGTCAATTCATCAATTATCTAAATACCGCCAAAACGGGATGCCAATCGATGCCTTTGTCCAACTGGACGAAGTGATGGAGCGAAACCAGGATATTCGAGCAATTTCGCCCGTTCATGTAAAAGGGCTATGTACTTTTGGTGCATCGCAAATGACATGTCAGTTAACTGTGACAGCGACGTTAACGCTACCATGTGCTCGCACGTGGGAGGATGTTGAGTTTCCTATCGATGTTGAGACAGTTGAAATTTTCAGCTGGATTGACGAAGATCAACGAGGAGACGATGACGGAGACATTCACTATATTGACGGTGAAGTCATCGACATGAAACCAGTTCTTGAGGAGCTAGTGCTGCTCGAGGTACCTATGCAAGTGTTCAAGGAAAATACCGAAGGACAAGTGCAAGGCGGTAAAAGCTGGTCTTATGCAACAGATGAAGACGTAGAGCTACACAAAAAAGCTGACGAACAAAAAGTGGATCCAAGACTAGCTGCTTTAGCTAAGTATTTTGATCAAACAGACGAATAGACGATCTGTAAGGAGGTGCCATCAATGGCTGTACCATTTAGAAGAACTTCTAAAACTGCAAAAAGAAAGCGTCGTACGCATTTCAAATTATCTGTACCTGGTATGGTAACTTGCCCTAACTGTGGTGAGGCTAAATTATCACACCGTGTTTGCAAAGCTTGCGGACAATACAAAGGTAAAGAAGTAGTAAGCAAATAATACAGTGTTTGCTCACTTAAAAGGCTAGTAGAGAGACCATGGCTCTTTACTAGCCTTTTTTTGATGGCTTAAAAACAGAATATTGCGTTGATTGCGAAATTTAATATAATAGTGAAATAATTGTATGATACAATTTATTCATGGAGACAAAGGGGGTAATAATGTGAGTTATACAATCGACAATCATGATGGTGTTATGACTTTTACGATTAATCGAGAAGAGAAGCGTAATGCTGTCAATGATGAGGTTATGAATGGTCTTCAGGAAGTCATTACGTATATTCGAAAACATGAGGATGTGCGTTTTTTAGTAGTGACAGGTGCTGGAGATAAATCATTTTGCTCTGGAGGGGATTTATCTGAGTTTCATTCGCTGGAGACGGAGGATGAGGCATTTGGTATGTTAAGTAAGATGGGGAAAATATTATATGACCTTGCGACACTCCCGGTACCCACTATAGCGCTTATAAATGGTACCGCAGTTGGTGGAGGTTGTGAGATTGCCACAGCTTGTGATTTTCGTTTAGTGGCAAACCATGCGAAATGTGGTTTTATTCAAGGAACCTTAGCCATTACGAGTGGTTGGGGTGGTGGTACATATCTTTTTGAACGAGGTTTACGTCATGACCGTGCATTAAAAATGCTTTTGGATGCGAAGCCGTATCCTGCGCAGTTGCTATATGAAATTGGATGGGCAATGCGAGTTTTTGAAGGCTCAAAGGATGAGGCGTTAAATGATTTTATTGAACATATGCGAAAAATTCATCCTTCTGTTCATAAAGCTTATAAGGAAATCGAGCTTCGTAAATGGCGAGAACGAAATATGTATGAGCGGGTGATGGAGGAAGTTCGTACGTGTGCAAAATTGTGGGAAAGTGAAGCGCATCATCTGGCTGTTAATAATTTCTTAACAAAGAAGAATAATAAGTGATGTATAAAGGCAGTGATGAAAGAAAAACATAATCACTGTCTTTTTTCATGCAATGATTCTATTTTGCTCGCTACTGCATATAGTAGTAAAAAATGCGAGGGTGATAGATTATGGAATTGAAAAAAAGAAAAGATCAATGGACAAAGGAAGACGATGAAAGACTAGCAGAAATTGTCTTGCATAATGTGCAAAATGGCAAAACGCAGTTGGAGGCTTTTGAAATGGCGGCTATGGAACTGGGCCGTACAAAGCAGGCGTGTGGCTTCCGTTGGAATAAAACATTACGTGGTCAATATAGTCAGTCATTATTAGCTGTACGAAATCAACCCCAACAATCTATGCGAAGTCACTTGAAATTGGCATTGACAAGTTTTGACGAATTAACAGATGCTTATCAAACCCTTGAAATGAGACATCGTGAGTTGCAAAATGAACATGAGAAATTAGTGAAGTGGCTGCAGCAAGGTTATTCGTTAATGAAAGATTAAACTTCAGTAACTATGAAGAGCATACAATATTTATCTTTCCTAGAGATAAAACCCTTTCTGTATATCGTCAATAAACAGCCAATCTTGTATAATAGAAGAACCTACTTAGGGGTGCCTTAGAATTTATTCTGAGGCACCTTATTCTTATAGCTTCATAATGTGGAGAGGAAAGGGTGTAAAATGAAATGATGAAGGTAGCAGTTATTGGTGCTGGAGCGGTTGGTCAATTAACAGCAAGCTTTTTAGCAGAGTCGGGAATGTCAGTATCGTTAGTGACAAGAAAACAGAAGCAGGTAGAAGAGCTAACTACCAATCAATTAACGCGAATGAATATTGATGGAACTAAAACTGTACAAAAAATTGCTTCTACAACAAATTTAACTGCATTACCACCTCAAGATTTAATTGTGATTGCTGTTAAATATGTTCATTTACAAAATCTCTATGACCAATTAGCGTCACTATCAAATGAAATACCTTTGCTCTTTATGCAAAATGGCTTGGCTCATTTTGAGGAGGCACGAAGTTTACCTCAAAAAAATATCGCGTTTTGCTCCGTTTCTTTTGGTGCACAATTGCGGAATCAAACAACTGTTCAACATAGAGGGATTGGTCCTTGTAAAATAGCTATCGAACGAGGGAAACAACCTGTTTTTCTAAAGTTATTACAATTACAAAATCCATTGTTTCCTGTTGAAATGGCCGATAATGCAGAGAAGATGCTATTTGAAAAAGCAATATTTAATAGCTTAATCAATCCATTAACTTATGTATTACAAATAAAGAACGGGGAACTAGTGACTAATACACGAGTGTATGCCCTTTTGAAGAATATTTATCAGGAGTTAACGATTGCGTTCGAAGATATTGAGCGCACTATATCTTTTGGAGATGTGGTAGACTTATGTAGGCAAACAGCCGAAAATACATCTTCCATGCTTGCAGATCGTATGCAGGGAAGAAAAAGTGAGATTGAAACAATTGTTGGTGCCATTTTGGATAAGGCTTTAACAAATGGTCATCATTTGCCTACTTTGCGTACTTTATATCTCCAAGTACTTGCGATAGAGGAGAGCGGTGAACAAAGTTGAAAGACCTTTTACATATTATTGTTAGTATCGTTATTTTTTGCCCAATTGTTCTTTTTATTATAGTCTATCTAATTAGCCGGAAAGTTAAAATACGTGGTACCCATGCATTTGGTGCGGCGTCTGATGTGACAACCTTCTGCTTGTTCTTTTCAGTCCCCTTAGGCATTGGAGTACTGTGGCAAGTAAATGTAGGGGGACTTTTAGTCATCCTTGCAATAATGATGGCTATGATTTTTACATATATTGAATGGCGGACCAAAAAAGAAATAGAAGTGAAGCCGTTATTAAAGAAAATTTGGCGTTTTTTATTTTTATTACTGAGCACCGCGTATGTTGTGATCTGTATAATCGGTGTCATTCAGTCCCTTGTAGACTATTTACAGGTTGCCTAAGCATTTTCTTTTCATGTTGGAGCTATAAGGGTTAAAATAATAGCATTATAAAGTAGATATAAAAAATCATTCTTTATGGATGGGAAACTGATTAAATGTCATAAAGCCTAGTGCTAAAAGAATAGTTCAGTAATATTGCACAGTGCTATGTTCATGGTGGGGGAAATGCAATATGGGCTAAAAACATTTACAGCCTCAAGTGCATAATATGTGAGGAATCAATTTCTCGTTATAAGTAAAATAATGATTGAGTGAGTAGAGGAGCTTATATTAAATGAAACTGGAGTCTATCCAAGTACCTATAAAAAATAATGTGCTAGCCGATTACTGGTCGCCAAATACTGCCATTCATCAGTTTTTTGAATACGATTTTAATGATCAGGCTTTTGAGGAAAGAGCGAAGCATTTAGCACAACATGCCAGAGATCAAAAAGAGCTGACAGCCATCATCCGTCAATTTATGGAGCCACTAGGGTTATCACAAAAAGCGAATGAACATTTACAACAACTAGAACAAGGAGCTATGGTCATAATCGGTGGCCAACAAGCAGGTATCTTAACTGGCCCTCTTTACTCCGTTCATAAAGCGATTTCAGTCATTGTGTTAGCAAAAGAACAAAGTGCGAAGCTTCAAAAATCTGTCGTACCTGTTTTTTGGATAGCTGGAGAAGATCATGATTTGGAAGAAATTAATCATACTTATACGGTGCATGGAGAGTTATTAAAAAAACGAGCATACAGTGAGCGCTCTAGACGCAAAACAATGGCATCGGCAACAATGCTCAATAAAGAGTCGATGACACAATTTATCAATACCATTATTAGAGACATTGGGGAAACCGAGTATACAGAGGCCCTTATTAAACAATTAGTAGATGTGCTAAACGAAAGTGAGACATTTACTGATTTCTTTGCGCGGTTAATGAACCAATTATTTAAAGATGAAGGGTTACTGTTCATTGATGCAGCGGATTATAATTTCCGTCAATATGAAAGTGACAATTTTGCACACATCATTCAGCATAGCGAAGAAATTGCTAGAGTTGTAACAGAAAAGGAAGAGCTGTTAGAGCAAACGGGCTACGGTAAACCTATTTTAGCGACAAGAGATGCAGCTAATCTATTCTATGTAGAGGACGGAGAACGTCATCTTTTGGAAAGAAAAAATGATCTATTTATTAATTTAGCGGCAAACCTTAAGTTTACTCGTGAAGAGCTACTAGAGATTGCCAAGAAATATCCAGAGCGCTTGAGTAATAACGTGGTGTCCCGTCCATTAATGCAGGAAATGACGTTCCCTGTACTGGCATTCGTCGGTGGCCCTGGTGAATTAGCTTATTGGGCAACATTAAAAAGTGCATTTTCTGTACTAGACCTACAAATGCCTATTTTTGCCCCGCGCCTTCATATGACGATTGTGACGCGTCATGTAGAGCAATTATTGTGTGAACATCAATTGACTGTTACGGATGTTTGGAATGGCAAAGCTTTAGAAATGAAAGAGCGTTTTATTGATGATGTGCAGGATAGTGAGGCTAAACGCCAAATTCAGGCTATGGAGCAGTTGTTAGCAGAAAAGTACAGTGAGCTTGCATCGTATTTAGAGGAACAGCATTTAACTTTAGATAAAATCCTTGTGAAAAATCAAGAAAATCATGCAAAACAATTTGACTACCTGCAGCAAAAAATTGAGCAAACTGTACTCGACAAGCATGAAACTACTATCCGCAAATTTACGACGCTACAAAATGAGTTGTATCCAAACGAAGGTTTCCAGGAAAGAACTTATAATCCATATCAATATTTTAATGAGTTTGGACCTATGTTGATTGCTGAAATGTTAAAGCAAAACTATAGTATTGGCAAACACCACTATTTACTTTATTTATAAACCTATCTGCCAGGTTCTTTATACCTAGATGATTTTTTGATACAATATTGATTTGATGAATTTTGTCTATAAAAATAGTATTTAGAGAGCTATCCTCCTAAGGATAGCTCTTTCTTTGTGTCATTTAGCATATATCAAAAATTTCCATCAAGGTCTAATTGCACATTAAGAGATAAAATGTCAAGTTTTTTTTAAAAAAAGTGGAGGAAAGTGGGGGGATGTGGTACATTATTTAATAAAGTGGGGTGAGTAGTATGTTCATGGGAGAATATCAACACTCCGTTGATGCGAAAGGGCGATTAATCGTGCCGGCAAAATTTCGTGAAGCTTTAGGCGAAGCGTTTGTTGTCACAAGAGGTCTCGATAACTGTCTATTTGGCTATCCTATGAATGAATGGCGAAAACTCGAAGAAAAGTTAAAAGATTTACCGATGACCAAAAAGGATACACGTGCATTTGCAAGGTTTTTCTTTTCTGGCGCAACAGAGGTAGAAATAGACAAGCAGGGGCGAATTAATATTCCAGCTACTCTTATGCAACATGCACATCTTGTAAAGGAATGTGTAGTGTTGGGGGTTTCAAATCGAATTGAGATTTGGGCTAAAGATGCATGGGAAGCTTACTTCAGCGAGTCCGAACAATCTTTTAATGAAATTGCAGAAAATATGATTGGCTTTGATTTTTAACTTTTGATAAGCATGTCCATTCAAAGATGACATGAGGTTAAGGCCTGAAAGGAGCGAGTGGTATGTTCGATCATACAACCGTGTTATTAAAAGAAACTGTTGATGGGTTGAACATCGATCCTGATGGTGTATATGTGGACTGTACGTTAGGTGGTGCAGGCCATAGTGAATATTTAGTTCAACAATTATCTGATAAAGGCCGTTTAATTTGTTTCGATCAAGATATGACGGCTATCGAAAATGCGAAAATTCGATTAGCGCCTTATATTGAGCGCGTCACGTTTATACATTCGAATTTCCGGTATTTAAAAGAAGAATTATTAGCTCATGGTTTTGAACAAGTGGATGGTATTTTATATGACTTAGGCGTATCTTCACCTCAGTTAGATACACCTGAACGAGGCTTTAGCTATCACCATGATGCACCACTTGATATGCGCATGGATCAAACGGCAACACTTACAGCTTTTGAAGTTGTCAATCAATGGGCATATGAAGATTTAGTACGTATTTTTTTCCGTTATGGAGAAGAAAAGTTTTCAAAGCAAGTTGCTCGTAAAATTGAAGAGGCGCGTAAGTCAGCACCAATTGAAACAACTGGACAACTTGTAGAGCTTATTAAAGAGGGTATTCCAGCAGCGGCACGCCGAAAAGGTGGGCATCCAGCAAAGCGCATTTTCCAAGCAATAAGAATTGCTGTCAATGACGAGTTAGGCGCGGCAGAGGATTCATTAGTCGATGCGATTGATATGATAAACGTAGGTGGACGCATTAGTGTCATTACGTTCCATTCATTGGAGGACCGCCTATGCAAGACAATCTTTAAGGAAGCGTCATCATTACCGGAATTACCACCAAATTTACCAGTAATTCCAGATGACATGAAGCCAACTTTAAAGCTTATTTCACGAAAGCCAATTCTTCCATCAGATGAAGAATTAGAAGTGAATAATCGGGCTCGTTCAGCAAAGCTTAGAGTGGTGGAGAAAATTAACGACAAAGGGCGTGAGTAAATGGCAGCCGTACGTGTAAGGCAACAGCACCAACATCAACAAGTGCAACAACCGATAACACCACCTAGTCCACAACCCACTATCATACGTCGTAAAAAAACGAACCAGAAGTTTGAGAAAACAATGCTAATTGTTTTAGTTAGCATTATTGCTGTATTAGGAGTCCTAGTATTAAATAAACAAGCAGCTATTCAAACGACAAGCATGGACATTCAAAAGATCGAATCAGAAGCAGATGAGATTGCAAAACAGAATGTTGACTTAACGGTTCGTGTAAGTGAACTTTCTACATACGATAACATATGGAAAAAAGCGAAAGAACTCGGTTTAACTCAAAATGAGAAAAATGTAAAGGTAGTGCCGGGAGAATGAAAAAAAAGAGATTTCGATTCCAATGGGGAGCCTTTCTATTAATGATTTTTTATGGAGGGCTCTTTTTTCTATTATTCACAAGAATGGTGAACATTCAGGCGACAGGGCAAGTAGAAGGACAGGAGCTTGCAGCAAGAGCAGCTGCTAAGTATGGTAAGGAAAGTGTTATCACAGCAAACCGAGGAAAAATTTATGACCAAAACGGTCAAGTGATTGCAGAAGATACGTTAAGCTATCGTCTAGTTGCAGTCGTGAGTGAAGCTGCTACAACAGATCCAAAAAAACCTAGGCATGTTGTAGATGCTGAAAAAACGGCTCAAGTTTTAGCGAAGTATATTCCGGCAATGCAAGGAAAAGAAGATGAAGTTCTGAAAAAACTAAATAACCGTTATAGAAGCGATGGTGAACCATTATATCAAGTGGAATTTGGGAGTTCTGGACGCGGTATTAGTCACGAGGTTATGAGTAAAATAAAGGAAGAAAAATTACCAGGAATTCTATTTGTTAGTGATTTAAAACGTTATTATCCAAATGGTGTCTTTGCCTCCCATTTAATTGGCTATGCACTGAAAAAGGATAATGCGGATGGAACTGTTACTACAAAAGGCGAAATGGGCCTAGAATATACGTATGACAAAGAACTGACAGGTGTTAACGGTAAAATGAAATACGAAACAGATGCTTTCAGTTATTTATTACCGAACAGCGAGAAGATGGTGACACCTGCTAAAGATGGGGACGACATTTATTTAACGCTCGATAAAACCATCCAAAGCTTTTTAGAAGAAGCAATGACAAAGGTTGAACAGGAATATAATCCTGAGTCCATGACGGCTGTTGTAGCAGATCCGAAGACTGGGAAAATATTAGCGATGTCCCAGCGTCCTACATTTAACCCAGAAACACGTGATAGTCAAAATATGAAATGGCTGAACGAGGTAATTGAAGAAACAATTGAGCCTGGTTCAACGATGAAAACATTCACACTTGCTTCGGCTATTGATACAAATACATGGGCTCCGAATGCAGAATACCAATCAGGCTCTTATACAGTACATGACCGAACAATTCGAGATCATAATCAGGTTGGATGGGGACAAATTAGCTATTTACAGGGATTCCAACGCTCTTCGAATACGGCCATGGCACATTTATTAAAATTGATTGGCGATGATGTCTTTGTGGAATATTTAGACCGCTTTGGTTTTGGCCACAAAACCGGAATTGATTTACCGAATGAAGCGGCAGGTACAATATTATCAAAATATCCAATTCAACGAGTAACGACAACATATGGGCAAGGGTCAACTGTAACACCTATCCAAATGATCCAAGCCATGACTGCTATTGCGAATGATGGCAAGATGATGCAGCCTTATGTGATTGACCGTATTGTTGATTCATCAACAGGGAAGGTTATTCAAAACCATGAACCTGTTGAAAAAGGACAACCAATCAAAGCAGATACAGCTAAACAAGTACGAGAAATCCTTGCCTCTACACTGACATCAGAATTTGGTACTGCGAAGGATTTTATTCTAGAGGATTATGAGGTTGCAGGGAAGACAGGGACAGCACAAATTCCGAGAGCAGATGGTACGTATGCTTGGGGTGCTAACCAATTCCTATATTCATTTTTAGGAATGGCTCCTGTCGATGATCCTCAGCTCATCATGTATGTCTCAGTGAAAAAACCTAAGTTAAATAATGAGCTTGGATCAGTCCCAGTATCTAAAGTGTTTAATCCTGTTATGTTAAATAGCTTAAAGCACCTTAATATTAATCCAGGTGATGTACAGTATGTGGATAAGGTAGATATTAAGGATTATACAGGTCAAAGTGCTGAGGCGATTGAGGTAGAACTAGGGAATGATGGATTACAGCCTGTTATTGTTGGAAGCGGAGGTAAAATCATAGATCAATATCCGAAAGATACAAAACAACTAGTTAAAGGTAGTTATGTATTTTTGAAGACGGATGGAGATATCATATTGCCAGACTTTACGAATTGGTCATTGAGAAATTTACTTGTTTTCAAATCTATGACAGGGGTAGAGATGGAGATTTTCGGTGAAGGCTTTGTAGCGAGTCAAAGTGTGTCTCCAGGGACTACTATAACGGATAATTCACCGATTGTTGTTAAGCTCAAAACACCTGCTGAAAGCTTTGTACAAGATGTAGAGGCAGCTTCTGAGGGTGAAATTGAACAAGTAGAAGATGAATAATACTGAATAGAAGTCCACTTTATTTCATACGTTGTAAAAAACAAGGTGTGATGTCGAATGAAGTGGATTTCTATCCATTCTAAAAAGCGTTTACGTATTTTATATGTGTTGTTTATGTGTGCGGCAGTGGCGATAGTGATTAGGCTTTTCTTTTTGCAAGTGTTGGATCAAAAGGAACTGACAACGAAGGCAGAAGAGAACTGGGACCGAGAAATCCCATTTGCTAATGAACGAGGGCATATTACTGATCGAGATGGTGAGAGTATTGTAACCAATAAGCTAGCACCAACATTATATTTTATGCCTTCCCAGAGTAAAGATATTGAAGGGGCAGCTGAAAAAATTGCGCAAGTTCTAGAAGTGGACAAAGAGAAACTTTTAGAGAAGATGAAGAAAAAAGCCTATTTAGTAAAGCTAGCGCCTGAGGGGAAAAATATCCCCTATGAAAAAGCAGTGGAATTACAAGGCTTACAAATTGAAGGATTATATAGTGGTGTCGACTACTCAAGAGACTATCCATATGGGACACTTTTATCTCGATTTTTAGGTTTTACAGGGTATGATGCACAAGGCTTAGCTGGTATCGAATATGAATATGATAAGTTTTTGCAGGCTAATTCATCTGCAATTCGCCTATTTACCGATGCAAAGGGCAATAATTTACCGAATGTCGCGAGTGCTTGGAAGGCTGGCGAGGATGGGGCAACTATTGAGCTAACGATCGATGTCGATGTCCAACAGGTCGTTGAACGTGAATTGTCACAGGCTATGGAGCGCTATGAAGCGGACCAAGCATTGGCTATTGCTATGAATCCAAATAATGGAGAAATCTTAGCGTTAGCCTCCTATCCAACCTTTAATCCGGCTGAATATCAATTAGTCGAGCCTGCGATTTATAATCGAAATTTACCAGTGTGGATGACATATGAGCCTGGTTCTACTTTTAAAATTATAACCCTTAGCGCTGCATTGGAAGAAAATTTAGTGGATTTAGAGCATGATACTTTTTATGATCCAGGGTATACGATGGTTGCTGGAGCAAGACTTCGTTGTTGGAAGCGTGAAGGGCATGGACATGAAACCTTTTTAGAAGTTGTGGAGAATTCCTGTAACCCAGGCTTTATTGAATTAGGGCAGCGGTTAGGTAATGAGCGACTATTGCAATATATTAAAGATTTTGGCTTTGGTCAAAAGACTGGTTCCAATATTGCTGGTGAAGCTTCAGGAATATTATTTTCTAAGGAAGCCTTCGGACCTGTTGAACAGGCAACAACCTCATTTGGGCAAGGGGTAGCGGTAACTCCAATTCAGCAAGTTCAAGCGGTAGCAGCAGCAATAAATGGAGGCAAGCTTTATACGCCTTATGTTGTGAAAAAAGTATTTAATCCTAATACAGGCGAAGTCATACAGGAAACTAAACCTGTTGTCAAAAATCAGGTAATTCGTGAGGAGACTTCTGCAAAGGTTCGGGGCGCATTGGAGTCTGTTGTAGCGAATGGTTCAGGTCGACAAGCCTTCCGGGATGGTTTACGAATTGGCGGTAAAACAGGAACAGCACAAAAGGTTGAAAACGGCCGTTACAAAAGTGGAGAATATATCGTATCATTTATTGGCTTTGCGCCAGCCGACAATCCGCAAATTGTCGTCTATGTAGCAGTCGACAACCCTAAAAAGACGACGCAGTTTGGTGGCGTTGTAGCAGCACCTATTGTTGGGCAAATTATTGAGGATGTTGCACCGTTTATAGGTATTGAAAAATCGAAGGAACAGCTCGAAAAGGATTATCGTTATGGGGATCCAATTACTGTGAAGGTACCGAATTTTATCGGGCAAACAAAGGATGATATTGCCAAGCAGTTTTATCCATTCCGTATAGAATGGCATGGAGAAGGGACTAAAATTGGTAACCAGTTACCTGAAGTGGATAGTGTTATCAAACAAGATGGTACCATTCATTTATATTTGGAGAACTGAAATAACTTTACCTTTAAAAAATGGGAAAGAACCACTATTATTATGAAGGGTAGTAATAAATAAATGAAAGTTTATGCTTTTTTCCTAACGAAGAAAGTGAAACAAGATTTAAAGGAGATTTTTCAATGAAACTCGCAACAACACTTACCATTTTAGCTCTTGCTTTTATAGTAACAGTTATCCTGGCACCAATTAGTATTCCACTTCTTCGACGCCTAAAGTTTGGGCAAAGTATTCGTGAAGAGGGACCAAAATCACATATGAAAAAAGCTGGTACACCAACAATGGGCGGTATAATTTTCTTAATTTCTATCGTCCTAACAACTGTTGGTGTAGGAAGCTTTTTAGATTTATTAACGACACAGACCGTAGTACTTTTACTAGTATTAGCAGGATTTGGCTTAATAGGTTTACTGGATGATGGTTTGAAGGTTGTATTTAAAAGGAATTTAGGGTTAACCTCTCTTCAAAAATTAATTGGTCAAATTGTTATCGCCATCCTTGCATATTTTCTACTGCATGTTGGATCGTTTGATACAACACTTGCTATTCCATTTACAAATTGGACAGTTGATCTTGGTGTCTTCTATGTTGCCTTTTTAATTTTTTGGTTAGTAGGTTTCTCCAATGCGGTGAATTTAACAGATGGTTTAGATGGACTAGTGGCAGGAACTGCATCGATTGCTTTTGCGGCATTTGGTGTTATTGCACTTTTCCAAAGCCAAGCTGATATTGCTTTATTTGCCTTTGCTGTTACAGGAGCATTATTAGGGTTTTTATTATTTAATGCGAATCCAGCAAAAGTATTTATGGGTGATACGGGTTCATTAGCATTAGGTGGGGCGTTAGCCATGGTATCGGTATTAGTAAAAGAAGAGTTTTTACTATTACTAGTTGGCTTGGTATTTGTCATCGAAACATTATCCGTTATTTTACAGGTAGGAAGCTTTAAACTGCGTAAAAAGCGTATTTTTAAGATGAGTCCAATCCATCACCATTTTGAATTATCAGGTTGGTCAGAGTGGAAAGTAGTGCTTGTCTTCTGGTCAACTGCCCTAGCAGTAGCATTGATTGCAGTCTTATCGGAGGCGTTTTAATGAAAAACTATACAGATTTACAACATAAAAAAGTACTTGTGTTAGGCCTAGCAAAAAGTGGTGTGGCAGCTGCAGAAATTTTACATGAGCTCGGCGCCTTTGTCACAGTCAATGATTCCAAACCATTTGATGAAAGCCCTGATGCTCAGGGACTATTACAAAGGGGGATTACCGTGATTTGTGGCCGCCATCCTGAGGATTTACTGGATGAAGGTTTTGAATTAGTCGTTAAAAACCCAGGCATTCCTTATAGTAATCGCATTGTAGCGGATGCTCTACATCGCGATATTCCTGTGTGGACGGAGATTGAACTTGCTTATTTAATAAGTGATGCACCATTTATAGGTATTACAGGCTCGAATGGTAAAACAACGACGACTACTTTAATCTTCGATATGTTGAACAACGGAAGTAAAAATCCTTTGATTGCAGGAAATATTGGTACAGTTGCTTGTGGCGTCGCTAAAGAAGCTAATGAAGATGACATTATTGTAACGGAGCTGTCATCGTTCCAATTGATGGGGACTAAAACATTTAAGCCTAAAATTTCTATTCTAACAAACCTTTATGATGCCCATCTTGACTATCATGGAACATTTGATAATTATGCTGAAGCGAAGTTTGCTGTGACGCGTAATCAAGATGAAAGTGATTACTTTATTTATAATGCTGATCAACCAATTGTAGTTGGATATGCAGCGCAATCAAATGCGCAAAAAATTCCATTCAGTTCAAATGGACGTACTGTCAACGGAATCAGTGCAGATGAGACAACGATATATTGGCAAGGGGAACCTTATATGGACCGGGCGAATATCGCGCTGCCTGGTAAGCATAATTTAGAGAACATCCTAGCAGCAGTGGCAGCCTGTATTTTAGTTGGCTGTGACAAAGGGAAGATGGAAGAGGTTTTAGCAACATTTGGCGGAGTGAGACACCGTACTCAATTCGTACGCGAATGGAATGGTCGGAAGATTTATAATGACTCCAAAGCTACAAACTGTTTAGCAACAAAAAGTGCTTTAGACGCATTCCAAGCGCCGGTTATTTTGCTAGCAGGTGGTTTAGATCGAGGACACTCTTTTGAGGAGCTTCGATCAAGTATGAATCATGTGAAAGGCGTCGTCGCATTCGGAGAAACTGGACTACGTTTTGTTGAATTTGCAAAATCATGTGGTGTCCAACAAACAGTTATCGCTCAAAATGTGGAGGACGCTGTACACTATGCAGCACCGATGTCAGCAGAGGGAGATATTATTTTATTATCTCCAGCATGTGCAAGCTGGGATCAATATGACAGCTTTGAAATACGCGGAGATGTTTTTATTGATGCTGTAATGAAGCTGTAATGAGCCTGTAACTATTTTAGAATATACTTGACTTGGAAGGATGGCATTACTGAGAGGGAAAGAAAGTTACTTATTGCTCGTCACAACTTTGATGCTATCAGTAATCGGCATTATTTTCGTCTATTCTGCGGGGACTTATTGGAGTGCCATTCATTATAGTGGAAAAATGCCGTTTTATATGAAGCAAAGCGTATACTTTGTGGTAGCCATAATTGTATTTTTAATCACAATTCGATTAAATATTTTGAGAGAGCAGTCCTTTTGGAAAATGGCCTATATATTTTCGTTAATTTTACTTGTTCTAGTGTTAATACCTGGTATTGGGCTAGTTCGAAATGGTTCGCAAAGCTGGATAGGGGTTGGTCCATTGACAATCCAGCCAGCGGAGCTAACGAAAATAACTGTCATTGTTTACCTGAGTCATATTTTAGCGCAGCATAAAACAGGGACGCCCGTTGTTAATTGGCGCCATGCTTTAATCCTATTAATCCCTGTTGCTTTGATTATGTTGCAGCCTGACTTCGGTTCAGTATTTATTCTTGTTGTGGCTGTATTTTTATTGTTTTTTGTCGCTGGGTACCCGTTAAAGCTATATGCCATGATTATGTTGGTTGGTATAGCGGGACTAGTAGGGTTAATTGCAACTGCACCATATCGACTAAAGCGAATAGAAGCATTCCTCGATCCATGGGCTGATCCCTTGGTAAGTGGGTTCCAAGCAGTGCAATCACTAATGGCGATTGGTCCTGCCGGAATTTTTGGTCATGGTTTTGGACAAAGTCGGCAAAAGTTTCTATATTTGCCTGAGCCACAAAATGACTTTATTTACGCTATTATTTTGGAAGAAGTCGGCTTGATTGGTGGTCTCTTTATTTTAGCACTATTCGTACTGACAATTTATGCGGGCTATCGATTTGCTGTACAGGCTAAAAATCGAACATCCTATTATGCGATTATAGGGCTAGTCACAATGCTGATGGTGCAAGCGTTTCTTAATATAGCTGTAGTAATAGGTTTAGTACCTGTAACCGGTGTTACATTGCCTTTTATTAGCTATGGAGGAACATCTTTAGTCACAATGTGGTTAATAATAGGTATTATTTATCAATTGGCGAAATAAATATAAAGGAGGAGTACTTTTTGGAGAAAGTAATTGATATAGAAGATCGTATACCTACGCTAAAAAAGCGACGAAAAAAGCGTACAAATCGTAAATTTATCGTGCTAATATTACTTTTCTTTATTGTGTTAGCGGTACTCCTTTATTTTCAATCTCCTTACAGTAACATCAATAAAATAACAGTCAATGGTGCGAAGCTGGTAGATAATGAACATTATGTGGAGACAAGTACCCTTGCGCTAGGTAAATCAATGTGGGGGTTCAAAATAGAAGACGTGGAGAATCTTCTGTTAAAGGATAAATGGGTAAAAGAAGCACATGTTAAACGTAACTGGCTTCGAGGCGTAACGATAGATGTGAAGGAATGGAAAAAAGTTGCGTATTTGGCTGGGGACGGCACCTATTATCCGTTGCTTGAAAATGGTGAACGTTTTGAGCAAAAAGGGAATGATACTCCAATTGATGCCCCTGTTTTTATTGGAATTACTGGTGAAAAAACAATTAAAAAACTAGTTGCACAGTTAGCACAATTAAAACCAGAAGTATTAGCTTTAATTTCTCAGGTTAACACGAATAGTAATGATACAAATCCGAACGCGGTAAAGCTTTATATGAATGATGGCTATGAGGTACGAGCTATTATTCAGACGCTTGCAGATAAGTTAAATTATTACCCCTCCATTGTTGCACAAATTGCAAATTTAGAAAAAGGTGTAATTGATTTAGAGGTCGGTTCCTATTATCGTCCTTTTAACGAGGAGTACAACAAAATAAGCATCGACATGGAAGCTAATGAAGATGGGGAAATGGTTGACCAGGAAGTGACAGAAGATGAACAACAAGAAGAATAGCAAAGGGAGTTTTTTTTCTAGAAAACAATTTGAACTATTGATTGTTTGTGTGACAACAGGGTTTATCATCGGCTATTCATATAATCAGGCAAAAGATAACCGCGAAGCAGGTACAATTAATTCAGAGCTTTATGAGCAAGAAGATTCTTATCGTGAGGAATTGATCACTCAGCAAGAACGCAATAAAGAGCTAACGGAAGAGTTAAATAGCCTACAGGAACAAATTCGGAAGTATGAGAAATCATTTGCTTCTGATGAGAAAGACTATAAGAAGCTTGTTGAACAAGCGGAGGATTTACGGCTCTTACTTGGTGAGTTGAAGAGTGATGGAAAAGGAATACGGATTACTCTCCAAGATGGTGATTATGATCCAAAATCTTTGAATCCGAATGATTATATCGTTCATGAAAGCCATGTTTTTAAATTGTTGAATGAATTGAAAATTTCGGGTGCTCAAGCAATTGCTATTAATGGGCAACGTGTCTTGGCCAATTCCTATATCAGATGTAATGGTCCAGTAATAACTATTGATGGTACACAGCATCCCGCTCCTTTTGTAATAGAAGCTGTAGGAGATTCCGATACTTTAATGGCTTCTTTAAATTTAAATGGCGGTGTCGTTGATCAATTATTAAATGACAATATTGTGGTGTCTTTAGAAGAACATCAGAAACTTACAATGCCAAGAGTAAAAGTAGAAAGTTAAGGACAAGTCCTAGTTCATGTTTAAAGTCTAATTTCAGCCTCTAGGGAAGTTTTACATTGACTACTGAGGGGCATACGATACGTCTAGGAGGGGCTATTTTGCGAAGAAATATGTACACCCGAATAACGATCGTGCTATTTATTATCGGTTTGATGATAGCGGTACAATACAATACCATACAAAAACCAGCAGAGCGAGATACACGAGATATTTGGGCAATAAGAGAGGAATTAGCACAAGAAAAGCAAAGGCATTCCGCATTACTGGCAGAAATTCGCTCACTTCATGAAGTAGTGGATCGCTATGAGCAATCTGAAAAAGTAAATCAGCAAGCAGCTTTACATGAAACATTAAATCGTTTAAAGCAACAGGCTGGACTAACAGAAGTGATAGGGCCTGGTGTCATACTTCGGATTGAACCAGCACCTGAATTAATAGAGATGGGCTATGAAATTAAAGAAATATCGCCCGATTTATTAACTCAATTATTAAATACGCTGTTTAAAAACGATGCAACCAGTGTTTCAATAGATGGCAATCGTGTT
This sequence comes from Lysinibacillus fusiformis, assembly GCF_003049525.1. GTDB lineage: Bacteria > Bacillota > Bacilli > Bacillales_A > Planococcaceae > Lysinibacillus > Lysinibacillus fusiformis. Next base: position 357,234 of record NZ_PYWL01000001.1, on the reverse strand, counting down.
GTTCAAACAACGGCCATTCGGGACATTAATGGGAAGACAACGGTGAATAGTGTACCATTGTTGTCACCTAAATTTGATATATATGTTGGGACAAGCGACTATAAAGCAGCTCAAAAAATGTATAATTCGCTTCAAGCCTCGACGTTTATAGATTCATTTTATTTAGATAATTATAATTTAGTAATTGAAGAGCCAATAGATCAATTACAAATTCCAGCATTTGATCAGCCATTGACAAATGATTACTTAGCAGAGGTAAAAAAAGGAGATTAATTTATGTGGCTACCATTTTTAGGTTTGATATTTGGACTTGCCCTTGGCTTGTTAACAAATATACAAATCCCCTCTATGTATGAAAATTATCTGTCAATAGCAGTTTTAGCAGCTTTAGATACATTATTTGGTGGTATCCGTGCTCAATTACAGCAAGTGTACGACGATAAAGTTTTTGTATCAGGATTCTTTTTTAATATAGTTCTCGCAGCAGGGTTAGCGTTTATAGGTGTGAATTTAGGGATAGATTTGTATTTAGCAGCTATTTTCGCTTTCGGAGTACGTTTATTCCAAAATATTGCAATAATTAGGCGTATATTACTAACTCGCTTGGATGAGAAACGTCACAAGAAAGAAAAAACTTCCATAGATTAAGAGAAAAATTGACCAAAATACTCGATTTGCTTAGACATTATGCCAAATTTACAATAGAATGAAAATAAGAGCATTTTTCAAGGAGGTGCAGCGAATTGAATCAGCAAGATTTATACATTTCACTTGATATTGGATCCTCCTCTATCAAGGTATTAATAGGTGAAATGAGTGACGGACAATTACATGTAATTGGCGTCGGAAATGTAAAATCGAATGGGGTTCGAAAAGGAGCAATTGTTGACATCGATGCAACAGTTCAATCTATTCGAAAAGCAGTAGAACAAGCCGAACGAATGACAGGGTATCAAATTCAAGAAGTCGTTCTAGGCGTTCCTGCTAACCAAACGATGTTACAGCTAGTTAAAGGTGTTGTCGCTGTAAATAGTGAAAACAGAGAAATTACAGATGATGATTTAGACAGAGTGGTAGAATCTGCACAAGTCATGTCAATACCTCCTGAACGTGAATTAGTTAACATCATTCCAAGACAGTTTATTGTGGACAACCTTGATGAAATTAAAGATCCTCGTGGTATGATTGGCATCCGTCTAGAAATGGATGCAACAATGATAACGACATCCAAAACGCTTTTACACAATGTTCTTCGCTGTGTTGAGCGTGCAGGTTTAAGTATACGAGAAATATATTTGCAACCATTAGCATCAGGCTACTTTGCATTAACTGAAGATGAAAAAAACCAAGGAACTGCCTTTGTAGACATAGGAGGCGGCTCTACTACAATCGCGGTATTTGAAGAGGGATTGTTAACGCATACAGGCGTCCTACCAGTTGGTGGTGATCATATAACGAAAGATATTTCCATCGTTTTAAAGACACCAACAGAACAAGCTGAAAATATCAAACACCAATTTGGACATGCCTTTTATGATGATGCATCTGACGATGAAATCTTTGAAGTACCAATTGTAGGAACAGATTCTACTGATCAATATAGCCAACGCTATATCTCAGAAATTATTGGCGCTCGCCTAGAAGAATTACTAGAATTAGTGATTGACGAGTTAGCACGTCTAGGTGTTAGAGATTTACCTGGCGGCGTTGTTTTAACTGGTGGTGTTGCTAAACTTGAAGGTATCGCCCAGTTAGCACGTCAAATTCTACAAACGCGTGTAAGAATTTATACACCCGATTATATTGGCGTTAGAGAGCCTTCATTTGCAACAGCGGTTGGACTTATTCGTTACGCCTATTTAGAAGATGATTTTTACGGTAAAAGTACGAATACGCAACCTGTTGAATATGCAGCTGTAGGAGCTCAAGCAGCTATGCCTAAAAAGCAAGAGTATTCTGCACCTTCAGAACCAAAAGAAAGCGTAATCGGGAGAGCAAAAAAATTATTTGATAAGTTTTTTGATTAACTAGAATGCGTAATGATTGATACAGAGTCGAGTTACCGTGGGAGGAAAAAGAGATGTTAGAATTTGATACAAATGTAGATGAACTTGCAGTAATAAAGGTCATAGGTGTTGGTGGCGGCGGTAACAACGCTGTCAATCGAATGATAGAACATGGTGTACAAGGTGTTGACTTTATCGCAGTTAACACAGATTCACAAGCATTGAATTTATCAAAGGCAGAGGTTAGGCTTCAAATTGGTGCTAAACTGACGCGTGGATTAGGGGCAGGTGCTAATCCAGAAGTAGGAAAAAAAGCGGCTGAAGAGAGCCGTGAGCAATTAGAAGAGGTTCTACGTGGCGCAGACATGGTATTCGTCACTGCCGGTATGGGTGGAGGCACTGGTACTGGTGCAGCGCCAGTAATTGCACAAATTGCTCGTGAGTTAGGAGCACTAACAGTAGGTGTTGTGACACGTCCATTTACGTTTGAAGGACGTAAACGTCAAACACAGGCTATCGGCGGAATTGGTGGTATGAAAGAAGCCGTGGATACGCTAATTGTTATCCCGAACGACAAGTTATTACAAATTGTCGATAAATCAACACCAATGCTAGAAGCTTTCAGAGAAGCAGATAACGTACTTCGTCAAGGTGTCCAAGGTATTTCTGATTTAATCGCAACACCTGGTCTTATTAACTTAGACTTTGCAGACGTGAAAACAATTATGTCAAACAAAGGCTCAGCATTAATGGGTATCGGTATTGCTACTGGTGAAAACCGTGCTTCAGAAGCAGCAAAGAAAGCCATTTCGAGTCCTTTACTAGAATCGTCTATCGATGGTGCTAAAGGCGTTCTTATGAATATTACAGGTGGCTCTAATCTTAGCTTATTTGAAGTACAAGAAGCAGCAGATATCGTAGCTTCTGCATCTGATGAAGAAGTAAATATGATTTTCGGTTCTGTCATTAATGAAAACCTAAAAGATGAAATCATTGTGACAGTTATCGCAACAGGTTTTACGGAAGAAGCTTTACAACAACAACGTCATACAGTAAAACCATCACTCAATATAAATAGACAATCTGCTCCACAACAACAAGCACCAATTCGTGAACAACGACAAGAAATGCATGTTCAACAAGAGCAGCCACGTCAAAATCAGCAACAGTATGCACAGGATGACATGCTTGAAGTCCCAGCATTTTTACGTAATCGCAAAAATCGTGGTTAATTGAAATCAAACAACTTCTAAAAAGCTCGTATTTTACATATGTAAAATACGAGCTTTTTAAATTTGTTGTCGAGATGTTCATTTGTGTAAGGAAACCATGTATTTTGTCAAAACATTTTAAGGAAATGATGCGATTGTTTGACAATATTTGTGGGAGTAACATGCTAACTTTGTAAGTAGGAGGCGGCTGTTATGTATGGAGAATGGCTGGTGCTCATTAATACGCTTTTTAATCTAGCGATACTCACGTTTACAGCAAGAGTAACAGGGGTTCTAGTCAAGAATTCAAGATTATTAATGAGTTCGTTTTGTAGTAGTTTAGTAGCTGTAATTGGCGGTCAAATGCTGTGGACAACGGTTCTTAGTTTTATATTACTTATAGGTATAGCTTTTCGCTTTAGGATTCGGAGCTTCCAGAAGCAAGGACCGATCGTTTTAACAGCAACGATCGTTATCGGCGGATTGTTAACAGCACTACAACCTTTTTTAAAAAATCTTTCTGCCACCCATTTTATAATGATTTGTTTTGTACTCGCAGTTTTAAATCTCGTTGCATTCTATAAGCAATGGGGATTTGTGAAGCTAGAGCGTTTAAGTGGACAATTTGTATTTGACACAACTTTAAAAATTTTTGGTGCAATAATACCACTTTCAGCATTTGTGGATACAGGTAACCAAGCAATTGAGCCGCTTTCAGGTAAGCCCGTTCATTTCGTCTCATATACAGCTTTAAGTCCACATTTACCTGCGGATTTCCGCAAATCATTAATAGAATGGCAAGAAACAGATCCGTACAATGTATCTATGTTTTCAGAAGATTATCAGCGTTATATACGATTTATTCATATCAATACTGTACAGCAACAAACTGTTGTATTAGGTTTTCGCTTTGATGAATGGCTTATAAAGGGGGAGCCTTCGCAGGTGAAATCGAATGAATATATCGTTTTAACAAAAAAGGCTAAAAATTTTCCACATAGCACAGCAGCAATTTTACATTTTTCAGCGCTTTCAAATAACTCATAGAGGGGGAGAACTATTGCTTCTTAGGCTACTTGCTAGCTTGAAAAAATTTTGGAGTAAGTTTCGTAGTCGTGAAACGTACTATATAGGGGGAAATGATTCATTGCCAGTGCCACTAAGTCGAGAAGAAGAAGTTACAGTCATTGCATCCTTTATGAAAGGTGATTTACGTGCTAGAGACACACTAATTGAACGTAATTTACGTCTTGTTGTTTATATTGCTAGACGTTTTGACAATACGGGGACGCCAATCGAAGATTTAATCAGCATTGGTTCTATCGGGTTAATAAAGGCGATTGAAACGTTCAATACAGATAAAAATATTAAGCTTGCAACTTACGCATCACGATGCATTGAAAATGAAATTTTAATGCACTTACGAAAAACTAGTCGTATGAAGGGTGAAGTGTCATTAGACGAACCATTAAACTCTGATGCAGATGGAAATGAATTATTACTATCAGATATTTTAGGTACAGAAGAGCACATTATTCTTGATAATGTAGAGAAAAAAATTGAACGTCAGCATATGTTCCATGCCATTAATTTATTAGGTGCACGTGAACGATATATTATGGAATGCCGTTTTGGTCTCAATGGGAAAGTAGAAATGACGCAAAAAGAAGTGGCAGATCATTTAGGGATATCACAATCATATATTTCCCGCTTAGAAAAGAAAATTATTCAGGATTTACGTGAAAATTTAAATCAGCCAATTTCTTAGAAAGGGAAAATTAACCTACCTAAAATTGGTCATAGCTTTTGTGCATATTCTTGTTTCTCTCGGACAAACTGATGTCACGGTTTAGTCAGAGAATAACATCCGGAGGAATCGAATATGCGAACAAAAGTAGATCTTTGCGGCTTAGATACATCGACTTTGCCAATTTTAAAGCACGAGGAAATGAAGGAACTCTTCATTCGTTTACAAGCTGGTGAAACTGAAATCAGAGAAGAGCTTGTCATGTGCAATTTAAGGTTAGTGCTAAGTATTGTTGGTAGATTTGCCTATAGAGGTGAACAGGCAGATGATTTATTTCAAGTAGGCTGTATTGGCCTCATGAAAGCCATTGATCATTTTGATTTAAAGCATAATGTGAGATTTTCAACATATGCTGTCCCAATGATCATTGGTGAAATTCGTCGCCATCTGCGTGATCATCATGCATTACGAGTATCTCGTTCTTTAAGAGATATTGCGTATAAGGCAATGCAAGCAAAAGAACAGTGGATAACCGAAAATTTGCGCGAACCAACGATTGAAGAAATTGCTGACATGATCGAGATGAAAAAAGAAGATGTTTTATTTGCTTTAGATGCAATTCAAGACCCAATGTCATTACAAGAGCCCATATATTCAGATGGAGGGGACGCTGTCTATATGATGGACCAATTACGTGATGATGATGTATCAGAAGATCAATGGGTTGCCTATGTGTCGGTAAAGGAAAGCTTGCAAAAACTAGATGAACGTCAGCAAATGATCGTGGCAAAACGTTTTTATTATGGTGAAACACAAACTGAGATTGCTAAGGAATTAGGCATTTCACAAGCACAAATTTCACGTCTTGAAAAAAATGCAATTGAAACAATGCAAAAAGATTACAAATAAAAAAATGCGCATCGAATTATTCGGTGCGCATTTTATCTTCATTCAATGAACGATTGATACATAAATATAAAGAGACAGCAAAGTTTGATGATAGAGAAAAATAATTTAGATGAAAGAGTAATGGATAGAGGAGGTTTTTCATTGCGGTTCTCATTATTACAACAAAAAGAAGTAATTGAAGCAGGAAATGGGCGATTTATAGGATTTGTGGTAGATGCAGAGGTATCGAAAGAAACGGGCTATGTAACAGCATTTTTAATTGCCGAGCCCCGAAAATATCTTGGTTTTTTTAAAGGAGAAGAATCTGTAAGAAAAGTGTATATGAAAGATGTGCTTGTCGTTGGCAAGGATGTCATTTTGGTAAAGGCACTTTCCTAAAAGGCTGACATAGGTCAGGCTATTCATTGATAAATCAAGCATTGCTTGTTACAATAAGAGAAACTAATGTTGTAAAGTTGGGAAAAACAGTGACAAAAATTTTAGCAAATTTAAACAAACTAAATGATTTAATAGCAGCAGCAGAAACAAGAGTCAATCGTGAAGCCAATAATGTTCAAATAATAGCTGTGACGAAAGAGGTTTCTGTAGAAAGAACCCAAGAAGCAATCGAAGCTGGATTGACTCATTTAGGAGAAAACCGACCTGAAGGTTTAAATCGTAAACTATCTGCTATTCAAGCCCATGTCAATTGGCATTATATCGGGTCCCTACAAACACGTAAAGTAAAACAAGTGATTAACAGCATTGATTATTTACATTCATTAGATCGTTTGAGTTTGGCAGAAGAAATTGAAAAAAGAGCAGTAAAGCCTGTAAAATGTTTTATACAAGTAAATGTTTCAGGGGAAGAATCAAAACATGGTTTAAGCATGGAAGCAGTTTTACCTTTTGTAGAATCATTGAAAGGTTTTACAAAAGTCGAAGTTGTCGGTTTAATGACAATGGCACCAAACACAGAAGACGAAACACTTATTCGTTCTGTATTTAAGCAATTAAAACAATGTCAACAGCAAATAGCCGAGCAAGGATTCGCACACGCACCTTGTACCGAGTTATCAATGGGCATGTCTAATGACTTTGAAATTGCGGTAGAGGAAGGGGCTACTTTTGTTCGAGTCGGAACGGCTCTTGTTGGAAATGAAAGAGGGGAACAGGATGAGCATGAAAAATAAAATTAAAAACTTCTTTTACCTCGAAGAAGAACTAGAAGAAGAAATCACGCAAGCTCCTATTCAGCAGCAACAACCTGTACAACAACAGCAACCGATTCATTCAGTAAAGCCTAAAAAAACAATTAAAGAACGTAAGGCATCGATCCATGAAATTGTGCCGCAAAGTACAGCTACGCCTAATAATATTGTCAGCTTACAAGCTGCGATGAGTTCCAAAGGAGCAAAAGTTGTCTTAATAGAGCCTAGAGTCTATGCAGAAGCACAAGATATCGCGGAACATTTAAAAAATAAACGTGCAGCTATCGTCAATTTACAACGTATTGAGCGAGAGCAAGGTAAACGCATTATTGATTTTTTAAGTGGCACAGTTTATGCCCTTGCAGGGGATATACAACGTATCGGAAAAGATATTTTCCTTTGCACTCCAGACAATGTAGAAGTGACTGGTGAAATTACAAACTTTATTTTAGACGATAATTAATAGCGAGGATTGTAGTTTATATGACTTTTTTTATAATACTTGGTTATGTATCATTAGCATTTAGGATTTATTCATTTATGCTAATTGCATATATCTTAATGTCTTGGGTGCCTGCCGCTCAAAATTCAGCCATTGGACGAATGCTTGAAAAAGTGTGTGAGCCTTATTTGGGGATATTCCGAAAGTTTATCCCACCGCTTGGTATGATTGATATTTCACCAATTGTGGCAATCTTTATGCTGAATTTTATTGAAAGAGGACTTGTGATAGTCATTCAGAAATTATTTCTTATGTTCGTATAAATATAAAATCCTCACGTTTTAGTGGGGGTTTTTTATTTATATTGAAAAGAAGAAAAGCAGACGTCGCGAATTTTAAAGTGTCTATTCGAGTGAACTCGAAAAAATTTTAATGCCATGATGTCAAAGTACCAATGATTGGGAATACTATGTTTATCCAATCCATGAGGCAAATAGGAACGATGAAAGAGGAGACAACGAGATGGAGCACTTGATTCAGCATTTTCGGAAAGATGAGCAACCTTTTATTGAACAGGTAATAAGCTGGCAGCGGGAGGTAGAGGATCGCTATGCACCTAAGCTGACTGATTTTCTTGATCCAAGACAGCGCTTTATAGTGACATCTATTATTGGACAGGATGACTCAATGAATACATTATGTGCGGGGTTATTTAATGAGGCGGAGAGACAACGTATGCTCATTTATCCAGCCTACTATGAGCCTACAGATAAAGACTTTCAACTGACAGCTTTTACACTTCAGTATCCCGTTAAATTTGTACAATTACGCCATCCAGATGTTTTAGGAGCCTTGTTATCATTAGGGTTAAATCGTAGTAAATTCGGTGATATTCGCGTGAGTGAGCATCAAATCCAATTTGTCGTTGCAAAAGAAGTGGCAGAATATGTCCGTTTACATTTAACAGGCATTGGTAAAGTAAAGGTACATGTTGAATCCCTTAAAGAACAGGAGCCTCTCCTTATTAATGAAGATGAATGGCTGGAGGAATCTCACACGGTTACCTCCATGCGATTAGATGTTATTATTGCAACCGTTTTGAAAGTGTCTCGTCAAAAAGCACAAGCTTTAATTACTGGTAAAAAAGTGCGTGTTAATTGGACAGAGCGTGATGCTGTTGCTTTTGAATTACAAGAAGGGGATATTTTATCGATAAGAGGGAGCGGTCGTTTGAAAATAATTATGACAGAAGGCCGTACAAAAAAAGATAAAATCCGTCTACAAGTCGGTCGATTGGCTCAAAAAAGCTAAAAGAAAAGTAAATTTCATTATTTTATACTGCTAAGTTGTCGGAAGAATTGTATAATAGGAATTACGAATGTACACGAAAAGGAGAGAAGGATAGTATGCCATTATCACCTATTGATATACATAATAAGGAGTTTACAAAAGCTTTCAGAGGATATGCTGAAGATGAAGTAAATGAATTTTTAGATCAAATCATTAAAGACTATGAAATTTTGCTGCGTGAAAAAAAAGAGGTTGATAAGCAACTAGAAATGGCCTTAGAGCAAGCGAGGCATTTTAGCTCTTTAGAAGAAACATTACAAAAGTCTATTGTGGTTGCACAAGAAGCTGCAGATGAAGTACGTAGAAATTCTCAAAAAGAGGCAAAGCTTATTGTCAAAGAAGCAGAGAAAAATGCTGATCGAATCGTTAATGATGCTTTAACGAAAGCACGTAAGGTTACAATTGAAATTGATGAACTTAAAAAACAATCTAAGGTGTTCCGTAATCGTTTCAAAATGCTTGTTGAAGCCCAGCTTGATTTATTAAATGCTGACGATTGGGAGCATTTGCTTCAGTATGATATCGATTTAACAGAAATTCAAGCTTCTGTAGATGAAGCGCAAGAAGCAGAAGATATGTAACTCTCCTTTTCATGGAGAGGATCAAATTTAAATGAAACTTGACGCGATTGTTTGAATTTCATATACTTTGTTATAGCAATTATTTTGTACAGACATATGCATAGAAGCAGAGACGAAGACAGTATTTGTTAGGCGTGGTGAAGCGATTTGGGGATAGTGGAAGCCCAAACAAGCAACTAACAATGAACATCACTTCTGAGCTAAATAACTGAAAAAAGTAAGTTATTTCGTGATGCACGACGTTAATGTGCTTGAAAGAGGTAGTGCAACCTATTTGGATTGTGCTACAAGTAGGGTGGTACCGCGAGTAGAAGCTTCTCGTCCCTTAGTGGATGAGGGCTTTTTTTATTTGTCCGCGAATTGTTTCAGAAAAGTTAGCCCATAACTGTCGTATGAGAAGAGTGTCGATATGCTTGATGTAAAATAAAGGAGGATTTTTTTATGGTGGAATACAAAGATACTTTATTAATGCCAAAAACGGATTTCCCAATGCGTGGAAATTTACCAGCAAATGAACCAAAAATGCAAGATAAATGGAATGAGATGGATATTAACAAATTACAGATGGAGCGTACGGAAGGTCGTCCTGAATATGTACTTCATGATGGCCCTCCGTATGCAAATGGTGATATTCATATTGGACATGCATTGAATAAAGTATTAAAGGATATGATTACACGTCATCGTTCAATGACTGGTTACCATGTTAATTATATTCCTGGCTGGGATACGCATGGTCTACCTATCGAACAAGCATTGACAAATAAAGGTGTCAAACGTAAAGAAATGTCAGTAGCAGCTTTCCGTCAACTTTGTGAAGAATATGCATATGAGCAAATTGACAATCAACGAAATCAATTCCGTCGTTTAGGGATCCGTGGTAATTGGGAAAATCCTTATATTACATTGAAACCTGAGTTTGAAGCTCGTCAAATTGAAGTATTCGGAAAGATGGCGGAAAAAGGATATATTTATAAAGGTTTAAAACCAGTATATTGGTCACCGTCTTCTGAATCTGCTCTTGCTGAAGCAGAAATTGAATATAAAGATATTAAATCGCCTTCCATTTATGTAAGCTTTGCTATTAAAGATGCAAAAGGTGTTGTACCAGCAGATGCTAAATTTGTTATTTGGACAACAACTCCTTGGACATTACCAGCAAACTTAGGGATTTCTTTAAATCCTGAGTTCGTTTATGTTGTCGTTGCAGTAGCAAATAAAAAATTCATCATTGCAAAAGATTTATTAGAAACTGTGGCAACTGCTCTTGAATGGGAAGCATATGAAGTTGTTCAAGAAGTGAAGGGTGAAGTCTTAGATCGTATTGTCGCTCAGCATCCTTTCTATGATCGTGATTCACTTGTAATGGTAGGGGAACATGTTACTGCTGACGCAGGTACTGGCTGTGTTCACACAGCTCCAGGACACGGGGAAGACGATTATCATATTAGTAAGCAATATGGCTTAGACATTCTTAGTCCACTTGATAACAGTGGCTGCTATACGGATGAAGCACCTGGGTTTGAGGGCGTCTTTTATAATGATGCCAATAAACTAGTGACAGAAAAGCTAAAAGAAGTAGATGCATTAGAAAGTCTTGGTTTCATTTCACACTCATACCCACATGATTGGCGTACAAAAAAACCAGTTATTTATCGTGCCACACCTCAATGGTTTGCGTCTGTTGAAGCGTTCCGTGGAGAGCTATTAGAGGCTGTTAAAGCAACTGCATTTACACCAGCTTGGGGAGAAACACGTCTTTACAATATGATTCGTGACCGTGGAGATTGGGTAATTTCTCGTCAGCGTGCTTGGGGTGTACCAATTCCAATTTTCTACGCTGAAAATGGTGAACCAATTATTACACCTGAAACAATTAGCCATATCTCAGCACTATTCCGTGAACATGGCTCAAATATTTGGTTCCAAAAAACAGCAAAAGAGTTGTTACCAGAAGGCTTTACACATCCGGGTAGCCCGAACGGTGAATTTACAAAAGAAAATGATATTATGGACGTATGGTTCGACTCAGGTTCTTCACACCAAGGTGTACTTGTAGAACGTGGCATGAAATACCCTGCTGATCTATATTTAGAAGGCTCTGACCAACACCGTGGATGGTTTAACTCTTCACTTATTACATCAGTAGCTATTAATGGCTTAGCACCATATAAAGGACTTTTAACGCATGGTTTCGTTCTTGATGGTGAAGGTCGTAAAATGAGTAAATCATTAGGGAATGTCATCATTCCACAAAAGGTAATGGATCAATATGGAGCAGATATTCTTCGTCTATGGGTTGCTTCTGTAGACTATACTGCTGACGTGCGAATTTCTATGGATATGTTGAAGCAAGTATCAGAAGTATATCGTAAAATTCGTAACACTTTCCGTTTCCTACACGGCAATATTGCTGATTTCGATCCAACAAAAGATCGTGTAGCCTACGCAGAGCTTCGTGAAATGGATCAATATGTGTATATGCGTTTACAGGATGTCCTAAAAACTGTACGTGCTGCATATAATCGTTATGATTTCGCTGCTGTTTATCATGTTGTGAATAATTTTGTAGCAGTAGAGTTATCTTCATTCTATTTAGATATTGCAAAAGATGTAGTTTACATCGAAGGTTCTGACAACAAAGATCGACGAGCAATGCAAACAGTTATTTATGATACATTAATGACTTTAGTTAAAATTATGACACCAATCATCCCTCATACTACAGATGAAATGTGGTCATACTTACATGCTCAAGGTATTGTAGAGGAAGCTTCTGTTCAATTAACGGACTTCCCAATGGAAAATGTACAAGCTAATTTTGAAAATCTTCGTGCAAAATGGGAAAAAATCATTGATGTACGTGATGATATTTTAAAAGCATTGGAAGAAGCTCGTAATGCTAAAACGATTGGTAAGTCTCTTGAAGCAAAAGTAACAGTATATGCAAAAGAAGATATAGTATCATTATTGAACGATGCAAACATTGATTTTGCACAACTATCTATCGTTTCTGCTTTTGAGGTAGCTACAATTGAAGAAGCACCAGCAGATGCTTTGGTACTTGAACATGTATCCATTGTTGTTGAAAAGGCTACAGGTGAGAAGTGTGAACGTTGCTGGTCTATTACGGAAACAGTTGGTGCGAATGAGGCACATCCGACAGTTTGTGCACGCTGTGCAGAAGTAGTAGAAAAATATTACGCGTAAGTGGAATCAGTGAATAATAAGAATCTGCTTTCTATGTAGCTTATAGGCAAGTCTCCTTTAAGGGGCTTGCTTTTTTCATGTGGTTTTTGCAGATTCTCGAAAAACTACATCCTATTTAAACAAAATTTCTTTCGTATTGCGGTAGTCTGTTGGCGATATTCCAACATATTTTTTAAAGGTTAGACTGTAATAATTCGGTGTATTGAACCCACAGGTAGAGGAGATTTTATCAACCGTATAATCAAACTTTCGTAAAAAGGGTAAAGTTTTGATAATACGTGTAAAGGCAACATAGTCAACAAAATTGCGACCCGTTTCTCTTTTAAATAGCCTGCTAAAATGTGTTGGGCTAAAGCTTATATATTTCGCAACTTCACTTATAGAAAGCTGTTCGTCAAAATGCTCCTCTATAAATTGAATGGCTTTTTGAAGCTGTGGGTGCTTCGTTAAATCTTCGTAATACCGTATATGAATGTTATCAATAGGCGGTTTTCTTCGAGCTTTTCGTGCCTGAGTATAGGATTCCTTCACTTGCATAGCATCCTGAAATACTCCCCCAACCCCCATGAAAAGGTGGATACAATGGTCCTTTTTTAGTGTCTCGATGACCTCTAATAAAGATGCTTTGCCCTCTGACCAATGCTTGAATGAGTTATAGTCTTTTGGAATTCGCAAAAGAAGAAGTAAATAGCGTTCAAAATGTAAAAAGGACAACGGCGCTTTATCGGCAAATTTCTGCTGAATAACAGTTGTGATAATGCTACACGCATCTTGTGGATGAGCTCTCTGTTCATTTACATCAATATAGCCTTGTATTAAGAACACCATATTAGGAATACAGTTAGTCGATAAAAAGGATGCAGATTGTATGATTTCCTGTTCATTATCGATCTCACCGCGTATCAGACGTTTTAAAAAAGCTTCTCGGAAAGGAGAAGTTTGATGTTGGGAAATTTGTTGTGTCAGTTCGAGCATGGTAAGTGTGCTACCCTTTTTCTCCTGATAGGAAGTGTGTAACTTTTTTACAATTCGTAAAAATTTTGATTTTTGTAATGGTTTGATGAGAAGTGCAGGTAAAACTAATTCAATTGCTATACCAGTCGAGTAGGTGAGGTGTTCTGTAACAATTGGGACAATTATACTATTAGGATAATTTCTTTTTAGTCGCTTAATCTTCACCCAATCAAATAACCGATTGACTTCATAGACAATAAGGGTGTCATCTTCTGGTTTTGGCTCTTTACACTCCATTAAAGCGTTTGGTAAAACTTCTTCTAACCAATCTCTCATTTGTTGCTTATCCAATGAGCTTTCCATAAACCATACCACCTTTAAAATGCTACCAACCCCCAAGAATAAAAATGTTAGAAATATTTTAACTTAAAATAGCATTTTTTTGTACTAATACAGCAATATTTTATATCTATATTGAAGTTGAAATAGAATAAAATAATTGTAGTAAATAATAATTTGAAATTTCAGATAATTATTTACTGATACAAATAAAGGGGGAGTTGGCTATGGCAGAAGTAGGGAGTCATGATTATGAATACGTGGAGGCAGGCACCATTGATGTAAAGGATCTTCCACCTCTAGATGCGGAGACAAATAAAATTATGAAAGATGAATTTACAACGGGTTTAGGCTTATCGGTATTTTATTTTATATTAATTTTTAGTATCCCTGTTATGAATTGGTTTGCACCAGCATTTGCCTTTAAGAAAATGTGGGGTGGTATGACGGTAACCTGGTTTGTGACAACTGTTGTCATGATGGCGATGGCATTTATTATCGCTTATGTGCATACTGCCATGTACGAAAAACGCCTGAAAAAATATGATTTAGCCAATAAGTAGTTGAAACAAGGGGGATGAGTTGAATGATGGGAGCTCTTTTAGAACCAAAGATGTTAATGACCATTGCATTAATGGGAACGATTGTATACATTACGTATTTAACAAAAAGAAATGCAACTGCATCGGATTTCTTTGTAGGAGGAAGAAGCTTTGGCTGGTTTACAAATGGTTCTGCAATCGGTGGGGATTATTTAAGTGCAGCCACATTCCTCGGTATTGCGGGTTTAACATTTCAACTAGGATATGACGGGGCTTATTATGCTTTTTGTTTCTCAATTGGTTTAACCTTATTAGCTATATTTGTAGCAGGCCCTTTGAGACGATTTGGTGCATTTACGGTAGCGGATTTTTTGGGCTATCGTTTTCATAGTAAACGAGCACGACTAGTAGCGGTTGCGGTAGTATTAGCAATTTCAGGCTTTTATGCAGCTCCGCAACTATTAGGTGCTGCTCAAATTTTAAGTATGTTTTTCGGCACTTCCTATGAATTTGGTATTATCTTTACATGTGTTGTCATGATTTTTTATGTAGGTATTGGTGGTATGAAAGGAACAACCATTAACCAAGCTTTGGAGCTGTGGATTCGTCTTGGTGCATTTATTGTGATGCTAGTAGCAGCGGTATACAGTGGCTTGCATTACGATAAAATTCTTGCAGCTATTAATTCCTTTAGCGGTCCTATTACGGGCACATCCCCATATGCTTTAGATGGGAATGATGTTAATTTTGATGGTGCCGCATGGACAGGGACAGGCTTTTATTTCCCAACATTTTGGCAAACGATTAGCATGACGATTGGTTTAGCTTTAGGAACGATTGGACTTCCTCATATTTTATTGCGTTTTTATACGAATCCAAGTGCTAAAGCAGCTCGAAAATCCGCGCTGATGGCTATTGGGATTGCTAGTACATTCTTTTTATTAGCGGTTTATTTGGGTGTTGTTGGTCGTTCAATTTTCATCTCGGGAACAGCGAGTGAAGAGGTTATGCGTGATCTTGTACTGGGCGGAAACAACATGGTGATACCGACTACAGCGCTAGCTCTAGGTGGTAAATGGTTGCTTGGCTTAGTTATAGCGGGGGCATTTGCAGCTATATTCTCCAATCTTTCAGGGCTCTTTATTACAAGCTCTGGGGCACTTGCTCATGATTTGTATGCTAACATTATGAAAAAGGACATTACGCAAAAACAGCGCGTCATTGCTGGAAAAGTTGCTATCGTCCTATTGGGTATTTTATATGGGGCACTGGGGCTTCTTGTTAAGGATGCATCTATCGGTCATTTAGTGGCGCTCGCCTTTACAGTCGCAGCAAGTACATTTACGCCAATATTCATTTTAGGTATTTGGTGGAGAGGCATGACAGAAAAAGGAGCCATTGCGGGATTACTTATTGGACTTGCTGTGTCCATGTGGATGATTTTTTTACCAGGAACTTTACCGAGTTTCTTACAGTTTAAAATTCCAGGGATTGTGACGGTTCCTGTCGGTTTCTTATCAGTGATTATTGTGTCACTATTAGATCGAAAGGTACCTGCTGATGTCAATGATTTTATGAAGCGCGTCCATTCAAAAGAATCTGAAACAGTATAAAACTAGAAGTTTGGCTATTTCTATTGCTCAAAAAGTGATAGAGATAGCTTTTTTGTATTTTCAAGAGATTTGGAATCCGCCATATTTTGATGTGATATTAGTTATTGTCAATGGTGCTGATATGGTAGAATAGGTTAGATGTTGAGCGAACGGAGGAATGTTTGTGTATAAATATTATGGATTGGCTGCCTTTGTCGTCTTATTGGACCAATGGACAAAGTGGTTGATTGTGAAAAATATGGAGTATGGTGAACGTATTGCTGTATTAGACCCATGGTTTGGCATTTTGTCTCATCGTAACAGAGGTGCAGCATGGGGGATGCTAGAAGGGCAAATGTGGTTGTTTAGTATCGTAACAGTTGCCGTTATCTGTGCCATTGTCTATTTTTATCATAGAGAGGCAAAAGGGAAGCCAATTTTTCAAGTGGGCTTAATGCTATTACTTGGTGGAGCAATAGGGAACTTTATCGATCGTATATTTAGAGGAGAAGTGGTCGATTTTGTAGATGTTTTAATTCCAATTATTAAGTATGATTTCCCAATTTTTAATGTGGCAGATGCTGCATTGACGATTGCTGTTGTTATACTTATGATTGGCTTAATTATGGAAGATAAAAAAGAGAAGAAACAGGTGAAACAATGACGCAAGTAACATATACAATCGAAGAACAACAGCAAGGAGAGCGCATTGATAAAGCACTTTCAAGCTTACAATCTGAATGGTCGCGCACGCAGATTGGGAACTGGGTTAGTGACGGAAATATCAAAGTAAATGGCGATGCTGTGAAACCAAAATATAAGGTAAAAGCGGGGGACGTTATTGCTATTGATGTACCAGAAGCTGAACCGCTTGATGTAATCGCAGAAAATCTAGCACTTGATATTGTTTATGAGGATGCTGATGTTCTTGTTGTGAACAAACCAAAGGGTATGGTCGTTCATCCAGCACCAGGGCATTTGACAGGCACGCTAGTAAATGGGTTAATGTATCAATGTAAAGATTTATCGGGGATCAATGGGATTATGCGTCCAGGTATAGTCCACCGTATTGATAAAGATACATCCGGCTTATTAATGGTTGCCAAAAACGATGTAGCTCATGAATCATTAGTGGATCAGCTAGTCAATAAAACTGTTACTCGTAAATATATTGCTCTTGTACATGGGCATATTGCACATGATAAAGGGACTATTGATGCGCCAATCGGTCGTGATCAGAAGGACCGTCAGAAGCAGGCTATTGTTGATAATGGTAAACATGCAGTAACTCATTTCCATGTGGTAGAGCGCTTTGGTGATTATACGCTTGTAGAGTGTCGTCTAGAAACAGGACGAACACATCAAATTCGTGTGCATATGAATTATATCGGCTTCCCGCTTGTTGGAGATCCAAAGTATGGACCGAAAAAGACAATTGATTTTGGTGGACAAGTTCTTCATGCAGCAACGCTAGGCTTCAATCATCCTTCTTCAGGTGAATACTTAGAGTTTGAAACACCACTTCCTGCTGATTATGAGCAATTATTAAATGAATTACGAAATAAGCATTGACGTATACGCAAAGAAAGTCTATACTAACGACAGTGAATGAACAACCTAACTAAATATTCACCTTTAATAGCAGTCCAGAGAGGCTGAGAAGGGTCATGTGATAGTGTTGCAAAAAATTTGTGCTGCAAATTTTTCAACATGCTTTTTTAACACGTATACAACCCTCTCAGGCTATTCGCCTCGAGAGGTTTTTTTATGGACATATGGCCACATTAGATGGTAGAGAGGAGGAAACGAATTTGGCTCAAAATGAATTGTTAGATGGTCCTTCAATGGCACGAGCATTAACACGTATTGCTCATGAAATTATTGAACGTAACAAAGGAATTGATGAATGTATTTTAGTTGGCATTAAAACACGAGGTGCCTTTCTAGCCAAACGCTTGGCACAACGAATTGAAAAGATCGAAGGTAAACCGATTCGTACTGGCGAGCTTGATATTACACTTTACCGCGATGATTTAACAATGAAGCATGAAAATGAACAAGCACATGTTGAGCAAGTTGACATTGAGCATGAAGTGAAAAATCAAAAAATTATTTTAGTCGATGATGTTCTTTATACAGGACGAACAGTTCGCGCAGCACTAGACGCTGTCATGGATTTAGGAAGACCTGGACAAATTCAACTAGCTGTTCTAGTTGATAGAGGTCATCGAGAGCTACCAATCAGAGCAGATTATGTAGGGAAAAATGTTCCGACTTCTGGCTCTGAGCGCATCATTGTCAATTTACAAGATGTGGATGGAGAAGATTGCGTTATTATTTATAAAGAAGACGAACAATAAAGTGAGGAAACAAAATGTCAAATGCAGTATTAGATATTAAGGATAAACCAACCCCACTTCAGCTAGTGACATTAAGCTTCCAACATATGTTTGCGATGTTTGGTTCAACAATCTTAGTGCCACAGTTAGTAGGTCTTAGCCCTGCAATTGCCCTTTTAACAAGTGGGATTGCAACAATATTCTTCCTATTAATTACAAAATTTCAGGTACCGGCTTACTTAGGCTCCTCCTTTGCCTTTATTGCTCCCATATTATTGGCGGCAGGCGGTTTGAACGAGGATGGCTCCAGTGTAAACCCAGGAAATGCCATGATTGGCGCAATGGCTGTCGGAATCACCTACGGAATCGTATCCTTAATCATTTGGAAAAGTGGTTATAAGTGGATCATGAAAATTTTACCACCGATTGTAGTTGGACCAGTAATCATGGTTATTGGATTAGGCCTATCGGGTACGGCCGTGAATATGGCGATGAATGTCAATGGGGAGTATAGCTTTTTACACTTCTCAGCAGCTTTAGTCACAGTGTTTACAGCGATTATCTTCACGATTTTCTTTAAAGGAATTTTAAGTACAATGCCAATTTTGATGGGCTTAATCGTTGGCTATGTTTACTCCATGATTGTCGACATTGTAGATTATACACCGATTGCCAACGCAAAATTCTTTGCTATGCCAGACTTCTTGCTACCCGGTGTGCATTATGAATTTGAAATCACAACAAAAATTCTACTTGTCATGGTACCAATCGTGATTGTAACGATTTCTGAACATATTGGTCATCAGCTTGTATTAGGGAAAGTAGTTAACCGTGATTACATTAAGGAACCTGGTTTACACCGCTCCCTACTAGGTGATGGACTTGGCACATTCGTAAGTGCGCTAATCGGTGGTCCACCTAAAACAACTTACGGTGAAAATATTGGAGTTCTAGCAATTACTCGTGTTTATAGTGTGTACGTTATCGCAGGTGCTGCAATAGTAGCCATCTTACTATCATTCTTCGGGAAAGCAATGGCAGTGATTGCAACTATTCCAACCGCAGTACTAGGTGGGGTGTCCATCTTGCTCTTCGGTATTATTGCAGCTAGTGGTTTACGTATGCTAGTAGATAATCATATTGATTTCGGGAATAGTCGTAATCTAGTAATTGCTTCAGTGATTTTAGTCATCGGGATTGGCGGAGCGAAGTTCGTCATTTCAGAATCATTAAGTATTGAAGGAATGGCACTAGCCGCTATCATCGGGGTGCTATTGAATGCCATATTACCAGGTAAGAAAGAAGCCGAAAAACCTGTACCATACAATCAAAATAAAAATTCATAGTAGTACCTTTTAATGAATTGTCCAGAGAGGCAAAAAAAGGGAAGTTGTGGATAGACTAAAGTAAGGATGATTTCCTGCTGTAGTTTGTCACGCCTCCTTATGCCTCGTTGATGACATCAACGGGGCTTTTACTTTATGAAAAGAACGTCATACATAGACGTTCATGACATACAACCTTATGGGGGTCACATGATGAAGAACTTATTATCGATGGAACATTTAACAACAGAAGAGATTAACCACATCCTAGATCTTGCGCAAGCGTTTGAAAATGGTGAAACATCATCGTTATCTCGGATATACAACGTTGCCAACTTATTTTTCGAACCAAGTACACGGACAAAATCAAGCTTCGAAATGGCTGAGCATAAAATTGGCTGTCATATCATCCCTTTCGACGCTGGATTTTCGAGTGTGACTAAAGGGGAGACATTGTACGATACGGTCAAAACTTTAGAAATGATTGGTTTAGATGCAGTCATTATTCGAGCATCAGAAGATGAATATTATAATGAGCTACTAAATGGTATTAATGTAGCTATCATCAATGCAGGAGACGGCGCAGGGCAGCATCCATCCCAATCATTATTGGATCTATATACGATAAAAAAAGAGTTTGGTTATTTTGAAGGGCTGAATATTACGATTGTTGGGGATATCTCACATAGTCGAGTAGCAAAATCAAATGCCCATGCATTACAACGTTTAGGGGCAAATGTTCACTTCCTTTGTCCAGAAGAATGGTCAGGAGGATTTGAAGCTCATCATTCTTGGGATGATTTAATCGAGAATAGCGATGTCATTATGCTATTACGTGTGCAACATGAACGTCATAAAGTAAATAAAAGCTTTTCGAAAGAAGGCTACCATCAAGAATACGGCTTAACAATTGAACGAGAAAAGCAAATGAAAGAATCAGCTATTATTATGCATCCAGCACCAGTGAATCGTGATGTAGAAATTGCTACTGAGCTTGTAGAGTGTGGACGTTCTCGAATTTTCGAGCAGGTACGAAATGGAGTCTACACACGGATGGCCATTGTGGAAACCATTTTAAGGGGGAGAGAATAACATGACAAAAGTACTTCAAAATGTGCAAATGTTAAATGAACAAGGTGAGCTGCAAACAGTCAATATCGCCATGGCAGAAGGAATAATTACAGCAATTGGCCAAGATGTAACGGTAGTAGGTGCGGAGGTCATTGAGGGTAAGGGCTTTATTGTAGCGCCAGGCTTTGTCGATGTGCATACACATTTACGAGAGCCAGGCTTTGAACATAAAGAAACAATCGCAACAGGGTCTGCCTCAGCAGCAAAAGGTGGCTTTACGACAATTTGCGCCATGCCAAATACAAAGCCGGTACCAGATTCAGTGGAAAACATGCAGCTTATTAATGGGCTGATCAAAGAAAGTGCTGTTATTCGAGTACTCCCATACGGTTCGCTAACAAAGGATATTTCTGGGGAAGTTCGAACAAATGTGGAGGAGTTAAAGGCGCATGGAGCTGTAGCGTTCTCAGATGATGGCGTAGGAATTCAGCTTGCTTCAACCATGTATGAGCAAATGAAGGATGCTGCCCAGCACGATATGGTAGTTGTAGCGCATTGCGAGGACAATTCATTAATTTATGATGGGGTTATGCATGAAGGAAAGCGTAATAAGGAGCTTGATCTTCCAGGGATTCCTTCCATTTGCGAATCCGTTCAAATTGCACGAGATGTACTGCTTGCTGAGGCTGCAGGTGCACGCTATCATGTTTGTCACGTATCAACAAAAGAATCTGTTCGTGCGGTAAGAGATGCAAAGGCAGCCGGAATTCGTGTAACAGCTGAGGTTTGTCCGCATCATTTATTACTTGAAGAAATGGATATTCCATCTGATGATGCGAACTGGAAAATGAATCCACCATTGCGTGGGGCTGATGACAAAGATTCGCTACATGCCGCACTACTTGATGGGACTATCGATTGTATCGCGACAGATCATGCGCCACATACAGTTGAAGAAAAATGCTGTGGTATGGTGGGCGCACCATTTGGCATTGTAGGTTTCGAAACAGCCTTCCCACTACTCTATACACAATTTGTTGAAACAGGAAAATGGACTTTAAAACAATTAATCGACTGGATGTCCGTGAAAGCAGCTGAAATTTTTGATCTACCATATGGCACATTAGCAGTTGGTGCTTCAGCGGATATGATTTTAATAGATATTCAAAAAGAACAAACAATTGATGCGGAAGGCTTTGTATCAAAAGGACGTAATACACCATTTAACGGTTGGGTTGCAAAAGGTTGGCCGGTACTAACCATTTTTGAAGGAAATATCGTATATCAGGAGGCAGAGTAATGAAAAAACGTTTACTAGTTTTAGAGGATGGCACAGTATTTACAGGTACAGCATTTGGGAGTGATCGTGCTTCACAGGGTGAGGTTGTATTTACGACAGGTATGACAGGGTATCAAGAAACAATTTCAGACCCTTCATTCTACGGTCAAATTGTTACATTGACGTATCCAATGGTAGGAAACTACGGCATTAACCGAGATGATTTTGAGTCCATCACGCCAGCTATACGTGGATTTGTGGTACGCGAACTAGCTAAAACGCCTTCTAACTTCCGTTGCGATTTAACATTAGATGACTATTTAACATCGAAAGATATTCCTGGTATTGAGGGAATTGATACGCGTAAATTAACACGTATTATTCGTAGTAAAGGATCAGTAAAGGCGATTTTGACAGCAGCCGATGAAGAAGTAAATGTGAGTGAGGTTATCGCGCAATTGCAAACGACACCAGCTATAACACACCATGTACGTGAAGTATCGCCAAAAGCTGCCTATCCATCACCTGGACGAGGTAAACGAGTGGTCTTAATTGACTACGGCATGAAACACGGCATTCTTCGTGAATTAAATAAACGTGATTGTGATGTACTAGTCGTTCCTTACAATACGTCAGCTGAAGAAATTTTAGCTTGGCATCCAGATGGCATCATGCTATCAAACGGACCAGGAAATCCAGAAGATGTCCAAGAAGGTATCGAAACAGTACGTAACTTAATCGGAAAAGTGCCAATGTTCGGTATTTGCTTAGGTCATCAAATTTTTTCGTTAGCGAGTGGAGCGAAAGCCTTTAAACTACCATTTGGACACCGTGGTGGCAATCATCCAGTAAAAGATTTACGCACAGGTCGTACAGATTTAACATCTCAAAATCACGGCTACGCTATCGATATCGAATCATTACAAGATACTGATTTAGAATTAACGCATATCGCCTTAAATGACGGTACATGTGAGGGTGTACGTCATAAAAAATATCCAATTTTCACAGTACAATACCACCCAGAAGCATCACCAGGACCAGAAGATTCAAAC
Organism: Lysinibacillus fusiformis; assembly: GCF_003049525.1. Classification (GTDB taxonomy): domain Bacteria; phylum Bacillota; class Bacilli; order Bacillales_A; family Planococcaceae; genus Lysinibacillus; species Lysinibacillus fusiformis. The sequence goes on along the minus strand of NZ_PYWL01000001.1, from coordinate 334,092 downwards.
CACTTATTTGATGAATTTATCGAAATGATGGAAGTAGAAGCAGGGAAGGGGAAACAACATGCCTAAACGTACAGATATTGAAACAATTTTAGTAATCGGCTCAGGCCCTATCGTCATCGGACAAGCAGCAGAATTTGACTACGCAGGAACACAAGCTTGTTTGTCATTAAAAGAAGAGGGCTACCGTGTTATCTTAATCAACTCAAACCCTGCCACAATTATGACTGATACAGAAATTGCGGATAAAGTTTATATCGAACCGATTTCTCTTGATTTTGTCTCTCGCATTTTACGTAAAGAACGCCCAGATGCTATTTTGCCAACGCTTGGTGGTCAAACTGGTCTGAATATGGCGATTGAATTAGATCAATCAGGCATCTTAGATGAGCTTGGTATAGAAATTCTTGGAACAAAACTAGATGCTATTCATAAAGCAGAGGACCGAGATTTATTCCGTAACTTAATGTACGAATTGGGTGCTCCAGTACCTGAGTCTGATATTATCCATTCCTTAGACGAAGCGAAAAAGTTTGTAGTCAAAATTGGTTACCCTGTTATTGTTCGTCCAGCCTTTACGCTAGGTGGTACAGGAGGCGGTATTTGCTACAATGATCAGGATTTAGAGGAAATCGTAACATCAGGCCTTAAATATTCACCCGTAACACAATGCTTACTAGAAAAATCAATTGCAGGCTATAAAGAGATCGAATATGAAGTAATGCGCGATGCAGTAGATAATGCCATTGTGGTATGTAATATGGAAAATGTTGACCCAGTAGGAATTCACACAGGTGATTCGATTGTAGTAGCACCGACTCAAACACTATCAGATCGTGAAAATCAAATGCTACGTAATATTTCATTAGATATTATCCGAGCGTTAAAAATCGAAGGTGGCTGTAACGTACAGTTAGCACTAGATCCATATAGCTTCAACTACTATGTAATTGAAGTAAATCCACGTGTATCACGTTCTTCTGCTTTAGCCTCTAAAGCAACAGGCTATCCAATTGCCAAGCTAGCAGCAAAAATTGCAGTTGGTTTAACATTAGATGAAATTAAAAACCCTGTAACAGGATCAACATATGCTTGCTTTGAGCCTGCTCTAGACTATATTGTCGCTAAAATCCCACGCTGGCCATTCGATAAATTCGAATCAGCTAAGCGTAATCTTGGCACGCAAATGAAGGCTACTGGTGAAGTGATGGCGCTAGGCCGTACATTCGAGGAAGCGATGTTAAAAGCGGTTCGTTCACTTGAAACAGGTCAAGTTCACTTAGAGCTAAAGCATCCTGAAGACAACTCTGATTCTTGGATCGAAAAACGTATCCGCAAGGCTGGGGATGAGCGTTTATTCTTCATCGGGGAAGCATTACGCCGTGGTGTGACAATTGAACAAATCCATGAATGGTCAGCCATTGACTTATTCTTCTTAAATAAATTTAAAAACATTGTAGATATGGAACAAACACTAGTTGACCATAAAGATGATCAAGAAGTGCTACGTACGGCAAAACGCTTAGGCTTTGCCGATAAGAAAATTGCTGAGCTTTGGAACACGACAGAAGAAGCAATCTACGCATATCGTAAAGAGCATGGAATTATTCCTGTCTATAAAATGGTTGATACATGTGCAGCAGAGTTTGAATCTGAAACACCTTACTTCTATGGCACATACGAGGAAGAAAACGAATCGATTAAGTCAGAAAAACCGTCTGTAGTAGTACTAGGTTCAGGACCGATTCGCATCGGGCAAGGGGTAGAATTCGACTATGCTACTGTCCATTCAGTATGGGCCATTCAAGAGGCAGGCTATGAAGCAATCATTATCAACTCAAATCCAGAAACAGTGTCTACGGACTTCTCAATTTCTGATAAATTATACTTCGAGCCATTAACAATCGAGGATGTTATGCATATTATCGACTTAGAACAGCCAATCGGAGTTGTTGTTCAATTCGGTGGTCAAACAGCGATTAATCTTGCTGATAAGTTAGCTGCAAATGGTGTGAAAATCTTAGGAACTTCTCTAGAGGATATCGACCGTGCAGAAAACCGCGATAAATTCGAACAAGCTTTACGAGACTTAGATATTCCACAGCCACAGGGTGAAACAGCGGTTTCTACAGTGGAAGCACTTGCCATTGGTGAGCGTCTAGGCTTCCCAGTACTTGTTCGTCCTTCCTATGTGCTAGGTGGCCGCGCGATGGAAATTGTTTACAATCAAGAAGAGTTAAAGCACTACATGGAGAACGCAGTGGAAGCATCTCCAGATCATCCGGTTTTAGTGGACCGTTATCTAACAGGTCAGGAAATTGAAGTAGATGCTATCTGTGATGGAGAAAATGTATTAATCCCAGGTATTATGGAACATATTGAGCGCGCAGGGGTACACTCTGGTGACTCTATATCAGTTTACCCCCCACAGAAATTAACACAGCATCAAAAGGATACATTAGTAGACTATACAACACGTCTTGCAAAAGGTCTTGGAATCGTTGGCTTAATGAACATTCAATATGTAATTTCCCAAGGTGAGGTATTTGTCATCGAGGTGAATCCACGTTCATCACGTACAGTACCATTCTTAAGTAAAATTACAAATATCCCTATGGCTAATATTGCAACGAAAGCTATTTTAGGGAAATCAATTGTCGAGCAGGGCTATCCAACAGGGTTAGCGCCTGAACAAAAAGGTGTATTTGTGAAAGTTCCGGTGTTCTCATTTGCCAAATTACGCCGTGTAGATATAACATTAGGCCCTGAAATGAAATCTACTGGGGAAGTAATGGGCAAAGATGCAACTTTAGAAAAAGCACTTTATAAAGGTTTAGTTGCAGCTGGAATGGAAATTCGCACAGAAGGAACAGTATTGTTTACAGTATCTGATAAGGATAAAGAAGAAGCAATCGCATTAGCGAAACGTTTCTCAACAGTAGGCTATCGCATTGTAGCGACTGAAGGAACAGCAAAAGCATTTGAAGAAGCTGGAGTGCGCACAGATGTCGTTGGCAAGATTGGTGCGAAGGGACAAACACTGATCGATCTGATCCAAAATGGTGAAGCTCAGCTTGTTGTTAATACATTAACAAAAGGTAAGCAACCAGCTCGAGATGGTTTCCGAATCCGTCGTGAGTCTGTAGAAAATGGCGTACCTTGTCTCACATCATTAGATACAGCAGAAGCAATGGTACGTGTCATCGAATCTATGACATTTACAGCAGAGGAAATGCCAAAAGCGGAGGTAGTACACTAATATGATACGTCAAGAGAAAATGACGGTCGTCTCTCAAAAGCAAATTGCGACAAACATTTTCGAACTGACACTTCATGGTCAACTGGTTCAGGATATGACTCCTGGCCAGTTTGTCCATGTAAAGGTGTCGGATTCATTGGAGCCGCTTTTACGTCGACCGATTAGTATTGCAAATATAGATAAAGACAACAATGAATTTACAATGATCTACCGTGCTGAGGGTCGTGGTACCAAAGTGTTAGCGACAAATCGTGAAGGTCAACAGGTCAACGTCCTTGGTCCAATTGGCAATGGTTTCCCAGTAGACGCAGTAAAAGAGGGAGGAACAGCCCTGCTAGTTGGTGGAGGAATCGGAGTGCCTCCACTACACGAGCTTTCCAAGCAATTAAACGCACGTGGTGTTAAAACAATACATGTGCTCGGCTTTCAAACGGAAGATGTATGCTTCTACGAGGAAGAATTCAGTGCCCTTGGAGAAACGCACTATGTAACGGTTGACGGTTCTAAAGGGACAAAAGGCTTTGTGACAAATGTGTTAGAGTCCCGAGCACCTGAATTCGATATCTTTTATTCTTGTGGTCCTCTACCAATGTTAAAAGCGCTTGAAGGCTTCTATCCAGAAAAAGAAGGATTTTTATCATTTGAAGAGCGTATGGGCTGCGGTATTGGTGCTTGTTTTGCATGTGTCTGCAAAACAACCGATCAAGTAGCAAAAGATTATGTCAAAGTATGCTCTGATGGTCCAGTTTTCCCGAAAGGTACGGTGGCATTATGAGTCGTTTAAACATTCAATTACCAGGTTTAGAATTAAAAAACCCTATTATGCCAGCTTCCGGCTGCTTTGGCTTTGGACGTGAATATGCACAGCTTTACGATCTATCTAAGCTAGGGGCAATCATGATTAAAGCAACAACAGTTGAAACTCGTGCAGGTAATCCAACGCCGCGTGTAGCTGAAACAGCAGCAGGGATGTTAAATGCAATTGGCCTACAAAATCCAGGCATTGAAAAAGTGATGAATGAGGAATTAAAATTTTTAGAGGGCTATGATGTGCCAATCATTGCCAATGTGGCCGGAACGGAGACTGAGGATTATGTAGAAGTAGCAAGACGTATTTCGGCAGCACCTAATGTCCAAGCTCTAGAGCTGAATATTTCTTGTCCAAATGTTAAGTGTGGTGGCATTCAATTTGGGACTGACCCTGCCACAGCGCGAGAGCTTGTTAAAGCGGTTAAAGCTGTATCCACTGTTCCTGTTTATGTGAAGCTATCACCGAATGTAACGAATATCGTAGACATTGCTTTGGCTGTGGAAGCGGGTGGCGCAGATGGTATAACAATGATTAACACATTAGTAGGTATGCGTTTAGATGAGCGGACAGGGAAACCAGTCATCGCGAATGGCACAGGTGGCCTATCGGGCCCTGCTGTAAAGCCCGTAGCCATCCGAATGGTTTATGAAGTATACAAGGCTGTCAATATTCCGATTATTGGCATGGGAGGTGTGACAGAAGCACAGGATGTCATTGATTTTATGTCCGCAGGTGCTTCGGCTGTAGCAGTAGGCACAGCAAATTTTGTAGACCACTTCGTTTGCCCAAATATTATTGATGAATTACCAGCAAAACTTGACGCACTTGGAGTAGAACATATAACAGATATTATTGGAAGGAGCCATCGTTAATGAATACTAAACCTATACTAGCATTAGATTTTCCAGGAGAAAAAGAAGTATTCGATTTCTTAAAGCACTTCCATGAGCCTCTTTTCGTGAAAATTGGTATGGAATTATATATGCAAGAAGGACCTGATATTGTTCGCAAAGTAAAAGAATTAGGTCTTGATATTTTTCTTGATTTAAAACTGCATGATATCCCGAATACAGTAGGCTCTGCTATGAAGGGCTTAGCAAAACTAGGAGTAAATTTAGTGAATGTCCATGCGGCAGGTGGTCGTCCAATGATGGAGGCTGCCCTAGAAGGTCTAGAAGCCGGAACATCTGCTGGCAAGGAACGTCCAGCATTAATTGCCGTAACACAATTAACTTCCACAACAGAGGAGCAAATGCAGGCAGAGCAAAGAATTACTTTATCCTTACAAGAGTCTGTTCTACATTATGCACGTCTCACAAAACAAGCTGGCTTACAAGGTGTCGTTTGTTCAGTACACGAGGCGAAGGCAATAGCTGAAGTGTGTGGTGATGATTTTCTTCGTGTAACACCTGGGATTCGTTTAGCAGGTGGCGCTGCACACGATCAAAAACGTATTGCCACACCGGATGGGGCAAAGCGTGATGGTTCTTCACTCATTGTTGTTGGACGTGCTGTAACAGGTGCACAGGATCCAGTAGCGGCATATAAAATCGTAAGTGAATTATGGGAGGCATAAATAATGACATTACAAAATGAAATTGCACACGCTATGCTAAAGGTGGGTGCTGTAGAATTAAATCCAACTGAATTATTTACATGGGCATCTGGTATTAAATCACCTATATACTGTGATACACGTTTAACAATCTCGGACCCTATTATTCGTAAACAACTTGCAAATGGCTTAGCAGCTGTAATTAAAGAAAATTTTGGTGCGACGGAAATAGTAGCAGGTACAGCAACAGCAGGTATTCCACATGCAGCATGGGTAAGTGATATTTTAGAATTACCAATGGTTTATGTACGCTCTAAAGCGAAAGAACATGGCCGTGGCAATCAAATTGAAGGAAAATACGCAGCGGGTCAAAAAGTAGTTGTAGTAGAGGATATCGTCTCAACAGGTGGTTCTTCGATCACGGCAGTTGAAGCATTACGTGCAGCAGGTTGTGAAGTACTAGGAGTTGTTTGTGTCTACACATATAATCTCCCACGAGCTGAACAAGCATTTGATGAAGCAGGCATCCAATATGTCTCATTAACTAACTTCGATTATCTGATTGAAGCAGCAAATGAATCAGGTGCGATTAAAGAAGATGATATTCCATTCTTAAAAGAGTGGCATGCAAAATTAAAGGCAGGAGAGCTATAATGAAAAGCTGTTCTATAGGTTATTTGACCTGTAGAACAGCTTTTTTCTTCCTATTTAAATAGGGAGAGGGTATTTAAAATTGAATACTAAAACCATTAAAACGATGTATACCTGTCCCAAAATGTACTAGATTATTCTCTCGAAGTGTAATAACTGCCTTTTTTACCTCTAATAAGATAGAAGGGTCAAGACCTAATGTATGATGTGAACCAAAAATTTTAGTAAGAGAAGGTAAGTTAGCTATCTTCTCTAAAGATTGGACTAAATCCTCAGGGCTAGTAGTTGGAAAGAATGCATAAATAGGAGCTTGATCATATAGTAAGTCCCCTGTAAACAAATAACCATATTTATGATCCAAAAGCGCAATATGGCCAGGAGAGTGCCCTGGCGTGTGGAGAATAGATAATTTTCGGTTCCCTATATTTATAACATCTCCATCTTCTAATACACCTGAAGGCTGTCCCTGAAAAGGCTTGTAGTGCGATGGATTAAACGTTTTGGGTGTGGGTAACGTAATATTACGGCCAACATCCGTTCTAATCTGTTCGATAGATAATTTAGGGATACCATGGATTAGCCAATCAACTTCCTCTTTATGAACATAAATATCATGAAACGCCCCATGACTACCAATATGATCCCAATGGACATGTGTTGTAATCACAGTAATGGGGAGAGATGTTAATTGTTTACTAATCCTTTGAATATTATCGATCCCAAGACCTGTATCAATGAGAACAGCGCGTTTTTCCCCAATTAATAAAAAAGAATGTATTTTTTCCCAATGACCATATTCACTTATAGCATACGTTTCATTATTGATTTCTTCTACTGTAAACCATTCATCATTAATTTTTGCCATCACAGACAACCTTTCCATATGCTGAAATTAAAAAATAATATAATAAAACTTTGTCATTGGAAATTTTAACATAAAAACATGTAATTTCCTTTAAAAATATTCTAAATAGTATTTTTATATTGAATATTATATAAAAATTCGTCAATTCGGAATAATTAAGAAGTATGGTAGATAGCCAAAAATTAAAAGCTTTAAATTGTTTTCTCAAAGTAATTTGAAATATTAGCACTTCAACGCCCGAAATTATTCATTGAAAGTAAAAATGTGTGAAATATAACTTTACCCTAAAAGTTAACTTTTAATTTTTTGCTATGAATTACTTGTTTCTTTAAGATTAATAGCATTTTATTTGTGAATATAAATATATGACATGATTATTTTTGTTATATTAAAATAATTTTTATTTGTGGAAATTGTAACTTTGTAAAGAAGAAGTAAAATATTTCTTACAACCAAAATATAAAAAAACTATTTTTAAAAGGGAGATGTATGGTGGAAATTTATATGCCGGATTGAAAAAATTTGAAAAAGGGACTTGCGTTTATACATGTTTTCTAGCTAAAATAATAGCACGGTTTAATTTTCAGATAATTCTATCAGTGGATGACAAGTGGAAGGCAAAAAAATTATTAAAATCACGCTTGCCAAGATAAAAAGGAGAGGAGAAGAGAGAAAAACTATATATAATTCTGATATAAAGTACCGTTTGTATTTTCAGAATATTGAATTATAGAGGAGAGATTGTTTGAATACAGCAAAAGAATTACTAACAATAACAAATTTGACTACAAGTTTTCGCATAAAAGATACATACCACGCTGCTGTAGATGATGTCTCACTTTCGCTTCAAAAAAATGAGGTATTAGCAATAGTTGGAGAATCCGGTTGTGGTAAAAGTACGTTAGCGACTACAATTGTAGGCTTGCACAACGAAGTAAATACAAAGGTTACTGGTGATATTTTTTATAATAATCAAAATCTAGCTAAATTGAATGACCAACAATTTAATAACTTACGTGGTAATGATATAGGATTTATTTTTCAGGACCCACTTTCAGCACTTAACCCTTTAATGAGAATTAGCGAACAAATTGAAGAGGGGTTAATCTATCATACAAAGCTTTCAAAACAACAGCGAAGTGAAAGAGTATTAGAATTACTAAATCAAGTTGGGATTGCAAACCCAGAACGTGTAGCTAGACAATTTCCTCATCAGCTATCGGGGGGGATGCGTCAGCGTGTCATGATTGCAATCGCCTTATCATGTAAGCCTGCTATTTTAATTGCTGATGAACCAACAACAGCTTTAGATGTTACAATACAGGCCCAAATTCTGGACCTGTTAAAAGCATTACAGACTGAGACTGAGACAGGCATTATTCTCATTACACATGATTTAGGTGTTGTAGCAGAGATGGCTGACCGAGTTGTAGTTATGTACGCAGGTGAAGTCGTAGAAGAGGCGCCCGTTCAGGAGTTATTCAATAATCCAAGGCACCCTTACACTCGTTCACTATTAAATTCAATTCCACAAACACATAGCGAAAATGAAAGACTCGAGGTTATTCAAGGGATGGTACCATCCTTAATTAATTTACCTCGAGAAGGTTGTCGTTTTTCAGGACGTATTCCGTGGATTGATACATCTTCACACGAAGCAAAACCACAATTACATGAAATTGCACCAGGACATTTTGTGAGATGTACCTGCTGGAAACACTTTCATTTTGAAGGTGAAGAAGGGGGCGGGACTGTATGAGCTTTATGCAAATTAAAGATTTAAGTGTTCACTATCCAATACGTGGTGGATTTTTTAATACCGTTGTTGATCGAGTATATGCAGTGGATGGCGTAACAATGGAGTTCGAAAAGGGCAAGACATATGGGTTAGTCGGAGAATCAGGATCAGGTAAATCAACAACAGGAAAAGCGATCATTGGCTTAGAAAAAATCACCTCAGGTCAAATTTTTTATGAGGGTGAAAATGTGACAAATCAGCAGAGAAAAAGGGATTCTGCTTATAACAGAGACATTCAAATGATTTTCCAAGACTCTCATTCCAGTATGAACCCTAGAAAACGCGTTCTCGATATACTAGCCGAGCCTATTCGTAATTTTATGAAGCTTAGTGACCAAGAGGAACGCAAGCGCATTAAAGAGTTGCTTGCTATTGTTGGGATGTCAGAAGATGTTTTACTAAAGTATCCCCATGAATTTTCAGGTGGTCAAAAGCAACGCCTGGGCATTGCGCGAGCGGTTGCTTGTAACCCTAAAATGATTATTGCGGATGAACCTGTTTCAGCGCTTGATTTATCTGTACAGGCACAAGTGTTGAATTTTATGAAAGATATTCAAAATGAGTATGGTCTAACGTACTTATTCATTTCCCATGATTTAGGCGTTGTTAAACATATGTGCGATCACATTTCTATTATGTATAAAGGACGCTTTGTGGAAACTGGCACAAGACATGATATTTATAAAAATCCGCAGCATATATACACGAACCGACTTTTATCAGCCATTCCAAATATCGAACCAGAGACTAGGAATGAACGTAAATTAGTTCGACAACAAGTAGAAGGAAATTATCAACAAGAGCAACATAAATATTATGATGAGCATGGAAAAGTCTATCCACTGAAATCCATTTCAGACACACATATGGTTGCAATGTCAGGAGGAATGTGAAATGTGGAAAACAATAGCTAGAAGAGTAATTTTAATGATTCCTCAAATGTTTGTCTTAAGCTTAATTATTTTTATTTTAGCAAAACAAATGCCAGGTGATCCTTTTACAGGGTTAATTACACCAGAAACAGATCCTGCACGTATAGAAGAACTTAGAATTCAAGCGGGTTATTATGATCCATGGTATGTACAATATTATCATTGGGTGATCAATGCCTTTCAGGGTGATTTTGGACAAAGCTATACATATAAACTTGCAGTGTCCTCATTGATTGGCGAGCGTGCATTAAACACATTTTGGCTTGCCCTACTTAGTACCATCCTTGTTTATTTAATAGCTATCCCATTAGGAATGATAGCAGGACGTAAGCAGGATACTTTGTATGATAAGTCGATTACTCTGTATAGCTTTATAAGCTATGCAATACCAACCTTTGTATTGGGCTTAATTTTCTTATATATTTTTGGCTATCGTTTAATGTGGTTTCCGACGAGTGGAACAGTCGATGTAGGTGTAGAGCCTGGAACGCTCGAGTATTATTGGAATCGCTTGTATCATTTAATACTACCTGCAATGACGTATGCCATTTTAGCGACAACGACGATTATTCAATACTTACGTTCAGAGATTATTGATGCCAAAACACAGGATTATGTTAAGACAGCTCGTAGTAAAGGCGTACCGATGAAAAAAATCTATAGAAGACATATTTTCCGTAACTCTTTATTACCAATTGCGGCCTTCCTTGGCTTTACAATTACAGGTTTATTAGGCGGCTCGATTTTCATAGAGACAATTTTTGGCTTCCCGGGCATGGGTCAATTATTCATCCATTCCGTAACAAGTCGCGATTATAGTGTTATTACAGCTCTTGTTATGCTTTATGGCTTCTTAGCGTTATTAGGTAGTCTATTGTCAGATATCATTATGAGCATTGTTGATCCACGTATCCGCATAGACTAACAGTTACATTGAACGCATAAGGAGAGGTGAATAAAATGGAGCAAAAAAATGATGTAGTGAAAGTTGAAAGTATGCCACCAACAGGAATTCAAGTCGTGATCCGTGAATTCAGAAAAGATAAATTAGCGTTATTGTCATTTATTGGAATAACATTGCTTATAATTGTAATATTGATTATGTCCGCCTTTATGAATCAGGATGAAATATTACGGATTAAATTATTAGAGCGTTTTACAGAGCCTGGTGTTAATGGATATATCCTTGGGGCTGATGAGGCTGGTCGTGATATGTATGGACAGCTAATTATCGGTGCGAAAAATTCTATATTAATTGCAGTTGCTATTACCCTTATTGCGAATGCCTTAGGGATCGCCCTTGGCATTATAATGGGCTATTATGGCGGCTTTATCGATAATTTATTTATGCGTATCATTGATTTCCTTATGACCTTACCGACATTAATGATTATCATTGTGTTAGTTACAATTATTCCGAAATATGGTGTTTTTGAGTTGATTTTGATTTTAAGTGCCTTTCAATGGATAGGGACTGCACGTCTCGTCAGAAGTAAAGCTTTATCTGAAGGGCGTAGAGATTATGTTAGTGCCTCGAAAACAATGGGGACTAGTGATTTTGCCATTATGTTTAAAGGGATACTACCAAATTTAAGTTCGTTGCTAATAGTAGAATTAACGTTAAACTTTGCAGGAAATGTGGGCATTGAAACGGGTCTATCATTCTTAGGCTTTGGTTTACCGCCATCTACACCTAGCTTAGGGACGCTAGTAAGCTATGCAACAAACCCGATAGTATTATCTTCAAAATGGTGGATTTGGTTGCCCGCATCATTATTAATTCTAGTTTTGATGCTTGGTATAAATTATGTCGGTCAAGCGTTAAGACGTGCAGCTGACGCAAAACAACGATTAGGATAAAGGGGAGGATTTACACATGAAGAAGAATTGGTTATTTTTGTCCATTCTATTTGCATTCATGCTAGTTTTAGCAGCCTGCAGTGGTGGAGGCAATGGGTCTGAAAAAGGCACGGAAACTGGTAACACAGAAAAATCAGGTGAAACAGAAAAAGCAGGCGAATCAGAAGAAACGAAAGATTCATTATTACCAATGGAGGTAACAAATGAAGGAGACGCAATCCAAGGTGGTACATTACGCGTAGGACTTGTAACAAGCTCTCCATTCCAAGGTATTTTTAACTGGGAGCTATATGAGGATGCTTATGATTCAGAAATTTTAGCATTTGCTTCAAATGTGCTTTTTGAACAAGATGGGAACTTCCTTGTTACAGACAAAGGTATTGCAAAATTAGACGTTGATGCTGATGCAAAAACAGCAACTGTTACAATTCAAGGTGATTATAAATGGTCAGATGGTACACCTTTAACAGCTGATGATCTAATTTTCCCATATGAGCTAATTGGTCATCCAGATTATACAGGTGTTCGTTATGATGATGATTTTAAAAACATTGTAGGTGCAGAAGAATACCATAGTGGTAAAGCAGATACAATTTCTGGTATTACAAAAGTTGATGACAAGAGTATTAAAATCCAACTTAAAAAAGTGTCACCAGCTATTTACTCCATTGGTGACGGTTTATGGGCGTATGCAGAACCTAAACATCAATTAGAATCTATTCCAGTGAAAGACTTACTTGCATCAGATGCAGTGCGTAAAAATCCAGTAACACTTGGTGCATTTAAAATTGATAAAGTCGTAAATGGTGAGTCTGTACAGTTTGTAGCAAACGAACATTATTTTAAAGGTAAACCGAAAGTTGATAAAGTAGTACTTGAGGTTGTTCCACCAACTTCAATTGGTGAAGCACTAAGAACAGGGAAATATGATCTTGCAACATCATATCCAACTAATCAGTACGATAGTATTAAGGATCTACAAAACTTAGCGTTATTAGGTCGACCAGAATTATCATATTCTTATATCGGGTTTAAATTAGGAAAATATGATACAACAAATAAAGTAAACGTATTTGATGAAAAATCAAAAATGAATAGTATTGAATTACGTCAGGCTGTTGCGTTTGCAATGGATGTTGAAGGTGTTGCAGAAAAATTCTATCAAGGCTTACGTGAGCGTGGAAATTCTTTAATCCCACCAGTATTTACATCATTCTACGATGCAACATTAGAAGGCTATAATTATGATCCTGAAAAAGCCAAAGAATTATTAGATAAAGCTGGCTTTAAAGATGTTGACGGTGATGGCATTCGTGAAGATAAAGATGGGAAGAAATTCTCTATTCGCTTAGCTTCAATGGCTGGTTCAGAAACAGATGAAGCAATTGTTGAATATTTCCGTCAAAACTGGAAAGAAGTAGGATTAGACGTACAATTAACTACTGGTCGTCTTATCGAGTTCAACGCATTCTATGATAAAGTTCAAGCAGATGATCCTGAAATCGATATGTATCAAGCTGCATGGGGAACTGGAACAAATCCATCTCCAAAAGGATTATATGGTGAAGGTGCTGAATTTAACTTTAGCCGTTATGTATCTCCTGAATTAACAAAATTATTAGACGCCATTGACTCAGAAGAGGCTATGGATCAAGATACACGTACAAAAGCATTTAGAGCATGGCAAGAATATATGAGCGAAAAAGCAATGGTAGTGCCGACTTTCTTCCGTACAGAAGTTATACCTGTTAATAAACGCGTGAAAAACTATAATGTGGAATATGGAAATTCTACAGAACTGCAAGATATTGAATTAACAGCAGATGCTCCAATAAAATAATTGGTATCGAAGAAGCAGTCTTTCTTGATAGAAGAAAGGCTGTTTTTTTCAAAAAAAGAAGTGTATCTGGCTTAAAATAAGTTAAAAGGGGAAAAGGCATTAATATCCCAATTAAAAATCCATCCATTGGAAATCACCAATGGATGGATATACAGTTAGTTTTATCGATTATTAACCCAAGTTTTAACTAAATCAGCAGTGCCATATACATAGTGTTGGTCGCCTACTTCATGATACGATGCAGTTTCGTCAACTTCAGTATGCTTGTACGGAATACGTTGACGACGTTTCTCTGACATTGGGTCAGGAAGTGGGATTGCTGATAATAAAGATTTTGTATACGGGTGAACAGGATGATTGTAAATATCATCTGCTTTACCTATTTCCATGATTTTACCGCGGTACATAACAGCAATACGGTCACTGATGTATTTTACCATCGAAAGGTCATGGGCAATGAAAAGATATGTTAAGCCACGTTCTTTTTGAAGTTGTTTTAGTAAGTTAACAACCTGAGCCTGGATCGATACGTCAAGCGCAGAAATTGGCTCATCGGCAATGATAAATTTAGGATCTAAGCTTAGCGCACGTGCAATCCCAATACGTTGGCGTTGACCACCAGAGAATTCATGTGCGTAACGATTCGCGTGCTCTTTGTTTAAACCAACAGCTTCAAGTAGCTCTTGAATTTTTGCACGACGTTCATTTTTCTCCTTGTAAAGGCCATGGATATCAAAGGCTTCACCAATGATTTCACCAGCTGTCATACGAGGATTTAAAGAAGCGTAAGGATCTTGGAAAATCATTTGCATTTGGCGGTTAAAATTCTTTAACTCATTTTTAGATTTTTTTCCATGAACATTTTCCCCATCGAAAATAATCTCGCCACCTGTAATATCATATAAACGAATGATTGAACGACCCGTTGTTGACTTTCCGCAACCTGATTCGCCTACAAGACCAAGTGTTTCACCTTCATAAACATCGAAGCTAATACCATCTACGGCTTTGATTGGATTACTTGGTGATCCAAAATGCTGCTTTAAGTTTTTAATTTCAAGAATTTTTTTAGCACCAGTTTTAGTCATTTTCTTGTGCCTCCTTTGCTAAATACCCTTCAATACGTTTAGCAACTGCTTCAGGAAGAGGAATCTTTGGTGCATCAGGATGCAATAACCACGTTTTTGCAAAATGCGTTTCACTCACTTGGAACATTGGTGGTTCTTGTTCATAATCAATGGCCATTGCGAACTCGTTACGTGCTGCAAATGCATCCCCTTTAGGTGGGTTCGTAAGATCTGGTGGTGAACCAGGAATCGTGCGCAATAACTCATCCGTATCATTATCTAGATCAGGCATAGAACCTAGTAGACCCCATGTGTATGGGTGCTTTGGATTATAGAAAATATCATTAACAGTACCATACTCCACGATTTGTCCAGCGTACATTACGGCTACACGATCTGCAATGTTCGCCACAACACCTAAATCGTGTGTAATGAAAATGATAGATGTTTTCGAGTTCTTTTGAATTTCCTTCATTAGCTCTAAAATTTGTGCTTGAATGGTAACATCTAGAGCTGTTGTTGGCTCATCGGCAATCAATAGCTTAGGATCAGCCGCCAGGGCGATCGCAATAACCACACGTTGACGCATACCACCTGAAAACTCATGTGGATATTGATTATAGCGTTTCTCAGGGAAGGGGATACCTACCTGTGTTAAAAGCTCGATGGCACGGTTTTTTGCATCTACTTTAGAAACTTTTCTATGTTGCAAAATTACTTCAGTTATTTGACGTCCGACCTTCATAGTTGGATTCAAACTTGTCATTGGATCTTGGAAAATCATCGCAATTTCATTTCCGCGTACTTTAGACATTTCTTTATCAGTTAACGGAACTAAATCACGGCCATTAAATAAAATTTGTCCTGACTCATAAATACCAGGTGGCTGCGGAATTAGTTTCATTAATGCATTACTCGTAACACTCTTACCCGAACCTGATTCACCAACTATAGCTAGTGTTTCACCTTCCTTTAAATCAAAGTTAACACCACGTACAGCATGAACAAGCCCAGCATAAGTTTTAAAGTTAATTTTTAAATCTTTTACTTCAAGAATTGTTTTACTCATTTCGGCCACCTCCTTATTTACGTAGTTTTGGATCTAGAGCATCACGTAAGCCGTCACCAACTGCGTTAAACGCAAAGATTGTTAGTGAGATAAATACTGCTGGGAAAATCAAGCGCCATGGTGCATTAGCTATAGCCTTATTACCGTCAGAAGCCATTGTACCCCATGAAGCAGTTGGAGCAGGAACCCCAAGACCAAGATAACTTAAGAATGACTCAGTGAAGATAGCCGATGGGATTGTTAAAGTCATCGTTACTAAAATGGCACCAAGAGCATTCGGAACTAAGTGTTTAATAATTAAATGTCCTGTACTTGCACCTAATGTACGGGCAGCAAGAACGTATTCTTGATTTTTAATAGATAATACTTCACCACGAACGATACGTGCCATATTAATCCATCCAGTGATAGATAAGGCAATAATCATAGGGAATAAACCTGGTTGCATAACAACTAAAAGTACGATTACTACTAAAAGGTAGGGTACAGCTGTTAAAACGTCAGCAATACGCATCATAATATTATCAACGCGACCGCCTGATAAACCTGAAATACTTCCCCAAATAACACCGATAATTAAGTCAATAACCGCCGCAGCAATTCCGATAAATAGGGAAATACGAGCTCCTTCCCAAATACGAACGAAAATGTCACGACCTAGATCATCTGTTCCAAACCAAAATTGTGCAGATGGTGGTGCATTGTATACACCAAGCTGATCACTTGCTTTATATTGAGATAAAATTGGTACAAAAATTGCCATTAAAATGACAACGATTAAAATAATTATACCGATAATGGCCAATTTATTATGAGAGAAACGGAGAAATACTTCTTTCCAAAAGGAGACTGATTTATCAGCTAATTTTTCCGTTGCTTCATGATTGCCACCAACAATTTTAAACTTATCTTTTTCAATTTGTTGCTGTGTCATTATTTTTTCGCTCCTTTCAGCTTGATACGCGGATCAATTACGCTATATAGAATATCAACGATTAATACCGCAAATAAAAGGATGATGGAATAGAACACTGTCGTACCCATAATTACCGTATAGTCACGGTTTGTAATACTTTGAACGAAGTGTTTACCAAGTCCAGGAATAGCGAAAATTTGCTCTACAATGAAACTACCTGTAACAACCCCAGCTGTTAAAGGACCAATGTACGTTACAACTGGTAATAGGGCATTTCGTAATGTATGGCGGAATACGATTGTCCATTTACCAATACCTTTCGCACGAGCCATTTTTACATATTCACTATTGTTTTGTTCTAGCATACTTGAACGAGTTAACTTTGCAATAAAGCCCATGTGTGAGAAAGCGATTGCAAGGGCTGGCAATATACTATAAACAAAGCCTTTCCATCCACTGATTGGGAACCAACCTAGCTTAAAGGCTAAGAAATACTGCATTAAACCTGCTAAGATAAATGAAGGTACTGATATACCGAGCACCGCAAAGGACGTTGCCAAATAATCCGGGAACTTATTATGATATAGCGCGGAAACTACGCCAATTAAAACACCGAATCCAATTGCTAATAGCATAGCCTCAATCCCTAATGTTAAAGAAACAGGGAAACTTTCAGAAATCATATCATTTGTAGAACGCGCTTTATATTTCATTGACTCACCGAAATTGAAAGTGGCCGTATCGATTAAATAATCTTTATATTGTATATACCAAGGGTTATTTAATCCATACGTTTCGTTTAACTTCTCCTCGATTTGAGGTGGGAAATTACGTTCACTCGCAAAAGGACTACCAGGAGCGAGACGCATTAAGAAAAACGTAACAGTTACGATGACGAAAAGCGCGAGAAGTATATACATCAGCCTTTTCAAAATATATTTAATCACATAAAACTCCTCCTTCTATTTGTCAATTGTCTGACAAATATATGCCTTCGTATTTTAAAAAGAGCTGACTCGCGCCGTAGGGGCTACGAGGCAGCTCTTCGCTGTAGAGCTAAATAAGCGAAATGTTGTTGATTATTTCTCTACTTTAACCTCTTTAAGAGAGATGTTACCAAGGATGTCTGCCTTCATGTCTTTCACATAATCTTGTACTACAGAAAGGTTCGTGTAGTAGTAAATTGGAACAACTGGGAACTCAGAAACAGCAATTGCTTCAGCTTGTTTTAAAAGCTCAAGACGTTTCGCTGGATCTGCTTCAGTATTAGATTGATCTAATAATTTTTTGTATTCTGCATTTTCCCAACCTGTATCATTGTTACCGTTTGCAGCAGTGTCATACATTTCTAAGAAAGTATAAGCATCATTGTAGTCACCAACCCAGCCCATACGGCCAACTTGGTAGTCTAATTGGTTAAGCTTTTCTAAATAAACTTGCCATTCAGAGTTATCAAGACCTACAGTGATACCAAGGTTTTTAGTCCAGTTCTCTTGAACGAATTGTGCGATAGCAGCGTGTGCTTCACTTGTGTTGTAAGAAAGGTTAATTTTTACATCTGCTGGGTTTGTAATACCAAGTTCTTTCATACCAGCTTCAAGTGCAGCTTTTGCACCTTCGATATCATTATCTTTGTAGTAACCACGGTCTTCCTCAAAGCCATGAACCGCAGTAGGAACCATACCTAATGCAGGTTTTTGTTCACCTTTAGTAACATTATCAATTAATCCTTGTCGATCAACTGCTAATGCTAACGCTTTACGGATGTTAGCGTTTCCAGTGATTTTATCTTTTGTATTTAGCTTGTACCAGTATACAGAAGCTTGGTCATTGATATTTAAAGATTTGTCAGCTTTAAATCCATCGATAGCATCAAGTGCTACAGATTGGAAAGGTGCTCCAAGGTAATCAATTTCGCCACCTTTGAACATTGTTACTGCTGTTGCTTCAGATTCAACCATACCGATATTAACAGTATCTAAAGCCACTTTATCAGCATCCCAGTATTCTGGGTTTTTCTTTAATACGATTGTATCGTTGTGTCTCCACTCACCTAATGTGAATGGACCGTTTGTTACAAAGTTTTCACCAGCATCTGTGTACCACTCATCATTACCTTCAACTACTTTTTGGTTTAATGGTGCGTATGTTTTGAATGCTGTTAATTCTAAGAAGTAAGGTGTTGGGTTTTCTAAAGTTACTACTAATGTTTTGTCATCTTCAGCTTTAACGCCTACGTCATCAGCAGAACCTTCACCATTGTTGTATGCTGCAGCACCTTTAATAGAGTAAAGGATTGAAGCATATTCAGAAAGATTGTCTGGGTTTAATGCCCATTTCCAAGCATATTCGAAGTCACCAGCAACTACTGGATCTCCGTTTGACCATTTCGCATCACGTAATTTGAACGTGTATGTTTTTAGATCTTCGCTAACTTCCCAGCTTTCAGCCGCAGCTGCAACTGGACGAGCGTCTGCATCAAGCGTTGTTAATCCTTCAAAAGTATTTGTAAGAATAACTCCAGAAGTTGTATCTGTTGCTAATGCAGGATGAAGTGATGGTGGTTCAGAAGCTACTACTACATTTAATTCGCCGCCTGAAGAAGCTGTTTCTGATGAACCAGAATCTTTTCCATCGTCTTTTGATTTTTCAGACGAATCTCCACCGAAGCCACATGCAGCAAGTACTAAAGAAAATACTGCAAGAACTGTTAGTAATAAAAACTTTTTGTTTTTATTCATGTGAATCCCCCTTATACAATTTTTAAGCCTTTTGTGAAGCTCCTATTTAATATACCAAAAAAATCATTGTGCACAAAATAAAAAAGATTCAAATTTATATAGTATTATCTGACAGTTAAGAGAATAATAAATTTTTCCGATTTACCACGCTAATGAAATAGAGTGCTTATGTAATAAAAATTTGATATTTACCTATTCTGAATATCAAAAATAGAATAAAAATAAAAAAATGATTTACTATATAGAAAATTCCTATTTTTTCGATAATAATATCAATATTTGAAAAATGATACAAAAGTCATAGATGTAATACTTTGAGGATATTGTATAGATTTGTAGAAAATCTAAGCAAAACTAAGTGAATTACATTCATTTGTAGGTAATTTCTTGTAATTTATGATCTCGAAATATGAATATTTCTATCTATTAATGATATATAAGAAACTTATTTTGTAATTTTCTAGGATTATCCAATTATGAAGTGTGAAAAGAAATAATAGAGTTAATCTATGAAAAAATGTACCCATACTAAGAAAAAAATGGATTTAATGAAAGATTGATTATGTTAAATATATTCTATTGAAATAATTTCCTTGGAATGAGGTTAGCTATGTATATATGCAATCAGGTTAAGTTTTATTCATTAAAGATGAAGTATATAAATACCTTGAATTCTGTACGCCCTTTGCTAATTTAATCCATTTTATTTGTAGTGTTTTTTTGAGGCTGTCATTTGTCTTACTGGCGAGGATTGATTATGCAAATAATTACTAAAAATCTGATTTTTTTAACGTTCAAGTTCTTTGCTAAATCTCCTGTTTGAGGTATTGTGCTTTGTCCTTCAGAAGATTTACATAACATAATGAATAAAAAATAGTGCATTCCAATATAAAGAATGCACCATTTGCTTCATTAAAGTTTAAACTGATTAATTTGATGCTGTAAATCTAAGGACTTTTCACTTAGATGTGCGGCAACTTGATTGATTTGTTGCATCGTGATTGTTTGTTCTTTGCTAGCAGCGGCCACTATTTGTGTACTATCTGAGCTAGTTGAAGCGCCGTGAGCAATTTCTGCGACAGAAGCAGCTACCTGTTCTGCGCTAGCTGAAATTTCCTCAGAAGTTGCTGATATATCTTCTATTTGATCTGTCATTCCATTGATGGCTTTCACGATTGCCTCAAATGCTTGTCCTGCATGTCCAATAATTTTGACGCCATCTGTAACCGAATGGAGGCCATCTAAAACAGCTTTCTCTACATTTTGCGTATCTTCTTGAATCTCCTGCGTTAAGGCAACAATTTGATTAGCCGATTGTTTAGATTCCTCAGCTAACTTACGAACCTCATCAGCGACAACCGCGAATCCTTTTCCATGCTCCCCAGCACGGGCTGCTTCAATGGCAGCGTTGAGTGCTAATAAATTAGTTTGATCGGTAATGGCTGTAATAACTGTAGTGATTTGGCTAATCTCTTCTGATTGTTTACTTAATTTTTGAACAAGATTATTTATTATTTGTGTTGAATCATTGATTACATTCATTTGTTGTTGAGCATTCTCTACGGTACTGTTCCCGTTTGTAGCTAATTCATTCGTTGTTACAGCACTGTGATGAAGTTGTTGCGTTGCTTCTGCTATACGTTGAACACCTACGGCTGTTTCATCCATTGCATGAGCACTTTCATTGGCAGCAACTGTGGCTGCTTTAGCAACATTGGCTGTTTCATTAATACGCACCGTTATTTCATCAGCTGAGGAAGTAATTTCCTCGGTAGAAGCAGAAAGTTCTTCTACTGATGCTGTTAAATGCTCAGCATTGTCTTGAATATGGGTTAATAAATTTTTCAGATTGCCTTTCATTGAATTAAAGGCCGTTGAAAGTTGACCGATTTCATCTTTAGAATGGTGAGTGACATCTTGATGGAATAATTCTCCGTTTGCAATTTGGTTTGCTGAATGGACTACCGATTTTAAAGGGCGAGAAATAGTTCGCTGTATATAAACCATCAGAATAATGCCAAGGACAACACCAATAATGATGGCAATAATTGAAATGATTTGAGAGTTGAACACAGCTTGTTTAGATTCTTGTGTAACCGTTTCGAGTTGTCCCTTTTGATAGTTCGCAATTTTATTGGATATATCTTGGATGCCTTTATTAGCTTGCTGCACTTCACCATTAACCTTTTGTAAAGCTCCTTCTAGGTTGCCTGCTTCAAAAAGTGCGAGTGCCTCAGTAGCTGATTTATTAAAAGCATCATTAAACGTATTTAATTCGTTTGCATATGTATGCATTTCAGAGGAATTTGATTTTTCGTTGATTTCAGCTACTAGCTGATCGAGTAAATTTGCATGTTCTGTAAAACTTTCTTTATTCGCAGGATTGTCTTCGATAATAATGGCGCGGATAAATAGACCTTGCATGGCCATTTCAAATTGAATATCATCTGCTAATTCCACAAGGGCTACGTGAACTTCTAATGCATTTTCAATCTTTTTTTCTATGTTTGAAAATAGCATGAACATAATCATTAATGAAATGATTAACGTGAGAATAATGGTAAAGAAACCGAAACTTAATTTTTTGCCTACAGACATATTGATACGCCCTTTCCGAAATGCTATTCAATCTTTTATATTTTGATTTTGCTTTGCTAAAAGGTAGAAGTCAATAACTGTTGTAAGAAACAGTTCAGATGATTCATATGTTTTTTTATTGTTATTATAATAAGGAAGATTGTCTGTAAGAATCAATCAAGGTGTGGCTGTTTTCATTGATTTATAGTACGGATTACGTGCTATAAATTGAAAAAAAGAAAAAACCGAGAAAATTTATCTCGGTCTCTATCTTTACGACTGCTTTTTTAATTGTAATATGAGTGCCTCATCTGGATCGATATACAAAGTTTTTTGTTCGAAGTAAATCACAAAACCGGGTTTAGCCCCATTTGGTTTTTTGACCTGACGAATGTCAGTGTAATCGACTGGAACAGAAGAAGACTCTCTTGCCTTTGAAAAATAAGCAGCTAATGTGGCTGCTTCCCGTAGAGTTGTTTCATCGGGTTCACTAGAATGAATGACAACATGAGAGCCTGGAATATCCTTCGTGTGTAACCATATATCTGTGCGTTTTGCAATTTTAAATGTCAACATATCATTTTGCTTGTTGTTCTTGCCGACAGAGATGGCTATACCTGTGGAAGAAATATAGCGCTCGGGTTCAGGTTTCACAGGCTTTTTCTTTTTCTTAGAATGACGTAGCTTTAAGTAGCCCTGTTCGGCTAGTTCTTCACGAATTTCTTCAATATCTCCTGGTGATGCTTGCTGCACTTGTTGTGCCAGCATTTCAAAGTAAGTAATTTCTTCTTTTGTTTTTTCAAGTTGTTGTTGCACCATGATTAATGCATTTTTGGCCTTAGTATATTTTGTATAATAGCCTTGAGCATTTTCTATAGGTGTTTTACGCTCACTGACGGGGATCGTAATCTCCTCGCTATTTTCACTGTAGTAATTAATGACCGTTACTTCCTTGACACCCTTTTCAAAGGAGTAAATATTAGCCATTAACAGTTCACCATATAAC
Organism: Lysinibacillus fusiformis; assembly: GCF_003049525.1. Taxonomy (GTDB): domain Bacteria; phylum Bacillota; class Bacilli; order Bacillales_A; family Planococcaceae; genus Lysinibacillus; species Lysinibacillus fusiformis. Next base: position 311,148 of record NZ_PYWL01000001.1, on the reverse strand, counting down.
TGAAATTGATCGAGCTTTGAGGCACGCACATAGTCCTTTGTTAGCTTTTTCGTTTTTAAAGCCAGTTTATCAATTTCATTTTGTAGCCATCTTTCTAAATCACCCGCTTGCTGCTTGACACGGTCCCGCTCCGCACGTGCAAAGAATACTCGATCAAGAAGCTCGTGAACATTCGGATATGCTGTCATATCTCCATGTAAGTGAGTTAATTCAATTGGTGAGAAGTAAGTTTTATGATCAGCCAATACATACATAGGGCTCGTTCCACCATTAGCAAAGCTGGCTATAACTTCCTTAAAGCATTGTACTCGATTGGATGCTGATGTCATGCGGTACAATAATTCCTCAGCATGAAGAGGTGAAAAGCCAGTAAATTGTGTCACAACATCTTTGGCATTTTTAGTTTCCACAAAAAATGTTGCTAGCTCTTCCTCTGTAACTAATAGAGGATTCCATTTATTTTGTGTTGGTGGAGCCAAGTAAGGCTGGCCAGGTAATACGGTACGAAAACTGTTTACAGATGGAGGTAAGTGCTTTAAACTATCAACAATTTTATTTTGCTCTTTATCAATTAAAAGTAGATTACTATGTCTACCCATAATTTCAGCATGTAGTTGTCTAACAATAGGGTCGCCAATTTCATTTTTACTTTCGATTTCTACTATTATAATACGGTCAAATCCAAGCTGTTTAACGGAGGAAATAAAACCACCCTCTAAATGCTTGCGCAGCAGCATACAAAACATAGGTGGTTCTGCTGGATTTTCAATCGATTGTTCCGTAAGATGCACTCGTGCATAAGAAGAATGAATAGAAAAAAGCAATTTATGATTTTTCCCGTTTGCACGAACATGTAAAATAACCTCTTGAGCGTTAGGTTGATGTATTTTAGTAATTCGACCTGTCACAAGCTGTTGTAGGTCGGCTGTTATTGAATAAGTAAATAAGCCGTCAAATGCCATATGAATTCCTCTTTCCAATGATAGCAAGCATCTTGGTACTTTCGTATTTTTTCTTTTTGCACTTGCTTTCGCTATTTCCAAGCTTCAGCAGAGCACTAATTGTATGTTTATCATAGCATTTTTTAGGCGAATATTAAAATATAGCTTCAATTGTGGTAGAATTAGCTCTTATTCGATCCAATTTTTTTTGGAGATTCGTCATATTCGATAGAGCTTATGTTATAATATTCCCAGTATGCAAAGAAAGGTGTGACGAACCTTGGTGCGTAGTATGACTGGTTTTGGCAGAGGTGTCACAACAACTAGAGACTTTCAATTAACCGTAGAAATGCGCTCGGTCAACCATCGCTTTTTAGAAATTAACGCTAAATTTCCGAAAGAATGGCTTGAAGCTGAAATTTTTGCAAAGAAATTTATTTCTCAAGCTTTGTCACGCGGCAAAATTGATGTGATGGTATATGTGAAGGACTTAGAAAATGTAGAGCAATCTATAGAGATTAATTGGTCATTAATTGAAGCGTATCGTAAGGCAAAAGAGCAATTAGCAAGTAAAGTACCACTAGAGGAAAAATGGACGATGCAGGAGCTTTTATCGTTAGAGCAAGCACTCGTACAGCAAAAACCACAATTAACACCTGAGGATTTACTTAGTGCTGTTGAACATGCGATTTCACAAGCGATAAAACAGCTCGTACTTATGCGTGAGCGTGAGGGGCAAGAATTGCAGGAAGTTGTTGTACAATATAAGGAACAGTTAAAAGAACAAGTGAACCAAATACGTTCATGTTCATCTCTTGCTGTTGAAAAATATCGTACACGATTAGTAGAACGGATTGCAGAGGTTGCAGATGGAACTTTGTTAGATGACCGTTTACTAGCAGAAGTAGCGATTTTTGCAGAACGCGTTGACATTTCTGAGGAATTAGACAGATTGGATAGTCATTTTAATCAATTGGAAGAAACGTTACATGAAACGATTTCAGTTGGACGAAAATTAGACTTTTTAATGCAGGAGATTCATCGTGAAATCAATACGATTGGCTCGAAAAATCAATCTACAGAAGCAGCGGTTGCTGTTGTTCAGGCGAAAACAATTTTAGAAAAGATGCGTGAGCAAGTTCAAAATATCGAATAACTTGCACGTGTCTGTTATAAATTAAGGGAGATATAGAGAATAAATGATAAAAGAACGTGGATTATTAATTGTTCTGTCTGGCCCATCTGGTGTAGGTAAAGGGACAGTGCGAAAAGAATTATTTTCTCAGCCGAATACGAATTATGAGTATTCCATCTCGATGACGACACGAAATCCTCGCGAAGGTGAAATCGATGGTGTAGACTATTTTTTCAAGAAACGTGAAGACTTTGAAACGTTAATTGAACAGGGTGGCTTATTAGAGCATGCTGAATTTGTAGGAAACTACTATGGTACACCATTAGCCTACGTGAATGAAACACTGGATGCAGGTCGCGATGTGTTTTTAGAAATAGAAGTGCAGGGTGCAGCGCAGATTCGTAAAAAAGCACCAGATGCCTTATTTATTTTCTTAGCCCCTCCAAGTTTAACTGAATTAAAAGATCGTTTAGTTGGACGTGGGACGGAAACAGAGGACATCATAGCAAAACGTATTGCTACAGCAAGTGAAGAGCTTGAAATGATGAGCTTATACGATTATGTTGTAGAGAATGATGAAGTGACAAATGCCTGTGATCGTATTAATGCGATTATTAAAGCAGAGCATTGCCGTAGAGAACGTGTTGAAAAAAGATATTTGTCAATGTTGAGAGGAGAATAAACAATGTTATACCCATCAGTAGATGCTTTAAAAAAAGAAATCGATTCAAAATATTCACTAGTGAGCCTTGCTTCAAAACGTGCTCGTCAAATGCAGGAAGAGCAAAATACAGAACGTTTACACAAGTACGTATCTCATAAATACGTAGGAAAAGCACTTGAAGAAGTAGCGGCAGGTGTACTTACGAAAGTATCACAGGATGAGTCAACTGTGTACGAAGACGAAATTTAACTTCAAGTTAGTCAGCAGTTGATTTGATTATACAGAATGCCGAGAGCTCCCAGGGAATCCTCCTTTGGGAGCTTATCATTTGAAGGGAAGACACCTAGCATGAATAAAAATATTTTACTTTGTGTTTCAGGCGGGATTGCCGTATATAAAGCTGTTGCCCTAGTTAGCAAGCTATCACAAGCAGGGGCGAACGTAAAAGTGATAATGACTGCCTCAGCTAGACAGTTTGTGAATCCATTAAGCTTTCAAGTGATGTCCAAAAATGATGTTTATTTTGACACATTTGATGAAAAAGATTCAAATGTGATTGCCCATATTGATTTAGCGGATTGGGCTGATTTGATTTTAGTTGCGCCGGCAACTGCCAATATAATTGGGAAATTGGCCAATGGAATTGCAGATGATATGGTATCAACAACCTTACTTGCTACTACTGCGCCTGTGTGGATAGCTCCAGCTATGAATGTACATATGTATGACCATCCAGCAGTAAAGCGTAACTTAGATAGGTTAGCAGCAGATGGCTACCAATTTATCGAGCCTTCAGAAGGATTTTTAGCATGTGGCTATGTTGGGAAGGGGCGCTTAGAGGAACCTGAAAAAATAACAACTATTGTACAGGATTTTTTTTCAGCGACGGCTACACCAAAACCACTTACTAATAAAACGGTAGTAGTGACAGCTGGTGCTTTGTATGTACCGTTCGATGAAAAGCATATGATTAAACCACCAGCGAATGGTGTCATTGGACAGGCTTTGGCTAATGAAGCCAGGACCTTAGGAGCACATGTGATTCAAATAGAAGATAGTAGTTTGAATGATTTGATGCAACAGCTGGAAAACTATAAAAATCAGGACCCAGAGGTTCTCTTCATACATGCAGCTAATGTACCGACAATAGAGAAAACACCACTTATTTCAGTAGAGGGTATCAAGGCTGTCACATTTGGACAAGAAGTGCTTGGCGAACCTCTGCTAAGCATTCAATCGGAGCGTTGGATTGACTTCAGTGAGGAAGCTCAAATAAATGGGCAGATTATTGCTACAACTAATCCACAGCACTTTGCCCGAACGTTATGGGCTCAAATACTAAAGGGTGAGGAGCAATGAGCTTTTTAATAGCGGAAGTCATTGTAGATGTCTCGACCTACCATGTGGATCGTCCCTTCGATTATCAAGTACCACCTGAATGGGTAAATGTAATAGAAATGGGCTGTCGTGTAAAAGTGCCATTTGGTCCTAGAAATGTTTTAGGCTTTGTCGTGGGCATAAAAACTGAAACAGACGTGCCCCTCAATAAATTAAAATCAATTGCTCAAATTTTAGATATGGAGCCGGTACTAACTGATGAAATGCTACAAATGGCAAAGTGGTTGAAGAATCAAACGATTTGCTATGAAATAGATGCTTTACAAGTAATGTTACCTTCAGCATTACGTGCAAAATATGAAAAAATTGTAAAGCTACATGAAGATCCAAATATCCCGAGTGAAGTACAAGTGATTTTTGGTAAACGACAAAAGGCTAATTTTAAAGAATTTGAACGTGCAGGTTTACTGCCTTTATTAAAGCAATTAGTTGCCCAAAATATGGTGACTATTGATCATGTTGTGAAACAACAGGGTCATGTAAAAGAAATACGAATGGTGAAAATTATAGAAAAGCCAAGCATTATTGAAAAAGCGATTGAGCAATCAGCTAGAGCTGTGAAGCAACGTCTATTACTAGAATGGATGAGGCAGCATTTAGGAGAAGTTTTGTCACCTCAGCAAATTTGTGAGGAAGCAGGAGTCTCTTCTTCAGTTTTAGAGAGCGTTATTGACAAAGGTGCGGCGCAATTTATTCAAGAAGAAGTATACCGAGACCCGTTTACGAAAGAAGTTTCACGTACGCAAGCCTTACAATTAACAGATGAGCAGCAAATTGCTTTACAAGCCATTACCGTGGCTATGGAGAAGCAACAAGCGCAAACATTTTTATTGCATGGTGTAACAGGGAGTGGTAAGACAGAGGTCTATTTGCAGGCGATACAAAAAGTGTTGAACGAAGGCAAAGAAGCTATTATGCTTGTACCTGAAATCTCTTTAACACCTCAAATGACGGAGCGATTTCGTAGTCGTTTTGGAGAGATGGTTGCAGTTATGCATAGCGGATTGTCTGTGGGCGAGAAGTATGATGAATGGCGTAAAATCCAGCAAGGGAAAGTAAGAGTAGTTGTTGGTGCTCGTTCAGCAATATTTGCCCCCTTTACAAATATAGGTCTTATTATTTTGGATGAAGAGCATGAGTCAACATATAAGCAAGAAGATTCACCACGTTACCATGCAAGAGATGTAGCTATCTGGCGTAGTGAATATTATAATTGCCCTGTTATTTTGGGTAGTGCTACACCAGGGTTAGAATCTTTTGCAAGAGCCAAAAAGGGTGTTTATACCTTACTTTCATTAAAGCTGAGAGCCTTACATCAGTCATTACCAACCGTTTTTATTTCAGATATGCGTGAGGAGCTTCGACAAGGAAATCGATCCATGTTTTCGCAATCCCTTATAGAAGCAATCCGTGTTAGATTAGAGAAAAAAGAGCAAATGGTGTTGTTTTTAAATCGACGTGGCTACTCGTCTTTTGTGCTCTGTCGGGATTGTGGGACCGTTGTACAATGTCCCAACTGTGATATTTCATTAACCTATCATCGTACAACTGAAAAATTGAAATGTCATTACTGTGGTTATGAGGAACATGTTCCTCAAATATGTCCACAATGTCAAAGTGATCATATTCGTTATTTTGGTACTGGTACACAAAAGGTGGAGGAAGAAATATATAAGCTGTTCCCAGAAGCAAGGGTATTACGTATGGATGTAGATACGACAAAGCATAAAGGTGCACATGAAGAAATATTAGCTGCTTTTGGTGAAGGGCAAGCAGATATTTTATTGGGCACGCAGATGATTGCAAAAGGGCTTGACTTTCCAAATATTACACTTGTAGGTGTACTGAGCGCCGACACCTCCTTACATTTACCAGATTATCGTGCAGCAGAACGTACATTTCAGCTTTTAACACAGGTAAGTGGGAGGGCAGGAAGACATGATAAACCCGGAGAGGTAATTATTCAGACCTATACACCTGAGCATTATGCTATTGAATTAGCTAAAACGCAGGATTATGAGCCATTTTATGAGCGAGAGATGTTTTTACGCCGTCGTTCCAGTTACCCTCCATATTACTATGTGGCGCTTGTTCAGATTTCTCATGAGGATGTTATGATGGCTGCTGAATATGCAGGACGTATGGCAGATTGGCTCCGTGGAAATTTATCGAATCAAGTAGCTATTATTGGCCCAACGACGGCAAGTATTGCTCGACTCCAAAATAGATATCGTTATCAATGTTTGATAAAATATAAAATTGAACCAAATCTTATTCCAGTATTACAGCGTCTGCTCGCTATGTATCGAGCAGATTGGATCAAACAAGGAATATTAATGACGGTAGATTTAGATCCGTCTACTATATAAGAGAGTATAAACACAGTTTTACGAGCATAAGACCATAAAAATAAATAAAGTGGTATGGCTCAAGCTAAAAGCGGAAATGAGGAAATAAAAATGGCAATAAAAAAAGTAATCGAACACCCAGCACAAGTACTTTCAACACCATGTGCTGAAGTAACAGAAATTAACGATGAACTCATTACATTACTGGATGATTTATATGACACAATGGTGGAATATGATGGTGTTGGCATTGCAGCCCCACAAATTGATATAGGGTTACGAGTAGCGATTGTAGAACTAGGTGAAGAACGCGATATTTTAGAAATGGTTAATCCAACTGTTATTGAAACGGATGGGGCGGAAATAGATATTGAAGGTTGTTTGAGTTTCCCAGGATTATATGGTGAGGTAGAACGCCCTAGCTATGTAAAAATTGAAGCATGTGACCGTGAAGGACGTGTTTATGAATTAGAAGCAGGGGGCTTTGATGCTAGAGCAATTTTACATGAAATTGATCATTTAGATGGCGTGCTATTTGATTCAAAAATTAAACGTGTTATAACTGCAGAAGAACTTGAAGAAATGTATGCAAACGAGGAGGAATAAAATGACTTCGATTATTTTTATGGGGACACCTGACTTCTCTGCACCCATTTTGCGTATGCTACATGAAGAAGGGTACGATATTAAAGCAGTAGTGACGCAACCTGATCGACCAGTAGGCCGTAAACGTGTATTGACACCACCACCTGTCAAGGCAGCAGCATTAGAGCTAGGATTACCTATTATCCAACCAGAAAAGCTACGTGGATCAAATGAGCTACAACAGATTCTTGCGTTACAACCAGATATAGTCATTACCGCTGCATTTGGACAAATATTACCGAAAGAACTATTGGATGCTCCTGCACTCGGCTGTATTAATGTCCATGCCTCGTTATTACCAAAATATCGTGGAGGCGCCCCTATTCACCAAGCTATTATGGATGGTGAAAAGGAAACTGGCGTCACAATTATGTATATGGCAGAAAAACTTGATGCAGGTGATATTATTTCTCAAAGAGCTATTCCAATTGAACAAGATGATCATACAGGTGGATTTTTTGATAAGCTAAGTATAGTTGGTCGTGATTTATTAAAGGACACACTTCCATCTATTATTAATGGAACAAATAGCCGTACAGTTCAAGATGAAACGCAAGTTACTTTTGCGAGCAATATTTCGAGAGAACAGGAACGTATTGATTGGACAAAGGATGCCACAACTCTTTACAATCAAGTACGCGGACTTCATCCGTGGCCTGTAGCATATACAACTTTTGAGGATGGGAATTTTAAAGTATGGTGGGCAATTATTGGCAATAGCAAGCATGATACGATTCCTGGTACTGTAGTAGCGATTGCAAAAGATCATTTTGAAGTAGCGGCAGGCAATGGGACAACCTTAGCATTATTTGATGTACAACCTGCAGGTAAAAAGCGCATGACAGCTGAGGAATATTTACGTGGTACAGGTTCTAAATTACAGATTGGGGACCAATTTAAATGAGTAAAAAAAGTGTAGTAATTTGGGATGGAAATGTGCGAGACGCCGCATTGTCTATTCTGTTAGCAGTTGATAAAAATCAAGCCTATAGCAATTTACTTCTCAATGAAACCATTAAACGACATAAAATAGAGGCGAAGGACCGTGCTTTATTAACAGAATTAACCTATGGCACATTGCAACATAAAATGACCCTTGATTATTATTTAGAGCCTTTTATCCGTGGCTCTATAGATCATTGGGTTCGTTGGTTATTGCGTATATCTTTGTATCAAATGCAGTATTTAACGCGTATCCCAGCGCATGCAGCCGTTAATGAGGCAGTAGAAATTGCGAAGCGCCGAGGGCATCGTGGTATTGCTTCGACGGTCAATGGTATTTTAAGATCTGTCTTGCGTCAAGGTGTACCTGCTATAACTGATATTGAAAATCCAATAGAGCGTCTTGCTATTGAAACAAGTCATCCGATTTGGCTAGTACAACGTTTTGTTGATAATTACGGTCTAGAAGTAGCTACAGGAATGTTACATGAAAATAATGTACCACCTATGCAAACTGTTCGTGTCAACACAACGAAGGTAACTGTTGAGCAAGCGATAGCGGAACTCGAAGCGGAAGGTTTAACAGCGAAGCAAAGTGAGGTCATCCCAGAATGTCTACACTTAACAAATGGTCAACCCGCTCGTACTCATGCATTTAAAGAGGGGCATATTACTATTCAAGACGAGAGTTCAATGATACCAGCCAATGTTCTAAACCCATCTCCTGGTATGCGTGTCTTGGATATGTGTGCAGCACCAGGTGGTAAAACAACGCATTTAGCTGAAATCATGAAAAATGAAGGTTCTATTTTAGCAACAGATCTTCATCCACATAAATTAGATTTAATCGACCATAATACAGAACGTCTAGGGCTAGATATTATTGAAACAGCCCCAATTGACGGTCGCAAAGCACCTGAATTTTTACAAGCAGAGTCTTATGATGCCGTTTTAGTGGATGCACCATGTAGTGGACTAGGAGTTATGCGACGTAAGCCAGATATTAAATATACGAAGCGAGAAGAAGATTTAGAAAATCTTCAAACAATCCAACTAGCATTATTAGATGCAGCGACAAAAGTATTGAAGATAGAGGGTAAGCTTGTGTATAGTACTTGTACCGTCGATAAACAAGAAAATGAAGGCACAGTAAAAGCCTTTTTAGCAACGCATCCAGAAATGGAAGCGATACAACTAGAATCTTTACCAACAAAATTAGCGGAAAAGCAAGCTAATGGCATGCTTCAAGTCTTTCCACAAGACTTTGGCAGTGACGGTTTCTTCGTTGCCGCCTTTCGTAAAAAAGGAGAATCCAACTAATGCTGGATCAAAAGGAATTTAATGAACGTATCAACGATTTAGTTGAAGAGGCAGAAGAAAAGCCAGTTCGACGTGTGAAAAAGGAAAAACCAAATTTAAAGGAATCGATTTATTCATTCCAGCCACATCAATTAGAAGAATGGTTAAAGGAAAACGGAGAAAAGCCTTTCCGTGCAGCACAGATTTTTGATTGGTTATATAATAAACGTGTTAAGACGTTTGAAGAAATGTCAAACCTTTCAAAGGGATTACGGGACAAGCTAGCTGCAAATTTTGCCTTATCTACCTTGTCAACAATTATCAAGCAAGAGTCTAAAGACGGTACCATTAAGTTTTTATTCCAATTGCAAGATGGTTACTCTATAGAAACGGTATTAATGCGCCATGAATATGGAAACTCTGTCTGTGTGACAACACAGGTGGGCTGCCGCATTGGATGTACATTTTGTGCCTCAACCTTAGGTGGCTTGAAACGACATTTATTGGCTGGGGAAATTGTAGAACAAGTTGTAAAAGTGCAGCAAACTTTAGATGAAGTAAGTGAGCGAGTATCACATATTGTTATTATGGGTATTGGAGAACCTTTCGATAATTATGATGCAATGATGAACTTCTTAAAAGTGATTAATCATGAAAAGGGATTAAACATTGGAGCGCGTCACATTACTGTATCCACATCAGGTATCGTTCCAAAAATTTATCAATTCGCTGATGAACAACTACAAATTAACTTTGCTGTATCTTTACATGCACCAAATCAAGAGGCTCGTCAAAAGCTTATGCCAATTGCGCGTGCCTATAAATTAGAAGAGTTAATGGAAGCCGTTCGTTACTATACTAAAAAGACTGGCAGACGTGTAAGTTTTGAATATGGATTAATGTCTGGTGAAAATGATTCAGTAGAAATTGCAGAAGAGCTTTCTGCTTTAATTAAAGGAATTAAATGTCACGTTAACTTAATTCCTGTTAACTACGTACCAGAACGTGATTATGTTCGTACGTCTCGTAGCCAAATTTTTGCGTTTGAAAAAACATTAAAGAAAAATGGGATAAACGTAACGATCCGCCGAGAGCAGGGTTCTGATATTGCGGCTGCGTGTGGTCAATTACGTGCGCAAGAGAGATCTGAAGAAACGAGGTGACCAGTGTTGGAATACACAGTCGAAAGTGATATTGGTTTAAAACGATCAATTAATGAAGACCGTGCTGCATTATTTAAACGTCCTGACGGGCTTGCGCTAGCACTTGTGGCGGACGGCATGGGTGGTCATAATGCTGGAGATGTGGCAAGTGATATGGCAATAAAACAGATGGAGACCTTTTTTTTACAGGCAGACGCACATCATTTTGTATCAACAACATCAAAGAAAGAATGGTTATTACAAACAGTAAAGCAATTGAATAAAAATATTTATGACTATTCTTTATCACACGAAGACTGTAAAGGAATGGGCACGACGTTTATTGCAGTGTTAATAGAAGGACATCATTGTTTCATTGCACATGTTGGAGATAGTCGTGTGTATTATTTCTTTGAAGATGGTGCACAACAAATCACAAAAGATCATTCTTATGTGAATGTACTGGTTGAAAATGGAGAAATTAGTGAAGAGGAAGCATTGACGCATCCAAAGAAAAATTTCATCTTAAAAGCTGTAGGTACAGAGGAAGCAATAGAACCAGATTTTTATGAAGTAGAGTTGGCACCAAAATCGTATTTACTCATTTGTTCAGATGGATTAAGCAATAAACTAACTGTCTATGAAATGGCTTCGATCATTACGTATCCCGATCCTATATTGGAAAAAGGACGTAAACTTGTAGAATTAGCAAATGCTAGCGGGGGAGAAGATAATATCTCCCTCGTGCTACTAACTAAAAAGGATGAGGAGGTGTAAGAATGCTGGTAGGTAAAAGAATTAGTGACCGTTATAAGATATTAGACCTCATTGGTGGCGGAGGTATGTCCAATGTTTATTTAGCTCATGATATGATATTAAATCGTGATGTAGCCATAAAAATATTACGCTATGATTTTTCCAATGAGGATGAGTTACATCGACGTTTTCAACGTGAGGCACTGTCTGCCACAAGTCTTACACATCCTAATATTGTTAGTGTTTATGATGTAGGTGACGATGGGGATCTACACTATATTGTAATGGAATTTGTTCAAGGAAAAACGTTAAAGCAGTACATACAAGAATTTGCACCAATTTCTCCGTCTAGAAGTGTGCATATTATGAAGCAATTAACGTCTGCTATTGCTAATGCCCATGAAAATCATATTATTCACCGTGATATTAAACCACAAAATATTTTGATGGATGCAGAGGGAAATGTCAAAGTAACTGATTTTGGCATTGCCATGACGTTAAGCGCTACATCCTTTACTCAAACGAATTCTGTGCTAGGGACAGTGCATTACTTATCACCAGAGCAGGCTCGGGGTGGGACGGCTACAAGTCAATCGGACATCTATGCATTGGGTATTGTATTGTATGAATTATTAACAGGTGAATTACCTTTTTCAGGGGAGTCAGCTGTTTCTATTGCCCTTAAGCATTTACAAGCGGAAACACCTTCAGTTCGCGCTTTTGATGGAACTATTCCGCAAAGCTTGGAAAATGTGGTGCTCAAGGCTACAGCAAAAGATGCATCTCATCGCTATAATACAGTGGAAGAAATGTATGATGATTTGGAAACCGTCTTATCATCTTCCCGAATAAATGAACCAAAGTTTGTTATTCCAGTGGATAATGATGCGACAAAGGCCATTCCAATTATTAAAGAGGAAGCTCTAAAGAAAGATGAAGATTTAACTAAAACAAGGGTTATTGAACCCATTGTGGAATATAAATCTCCAGCTCAGGCACCACCTAAAAAACCTGTAGAAAAACCTACTCCTGTTAAAGCAAAGAAGAAAAAATGGCCTAAGATTGTGGCGGGATTATTAATAGCGGTAATTATCATCTTCTTATTCTTCATATTTGCAGCAGATTTATTTAGCCCGAAAAAAGTGGCAGTCCCAGATGTAATAAATTTGACTGTAGAGGAAGCTACAAAAAAATTAGAAGCCGAGGGATTTGTTGTTGGTGAGGAGCATCAGGAACGAAATCATGAGGACATTGAAAAGGGTCATGTTATAGAAACCGATCCAGAGAAAAACTCGATGCGCGCAAAAGGCTCAGAGATTGACCTAATTGTTAGTTTAGGTGTGGAGACGACGACCGTTGATAATTATGTCGGACAAAATTATAGTCAAGTAGAGGCTTTAATAAAAGGAAAGTATAAAGAAGTAAGGAAAGAGGAAGTTCCTTCTCGTGAACCTGAAGGTAGAATTATTGAGCAAAGTATTGCGGCAGATACGGAAGTGGTAGCGAAAGAGGAAACGATTACCTTTAAAGTAAGTCAAGGTGTTCGTATGGTCAGAGTAGAAAATGTTGTGAATTATTCGAAAGCGGATATGGATAACTATGTGAATAGAGTAGGTCTCAGCTGGCGAGTATCTCGTGAAGACTATCATGAATCGATCCCTGCTGGTAGTGTAATTTCGCAATTGACAAAAGCAGGTACTATGGTGGAGGAAGGTTCTGCTATTTCGGTTATAATTAGTAAGGGACCAGCTAAAAAGCCTGAGAAACTTCTGCTTAAGCCCGTAGTCATTGAGTATAAACCTAAAGAAGAGGGTGTACCTCAAAAAGTTCGAATTGAAATTCAAGATAAAAATCATACATTTTCTGAACCAGTTACGGAGCTGGAAATTTTAAATGATACGCCTTACAATATACAGCTTGTTATTGAAGAAGGCAAAGATGCGAGTTATAGAATTATCCGTGACTCAGAAATCATCTTAGAAGAAAAAGTTAATTATAACGATGTCAATTAAGGAGGAATTGGATGGCGCAAGGCCAAATAAGAAAAGCGTTAAGCGGTTATTATTATGTTTATGATGGTCATCAGCTTATTCAATGCCGAGGACGTGGGGTCTTTCGCAATCGTGGAGAATCCCCGCTTGTCGGTGATATTGTAGAATATTCATTGGAAACAGAAGGATCGGATGGCACTATTCAAAAGATTTTAGAACGTCAAAATGAATTAGTTAGGCCGCCAATTGCCAATATTGATCAGGGTATCTTGGTTTTTTCTGTAAAAGAGCCTAATTTCAATACGATATTACTCGATCGCTTTTTAGTTGTTTTAGAATCATTCCATGTACACCCTATTATTTGTCTAACAAAAATGGATTTACTAGAAAATAACGAACATGAGGAATTACAGCGTTATATCGCTGATTACGAAAATATGGGCTATACCGTTCTTCAAACTTATAAAGATGAAGAAGAATTAGTGGAAAGATTACAGCCTATATTAAAGGGAAAAACAACTGTGCTAGCAGGCCAATCTGGTGTTGGAAAATCAACATTACTAAATACATTAATTCCTGAATTGAATTTAAAAACAGGAATTATCTCACAGAGCCTAGGACGTGGAAAACATACGACGCGTCACGTTGAGCTAATTGAGGTCTGTGATGGTTTATTGGCAGATACGCCTGGTTTCAGTTCGTTTGATTTTGATGAAATTGAGAAAGAAGAATTAGGCGCATGTTTTCCAGAAATGATTAGAGTAGCGGATCATTGTAAATTCAGAGGCTGTTTACATATGAAAGAGCCCAAATGTGCAGTCAAGGCGTCCGTAGAGACAGGGGAAATTCGTGACTACCGCTACAAGCATTATGAACAATTTATGCAAGAAATTATGGATCGAAAGCCGAGGTATTAATGATGATACAAATAGCACCATCAATTTTAGCAGCGAATTTTGCAAAATTAGGAGAAGAAGTAAAAGAAGTAGAGCAAGCGGGTGCAAAACTAATTCATATAGATGTGATGGATGGTCATTTTGTGCCGAATATTTCATTTGGCTCAATCGTATTGGATGCTATCCGTCCATTAACAGATTTACCATTAGATGTACATTTAATGATTGAAAACCCAGATCAGTATATTGAACAGTTTGCTCAAGCTGGAGCAGACTATATTACCGTACATGTTGAAGCTTGTCGTCACCTACATCGTACAATTCAATTAATCCGTTCGTATGGTATAAAGGCGGGTGTCGTTTTAAATCCACATACACCGATAGAATCTATCCAGCATGTTCTTGAAGATATCGATATGGTTTTATTAATGACTGTCAATCCAGGGTTCGGCGGACAAAAATTCATTCATTCGGTTGTGCCTAAAATCGAGGCTTTATCTTCACTGATTAAAGAGCGTGGATTGGACATCGCCATTGAAATTGACGGTGGCATTACAGCCGAAACGATTGTTCCATGTGCACAGGCAGGAGCGACGATTTTTGTGGCAGGATCAGCCATCTATAGTAAAGAGGATCGAACAGCTGCGCTTCAAGAAATTTTAGCGGCTGGTGAGGCAGCGATTAACGGATGACGACAGTCGTTGTTTGTGCAGGTGGTCCAAAACAAGAGCTGTGTTCATTCACATCGTTTCAATTACAACAGGATGTAGTGTTTATTGGCGCAGATCGTGGTGCTTTATATTTAATAGAGCAGGGGATTACGCCACATGCAATTGTTGGAGATTTTGATTCTTTATCAGAAGAAGAATATCAGCGGGTGATGGCGCGGACAAATGATCAACAACGTTTTCAAGAAGAGAAAAATGAAACAGATACGGATTTGGCCTTGCTTAAAGCATTTACGTATGCACCAGAAGAAATTATTTTGACAGGTGTTACGGGAGGGCGTCTAGATCATTATGAGGCAGCTGTTCGTTCTATATATCGTTTACAAAAAGAGCATCCACACATTGTATTGAAGATTATTAATCATACAAATATGTTACAATTTTTATTGCCGGGTACACATCCTATTTATGCAGATAACCGATATCGGTACTTATCCTTCTTTGCTCATGAAGAGCCGATAAAAGATGTGACATTAAGGCAAGTGAAATATGAAACGACGAAAGAAGAAATTTCTTTAGGAACATCCCGATTTACAAGTAATGAAATAATAGGAACTTCAGGGTCTATATCTTTCTCAAGAGGCATATGTTTAATGATAAGAAGCATAGATTAGCGTAAGGGGGAGAGAGTCCTGAAAGTATATACGTTCCAATTGCCGAAATTCGTTAGTAGTATTACGCGCACGTGTATTAACCTATTTAAAAAAGATAAGAAAGTAAAAAAATCCGACTAATAGTAGTCGGATTTTTTCATTCTTTGCTATATGTAGATTTTTACTGCAGTAATCATTCTATAACCAAAGAAAAAAATCGATTTACGCTCAAAGCGAAATCGATTTTTTAGAAGCGTCGATTAAACGCGCTCGATTTTACCTGATTTTAATGCACGAGCAGAAACCCATACACGTTTTGGTTTACCGTCAACTAAGATACGAACTTTTTGAAGGTTAGCACCCCAAGTACGTTTGTTAGCGTTCATAGCGTGGGAACGGTTGTTACCAGTACGAGCTTTACGTCCAGTGATTACACATTGTTTTGGCATGTTGTATTCCCTCCTTACTGTTGATGCTGAAAGATTATTATATTTCAGTTCGGTATTTCACATACCATAATAATTTAACATACGATGGCGTTCAGTGCAACAGTTTTCACATAACCTTTCAAGAAAAAAACCTTTACAGGCAAAATTGATGAACAAAAATAGATTTTCTTTGAAGGAATCAGTTCTTCTAATATTTTCCTCGATAACCGAGTTTCAGTGAGACGCGTTTGCCGGTATTAACCAAACGTTCAATGAGTGTTAGAATGTGCTCTTGAGAAACATTAAAGCTGACAAAACCGATGCTTACTGCTCCTATTACTTCACCAAAACCATCTAAAACGGAAACGGCAATGGAGGAAGTACCAGCCGTTCGTTCTCCGTGACTAATCGCATAACCTTGTTGTCGAATTTGACGAAGTTGCTCCTCCAGTTCAGGCATTTCATCTTGCGTTACTAGTTGTTCTAATATTTCTTTCGATTGTGCGTCAGACATAGAGGCGAGAATGGCCTTATTGGCTGCTCCAATATGTAGAGGTATACGAATGCCCAGCTGGTCATAAATACGAATTGGATTGGCAGCGCTATCTATTCTTTCAATAATAATCGTGTCTAAACCTGCTGGCTTACTTAAATAGACACTTTCCTCAACATCTCTTGCTAATCGCTCTAGCTCTGGTCGGATTTTGCTAATATAATCCATCGTATCATAGACTTGCAAGCCGAGTTCCATCCAAATGGTCCCGAGTCGATAATGTTTAGTTTGTTCATCTTGCTCAATCATTCCTTGATTAATCATCGCTTTTAAAATTCTATGTAAAGTACTTAGAGGTAAATCACATTTTGTAGAAAGCTCCGAAATGGACAAGCTACTGTCATTTGCTTCAGAAGCTAAAACCTTCGCAATAGTCATAGCCCGCTCTAATAATTGCATTTGTCCTACCTCCTTTTCTCCTATTTTATTTTTATTCTCCATCTACGTCTAGTTCCAATCTTACTGAGACCATGAGTTCATTGAATACAAAAAGAAAGAGAATACCCTTTTAGAAAAATTCAGACTTAATTCAACAGGGCTTACTGAGAGTGGTTTGAGAAGAAAATGAAAAATAAAAAGTTTTCTAAATATATTGACAGTATAACATAAAACGCATATATTTTTCATATAAACTTTCCTCTAAACGGAAACGTTTTCCACTACACGGAAAAGGAGTGAAGGGAATGCATTATTGCTCGTCGATGTATACACCTTTAAAACACGTAATAGTAAAACATCCAAAAGATGCTTTTCGAAGTCAGAAACATCTTAGTGATGAATGGAAAACTTTTAACTACTTATCTGAGCCCAACTTTGAAGAAGCATTAAAGGAATATGCAGAATTTGTTGAGATTCTTAAGAAGTATGTTGACACAATTGATTATCTACCACTTTCAGATGAGGTAGGGTTGGACTCGCTTTATGCCCATGATCCAGTCAAATTTACGCCGAAGGGTGCCATTTTATTAAAGTCTGGAAAAAAATTAAGACAGCCAGAAGCTTCCATCTACAAAGAATTTTTAAAGGACAAGGGTATTTCCATAATCGGAGAACTCACTGGAGATGCAGTAGCAGATGGTGGAGACATTGTTTGGTTAGATGATCGAACACTTGCTGTTGGGAGAGGTTATCGAACAAATGATGAGGCCATTCGTCAGCTAAAAGAAATGACAGCTGAAATGGTAGATGAATTTATAGTGGTACAGCTACCACATGATTTAGGTGAAGCTGAATGCTTACATCTTATGTCTTTCATTAGTATGGTTGATAAAGATTTAGCAGTTGTACATTCCCGTTTAATGCCTGTATTTTTCCGCCAATTACTAGTGGAAAGAGGTATTCAGTTAGTGGAAGTGCCAAAGGATGAATACGATACACTTGGCTGTAATGTGTTAGCGCTTGCACCTAGAGTTTGTGTTCTTCCTGAAGGAAACACGGTCACAAAACAGCAACTAATCGAAGCTGGTGCAACGGTATTTGAATATAAAGGTCAACAAATTTCTGTGTTAGGAACAGGCGGGCCTACATGTCTGACTTGTCCTGTAATAAGAGCATAAAAGGAGAGAAAAGAAATGTTTAAAAATGTTATTGTTAAAAATCCAGGAAATAGTTTTGTAAACGGTTTAACAACTAGTGATTTAGGAAAACCGATTTTAGAGAAATTATACGAGCAGCATGACAAGTATGTAGAAGCTTTAAAAAAATGTGAGGTTGAAGTAACACAATTACCAGCGAATGAGGCATTTCCTGACTCAACATTTGTAGAGGATACGGCAGTTTTAACACCAGAATTTGCTATCATTTCAAATCCAGGAGCTGCTGCCCGTAACCGGGAAATTGAAGATATCGAACCTGCTGTAAAGCAATTCTACGATAAAATTTATTATATAAAAGGATCTGGAACGCTTGATGGAGGGGACATATTACAGGCTGAAAAGAAATTTTATGTAGGAATTTCAGATCGTACAAATGAAGAAGGGGCACAACAATTTAAGGAAATCGTTGAACAAGAGGGGTATGAGGCGACGATTATCCCATTAAAAGAATTCTTCCATTTAAAAACGGGTATTGCTTATGTAGGAGACAATCGTATGGTGCTAGCTGGTGAGTTCGTAGATCATCCGGCATTTGAATCCTATGAAAAAATTATTATTCCAAAGGAAGATGAATATTCTGCTAACTGTATTCAAGTCAATGATTATATTATTATTCCAGCAGGATACCCGGACACAAATCGTAAATTACTCGATCTAGGTTATCAAACGATTGAACTTGAAATGTCCGAATTTAGAAAACATGATGGTGGCTTAAGCTGCTTATCATTACGTTTTTAAGTAATACTACTTGAACCCAATCAATTTTAAAAAAATAAATTGGTTGGGTGCTTTCGTTATTTGTATATCAGAATATTCAATATATTCACATTATATGGGAGGGATGGATGAATGTTGGATAAAGGGGATCAAGTTCACAATCAACAATTAAACCGTTCAATGAAAAGTCGTCACTTATTAATGCTTTCACTTGGGGGGGTTATCGGAACAGGGTTATTTTTAAATGTAGGCTATACCATTAATCAAGCGGGTCCAGGTGGAGCACTTATTGGTTATTTATTTGGTGGGTTAATTTTATTTATGGTAATGAACTGTCTAGGGGAATTAGCTGTTTACATGCCTGTTACTGGTTCCTTTCAAACATATGCTACACGTTTCATTAGCCCCTCAGCCGGATTTTCATTAGGCTGGATGTACTTTGTCGGTTCAGCAGCGACAGCGGGTGTTGAGTTCACAGCTGCCGGAATTTTAATGCAGCATTGGTTTCCAGATATCCCTATTTGGATATGGTGTGCTGTATTTATGGTTCTTTTATTTGTCTTAAATGCTTTAACTACAAAGGGGTTTGCTGAAGCAGAATTTTGGTTTGCGAGTATTAAAGTAGTCGCAGTTATTGCCTTTATTATAATAGGTGGGGCTGCTATTTTTGGTATGATACCGTTAGCAGATCGTCCAACACCTCATCTCACAAATTTAGCACCTTCTGGCTTATTCCCAGCAGGTATTACCATTATTTTTGTGACGATGATGAATGTTATTTTCTCTTATCAGGGGTCAGAGCTTGTGGGAATTGCAGCCGGTGAAACCGAAAATCCAGAAAAAAATATTCCAAGAGCTATCCGGACAATACTTTTTAGAATTATTGTTTTTTATATTGCTTCTATTATTGTATTATCAGCCATCTTCCCATCATCAGAGCTTGGTCTAATGGAGAGTCCATTTGTGACGTTGATGAATTTAGCGGGTGTTCCCTATGCAGCTGGTATCATGAATTTTGTTATTTTAACCGCGATTCTATCCGTTGGTAATTCATGTTTGTATGCGTCAACTCGTTTATTGTTCTCGATGTCTCATGAGGGAATGGCACCAAAATTATTTGGTCGTCTTACTAAAAATAAAGTGCCTCTAAATGCACTGATCTTTACGATGGTTTTCTCACTTTTATCATTACTAACAAGTGTGATGGAAGCAGATGCGGTATTTGTTTTATTAATGTCGGTTGCAGGAATATCTGTCACGATTTCATGGATGGGGATTTGTGCTTCTCAATTAATGTTCCGCTATCGTTATATTAAGTCGGGTGGAAATTTAGCAGATTTAAAGTTTAAGACACCTTTATTTCCATTAATACCTATATTTTGTATTTTCTTTTGTTTAGTGATTTTGATTTTTTTAGCATTTGATCCAACCCAAAGAATTGGCCTATTGTATGGCATTGGCTTCTTTATTGCTTGTATGATTTTTTATCGCTTGAAATTAAAAAAAGCACCTATGGCAACTACAGATACCAAAAATGAAGAGTCACTAGATATTCGTTAAGAACCTTTAACGAATGAGATTTAAAGGAGAATTTTTATGGATAATTATATGTGGAATACACCAGAAAAACTGCGAGCACTACTATGTGAAATTGTCAGCTGGGACAGTAGAACATTGACTGAGGGTGAAAATGAATTTGCCTATAAATTGAAAAATAAATTGATGGCGCTTCCATATTTTAATAAGCATCCTGAGTTGATCGAATTGCATGAAGCAGGTCTAGGAAGAAACGCTGTAACAGCATTATATAAACATCCTACAGCAACCAACACAGTAGTGCTAATTAGTCACTTTGATACAGTGCATACTGAAGAATATGGAGAATTAGAGCCTCTAGCTGTTTTCCCTGAGGAATTGACTAAAAAGCTTATGGAGCCTAAGTACAAAAAGGATTTACCAGAAGCTGCTAGATTGGATTTGGAATCAGGCAATTATTTGTTTGGTCGTGGCACAATGGATATGAAAATGGGACTGGCATTACACATGCAGCTAATTGAAAAAGCAAGCTTCGAGCAATGGCCAATTAATCTGATTTTAACAGCGGTTCCCGATGAAGAAGTAAATTCAGCGGGAATGAGAGCTGCTGTAGTGGAGCTTGTAAGAATACGAGAACAGTATGATTTAACGTATCAATTATTTTTAAATAGTGAACCGTCTTTTTCACAAGGACCATCTGATACGAATGAATATATTTATTCAGGCACCATTGGTAAGATAATGCCCGCCGCACTGTTTTATGGGAAGGAAACACATGTCGGTGAACCTTTAAAAGGAATGACAGCTAATTTCATTGCTTCTTATATGACACAGCATATGGAGTGGAATCCTCTTTTCCGTGAAACAGATTTAGGAGAGAGTACACCACTACCAGTCTCTTTACAGCTAAAAGATTTAAAAATGGAATACTCTACACAAACGCCATATCGTGCTGCGGCTCTTTACAATGTATTTTTATTAAAACGTACAGCAGCAGAAGTGATGGATATATTTGAACAGGTCGCATTCGAAGCAATGACGGCTTGTAATCAACAGTATGTGCAAATTTGTAAACGAGAAAAAGTACAAGGTGTTGGGACAGTCGAAGTATTGCGATATGAAGCTCTCTTAGAACATGCCATCCGGAAACTGGGAGCTGCCGAAGTCGATTCTATCAAATCTCAAGTTCTTCAGCATAGTACGTGGGATGACCGTGAAAAGTCAATACGCATTGTTGATCAGCTTATGATACGTTGTCAGGAATTAGCACCAGCTACTGTCCTGTTATATGCTCCACCTTATTACCCGGCTATTAATTCATCCAATCATCCACTTATTATAAAATCGATTGAATTAATGAAGAAAACGGCGCAAACATTCGATGTTGAGGTGGAGCAAATCCATTATTTTAATGGAATTTGTGATTTAAGCTATGTGAACTATACAGATGAATCAGATGAATGGTTAGCCTTCGAACGCAATACACCTGTATGGGGGGAAACGTATAGTATCCCATTTAAAGAAATGACCGCTTTACAAGGGCCGGTCTTAAATGTAGGACCATTTGGTAAGGATGCGCATCAAAAAACAGAAAGATTACATGTGGATAGTGCCTTTAAAGAAATGCCAGTTATGATCGATACCCTTATAAAAAGTTTAATTTAATGCAATATAAAGTTGATGCTTTCATAGTATCAACTTTTTTTATCTAGAATTGACTGTGATGTTTAAGATTAATAAAGAGAGGCCATATAGGCATGTGTCCTAATAAGATTTTGATGTAAGGGCATATATAATTAGGCTATGAGCTTGCTAACCGAGCGTTATACGTCATAACACAATTAGGCGGAAATAAATTTTATTGTAAGAACGCCATTTTTGATGAATTCATAAATACGTCGATTTAAAGTCACAAAACGTTGCTACATAGCCTTTCTTTACCCCCTTAGGTTGCTTAAATTACAACGAAAGTGTTACAATATAGTTTAGTCAAAAAGAGCCAAGGGGGCATTTCTATGTCAATTGAATTAAACAGTGAATTCGGCCAAATTGATATTTCAACAGATGTACTTGCACAAATTGCTGGTGGTGCTGCTGTAGAATGCTACGGGATTGTTGGCATGGCATCTAAACATCAAATTCGTGATGGTCTAACTGATATTTTACGTAAAGAAAACTTCGCAAAAGGTGTTGTGATTCGACAACAAGACGACGATTTACATATTGATATGTACATTATTGTTAGTTACGGGACAAAAATTTCGGAAGTTGCTTACCAAGTACAGTCGAAAGTGAAATATACAGTAGATAAAACATTGGGTATGAGCGTAAAATCTGTCAATATCTTTGTACAGGGCGTTCGTGTAGCGAATTAAGAGGAGGAACTAAATCGAATGCAGTCTTTAGACGGTATAAAGTTTGCAGAAATGGTACAAATGGGTGCGCATCACCTATTCCAAAATGCAAATTATGTAGATTCATTAAATGTTTTCCCGGTACCGGATGGTGACACAGGGACAAATATGAACTTATCGATGACATCTGGTGCAAAGGAAACGGAGCTTTATGCTTCAGAGCATATTGGTAAAACGGCACAGGCCTTATCAAAAGGTTTATTAATGGGTGCGCGTGGAAATTCAGGTGTAATTCTATCACAATTATTCCGTGGATTTGGGAAATTCATTGAAAAAGAAGCAACAATTGATGCAAAAGGTTTTGCAGGTGCCTTCCAAGCTGGGGTAGATACAGCATATAAAGCCGTTATGAAACCTGTCGAAGGAACTATTTTAACGGTTGCTCGAGAAGCGGCGAAAAAAGGCGTAGAAGTGGCAGAAACTGAAACCGATATCATTGCGGTTATGGAAGCTTTTACTGCAGAGGCAAAGGCATCGCTAGATCGAACACCGGATTTACTACCTGTTTTAAAAGAGGTAGGGGTTGTCGATAGTGGTGGCCAAGGATTATTGTTTGTATATGAAGGGTTTTTAGCTTCTTTAAAAGGAGAGCCTCTCCCAGAAAAAAATGATGCGACATTAGATGATTTAATCAATGCAGAGCATCATAGAGCTCAAGACTTTATGAATACTGAAGATATTGAATTCGGCTATTGTACAGAAATAATGGTGCGTTTAGAAGATGGGAAAGAGCCATTTAATGAGGAGCAATTCCGTCAAGAATTAAGTCCTTTAGGTGATTCGTTACTTGTTATTTCAGATGAAGAAATTGCCAAGGTTCATATCCATTCTGAGCAACCAGGCTCTGTTTTATCAATTGGACAAAAATATGGTAGTCTTATGAAAATAAAAGTCGATAATATGCGTGAACAACATTCAGCTATCGTCGGTGAAGAACATAAGGCACCTACGACAACGAAAAAATTAGAAAAACATCCCTATGCTATTGTAACAATTGCGATGGGGGAGGGTGTTGCAGGTTTATTGCGTTCGATCGGTGCATCTTATGTCATTGAAGGTGGCCAAACGATGAACCCTTCAACAGAAGATATCGTTAAAGCAGTACAAGAAATTGGTGCAGAAAAAGTTTTAATTCTACCTAATAATAAAAATATAGTGATGGCTGCAGAGCAAGCTGTTGAGCTTTTAGAAATTGAAGCAGCAGTTGTCCCAACGAAGACAATTCCGCAAGGGATGGCTGCGATTTTAGCGTTTAATCCTGAAGCGGCTGTAGACTTAAATAAAAAGACAATGATGGATGCATTTGCAAATGTAAAAACAGGTCAGGTAACTTATGCTGTGCGTGATACATCTATTGATGGTGTTGAAATCCATAAAGATGATTTTATGGCGTTAGCAGAAGGAAAAATTGTCCTTTCTACACCAGCTTTAAAAGATGCAGCTGAAAAAGTAATCGTTGATTTAGTTGATGAGGATGCTGAAATTGTAACAGTCATTTATGGAGAGGATACAACTGAACAAGATGCTACAGAGTTAGTAGCATTCATTGAGAAGAACTATCCAGACGTAGAAGTTGAATTATTTAATGGAAAACAAGGGTTATACCCATATATTATTTCGGTAGAATAATTACATGCTACTTTGCTATTCCGTAAAGAAAGCAGTGCACAAAATGTGTACTGCTTTTGTTTATGCTACAAAGAGAGTATTATCTATATTTAGTCGGAAACATACGTACTATTCATAGTTGAATGTACGTATGTAGAGGATATAAAAAATTGGAAATATTGGAATATCAATGATTTTCATTATGTGTGCACAGGGTATGGACAATGTAAAACATATCACGATTGGCTACAAATTATAGTAGTGGTAATTTTCTGAAAGCTGACAAATTAAATACTTTACTTTTGTGGTAACTATCAAGCATGATATAAGTAAATATAAATATTATTATAGGAATAGAATAGAGGGGTGTTTGTATGAAATTTACTTCGGTTTTTGATATTATTGGGCCAGTCATGATTGGGCCTTCCTCCTCTCATACGGCAGGGGCAGCTCGTATCGGACGAGTTGCAAGGGATTTATTTGGTAGACAACCTAAATGGGCGAAAATTCATTTATATGGTTCGTTCGCAGAAACGTATAGAGGGCATGGGACAGATGTTGCAATCATTGGGGGCTTATTGAACTACGATACATTTGATGATCGTATTAAAACGGCATTTGAAGATGCAGAAAAAGCAGGGTTGGAATATGAATTTATTCCAGAAACAGCTAATACGGAGCATCCAAATACGGCACGTCTAGTTATTGGAGACGATGAAGGAGAAATGTCTGTCGTCGGTATTTCTATTGGTGGCGGTAAAATAGAAGTAAGTGAAGTAAATGGCTTTAAATTGCGTTTAACAGGTGGCATGCCAGCGATTCTTGTCGTACATGATGACCGTGCTGGCTGCATAGCGAACGTAGCCAATTGCTTAGCGATGCACGAAGTTAATATTGGACATATGGAAGTATCACGTATAGAACGAGGTTTAACGGCTTTAATGGTTATTGAAGTCGATCAAAATATAGAAGACAAAGTACTACAGCAGATTTCATTAATCCCATATATTACAAAAGTATCAAAGATTAATAACTAAGGGGGTGTCCCAAGATGGACGTTTTATTTCATAATGTTCGCGAGCTTGTGGAACGAGCAGAACAGGAAGATAAATTAATATCAGAAATTATGATTGAACAGGAAATGTTGATAACTGGCAGAACACGAGAAGAAATCATTCAACAAATGGATCGAAACCTAACGGTGATGGAAGAAGCGGTAGAACGCGGCTTACAAGGTGTACAATCTGTTACAGGTTTAACAGGTGGGGACGCCGTATTACTTCAAAATTACATTGCACAAGGAAAATCACTATCAGGTGATTTATTATTAGATGCAGTAAGTAAAGCGGTTGCAACCAATGAAGTCAATGCAGCAATGGGAACAATTTGTGCAACGCCAACAGCAGGTTCAGCTGGGGTTGTACCTGGAACACTTTTTGCGGTAAAAAATAAATTAAATCCAACTCGTGAGCAAATGATTCGTTATTTATTTACATCAGGTGCATTTGGCTTTGTTGTGGCTAATAATGCTTCCATCTCAGGTGCTGAAGGTGGCTGCCAAGCAGAGGTTGGTTCAGCGGCAGGTATGGCAGCGGCAGCTATCGTTGAGATGGCTGGTGGAACACCGCAACAATGTTCAGAAGCATTTGCGATTACGTTAAAAAATATGCTTGGCCTTGTTTGTGATCCAGTAGCAGGCTTAGTGGAAGTACCATGTGTTAAACGGAATGCTATGGGCGCTGCTAACTCTCTTGTAGCAGCAGATATGGCGCTTGCAGGTGTGACAAGCCGAATTCCATGTGATGAAGTAATTGGAGCGATGTATCGCATAGGACAATCTATGAGTCCAAACCTGAAAGAGACGGCACGCGGTGGTTTAGCAGCAACGCCAACAGGTAAGGCAATTAGTAAAGCCATTCTCGAAAATGGTGGATTACAAAGTATTAAGGCAATTCAATAAAAATGAAGAAACATGCTATCTGAATAGGTAGCATGTTTTTATGTTGATTGATATCTTAATAAAAAGAAAAACCCTCTTACGTACATAGTCGATTTAAGTATAATTAAATTTTAATAAGGAAAAAATATTTATCTTAATTTATAGCAGGATGTGAATAGAGATGGATTTACGTAATTTGAAAACGTTTCATGTTGTTTCAACTTACCTCAACTTTACAAAAGCGGCTCAAATTTTAAATTATAGCCAGCCTACAATTAGCCAACAGATTAAAGCGTTAGAAGAAGAATTAGGGCATATCTTAATTAATCGAATAGGCAAGAAAATGTTTCTTTCTCAAGTAGGAAAAATAGTAAAGGAACATACAGATCAATTATTTGGGATTATTGAAGAAATGGAACAGGATTTGAAGAATTTTGAAAAGCCATTTGGCCATTTGACAATCGCTGCACCAGAATTTTATTGTGGCTATTATTTATCCCATATTATTGGCTCGTTTTTAAAACAGTACCCTCAGGTAAACCTAAAACTTCTTTGTGCCAATAGTAAAGAAACAGCCAAACTTGTGAGTTCAAATCAAGCAGATATAGGTTTTATAGCTGGATACCCTAGTTACGCTGGTGTAGAGGGGATTTTATTGGAGGAAGAGGATTTGGTATTGGTTGGAAATCCGCTTATTATAAAGGATCGTACTGTGCAGGAAATATTCGATGATTATCCCTTTATAACCTATGGTATGGATGACTGTATTGTCAGTTGCCTTCAAGAAATTCAGTGTAAGCCCCAAACGATAGTGGAATTTGGAAGCGAGGAAGCAATTAAGCGAGCAGTAATGGAACAAGTAGGTCTAGCCTTGCTGAGTGATATTATTATTCAAAAAGAGGTAAGCAAAGGGAGTCTTCAAGTTCTTTACCGATTTCCTAAAAAGTTACCTACTTATTTAATCTTTCCTCAAAATGCTAAAACATTTAGTAATGTAAGTACTTTTATTGATTTAGTTAAAGATACATGGAAAACAATTTAAATGGTTTGTATATGAAAAGAATGTTGCAGCCTGGTGAAATCGCAGGAATGTAATGTTCTTTTTATTTGTAATTTTTTTGATGTATCCCGATGAATTTATATGTAAATTTATCAATAGTAACTATTCGAAATAGTAATTTTTTATTTTTTTTTTAATCAATTACAATGAAGAAGACGGAAATTTCAAAAAAAGGGGATGGCTTTTTATGTTGGAGAGATGCGATATGCATTGATAGTGGTAATAAAAATTTGTTTTTGATCAATGATTCAACTAAGGAGGATGACGGATGAGTAAATTTATAGCTAATAAAGAAATAGAGCAACCAAAAGGAATTAATGTTTATGTGTTAATCTTTTGCCTTATTGTTGTATCATCCATTTTAACGTATTTTATCCCAGCTGGTTCATTTCAACGAGAAGAAGTTAATGGACGTCAAGTAATTCAACCAGGAACATTTAGTTTTACAGATATGAACCCTATTGGATTTTTAGATATTTTTAGCAGCGTACATTCTGGCATGATGCAAGGAGCAAGTATTATTTTCTTCGTATTGATTGTAGGAGGTACCTTTGGAATACTATCAGCCACAGGGGCATTGGAATCCTTTATCGCCATGCTATCTGTAAAAATGGCTAAACGTGAAATGTTAATAATACCAGTATTGATGTTGTTTTTCGCCTGTGCTGGGTCATTAATGGGGATGTCTGATGAAACGATTGTGTATGTAGGGATTCTTGCACCGCTTGCTGTTGCCCTAGGTTTTGATGCAATTACGGGTTTTGCTATCGTTATTCTAGGTGCATCTGTAGGATTTTCGGCAGCTGTTATGAATCCGTTTACAGTAGGAATAGCGCAAGAAATTGCGGGCTTGCCATTATTTTCAGGAATTGCTTTTCGAATTGTAATATTTATTGTCTTATACACAGTAGCAACAATATATGTTTATCGCTATGCAAGAAAAGTGAAAAATAATCCTAAAATTGGCTTTTATGGAAATTTTCTTAATAATGAAGGTGGTATTGTACAGGCGAATTCGAAAATGGAAATAAGACATAAGCTTGTTATGGCTACATTTCTTTTGAATTTTATCGTATTGATGTACGGGGTTGTAAAACTAGGTTGGTACATTACCGAAATAGCCGGTTTATTTTTATTGTTTGGTATTTTAATGGGACTTATTGGCAAACTATCACCTTCGCATATTGCTAATTCATTTATGAAGGGTGCAGGTGATTTAGTTGGTGGCGCTCTTATCATTGGATTAGCACAGTCTATTTTAGTGATTTTCAATAACTCAGGATTGATTGATACAATCCTATTTTACACGTCTGTATTGCTTGATTCAGTTCCACCTGTACTAAATGCAGTAGGGATGTTTATCTTCCAGTTATTTTTAAATTTTTTAGTACCATCAGGAAGTGGACAGGCTGCCTTAACAATGCCGATTATGGCGCCTTTATCAGATATGATTGGCGTTACAAGACAAACAGCAGTACTTGCCTATCAATTTGGAGATGGTATGTCGAATATTATTTTCCCAACTGTAGGTTTTTTAATGGCGGGATTATCAATTGCGGGTATTCCTTGGGGTAAATGGATAAAATGGATTTTTCCGTTTATGCTTATTCAAGTAACAGTTGCTGTAATATCGCTTATTATTGCACAAGTCATACAATACGGACCTTTCTAAAGGAGTTTAACAATGGAAATAATGAATATAAAAAGATTAGCAGAAAAGGCAATAGAGGATCGCCGTCATCTGCACCAATATCCAGAGCTTTCTGGTCAGGAATACGAAACAAGTGAGTTTATTCGCCAAAGACTAGAGGAGTTAGACATAGAAATTCTAGATTACGAACCTCCAGGTGTAGTGGCATTTATAAAAGGGACAAAGGGAACAAAAACTATTGCATTACGTGCCGATATAGATGCATTACCTATAGAAGAAGAGGGAGACAAACCATATATTTCTCACAAGCAAGGTGTTGCTCATATGTGTGGCCATGATGGTCATACTGCGATTTTATTAGCAGTTGCTGCATGGATAAGCTTAAATAGAGAGAAAATCGAGCCGAATATCAAGTTTATATTTCAATCGGCAGAGGAAATCACCCCAAGTGGAGCTGATTTATTAATTCAAAAAGGTGTGTTGGAAGATGTAGAGGCTATTTTTGGCATTCACTTATGGCAAGGTTTAGAGAAAGGGATGATTGGTCTAACACATGGACCAATGATGGCTTCTATTGATGATTTTGAAATTATAATTCAAGGATATGGTGGCCATGGATCAATGCCACATGAAACAATTGATCCTATTTATATAGCGAGCCATTTAATGCAAGCTTTTCAAAGTATTATAAGTAGAAATGTCAATCCTATTGATGCGGGTGTCATTACAGTAGGTAATATTCAAGCTGGAACCACTTATAATATTATTCCTGATACGGCAAAATTAACTGGAACGATCAGAGCTTTGACACCGAACACTATAAAAATCATTAAAACGAAAATGGTAAGTTTAACAGAAGGAATTTGTCGAGCATTTGGAGCAGAGGGAAAAATCGATTTTATTTTAGGAACACCTCCGCTCATAAATGATCCGACACAATCACGAAATATTGAATCGATTGTACGGGAACAATTTGGAGATACCGCATTTAAAGTAGTCGAACCAGTCATGGGTGGAGAAGATTTTTCTTATTATTTACAACATAAGCCTGGAGCATTTGTTTTTGTAGGTATGGGTGGTGAAAAAAGCCAATATCCACATCATCATCCACGATTTGATGTAGATGAAGATGTTTTCCCTAATGCTATTCAACTATTTATAAACATTATCTTGCAACATAAATAATTAGACTATTTATACAAAAAGGAGTTATACGTCGTGATAAAAAAGATTGAAGTGTTTGCAGCACGTTTACAATTAAAGGAACCATTCGTTATTTCGTATGTTCATTTAGATGATATGCCAACTATTCTTACCAGAATAGAGACGGATGAGGGTGTAGTTGGCTGGGGCGAAGCTGTGCCTGATCAAAATGTGACTGGTGAAACTTGGGAGAGTACGTATCATGTTATTAAACATGAATTAGCCCCATTATTGATTAATGAAGATCCATTTGCTGTAGAGCGTATTCATAAAAAGTTTAATGAAAAAATTGATGGAGTCCCTTCAGCAAAAGCAGCATTGGACATTGCGCTCTATGATTTGATGGGAAAAATGACTGGACAACCTGTTTATCAATTAATTGGTGGAAAAGCACATGAGGAATTACAGGTGCCAAGAGTGATTAGTATTAAGAGTCCTGAGGAAATGGCTAAAGATGCAAGTGAATTTGTAAAATCGGGCTTCCGTAATATTAAAATTAAGGTTGGTACAAATGCTGAATCAGATATTGCTCGTATTCGTGCGGTAAGAGAAGCAATAGGTGACGAGGTGCAACTGCGGGTAGATGCCAATCAAGGCTGGAATAGGATGGAGACACTAAAAGTAATAAGAGAAACTACAGCTTGTCATGTAGACTGGTACGAGCAACCTGTAAAAGCACATGATTTAAGAGCGTTAAAAGAAATCAGAGCCCTTTCACCTTGTAGTATTATGGTAGACGAGGGTGTTCATAATATTTATGATTTAGTCGATGTCATAGAAATGCGTGCTGCGGATATGCTAAATATAAAATTAATGAAATCAGGTGGAATATATCCAGCTCTAGCTCTTGCAAGTCTGGCTGAGGCTGCAGAGATGCCTTGTCAAGTAGGCTCTATGGTGGAATCAGCAATCGGAACAATGGCTGGAGCGCACCTAGCGATCAGTAAGTCTATTATCCATACAAACGAGATGGTTGGGCCTTTAATGTTTGTAAAAGATGTGGCAAATGTTACATACTATAAAGACATCCTGCAGTTAAGCCATAAAGCTGGATTAGGTATAGAAGTTGATGAGCAATATGTGAAAGAAATTACATGTTTCTCTTGTGAAATTAAATAATCAAAAATTTAACCCTATCATTCATTGGTAGGGTTTTTGCTTATGTGTAGGGTTAGGGAAAAAAATTATGGTACATTAGAGAGAGAGGCTATAACACTACATAAACAAGCAATGAAGGGAGTGTGGGATAAGATGACTGAATTATATGGACCCGTCAATGAATTAAAAGGCGTCGGGAAAGAAACAGCAGCACATCTTGAATCACTAGGAATCAATACAATAGCTGATTTATTATGGACGTTCCCACATCGACATGAAGATTTTCGTTTAAAAGATTTAGCGCAAACACCACATAACGAACGGGTTACAGTTGAGTGTAAGGTGGAGCGGGAGCCTACGGTTTTATTTTTAGGTCGCAATAAATCAAGACTCCAAGTAACCGTTTTAGCAGGAAGACATTTAGTGAAAGTCGTATTTTTCAATCAGGGCTATTTAAAGCAAAAGCTTGTACCTGGTTCTATTATTACGGTGACTGGTAAATGGGATCGTGGTAGACAAGTAATCAATGGCACTTCTGTTATATTTGGTCCTAAAACGGATCAAGTAGACTTTGAGCCTGTCTACAGTCTGAAAGGTTTGATTCAACAAAAAAGATTTCGAAAATATATGAGACAAGTATTGGACGATTATGGTGCTAATTTGCCTGATGCAATTCCACAAGATTTGCAGGATTCCTATAAGCTTGTGCCTATACAGGAAGGCTTGGAGGGTATTCATTTTCCGCTAGATGCACAACATGCTAAACAAGCGAGAAGACGTTTTGCTTATGAAGAGCTATTAAATTTTCAACTACGTATGCAGGCGTTACGTAAGGTACGGAAGGAAAATGAACAAGGAACTGTCATTCAATATGATGTGCATATGCTACGTGAATTTATCGCGGCATTACCATACGAATTAACCAATGCTCAAAAACGTGTTGTCAATGAAATTTGTAAAGATTTGAAGGAGCCACATCGAATGAATCGCTTATTACAAGGTGATGTAGGTTCGGGGAAAACCGTGGTGGCAGCTATAGGCCTATACGCTGCAGTTTCAGCAGGTTATCAAGGTGCGTTAATGGCACCAACAGAAATTTTAGCAGAGCAACACTTGGAGAACTTGCTAGAATGGTTCCAACCATTTGGCGTTCGTGTGGCTTTATTATCTGGTTCAACCAAAACGAAGGAGCGCCGTGTTATACTTGCAGATTTGGCAAATGGAGAGCTCGATATTGTAATTGGTACACATGCCTTAATCCAACCTGATGTTATTTTTAAAAATCTAGGTTTTGTTATTACCGATGAACAACATCGTTTTGGTGTTGAACAACGTCGCATATTGAGAGATAAAGGGGAAAACCCGGATGTGCTCTTTATGACAGCCACTCCAATTCCCAGAACACTTGCCATTACAGCGTTTGGAGAAATGGATGTGTCGATAATTGATGAAATGCCGGCAGGGCGTAAGCAGATTGAAACCCATTGGATGAAAAAAGAACAATTCGGATCGGTTATATCAAAACTAGAAGGAGAGCTAGCCGCTGGAAGGCAGGCCTATGCCATTTGTCCTCTTATTGAGGAATCAGATAAACTGGATGTTCAAAATGCAGTTGAAATCTATGAACAGCTAGCAACTTATTTTACAGGCCGCTATCAAGTTGGTCTAATGCATGGACGTTTATCTGCAGATGAGAAGGATGCTGTTATGCGTGCTTTTAGTGATGGGTCCATACAGGTTTTAGTTTCTACGACAGTCGTTGAAGTAGGGGTGAATGTACCGAATGCTACATTTATGATTGTCTATGACGCTGAACGCTTTGGTTTAGCACAATTGCACCAGCTACGAGGGCGTGTTGGACGAGGTGAACATCAATCCTATTGTATTTTACTGGCTGATCCTAAGTCTGACGAGGGGAAAGAGAGGATGCAGTCTATGACAGAAACAAATGATGGTTTCCGCTTAGCTGAGAAAGACTTAGAGTTGCGAGGACCAGGGGATTTCTTTGGACGTAAGCAAAGTGGTCTACCAGATTTCAAAGTAGCTGATTTAGTACATGATTACCGGATTCTTGAGACTGCTCGAAAGGATGCTACTACGATGCTTGAAACCGATGATTTTTGGCATGGTGACGACTATCGGTACTTGAGAGAAATGTTAGAAAATTCTGGCGTTTTGCAAGGGGAGCGCTTCGATTAATAATTGTATGATGATTCATGCGGAGAATGCAGGACTTGATTTCAAAACAAGTCTTGCATTCTTTTTTTAACCTCTATATACTGATATTAGTACCAAGTGCTAATAACAACTCAAAAGGTGGCGAATGATGTTGAGACGAACAAAAAAAGAACGACAGCGACTACTATCTGAAACGATAGCTGAAAATCCATTCGTCACAGATGAACAGCTAGCAACACAGTTTCAGGTAAGTGTTCAAACAATTCGTTTAGATCGTATGGAATTATCCATACCAGAATTACGAGAGCGTATTAAAGATGTCGCTTCAAAAAACTATGAAAATGAAGTAAAATCTCTACCGATTGATGAGATCATCGGAGAAATTGTTGATATTGAATTAGATAATCGAGCACTTTCGATTTTTGATGTGAAAGAAGAACATGTTTTCCAGCGCAACGGCATCGCACGAGGACATCATTTGTTCGCGCAAGCAAACTCCTTAGCGGTAGCCGTTATTAACGATGAACTAGCATTGACAGTACATTCTACTATTACGTTTGTGAAACCTGTTCGTGCTGGAAATCGTGTTATTACAAAAGCGATTGTTGTCGGACGAGATGATAAAAATCATCGGACAAAAGTCGAGGTAACATCTACTGTGAATGGTGAAACCGTTTTTGTTGGTGAATTTGATATGTACCGTACGAAAGGTAAGGGTGAGTAATAATGAAATTAGCGCTTGATGGAATGGGTGGAGACAATGCACCAAAATCAGTAATTGAAGGTGCACTCTTAGCATTAGAGCAAATTCCAAATTTAGAAATTCAATTATATGGACAGCAAGAGAAGCTCGAGCCATTTTTAAAACAACATGATCGATTAACGATCGTACATTGTGAGGAAGTCGTTGAAGGAACGGACGATCCAGCACGTGCTGTTCGTAGAAAAAAGGATTCTTCCATGGCGCGCATGATGGACGCAGTGGATGAGGGTAGAGCAGAGGCTTGCCTGTCAGCAGGAAATACAGGTGCTTTAATGGCAGGCGGTTTATTTAAAGTAGGTCGTATTGAGGGAATTGCTCGACCAGCTTTAGCTACGACATTACCAACACTTGATGGTAAGGGCTTTTTAATGCTTGATTTAGGTGCAAATGCAGATGCCCGTCCAGAACATTTAGTGCAATATGCTATTATGGGCGATATTTATGCGAAGAAAGTTGGCGGCCTACAAAAACCTAGAATCGGCCTATTAAATATCGGTACAGAAGATAAAAAAGGAAATGAATTAACAAAAGCAGCCTTTGATTTATTAAAGGAAGCGGATTTGAATTTTATTGGTAATGTAGAGGCACGTGATTTACTTGAAGGAGTAGCTGATGTCGTTGTTACGGATGGCTTTACAGGAAATATGGTGCTGAAGTCAATTGAAGGTACTGCAGGTGCTTTATTTTCAATGTTAAAAGAGGCGTTTATGTCTTCAACAAAAACGAAGATCTCAGCTGTCCTTATGAAAAATAATTTACGTGACTTAAAACATAAAATGGACTATACAGAATATGGTGGTGCTGGATTGTTTGGCTTACAAGCACCCGTTATAAAGGCGCATGGATCATCTAATGCGAAAGCGATTTTTAGTGCTATCCGCCAAGCAAACACAATGGTAGAACATACTGTTATTTCGACAATTACAGAGACAGTACGCCACATAGAAATTGATTAGACAAAGGGGACTATTCAAATGACGAAAATTGCATTTATTTTTCCAGGACAAGGTTCGCAAGTAGTAGGAATGGGGCAAGAGTTTGTTGAAAATGCTGCGGAAAGTAGAGCCTTCTATGATCGTGCAGATCAAGCTCTTGAATTGGAGCTATCTAAGCTTATGTTAGAAGGTCCAGTAGAGGAATTAACATTAACATATCATGCTCAGCCAGCACTACTTACTACTGGGGTAATGGTAGCAGAGAAGCTACGTGCAGCAGGAATTCAACCTCATTATGCAGCAGGTCACTCTCTTGGAGAATATGGCGCATTGGTCATAGCGGGTGTCATGTCCTTTGAAGATGCAGTGAAGATTGTGCATAAACGTGGTCTATATATGAATGAAGCTGTACCTGCTGGACAAGGTGCTATGGCAGCCATTTTAGGCATGGAATTAGAAGCGTTAAATGAAGTAACTGAGCAAGTGTCAGCAGCAGGGGAACCTGTGCAGGTAGCCAATGTTAATTGTCCGGGTCAAATCGTTATTTCAGGTACAAAAGAGGGTGTTGAGAAGGCATCAAGCGCTGCAAAAGAAGCAGGGGCTAAGCGTGCTATATCATTAGTTGTAAGTGGTCCATTCCATTCTGAGCTAATGCGACCATCGTCAGAGAAGTTGAAAGCGGTGTTGGCGGATGTTACTTTAGCTGCTCCGCAAATTCCTGTTGTAGGGAACGTTATGGCGAAGGAGTTAACGGATGTTCCAGCCATTCAACAAGAGCTTGTTGAACAGGTTTATAGTGCTGTACAATGGGAGGCCTCTATGCGCGAAATGATTGCACAAGGTGTGGATGTCTTTATTGAATGTGGCCCAGGTAAAGTATTAAGTGGTCTCTTGAAAAAAATCGATCGCTCTGTTACTGCCTATTGTGTCTATGATGAGGCATCACTAGAAGCGGTTTTAGAAGCGTCAAAGGAGTGGTCAATCAATGCGTAAACTTGAAGGAAAAGTAGTTGTTGTAACAGGAGCTTCACGAGGAATTGGTCGTGCTATTGCATTAAAGCTTGCTGACGAGGGTGCAAAAGTTGTCGTGAACTATAGCGGCTCGCAAGCAAAAGCTGAAGAAGTAGTTGCTATGATTCAAGAGGGCGGTGGCGAGGCAATTGCTGTACAAGCTAGCGTTTCTCAAACAGAAGAAGTGACAGCCTTAATGGATACTGCTGTGAAAACATTTGGCTCCCTTGATATTTTAGTGAATAATGCTGGTATTACAAGAGATAATTTACTTATGCGCATGAAGGAAGATGAATGGGATGATGTATTAGATACGAATCTTAAGGGTGTTTTCCTATGTACCAAAGCGGTAACACGCCAAATGATGAAGCAGCGTGCCGGTCGTATTATCAATATTTCATCGATTGTTGGCGTAGCTGGAAATGCGGGCCAAGCAAACTATGTTGCAGCTAAAGCAGGTGTTATTGGGTTAACTAAAACAACTGCGAAGGAATTAGCGTCACGTAATATTTTAGTCAACGCTATTGCACCTGGCTTTATTGAAACAGAAATGACTGATCAGTTACCAGAAGATATTAAACAAGGGATGTTAACACAAATCCCACTTGCGAAACTAGGGCAGCCGGAAGATATTGCTAAGGCAGTTGTTTTCCTTGCATCTGAAGACGCTAACTATATGACAGGACAAACACTTCATATAGACGGTGGTATGGTCATGTAATTTGAATTAGGCATAGGCGCTAATTTTCTGTATAATCATTTGAGGGGAGGTGAATCATTTGTCTACAGTATTAGAACGCGTAACAAAAGTAATCGTGGACCGTTTAGGTGTTGAAGAAAGCGAAGTAACACTTGAAGCTTCTTTCCGTGATGATTTAGGTGCTGACTCATTAGACGTAGTTGAGCTTGTAATGGAGCTTGAAGACGAATTCGATATGGAAATTTCTGATGAAGATGCTGAAAAAATCTCAACAGTAGGTTCTGCAATTTCATACATCGAAAGTAAAATTAACTAATTTCGTTTATACTTTATTTAGCAGAAATTTATCACCCTTATAGGTGTAATGGTTATCGTAATTATACAAATCGTATTTATGATTGGTTGAATAAAGAGAAATAGTTTACTGCTTTTCTTTACAAAGAAGCAGATCTAATAGACAAAGATGTATTCAAAGGGGACGAAATAGATCGGTTTACGATCTATGGACGTCCCTTTTTTGTGTCAATTATACAGTGGATTTATATTCCGAAGATCGATTCGGACGCAAATGTGCCAAGGCTTTATTGAATTTGAAATAAATTTTCTAAAAATTTTCCAAAATATTGTGTTTAAGCCGAAATACTTTTGCATAAACGCTTTGAAAAAGGTACACTAAAACGGTAGAAACTATTAGGAAGGCAGATTTGTTCAATGGCTATGAAAAGAAAAGGAACTATGCAGAAATCTGGCGTACTTCCTGAAAAAGTACGCAATCAATTCGAGCTGTTACAGCATGAATTAAATATCACATTTGTTAATAAAAATTTATTGTATCAAGCATTCACGCATTCATCTTATGTGAATGAGCATCGCCGTAAGTTATTTACGGATAATGAGCGTCTTGAATTTTTAGGAGACGCAGTACTTGAACTGTCTGTTTCTAAATATCTTTTTGAGAAATACCCGAATATGAGCGAGGGTGAGTTAACAAAGTTACGAGCATCCATTGTTTGTGAACCATCTCTAGTTATTTTTGCGAATGAACTAGGCTTTGGTCGCTTTGTTTTACTTGGAAAAGGTGAAGAATTAACAGGTGGACGGGAACGCCCAGCACTACTTGCAGATGTGTTTGAGTCATTTGTAGGTGCCCTATATTTAGATCAGGATTTACAAACGGTCGTGTCTTTTTTAGAACGTATCGTGTTCCCAAAAGTAGAAGTCGGTGCTTTTTCGCATGTGATGGATTTTAAAAGCCAATTGCAAGAAATGGTACAGCAAACGAATAATGGACTTCTTCATTATGAAATCATTGATGAAAAAGGTCCTGCACATAATCGTACCTTTGTGTCAAGCGTCTTACTGAACGGACAAGAGCTTGGTATAGGTCGGGGAAAATCGAAAAAAGAAGCCGAGCAGCAAGCTGCACAATGTGCGATGCGAATGATGCGAGAAGAAGCTGCGAAAGAGGAGGCTTAAAAGATGTTCCTAAAACGACTAGAAGTGATTGGCTTTAAATCATTTGCGGAGCGCATTGGTATTGATTTTGTACCCGGTGTTACAGCAGTTGTGGGACCAAATGGCAGTGGAAAAAGTAATGTCACAGATGCAATACGTTGGGTACTTGGTGAGCAATCGGCAAAGTCGTTACGTGGATCAAAGATGGAAGATGTAATTTTTGCAGGGAGTGACTCTCGGAAGCCACTCAACTTTGCAGAGGTAACACTAATATTAGATAATACCGACGAGCAACTTGCTTTTTCCTATACAGAGGTCAGCGTAACAAGACGCGTATACCGTTCAGGTGATAGTGAATATTTATTAAATAACCAGCAGTGTCGCCTGAAGGATATTACGGACTTGTTTATGGATTCAGGGCTTGGAAAAGAGGCATTTTCTATAATTTCACAAGGTCGTGTCGATGAAATTTTAAATAGCCGACCTGATGACCGTCGTTCGATTTTTGAAGAGGCAGCTGGCGTATTAAAGTATAAAATAAGAAAGAAAAAAGCAGAGCATAAGCTTGTTGAGACAGATGAGAATTTATATCGTGTATTAGATATTCTTCATGAATTAGACAGTCGACTTGGACCGCTTGAAATGCAAGCATCTAGTGCAAGAGACTATGTACAAATGTCTACTGAGCTAAAAGATTTTGATATTGCCATTCTTGTGCATGATTTTAAAAATTGTGCACAATCTTTGCGTGCGCTTAAAGAAGAGTACACAAACCTATCTGAGATAGAGCAAAAGCAAGCTCAAGATATTGCTACTTTCGATAAACAGACAACTAATATTCGCAAGCTATTAAAAGAACTTGATGAATATTTGGATGTTTCTCAAGCTGACCTAGTCAATGCCACAATGGAGGTAGAACGTTGGGATGGACGAAAGGCGCTAATGGCTGAAAAGCGTCAAAATGCGTCCAATCAATTACAGCAGCTGAATACGTCATTACAAGAGGCCAAAGCAGAAGTAGAGGCACTGTTTATGCAGGAGCAGGAGAAAAAAGACGTATTTTCTGAAAAACAACAAGCCGTGTTGGTGCTCAAACAAAGCATTAAACAGTTAGAGCAATCTTTAAATCGCTCCGTAACGGAAATCGAACAAGAAATTGAGGAGCAAAAAAACCGATATATCGATTCGTTGAATGAAGAAGCGACCATCAAAAATGAGTTAAAAAATATCGATCAGCAGTTGGCTCAACAAAAAGCTATGGCAACACGAATGTCCGACCAAACTGATGAAATTGGGCAAGAGCTTATGCAAATTGTTGCTGAAAAAGAACAGCTAATAGCTGCACATACTTCAACAACAAATGACTTACAAGAAAAGCTAGAACAATATGAAGCTTTACAAATACAGTTGAAAAATGTTAATTCTACCTTTACTGAAAAGCAAGATATGCTTTATAAGGCTTATCAGCATCAACAGCAACTAAAAGCTAGAAAAGATACGTTAGCGGAGCTTGAAGCTGACTTTTCAGGGTTTTTCCAAGGGGTTAAAGAAGTGCTGCTTGCACGAGATAAAGGTGAATTACAAGGTATTGAGGGTGCTGTAGCTGAATTAATCCAGGTTGAGGGGAAATACTCACAAGCGATAGAAACGGCTTTAGGAGCCGCCTCTCAGCATATTGTTACAACTAATGAACGCCATGCCCAACAGGCTATTCATTGGCTAAAGCAAAAGCGAGCTGGGCGTGCTACTTTTTTACCAAAAACCGTAATGAAATCACGTAAAATTAATTTAGCGACTATCCAATTAGCAACTGAGCACCCAGCATTCATTCGGATGGCGGATGCGTTAGTGACTTTTAATGAAGATAATCGAACGATTGTTGAAAATCTTCTAGGCAATGTCATTGTTGCAGCAAATCTTGAAGGGGCAAGTCAAATTGCTAGATTATGTGGATTCCGTTATCGAGTGGTTACACTTGATGGAGATATTGTTAATGCAGGGGGCTCGTTAACGGGTGGTGCCCTTAAACAGCAATCTTCACTCTTTACAAGAAAAGCAGAATTAGATGGTTTAATTCTTAAGTTAGAGACATTGCAAGCTTCCATTTATGGTGCAGAACAGGCTGTTGCAGCGGAAAAAGAAAAGCTAGCAACACTTCGAGATCAAGTAGAGCTATTGAAGATTGAAGGGGAGCAATTACGAAAAGATGAGATGCAGCAGGCGGGTCGTTTACGTGAGCTAGAGGCTGTAGAAAAAAGCTTATCGGCTAGAGTAACCTTTGCTTCGACTGAAACACAGGATGTTAAAACACGTGAAGAGTCATTATTGGCTCAAAAGCAAGAAGCAGAGGAACGTTTAAGTGCGCTTGCAGGAGAATTAATCGAAATCAATGAAACCGTTGAGCAATTAAGTAAGGTTAAGCTACAAAGTGAGACAGAGAAAGATGTATTACGTGAGCAATTGGCAGAAAAACGCTCACAATTAGCTGTTATGCAAGAACAAATGTCACAAGTTCAAATAGCTACAGCTGACTTAGCCCTACAATTAAACAAAGCTCAACAAAAAGTTGAAAATATTTCTCAGGAAATATCGTGGCTTCAATCTGATGAATCGACAAATTATTTAAGTGATGAAGAGGTCGATGAACAGGTGTTGACATGGAAGAACAGAAGAGATGCGCTACAAGAGACAATTTCTCAGAAAAAAGAGGAAAAAGTAGGGCAACAGAATGAACTTTCATCGTTAGAGGCTCAGCTGAAGGAATTACAACGTATCCATAAGGGGTATCTTGAAGCGATACGTGCAAATGAGTTGAAACGAAATCGTGTTGAATTTGAAATGGACAATTTCACAGCTCAGCTCGAGGAGAATTATCAGTTAACATTTGAAGAGGCAGAAGAAGAAGCACAGGCTATAGAAGATGAGGAATTTGTACGTCGACGTGTTAAATTGCTTAAAAAATCAATTGAAGAGCTAGGCCCTGTTAATTTAGGCGCGATTGAAGAATATGAAAGAGTGCTTGAACGACATACTTTCTTAACTGAACAGCGAGAGGATCTACTTGCGGCGCAAGAAACATTGCATGAAGCCATTAAAGAAATGGATGAAGAAATGACAATGCGCTTTAGCGAAACGTTCTATGCGATTCGCGAACAATTTAAACATGTATTCCGTGAATTGTTTGGTGGAGGGCAAGCCGATTTAGTGCTAATTGATCCGCAAAATTTACTGGAAACAGGCATTGACATTGTTGCTCAGCCTCCAGGGAAAAAGTTACAAAACTTAAGTTTGCTTTCTGGTGGTGAACGTGCGCTAACGGCGATCGCTTTATTATTCTCCATCTTAAATATAAGACCTGTCCCATTCTGTATTCTCGATGAAGTAGAGGCTGCCCTTGATGAAGCAAATGTTGTGCGCTACAGCCAATATTTGAAGAAGTTTAGTGGTGAAACACAATTCATTGTCATTACACATCGTAAAGGAACGATGGAGGGAGCGGATGTCCTGTATGGTATAACTATGCAGGAGTCAGGCGTATCAAAACTTGTATCAGTAAAATTAGAAGACGAACCCGTACTTGCGGAGCAAAGGAGCAAATAAGGATGAGCTTTTTTAAACGTATAAAAGATAAATTGATGGGGAATCCAGCGGACGAAGAAAAACTAGAAGCCATTGAACATGATTTAGATTCTCATCCACAGGAATTAGAAGAAGGCGGTGAACCTGCCACTACTGAGACTGTTGTTGAAGAACCTTCTGAGCAATTCTCACCAATTGAAGATACTACAGAATCCGAACAATCTTCGGACATCGAAGGTACAAAGGATTTAGAGCCGCCTTCTCCAATAGAGGAAGAAGAGCAGCTAGAAGTACAAATTATTGAGGAACAACCAACAGAGGAGAAAAAACCTTCTGCTTGGTCTATTACGCAAAAATTTAAAGCGGGCCTTGAAAAAACACGTAATTCCTTTACATCAAAAGTGAACGACCTTGTTGCACGTTATCGTAAAGTGGATGAGGATTTCTTTGAGGAATTAGAGGATCTTTTATTACAGGCCGATGTTGGTTTTGAAACGGTCATGGAACTGATGGATAAATTACGTTTCGAGGTACAACGTAAAAACATAAAAGATACAAATGGTATCCAAACTTTAATTTCTGAAAAGCTTGTAGAAATTTATGAGCAAGGTGAAGATGATTTAATTGAATTAAATATGCAGCCTGATGGTGAACTGACAGTCATTCTATTTGTTGGGGTGAATGGTGTAGGGAAAACAACGACAATTGGTAAACTCGCTCGTCGTCTCAAGTCCCAAGGCAAAACAGTTGTTTTAGCTGCGGGTGATACATTCCGTGCAGGTGCTATCGATCAATTACAAGTGTGGGGAGATCGTGTAGGCTGTGAGGTTATTAAACAATCTGAGGGCTCTGATCCAGCGGCAGTTATGTATGATGCAATTCGTGCTGCGAAAAACAGAAAAGCAGATGTGTTAATTTGTGATACAGCAGGACGCTTACAAAACAAAGTGAATTTAATGAACGAGCTTGAAAAGGTACATCGTGTCATTTCCCGTGAAATTCCAAGTGCTCCACATGAAGTATTATTAGCGTTAGATGCAACAACTGGTCAAAATGCCCTTGTTCAAGCACAAACATTTAAAGAAGCAACGAATGTGACAGGTATCGTTTTAACAAAGCTGGACGGTACAGCTAAAGGCGGTATTGTACTTGCAATCCGTAACAAATTACACATTCCTGTGAAATTTGTAGGTCTTGGGGAGAAAATGGACGATTTACAGCCATTTGATGCAGAGCGATATGTCTATGGATTATTTGCTGATGGTTTAGATAAAGAATTACAAAATAATGAAGAATAACAGTAAAATGGGCAGTGTCATTTTATCTTGATCTAGCATTCATCTCCTTCATGTATCGGAGGGGATGAATGTTTGTTTTGTTTTTTTATGAGTCATTCATTTTAGGTTAACCTCTCGATGTTTAACTTAAGAAATGTGGCACCAATCCACTGAGTGTAGTGAAGTAGAAACGCTCGACTGTGATCAGTTGAATTGACTTGTTGGAAAGAGTCATACTAGCTACAGGCAAGAATTGCCCGAAAGTAAGTAAATTAGGCTTTTAGACAAGGAGATTACCTTGACACAGACGGGCGCTTTTCGTTATGATACAAATGACTAAATAGCGGGAGGAGAAACATTCGATGCTACTTGAAAAAACAACACGCATGAACTTTCTCTTCGACTTTTATCAAGCATTATTAACAGATAAGCAAAGAAGTTATATGGAACTATACTATTTGGATGATCACTCACTAGGTGAAATCGCTGAATCGTATGGTGTATCACGCCAAGCTGTCTACGATAATATTCGTCGAACAGAAGCAATGCTTGAGGAATATGAAGAAAAATTATGTTTACTTGAAAAATTTCAACAACGTACCCAAATGCTTTCACAGCTAACAATGGGGATAACAGAACAAAGTATGACGGCTGAAGAGCAGCTAGCGCTTATCGAACAGCTGAAAGAATGGGATTAGGAGGCGAAAGCAATGGCTTTTGAAGGATTAGCGGAACGACTCCAAGGAACGATCCAAAAAATTAAGGGCAAAGGGAAAGTATCGGAGCAAGACGTCAAAGAAATGATGCGTGAAGTCCGATTTGCTTTAATTGAGGCGGATGTTAACTTAAAAGTAGTCAAGGAATTTGTAAAAAAGGTTAGTGAACGCGCTGTTGGCGTCGATGTTATGCAAAGCTTAACACCCGGTCAACAAGTTATTAAAATTGTACAAGACGAATTAACAGAATTAATGGGTGGCGAGCAAAGTCCAATTAAATTTAATACGAAGCCTCCAACTGTTATTATGATGGTCGGCCTCCAAGGGGCAGGGAAAACGACAACTTCAGGTAAATTGGCAAATGTTCTAAGGAAAAAATATAATCGTAAACCATTGTTAGTAGCAGCCGACGTTTATCGTCCAGCAGCTGTTCAACAATTAGAAACATTAGGTAAACAACTTTCATTACCAGTTTTTTCGTTAGGCACTGATATTTCCCCTGTAGAGATTGCACGTCAGGCAATTGAAAAGGCGAAAGAAGAGCATCATGATGTCGTAATTATCGATACGG
Source organism: Lysinibacillus fusiformis (assembly GCF_003049525.1). Taxonomy (GTDB): domain Bacteria; phylum Bacillota; class Bacilli; order Bacillales_A; family Planococcaceae; genus Lysinibacillus; species Lysinibacillus fusiformis. Next base: position 266,683 of record NZ_PYWL01000001.1, on the reverse strand, counting down.
CTGGTCGTTTGCATATCGATGAGGATTTGATGCAAGAATTAAAAGATATTCGCGCATTAAAAGAGCCAGATGAGGTCTTCCTTGTTGTCGATGCAATGACAGGTCAAGATGCTGTAAACGTAGCAGAAAGCTTTAATGAGGCTATTGGTATTACAGGGGTTGTCTTAACAAAACTTGATGGTGATACTCGTGGTGGTGCAGCATTATCTATTCGTTCTGTAACGCAGAAACCAATTAAGTTTGTCGGTATGGGTGAGAAAATGGATGCGCTAGAACCTTTCCATCCTGAGCGTATGGCGTCTCGTATTTTAGGTATGGGAGACGTTCTATCGCTGATCGAAAAGGCCCAAGCCAATGTAGATGAAGCAAAAGCCAAAGAGTTAGAAGAAAAATTCAAGACTCAAACCTTTACACTTGATGATTTCGTGGAGCAATTGCAGCAAGTTAAAAAAATGGGACCTATAGATGAAATTTTAAAAATGCTCCCTGGTGCAAACAAAATCAAAGGCTTAGATAATGTTAAAGTTGACGATAAGCAAATGGGACGTGTAGAGGCGATTATTTACTCGATGACGCCTGCAGAAAAGACGAATCCTGAATTAATTAATGGTAGCCGTAAAAAGCGTATTTCTAAAGGTTCAGGGACTTCTATTCAAGAGGTGAATCGTCTGATCAAGCAATTTGATGAAATGAAAAAAATGATGAAGCAAATGACTGGAATGGCTAGTGGTAAGGGCAAGAAAAAAATGAAATTACCAGGCTTTGATTCATTGTTTAAATAATAATTTTTAGGTGTTAAGAAAAAACACTTTACAAACAACCTAAACATTGATAATATACTATCTTGTGTGAAACTTATTCGGAGGTGCTATTAAAATGGCAGTTAAAATTCGCTTAAAACGTATGGGAGCTAAAAAATCTCCTTTCTATCGTATCGTAGTTGCAGACGCTCGTTCACCACGTGACGGCCGTCAAATCGAAACAGTTGGTACTTACAACCCACTAACTCAACCAGCTACTGTAAACATTGATGAAGAGAAAGCTCTTAAATGGTTAGCTGACGGTGCAAAACCATCAGATACAGTACGTAACCTGTTCTCAGAACAAGGTATCATGGAGAAATTCCATAACCAAAAATTCAGTAAATAATCGGGGGCGACGTCTTTGAAGCAGCTGATTGAAGCAATCGTTTTACCGTTAGTCGATTATCCAGAAGAAGTTCGTATTGAGACGGATGAAAATGCAAATCGAATTGTTTATAAACTTTTTGTTCATCCAGAGGATCGAGGGAAAGTCATAGGCAAGCAAGGGCGAGTAGCGAAAGCGATTCGTACAATTGTTTATTCAGCGGCAGGTAGTCACCATCAAAAGAAGACCTACGTCGATATATTGGATTAATAGAAAAGATTTTCGCGCTCTTGCAACGAGTACAATTGAGTCCTGATAGGTGTGTTTACATGTCGCTTAGGAGTTCGAAGTGGACTTTAGCATGAAGCGTAATATCTGGACTAAGAAGGAGGGAGCTTGTAGGTTCCTTCCTTTTTTTCTTTATTTCGCCTAGAGTTGTTCTTTTTATTTTGGACAAACAGGGCAACAAAGATTACAGCTAGAGACAATTGATTATATTAATATGGACGAGACAATTGATTGTCTTAGCTGAACCTACATTCTTCCAAAGTGAATTTGAGTAAGAGAATGAATGCAATGGGAGAGAGTAGTACGTTTTTAATGAGGTGATAGTTGAATGGAATGGTTTAATGTAGGTCGAATTGTCAATACACACGGTATTCGAGGAGAGGTGCGTATATTATCGACAACAGACTTTGAAAAAGAACGTTTTGCGGTAGGGAATAAGCTTGCTGCCTTTAAAAAGGACGATAAAAAACCAACTTGGGTAACGATTCAATCAGTGCGTCGTCATAAAAACTTTATTTTATTAACATTTGAAGGTATGAATAACATCAATTTGGTCGAGCCGTTTAAAGAAGGTTTGTTAAAAGTGACAAAAGATCAAATGACTGACGATCTCCTTCAAGAAAATGAATTCTTTTTCCATGAGATTATAGGTTGTACAGTTGTTTCTGAAGAAGGCGAAACAATTGGCGTTGTGAACGATATTCTACAAACAGGTGCTAATGATGTATGGGTGGTTAAAGGCTCGAAGAAAGAGCATTATATCCCTTATATAGAAGATATCGTGAAAGATATTGATGTGGTAGAGAAGAAAATTGTCATTCACGTAATGGAAGGTTTATTATGATGAATATTCATGTGCTGAGTCTTTTTCCCGATATGTTTTCAGGTGTTTTCGGGGCTTCTATTTTAAAGAAAGCTCAAGAAAAAAATGCGGTCAAGCTAGAGGTAACCGACATCCGTACATTTTCGGGGAATAAGCACAATCAAGTGGACGACTATCCATATGGCGGCGGAGCAGGCATGGTTTTAAAGCCTGAGCCGATGTTTAGCGCTGTAGAAGCAATTTGTGCAGGAAAACAACCACGCATCATTTTAATGTGCCCTCAGGGAGAACGATTTACCCAAAAAAAAGCAGAAGAATTATCACAGGAGAAGGAATTAGTCTTTTTATGTGGTCACTATGAAGGCTATGATGAACGTATACGCCAGCACCTTGTAACAGATGAAATTTCTATTGGAGATTTCGTTTTAACAGGTGGAGAACTAGGAGCAATGACGGTTATCGATAGTGTTGTACGCCTATTACCAGGTGTATTAGGCCAAGAAGATTCACATATACAAGATTCCTTTTCAACGGGTCTCTTAGAGCATCCTCATTATACTCGACCAGCAGAATTTCGAGGAATGAAGGTGCCGGATGTTTTATTATCGGGCAATCACGCAAAAATTGAGCAATGGCGTGAGGAGCAATCGTTGAAAAGAACCTTTGAACGTCGTCCTGATTTACTCGATGATTATCCTTTAACTGACAAGCAAAAATTGTATTTAGAAAAACTTAAAAACAATCAACAAGATGCTTGATTGCCTAGTATATTTATGATAACATTTAATCTGTACTTCTATGTGAAGTACTGAATTACGGTGTTCCGCTGTGGCATAGATTGCGTGCAAGAGCATCTGTCTAAGGAGAGAAAACAATGTCAAACATTATTACAGAAATTACAAAATCTCAACTTCGCACTGATCTACCTGCTTTCCGTCCTGGTGATACTGTTAAGGTACACGTGAAAGTAGTAGAGGGTACTCGTGAACGTATCCAGCTTTTCGAAGGTGTAGTAATTAAACGTCGTGGTGGCGGTATTAGCGAAACTTTCACAGTTCGTAAAATTTCTTACGGTGTAGGTGTTGAGCGTACATTCCCTGTACACACACCAAAAATCGCTAACTTAGAAGTTGTACGTCGTGGTAAAGTACGTCGTGCTAAACTTTACTACCTACGTAACCTACGTGGTAAAGCTGCTCGTATTAAAGAAATTCGATAATTATGACTTAAAAGTGAGGGGCTTGTACGCAAGCTCCTTTTCTTTTTGCTTGTCATCTTAATTCCCTATCAACTAAAATAGTGTTAGACAAGGGGGCATTTCTCAATGGAAAAACAGGTGAAAGAAAAGAATGAATTATGGGAATGGACAAAAGCGCTATTAATTGCATTTGCGATTGCTGCAATCATACGATATTTTTTATTTACACCAATTGCAGTTGATGGTGAGTCCATGATGCCAACCCTTGAAGATGGCGACCGCATGATTGTGAATAAAATTGGTTATAAAATAGGTGAACCGAAACGCTTTGATATTGTTGTGTTTCATGCGCCTGAACAAAAAAATTACATTAAACGTGTAATTGGATTGCCAGGGGATTCACTGGAATATAAAGACGATCAATTATATATCAACGGTGAGCCAATTGATGAGCCCTATTTAGATGCTTATAAAGCTCAAATCGCAGGGGGAACATTAACAGAAGACTTTACCTTAAAAGACATCGATGTTTCATTAGATGAGATTCCAAAGGGGTATGTTTTTGTCATGGGGGATAATCGACGAAATAGTAAAGACAGTCGACATATTGGTCTTGTAGATCAAAAGGAAATCATCGGCAATACAAGTTTGATTTTCTGGCCGTTTAATGACATAAAAATTGTAAAGTAATGCAAGAAAGGGAGCGTTTATGAACTCCCTTTTTCTTTTAATTTAGGAGGCACAGCAGTGACAATTCAATGGTTTCCCGGGCATATGGCAAAGGCCCGACGTGAAGTAACAGAAAAATTAAAGCTTGTTGATATTATATTTGAGTTAATAGACGCCCGTTTACCTTTATCGTCTCGTAATCCAATGATAGATGAAGTCATTAATCAAAAACCACGTCTTTTAATTTTGAATAAGGCGGATATGGCAGACGAGCAAGAAACACGCAAATGGGTAGATTATTTTGCACAGCGTGGTCATAAAGCAGTAGCCATTAACTCCCTTGAGGGTAAAGGCTTACAACAAGTAACAAAGGCAGCGCAGGAAATATTAAAAGAAAAGTTTGATCGCATGAAAGCAAAAGGGATGAAGCCTCGAGCTATTCGTGCAATGATTGTTGGTATTCCAAATGTTGGGAAATCAACACTGATTAATCGCTTGGCGAAAAAAAATATTGCTAAAACGGGAAATACACCGGGTGTAACAAAGGCACAGCAATGGATTAAGGTCGGGAAAGAACTTGAGCTATTAGATACGCCAGGGATTTTATGGCCAAAATTTGAAGATCAAGAAGTGGGCTTTAAATTAGCTTTAACAGGAGCTATTAAAGACACCATCACAAACATGGAAGACTTAGCAGTATACGGCTTACGTTTCTTATCCGTTCATTATCCAAAGCGTATGGAGGAGCGTTACGGCTTTGAATTCGTCCATGAAGATTTGGTTGAAACCTTTGACCATATTGGGAAACTTCGTCGCGTGTTTGGTGCAGGTGGAGAAATTGATTATGATCAAGTAGCTCAACTAATCGTTCGAGATATTCGAGGCTTGCAATTAGGCAAATTAACATTTGATTTTGTGGATGAACAACTAGAAAAAGAATCAGAACAATAAAAAGTATTGGAAACTGTCACACCCTCTTTGTGACAGTTTTTCTTTTAGGAATGAATTTTCCTACCGATAATAATTATATAGAGGAAAAAAATGAAGCTACATAATGACTGAAATGGATATATAGGTTTAATAAGTAGAGGCAAGAAGGAGTAAGAAATGAGAAGTATTAAAGAAATTACAGTAGCATTAAAAGATGCGGAAGAATGGCAAGAGTGGATGTCAGGTATTGCAGAAGATGAACGAGTAGGTGTACAAAAGGCTTGGGTTTCTTGGCAAAAGAAACAAGAAAAAAGGCGCCAATTACTTCAGGAACATCAAGCAAAAGTGGCATTTGATTTAAGTTATGGGGGAATAGATGCTTTAATTGCAGGTGTCGATGAAGCGGGGCGTGGTCCTCTTGCTGGGCCAGTCGTTACAGCGGCTGTAATTTTGCCAACAAATAGTGAGGCTCTAGTTGGTTTGAATGATTCTAAGCAATTATCGAAGGATAAACGAAATGCCTTTGCCGCTTTAATTAAAGAACATGCAATTAGTTATTTTATTCACTTCCAACCGGCTCAACAAATAGACGAGCTTAATATTTATGAGGCGACCAAACAATCTATGAAGGCAAGTGTGGAATCGTTATCGAGAAAACCAGATTATGTTTTAGTAGATGCCATGACATTACCTATGGCTATCCCTCAGGATTCCATCATTAAAGGAGATGCCAAAAGCTTAGCAATAGCAGCAGCCTCCATTCTAGCTAAAACAGCCCGAGATGATTATATGGAACAATTAGATAAAGATTTTCCTATGTATGGTTTTGCACAACATGCTGGCTACGGTACAAAGCAGCATTTAAAAGCACTAGAAGAATACGGACCAACGATTCACCATCGTAAATCGTTTGAGCCGGTTAAATCCATGTTTGAATAATACGTTAACACCAATTACCGAAGGAGTAATTGATGAAAGGAGTATATATATGACAGCCACATCATTTAATCCGATCCAGATGCAACAAAACCCAATAACTGCAAATAATCAGCCACTGGCCTTAAAACAGGGACAAGTATTTCATGGAACGATTAAGAAATTATACCCAGATCAAATGGCGGAGATACAAGTAGGAAATCAAAAATTTATCGCTAAACTTGAAGTTCCATTAAAAGCTGGAGATGCCCATTTTTTTCAGGTAACAGGAACAGATCCACAAGCAGAATTGAAAGTGGTGTCAGGACCGATGACGCCAACCACTTCACCAAGCCAACAAATTAATCAGCTATTAGAGTCTATGAATTTACCTAAGTCAGCAGAGATGCAGCAATTATTAGGACATTTTATGAAGGCAGAGCTACCAATTTCAAAAGATCAACTTTTACAAGCTGAAATGTGGTTAAAGGCATTACCAGAGGGTATATCTAAAATGGATGCTTTGCAAACGATTCAAAAAATGATAGAGCTTAAAATGCCAATGACTAATGAAGTGTTTCAAGCGCTAATGAGTGGACAAAAGACTTCTGGTATGGCGGCTATTATGGAAAACTTTGCACAGCTTCTAGCAAAAGATACAGCCTTGCCTGAACAGCTTAAACAAAATTTAATGCAGCAAGTACAAGCAATTACAAAGCCATTTGAAGTAGAAACAGGTAGCGTGGTTCTTGCAAAAGTTCTAGAAAGTTTAACAAATAATGCTGCTACAACTAGTGAAAAAATGCAAGCCTTGTCGATCTTAAAGGAGTCGGGGATAATTCCGAATCAGGCAACATTGCAAAATTGGTCAAGTATGAACGAGGGAAAAGCTTCTCAGCAAATGCAGCAAGCGGGTCAAGTCGTTCAGACTATCCTAACAACGAAGCCTGAAAATGCCGCTCAGCTGATCGAGCAACTTAAATCTTGGACAACAAATCAACAATTTTTAACAAATGATCAAAAGCAACAGATTAATCAGCTAATTGATCGTTTTAATCAGTTACCTGTCACAAAGCAAACAGTAGATATTTTTGCTAAACAAATGCAGGATCAATTATTAAAAGCCTTTTCTCAAAATACGTCCAATCATTTATTTACACAGGACATAAAAGGACTGTCAGTAAAAGATCATCTACTGTCTTTATTGAAGCAAGAGGTAGCTTCTCCCTTACAAAATGAAGCCTTTATGCGTAATCTTGTAAAAAATAGCATCGCTTCTTCACAGCCCTTCATTCAACAAATAGTGACACAAGCAGACGCTCTTGTACAAAATTCGATGGATAGTAAGGCAATGGAGCATGCGATGAAAACAGTGTTAAAAAATTTAGGGATTAGCTATGAGGCGACACTCGGAAACAAATCAGCGGATTTACAAATGATTGCACATCAATTAAAACCGCAGCTTCATACATTATTGCAGGAAACTAATATGACACCGCAATTGAAGGAAGCGGCAGAAATGTTAATGACACGAATGAATGGGATGCAGCTATCATCAGGCGAAAATGGACACCAACATCAACTGATTATGCAAGTTCCGCTAGAATTTTTCGGTAAGAGAATGGATGCTACATTGCAATGGAATGGTCGCATGAAAGATGATGGTAAAATTGATGCCAACTATGCGAGGGTATTATTTTATTTACAAATGGCATCCATGCAAGAAACGGTCATTGATATGCAGGTTCAAAATCGAGTAGTTACAGTAACGGTCTTTAATGAACATTTGGAGATTCAATCGATTGCAGAACCACTAAAGGCAGCATTAAAAGTAGGGTTGGCAGAAAAAAATTATCAACTATCAGGCGTTTTTATGAAACAATTTGACAAGGGCCAGGCGGTCAAAAATAGTCCTGTAGTAGAACAGCAAGAGGAACAGAGTGGGGTGGATATCCGCGTATGAGCGAAGAAAAATTTACCCGTAAAGAGGCAATTGCGCTAACTTATAAACTCGGTCAATTCGATAGTCCGACTGTTGTAGCAAAGGGAAAAGGGAAAATTGCCGAGAACATTTTGGCAAGAGCAAATGAGCATAATGTGCCGATTTATGAGGATCCTAACCTTGTACATCTGCTTGGTCAATTAGATTTAAATGAGTCCATTCCTGAGGAATTATATCAGGCTGTGGCAGAGGTATTTGCTTTTATATATCGTTTAGATCAAGAGCATGCGCGAAAATATAGAAAAAATGAAGTATTCTGATTATTTTTACAAGCTGTTTTAGTACACAAATTAGAAGAATGCGTCATAATAATAGAGAAAATTCGAACAAAAGACAAAGTGTAGACTTTATCAGAATGTTTCGTTAGAATAGACTATGTTAGTAAAACAATTTTATGCAAATGTTTGATGGGAGGATGTATTATGAATATCCATGAATATCAAGGGAAAGAGATTCTGAGAAAATATGGTGTAGCTGTACCAAACGGAAAAGTTGCTTTTTCCCCTGATGAAGCAGTGAAAGTAGCGAAGGAACTTGGCTCTAATGTAACTGTAGTCAAGGCGCAAATTCATGCAGGTGGACGCGGTAAAGCCGGTGGTGTAAAAATCGCTAAAAACCTTGACGAGGTACGTACGTACGCAAAAGAATTATTAGGGAAAATTTTAGTGACTCATCAAACAGGTCCTGAGGGAAAAGAAGTAAAACGCTTGTACATTGAAGAAGGTTCTGATATCCAAAAAGAATACTATTTAAGTTTAGTTTTAGACCGTGCAACTTCCCGCGTAACAATGATGGGATCTGAAGAAGGCGGTATGGATATTGAAGAAGTAGCGGAAACAAATCCGGAAAAAATCTTCAAAGAAGTAGTTGATCCAGTTGTTGGATTAACAAGTTTCCAAGCACGTCGTATGGCGTTTAATATGAATATTCCAGCAAACCTTGTAGGGAAAGCTGTTAAATTAATGTTAGGTTTATATCAAGCATTTATCGACAAAGATGCATCAATTGTTGAAATTAATCCACTTGTAGTAACTGGACAAGGCGATGTAGTGGCACTAGATGCTAAGTTCAATTTTGATGCGAATGCATTATACCGACATAAAGATATTGTCGAATTACGCGATTTCGATGAAGAAGATCCAAAAGAAATTGAAGCGTCAAAATATGATTTAAGCTATATTTCTTTAGATGGTAACATTGGCTGTATGGTTAATGGTGCTGGTCTTGCTATGGCGACTATGGACACAATTAGCTACTACGGCGGTAGCCCGGCCAACTTCCTTGATGTAGGGGGCGGTGCAACAGCTGAAAAAGTAACAGAAGCTTTCAAAATTATCCTTTCTGATCCACATGTAAAAGGCATTTTTGTAAACATTTTTGGCGGAATTATGAAATGTAACATTATCGCTGAAGGCGTTGTGACAGCTGCTAAAGAAATCGGTTTAGCTGTGCCACTAGTTGTACGTTTAGAAGGTACAAATGTAGAACTTGGAAAAGAAATTTTAAATGCATCTGGTTTAAACATCGTTGCAGCTGATTCAATGGCTGACGGTGCACAAAAAATTGTGGGACTAGTAGGCTAAGGAAGGCAGGGAGAACAATGGCTGTATTTATTAACAAAGATACGAAGGTAATTGTACAAGGGATTACGGGCGAAACAGCTCTTTTCCATACGAAGCAAATGCTTGAGTATGGTACTAAAATCGTAGCAGGTGTAACACCAGGTAAAGGTGGACTTGAAATCGAAGGAGTTCCTGTTTTCAATACAGTGGCAGAAGCTGTAGCTGCAACAGGCGCGACAACTTCAGTTATCTACGTTCCTGCTCCATTTGCAGCAGATGCTATTTTAGAAGCTGTTGATGCTGAATTAGAATTAACAATCTGTATTACTGAACATATTCCTGTTCTTGATATGGTGAAGGTTAAACGTTACATGGAAGGCAAAAAGACTCGCCTAGTAGGTCCAAACTGTCCAGGTGTTATTACAGCTGATGAATGTAAAATCGGTATTATGCCTGGTTATATCCATACAAAAGGCCATGTAGGAGTTGTATCTCGTTCTGGTACATTAACTTATGAAGCAGTACATCAATTAACACAAGCTGGCATTGGTCAAACAACAGCTGTTGGGATCGGTGGAGACCCTGTAAATGGTACTAACTTCATCGATGTTCTTGAAGCGTTTAATAATGACCCAGAAACGTATGCAGTAGTTATGATTGGTGAAATCGGTGGTACAGCTGAGGAAGAAGCAGCTGCATGGATTCAAGCGAATATGACGAAACCTGTCGTTGGCTTTATTGGTGGACAAACTGCACCTCCAGGCAAACGTATGGGGCACGCAGGTGCTATCATTTCTGGTGGTAAAGGAACAGCTGCAGAGAAAATTAAAGCTATGAATGCGGCAGGCATTGAAGTAGCAGAAACACCATCTGTTATTGGTGAAACACTGATTAAAGTAATTAAAGAAAAAGGGCTATACGAAAAGTGTAAAACCCATTAAAATGGAAGATGTAGCACATAGTTGCTACATCTTTTTCCTTATTTATACACTGTTTATCTCCCTTCATTAAACAATTTCCTATTTACTGTATTGAAAATTACATCACGAAGTTGTGTTCAAATCATCATGCGGTCATTTACTTTCTTCTATTATAAAGGAGGTTTATAGAATGATCCTTGCAGTTGATACACAGAGATTACTAGCTTTGCATTATGTATATCCTTTACCTCTTCAAAAACTTCAACGATTATTGTCCCCAGTGAACGTTTTAAACACTTTTGAAGAAGCTCATTATGATGAAATCGCAAATTTTTTACAAATATCGTCACATAAAGCATTGCAAATTTCTCGAAGCTTTCGACAAATTATGACAATCCCATTTGAAGAGGCCTATGCACGGGCCAATATTTTCCCCATACCTTTTTATCATCCTTATTTCCCGGCGCAATTATTTGAAATATCCAGTCCTCCTACTGTATTGTATGTGAAAGGTCAGTATTCCCTGTTAACAAACAAGAAACAGATAGCTATTATAGGCTCTAGGAAGGCTACAGCGTATTCGAAAAGAGCATTAGACCTAATTGTCCCATCACTAGTTCAATGGGGGTATACGGTCGTAAGCGGGCTAGCTAGAGGCGCTGATACAATGGCACATAGGGCAACAATCGATATGGGTGGGCACACAATGGCTGTGCTTGGGCATGGTTTTAATTATCTCTATCCAAAAGAAAACCAAATATTGGCGAAGGAAATGGCTAATCAACAGTTATTAATAACTGAGTATCCTCCATATATGAAACCCGAAAAATGGCATTTCCCAATGCGTAATCGAATCATTAGTGGTTTAGCTCAAGCGTTAGTTGTGACAGAAGCAGCGTTAAAAAGTGGTACGCTTATTACAACAGAACTTGCATTAGAGCAAGGGAAGGATGTATTTGTAGTACCGGGACCTATTGATGCAACACAGTCCAAGGGGACCAATCAATTACTTGTGGATGGAGCAATTCCAGTAATAAATGGTCATCAAATCGTTGAAACACTGGACCTGTTTTCTAACAAAAATTGAAAAAAAGTTGCATTATCTTAAAATCTGTTATACATTTTGCAACAGGTAACTTAAAAATTTAGTAAAAGACCTCGCTAAGGGGGAGACATAGATGGCGGATTATTTAGTGATTGTAGAATCACCAGCAAAAGCAAAAACAATTGAACGTTATTTAGGCAAAAAATATAAGGTGAAAGCATCAGTTGGACATGTACGAGATCTTCCACGTAGCCAAATGGGTGTGAGTGCGGAAAATAACTTTGAACCTAAATACATTACGATTCGTGGTAAAGGACCTGTTTTACAGGAATTAAAATCTGCGGCTAAAAAAGTGAAGAAAGTCTATCTAGCGGCCGATCCAGACCGCGAGGGAGAAGCGATTGCTTGGCACCTTGCGACTGCATTAAATATCGATATTAACTCGGATTGTCGAGTTGTATTTAACGAAATTACGAAAGATGCGATTATTGAGTCTTTTAAAAACCCACGTCCTATTAACATGGATTTAGTAGATGCACAGCAAACAAGACGTATATTAGATAGACTTGTTGGCTATAACATTAGCCCAATTCTTTGGAAAAAGGTGAAGAAGGGTTTATCAGCAGGCCGTGTACAATCAGTAGCGCTGCGCATGATTATTGATCGAGAAAATGAAATTAAAAACTTCCAACCAGAAGAATATTGGACGATTGAAGGTACTTTTGAAAAAGGAAAAAAATCGTTTGATGCACTTTACTATGGAAATGGCAAAGAAAAAATTAAGCTAACAAATGAGGAACAAGTAAAGACCGTTTTAAAAGGTGTTAAAGGGACAAACTTTAATGTTGTTAATGTTTCTAAAAAAGAGCGTAAACGAAATGCTGCACCAGCCTTTACAACTTCTTCGTTACAACAAGAAGCAGCGCGAAAATTAAATTTCCGAGCAAAGAAGACGATGATGCTTGCACAGCAATTATATGAAGGTATTGATATTGGTAAAAAAGAGGGAACAGTCGGTTTAATCACTTATATGCGTACCGATTCCACACGTATTTCTGAAACGGCAAAAACAGAAGCGGTTTCTTTCATCGAGTCAAAGTATGGAAAAGAGTATATTGCAACAGAAATAAAGCAGACGAAAAAGGCTTCAAATGCGCAGGACGCCCATGAGGCAATTCGTCCAACAAGTACGATGAGATCACCAGAGGAATTAAAGGCAGTCCTTAGTCGTGATCAGTTACGTTTATATCGCTTGATTTGGGAGCGCTTTATTGCAAGTCAAATGGCTCCGGCTATACTTGATACTGTGGCGGTAGATCTTCAAAATGGTGATGTTTTATTCCGTGCGAACGGCTCACAAGTTAAATTTGCAGGTTTTATGAAGCTTTATATCGAAGGTACCGACGATCAAACAGAGGAAACGACAAAGCTTTTACCTGAGATGGAAATTGGTGATCAAGTAAAATCGCTTGAAATTGAACCTAAGCAGCATTTTACACAGCCACCACCACGCTATTCAGAGGCGCGACTTGTTAAAACGATGGAAGAATTAGGTATAGGTCGCCCATCCACATATGCACCGACCCTCGATACAATTCAGCGCCGTGGCTATGTTGTGTTAGATGCAAAACGCTTTATGCCAACAGAGCTAGGCGAAATCGTACACCAACTCGTACTAGAATTTTTCCCTGATATCATCAATATCGAATTCACTGCACAAATGGAACAAGATTTAGATGATATTGAAGAAGGTAGTCGTCAATGGAAGAATATTGTGGAAGAGTTTTATAAAGACTTTGAAGTCCATGTTAAACATGCAGACGAGGCAATGGAGAAAGTAGTAATAAAAGATGAGCCAGCTGGAGAAGATTGTGAGCTTTGTGGATCACCAATGGTCTATAAGCTAGGGCGATATGGTAAATTTATGGCTTGCTCGAATTTCCCGGATTGCAGAAATACAAAAGCTATTATGAAACCTATTGGTGTAAAATGTCCATCGTGTGAAACAGGCGAAATTGTGGAGCGTAAAAGTAAAACGAAGCGTCTATTCTACGGTTGTAATCAATATCCGGAATGTGAATTTGTGTCTTGGGACAAACCAATTAGTAGACCATGTCCGAAATGTAGTGCATTATTAGTAGAGAAAAAGATTAAAAAAGGTGTCCAAATTCAATGTACAAAATGTGACTATGAAGAAGCACCAACACAATGATAGGAAGATGGTAAAATCATGACTGAACAAGTAGTAAATGTAATAGGAGCGGGCCTGGCAGGTAGTGAAGCAGCTTGGCAAATAGCAAAACGCGGTGTGAAAGTAAGACTGTATGAAATGCGTCCCGTAAAGCAAACGCCTGCACACCATACAGATAAATTTGCAGAGCTTGTTTGTTCTAACTCGCTACGTGCAAATGGCTTAACAAATGCTGTAGGTGTTATTAAGGAAGAAATGCGTATTTTTGATTCTGTCATTTTAAAGGCAGCAGACCAATGTTCTGTACCAGCTGGAGGAGCATTAGCAGTAGACCGTCATGAGTTTGCAGGTTATGTGACAGAGGCAGTGAAAAATCATCCATTGGTGGAGGTTATTCACGGAGAAGTGACAGAAATTCCTGAAGGTATAACAGTTATTGCTACAGGTCCTTTAACTTCGAAAGCTTTGGCTGAAAAAATTCAAGGTTTAACAGGTCTGGATTATTTATACTTTTATGATGCTGCTGCACCAATTATTGAAAAAGATAGTATAGATATGGATAAGGTTTATTTAAAATCTCGTTATGATAAGGGAGAAGCAGCTTATTTAAACTGCCCAATGACGAAAGAGGAGTTTGATCGTTTCCGTCAAGCATTAATCGAAGCAGAAGTAGTGCCTTTAAAAGAATTCGAGAAAGAAATCTACTTTGAGGGCTGCATGCCAATCGAAGTTATGGCAGCTCGTGGAGAGAAAACAATGCTATTTGGCCCAATGAAGCCAGTCGGACTAGAAGATCCGAAAACAGGGAAACGTCCATATGCCGTAGTACAACTTCGCCAGGATGACGCTGCTGGTACTCTTTATAATATTGTTGGCTTCCAAACACATCTAAAATGGGGTCCTCAAAAAGAAGTATTGCAGCTAATTCCAGGATTAGAGAACGTGGAAATTGTACGTTATGGTGTTATGCACCGAAATACCTTTATTAATTCACCAAAAGTGTTAGAAAAAACATACCAACTTCGTGAACAAAAGAATATTTTCTTTGCCGGTCAAATGACAGGTGTTGAAGGGTATGTTGAATCAGCTGGAAGTGGATTAATAGCTGGAATAAATGCAGCTCGTTTAGCATTGGGACATGAGCCAATCATTTTCCCATTCGAAACGGCGTTAGGAAGTATGGCGCGTTATATAACAGAAGCGCAATCGAAAAACTTCCAGCCAATGAACGTTAACTTTGGTATTTTCCCTGAATTACCACCTGGTCGCCGTTCAAAACCAGAGCGCGCTGAAATGCATGCAACACGCGCAATAAGCACAATTCACAATTTTGTGAATTCACAAACAATTTAATTGCCAAAAGCCTCTAAAAGTTGTTATACTCTTAGAGGCTTTTTCTTTTTGTAGATAAAATGCTTGCTTAGACATGTTTTATTATTTTGTATGGAGATTTTCTCAAAATATAACTAATTACACTTGCTATCTTACAAAGATAGGTATAGTGTCAATATGTATGTTTATTAATGATGGTTTACGATACAAACTTGTAAGAGATGACAAAGAATTATTTATCCGTTATATTACAAGTGTCAGTCATTTGAGAAAATTATTAATAAATTATTGGTGGTGAATCTTTCTATGTTAGTTTCGTCCCAAGATGCACTCGAACAGTTCATGCTTTATATCCAAGTTGAAAAGAACTTCTCTGTTCATACAGTGCGAGAATATGAATCAGACCTGCTGGATTTTTTGGCCTTCTTACAAGGGGAAGGAATTCATGATTTAGCGAGTGTTGAATATATACATGCACGTCTTTATGTAACAAAGTTGTACGACGAAAAAAGAGCAAGGGCTTCTATTTCTAGAAAAATATCCTCAATACGCTCCTTCTTCCGCTTTCTAAATAGACAGTATGGATTTGATGATGGGGCATTTCGTTCTCTTTATCATCCAAAAAAAGAATCTCGTTTACCAAATTTCTTCTATGAAGAAGAATTGATGCAGTTATTTGATGCGAATACCGGGGATGATTTGAAATCATTGAGAAATATGGCTATATTAGAGCTGTTATATGCGACAGGTATTCGTGTAAGTGAGCTGACTTCCATTCAAGTTAAGGATGTAGATTTTCATTATTCCATCATACGAGTTATGGGAAAAGGTCGGAAAGAACGAATTATCCCATTCGGTCAATTTGCGAGTTTAGCAATGCTGGACTACATAGAGCAGGCTCGTCCTAGATTGATGAAAAAGACTAATCATCAGCAATTGTTTGTCAATATGCGAGGTGGGGAACTTACTCCACGAGGGGTACGTCATGTTTTAAACGAAATGATTGACAAGGCCTCACTCCATACGAAAATTTACCCACACATGCTTCGCCATACTTTTGCAACACATTTATTAAACAATGGCGCGGATTTGCGAACGGTGCAGGAGTTATTAGGCCATTCGCATTTATCTTCTACACAGGTTTACACACATGTAACAAAAGAGCACCTACGTCAAACATATATGAATGCTCATCCAAGGGCATAATAGAGTTAAGGAGGAAAGCAGATGGGACAAATTCATGCGACTACGATATTTGCAGTTCATCATAACGGAGGCTGTGCCATGGCTGGTGATGGTCAAGTAACTTTAGGAAATGCAGTTGTGATGAAAGGTACAGCGAAGAAGGTCAGACGTCTGTTTAATGGGCAGGTTCTGGCAGGCTTTGCAGGCTCTGTTGCAGATGCATTTACACTATTTGAGATGTTCGAAGGCAAATTGAATGAATATAACGGTAATTTACAACGTGCTGCAGTAGAGGTTGCCAAGCAATGGCGCGGAGATAAAATGCTGCGCCAATTAGAAGCGATGCTATTAGTCATGGATAAAACAACTTTGCTACTTGTTTCTGGTACTGGTGAAGTCATTGAACCTGATGATGGAATTTTAGCCA
Organism: Lysinibacillus fusiformis; assembly: GCF_003049525.1. Lineage (GTDB taxonomy): Bacteria > Bacillota > Bacilli > Bacillales_A > Planococcaceae > Lysinibacillus > Lysinibacillus fusiformis. Next base: position 250,068 of record NZ_PYWL01000001.1, on the reverse strand, counting down.
TTGGTTCTGGTGGGAATTATGCTTTATCAGCGGGTAGAGCATTAAAAAAATATGCAGGTGAAACGATGACTGCTCGTGAAATTGCTGAAGCAGCATTAGAAACAGCTGCTGAAATCTGTGTATTTACGAATCATAATATTATCGTGGAGGCGCTGAGCTAATGACGCAAAAAAATTTAACGCCAAGACAAATTACTGAGCATTTAGATCGTTATATTGTTGGGCAAAATGAAGCTAAGCGAGCTGTAGCCATTGCGTTGCGAAACCGCTATCGTCGTTCATTGCTAAATGAAGATATGAAGGCAGAAGTTATTCCTAAAAATATCTTAATGATTGGGCCAACTGGTGTCGGAAAAACGGAAATTGCCAGAAGAATTGCGAAGCTTACAAATGCACCTTTTGTAAAAGTGGAAGCGACAAAATTTACTGAAGTAGGTTATGTAGGTCGTGATGTTGAATCAATGGTCCGTGACTTAGTAGAAGCTTCTCACCGTCTTGTAAAAGAAGAAATGATGGAATCTGTTAAGGAACAAGCAGAGCAATTAGCAAATGAAGCGATTGTGAAACTTTTAGTCCCGTCATTGCGTAAGAAACAGAGCATGCAAAATCCATTCGAAATGTTATTTGGTGGGAAAGAACAAACTTCAACGGACGATACGTCGTCTGAGGAAACAGAAGTACGCTCTAAACGTGCACAAATTGCTATTGATTTACGAAATGGTAAATTGGAAAATGAATGGATTACGGTTGAGGTAACAGAACAAACTCCATCCATTTTTGATGCATTACAAGGCACGGGAATGGATATGTCCGCCAATAATGGTATGCAAGATATGCTATCTAGCTTAATGCCTAAAAAACAGAAAAAACGCCGTGTGCAGGTAAAGGATGCACGTCGTATTTTAACAATAGAAGAAGCAAATAAGTTGATAGATGCAGATGAAGTGGCACAGGAGTCAATTGTTAGAGCGGAGCAAACTGGTATTATTTTTATTGATGAAATCGATAAAATAGCTAGTAAAGAAGGAAATTCTTCTGCCAATGTATCTCGTGAGGGTGTACAACGAGACATATTACCAATAGTAGAAGGTTCAACTGTAACTACGAAGTATGGTGCTGTGAAAACGGATTACATGCTATTTATAGCTGCAGGAGCGTTCCATATGTCGAAGCCTTCAGATTTGATTCCGGAATTGCAAGGTCGTTTCCCAATTCGTGTAGAGCTTGAAAAATTAACAAAACAAGATTTTGTCCGTATTTTACAAGAACCAGATCAATCGCTCATTTTGCAGTATAAGGCATTGCTAGAAACGGAAGGTGTGGAAATCAATTTCACATCTGATGCCATTGAACGTATTGCGGAAATAGCCACAGAGGTTAATCAGGAAACAGATAATATCGGAGCTCGCCGTTTGCACACGATTTTAGAACGTTTACTAGAAGAGCTGTCGTTTGAAGCAGCTGAAATTGCACCAGCGAGTATACCGATCAACGCAGCTTATGTAGATCAAAAACTCGCAGGTATTGTAAAAAACAAAGATTTGTCACAGTTTATATTGTAAGATAAAGCTGATCAGTATCATTCAGTAGTAAAAAACTTTAGAATATTAAGTGAATACTCTTCGGATTATTTATAGGAGGAACATATAATGAATTTATTAGGAAAAACACGTAAAATTAACTCAATGCTACAAGCTTCTGCTGGTAAGCCTGTAAACTTTAAGGAAATGGCTGATACACTAGGAGATATTATTGATAGTAATGTCTATATTTTAAGCCGTAAAGGTAAATTATTAGGTATTTCAATTCACCAACAAATTGAAAATGAGCGTATGAAAAAAATGTTTGAAGAGAGACAATTCCCTGAAGAATACACACATAGCTTATTTACAATCTCAGAAACATCTTCTAATTTAGATATCCATAACGAACATACTGCTTTCCCTGTGGAAAACAAAGATCTTTTCCAAAACGCATTAACAACAATTGTACCAATCGTTGGTGGTGGTGAACGTTTAGGAACATTAATCCTTGCACGTTTATCTTCTCAATTTGAAGATGATGATTTAATTCTTGCAGAGTATGGCGCAACAGTAGTTGGCATGGAGATTTTACGTGAAAAGTCTGAAGAAATCGAAGAGGAAGCTCGTAGCAAAGCGGTTGTGCAAATGGCCATAAACTCACTTTCTTACAGTGAATTAGAAGCTATTGAGCATATCTTTGAAGAGCTTGATGGTAACGAAGGTTTACTGGTTGCCTCTAAAATTGCAGACCGAGTGGGAATTACACGCTCAGTGATCGTCAATGCATTACGTAAACTGGAGTCAGCGGGTGTTATTGAGTCTCGCTCTCTAGGTATGAAAGGAACTTATATTAAAGTGTTAAATGATAAGTTCTTAAATGCATTAGCTGAAATTAAAATGAAATAATTCTTCTTGAAGAAGATAATGAAGGCGTCTAGGTAAAACTAGGCGCCTTTTTGTATGCATTTCACTAGATATTTAGCGATGTAATTGATTGTTATTTTTTGTATAAATACAAATTTGGAGAATATTGATGTTTTTTGTTTCTTTTATCCTAATGTCGTTCATAAAATTGTCACTACAATTAGCATATAAAAATGAAATATGTGATACTTTAGAATAATGGTGAATAAACTGTTAATTGTCTATATTAGAATATTCAGCCATTTGTCGAACTAGTAAAATGGAACCTTAAATTAATTTCATTTTAAAAGGCGATAAAGCTCATAAAAAGGCAAATTTAATACTAAAATCGTAAACACTGTCGAAATAGTGTAAAATAACTAGATGTTAACCAACCTTTCATGAAGCCTAGAGCTACAAGGGATGCAGGAGTATTGTCCCGGTTGAGACGTTAAAAAAATAGGGCGTATATACTATTAAAAAGTGACAAAAGACAATAGACACTAGGTAGCATCTTAATTACAATTGTATTATTGAATATATTAACAAGTACATAGAATTTAATAAATTGAGGTGAACAGTTTTGAATTTATTTGGAGGAACTATTAGTAGCTTGGAAAATGGACTTTCCTATGCGACTTTGAATCATAAAACAATCGCAAACAATATTGCGAATGTCGATACACCTAATTATAAGGCGAAAAATGTTAGTTTTAAGGATATGTTGGCGGAACAAAAGGATATCTCTATTTCTGCCTATCGAACTGACAATAGACATTATGATTTCACAATTCGACAATCTACACCTGGTGTCAATAATATAGAAAATCTACGATACCGAAATAATGGCAACGCAGTAGATATGGATGCTGAACAGGCAAAATTAGCAGAAAATCAAATTTACTACAATGCTTTAATTGATCGTGTAAACGGGAAATTAAACACATTAAACACAGTTATTAAAGGAGGTAAGTAATAGATGTCTATTTTCCATGGGATGAATACCACTGCCTCAGCTTTAACTGCACAACGCTTACGCATGGATGTTATTTCTTCTAATATGGCAAACATGGATACAACTCGAGCTCGTCAAGTTAATGGGGAGTGGGAGCCATATCGACGGAAGTCCGTAACGTTTACAGCACAAGAAGGACAATTTTCAAAGTTTATGAATGTAGCACTTGGGAAAGACGCCAAAAGCGGTGTTGGTAATGGTGTGAAAGTAACTCGTATTGCAGAAGACCGAGAAACACCTTTCAAACTTGTTTATGACCCAACTCATCCAGATGCAAATGCAGATGGTTATGTCAATTTGCCGAATGTCGACCCATTAAAAGAAATGGTAGATTTAATGTCAGCCACTCGTTCTTACGAGGCAAACGTAACAGTATTTAACGCAAATAAATCTATGCTTACAAAGGCATTAGAGATTGGTAAATAAATAAGAAGAAAGGAAGATACATAATGACAATTTCGTCCGTTTCGCTAATGACACCTACTCAGGTTGTAAATGAAACAAATAAACTTAATACGACACCTTATGAAGCCCAACAAAGCTTCGCGAACTCGTTAAAAGAGGCAATAGCCAAAGTTAATGACCAGCAAATCACATCCGATAATTTTACTCAAAAGCTAATTAAAGGTGAAAATGTGGAATTGCATGAGGTAATGATTGCTTCACAAAAGGCGAGCATTACATTAAACGCAACAATTGAAGTTCGCAATAAGGTGATTGAAGCTTACCAAGAAATAATGCGAATGAGCGTTTAATCTTTTATTGAGGGGGGAGAGCCCCTCTCAATGCAGATTAATGACTACCTAAATGGTGGGCTCTTGAAGTTCGCAAATTATTGATGGCTAGGTTATTCACTATAACCGGAGGATTCATAATGAATGAACGATTGACGAAAATAAAAAACGACACCAGTCAATTTTGGAAAAGTCGAAGTAAAAAGCAAAAAATAGTTATGATTGGCTCCTTGGTAGGCGTCATCGCTCTTGCTGCAATTGTAACGTTTTTCGCTTCAAAAACTACATATGTTCCACTTTATAAAGATTTATCTACAAGAGAAATTGGACAAGTAAAGGAAGCACTGGATTCACAAGGTGTAACATATCAAATTGCGCCAGGCGGAACATCTATTTTAGTGCCTGAGGAGCAAGTTGACTCCTTATTAGTGCAATTAGCATCAGAAGGATATCCACAAACGGGTACGATTGATTACTCATTTGCAAACAGTTCAGGGTTTGGGATGACAGATAACGAATTTAATCTATTAAAAAAAGCAGCCACTGAAACTGAAATTGCTAAGCTTTTTAGAAACCTTGAAGGCGTTAAAGATGCAAAGGTAATGATTACTGTCCCTGAAGAAGGGGTCTTCGTAACAGATGTGAAAGAGGATGCAACTGCATCTATCGTATTAAATACAGATCCAGGATATAAATTTACAGAGCAGCAAATTACAACTATGTATAATTTGGTGTCAAAAAGTATTCCGAATTTAAAAACTGAGAACATCGTAATCTCTAACCAATTCTCAGAGTACTTTGACTTGAATGCAGCCACAACAGATGGAACATCTACAGCAACGGCTGAAGGTCAATTACAAATGAAAAAGTTAGTCGAACGTGATCTACAACGTCAAGTGCAAAATATGCTTGGTACGTTGATGGGCCAAGATAAAGTAATGGTTTCTGTCACTACGGATATTGACTTCAAGAAGGAAAATCGCGAAGAAAATCTTGTGACACCTGTTGATGAAGAGAATATGGAAGGAATTGCCATTAGTGCTCAAAGAATTACTGAGCAATATTCTGGAACAGGGGCGGCAGCCGCTACTGGAACACCTGAAGCTGAAACAACTACTGATAACTTTACTACCTATAATGAAGGTACATCGGGTAACGGTGATTATGAACGTACAGAAGAAACTATTAACAATGACGTGAATCGTATACGTAAAGATATTCAAGAAGCACCTTATAAGGTGCAAGATATTGGAATTCAAGTGATTGTTGAACCACCAACAGCAACAGATGCAGCGTCATTACCAGACGGTGTTCGCGAAGATATTGAGAAAATTTTAAGCACGATCGTTCGTACAACGATTTCTAAAGACGTAGCAGCTGAGCTTACTCAAGAGCAAATTGATGAGAAAGTAGCCGTATCTGTACAGCCTCTATATGGTAAGGCCACACAGGTTGCTGATGAAAAACCAATGATTCCTTGGTGGGTTTGGGTTATTGGCGGTATCTTATTAGCTGTTATTGTATTGTTAGCATTCTTCATTATCCGTTCTCGTAAACGTGCGCAGGAAGAAGAAGAGCTAAGTATCCTAGAAGAACAAGAAGATTTAATGATTGACGATATTAATGAAGAAATTGAAACGGAAGCTACAATGCGTCGTAAGCAGCTAGAAAAAATGGCAAAAGATAAGCCAGACGATTTTGCGAAGTTACTGCGTAGTTGGATTGCTGAAGACTAACTAGGAGGTTCGGCTGTGTCCAAGAAAGATAAGGAATTAACCGGAAAACAAAAGGCCGCTCTCTTGTTAATTTCATTAGGACCTGAAGTTTCAGCTTCAGTCTATAAACATTTAACAGAGGAAGAAATCGAACGTTTAACATTAGAAATTTCAAGTGTTAAAAAAGTAGAATCAAACGTCAAGGAAGAGATTATAGAAGAATTCCACAATATTGCGCTAGCTCAAGACTATATCACGCAAGGTGGTATTGGTTATGCGAAAACAGTATTAGAAAAAGCGCTAGGTGTAGAACAAGCTCAGACGATCATTAATCGTCTGACATCTTCGTTACAAGTGCGACCGTTTGATTTTGCACGGAGAGCTGATCCGGCACAAATTTTTAACTTTATTCAAAATGAACATCCACAAACAATTGCCCTCATTCTTTCTTATTTAGAAGCAGGGCAAGCGGGAGTGATTTTATCTTCATTACCACAGGAAGTACAGGCTGACATTGCAAAACGTATAGCTGTTATGGAATCGACTTCACCAGAAGTAATTAGTGAAATTGAATCGGTGTTAGAGCGTAAATTATCATCTACAGTTACCCAAGATTACACTGAAACTGGTGGTATTGATGCAGTCGTTGAAGTACTGAATGGTGTTGATCGACAAACTGAGAAAACGATCCTTGATGCACTTGAAATTCAAGATCCAGAGCTTGCAGAAGAAATCAAAAAACGCATGTTTGTATTCGAAGATATCGTTACACTCGACAATCGTTCCATTCAACGTGTTATTCGTGATTGTGAGAACGAAGACTTACTGCTTTCAATGAAAGTGTCAAGCGAAGAAGTAAAAGATATTATTTTCCGCAATATGTCTCAACGTATGGCTGAAACATTTAAAGAAGAAATGGAAATTATGGGGCCTGTACGTTTACGTGACGTAGAGGAGGCCCAATCTCGAATTGTTGCTGTTATTCGCCGCCTAGAGGATGCTGGTGAAATCATTATTGCACGTGGTGGAGGAGATGACGTCATTGTCTAGAATCATCCGTTCAATTTACACTCAATCCGATAGCGATAATGTAAAAGAGATACAAATTCGCGATATGTTTGAAGGATTTGATTTGGAAGATGGTGATGATGCTTCATCCCAACATCAATTAACAATAGAAGAAATAATGGCTGAGCGAGATCGTTTGCTTGCAGAGGCTAGAGCTTCTTTACAAGCAGAACGTGAAGCATTTGAGCAAGAAAAGCACATGCACTATCAAGAGATTGAGCATTTGAAGTTAAGTTGGGAAGAAGAAAGACCGAATCGAGTTCAAGAAGCCTATGATGAAGGCTTTGGCCAAGGCTATGAAGACGGTGTGAACAAATCCACTGAAGCAATGGCCGAGTCACTTCAAACTGCGAATGAGGTCATTAATCAAGCAAAAGAAAACGCAAAAAAATATATTGATGATCAAGAAGCTGTGGTGCTAGAGCTTGGTCTAACGACAGCAGAACGAATAATTGGCACATCTTTAGAACGTGATCCCGATCTATTTGTGTCGATTGTTCGTAGAGGCTTAAAAGAAGCTAGAGAGATGAAAGAAATTAAAATTTATGTGTCGCCAACCTATCACGCTTTAATTACTGCTAATCGTGATGAATTAGCGGAAATGTTCCCGGTTGATGTACCATTCATGATTTTTGTTAATGAAGATTTGAACAATGAAACAGATTGCTATATCGAAACAAATCATGGACGTATAGTTGTGAGCATCGATGAGCAATTGAACGAACTAAGATTAAAGCTTCATGAAATATTAGAAAGTAGGGAATGATCTAGATGAAGACGGCTCAATTAATCGAACATATTCCTCATATGCCAACTTTTAAAAAGTTTGGTAGAGTCACTAGAGTTGTCGGCTTGATGATTGAGTCGCAAGGTCCAGATAGTTCCATAGGTGATGTTTGTAAAATTCATGTGGAAACTGTAAACAATGGTCACCAAATCATTTTAGCTGAAGTGGTGGGCTTTAAAGATGAAATTGTTGTTTTAATGCCTTTCACTTCTTTAAGAGAAATATCTATTGGCTGTCTTGTTGAAGGGACGGGGGCTCCACTAGAAGTAAAAGTGGGCCCAGAGCTAATAGGAAAAGTGTTGGATTCAATGGGAAATCCTATTGATGGCACCTTATTACCAAAAGGACTAATGACGGTTCCGACAGAGCAAGATCCGCCAAATCCACTAACACGTCCGCCAATTAATGAAAGACTTGAGGTCGGCGTTAAAGCTATCGATGGAATGTTAACGGTTGGTAATGGCCAACGGGTCGGGATATTCGCTGGTTCAGGGGTCGGAAAAAGTACGCTTCTTGGAATGATTGCGAGAAATACGCAGGCAGATTTGAATGTAATTGCGCTGATTGGAGAACGTGGGCGTGAGGTTCGTGAATTTATTGAACGTGATTTAGGTCCTGAAGGTCTAAGTCGCTCTATTGTTGTTGCTGCTACTTCTGACCAACCAGCATTAATGAGGATAAAAGGGGCGTTTACTGCAACAGCAATTGCCGAGTATTTTAGAAATCGTGGATTAAATGTCATGTTGATGATGGACTCTGTAACACGTGTTGCCATGGCTCAACGTGAAATTGGACTGGCTACAGGTGAACCACCAGCACAGAAGGGGTATACACCATCTGTATTTGCGATTTTACCTAAATTATTAGAACGTACAGGTACTAATGAAAAGGGCTCTATCACGGCGTTTTATACGGTCCTAGTAGATGGTGATGATATGAATGAACCAATCGCTGATACGGTGCGAGGGATATTAGATGGTCATATTGTGCTTGATCGAAATTTAGCTAATAAAGGTCAATACCCTGCTATAAACGTTTTAAAAAGTGTTAGTCGTTTAATGAATCATGTAGCAGAGCCAGAGCATAAAAAAGCTGCAGAACGATTAAGAGAACTTTATTATACATACGACAAATCTGAGGATTTAATCAATATTGGCGCTTATAAACGAGGGACGTCTAGAGAAATTGATGAAGCTATTCATTATGAACCGCTTATTACTACTTATCTTAAACAGGGCTATTTGGACAAAGTGACCTTGGAAGAAAGTGTAAATGAGCTAATATCCTTATCGAACGGTGGTGTGAACTAGATGGTCAGCTATGTGTATCGTTTTGAAAAAGTATTAACAATTCGTGAGCAAGAAAAAAACGAAACTGAAATGGCCTATAAAGAATCTGTCCGATCTTTTGAGGAAGTGGCTACGAAGTTATATGACTTGCTTAAAAAGAAAGAAGATTTAATTGCCTTCCAGCAGGATCGTTTAACGGTTGGTTCATCTATTGATGAAATTCATCACTACGCACGTTTTATTGATAGTCTTGAAAAAACAATTGCAGATGTTCAGCAGAAAGTGATACAAGCTCGTGCAAAAATGAATTGGCACGAAGATAAATTATTAGAAAAAAACTTGGAAGTACGTAAATTTGAAAAAATGAGAGAAAAGGATTTTAAGCTTTTCAAACAAGAGCAGGATCGTATAGAAAGCCTTTTTTTAGATGAAATTTCATTATTAACGTATAACAAGAGAGAAATCAGGTGATTTCATGGTGAGAAAAGACAATCGATTGAAAGCGGAATTAGTAGAACAGCCGCCTAAGAAAAAAACGGGAGGCTTTCTAAAGTTTTTTACTTGGATCGTACTGCCACTTATGTTTGTCGTAGCAGTTTTACTTGTTGTGGCTACATTAATGAATACAAATGTTTTTGATTTAGGTAAAAAGGCAATTGGCAGTTTACCTTTTGTTCCGTCAGAAGAACAGCAAGCGAAAGATGCTGTCGTAAACAATGACTCGAAAATAGTTAATTTACAGGCAGAGATTCAAGAAAAAGAAGCAGAAATTACACAGCTGCAAAAAAAGTTAGATACGACAACAACTGAAAAAGAGAAGCTCACGATAGAAAAAGAGCAGCTTCAATTTGAAATTGAAAAATTAAATCGACAGCAAGATGATGTGAAGCGCGATTTCAACGATATTCTATCGACTTTCGATAAAATGTCTCCGAAATCTGCAGCACCTGTATTAATCAATATGAGTGATACAGAAGCACTGCGCATTTTAACCAATTTAAAACCTGATAAACTAGCAGCAATTTTAGAGAAAATGGACGCTAAAGATGCAGCAAAATATACGGAGCTCATGGCTAAACAATAGAGTTCATGAAAGGAGGTGAAAATAGTGGATATAGCGATGATGAAAATGATCACTCAATCAGTACCGACTAAAAATGCGGCAACAAAGCCAACAACAGCAGCTAGTAGTGCTGATGGGAAGATCAACGGAACTTCGAAACAGGATAATTTATCGAAATTCGGCTCTGTTTTTGGACAAGTCCTATCTTCCTCAGCTCAATCAAATCAAACTGCTCAAACTACGCCAAATAATGAGCTAGCTGATTTACAGCAGGTTTTAAACGCTGATTCATTGGAAGAGGTACTCGATTTATTAGGAATCCCCCACGATGATGGTTTGTTAATCCTTCAACTGGGAGAAGACGGTAAAGCAGTGTCTATGGACGAAATGCTGGATCTGGACAATATATTAAATGCATTAGGTATTGATGATGAACAGCTTCAAAAAATAGTCCAGCAGCTATTAGGAGAAGAAAAAGAAGCTAGTGATATTTGGGAGCTATTATCCTTAGTAGATGCCCAAGCGCCAATTCTTCAAGCGCAAATAGGTGCTGCATTACAAGGAGAAGGTCAAGTAACACCAAAAGAAGCAACGCAATTACTTCAAGTGTTAAAGCTAGCACAATTAGTAGGACAGAAATCGGACTTAACAGCTCCACAAGAAAATTTGTTAACAACCGTTAAAAGTCTTTTAACGACATTACAAACCCAAGTAGAAACAATACAAGTAACAACAACCAAATCAACAGGAACATTGTCATTACAAGGCTTCCAGCAAGTCCAAATGACGAAGCAAAGTGAGACAAGTTCTAATGAAATGGTAACACCACAAACGGTGCAAACCAAACCGGATACGTTCCAAGTAACATTACCGACTGCTAAACCTGCACAGTCAGAGGCTTTATTAAAAGAAATGCAAGCCATTATCAATAGAGCTCAAATTTCTAATGCACAGGGGATTACACGATTAACGATTAAGTTGTATCCAGAAAATTTAGGAACCATTCGTATAGAGCTTGTGCAAAATGATGGTGTACTGACAGCTCGTCTACTAGCTTCTACAGCTCATGGACGTGAAATGCTTGATAGTCAAGCACATCAGCTAAAGCAGGCGTTTGTGCAGCAGAACATTCAAGTAGACCGTCTTGATATTGCCCAATCATTACAGGATGCAGATCGTCAGCAACGTGATCAAAACTTCTTTAATAATTTCTTTAGACAACAACAGGATGAAGAACAGCAACAAAAAACTGAGGATGACGATGAAGAGATGTCATTTAGTGACTATTTATTAAACGAGGAGGTGTAATTGATGGCGGATGCAACATCTAAAGCAACCAATACATCCATAACGGACGATCTTTACTATTCTAATTATAGAAAACCAACCAAACAAACTGGGAATAGTGAACTTGGTAAGGATGCCTTTCTTCAACTGTTAATTACCCAATTACAGCATCAGGACCCAACAAATCCTATGAATGACCGAGAATTCATTTCTCAAATGGCGCAGTTTTCTTCTTTAGAACAAATGCAGAACATGACAAAGGCAGTAGAATCATTATTAGCATCACAGCAACAAACACAAATGATGAACTATGCAACCTTTGTTGGTAAAGAAGTCAAATGGCATGAAATTACAGATAAAACAGATGAAAAAGGAGATCCAGTTGTAAATGAAGGATCAGGTGTGATTGAATCCTTGAAATTTGTAGATGGTAGTGTTGTCTTCAAATTAGCAGATGGGAAGGAAATAACGCCTGGTAATATTTCTGGAATTCTTGGCTCTGGAACAAGTTCAAATGGAAATAATCCTGTGCAAGAAACGCCACTTGTTCAGGCGAGTAAATTGATAGGTAAAAAAGTTACATATCAAGATGGCGAGCAGGAACTACAAGGGAGAATCGTCTCTGTTTCCAATAAAGATGGCGTTATTTACTACGTATTAGATAATGATAAAAAACTTACGGATAAAGATTTTACAGTTATTAGCGAATAAAGGTAGGGAAAAGTGATGGATAAATTTTCAATTCATCGTGTACCCTTGCATCCATCTATTCGTGCAACTCAACCTACGTCCATTCATTCACAGCAATCCTTTAAAGCCCATTTACAGGAAGCATCAAAGCAAGAGCTGAAGGTGAGCAAACATGCGCATGAACGTATTATGGAGCGTAAAATTGACATCTCTGAACAAGAATGGCAGGTTGTCTCGGATAAGGTATTTGAAGCTCACTCAAAAGGTGTTAAACAGCCATTAGTCTTGATGGATCAAGCAGCTTTAATTGTCAGTGCTAAAAACGCTACTGTCATTACAGCAATGGATCGCACGGAAGCAAAACAACAATTATTTACAAATATTGATGGCACAATCGTTCTTTAAAGGCTGGACCTTCTTATGAAAGGAAGCCTTCGTGATGCTGATTGATAGAAGCACACAAATAAAAAATGAAGGGAGAACGAAAACTTATGTTACGTTCTATGTATTCAGGTATTTCAGGTCTTAAAAATTTCCAAACAAAGCTAGATGTTATTGGTAACAATATTGCAAATGTTAATACTGTTGGCTTTAAAAAAGGACGTGTTCTTTTTAAAGATTTAATGTCTCAAACACAAGCTGGTGCATCTGCAGCAACAGCTACACGAGGTGGTGTGAATCCACAACAAGTTGGTTTGGGTACACAATTAGCTGCCATTGATACGATTCATGGGGGCGGTTCCTTACAAAGTACAGGACGTGGTCTTGACTTAGCAATTGAGGGTGATGGCTTTTTCATGGTAGCTGATGCAAATGGTGCTCCTGATCCAGATAGTGGTTTCATAGACGAAGAAGGCTTCAACAATACTCTATTTACTCGTAATGGTGTTTTCTATATGGATAGCAATGGCTATTTAGTGAATGCTGACGGTAAATATTTAGTAGGTGTATCTGCTGGAGAGGATATCGTAATGGAAGCTGATGATGATGGTATCAATCCAGATGATGCACCAGTTGCTTCAGGGGATGAAGGCGCAAACTTATTTGATGATGATGGTGTACTAACACCTGATGATGGAACTGTAGGTCCAATTCGTATCCCTACGACTGCTAAAGAGATTAGCATCGGAGCTAATGGCACGATTGAATATGTAGACCTAAATGGTGAGCGCAAATGGGCTGGACAGCTGATTATGGCTAAATTCCCGAACGCTGGTGGTCTTGCTAAGAGTGGTGGGAACTACTATCAACAAACAGCGAACTCTGGTGCTGCATATGGACAAGTAGCAACTGTAGCAGGGATGGGGAAAGTAGTGCCTGGAGCTGTAGAAATGTCGAATGTTGACTTATCTGAAGAGTTTACAGAGATGATTGTTGCTCAACGTGGTTTCCAAGCGAATACTCGTATTATTACAACATCAGATGAAGTGTTACAAGAGCTAGTAAACTTAAAACGTTAATGATTGAATAGTCCTTTCATTCATAACGGACGTTTTAACAAACATATTTTCATATGAGGGAGGGTCGGGCCGGCTCTCATGCTAGACCCGGCCCTAATTCAATGATTGAACTAACACGTCTTAATGGCAAAGCATTTACATTAAATGCTTTATACATAGAAACAGTCGAATCATTTCCAGATACGACTATTACTTTAACAACTGGAACAAAATTAATTGTTTTAGAGAGTGAAGATGAGGTGCGACAAAAGGTAACTGCCTTTTATAACAATATACAAATACTATCCAACCCGCATCTAAGAGGTGAAAAAGATGAAGAATAATAAAATGTTAACAATGATTATTATTTTGCTAGTAGCAGTCATACTGATCGGGGTTATTTTGTTTGTATTGCTTACACAATTTAATAAACCGACAGGAGCTATTGAACCAACCATTGATGAAATTGTAGAGGCAACAGTGGAGATTCCGGAAATCACAACGAATCTTGCAGATAAAAGAGTAGTACGCTTGTCATTAAAAGTTCAAACGACAAGCAAAGATGCTGCTGCAGAATTAACAAAGCGTGTTTTCCAAGTGCAAAACATTGCTATACAAGAACTTTCTGAAATGGAGCAAAAAGATTTAGAAGGTAAGCAAGGAAAGCAAATTTTCCAAAAATCATTAAAAACTAGAGTAAATGAATTGATGCAAGAGGGAGAAGTCCAGGAAGTATATTTTACCTCCTTCATCACTCAATAAAATAGAAACTGCTTGAAATGGAGGTGGGCAAATGGCAGGAGATGTGTTATCTCAATCCGAGATAGATGCGCTGCTTTCCGCTATATCGACTGGGGAAATGTCAGCAGATGACATAAAAAAGGAGGATGAGGGACGCAAGGTTAAAGTTTATGACTTTAAACGAGCGCTTCGATTCTCAAAAGATCAAATCCGAAGTTTGACCCGAATACACGAAAATTTTGCACGACTATTGACAACCTTTTTCTCTGCACAGCTTAGAAGCTATGTGCAAATTACAGTTGCATCAGTAGACCAAATACCATTTGAAGAGTTCGTTCGTTCGATTCCGAATATGACGCTCATTAATGTGTTTGAAGTGCCACCATTAGATGGTAATATATTGATGGAAATAAATCCGAACATTGCCTATTCCATGCTAGATCGTTTAATGGGCGGTAGTGGGGCGAGTCATAGTAATGTAGATAATCTAACAGAAATTGAAACAAAAATTATGACAAACCTTTTTGAACGCTCATTCGACAATTTACGCGAGGCGTGGGAAAATGTAGCGGAAATTGATCCGATTTTAGTGGAGCTTGAAGTTAATCCACAATTTTTACAAATGATTTCACCTAATGAAACAGTAGTTGTCATTTCATTAAATACGATCATTGGTGAAACAAGCGGTATGATCAATATTTGTATTCCGCATGTTGTATTGGAGCCGATTGTTCCCAATCTTTCTGTTCGCTATTGGATGCAAACAAATACAAAAGAAATGTCTCCAGAGCAAACAAAAATGCTTGAAACACGCGTAAAACAAGCAAAATTACCGCTTTCGGTTGAATTAGGGCTAACGGATATCACGATCGAGGATTTCCTTACAATGCAAGTTGGTGATGTTATACAGCTAGAGCAAAAAATTAATGATCCACTTCTATTAAAGGTAGGGACATTACCAAAATTCACTGTTCAACCAGGTAAGCAAGGCAAAAAATTAGCAATCCAGATTATCGACCCTTTGAAAGGAGGAGACGAAGATGAGTGATGAAATGCTCTCCCAAGAAGAAATTGAAGCGCTATTAAGGGGCGAGACGTTGGAAGATAAAAACAGCGGCACTGAAGCTTCTTCAATTGATGAAACAAATGATATACGAGTAGAGGATTACCTTGATTCGTTTGCACAAGATGCACTAGGTGAGGTAGGCAATATTTCCTTTGGGAGCTCTGCCACTGCACTTTCGGCATTATTAGGACAAAAAGTAGATATTACTACCCCAAGTATATCAATGATTAATCGAAATAAATTAGAAGAGGAGTTTCCACATCCTTATGTAGCTGTACAAGTGGAATATACGATTGGCTTAACAGGTATGAATTTACTTGTTATTAAACAATCTGATGCTGCAATTATTGCAGACCTTATGTTAGGTGGCGATGGATTAAATCCGAAACCTGACTTAGGAGAAATTCAGTTAAGTGCTGTTCAAGAGGCCATGAATCAAATGATGCGCTCAGCGGCTACATCTATGTCGACAGTGTTCAACAAAAAAGTGGATATTTCGCCTCCGACAATTGATTTAATGAATATTTCTCAAAATGAAGGTCGAGAAAACATCCCTGAAGATGATTTGCTAGTCAAAGTATCTTTTAGATTAAGAATTGGTAATTTAATTGATTCGAATTTAATGCAATTATTACCGCTTAAATTTAGTCAAAACATCGTAAAATCTCTATTAGGTGAAACTGAATCAATAGAAGAACCTGTGGCTGCAACGATTGCACCTGAGGCACCGCCAATTGCAGCACCACCTGTTCAACAACAAGCGCCTGTTATGCCACCGCCTGCACAGCCTGTTTATCAGCAGCCGGAAGCAACTATGCAGCAACCGGTTTATCAGGAACCACAGCAGTTTGCGCAACCAGCGAGACCTGCACAGCCAGTGAATGTTCAACAAGCACAATTTGCTAGCTTTGATTCAAATGTAATCTCTCAATCTGAAGCTAGAAATTTAAATATGCTACTTGATATTCCATTGCAAGTTACTGTAGAGTTAGGACGTACGAAACGTTCTGTTAAAGAGATTTTAGAACTATCAAGTGGTTCGATTATTGAGTTAGATAAATTAGCAGGGGAGCCTGTTGATATATTAGTTAATAGTCGTTTAATCGCTAAAGGTGAAGTCGTTGTTATTGATGAAAACTTTGGTGTACGTATTACAGATGTTTTAAGTCAAGCAGAGCGTTTAAATAATTTAAGATAGTTTCAATTGGAGGAGTTAACCATGTCTAAAAGAATTTTGATTGTAGACGACGCTGCATTTATGCGTATGATGATCAAGGATATTTTGTCGAAAAATGGATTTGAGGTTGTTGGAGAAGCGGCAGATGGATTACAGGCTGTTGAAAAGTACAATGAATTAAAACCAGATTTAGTAACAATGGATATCACAATGCCAGAAATGGATGGTATTGCGGCTCTTAAAGCAATTAAGGGATCAGATCCAAGTGCAACTGTAATTATGTG
Organism: Lysinibacillus fusiformis; assembly: GCF_003049525.1. GTDB lineage: Bacteria > Bacillota > Bacilli > Bacillales_A > Planococcaceae > Lysinibacillus > Lysinibacillus fusiformis. Next base: position 233,288 of record NZ_PYWL01000001.1, on the reverse strand, counting down.
TTCAGCAATGGGACAACAAGCAATGGTCATCGATGCAATTCAAGCTGGTGCGAAAGACTTTATTGTTAAGCCTTTCCAAGCAGATCGAGTAATTGAAGCGATCCAAAAAGCGCTAGGATGATTGCATGAAAATGTTAAAATCATTTCGTTTCACGATGATTTTTGCATTTCTTGTATCCTTCCTGTTTTTGTACCCGACACCAACTTCGGTCTATGCAGACTCTGATACGAATAGTGTGACAGATTGCATTAAAGACCCAGAAGCTTGTTATGGAGATACTACCGATCCAGCTGCTAAACAAGAACCAAGTGTATCAGCAGCTGGAGATATATCTGCATGGGAATACATAAAAATGGTTTTAGCGCTTATTTTTGTTGTAGCTTTGTTTTATGGTTTAATGAAGTTTTTAAATAAACGAAATTTAAACTTTCAACGTAATCAACTGATACAAAATTTAGGCGGTTTATCGTTAGGTGCACAAAAATCAGTACAGCTTTTACAAGTAGGGAAAACCATGTATTTAGTGGGGGTCGGTGAAGACGTTCAGCTATTACGTGAAATTACTGATCCTGAAGAAATAGAAGCACTGTTAGCACTTTATAACGAAAGGCAAGAACTTGCAGCAACATCACCGTATATCGCAGAAGTATTTTCTAAGTTTAAGAAAAAAGATAGAGTGAATTTGCAAAATGAACAAAAGCAAGAGACATTTGGCAAACTCTTTGAAAAAAAGATTTCCGAAATTAAACAGGAGCGCAGTGAAGAGATTGAGCGATGGAAGCAAAAGGAGAAGGATGATAAATGAATGATTTAGTCAATATTTTTTCCAATAGCGATCCAACCAACGTCTCAACATCCGTTAAGCTCTTACTACTATTAACCGTTTTATCACTGGCACCAAGTATTTTAATTTTAATGACATCCTTTGCTCGAATTGTCATTGTTTTATCCTTTGTGCGTACAGCACTGGCTACACAACAAATGCCACCTAATCAGGTGATTGTTGGTTTAGCCTTATTTTTAACGTTCTTTATCATGGCACCAACCTTTCAAGAGGTCAATAAAGAGGCTTTGCAACCACTATTTTCTGAAGAAATTGGTTTAGATGAAGCTTATGATCGGGCAAGCTTGCCATTTAAAGAATTTATGAGTAAGCATACAAGACAAAAAGATCTTGACTTGTTTTTATCGTACAATCAAGCAGAAAAACCAGCATCAGTGGAAGAAATCCCACTGACAATGCTTGTGCCAGCATTTGCTTTAAGTGAAATTAAAACAGCATTTCAAATAGGTTTTATGATTTTTATTCCATTCCTAGTGATCGATATGATTGTTGCGAGTACATTAATGTCGATGGGGATGATGATGTTACCGCCAGTAATGATTTCATTGCCATTCAAAATCTTATTGTTTGTTCTGGTCGATGGCTGGTATCTCGTCATGAAATCGCTACTACAAAGTTTTTAGGGGATGATACAGTATGACAGGTGAATTGGTTATTTCCGTTGCAGAACGTGCCATTATGATTATCCTTCTAACAAGCGGTCCGTTATTATTAGTAGCTTTAATCACTGGTTTGGCTGTAAGTATTTTTCAAGCTACCACTTCGATTCAAGAGCAAACTTTGGCATTTGTACCGAAAATTATCGCCGTCTTTGTGGCCATAGTGTTCTTTGGCCCATGGATGTTATCTCAAGTTACTAGCTATGCGAGAGACATTTTTGAGAATTTAACACGTTATATAGGGTGAGTCCATGAATGAATTAATTCCGCATTTAACGGTTTTCTTATTGGTGCTTGTGCGTGTTTCAGCATTTTTTGTTACGGTTCCTTTTTTTTCCTATAGAACCATACCACCACAAGTCAAAATTACTCTCGCACTGGTTTTAGCTTGGATGATGTATTATACAATTGATGTTGAGCCGTTTGCATTCAATGATGAATACATATTATTAGTGATGAAAGAAGCACTTGTTGGGCTGTTACTCGGTCTAGTAGGTTATATAATCATGTCTGCCATTCAAATTGCAGGGAGCTTTATTGATTTTCAAATGGGTTTTGCCATTGCCAATATTATTGATCCGCAAACAGGAGCTCAAAGTCCATTAATCGGTCAGTTTTTTAATATGTTAGCATTCCTTTTATTGTTAGCAATTAATGGCCATCATATGATTCTTGATGGAATTTACTATAGTTATCAGTTTTTGCCTATGGATCAATTCCCTAGTTTTACAAATGAGGGCTTTCCCCAATTTATCATCACAACATTTACAGCTGTTTTTGCTATTGCATTTCAGATGGCTGCACCTGTTGTGGCTACCTTATTTTTAGTCGATTTAGCTTTAGGAATAACTGCGAAAACAGTACCACAATTAAATATATTTGTTGTTGGTTTTCCTATTAAAATAGCCGTTAGTTTTTTAGTGTTATTTACAATGATGGCTGTAATGATTCAAGTCATTCAAAAGTTAATCACTATTATGATTTACGGCATGCGTGATTTAATGGCCATTTTAGGTGGTGGATAATATGAAACTACTACTGAATTTAGATATCCAGTTTTTTTCAGGTGAAAAGACTGAGAAGGCGACGCCAAAGAAACGTCAAGATGCTCGAAAAAAGGGACAAGTTATTAAGAGTCAAGATGTAACTAGTGCCATCGTTATGCTGATGGTCTTTATCTTCTTAATTTTCTTTGCAGGTTCTTTACGGGATGAGCTATTAGCGTTTTTTAGACAAACCTTTATCCATAACATACGCATCGAAACACTAACGATTGATAGTGTGATGCACTTATTTATAGAAACATTAATACAAATGGCTTTCATTATTGTACCGATTATGGCGATAGCAGTTGTTGGAGCACTTGCAGGTAACTTTTTGCAGTTTGGCTTTTTATTTACTTTGGAGCCAATGAAGTTTGATTTGAAAAAGATGGACCCTATCAAAGGGTTGAAAAGGATTTTTTCGGTTAAGGCAATTGTTGAGTTGCTGAAATCGGTGTTAAAGATTGGCTTTATCGGTAGTGTAACGACAATTATTATCTGGACAAACTTGCCAGAAGTTTTAGCTTTATCCTTTAAAAGTCCATGGATGACGCTCATTACTGTCGGAAAGCTAGTCGGCATTATGGGCATAGCAGCATCTTTAGTTTTACTTTGTGTATCCATTTTGGATTGGATGTATCAAAAATTTGATTATGAAAAAAATCTTAAAATGTCTAAGCAAGATATTAAAGATGAATATAAAAATAGTGAGGGTGACCCGCTCATAAAATCGAAAATCAAACAACGTCAGCGCGAAATGGCGATGCGTCGTATGATGTCAGAGATTCCAAGTGCAGATGTGGTAATTACCAACCCTACTCACTATGCGATTGCGCTCAAATATGACGAGGAAAATATGGATGCACCTCGCGTAATTGCAAAGGGTACAGACTTTATCGCTCAAAAAATAAAGCTGATTGCCAAAGAGCATGACGTCATTATGGTGGAAAATAGACCTTTAGCTCGCGCCATGTATGATCAAGTTGAAATTGGTGATCCCGTACCAGAAGAATTTTTCAAAGCAGTAGCAGAAATACTCGCTTATGTTTACCGTATTAAACGTAAAATTTAAAGCTTTTTAGTAGGAGGGACACAAATGAAAGTTCGCGATATTGGGGTTTTAGGTGCGGTTATTTTAATCGTTGCGATGCTCATCATCCCTCTTCCTCCGTGGATGTTAAGTTTCTTAATTGTCATTAATATTACATTAGGATTAATTGTACTGCTAACAGCAATGAGTATGAAGGAAGCATTAGACTTTTCTATTTTTCCTTCGGTTATTTTACTGTTAACCTTATTCCGATTAGGACTGAGTGTTTCCACAACCCGTGCGATCTTAGCAACTGGGGATGCGGGCTCTGTCGTAGAAACATTTGGTGATTTCGTAGTCGGGGGAAATATTCTCGTAGGTTTAGTTGTCTTTTTAATTCTAGTATTAATTCAGTTTATTGTTATTACAAAGGGTGCAGAGCGGGTAGCTGAAGTAGCAGCTCGTTTCACACTTGATGCGATGCCAGGTAAACAAATGAGTATTGATGCTGATTTAAATGCAGGAGTAATTTCCGAAAAGGAAGCACGCGAACGACGTGAAAAAGTAGCCGGTGAAGCGGACTTCTACGGAGCGATGGATGGTGCCACGAAATTCGTAAAAGGGGATGCCATTGCCTCAATGGTCATGGTTATTATCAACTTATTATTCGGAATCATCATCGGGGTAGTACAAATGGGACTCCCATTTGCTGAAGCAGCAACTCATTTTTCTAAGCTAACCGTTGGGGATGGTATAGTTTCGCAAATTCCTGCCTTGCTTATTTCAACAGCAACAGGGATTGTGGTAACTCGCGCCTCTTCTAAAGGAAGTCTTGGTCAAGATATAACAGGACAATTATTTGCTCAAGCAAAGTTACTCTATGTAGCTGGAGGTACCATAGTATTACTAGGGCTATTTACACCAATCCCTAACTGGGTAACACTTCCAATAGGTCTTTCCCTAATTGTTGGGGCTTATATGATGGAACGTAAGAAACCAGAGGATGAAGAGGAATTACTTGAAATTGAAGAAGAAGTGGCAACAGATGGCATGAAGAGCCCTGAAAATGTTGTGAATTTATTAAATGTGGACCCAATCGAATTTGAATTTGGTTATGGATTAATTCCGTTAGTCGATGCTGCTCAAGGTGGGGACTTATTAGATCGTGTCATTATGATTCGTCGACAGTTAGCACTAGAATTAGGAATTGTCATCCCAGTTGTTCGTATTCGAGATAATATTCAGCTTCAACCAAATGAGTATCGAATAAAAATAAAAGGGAACGAAATGGCAAGAGGCGAGCTTTTACTAGATCATTATTTAGCGATGAGCCCAGGTGATGATGATTCTATTGAAGGAATTGATACAGTGGAGCCATCATTTGGATTACCAGCTAAATGGATTACTGAGCAAGTGAAAGAGGATGCTGAAATTTATGGCTACACGGTTGTAGACCCACCAAGCGTGGTATCCACGCATTTAACTGAAATAATCCGTGCGAATGCTCACGAATTATTAGGTCGTCAAGAGACGAAGCAGTTAATAGATCACTTACGTGAAACCCATCCTATTTTAGTAGAAGAGCTGACACCGGCACCTTTATCAACTGGAGAAATCCAAAAGGTTCTTGGTAAACTACTACGAGAAAATGTTTCTGTTCGTAATTTACCCATTATTTTTGAAACGTTAGCAGACTATGCGAAGGTAACTAGCGATACAGATATTTTAACGGAGTATGTTCGTCAATCATTGGCTCGTCAAATTACTGCCCAATATGTGGGGGATAGTTCGGCATTAAAAGTTATTACAGTTTCAGGTAAAGTAGAAAAAATGGTTGCTGATAGTATTCAGCAAACAGATCACGGAAATTATTTAGCAATGGATCCTCAAGATTCTCAAACGGTACTAGAGACGATTGCAGCAGAAATAGAGCGTGTGTCCTTTATGGAACAATCCGCTATTATTTTATGTTCTCCGGCTGTGCGTATGTATTTACGACAACTGACGGAGCGTTATTTCCCGCAGATTCCAGTTCTTTCATATAATGAATTGGATGCTTCTATTGAAATTCAAAGTGTTGGGGTGGTGAATGTTTAATGAAAATGAAAAAATATTATGCATCCTCCATACCAGAGGCTATGAAGCAAGTGCGTGCAGAACTAGGTGAGGACGCTGTTATTTTGAATTCTAAAGTAGTCATCACGAAGAAATTTTTCGGTATGATTAAACAGAAAAGATTTGAGGTAGTTGCAGGAGTAGATGGAGTGGAGCCAAATCAAGTGGCTCCAGTACCAACGCCCGTAGCATTACCTAACGCGACTAAGGAAAATGCGAGACTACAAGATATTACAAATGCGATTCAAGTGAAAATTTCACCAAGATCAATCATCACATGATGTAGTTAAACATGAGGACACTGGCATTTCTGAAGAATTGAGGAAGGAAATTGCAGATTTAAAATCTTTAATGCAATCGATGCATAAAAAGACTACCCAAGCTCAATATCCCGATGAACTCTTCCCCTTCATTGAATACTTAAGACAGCAAGAGCTAAATGAAGAGCTCATCACAACGATAGGTGATGAGCTTTTTATGCATTTCAAAGAAGCGACAGAAATCAATTTCTCACAATGTAAAATGGTCACGAAAAATTTACTACGTAAGAGACTAGAAAGCCTACCTATCGGAGGATTGTCCTATGAAAGAAAATATATCAACGTATTAGGTCCTACAGGCGTGGGTAAAACAACGACGATCGCCAAAATGGCAGCTAGGGCAGTTTTAGAAAAGAAGAAGAAGATCGGATTTATTACGACAGATACGTACCGAATCGCAGCCATTGAACAGCTAAAAACGTATGCGGGCCTTTTACAGGCACCTGTTGAAATTGCTTACAACGCAACAGATTTCGAACAAGCTATCCAAAGATTATCGCATTTAGACTTAGTATTTATCGATACAGCTGGTCGAAATTATAAAGAGGTCAAGTATGTAGATGATCTCCAACGTCTCATAAAATTTGATGATCAAGCAGAATCCTATTTAGTACTCGCGATGACTACAAAAGAAAAGGATATGGCGAACATTATCGACCAATTTAATCAGCTACCAATTGAAAAATTTATCTTCACGAAAATTGATGAAACAAATTCTATTGGCACAATGCTCAATTTAATGATTAAATATAATAAAGGACTTGCTTACTATACGAATGGTCAAGAAGTACCAGAAGATATTGAAGAAGCTGATTTAGAAGCAGTGCTTAATTTGTTTTTTCAAGGTGAAGAGAAATGAGAGACCAAGCTGAAACATTACGCTTGAAAATGATGAGACAGCAAGGCGATTTAGGTCGAGCAATTGCGGTGGTCAGTGGCAAAGGCGGGGTTGGAAAAAGTAACTTCACGATGAATTTTGCCTTGTCTTTGGCCCAAAAGGGAAAAAAAGTTGTCATTGTAGATATGGATATTGGGATGGGAAATATCCATATTTTAATTGGGAAAAATGCTTCCAATAGTTTGAAAGATTACCTAGAAGGAAATAAACTACTAGATGAGGTAATATTTGAGGGACCCCATGGTTTAAGGTATATATCAGGTGGGTCGGGTATGACAAATATTTTTAATTGGTCAGAGATGATGTTTGAACAGCTTATTCATGCATTTGAACAGCTTCAGAAAAACTATGATTATATTTTATTTGATATGGGGGCGGGTGCGACAAATTGGTCGCTAGATTTACTCACATCAGTAGACGAAATTATCGTTATTTCAACGGCAGAGCCGACCGCAATTACGGATGCCTATTCGATGATGAAATATATTCATATGCGGGATGCTGATAAGCAATTTTATGTCCTTTGTAACCGTGCATTTAGTAAAGAAGAAGGCATCGAAACAAACGAGCGTTTAAAGTTAGCCATGAAACGTTTTTTAGACAAAGAAGTCACGATACTCGGTTCATTACCCGAAGATTCGATTGTGCGGAAGGCTGTGCGTGAGCAAGTCCCATTTTCACTTGCTTATCCAGACGCACTGATTTCTAAAACATTACAACTCATAGTGATTCGTTTTATGGAGCATCGTGTGGAGGAAATACATGCACATGATCAGACAGCAAAGAAATTTTTAACGAAACTAAGAAGTATTTTTTCGAAAGGGCGTGATTAATTGGACTTTTTACATAAAAGCAAGCTATTAGTTGTGGATGATTCTGCTTTTATGAGAAAGCTAATTAGTGACTTTTTTGTTGGCAACTCGAAGGTGGAAGTAGTTGGAACTGCACGTAATGGAAAAGATGCAATCAAAAAGATACAATCATTGAAGCCATCAGTTGTGACAATGGATATTGAGATGCCTGAAATGAATGGGCTAGATGCATTAAAAGAAATAATGATACAATGTCCAGTTCCTGTAATCATGCTCTCTAGTACCACTCAGCGTGGAACAGAAAATGCTATAGCAGCTATTGAAAGTGGCGCTGTAGATTTTGTCGCAAAGCCAAGCGGAACAATATCTCTTGATTTACATAAAATCCAAAGTGAGCTTGTCCATAAAGTAGAGCAAGCTGCAATGGTGCCAATATCCAAATTGAAAAAACCTTCTGGTAGTAAACGACAACAAGATTCAGTGACAAAAGTGAGTACCGTAATAAAGGATTTACAACAACATGGTCAAATACCGATTCCTGTGACTGCTACTGCTACTAAAGTAGCTGTAACAAAGGCGCAAACAGAATGGAATAAAGCAGGTAAAAAGATTGTGCTAATAGGTACATCTACAGGAGGACCTCGTGCGCTTCAGGAGGTCATTACAAAAATTCCTAAGTCTATTCAAGCCCCTATTCTCATTGTTCAGCATATGCCTGCTGGATTTACGAAATCACTCGCTACTCGTCTAGATCAGCTAAGTGAAATTGTTGTGAAGGAGGCTGAACAAGGCGATATTTTACAAAATGGGGTAGCCTATATTGCCCCAGGTGGCTATCACTTAAAGCTTAGGAAAGTAGGGACAACTTTTGGTATTGTTCTTGATAATCAAGAAGCACCAAGGTCAGGCCATAGACCATCTGTAGATGTGATGTTTGAAGATGTTAGTCAATATAAGGATTTTGATAAAGTAGCAGTGATTATGACAGGTATGGGGCATGATGGTTCAAATGGACTAAAAGCACTGAAAAAGACCGGTAATGTCATGGCCATAGCTGAGTCAGCAGAAACTTGCATTGTATATGGTATGCCAAAAGCAGCGGTAGAAACGCAACTAATTGATGAAGTTGCCGATGTAGATGATATAGCACTAACAATAATGAAATATTTGCCTTAAAAGGGGTGTCCTCTTATGGAAGTCAATCAATATTTAGAGATGTTTATCGAAGAAAGTAAAGAGCATTTACAAGCATGTAGTGAACATTTATTAGAATTAGAAAAAAATCCAGATGATTTGGCAATTGTTGGGGAAATATTCCGATCTGCCCATACTTTAAAAGGTATGTCTGCCACAATGGGTTTTGAAGATTTAGCCGATTTAACACATAAAATGGAAAATGTGTTAGATGCGATTCGTAATGAAAAAATCCACGTAACACCAGAAATTTTAGATGTGGTCTTTGAATCTGTTGACCATCTGGAAGAAATGGTTATGGATATTGCGAATGGTGGAGATGGCAAGCGTGATGTGTCAGCAACAGTCGCTCAACTTAAGCGCATAGAATTAGGTGAGGAAGCAGTACCTCAGGTGGCTGCAACCGTTGCAGAACCAGCAGCTGTGGAAAGTGTTTTAGAATATGATAGCTTTGAACAAACAGTTATCGCACAATCATCTGAACAAGGTTTCCAGGCCTATGAAATTTCAGTGAAATTACGAGAAGATTGTCTTTTAAAGGCTGCACGTGTATTTATGGTCTTCGAGATTTTAGAAAAAGACGGCGAAGTTATTAAATCGAGCCCATCTGTTGAAAAGCTAGAAGACGAACAATTTGATCAACAGTTTTATGTAGCCTATGTGACAAAAGAATCAGCAGAAGATATGCAGAAAAAGATCATGAAAGTTTCTGAGGTTGAAGAAGTTGTTGTCACAACAATAGACCAAAAGAAATTTAGTGAAAGAGAGTATGAATCACAGCAAGAAGTAGCTGCAACTGCATCGGCTGTAGCGGAAGTAGAGTCTACACCTGCTACTGTACCTTCTAAGCCTGAACCAGCCGCACAGCCTGCAAAAACAGCCGCACCTGCAAAGGCTGAAAAAAATCATGCGCCTGTTGGGAATAAAACGATTCGTGTCAATATTGAACGTCTTGATATTTTAATGAACTTGTTTGAAGAACTTGTTATTGACCGTGGTCGTTTACAATCTATTGCCACAGAAGTAAATCATGGTGAGCTAAACGAAACTGTGGAGCGAATGAGCCGTGTAATGGGTGACCTGCAAACTATCATTTTAACAATGCGCATGGTGCCAGTTGAAACAGTGTTCAACCGCTTCCCAAAAATGATTCGTCAGCTATCACGAGATTTAAATAAGAAAATTAATCTTGAAATCATTGGTGCTGAAACAGAACTAGATCGTACAGTTATCGATGAAATTGGTGATCCACTTGTTCACTTAATCCGAAATTCTGTGGACCATGGCATTGAAAATCCAACATCTCGTCGTGCAAAAGGCAAACCAGAAGAAGGAACGGTTGTCCTACGTGCTTACCATAGTGGAAACTATGTCTTTATTGAAATAGAAGACGATGGTGCAGGAATTAATCGTGATAAAGTACTAGCGAAAGCTATTGCAAAAGGCATTGTGACACAAGAACAGTCTTATTCAATGTCTGATAATCAAATCAATGAGCTTATTTTAGCTTCAGGCTTCTCGACTGCAGATGTCATTTCGGATGTATCTGGCCGTGGAGTAGGGTTAGATGTTGTTAAAACAACAATTGAATCACTTGGTGGTAATATTTCAATTGAATCCACACAAGATGTTGGTTCCATCTTCTCTATCCAATTACCACTAACATTATCGATTATTTCTGTGATGCTCGTGGAAATTGAAAAGGAAATTTATGCAATTCCATTATCATCTATTATTGAAACATCTATTATCCGTTCATCGGAGATTATGAATGCGCATAATCAAAAAGTAATCGACTTCCGTGGCAAGGTTGTACCATTGGTATTCTTAGAGGAAATCTTTGAAGTACCTCGTAAAGAGTCGCAAGATGAAGAATTCCATTCAGTAGTGATTGTTCGTAAAGGTGAAAAACTTGCTGGTTTAGTGGTAGATTCCTTCATCGGACAACAAGAAATTGTCTTGAAGTCTTTAGGAAATTACTTAACAAATATTTTTGCTATTTCAGGTGCAACTATTTTAGGAAATGGTAAAGTAGCCTTAATTGTAGATTGTAACGCATTAATAAAATAAGGTGAATGAATAAGAGAGGTGTAAAAGATGACAAACGCAGTGGAACAAGAAAGTATTAAAGTAATTGTATTTCAACTAGCGAATAAAGAATATGCTATTCCGGTGTCCCATGTTCAAGGTATAGAAAAGCTAATGCATATTACGCGCGTACCGAAAACGGCAAAATATGTAAAAGGTGTTATCAATCTTCGTGGTGTCGTAACGCCAATTGTGGATTTACGTGAACGTTTTGAATTACCTATTTCAGAACATGAGGAAACAACTCGCATTATCATTATCTCACTAGAAGATATGGAAGTAGGCTTTGTTGTTGATTCAGCAAACGATGTAATTGATATTCCTGCAAGTGCGATTGAACCACAACCAGAAGTTGTTGGCTCCCTTGAGGAAGAATTTATTTCAGGTGTTGCTAAAGTAGAAAAACGATTATTAATCTTATTACATTTAGAAAAAGTATTAAATCCACTAAAGTAGGGATCGATCATGACATTTAATCAAAAGATTACCTCGCTACATTTAGATGTATTAAAGGAAATTGGCAATATTGGTGCTGCGCATGCCGCGACAGCACTTTCCAATTTACTTGGGAAAAAAATTGATATGCGTGTCCCAAAGGTAGAAATGGTGTCCTTTAACGATATGATGGAATTGGCTGGGGGATCAGAAAATGTAGTTGTTGGTATTTACCTTCGCATTGAGGGTGATGCAGAAGGAAGTATGTTCTTTATACTACCTATTGAACAGGCAAACCGTTTTATCCGTCGTCTCATTTATGATGAAACATTTGATTTTAAAAAACGACCTGTTTCTGAACTAGGATTATCAGCTATGCAAGAAATGGGAAATATTTTATCAGGTTCCTATTTATCTGCCTTATCGGACTTTACTAATTTGAAAATTTATCCAACTGTACCGGGGCTAAGCGTTGATATGTTTGGTGCAATCATAAGTATTGGTTTAATAGAATTATCACATGTAAGTGATAATGTCATTGTTATAAATACATCCATTTTTGAAGAAGGTGTAGAAGACCATGAAACTGTGAGAGGTCATTTCTTCCTATTACCAGATCCCGACTCATTTGATGCTATTTTTAAAGCATTAGGGGTTTCCTAATGATGCTAAGCAGTAGTAGTGGGCAAGTGGTTAAAGTAGGAATTGCACAAATGGATGTAGTAAAGCTACCTAACACGATTCGAACTTCTGGTCTGGGTTCTTGTGTTGGCGTTATTTTATATGATGAGTCAAAAAAAATTGCTGGTTTAATCCATGTGATGTTACCAGATTCAAGCTTGGGAAGATCTGAGTCAATCAATGTAGCAAAATTTGCGGATTCTGGAATAGCAGCAATGATTGATCTATTAAAATTAGAGGGCGTTCAAAAGTTTAAACTAAAGGCAAAAATTGCTGGGGGCGCACAGATGTTTCAATTTACTTCGGATAAAGATTCGATGCGCATCGGTCCTCGTAATGTAGAAGCTGTCAAAAATGAATTGAAAAGGCATGGAATTCCTTTAGTAGCCGAGGATACTGGTGGAAACAGTGGTAGAACGATAGAATTTAATCCTGCCACATCGTCATTACATATTCGAACAGTTAACCAAGGAGTGAGCGAAATCTAATGTTTGGTTCCATATTTTATAATCTATGGGGAGCATTAATGGCTTTTACTATTTATTTTTTTAGTACATTTCTAAAGCCCTACACGCCCCTTCGTATCATTATCGGATCTTTTGTTACAGCAATCATTGTATTCCTTGTCATGTATATTGTACGTTTTTTAATAGCATACATTTTGTATACGCCAGAGGTAGATGAGGAAGCAGTTGAAGGTGAACTAGCAGAAAATGAACAAACTACTCCTGAAGGCACGAATCAAGAAGCAGCTTCGGCTCATTCAACCGTTGAATTTCAAGATGAGAACTCAGAGGAGATTGCACAAGTGGTTCGAACGATGATGAATCGAGAACAGGAACAACAAGTGAATGCTTAAAACAGAGAGTCGCTAGGAGCGGCTCTTTTTTATTTTGCCATTCAAGAAACTTTAGTATAGGGAAAACTTAAGTGAAATTTACTTTTTTTATATTATTCATATAATAGTCTTCATGTTAGCATATTTGTATAAAGGAAAAGTAAAGAAGGAACTCTTTTATGTGAAATTAAAGTGGGAAACCTAGATTCATTATTAATGTCTCATAGAATTGGTTAAAAAGACTGAATCTTCTGGCTATGATACGGTGATGCCACAACGCTAAGTCTAGAAGGCTCGTAATGATTGCTGAAATGACTAGTCTATAAGAGCAAAAGTTAGTATAGGCACAACTCAGGATAAGGAGGTTAAAAGCATTTGGCTACTGGACATCATTCAGTTTATATTACAGCTATTAACGTGATATATCTGCTTTTACTAGGAGGAATAGAATATGAATCAACACGAATTTATGAGAAAAGCGCTTGATTTAGCAAATGAAAATGCACTATCAGAACATGGAGCACCATTCGGAGCGCTTGTAGTAAAAAATGGGCAAATTATTAGTTCGGGTGTTAATGAGGTAGCCAAAACAAATGATTTGACGAATCACGCAGAAATGCAAGCGATTCGCCAAGCTTGCCATACTTTGCAAACAATTAATCTCGAAGGCTGTGAAATGTATGCAAGTACAGAACCTTGTCCGATGTGTTTAAGTGCCATCTATTATGCCAAATTAACAACAGTCTATTATTTTCATGCTAGCAATACTTGCCAAGACTATGTCTATCATCAACTGTCCTTACCACATATAGAGAGGGATATTCAGATGGTTCAGCTTGAAGAAAAATAAAGGAGGTTCATATAATGACACCATTAGCATATTGGCTCATTAACGTACGACTAGAAACAGGTTTACATTACAATCATACTACTGTAATTGGAACACAAACCGAGCTTTTTAATGTACAAATTGAAAAGGGGATAATACAGCAAATTAAACGTGGAAATCAACCACTAGAGATGGATTTACCTCAATTGGATGCTCAAGGCTACCTCATGCTACCATCTTTTAGGGATATGCATATTCATCTTGATAAAACATATTTTGGTGGGCCATGGAAGGCACCTACCATTCCAACAGAGGGTCTTATAACTAGATTAAAAGAGGAAGAATTACTCCTTCCTAGTTTATTACCTGTAACAGAGGAAAGAGCAAAAAAACTAATAGATCTACTATTAAATGCAGGCTCCACACATATTCGTACGCATTGTAATATTGACCCGTTTATCGGTTTGAAAAATTTAGAGGCGGTCTTAAGAGTAAAAGAGGCTTACAAAGATAAAGTTGCTATGGAGATTGTAGCATTCCCGCAGCATGGGCTATTACGTAGTGATTCGGTTTCTTTAGTAAGAGAAGCATTGCGTAACGGGGCATCTCTCGTAGGAGGTGTTGATCCTGCAACAATCGATGAAAATATTGAGAAATCATTACAAACCGTGATGGAATTAGCGGTAGACGCAAATGCAGATGTAGATCTTCATATTCATGATCCTGGCCATCTCGGCATTTTTACGTTTAAACGACTAGCAGCGTTAACAGAGGCAGCTGGTTGGCAAGGGAGAGTGACAATTAGTCATGCCATGGCTTTTGCAGATATTCCTACTAGTGAAGCGAGTGAAGTAGCAGAATTACTTGCACATCTTGGCATAGCTATTACTTCTACTGTGCCAATTGAGCACACTATCCCTATTCCTCTCTTAGATCATAAAGGGGTAAACATATCACTTGGCGATGATAGTATTACGGACCATTGGTCACCATTCGGGAAAGGGGATAGTCTAGAAAAAGCAGGAACACTTGCAGAACGATTTGGTTTAAGTGATGAGCGTTCACTTGGTCAAAGCCTAAAATACATTACAGGTGGTATTACACCTCTAAATAAGGATGGTCATCAAATATGGCCGAATGTTGGAGATGAAGCAAATATTGTTTTTGTTGAAGCAACTTGTTCGGCAGAAGCTGTGGCTAGAAGGGCGAAAAGAGTGGCAGTGCTCTTTAAAGGAAAAATAGTTTCTGGTGAACTTTAAAATTGAAAATAGAAAGGATACATTTAAAATGCATGCTACTTTTTGGTTAACCAATGTACGACTTGAAACAGGCTATCATGTTGAAAATGGTATGGTTGCACAGACAAGAACCGCCTGCTCACATCTCCTCATTAAGGATGGGAAAATTTCAGATATTGTTTCGGCAGAAATGCAATTGAATGATCATTTCCCTAAAAAAGATATGAAGCAACTATTAGCGCTACCGTCTTTCATCGAAAAACATTGTCATTTGGATAAAACACTTTTAGGCGATCAGTGGCTTGCTGTCACACCTGTGAACAATATTTTTGAACGTCTGGAAATAGAAAAAAAGGTTCTTCCTACTTTACATACCACTACACAACAACGCGCAGAAGAGTTGCTTTCACGTTATGTACAGTCTGGGGTTACCCATGTTCGTACCCATGTGGATTTGTATCCCGAGGTGGGCTTAAAAAATTTAGAGGAAGTTCAAATGGCTTTACAAACTTTTGAAGGAAGGTTGTCATATGAAATCGTAGCCTTTCCGCAGCACGGACTATTGCGAACGAAGGCGACAAATATAATAAGAGAAGCCCTTCGCATGGGCGTAGGCTTAGTAGGTGGTGTTGATCCAGCTACTGTGGATGGCGATATTGAGGCATCCTTACAACAAATGGTGGAGCTCGCTGTGGAGGGAAATGCTGGGGTTGATTTGCATTTACATGACCCGGATCAATTAGGTACCTTTACAATGAGAAGATTAGCTCAATTAACGAAGGAGGCTGGTCTGCAAGGTAAAGTGGCGATAAGCCATGCATTCGGACTTGGTGATGTTTCACGAGCTGAAGCAGAAGAAATGGCTGACATATTAAGAGATGCAGGGATTACGATAGTGACTAGTGTACCTATTCGCAGAAAATTTCCTCCAGTTGGATTATTACATAGCAAAGGGGTACCGGTTGCAATTGGTTGTGATAATATTTTTGATGTTTGGTCACCATTTGGGAACGGAGATCTGTTAGAAAGAGCAGGCCGTTTAGCTAATAGTTCAGGGTGGAGAGATGAATATTCATTAGCGCAAACCTTGCAGTTTATTACAGGTGGGAAAACGCCGTTGAATCAAGCAGGTGAACAAATCTGGCCAAAGGTTGGAGATAGTGCCAATCTAGTTTTAGTGGATGCTTCTTGCGCTGCTGAAGCAATCGCCCGCAAAGGTCAACGTAAGGCAACCATCTTTAATGGTAAAATGGTTTTTAGTTCGATTTAAAGCAATATCTTCAAGAGGGTGGTACTGTTTGACTTCGGTCAAATAGCCATCCTTTTTTAGGCTAAAAAAGGTGGAGAAAATAAGGCCAGATTTGAACTAGTATCATTTAGTTCGATAGGAGATGATTTGAATTTCTGTGGACAAATGGTGAGAATGCTACTTTGTTGGGTGTATTTATACCTAGTAACCTCGGTGAAGAAAGAGCAAAAGGGCGCTATATAAGATTCATAATTCCTACAAAAAAACCTAACAAAATTAAAAAGTAAAAGCTTAATAATTTAGACATATTTTAAAACTGTATCCTAGGTTAATGTATAGCTAGGGTACAGTTTTAATTTGTTTGTACAAAATAAAGAGAGACGAACAGAAACAAATGAAATTATAGTCGATTTTTGTTATAATAGTAGGAAAGATGGCAATAGTTTATCCATTTTTTTACTCTGTTAGGTACTAGTAAGAGTAACCCGGATATAGATTTTTAAAAAAACTATGGAGAAATCCTGATGAAAGAAAAGTTTTATGAGCGCAAGTAGTCAGTAGCAAACGGGCGCGTAAAGGCGTTTTTTAGAGAGGTGGATTTCATGACACAACCAATTCTGAACGATGAGCAAAAACTGTGGAATCGCTGGATACATGAGCGTGATCCAGATGCTGGTGATTTACTCATAAAAAAATATATTTCTTTAGTATCTTACCATGTTCAACGTATTAGTGCGGGATTACCAAAGAGTGTATCGCGAGACGATTTAACGAGCTTAGGTATGATAGGACTTTTTGATGCATTAAATAAATTTGATATTAATAGAGATTTGAAATTCGATACATATGCTTCATTTAGAGTAAGGGGAGCCATTATAGATGGGCTTCGTAAGGAAGATTGGCTACCACGCTCAGCGCGAGAAAAAGCCAAAAAATTAGATGCTCAGATTGAGCAATTAGAGCAAAAATATATGCGTCATGTGACACCTGAGGAACTTGCGAAGCATATGGAAGTACCTGTGGAAGACGTTTATCAGACAGTACAAGAGCATTTTTTTTCCAATGTTCTTTCCATTAATGAACAACAAGACCAAGAAGAGGTAGATGGAAAGTCGTTTGTCATTCGAGATGATACGACAAAAACTCCTGAACAATCGGTGGTTAAATCTGAATTACTAGATGATTTAGCAGAAAATATTCAGAAGCTAAATGAAAAGGAACAGTTGGTTCTAAGTTTATTTTACACGGAGGAACTGACGCTGACTGAAATTGGTGAAATGCTTGAATTATCGACATCACGTATTTCGCAAATCCATTCCAAAGCGCTTTTAAAATTACGTAAATTATTATCTAGCGAAATGATGAATGCGTAAATATCCTTGAGGGAGAGATTCCGATGAGTTTAAAAGGGGTTGAATTGCAAATTGCGATTCCTAAAACATTTGAAGCTGGGAAAATGGCTGATCAAGTACAGCAACAAGCTTTAGCTCAACAAGCACATGCTAATGAAGCGTTAAAAAAGGAAATAGAGCGCAAGCAAAAAATTGTAAATACATCAGAAGGTATGGATGAAATAAGTGAGGATGAAGATGCAGGTGGCGAATACTTAACGGATCCTTACAAAAAGAAGAAAAAGCAACAGGATCAACAAGAAAAACAGGCACAACATCCGTTTAAAGGCAATTTCGTGGATTTTAGTGGATAGGAGCTTATAATGACAACCATACTAATAGCGGTACTATTCTTTTTACAGCTACTTACATTTTACTTCCTTATTATTTTAAATACTAAGTTAGCAAAATTTAAGGATTTAGAAAAGAAGCAAGAACGCTTAATGAGCGAAATGGACGATACCATTAGTGTCTATTTAACAGAAATGAAAGATGAAAACGACCGTCTTATTAAGGAGCTACAAAATGTCTCATCATCAGACATAGCGGCGACTCGCGTTCAACAAACCGTAAGCAATGAGCCTCAACAGGAGCAGGCTACTTCGCCCTCAGAGCAAGTGCTGAAAAATGACAGTCCATTAAGCTTAGATAAAGATGCTCGTATCTATGTACCTAAAAATATAGTAGCCAATGCTTATTCGCGTCAGCAACAGACAACGGCAACAGCAGCATCCTCACCAACGCCTTTGAAAGTAGAGCAAAAGGAGCAGGTTAAAGAGCTTACAATAGAGCAACAGGCATTAAATTTAGCAAAGCAGGGTAAATCAACAGAAGAAATAGCGAAACAGCTGCAAAAGGGAAAAACAGAAATCGAGCTTTTACTGAAATTTCATCACTAAATTGTTGCTAACCGGCAAAAGCTATGATATAGTTGCAAATGGTGTTATTACTACACACGCATTTTGATGTAGTAAGTGGTGCTCTAAGATTAGGGTAGCTTGTTGCAAAAGATAAATGCGGAGGATAAAAACCAAACATACTAGGAGGAAATTCACATGTCAGTAATTTCTATGAAACAATTACTTGAAGCTGGTGTACATTTCGGTCACCAAACTCGTCGTTGGAACCCAAAAATGAAGAAATATATCTTCGTAGAACGTAACGGGATCTACATCATCGACTTACAAAAAACTGTTAAAAAATTAGAGGAAGCTTATGACTTCATGCGTCAAGTTGGTCAAGACGGTGGTAAAGTTCTTTTCGTTGGTACGAAAAAACAAGCACAAGAAGCGATCAAAGATGAAGCTGAACGTTCAGGCAACTACTACATCAACCAACGTTGGTTAGGTGGTACTCTTACTAACTTCGGTACAATTCAAAAACGTGTTGCACGTATGAAACAAATCGAAAAAATGGAAGAAGAAGGTACATTCGAAGTTCTTCCTAAAAAAGAAGTAATCCAACTTAAAAAAGAACACGAACGTCTAATCAAATTCTTAGGCGGTATCCGTGATATGCACGATCTTCCAGACGTAATGTTCGTGGTTGACCCACGTAAAGAACGTATTGCGGTTGCTGAAGCTCGTAAATTAAACATCCCTCTAGTAGGTATCGTTGATACAAACTGTGATCCAGATGAAATCGACTACGTAATCCCTGCTAATGATGATGCTATTCGCGCTGTTAAACTTTTAACTGCTAAAATGGCTGACGCTTTAATCGAGTCAAAACAAGGTGAAGAAGAAGCTCCAGCTGTAGAAGCTGCTGCTGAGTAATTCACGTTTACAAAAAGGTGATAAGTGGCTCAAAACCCTTATCACCTTTTTTAGAACCTATCATTAAAACTATGTTCAAACAATTTGAGGAGGAAACACTAAATGGCAAACATTACTGCACAATTAGTAAAAGAATTACGTGAAAAAACTGGCGCTGGTATGATGGATTGTAAAAAAGCGCTAGTACAAACTGATGGTAATCTAGAAGCTGCAATCGATTTCCTACGTGAAAAAGGTCTTTCTTCAGCTGCTAAAAAAGCTGACCGTATCGCGGCAGAAGGTACAACTTATATTTTAGAACAAGGTAACGAAGCAATCATCATTGAAGTTAACGCTGAAACTGACTTCGTTGCAAAAAACGACAAATTCCAAGTATTAGTTTCATCTTTAGCAGAGCAATTACTTACTGCTAAACCAGCATCAGTTGAAGCTGCATTAGAGCTTACAAATGCTGATGGCGTAAAAATTGAAGATCAAATTTCTACAGCTGTAGCAACAATTGGTGAAAAAATCACACTTCGTCGTTTTGAAATCAAAACAAAAACTGATGCAGATTCATTCGGCGCTTACTTACACATGGGCGGCCGCATTGGAGTATTAGTAACTTTAGAAGGTTCTACTGATGCATCAGCAGCTAAAGATGTTGCAATGCACATTGCTGCTATCAACCCAACTTACGTTTCTCGCGATGAAGTTTCTGCTGAAGAAGTTGAACGTGAGCGTAAAGTATTAACTGAGCAAGCTCTTAACGAAGGTAAACCAGAAAACATCGTTGCTAAAATGGTTGAAGGTCGTCTTGGTAAATATTTCGAAGATGTTTGCCTACTTGATCAATCATTCGTTAAAAACTCTGATCAAAAAGTACGTGATTTCGTAGCTTCTACTGGTGGTTCAGTAAACGGCTTTGTACGTTACGCTGTTGGTGAAGGTATCGAAAAAC
This sequence comes from Lysinibacillus fusiformis, assembly GCF_003049525.1. Lineage (GTDB taxonomy): Bacteria > Bacillota > Bacilli > Bacillales_A > Planococcaceae > Lysinibacillus > Lysinibacillus fusiformis. The sequence goes on along the minus strand of NZ_PYWL01000001.1, from coordinate 212,908 downwards.
GTGAAGATAACTTTGCAGAAGAAGTAATGAGCCAAGTTAAAGGTAACTAATTTAGCGGGCATTTGATCCTAATCAAATAATATCTAGATTTTCTAGACAAAAAATGGGGAACACAACATAGCGTGTTCCCTATTTTTCCGAAATAAAGAAAATAGTAATAGAATTTTCTATTCTGCCTTATTCACAACTAGCAATTATTGTTAGATATACTATAATGGAAAAGGGAATAGAGATTTTTTAAATAAAGTCTTACGGAGGTTTACAATGAGTGTACCGCAATATAAACGAGTAGTTATTAAACTAAGTGGTGAAGCGTTAGCTGGAGAAGCGGGCTTCGGTTTATCACCAAAAATAATCAAGTCTGTTGCAGAAGAAGTAAAAGAAGTAGTGGATCTTGATGTAGAAGTTGCTGTTGTTGTAGGTGGCGGTAATATATGGCGTGGAAAAATAGGTAGTGAAATGGGGATGGATCGTGCTGCAGCTGACTATATGGGCATGCTTGCAACAGTCATGAACTCCCTAGCGTTACAAGATGCTCTTGAAAAATTAGGCATTGAAACACGTGTTCAATCTTCTATCGTGATGACTCAAGTAGCGGAGCCATACATTCGTCGTAAAGCAGTTAGACATCTTGAGAAAAAGCGTGTCGTTATCTTTGCAACAGGGACAGGTAATCCGTTCTTCTCAACTGATACGACGGCGGCATTACGTGCAGCAGAAATTGATGCAGATGCGATTTTAATGGCTAAAAACAATGTTGATGGCGTTTATTCAGCAGATCCAAAAGTGGATCAAACAGCCGTTAAATATGATACACTCACATACTTAGACGTTATTCAACAAGGCTTACAAGTAATGGATTCAACAGCTTCTACCCTATGTATGGATAACGATATTCCACTAATTGTTTTCTCAATTACGGAACAAGGCAACATTAAACGTGCTGTACTAGGTGAAAAAATCGGAACAGTTGTTAGGAGGAATGCATAATGGCAAAACAAGTATTAGAACAAGCAAAAGATAAAATGAACAAAACAATTGCAGCTTTCACACGTGAACTATCTTCAATTCGTGCAGGTCGTGCAAACGCATCATTACTAGATCGTATTATGGTTGATTATTATGGAGCTCCAACACCAATCAATCAACTTGCAGGTGTTTCTGTACCAGAAGCTCGTTTATTAGTGATTACACCTTACGATAAAACAATTTTAGGTGAAATTGAAAAAGCAATTATGAGATCTGATATCGGTATTACACCAACAAATGATGGCTCTATCATTCGCTTAATGATCCCTGCTCTTACTGAAGAGCGTCGTAAAGATTTAGTGAAGCAAGTGAAAAAAGAAGCAGAAGACGCAAAAATTGCTGTACGTAATGTACGTCGTGATGCGAATGATGATTTGAAAAAACTTGAAAAAGCTGGCGAAATCACAGAAGACGATCTACGTGGCTATGGTGATGATATTCAAAAATTAACAGATGAATTCATTGTCAAAGTGGATCAAGTAACGAAAGATAAAGAAAAAGAAATTTTAGAGGTGTAAAACAAAGGTTTTACATGTTTATGATGGAACTTTTTGATGAGATGAAGGCGTCCTATACTTTACAGGACGTCTTTTCTCTTTACCGTTCGAATATGAGCTGAATCATAGAGAAAAGCATAGATGAAATATACAATGTTATGCATCACATAAATATTGATTAATTTTTTAACAAACTTATTCTTTAAGAATGTGTATAGTTCTAAAATACGCTAGTACATACATAGTCAATTTAGAGGGGAAAAAAAAGACAAAAAGCGCTTTTGTTTGTTATGATAGGTTAGTATACGTCCGATTAGTTGTAGTGGGGGAGTTAGCATGTTTAAAAAGCTATTAGGTAAACAAATAAATATGGATACACTATCATTGGAGGAGCGTGTGGCCCTAACTAAAAGCGAGCCGATTCCTGCCCATGTAGCGATTATTATGGACGGAAATGGACGTTGGGCAAAAAAACGAGCTATGCCACGTGTTGCTGGTCATCATGAGGGAATGAAGACAGTACGTAAGGTCACGAGATTTGCGTCTGATTTAGGCATAAAGGTATTAACCGTATATGCATTTTCCACTGAAAACTGGAAACGCCCAAAACCTGAAGTAGATTTTCTCATGCGGCTACCAGTCGAGTTTTTAGGTTCCTTTTTACCCGAGATGATGGAACGTAATGTACGTGTCGAAATGATTGGAGATCCATCTTTATTACCTGCCCATACACAAAAAGCGTTGTATGAGGCAATGGAAGAAACGAAGCATAATACAGGCCTTATTTTAAATTTTGCGCTGAATTATGGAAGTCGTTCTGAGATGGTTAATGCCATGAAAATGATGCTTCAAAAAGTGCAGGACGGTCAATTAACAATGCAAGACCTAACAGAAGAATGCTTAACGTCTCATTTAATGACGGCCCATTTGCCTGAACCGGATTTATTAATTCGTACAAGTGGTGAAGTACGCTTAAGTAACTTTATGCTTTGGCAGCTTGCCTATACGGAATTTTGGTTTACAGATACATTATGGCCAGATTTTAGTGAGGAAACCTTACTGGAAGCGGTGGAAAACTATCAAAAGCGTAATCGCCGTTATGGTGGGTTGAAGGGAGAAGAAACAACTTGAAACAACGAATTATTACCGCAATAATTGCAGCAGCACTTTTCATTCCATTCGTTATTTATGGAAAAGTACCATTTGCCATACTTGTGCTAGCAATGGCTATTGTCGGTTTTTATGAAATACTAAAGATGAAAGGTATTTCGATTTTTTCTGTGCCTGGCTTCTTAGGGCTTGTCACTTTAATTTTACTTGTCATACCGAACGACTGGAGTGAAAAGGTTGTAGATTTAATAGGCTATTCGTCTAATCTAATGGTAGTCTATGGTCTAATGATGTTACTCCTGATTTACGTCGTTTTAGTAAAAAATAAAATAACTTTTGATGAAGTTGGTTTTATTTTATTAGGTGCATTTTATGTGGGCTTAGGGTTCCATTACCTAATTGAAACAAGGAACGTAGGCTTAGAGTACGTTGTCTATTGTTTATTAGTCGTTTGGACAACGGATTCAGGTGCTTATTTTGTCGGAAGAAAATTTGGTAAGAATAAGTTATGGCCTGAAATCTCACCTAAGAAAACGATTGAAGGCTTCATCGGTGGAATTGTCATTGCCGTCATTTTCGCTGTCTGTATGCAACTCATTTACCCATTCGAAGATGGTTATATATCACTTGTAGTCGTAACAATTTTCGCCTCCATTATTGGTCAGATGGGCGACTTAGTAGAATCTGCTATTAAGCGTCATTTTGATGTAAAGGATTCAGGTAATATTTTACCAGGGCATGGCGGGATATTAGATCGTTTCGATAGTCTATTGTTCGTCGTGCCTTTGCTTCATTTTTTAAATTTGTTTGGTAGTTAATCCGAACTTTTAAGGACATCTATTCATACATTTGCTTAGATAGAAAAAGGGGACAATGTGTTGTGAAAAAGATTAGTTTATTAGGTGCAACTGGTTCAATCGGTTGGCAAACCTACGATATTTTAAAAGAACAACGTGAAGCTTTTCAATTAGTAGCTTTCTCTTCAGGGAAAAATATAAAGAAAACACGAGAGATGATTGATAACTTAAAGCCCGAATTGGTTTCTGTGCAGCTAGAAGAAGATGCGCTGCTGCTTGCTAAGGAGTATCCGACAATTCACTTTACATTTGGCGCAAAAGGCTTAGTGGAGGTTGCTACACATCCAGATTCGACGATTCTTGTCAATGCAGTGCTCGGAAGTGTTGGGCTGGAATCTACTTTAGCAGCCATTCGAATGGGCAAAACAATTGCTATTGCTAATAAAGAAACACTTGTGACAGCCGGGCATTTAGTGATGGCTGAAGCGAAAAAATATAACGCAACTATTCTGCCTGTTGATAGTGAGCATTCAGCTATCTTCCAATCGATGAATGGTGAAGACCCAAAATATATTGAACGTTTAATTATTACTGCTTCAGGTGGCAGCTTCCGTGATAAAACAAGGGACCAATTAAAACATGTGACTGTCGCTGACGCACTGAATCACCCGAATTGGTCGATGGGCGCAAAGATTACAATAGATTCTGCAACAATGATGAATAAAGGTTTAGAAGTGATTGAAGCGCATGTTTTATTTGATATGCCATACGAAAAAATTGATGTACTTTTGCATAGAGAAAGTATTATTCACTCTCTAGTTGAGTATCATGATACTAGTGTGATTGCTCAATTAGGTACACCAGATATGCGCGTTCCTATCCAATATGCTTTAAGTTATCCTGATCGAATCCCGTTACATAATGGTCAGCGACTGAATTTAGCGCAAATTGGTCAGTTACATTTTCAAGAAATGGACTTTGAACGTTATCCAGCATTGCGATTAGCATATGAGGCTGGCCGTACTGGTGGTACCATTTTAACAGCAATGAATGCAGCGAACGAAGCAGCAGTTGCAGCTTTTTTACAAGGGAAAATAACATTCCTTCAAATCGATGAGACAATTGAACGTGTGATGCAAGCACACCAAAACATTGCAATACCAGATTTACAAACGATTTTACAGGTGGACAGTGAAACAAGAAAAATAGTGTTAGACATGGTAAAATAACGAGAGCAATGTATCGTTAACTAATCGCTTTTAAAGGTGGGGTATTATGCAAACAGCCATTGCATTTATTTTAATATTTGGTTTGCTCGTCTTCTTCCATGAACTTGGACACTTCTTATTCGCCAAACGAGCAGGTATTCTAGTACGTGAATTTGCCATTGGAATGGGACCCAAAATATATGGGAGAACGCATGGAGAAACAATGTATACTGTTCGTTTATTGCCTATCGGGGGATATGTACGAATGGCTGGCGAAGATATGGATGGCACTGAATTACAGCCAGGATATCGAATAGGGCTTGTTGTCAATGAAGATAATGTTGTTAAAAAAATCATTTTCAATCAAAATAATAAGCAATTACCAGATTTATTATTTTTAGAAGTTGAACGTGCTGATTTAGAAAAAGATTTGTTTGTAGAGGGCTATGATGAAGAAGAACGATTAGTTCGTTATCAAGTAGCGAGAGATTGTGTCCTTGTGGAAAATGGACGAGAGCTTGTCATTGCACCTCATGATCGTCAATTTAATTCTAAAACGGTTGGCCAACGAGCGATGACTATTTTTGCAGGACCATTTTTTAACTTTATTCTAGCTTTCGTGATTTATTTAGTTATTGGATTAATTCACGGAGTTCCAACATATGAGCCAGTTATCTCTGAAGTAGTAGAAAATAATCCAGCTGCGGAGGCTGGGATGCTTGCAGGTGATAGAGTTACAGCCATTGATGGACAAGCTGTTGAAAAGTGGCAGGATTTAGCTGCAATTATTCAGGATCATCCAAACGAAGAGATTATGGTGACCGTAGATCGAGATGGACAATCTATCAACTTAAATATGACTGTTAAGGAAGTCCAGCAGGATGGAGAAAAGTATGGTCAAATTGGTGTGCTTTACGATAGCCCGAGAGAATTTAATCCACTAAAGGCTGTTGTCTATGGGGCACAAGAAACCTATAATATGACTGTCAAAATATTTGAGCTTCTAGGTATGTTGATTACTGGTAAGTTTACAATAGACGCTTTATCTGGTCCTGTAGGTATTTATAAAGCAACCGAGCAAGTAGCTCAGTACGGTATTATGAACCTAATGAATTGGGCTGCAATGTTAAGTATAAATCTAGGAATTATGAACTTACTTCCATTACCTGCTTTAGATGGTGGTCGCTTATTATTCTTTGGTTTTGAAGCTTTACGAGGGAAACCAATTGACCGTCAAAAAGAAGGAATTGTTCATTTTGTAGGAATTGTTCTACTAATGATTTTAATGGTAGTTGTCACATGGAATGATATACAGAGATTTTTCTTTTAATAAATGACTAGCAAATTCTAGCTTTACAATTAAAAGGAATTTTATTTATAGCTTTGGGCGCAATTTCTACGAAACATTGCGCTCAAAGCTAAATTTGTTTATGCTATTGAGAGTATAAATTTATCTATTAAAAAAGGTGGAACACTGAATGAAGCAAAGTAAAACATTTATCCCAACGTTACGTGAAGTACCTGCTGATGCTGAGGTAAAGTCACATAAGCAATTACTACGTGCAGGGTTTATTCGTCAAAATACAAGTGGGGTATACTCGTATTTACCGCTTGCAAAACGTGTGTTATCAAAAATTGAAACAATTATTCGAGAAGAGATGGAGGCCATCAATTCGATTGAGCTATTAATGCCATCTCTACAATCTGCTGAGCTTTGGCAAGAGTCAGGTCGCTGGGAAAAATACGGTCCAGAATTAATGCGCTTGAAAGACCGTCATGACCGTGATTTTGCATTGGGGCCAACACATGAAGAAGTAATTACAACTTTAGTACGTGATGAAATTAAATCTTATAAAAAATTACCGTTAACACTTTATCAAATTCAAACGAAATTCCGTGATGAAAAACGTCCACGCTTTGGTTTACTACGAGGAAGAGAATTTATTATGAAAGATGCGTATTCCTTCCATGCATCTCGTGAAAGCTTAGATGAAACATATGATGATATGTACCGTGCTTATTCTAATATTTTCTCACGTCTTGGCTTAAACTATCGCGCTGTTATCGCTGATGCAGGTTCTATCGGCGGAAAAGGTACACATGAGTTCATGGTACTTTCTGAAATTGGAGAAGATACAATTGCCTACTCAGATACATCTGACTATGCAGCAAATATTGAAATGGCTGAAGTCATTGCAGATTACCAGACATCTGATGAAGCATTAAAAGAAGTTGAAAAAGTAGCGACACCAGATCAAAAAACAATTGAGGAAGTTTCAGCATTCCTACAAGTAAAACCTGCTAATGTTATAAAGTCTCTTGTCTTTGATGTAGATGGAGAGCTTGTAGTTGTTCTTGCGCGTGGAGATCATGAAATCAATGATATTAAATTGAAAAATGCTCTTGAAGCGGGTTCTGTAGAGCTTGCAAGTGAAGTAGCGATTCGTGAGCTATTAGGTTGTGGTGTTGGCTCCATTGGACCAGTGAAGTTACCGGTAGACGTAAAAGTAGTAGCTGATCATGCGATTAAATCTATTCGTAATGGTATTGCAGGTGCGAATGAAGATGGATTCCATCTAGTAAATGTTAATCCTGAGCGTGATTTTGCTGTGAATGACTACTTAGATATTCGTTTTATTCAAGAGGGTGATCCTTCTCCAGATGGACAAGGTACGATTAAATTCGCGGAAGGCATCGAGGTTGGTCATATTTTCAAACTAGGTACTACATATTCTGCTAAAATGAATGGTACTTTCTTAGACGAGCAAGGGAAATCCCAACCATTTATTATGGGTTGCTATGGTATTGGTGTTTCTCGTATTCTAGCTGCGGTAGCTGAGCATTTCCAAGATGAAAATGGCTTCACATGGCCAACGCAATTAGCACCGTACGATATCCATGTTGTTCCTGTGAATACTAAAGATGAAGCGCAAGTAGCTTTAGCAGATGAGCTTTACGGCTTATTAAAATCATATCGCTATGATGTACTACTAGATGACCGTGCCGAGCGTGCCGGCGTTAAGTTTGCGGACGCTGATTTAATTGGTTTACCTGTTCGCGTAACGGTTGGTAAAAAAGCAATAGAAGGTATTGTGGAAGTGAAGTTCCGACAAACTGGGGAAACATTTGAATGGAAAAAAGAAGAAGTGATTGACCACTTAAATGAATTTTTCCGTAAAAATTAATAACCTCTTATGGTTGGTTTTAAATGGAAGTGAATGCTTCTAATAGAGGCTTTCATGTAATTTTGATAAAATAGGAATAAATAAATTCGCGACAATTCTGCGGGACGGTGAGCCAAGCAAAGAAAAACAGATAGTCTAGACTATCTGTTAAGCTTGAAGAGCGCCCGCAGTGAGGGAGCGAATTTTTTTCTGGCATTCTTGTCCTATGTTGAAGATGAATTAGAAAAGAGGCTTATACGGAATGCCTCCTTCTGAAAGTAGGTGTCGATAGATTGGAACAGCAACAAGAGGCAAGAACGAGATTTCGGATGCTTTTGCAGCAACTAGAGTTAACAGATGATGTGTACATGTCATTTTTTGAAGAAGGTGAGTTATCACGGCTAACAGTCCATAAAAAGGATAGACTATGGCATTTTACTATTCAATTACGTGATATACTGCCATTTCCGCTTTACCAGCTTTTCCGTACCCATTTAACAGATAAATTTTCAGCAATCGCACAGGTTTATACAACCATTGAGACACAAGAGAAAAGTGTAACAGAGGAACTTGTCCAAGCTTATTGGCTAAATGTTGTTGAGCAAATTGATGAGATGGCACCAACATTGAAAAATTGCCTTATCTCTCAAGTGCCGATGTGGAATGGTCAGAAAATCACATTAGCCTGTATGCAGGAAATGGAATTCATGATGTTAAAAACGAAGTATTCCGACAAGCTAGCAGAAAGCTATTGTCAATTCGGTTTTCCAAAAATGGCGATAGATTTTGTGCTTCAAGAACAAACGGAAGAAATGATTGCTGCTCAGGAAGCGTTTATGGAACAAAAGCGCATGGAAGAAGCAGCTCTATCTCAGCAAGCGATGCAGGATTTCCAAAAACGAGAGCAAGAGAAGAAGGACAATCCAGCTATTGCGAACCTTGGTGATCGTCCATTCCAGCTTGGTATGCTTATTAAAGACGATGAAATTATGGAAATAAAACGCATTGTTGAAGAGGAACGCCGTGTAATTGTTGAGGGCTTTGTCTTTGATGCAGAAATTAAAGTACTGAAAAGTGGACGCTCTTTATTACAAATTAAAATTACCGACTATACGGACTCTATCATCGTCAAAATGTTCTCACGTGATAATGACGATGCTGAACTGATGCAGCACCTAAAAAAGGGAATGTGGGTTAAAGTTCGAGGCTCCGTCCAAACAGATACATTTATTCGTGATTTAATCGTCATGGCTAATGATATTAATGAAATAAAAAAAGAAACACGTCAGGATCTAGCACCAGAGGGTGAAAAGCGAGTAGAGCTACATTTGCATACACCAATGAGCCAAATGGACGCTGTGACGCCCGTTGATCGCCTAGTTGCACAGGCAGCAAAATGGGGTCATCCAGCAGTAGCTATTACAGATCATGCTGTTGTACAATCCTTCCCTGAAGCATATGCAGCAGGGAAAAAGCATGGTATTAAAGTAATTTATGGCTTGGAGGCTAATTTAGTTGATGATGGTGTCCCTATAGCTTATGCACCAGAGCACCGCTTATTAGAAGAAGCCACTTATGTTGTCTTTGACGTGGAAACGACAGGGTTATCAACTGCTTACGATACAATTATTGAGCTGGCGGCAGTAAAAATTAAAGATGGCCAAGTCATTGATAAATATGAAAGCTTTGCAAACCCACATCATCCGCTTTCAGCAACGACTATTGAATTAACAGGTATTACGGATGATATGGTTCGTCATGCACCAGAAGTAGAGCAAGTTATAAAAGAGTTTCATGCATTTATTGGTGATGGGATTGTTGTTGCTCATAATGCGTCATTTGATATTGGTTTCTTGTATACGGGCTATAAAAAATTTGGTCTTGAAGGAACAACACATCCAGTCATTGATACATTAGAGCTAGCTAGATTGCTGTACCCAACAATGAAAAATCACCGTTTAAATACACTTTGTAAAAAATTCAATATTGAATTAACACAACATCACCGAGCGATATACGATACAGAGGCGACAGGCTATTTACTATTACAATTATTAAAAGATGCCGATGAATTAGTCATTAAATACCATGATGATTTTAATAAGCATATTGGTGGTGGGGACGCCTATAAAAAAGGTCGACCCATGCATTGTACTATTTTAGCTGTTGATAATGCGGGCTTAAAGAATTTATTTAAAATTGTTTCACATGCCCATACAAAAACATTCTATCGAGTTCCTCGTGTGACAAGAGCTGTTCTAGAGCAATATCGAGAAGGTTTACTAGTCGGTTCTGGTTGTAGTAATGGTGAATTATTTGAAACGATGATGAATAAATCACCTGAGGAAGCTGAACAAGTGGCTAAATTCTATGATTATATTGAGGTGCAACCGAAAGCAGTATATGCACCATTAATTGAACGTAATGTCGTGCGTGATGAATGGACATTAGAGGATATCATAAGAAAGCTTGTTAAGTTAGGGAAGAAGCTCGATAAACCAGTTGTGGCAACGGGAAATGTTCATTATTTGGATCCGACAGATGCTATGTTTAGACAAATACTCGTTGGTTCTCAAGGTGGTGCAAACATCTTAAATCGATCCAAACTACCTGAGGTGCATTTTAGAACAACGGATGAAATGCTAAAAGAATTTGATTTCTTAGGACCAGATCTGGCTAAAGAAGTTGTTGTGACGAATGCACAAAAAGTAGCTGACAGCATTGGAGATGTTAAGCCGATTAAGGATGATTTATATACGCCCAAAATTGAAGGCTCTGATGATGAAGTAACCAATTTAACGTATGAAATGGCTCATCATATTTACGGTGAGGAGCTACCCGAAATTGTAAAAGCTCGAATTGAAAAAGAACTAAAATCTATATTAGGACATGGTTTTGGTGTAATTTATTTAATTTCTGCGAAGCTGGTGAAGAAATCTTTAGCTGACGGTTATTTAGTAGGTTCTCGTGGTTCCGTGGGCTCTTCATTAGTCGCAACCTTTATGGAAATTACGGAGGTTAACCCATTGCCTCCGCATTATGTTTGCCCAAATTGTAAGCATTCTGAGTTTTTTGATGATGGTTCGGTTAGCTCAGGCTTTGACTTACCGAATAAAGACTGCTCAGAATGTGGAACACCTTATAAAAAAGATGGACAAGATATTCCATTCGAAACCTTCCTTGGCTTTAAAGGGGATAAGGTACCCGATATCGATTTAAACTTTTCTGGTGAATACCAGCCGAAGGCCCATAATTATACCAAGGTATTATTTGGTGAGGATTATGTGTACCGTGCAGGAACAATCGGTACGGTGGCGGAGAAAACAGCATATGGTTATGTCAAAGGCTATGCGAATGATCACAACTTGCATTTCCGCGGAGCTGAAGTGGATCGTTTAGTGCAAGGATGTACAGGGGTCAAGCGAACTAGTGGGCAACACCCAGGGGGAATTATCGTAGTACCTGATTATATGGATATTTTTGATTTCTCTCCAGTACAGTTCCCAGCAGATGCTCAGGATGCAGAATGGCGTACAACCCATTTCGACTTCCACTCGATTCATGATAATATTTTGAAACTAGATATACTTGGACACGATGATCCGACGGTTATTAGAATGCTACAGGATTTATCAGGAATAGATCCAAAAACGATTCCTACTGATGATCCTGTCGTCATGCAAATTTTTAGTTCACCTGAAACGTTAGGTGTCACTGAAAAACAAATTGGCTGTAAGACGGGAACATTAGGTATTCCTGAATTCGGTACTCGCTTCGTACGACAAATGTTAGAGGATACAAAGCCTTCTACATTCTCAGAGCTTGTGCAAATTTCCGGATTATCTCATGGAACAGACGTATGGCTAGGTAACGCACAAGAATTAATTCATAACGGGACATGTGTCTTGAAAGAAGTAATTGGTTGTCGTGACGATATTATGGTGTATTTAATTTACCAAGGTCTAGAGCCATCGTTAGCATTTAAAATCATGGAGTCTGTACGTAAAGGGAAAGGCTTATCAGAGGAATTTGAAGCAGAGATGCTCGCCAATAAAGTACCAGGATGGTATATCGAGTCATGTAAAAAGATAAAATATATGTTCCCGAAAGCCCATGCTGCCGCATACGTATTAATGGCGGTTCGTATTGCTTGGTTTAAGGTCCATTTTCCAATCCTATACTATGCAGCATATTTCACGGTACGTGCAGATGACTTTGATTTAATTGCTATGGTTCAAGGTTCACAAATGATTCGTGCCCGTATTGACGAAATCAATTTAAAAGGTCTAGATGCCTCTACAAAAGAGAAGAACTTATTAACGGTAATGGAGCTAGCACTAGAAATGTGTGAACGAGGAATGAGCTTCCAGAAAGTTGACTTGTACCGTTCGCAGGCAAGTGAATTTGTCATTGAAGGCAATACATTAATTCCACCTTTTGATGCAATCCCAGGACTTGGTACGAACGTAGCCAAAACGATAGTGGCTGCTCGAGAAGATGGAGAGTTTTTATCAAAGGAGGATTTACAGCAACGAGGCCGTGTTTCGAAGACACTAATCGAATACATGGATCAGCTGGGCTGTTTAGAAGGCATGCCTGATGCTAATCAGTTATCTCTCTTTTAAAATGGAATGAGCTGGATTCATTCAAAGTTTAATCTGTAAAACCATTGCCAATTTCAAAATCCTGTCACAATATGGTTATCTTTAATGAAGGAAATTTGCATTATACCAAGAACTATGCTATTCTAATGGTAATAATTTGTTGATATTTTTCCAGCAAAAGAGTGGGGCTTACCCGCTCTTTTCTGTTGTTATACCGTAGCAAACAAATTTTGACTAACAGCAGGTAAGACCGTAAAATTTCACCAAAGCAACTGGTGGAATTTCTGTTTTATTATGGTTCATTCCACTACGAATACTGTAATGAATGGTTGACACGCTAGAATAGATACAGGAGGAAATAATGAGCAAAGTACCATCTTTAATTGAAGAGCTCGCTAAACCAATAGTAGATGAGTTAAATCTGGAGTTAGTGGATATTGAGTTCGTAAAAGAAGGGCGTAACTGGTTTTTACGCGTCTATGTTGATACACCAGAAGGTAGCATCGACATTGACCAATGTGCTCAAGTAAGCGAACGACTAAGTTTGTTATTGGATGAAAAAGATCCAATTACACAAAACTATTATTTAGAAGTTTCATCACCTGGAGCGGAGCGTCCCTTAAAAAAGGATGCTGATTTTGAAAAGGCAATTGGTAAGTTTATTTATGTAAAAACCTATAAGCCCATAAACGACATGAAGGAATTCCAAGGCTACTTAACATCCTACGATGAACATACATTAGTGATGGAAGTGCGCATTAAAACGCGTAAAATTACAGTAACAATAGAACAAGAAAAAATCGCATTGGCACGATTAGCCATCGATTTTTAAGCATAATGCATATTTAGGAGTGAAAACAAAATGAGTAGTGATTTGTTAGATGCGCTGAATGCGCTAGAAGAACAAAAAGGAATTTCAAGAGATGTGTTAATTGAAGCAATTGAGGCGGCATTAGTCACAGCTTACAAACGCAACTTCAACCAAGCACAAAATGTTCGAGTGGACTTAAATTTAGATAAGGGCTCTATCCGCGTGTTTTCACGTAAAGATGTTGTGGAAGAAGTAGAAGACGATCGTCTACAAATTTCTTTAGAGGACGCAAAGGTTATTAACCCAGCTTATCAATTAGAAGATATCGTGGAACAAGAAGTAACGCCACGTAACTTCGGCCGTATTGCTGCTCAAACAGCTAAACAGGTAGTAACACAACGCGTACGTGAAGCGGAACGTGGTTTAATCTACGAGCAATATGTCGATCGTGAAGATGATATCGTAACAGGTGTTGTGGAACGTTTAGATGCGCGAAATATTTATGTAGGTTTAGGTAAAGTAGAGGCTGCATTGCCAGTCAATGAGCAAATCCAGGGCGAAACCTATCGTCCGCATGATCGCATCAAAGTATATATTACAAAAGTTGAACGTACAACACGCGGTCCACAAGTGATTGTATCTCGAACACATCCAGGATTATTACGCCGATTATTTGAGATGGAAGTACCTGAAATTTATGAAGGAATTGTAGAGATTAAATCGATTGCTCGTGAAGCAGGAGATCGCTCAAAAATTTCTGTCTATGCACATAACGAAGAAGTAGATCCAGTAGGTTCTTGTGTTGGTGCAAAAGGTGCACGTGTACAAACAATTGTTAACGAATTAAACGGCGAAAAAATCGATATCGTAGAATGGTCAGAAGATCCTGTTGTATTCGTTGCCAATGCACTTAGCCCATCGAAAGTTTTAGATGTTCAAGTAAACGAAGAAGAAAAATCCACAACGGTTGTTGTACCAGACTATCAATTATCGCTAGCTATTGGTAAACGTGGCCAAAATGCACGTTTAGCTGCGAAACTTACTGGCTGGAAAATTGATATTAAGAGTGAGACAGATGCTCGTGAATTAGGTATCTATCCATCTGCTACAAGCACTTTCGTACCTGCTGAAGATGAAGAAAGTGATTTTGATGAAGTGGCAGTAGATTTATATCAAGACGACGAAGAATAAGTAAGAAAGCCCGTGTGACGAGTTACCTGACAGTATTCAGTGGGCCCCCTACGCCGACTGAATACTGTCAGAGCGTCAAGTAGAGCACGACTTGTCCACCTCTTACGACAAGCTTCAGAGAGGAATGGTGATTCTTATGGCTGTTAACAAAAAAATACCTCTTCGTAAATGCGTAGCAACTGGAGAAATGCTGGCAAAGAAAGAAATGATACGTGTTGTTCGTTCAAAAGAGGGCGAAGTAAGTGTAGATATCTCCGGGAAAAAACCTGGGCGTGGTGCCTATGTCTCTAAATCAGAGAAGGCAATTGATATCGCTCGTAAGAAAAATGTATTGGGGCACCAACTTGATGTGAAAATTCCTGAAGAAATTTACGAGGAGCTTATTTTGCTAATTCGTAGGGAGTCAATTTTATGATTAATCAAGCAATATTTAATTTGCTTGGAATTGCGGCAAGAGCCCGTAAAGTGATTTCAGGAGAAGAGTTAGTAGTAAAGGAAGTCCGGAATGGCAATGCTAAGTTAGTACTGCTTGCAAACGATGCTTCTAAAAACTCAAGTAAGAAAATTCAAGATAAGTGCACGTACTACAACGTTGAGTATCATGTAATTGGAGATCGTTACGATCTAGGACATGCTACAGGTAAGGAGGCCCGAGTGGCTTTAGCGATTACCGATAAAGGTTTTGCAAGTAAATTGTCTAGTCTACTCAACGAAAAATAATCGGGGGTGAGCAGATGACCAAAATCAGAGTTCATGAATATGCGAAACAAGTGAATAAAACGAGTAAAGAGGTTATTGAAGCACTTAGTAAATTAAATGTGAGTGTAACTAATCATATGTCTATGTTAGAGAAAGACATCGTGTCAAAGTTAAACCAAACATTTAAAGCAACACCTGAGAAAAATGTAGGAAAACAAGCAACTCAAAACATATCACAAAAACCTCAATCGAATGGTCAACAAAACCATTCGGTGAAAAAGCAAGAAGGTCAAAGGCAGCAATCTGCTACTTCTAAGCCTAAAGCAAATAATCAGCAACACACACAGCAACACTCAAATTCGTCTAACGAAAAATCTAAGAATGCAAAAGGTAATCAAAACAGAAATATGACACAAAATAATAATAATAACAATAATAATAATAATCGTAGAGGTGGCGGTGGTTACAACCAACGTCCAAAACCAGGGATTCATGGAGGCAAACGTCGCCATCCAAAAACGCATCAACCATCAATACCGCTTAAACAAAAGGAACTTCCAGAAAAAATTACTTTTGTTGAATCATTATCAGTAGCAGAATTAGCAAAAAAATTACACCGTGAGCCATCTGAAATTATCAAAAAATTATTCATGCTTGGGGTAATGGCAACAATTAACCAAGAATTAGATAAGGATGCAATTGAATTAATTTGCGCAGACTATGGTGTAGAAGTGGAAGAAGAGATTCGTGTAGATATTACGGACTTAGAAACACACTTCGAGCAAACAGAAGAAGTAAATGAAGCTGAATTATCAGAGCGTCCGCCAGTTGTGACAATCATGGGTCACGTTGACCACGGTAAAACAACATTATTAGATTCTATTCGTAATACTAAAGTGACTGCAGGTGAAGCTGGGGGTATTACGCAGCATATCGGTGCCTACCAAGTAACAGAAGGTGACAAGAAAATCACTTTCCTTGATACACCAGGACACGCTGCTTTCACAACAATGCGTGCACGTGGTGCAAAAATAACGGATTTAACAATTTTAGTAGTAGCTGCTGATGATGGTGTAATGCCACAAACGGTAGAAGCAATCAATCACGCAAAAGCAGCAGAAGTACCAATTATTGTAGCTGTGAATAAAATGGATAAACCATCTGCAAATCCAGATCGTGTGATGCAAGAATTAACTGAACATGGCTTAGTTCCTGAAGCATGGGGTGGCGAAACGATTTTCGTACCAATTTCAGCATTAAAAGGTGAAGGCATTGACACATTACTAGAAATGATTTTACTTGTTGCAGAAGTAGGTGAGCTAAAAGCAAATCCTGACCGTTTAGCTCTTGGAACAGTAATTGAAGCTCAGCTAGACAAAGGACGCGGTTCAGTTGCTACGCTGTTAGTGCAAGACGGTACATTAAAAGTGGGTGACCCAATCGTTGTCGGTCATACATTTGGTCGAGTTCGTGCAATGGTGAATGATAAAGGCCGTCGTGTGAAAGAAGCTGGACCATCAACACCAGTAGAAATTACAGGTTTAAATGATGTACCTCAAGCAGGGGACCGTTTTGTTGTCTTTGAAGATGAAAAAACAGCTCGTCAAGTTGGGGAAACTCGTGCAATGTCAGCTATCCAAGCACAACGTTCTGAAAAACAACGTGTAACGCTTGATAACTTATTTGAGCAAATGAGCCAAGGCGAAATGAAAGAGCTGAACTTAATCGTTAAGGCAGACGTACAAGGTACTGTAGAAGCAATGGCTGCTTCATTAATGAAAATTGATGTAGAAGGCGTAAATGTGAAAATTATTCACACTGGTGCAGGTGCCATTACGGAATCTGATATTTCTCTTGCTGCCGCTTCCAATGCTATTGTTATTGGTTTCAATGTACGTCCAGATGTCAATGCAAAACGTGCTGCAGAAGAAGAAGGCGTAGATATTCGTTTACACCGTATCATTTACAAAGTAATTGAAGAGATTGAGCAAGCAATGAAAGGTATGCTTGATCCTGAATTTGAAGAAAAAATTATTGGTCAAGCAGAAGTTCGCCAAACAATTAAAGTATCAAAAGTTGGTACAATTGCTGGTTCGTATATAATTGAAGGAAAAGTAACACGTGATTCAGGCGTTCGTGTAATTCGCGATAACGTAGTTATTTTTGAAGGTGAATTAGATACGCTTAAGCGTTTCAAAGACGAAGTAAAAGAAGTAGCAAGAGGATACGAATGTGGTATTACGATTACAAACTTCAACGATATTAGAGAAGGCGACATTATTGAAGCCTACATTATGGAAGAAGTTAAACGAGTATAATGATTGTATACGCAGAGGTTGAATTTATCATTCAAACTGCCCATTCGTTAAAAGAAAAACGTGCTGTCTTACAGCGTATGATTACCCGCACTAAGCAGAAGTTTAATGTTTCTATTGCGGAAATTGACCATCAAAACGTATGGCAGCGCACCAAATTAGCACTTGTAGCTGTTTCTTCATCGAAAGAGGCAGCTGAACGGGAAATTAATCACGCGCTCCACTATTTAGAGTCAAATCCGTCATGGGAACAGCTTAATGTGTGGCGAGACTATTTATAAGGAATAGTAGGTAGTTGAGATAGCTAAGTAGCATAAAAAGATCAACTATCTGTACATCGAAATAGAGGTGACAAATTATGTCTCTACGTTCAAACCGTGTTGCTGAGCAAATGAAAAAAGAGCTTGGTGATATTCTTGGCCGTAAAATTAAAGATCCGCGTGTTGGTTTTGTTACTGTTACAGGTGTTGAGGTAACGGGTGATTTACAGCAAGCGACTATTTATATTACATCTTTAGGCAATGAACGTGAACGCGAGGAAACGATTAAAGCTTTAGTAAAAGCTTCCGGTTTCATTCGATCAGAAATTGGTTCACGTATTCGTTTACGACGCACACCAGAATTAATCTTTGAATTCGATTCATCGATTGAGTACGGAAACCGTATTGATACATTGCTAAGAGGTTTACACAAAGAATAAGCTGAAAAAGTCTGCCACTTGCATGTTCATGCAGGCAGGCTTTTTATCTTCATAAAGAAGATTTTTGATCTGGTAATAATGCAAGGTAAATTTTATTTTAAAGGCAATTTGGGAGGATGTATATGAACGGTATTTTACCGCTTTGGAAAGAAAGAGGCATGACAAGCCATGATTGTGTCTTTAAGCTGCGTAAAATTTTACGTACAAAAAAGGTTGGGCATACAGGAACTTTGGATCCAGGTGTGGAAGGTGTACTACCAATTTGTATTGGCCAAGCCACTCGAATTGCAGAATATTTAACAGATGCAGGGAAAACCTATGAAGCTATTATTTCCATTGGTCGCACAACGACAACGGAGGATGCAGAGGGCGAAACGGTTGCAGAGGATCATTCAGTTAAGAAGGTTTCTCGTGAGCAGTTGCAAGAGGTTTTAGCTTCATTAACAGGTGTTATTGAGCAAACTCCACCAATGTTTTCAGCGGTCAAGGTAAATGGTAAACGTCTCTATGAATATGCTCGAAAAGGTGAAACAGTTGAAAGACCTACTCGTCAAGTTACCATTTATGCTTTAGAGCTTCTCGATGACCATGAATCCTACGAGGGGCAGGAGATAACATTCCCAGTTCGTATCGATTGTAGTAAAGGGACTTATATTCGTACATTAGCTGTCCAAATTGGGGAGGCTCTTGGTTATCCAGCGCATATGAAAGAGCTCGTACGTACTGCTTCAGGTACCTTTACGCGCGATAACTGTTTTACGCTAGCACAGGTTGCGGAGCTTATGGATGCAGAGCAGGTGACTACTTGTATTTTACCTGTCGAGTATGCATTAACAGACTATCCATATATTGAGATTACCTCTGCCATTGAAAAAGAAATTTTCAATGGACAGGTGCTTCCAGCAGATACATTGTTAAAGATACATGATAAAATTGTCTTTGGAATCAATGGAAAGGCAGTTGCGGTTTATCAAGCTCACCCTACAAAGGCAGGTTTGATGAAACCACACAAGATGTTTCCGACGATAGAGTAGGAGGATTTTTCAATGGAGGTCATTCATTTAAAATACCCACATCAATTACAGCAAAGAGAAAGCATGCAACCCTATTCATTAGCGCTTGGCTTTTTCGATGGTGTACATAGAGGGCATCAGGCTGTTATCAAGGCGGCAAAGGAAGAGGGAGAGAAGCGTCAAATTCCAAGCGCAGTAATGACATTTGACCCGCATCCATCATTAGTCCTTGGAGGGCGTAACGAAAAGGTTTTTTATATTACCCTCTTACAGCAGAAATTGCAGCTTTTTGAAGAACAAGGCGTGGATACAGTATTTGTTGTTCATTTCACATCTGATTTTGCTAAGCTATCTCCAGCCGCATTTATTGATACATTTATTCGTGGATTAAATATTCAACATGTGACAGCTGGCTTCGATTATTCATTTGGGGCATTTGGTAAAGGGACAATGGAAGATATGCGTGCATTAAGCAATGGTGATTATGGTGTGACAATTGTTGAGAAGAGAACGGATGATGTGGAGAAAATCAGCTCAACCCGTATTCGCCAACTTTTACAAGAGGGTGATATGGAAGCAGCGAGAACATTATTAGGACGACCATTTGAAATTAACGGAATGGTTGTACATGGTGATAAACGTGGTCGAACAATTGGCTTCCCAACTGCAAATGTCCAAGCTTTAGAAGGTACTTTTATTCCAGCAAGTGGGGTCTATGCTGTTCGTCTGCTAGTCCAAAATGCTTGGTATGATGGTGTCTGCAATGTAGGCTACAAACCAACGTTTAAAGATCCAAACGATAAGCAATTGTCCATTGAGGTTCATATTTTAAATTTTGATAAGAATATTTATGGCGAAGAAGTACATGTAGCTTGGTATAAACGTATTCGAAGCGAAAGAAAATTTGACGGTATTGATGCTTTAAAAACGCAAATCGAAAAAGATAAACAAGAAGCTATACAATATTTTAACGATCTACAATAGAGTCAACTAAGTAATGGTTTATACTTGCTTGACCCAATCATTTATGGTAACATTCATAAGTGCATAATGCTCAACCTTAGCTCGGTATATCGAAGACTCCAACGTTTACTGTGCTAGTGGGGATAAATAATTTTTCTTAGGAGGTCCATACAAATGGCTATTACAAAAGAACGTAAAAACGAAATTATCGCTGAGTACCGTACTCACGAAAGTGACACTGGTTCACCAGAAGTACAAGTTGCAGTATTAACAGCAGAAATCAATGCTCTAAATACTCACTTACGTACACACAAAAAAGATTTCCACTCTGAGCGTGGTCTTCTTAAAATGGTAGGTCGTCGTCGTCACTTATTAAAATATCTTCGTGAAACTGACGTACAACGTTACCGTGAACTAATCAACCGTTTAGGCTTACGTCGCTAATTACAGCGGGCTGTAGACAAACTTATGTTTTGTCTACAGTCTTTTTTTATTGAAAAATGGAAATGACCTTTTAGGGTAGCTCACTTCTCATCTCCATTTTTATTTTGTTCGATAATAAGCCATAACTTTTTTACGCTCCGGTGAACGAGCTAGAAAAAACATGTTCTAACCAATAAAAGGGTGATATATTCTAATCACATTTCGCAACCAAATTCAACCAGTCCTATGTGAATCTAGCTTTATTGTCCAATCGAGTTGAATCAAGAACGAATTGAATAGTAATCGTTTTTATTTAGCCATGAATGGCCTTTAACAGATTACTTCAGCTTGTGAAATGTGAAAACAAAATTTTATGGTGAGAAGGTGCAGTTGGATGTTTAACAAAATATTAAGAGAGAATAATATTGTTGCAGGGATTTTGACAATTATTCGCATCTATCTAGGTTGGCATTGGCTAACAGCCGGTTGGGGAAAATTGATGAATGGATTTGATGCATCCGGTTTTTTAGCAAATGCAATAGCAAATCCAGTAACTGGCGGCGAGGAGTTAGCATATCCACTATATGTAAAGTTTATTGAAACATTTGCTTTACCCAATGCTGAAATTATTAATTTCCTTATTCCTTGGGGAGAGTTTTTAGTTGGCCTAGGATTAATACTTGGATGTTTAACAACGTATGCTGCATTTTTTGGGATGGTTATGAACTTTGCATTTTTAATGGCAGGTACTATATCAAGTAATCCTTGGGATATTTTACTCGCTATCTTTATAGCAGCAGCTGGTTTCAATGCCGGTAAGTTTGGATTGGATCGTTTCGTCATTCCAGCTATCAGCAATAAGATTCAAACAGCAAAAAACAAAGATAAAATAGCTAGACCGCTGTCTAAAACTACATAATTTACATAAAAGAGACATGAAATGCCCCGTGAATGCTAGTTTGACGGGGCATTTATTTTAATTTTTCTCTCTTGACACACTTAAACTTTACTACATACTTAACTTTCTTTATACTAGTAGGATGTTGTATGACAAGTACCGTGGTATAATAAATCTATTGTGTATAGCCTGCACTTGAAATAATAATGTGAAGAAGCATTTATATCTATTTACATACATTACTTTTCGTCAGGAAGGATCAATTTAAGTCAATTCCATATAACAAAAGTATAAAAATGTTTTTTCAATAAAATATAGAAATAAATCTTAAATAAATTGGCAATAACTGAATTTAAATGTATGATTATTTCAAGAAATATTTTTGAGCATAGAACAAGCATTTTTGGTACACTTACAATTAGTACATACAGACGAAGTAAGTGTTTTTATAATAGAGAGGGGTTCATTGAATGAACGAAAAGAAAGTCTATTCCTACGAATGGGCTGGCCGTCCACTTGTAATTGAAGTAGGACAGTTAGCAAAACAAGCAAACGGAGCTGTATTAGTACGCTATGGCGATACTTCCGTATTATCTACAGCCACAATGTCAAAATCACCAAAACCACTTGATTTCTTCCCATTAACAGTAAACTATGAAGAACGTCTATATGCTGCAGGTAAAATTCCTGGCGGCTTTATTAAGCGTGAAGGGCGTCCATCTGAGAAAGCTATATTGGCGAGCCGTTTAATCGACCGTCCAATCCGTCCGATGTTCCCAGATGGTTTCCGTAACGAAGTTCAAGTGATCTCTATGGTTATGTCAAATGATTCTGACTGTACGTCTGAAATGGCAGCAATGGTTGGTTCTTCATTAGCTTTGGCTATTTCTGACATTCCATTTGATGGACCGATCGCAGGTGTACAAGTTGGTTATATTAACGGGGAGTTCATTGTGAATCCAACAGTGGAACAATCGAACCAATCGACAATTCATTTATCTGTAGCAGGGAACAAGGACGCTATCAACATGGTTGAAGCTGGCGCACTTGAAGTTCCAGAAGAAGTGATGTTAGAAGCGATTATGTTTGGACATGAAGAAATTAAAAAAATTATCGCATTCCAAGAGCAAATTGTGGCTGAGGTAGGAAAAGAAAAGAAACCAGTTACATTATTTGAAATTGATGAAGCAATCCAAGCGGATATAAAGGCTGCTTGTGAGACGGATATGCATGATGCTATTCAAACTGCTGAGAAACATGCTCGTGACGAAGCGATTCAAGCTGTAAAAGATCGTATTATTGCTTCCTATGAAGAGCAAGAAGCAGATGATGATACGATGAAGCAGGTTTATACAATACTTGATAAGATGGTAAAAGATGAAGTACGTCGTCAGATCACTGAAGATAAAATTCGTCCAGATGGTCGTAAACTAGACGAGATTCGACAACTTTCCTCTGAAACAGGAATATTACAACGTACTCACGGTTCAGGTCTATTTACACGTGGACAAACTCAAGCACTTTCTATCTGTACGTTAGGTGCGCTTGGTGATGTACAAATTATTGACGGTTTAGGTGTCGAAGAATCAAAACGCTTCATGCACCACTATAATTTCCCTCAATTCTCGGTTGGTGAGACAGGACCAATTCGTGGACCAGGTCGTCGTGAAATTGGTCATGGAGCTTTAGGAGAACGTGCACTGGAAGCAGTTATTCCTGATGAGTCTGTTTTCCCATATACAATTCGTTGTGTATCAGAAGTACTTGAATCAAATGGTTCAACATCTCAAGCCTCTATTTGTGCATCTACATTAGCTATGATGGATGCTGGTGTTCCTTTAAAAGCACCAGTTGCAGGTATTGCAATGGGCCTTATTAAAAAAGGTGAACATTATTCTATTTTAACAGATATTCAAGGTATGGAAGATCATCTAGGTGATATGGACTTTAAAGTGGCTGGTACAGCTAAAGGTGTAACAGCTCTACAAATGGACATTAAAATCGATGGCCTATCACGCAATATTTTAGAAGAAGCATTGACACAAGCTAAAGTAGGTCGTATGCATATTTTAGAATCAATGCTTGCGACACTTGCAGAGCCACGTACACAATTATCTGAATTTGCACCAAAAATCGTGATTGTTAAAATCAATCCAGATAAAATTCGCGATGTTATTGGACCTGGCGGAAAACAAATTAATAAAATTATTGAAGAAACGGGCGTTAAGATTGATACAGAACAAGATGGTACAATCTATATTTCTTCTGCTAATGAAGAAATGAATGCACGCGCAAAACAAATTATTGAAGATATCGTACGTGAAGCTAAAGTAGGGGAATACTACTTATCGACAGTGAAGCGTATTGAAAAATTCGGTGCGTTTTGTGAAATCTTCCCAGGTAAAGATGGCTTGCTTCACATTTCTGAAATTCAGGAGGAACGTACAAAGCAAGTGGAAGACGTCTTAAAACTTGGCGATCAATTACTAGTAAAAGTAATTGAAATTGACAAACAAGGTCGTGTGAATTTATCTCGTAAAGTAGTACTACAAGAGGAAAAAGAACGCGCTGAACAACAAAAATAATAAAGATAAAAGGCTGCGTCTAATGCGCAGCCTTTTTAAATAGTTTATCATCATAAAGAAATATATAGTTGGGGGAGATTTTTTGGTTCAAGTACATACATGTCAGAATGGTGTTCGTATTGTGTCGGAGCAAATTAACCATGTAAGATCTGTTGCTTTAGGTATTTTTGTAAATGCGGGTTCACGCTATGAACTACCTGAAGAGAACGGTATTACACATTTTATAGAGCATATGTTGTTTAAAGGAACACCAAGTCGTTCAGCTCGTCAAATTGCGGAAGAATTTGATCGGATAGGTGGAGAATTAAATGCTTTCACATCTAAGGAAAATACGTGTTATTATGCAAAAGTTTTAGATCATCATGCAGAGCTAGCAGTCTCTATTTTGGCTGATATGTTTTTTAATTCTACATTTGCAGAAGAAGAACTAGAAAAAGAACGACAAGTCGTATTAGAGGAAATTTTAATGAGCGAAGATGCTCCGGATGATGATGTGCATGAAAAGCTGTGGAGTGTTATGTATCCCAATGATGCACTGGGCCGTCCGATATTGGGCAGTGCAGCTACATTAAAGACATTTACTGCAGAGGCGATTCGCCATTATATGGCCAAACATTACGGTCCAGAGTCAGTGGTGATTTCCATTGCGGGCAATATTTCACCTCAACTCATGGCAACGATTGAACAATTATTTGGACAATATCAGCCTTCCGCAGTTGCGATTGCGCCTGTGCTGACAAATCCTTCATTTCATCCTGGAGAAATTTCGAAAATCCGAGATACTGAGCAAGCACATTTAGCTATATCCTATCCGGCTATTGGTGTAAAGGACCCTGATATGTATAGCTTTATTGCGTTAAATAATATTATTGGTGGTAATATGAGCTCACGATTGTTTCAAGAGGTGCGTGAAGAAAGAGGTCTAGCTTATTCTATTTTCTCTTACCAATCCTGTTATGCAGATGTTGGGGCATTCACCATTTATGGCAGTACTAGCCGTCAGCAATTATCACAGCTACAACATACTATTGATGCTACTTTACTCGATATTGTCGCAGGTGGTGTCACAGAAGAAGAGCTTGATAATGCAAAAGAGCAGCTGAAAGGTAGCTTTGTTCTAGGGTTGGAGGGAACTGGCGCACGTATGAATCGAAATGGTACGAGTGAGCTTGTTCATCGTAAACATCGTACAGTAGACGAGGTACTGGCGTCTATAGAGGCTGTATCCATGGACTCAGTGGATCGATTGATTGCTAAAATTTTGAAAGCAGAGCCGGCCATTTCAATTATTGGACCAAGCGAATAAAATACCTCATCGTATAGTCTTAAAGGAGGTGTCTCAAATGATTATTGAGACACCTCCTTTTTATTTATATTATCAATTAGGCATTGTAATTATCAATTAACTTTGATAGTATAATTGATATTGAAAATCATTTTCATTTACACGGAGGAAATAGTAGATATGAAAAAATGGCTATATGTTAGTACATTCGCATTATCATTAGCACTGGTTGGCTGTGCAGACCAAGAAGAGAAAGTTGCAGACAAAGAAATTCAAAAGGAAGAAGTAGCAAAGCAAGATGAAGCTGCTGATACTTCGACAGTCAAAAAAGAGGAATTTCAAGATGGTGTTGATGAAGAAGCCTTTCAGAAGGCATTAGCAAGCTTTCCTACAACCGTTCCAGAAAAAATTGTGACGACATCAGTTCCTTTAACAGAAATGCTACATCTTTTGGAGATCACACCAGTGGGAGTACCAACATCGACAAATCCGATACCATCAGACTTTGATTCGATTACAAAAATTGGTTCACCTATGTCACCAGATTTAGAAGTTATTTCGAGTTTACAAACAGATTTGATTCTTGGCGCTTCTTCTCTACAAAGCTCATTAGATCAAGCACTACAGGGAATGAATCTTCCAACAGCTTATTTACCAACAGATTCGTATGATGACTTAAAATTAAGTTTTAAGGTGCTAGGTACATACTTTGATAAGGAAGACAAAGTAAATGAAATCTTGCAAAATCTTATAGCAAAAGAAAAAGAGCTGGAAGAGCAAGCACAAGGAAAAGAACTACCATCTGTTATGCTGGTTATCGGAACATCTGATTCCTTTATGGTAATGAACGACAAATCCTATTTAGGAAGCTTAGTCGAAAGATTGGGAGCAGATAATATTGCGAAATCAGTATTAAAAGCAGAATCTACTTATTCACCAATGAATTTAGAAGATATTGTTGTAGCAGATCCAGATATTGTGTTTGTCTTAGCGTCTGGCGATCATGGAGCGAATGAAGATAAATTTAAACAAGAAATTGAAAAAAATAGTGCTTGGCAACAATTATCAGCATACAAAAATGACAAAATCTATATGCTTGATTACAGTATTTTCGGTGTCACATCTATTACAAATGCTGAGACAGCACTAACAACAATTGCAGATTATTTCTATAAATAAGTTCGTGAGGTAGAGGTATGATTCTTACAGCAAGAAGTCGCATGATTATTATCACGACATTTGTGGTAACCATATTAGCCGCAGTAATAGCAATAGGATTAGGTAGTGTCCATATTTCTATACCTGATATTTTATCGACCCTTATCAATGGTCGTGGTCAAGAGGGTGTGTATACAACGATTATATGGGATATCCGCCTTCCCCGCGTGTTACTAGCTTTAATTATTGGCGCAAGTATAGCTATATCAGGGGCTTTACTACAGGCAGTCATGGGAAATCCATTAGCAGATCCGGGTTTAACAGGGGTAACAAGTGGTGCTGCAGCATTTGTATTGATAATCCTTTTAGCAAATCCAGAATTAACTCATTTAATTCCTATCGCCGCCTTTGTTGGTGGTTTAATTGCCGCAGCAATTGTCTATGCACTCGCCTGGAGACGGACAGGCATTACCCCAATCACCATTATTTTATCAGGGGTTGCAGTAAATGCTTTATGTGGGGGCGTCATTGGATTTTTGTCGATTTTATATAGTGATCGTCTACCATCGGCAGTACAATGGATGAATGGTAGTCTCGCTGCAAAAGGAAATGCATCGCTGCATATGATTTATTTGTACGCCATTATAGGCTGGATACTATCCATATTTGCGATTCGCAAAGCTAACATTATCCGTTTGGGCGATCAGGTCGCTACTAATTTAGGGGAAAGTGTAACACGTATTCGTATTATGCTATCAATATTAGCTGTCTTTTTAGCAGCGATATCTGTTGCTGCAGTGGGAATGATCAGCTTTGTTGGATTAATTGTACCTCATATGGCGAGATTATTAGTTGGTTCTGATTATAAATACATGTTGCCTATGAGTATGGCCTTGGGGGCGATTGTTTTATTGGTTGCCGATACGGGCGGACGTACATTATTTGCACCACTTGATATTCCGGCGGGTATTTTAATGGCGGTAATCGGTGGACCTTACTTCTTATACTTAATGAGAAAGAGGGCGTTTTAATGTTAAAAATTGAACAGCTATCCATCAGCTATGAACAAAAGGAAGTTGTCCATAATTTTTCATTTGAAGTGGAACAAGGCGAGATTCTATCGATTATTGGACCGAATGGCTCTGGTAAATCAACGATATTAAAGGCGATTGCACGGATGCAGCCGTACAGTGATGGGAATATCCTGTTTGAAGGAGAAAATATGCGTCGACTATCCTCAAAGGAAATTGCACGCAAAATGTGTATGCTGAGTCAGCAAAACCAAGCACCGAGCGATATTTCTGTCAAAAGTTTAGTGGCCTATGGTCGATATCCGCATAAAAAGTGGTTTGAACGCCTGAATGCAGAGGATGAGGCAATTATTGATTGGGCATTGGAAAAAACCTATCTCTCCCAATATAAAGAAAAACCAATAGCCGCTTTGTCTGGTGGTGAGGCACAGCGAGCATGGATTGCGATGGCTTTGGCACAACGGCCACAAGTCTTATTATTGGATGAGCCCACGACCTTTTTAGATATTGCTCATCAGCATGAAGTGCTAGAATTAGTACGGGAGCTTAATCGTGATATGGGTATGACAGTTGTGATGGTGCTTCATGATTTGAACCAAGCCTCTAGTTACAGCGATAAAATCGTCGTTGTAAAGGATGGTAACCGAGCACAAATAGGGACACCGGATGAAGTTATGACTGAACAAATGATCCAACAAATATATCGTATGGAAGCTGAAATTCAATATGTATCTTGGGATAATGCTCCGAGAATTCAATTAAAAAATACGGTAAGAGTATAGGGGGAAATAATATGCCAAAAGCAATTGATATTGAACAAGTAAAACAAGATTATGAAAACTTTATACAAAGTAAAAAAAACTGTGTGTTAAGCTTCGTGAATGGGGAAGGTAAGCCTTTTAGTAGTACTACGCCTTTTGTGCGACTCAACGGAAAGTTTTATGTTTATATTAGCCAAGTAGCAGAGCATTACCAACTCATGGATCAATCCGAAGTGGTTGATTTAATATGTGTAGCAGATGAGGCTGTAACAGCCAATCCATTTGCTCCAGAGCGAGCACGTTGGCAATGTATGCCGAAAAAATTAGGTAATGAAGGTCATGAGGATATATTTGCGACATTCGATCAACTGTTTAATGCAAAAATGATGGAGTTGTTGCGCTCACTTGATTTTTATTTATTCGAACTAACGCCAATAGAGGGGCGTTATGTTGTTGGATTTGGGAAAGCCTTTACGATTGATATTGCCAATGATACATTAATTCATGTAGTTGTAGATAAAAAATAGGTTGCCTTAAGGGCAGCCTATTTTTTTGACTGTTAAAATATTTCTCGTGTCATCAATAAATGAAGACATTTTTGAAAAACTAACCAGCTACTAAAGATACTTATAAGCGTAGGGATTAACAAGATGAAAAGATTCCCTGCTACTAGTGATAAATAAAAATGAACAACTGAATTAAGAGCTATAATTAGCACTGTAGCTGTAAGCATCCGTAAAGATCGCATTTTCTCCGTTTCCTCGAGCTGTTGAATATAAAATTGACTAGAAAGAAGAAAAAAAGAGCTACTGATAAAACCAAAATACATGGCAAAATGCCCAATAAAATTTGTAGACGCTTCAGTCTGTGAAAAGTACAATGGTGCAATTAAGATAAAGAGACTTGCAACAAAGGCATAGCAAAAAAGGAAATCCGACTGTAATTGGACTTTCTTTGAAAGAGGCAAGCTATTAACATAAACTTCCCATTTTACTTGACGATCCCCTTTATATAAATTTTCAACGAGGTTAGCGGAAACAACTACAACAAATAGACAAATGGATGGGCTATCTAAATAAGGCAAGCGTATGAAATAAAGAACGAAACAGATAGTGATTGCAAAAAGGATAGTCCATCTTTGTACGATAAATCTTTGTACTAATAAGGCACGCATGGAATCACCCCTAGAATTCTTTTCGTTTATAGATTTCTGTAGAAATGAGTGAGGATAGCCACAGTAACAGAAGTCCAGCGAAAGGTGTAAAATAGATTAATTGCTTTAAATCTAAAAATGTCATAATCATTGTGGGTATATCCCCTTTAAACATCCCCATTAAAAAGCCAGGGATAAGACAAAGTGCAATCAGAACCATTCTTCCTTTTAGAGAGCCATATTTAATATAAATAGGTAAAAAAACGGCTAAAAGACAAAGGGCCGATGTTACAATCATCATAAACGTGAGGAAAAATTGAGCAGTCATCTCATTACTGCTCAATTGATGAATAAGAAAAATGATTGGTAGAGCAATGACAAGACCGATTAGCATTAATAACACGCTTAGTAAGTATTTACTAAGCACAATATCAGCTTTCGTAATTGGAAAGGTATTAGCGTACTTATCCCAGTTGCATTGTTCATCATACGCAAGGGCAGTAATGGCTTGAATGGTAACAATAAAAACAATAACAGCTAAAAGCATAGAAGTTTCTCGCATAAGAATAGCCATAATAAGGAGAAAAAGTATGACAAATAATTGTGACTTCATTTGACGCTGAATGGTCATAAAATCTTTTACTAGTAAACCAATCATAATCAAACACACCCTTTCACGAAAAATAGCATAATATCTTCGATAGAGGGTCTTTCAAGTTTAAAAATCTCATTTACTTCCTTTTTAAGTACTAATGCCTCGATTCCAAATACGCCATTGCGCTTTCTTATAATCGCATGCTCAGGTAATTCGTTTACCTCCTCAAGACTTCCTTTGAAAATGCCATACTCATATAAAAGGGCATCTTTACTTTCACTCAATAAAATTTCTCCATTATGAATAAGGGTGATATGGTCGGCTATTTTTTCTAAATCACTTGTAATATGGGAAGAAAAAAGAATACTGTGTGTTTCATCCTGCATAAATGCTAAAAATAAATCTAAAATTTCATCGCGAATAATGGGGTCCAAACCACTTGTTGGTTCATCTAAAATTAAGAGCTTCGGATGATGGGACAATGCTAATGCAATTGATAGCTTCATCCTCATGCCTCGCGATAGTTCCTTGATTTTTTTCTTCTTTGGTACGTTAAATTGAGCTAATCGTTCGAAGTAATAGTCTGTATCCCATGTTTTAAATACCTTTTTCATAATTTTGTCGAGCTGAGTAGCAGTCAGCGTTTCGGATACGTGTAATTCGTCAAAAACCACGCCAATGTCCTTTTTTATCGATTGCTCATGTTCGACATGATCTTTATTAAAAAGTAATATATCGCCGTATTCTTTTTTTACTAAATTAAGCATGCATTTAATCGTTGTCGATTTTCCAGCTCCATTTTCTCCAACAAAGCCCATTACTGTTCCTTGAGGTACTGAAAAACTTACATCTTTTAGTGAAAAACCTTCAAATCCTTTATGTAAGTCATGAATTTCAATAGCATTCATCTTAATGATCCCCCTCTAACATTAAAGTGACTAAATCTTGTAATTCTTCATTTGATAGACCAGCTGTTTTCGCTAATTTTACGGCTTTCAGTACATGTTCCTCTACTTGTCGCAAGAGCTCCTCACGCAGGAAATCCTGGTTACGTTCCGTTACAAAGCTTCCCTTCCCAGCGACTGTTTCAATAAAGCCATCCCGTTCTAAATCGGCATAGGCTCGTTTAGTAGTCATTACGCTTATTTTTAAATCTTTAGCTAAAGCACGAATGGATGGTAGGGCATCACCTGCTTGCAATTTATTAGCTAGAATGGCTTCTTTGAGCTGGATGGTGATTTGCTCATATATGGGCTTATCACTGGCATTGCTTAAATGGATATGCAAAATCCTCACCTCTTATAACTGTATATATACACAATACACAGTTTGGAGCGGAAATGCAATATATTCCTACTTTTGGTAGGGGGCACGATTTACAAAAACTCGGCATATATTGAGGTAACGGCTCAAGGAGGGAGATGAGGAATGCTACTATCTGAGATGGTGGATAAAGAGTTAATTCAAATTGAGGGTGGTGTACATTTTGGCATCCTGGCTCATACAGAATGCCTATTAGATGTGCAAACAGGAAAAATACATGGTTTTGAGATTGTCAAAGATAAATTACCTTTCCAAAAAAAGAAAATGAAGGTTAGTGAAATGATACCTTGGCACGAAATTATATTAATTGGTGAAGATCGAATTTTATTTAACAAGACATCTACAGTACAGTCAGAATATTTACAGTGAGGTGAGCTTTTGGAAAACGAAAAATGGCTCGTTATCGGTGAGGACTCCAGATTAAAAGAACTAGCAACAATGTTAAGAAGTCCATCGAGAACAGTGTTTTATAAAAGAACGACAGTTTGGAACGAGGAGTTAAATAAACTTGTTTTAGAATTTCAACCAAATAAAATTATTCTACCTATCCTGCCTTTAAAAATAGAAGTAGAACAGCTATATGGTATATCACAGGTTAAATTCTATACAGGTCGTTTAACGATGCACTGGAAGCATCTGCTAGAAAAAAATGAATCCCTTTGCTATTTGCAACAAGAATCGTTTATTTGGCAAAATGCTAGATTAACAGCAGAGGGGTTTATCGCCACGTTTTACGGACTCGAGCAAAAATGTATTTACGGACAAAACTTTACAATCGCAGGTTTCGGACGTATCGCAAAAATGCTCGCTTCTTTACTAGTTAAAATGGGGGCAAATGTTCATATTGTTGCACGTTCGGTTGTACAAGTGAGTGAAGCTAAAGCATATGGCTATAAAGCTACGGACTTAGATGATCGTTTATGGTCAATTAATGAAGGTACATTTATTAATACCATTCCAGCTAAATGGATTACAGAATCGTTTAAAGATCATGTTCCAGCAGTTTTATATGATTTAGCCTCAGAGCCAGGCTGTTTGGATATAGATGCTGAGCAACTGCAAACATATGTACTGTTGCCATCATTGCCTGGGAAATACTTTGCACATGATGCTGCTGAAATTCTGTGCAAGGCCATAGAGGAGGAAGAAAATTGTTAACGGGGAAACGAATTGGCCTAGGTATTACAGCCTCTCATTGTACGTATGAAGATGTCATACCTAAAATTCAAAATTTTATGGATGTTGGTGCAACAGTTATACCAATCATTACCCATTCCGTTTTACATGCAGCTACACGCTTTGGTACAGGGGAGGAATGGATTGCAAAAATAGAAGCTTTAACTGGAGAAAAAGTTATTTCTTCTATAAAAGAAGCGGAGCCATTTGGTCCATCCAATCCACTGGATGCAATGGTAATCGCTCCAATGACAGGTAATAGTATTAGTAAGTTTGCCAATGCGGCCACAGATAGCCCTGTTCTTATGGCAGCAAAGGCAACTTTACGTAATGGATCACCTGTAGTGTTAGGAATTTCAACAAATGATGCACTGGGCTTAAATGGAATAAATATAATGAAGTTGTTAAATGCCAAAAATATTTATTTTATCCCATTTGGTCAGGACTCTCCTCACTCCAAACCAAATTCTCTAATTGCTGATTTTGACCAAATGGTAGATACTGTTCATGCAGCAATTACGCAGAAAAAGCAATTACAACCGCTGTTGATACAATATTTCAAATAAATCATAGATTACACACAATTTTCAGTATTTTTGTGATACAATAGCACACATTATGGAACTTGTATTCAAGGAGAGATGACAGATGACAAAGCAGTTAACAGTTGCGGTTGTTGGAGCAACAGGAGCAGTAGGATCAAAAATGATGGAGCAATTAATCAAACGTAAATTTCCAATAGGGAACATTAAATTTCTAGCATCTGCACGTTCAGCAGGAAAATCAATCGAGTTTAATGGTCAAACATATACAATTGAAGAAGCGACACCTGAAGCTTTTGAAGGCGTCAATGTCGCTTTATTCTCAGCTGGTGGTTCAGTATCAGCTGTGCTTGCACCCGAAGCAGCAAAGCGTGGTGCGGTAGTTATTGACAATACGAGCCATTTCCGAATGGATCCAGAGGTACCACTTGTTGTACCTGAAGTGAATCGAGGCGATCTGGCGAAGCATAAAGGGATTATTGCAAATCCAAACTGCTCGACAATTCAAATGGTAGCTGCACTTGAGCCAATTCGTAAAGCATTTGGATTAACAAAAGTGCTTGTTTCAACGT
This sequence comes from Lysinibacillus fusiformis, assembly GCF_003049525.1. GTDB lineage: Bacteria > Bacillota > Bacilli > Bacillales_A > Planococcaceae > Lysinibacillus > Lysinibacillus fusiformis. The sequence goes on along the minus strand of NZ_PYWL01000001.1, from coordinate 179,305 downwards.
ATCAGGCGGTTTCAGGTGCAGGTATTTCTGCTATTGAAGAATTAAAAACACAAAGCGCAAACTGGGAAGCCGGTAGGGATGTAGAAGCAAATATTTTACCATCTGGTAGTGATAAACGCCATTACCCAATCGCTCGTAATGTCATTCCACAAATTGATAAATTCACAGATAACGGATTTACATACGAAGAAATGAAAATGATTAATGAGACGAAAAAAATTATGCATGCACCAGAGCTAAAAGTTGCTGCTACTTGCGTTCGTGTGCCGGTCGTTTCAGGTCACTCAGAGTCTGTTTATATTGAGGTAGAGAAAGAAACATCAATCCAAGAGATTTTTGACGTATTACGCAATGCACCAGGTATAGTATTACAAGATGATATTGCAACACAAACTTACCCAATGCCTATTTATGCAGAAGGGGAAGACGCTACTTTTGTAGGACGTATCCGTCAAGATTTAGACAACAAAAAAGGATTCCATCTATGGATCGTTTCTGACAATCTATTAAAAGGCGCTGCATTAAACTCTATCCAAATTGCAGAAGCAATGCTTGAGGATAACTTACTATAAGAGGGGTGTAAGGATGAATTTAGGTCGAATTGGAACGGCTATGATTACGCCGTTTAAAGATGATGGCACGATAAATTATCCAGAATTAGAACGTATTATTAATCATTTGATCGACAATGGTACAGATTGTATTGTTGCTTGTGGTACGACTTCTGAAAATCCTACAATGTCTACTGAAGAAAAAATAGAGGTTGTTCGTTTTACAGTAGAAAAGGTAGCTGGTCGTGTGCCAGTTATTGCTGGTACAGGGGACAATGAAACAGCATACTCTATAGCCATGACCCATAAAGCAGAAGAAAATGGAGCAGATGGCATCATGCTTGTAGCTCCTTACTACAATAAACCAAATCAACGTGGGATCTTTGCTCACTTTGAAACGATTGCTAAACAAACGAGTCTACCAGTTATGCTCTATAATGTCCCTGGGCGTACTGGTGTGAATGTGGCCTATGAAACTTCTGTTGCATTAAGTAAGATTCCTAACATTGCTTGGATTAAAGAAGCAAGCGGCAATTTGGATCAGATGGGTGATGTTATTGAAAATGTTGATCCAGATGATGATTTCTTAGTGTATAGCGGAGATGATGGCCTAACATTGCCACTAATGGCGATTGGCGGGGCAGGCATTATTTCCGTCGCTGCTCATGTAGTAGGCAATGATATGCAATTAATGATTAAAGCGTTTGAAGAAGGAAATCATAAGCTAGCAGCTAAAATTCACCGAGCATTATTACCTCTTGTACGCGCGCTGTTCGCTCAACCAAACCCTTCACCTATTAAATATGCAATGACAAAACTAGGCTTTGATACACTCAATGTTCGCTTGCCAATGATGGAAATGACCGATGAAGAGAAGGCTAACTTTGATAACATTTGGGATACGTATCAAGAAAAAGCGAGAAGTTTTAGATAAATAAAAACGAGGCAGATCATTCAAATCAGTCTCGCGGACTGTAGACGAACTCAATGAATTTTGAGTTGGCTACAGTCTTTTTTCTTTTACCATAAGATAAAAAAAGTAAAGCCGTTGATTTCCACTATGTGCGGGGTCGATCTGCTTCCCTCACTTTGTAGCTGCTTTGCTTTCGCACAGAAAATATCCGCTCAGTCCAGAATCTCGACTTTCCCGCAATTCACTCCACTCAATTTCTACATAAAGAACTTCTTATTCATTTAAAGTTATGAGGTGGTCAACCATGATGACGGAAAATCAAATCAATGAACGTGAACAATTTGAACTAGCTTAATTGCTTGTACGCTAGGAATATGCCCCTTCGATTGATCAATGAATTCCCAAAGATCATTTCGTGCGAAAACTAAAAGCTGCTATAGATTTTTTATTTAGATATCCTCTAAAAAATTGTCCATGCAGGCGATGCTTGCTTTGGCTGCCATGAATTTAAAGAAACTGGCTATTTGGACATGGCAAGTAACTTAATAGAGCAACTTTGCTCGAAGCGTATGTGGATATAGGCAGTGATTTACCAAATATTGAAGGTGCAAGAGGAAGAAAAGTATAGAGAGTGAACTTCTCGATGGACTTTTTCAACAGCCTGCGAGGCTGATCATTCAAATCGGCTTCCTTTTTATTTCAGAAATCCATAACTTCTCATCCTCAAAAATACTTTAATGACTCTATTTCGATAAGGATTCCAATATCTGTCTTTCCATCTGCTAGCAATAAGGAAAAGATAAGAAAATATATTTCTGTTGTGAAACATGTATTTTTAATTTGTGCAAAAGCTTAGCAAACCGTATAATAAATGTTAAGTGGTTGCTGTTCGGGATATTTTTTAGGAGGAAATAAATTGACAAAAAAGAAAAATGAACTGATTCGAATCATCCCTCTTGGGGGTGTGGGCGAAATTGGAAAAGCAATGTACGTAGTAGAAATTGATGAAGAGCTATTTGTAGTAGATAGCGGCTTAATGTTCCCAGAGGACGAGATGCTAGGCATCGATATCGTGATCCCTGACATTACGTACTTAGAAGAAAATAAAGAGCGTGTGAAAGGTATATTCTTAACACACGGACATGAAGATGCAATTGGCTCGATTGCCTATGTATTGCAAAAAATAAAGGCACCAGTGTACGGCTCAAAATTAACAATTGCTCTAGCAAAGGAACATTTGAAAGAATTACCTGCACCACATCAGGTAAAGTTTTTTGAAGTAACAAACCGTAGTCGTATGAATTTCAACTCAACGTATGTAACATTCTTCCACACAACACATAGTATTCCCGATTCGTTAGGGGTAGTGTTCCATACATCTGAAGGCGCGATTGTTCATACAGGAGAGTTCAAATTCGATCAATCAGCGACAGGTAAATTTAAACCTGATTTAGCAAAAATGGCCCAGTTAGGGGAAGACGGCGTCTTTATTCTATTATCTGAGTCTTGCGAAGCTGAACGACCAGGTTATACAACATCGGAAATTGTCATTGAAGAACAATTATCAAAAACATTCCATTCAGCACCAGGTCGTATTTTAGTAGCTGTTTATGCATCGAATTTTATCCGAATTCAACAAGTATTTGCTCAAGCTCAAAAATCATTCCGTAAAGTAGTGATTGTCGGGAAGCCATTAGAGAAGGCTGTAGATTTAGGTGTACAGCTTGGCTATTTAACAGTCGAAGAAGATACGATTATTCCAATTTCAGAAATGCAAAAATATCAAGACGATGAAATTATCATTATTACAACAGGCAATAAAGGGGAGCCTTTAGATGCTCTAGAAAAAATCGTACGTAAGCATCACCGTGACATTAAAATTAAGCAAGGTGATACAGTTTTAATTACATTTACACCTTCTCCTGGTATGGAAGTGCAAATGGCTAATACGATGAACTCCATTTCTAAAGCAGGGGCTGAAATTCTAACTTCTAGCAAAAATGTGCACGTATCAGGTCATGGTAGTCAAGAAGATTTAAAGCTTATGTTAAATTTAATGCAGCCAAAGTATTTTATTCCTGTTCAAGGGGAATATCGTATGCTGATTGCCCACTCTAAATTAGCTCAACAGCTAGGCATGCAAAAATCCCAAATATTTATCGCTGATAAAGGGGATATTGTTGAATATAAAAATAATAAGATGCGCATGAGTGGACGTGTACAAGCTGGTAACGTCTTAATTGATGGGATCGGTGTTGGCGATGTGGGGAATATTGTTCTTCGTGATCGTAAATTATTATCACAGGATGGTATTTTCATTGTGGTCGTGACCTTAAATCGTGCCCAAAAGAAAATTGCGTCTGGTCCAGAAATTTTATCACGCGGTTTTGTATATGTTCGTGAATCAGAAGAGTTAATGGTTGAGGCATCGGACATCGCAAGGACTGTCATTGAAAAATATGTAGGGAAAGATACATTTGAATGGACGAATATTAAGCAAGAAATTCGTGACACTTTAAATACGTACCTATTCCAGAAAACAAAGCGTCGTCCAATGATTATCCCAATTATTATGGAATATTAATACAAATGACTCATCGTCAAGGCTTTGAGGAAAAGTAAATGGAAAAGGATTTTCTCCCAATTGCGGTGGAAAATCCTTTTTTTGAAATGTTCGAGTTCTACATGGTATGATTCGCTACATATATAAAATGGATTGCAGAAGAAGGTGATAGAAATGGCGGTTAGTAAAAGAAAAAAGGCTACTAAAAGCAAAGCAACAACAGAAAAAAAAGAAATGTCTCCACTTATGTATGAAATTCTAGGACTGCTCTTAATTGCGCTTGCGGTCATCATGATTTTTGAATATGGTATGATCGGGCGTACGCTACAAACATTCGCAATGTTTCTATTAGGAAATTTACATTTTGCGGTTCCATTTATGCTAATATTTGTTGCGTTATTAATGATGATTGGTCGAAAAAAAGTCGGTATGAAAGACCGCTTAATTCTAGGTATGCTCCTCATTATTATGAGCTTAACCATCTTTAGTCATGGCATATTATTTGAACAATTATCAAAATCAGGTGGCTTATTATCTGATTCGGTTCTCCGTGAATCATGGCGAATTCTCATCAATACCGAGGGGATTATTCATCGCAGTAATGCACTAGGTGGTGGAATGATTGGTGCTCTTTTATTTAGTGGTCTTCACGTTCTATTTGAAGCATCAGGGGCAAGAGTCGTTGCTTGGGTTATTTTCTTTATCGGCTTGATTTTGGTTACTGGAAAAGCATTAGTGCCATATTTGGCAGAGAAAATGCCAGATTTATTTGGTAAATGGAAAAAGAAACATCGAGATAAGAAAAAAAATGCACCTAAAAAGCCAAGCAATCGTCGTTCTAGAGCAGAAAGTGTGGACGAGATTGCAGCGGTCAATCAAACTACGGATATGCCTGAGCAAGAAGAAGAAGAAATACATCATGAGCCTATTATTTCTGCATTTACCCAAAATGTATCTCAGGAAAGAACTATATTTGATCAGACAGAAATAGTGGACAATGAACACGATGAAGCTATGGATGAGGTCCATATTCAAGGGACAGATACTGTAGAAAATGCAGACTACCAGCTTCCATCTTATAATCTATTACAATTACCACCACAACATGACCAAAGTGGAGAATATTCCGTCATCCAGGCGAACGCCAAAAAGCTTGAACAAACATTGCAAAGCTTTGGCGTAAAGGCAAAGGTCACACAAGTTCATTTAGGACCAGCCGTTACAAAATATGAAATTTTACCTGATATTGGTGTCAAGGTAAGTAAAATTGTCAATCTGCAAGATGATCTAGCATTAGCGCTGGCTGCCAAGGATATTCGTATGGAGGCACCAATCCCTGGGAAATCCGCCATTGGTATTGAAGTGCCAAATAGTGAGGTAGCCATTGTTACTTTACGAGAGGTATTAGAATCGAAGGATGGCGCTAAGCCAGAAGCATTGTTGCAGGTAGCATTTGGACGAGATATTACGGGACAAGCAGTGCTAGCAGAGCTCAATAAAATGCCGCATTTACTAGTAGCGGGTTCAACGGGTAGTGGGAAAAGTGTCTGTATAAATGGCATAGTAGTATCCATACTAATGCGTACAAAACCACATGAAGTAAAGCTTATGATGATTGACCCGAAAATGGTGGAGTTAAACGTTTATAACGGTATTCCCCATTTATTGGCGCCTGTTGTGACCGATGCACGAAAAGCTTCTCAAGCCTTGAAAAAAGTTGTTTCTGAAATGGAACGTCGATATGACCTGTTTTCACATACTGGAACACGAAATATTGAAGGCTATAATAATCATGTACAAAAGGTCAATGAACAGACAGATGAAAAGCATCCTAAGCTACCTTATATTGTAGTCATTGTAGATGAGTTAGCAGATTTGATGATGGTCGCATCTAGTGATGTGGAGGATTCAATTACCCGTTTAGCCCAAATGGCACGTGCAGCGGGAATCCATTTGATTATTGCAACGCAAAGACCAAGTGTAGATGTTTTAACAGGTGTCATTAAAGCTAATATTCCATCCCGAATTGCTTTTGCAGTTTCTTCAGCTATTGATTCGAGAACGATTTTAGATATGGGTGGAGCAGAACGATTACTTGGTCGCGGAGATATGTTATTTTTACCAGCCGGTGCATCGAAACCAAAACGGGTACAAGGAGCCTTTTTATCGGATCAAGAGGTTGAGGCTGTTGTGAATTTTGTTATAGAACAGCAAAAGGCTCAGTATCAAGAGGAGATGATTCCTACTGAAGAAGAAACGATTTTAGAGGAAACCGATGAATTATATGACGAAGCTGTACAATTAGTGGTAAGTATGCAAACAGCATCTGTCTCCATGCTTCAGCGTCGCTTCCGAATAGGATATTCAAGGGCAGCACGTATTGTTGATCAGATGGAACAACGCGGTATTGTCGGGCCTCCTGAGGGCAGTAAACCTCGTCAGGTGCTTATTCATCAATACGACAATTAAACATTAAGTGGATGGTCCTTTCTGTATATTTGTCCATTTATTTGCAACGAATTTGAAGAAAGAATGAATTCTATAACAGATTTTATTTAAAACTGTTTATTTCATTCTGCAAAAATGTTATATTTATGAACGATTAGTAGGAATGTTGTACATCAGATGTCTGATCTCTGATTTTGGTGGTGATATATGTGACTATTAAAGCAGATCATCGTCATCTCTATCTTCAAGTAATCGATCGTTTAAAATCTGACATTGAGGCTGGCATTTTTAAAGAAAATGAAAAGCTGCCTTCAGAATTTGAATTATCGAAATCACTCGGAGTCAGTCGAGCAACACTTAGAGAGGCACTTCGACTGTTGGAAGAGGAAAATGTGATTGTGCGCCGACACGGGGTTGGGACTTTTGTCAACCCTAAGCCGTTGTTTACATCAGGCATCGAGCATTTATCGAGCATTTCTTCTATGATCGAGGCAGCGGGTATGGAGCCTGGTTCGCGTTTTTTAAAAGCGGCCGAGCACATCCCTTCTGAGGAAGATTTAAAACGCTTCCAATGTGATGGCGACGATAAAATACTCACAATTGAACGTGTCAGAACAGCGGACGGTGAGCCCGTAGTTTACTGTATAGACAAGCTACCCGCAAGCTTCCTGCCTACTGACTTTGTCGAAAAAAAAGAAGTTTCACTGTTCTCTGCTCTTGAGCAATCTGGAAAAATCCATGTGGCCTATGCGGTTACGTACATTGATCCAGTTGGGTATCATGAACAAGCTTCACCGATTTTAAACTGTGGACGTGAAACAGCTCTTTTAGTGTTAAAGCAGTTGCATTACGATGACCATGATCAAGTAGTGCTCTATTCAAAAAATTATTTCCGAGCTGATAAATTCAGCTTCCATGTAGTTCGTAAACGGGTGTAGAACATTTCTAAATTTTTTTCCTGCTAATTACAATACCTTTGGGGGGTTAATTAAATGAAAAAACGTAAATTTGGTTTAGTATTAACATCAGTATTAGCGGCAAGTGCAATTTTAGGTGCTTGTGGTACAAAAGACGAAAAGCCTGCAAAAGAAAATGATAACGCTTCAGGTGGAGAAACATCAGAAGAATCATTTTCAGTAGCAATGGTTACTGACGTAGGTGGCGTTGATGACAAATCATTCAACCAATCTGCATGGGAAGGTGTTCAAGCTTACGGAAAAGAACACGGTCTTAAAAAAGGTGATGGTGGTTTCGACTACCTACAATCAGCTTCAGATGCTGACTATGAAACAAACTTAAACAACTTAGTGCGTCGTGACTTTAACTTAGTTTATGGTATCGGTTTCATGATGGCTGATGCAATCGATGCAGTAGCAGCTGAAAATCCAGACAATCACTTTGCGTTGATTGATGCTGAAGTGAAAGCAGACAACGTAGTAAACGTACTGTTCAAAGAGCAAGAAGGTGCTTTCTTAGCTGGTGTTGCTGCAGCTAAAATGTCTAAATCAGGTAAAATCGGCTTCGTAGGTGGCGTAGATATTCCAGTTATTAACCGCTTCCACGCTGGTTTTGTTGAAGGCGCTAAAGCAGTAAATCCAGATATCGACATCCAAGTAAAATACACTGGTGCATTTGATAAAGCAGATCTAGGAAAAATCACTGCTAACAGCATGTACTCTTCAGGTGTAGATGTCATCTTCCACGCTGCTGGTGCAACTGGTAATGGTGTATTCTCTGAAGCAAAAGAACGTAAAGCAAAAGATCCGAATGCAGATGTATGGGTTATCGGTGTAGATGCTGACCAATACGAAGAAGGTAAAGTAGACGATAAAACAAACGTAACTTTAACTTCTATGTTAAAAGGAGTTAACACAGCAGTAGTAGATATTTCAAACAGAGCGAAAAAAGGTGACTTCCCTGGTGGAGAAACACTTGTTTATGGTTTAGCTGAAGATGGAGTTAAACTTGCGGATTCTCGCGGTGCAATTCCAGAAGATGTACAAAAAGTAATCGATGAATATAAAGAAAAAATTGCTAAGGGTGAAATCGAAGTTCCAGAAAAAGTGGAAAAATAATTCATCTTTTGATCATCATAAGGGACTTTTAAGAAGGACCTTATGATGATTTTTCAATCTATCGTTATATTTAGATTATTCGCAATTCTCTATTTAACTAGATTTATATGAACCTTTTAGAGGTAGTATTAAGATTTTGATAATGATGGTAACAAGTTAATAGAAGAAAGGTTTCTAACGATGACCTTTCCTGTATTAATTTAGCAAAACACCTACCTCTATAGGTGGGATTATATCAGTAAATAAAAGATAGCCTTTGGTAACGAAAGCGGTCTAAAGAATTAGAGAACTGTAGCAAAAAAGCTCTAACGGTCATCTAGTTTATGTATATTTCGAATACTGGATGTATTGCTAATCTGTGCCATCAGTCATAGTAGAGGCAGATACTAAACGCTAAGGCGAAATTACTTTATAAAAGTGCCTATTAAGGGAGTGACAATATTGGAATATGTGATTGAAATGCTAGGAATCCGGAAAGAATTCGGTAATTTCGTGGCGAATAATAATATCACCCTCCAACTGAAACAAGGCGAAATCCATGCATTGCTTGGAGAGAATGGTGCGGGTAAATCGACTTTGATGAACGTCCTTTTTGGTTTGTATCAACCAGAGGGTGGCGAAATTCGCGTTCGTGGGAATGCTGTAAAAATTACAAACCCAAATGTTGCCAATGATTTAGGGATTGGTATGGTGCATCAGCACTTTATGTTGGTAGAGAATTTTACAGTAACAGAAAATATTATTTTAGGCTCCGAGCCAACTAAAATGGGTATTGTCAATATAAAAGATGCATCTAAAAAAGTACAAGCCCTTTCTGAGAAATATGGCTTGGATGTAGATCCTAATGCCAAAATTGAAGATATCACTGTTGGTATGCAACAACGTGTTGAAATATTAAAAACATTATACCGTGGTGCAGAAATTTTAATTTTTGATGAACCAACAGCCTCTTTAACACCACAAGAGATTACGGAATTAATTCAAATTATGCGTCGTCTTATTGCTGAGGGGAAATCTATTATTTTGATTACCCACAAGCTAAAAGAAATTATGGAAGTGTCCGATCGTGTAACAATTATCCGTAAAGGTGAAGGAATTGGCACTGTTGTAACCGCTGACACAAATCCTGATCAGCTAGCTGAAATGATGGTTGGCCGACAAGTTGAATTTAAAACAGAAAAAACGGATGCAAATCCAACTGATGAAGTACTTGCTATCCATGACTTAGTCGTAACGGATTACCGTAATATTGATAAGGTAAAAGGTCTGAACTTAAAGGTTCGCAAGGGTGAAATCGTCGGTATAGCAGGTATAGATGGAAATGGTCAATCAGAATTGATCGAGGCGATTACAGGTCTTCGTAAAATTAAAAGTGGTACTGTTGAACTGAATGGTAAAAATATTACAAATTTGAAGCCTCGTAGTATAACAGAAGAAGGCGTTGGGCATATTCCGCAAGACCGTCATAAGCATGGTTTAGTACTAGATTTCCCGATTGGTCATAATATTGCGCTACAAACGTATTACCAATCTCCTATAGCTAAAGGCTTTGTAATGGACTATAAAAAAGTGTCGGAGAAAGCCAATCAAATTATTAAAGAATACGACGTACGTACAGGTAATGGTGAAATGACACCTGCTCGTGCATTATCTGGTGGTAACCAACAAAAGGCTATTATTGGTCGTGAAATTGATCGTAATCCAGATTTATTAATTGCCGCTCTACCAACACGAGGTCTTGACGTAGGGGCGATTGAATTTATTCACTCGCGTCTTATTGAGCAACGTGATAAAGGGAAAGCTGTTCTGTTAATTTCCTTTGAATTAGATGAGGTTATGAATGTATCGGATCGCATTGCCGTTATTTATGATGGTCAAATTGTGGACGAATTAAATCCTAAAGAAACAACAGAACAAGAGCTTGGATTATTAATGGCAGGTCAAAGTAAAAAAAATAACAAGCATGATGCGAAGGAGGGGAACGACTAATGTCAAATCGTGTCATTAATATACTCGTTCCTATCATCTCTATCATTATCGGTTTAATTGTAGGGGCTATCGTCATGATAGTCAGTGGCTATGACCCAGTACAAGGTTATATCGCTCTTTGGACAGGTATTTTTGGAGATTCATATTCAATAGGGAACACAATTCGTCAAATTACACCATATATATTAGCAGGACTTGCAGTAGCATTCGCCTTCCGTACAGGGCTGTTTAATATTGGTGTTGAAGGTCAGCTTATTTTAGGTTGGTTAGCAGCAGCTTGGGTAGGTTATGCATTTGAGCTACCTAAAGTTATACACTTACCTTTGGCGTTACTTGCAGCAGCAGCAGCAGGTGCATTTTGGGCCTTTATTGCAGGTTTCTTAAAAGCGAAATTTAAAGTGCATGAAGTAATTGCGACAATTATGCTTAACTATACTGCGTTATATATTGCAAACGCGGTCATTAAAAAATTGTCAGATGGTAGCTTTAAAACAGAACGTATCCATGAATCAGCTTCATTACGTTCTCCGTTTTTAAGAGAGCTTACAGACAACTCAAGTCTTCACTATGGGATCATTGTTGCACTATTAATGGTTGTTGTTATGTGGTTCATTTTAGAAAAAACAACGCGTGGATATGAGCTGAAAGCTGTAGGGTTCAACAAAAACGCTGCAGATTATGCTGGTATGAGCGTTAACAAAAACATTATTTTAGCCATGACTATTTCAGGTATGTTTGCAGGTCTTGGCGGAGCGATGGAAGCTCTAGGTACATTCCAAAACGCATCCATTAAACCTGGCTTCACTGGAATTGGTTTCGATGGTATCGCCGTAGCCTTACTTGGTGCAAATACACCGCTTGGCGTAGTATTCGGGGCATCACTCTTTGGTTCATTAAAATATGGTGCTTTAAATATGCCAAATGCTGCTGGTATACCGGAAGAAATTGTATCGATTATCATCGCGTTAATTATCTTCTTCGTAGCATCAGGCTATATTATTCGAGTAGGCTTACAGAAGCTGAGCAAGAAAAAGGAGGGACAATAACATGAGCTTTTTAGAAATGTTATATTTCATCATCCCTTCAGCGATTCTATATGCAACACCCTTGATTTTTACAGCCATCGGTGGGGTATTCTCTGAACGCTCTGGTGTTGTCAACATCGGGCTAGAGGGCTTAATGATTGTTGGTGCTTTTGTTGGTATATTTATCAATTTAGAATTTGCTTCATCATTAGGTGCGGCAACTGTTTGGGTAGCAATGCTAGCGGCTGTTGTAATTGGTGCGATTTTCTCACTTTTCCATGCCGTTGCTTCTATTTCATTCCGTGCCGATCAAACAGTATCAGGGGTAGCTATTAACTTATTAGGCTTAGCTGCTACTGTATTCTTAGTAAAAATGATTTATGATAAAGGTCAAACAGATATGATTGACCAACCGATTCGCCGTTTTGGTATTCCTTATTTAGAGGACATTCCATTCTTTGGCCGTTTATTGTTCCATGATGTTTACAGTACGTCTATTCTGGCGTTTGTGGTAGCATTTGGTGCTTGGTTTATTATTTATAAAACACCATTTGGCTTACGCCTTCGCGCTGTAGGTGAACACCCAATGGCGGCAGATACAATGGGAATTAACGTCAATAAAATGCGTTATATTGCTGTTATGATTTCTGGAGCTCTAGGTGGACTTGGTGGTGCTGTCTATGCACAAACAATTACGCACGACTTCTCACATGCGACAATTGCTGGTCAAGGTTTCATGGCGATTGCTGCCATGATTTTCGGGAAATGGCATCCAATTGGCGCGCTAGGTGCAGCCCTATTCTTCGGTTTAGCACAAACATTAAGTATTGCAGGGAACCAAATTCCATTCATTGAAAATGTTCCAGCCGTTTATCTACAAATCTTACCGTATGTATTAACAATCCTTGCTTTAGCAGGCTTTATTGGTAAAGCGAATGCTCCTAAGGCAAGTGGTCAACCATATATTAAAGGTAAGCGTTAAAATAAGTCATGATCAAAGACTGAGTGAAATATGCTCAGTCTTTTTTTTTCATGTTGAATTCATATAATTTATAATTTTTCCCATACATACTTTGGATTCTTTTTGCAATTATAGACAGTAGACATGTATAGTATGTGTAGTACATCGTTATATTAAGAAGGATAGGAGGGTTTCATATGTTTAAAACTATACCTTTTGCCAAAGGTGTCAATTTGCATATCCGACAAACGACCCAATTTAAAACCGTAAATTTTTCAATTAAATGGAGAAGAGCATTAACAGCTAAAAGTGCATCGGAACGTACTGTGTTAACCAATGTACTGCAGCATAGTAATGCTAAATATAAAACAACTGCTGCTTTCAGAAGCTTCTTAGATGATCTATATGGCACTGTTTTATATTTTGATACGTCTAAACGAGGTAATGAACATACAGTGCTTATGAATGTGGAGACGGTAAATGATCATTATTTAGCAAATACAAGTGTGTTAAATGACATGCTTGGTTTATTGCACACGGCTATTTTTGAGCCAAATTTAGAAAATGGAGTTTTTAAGGAATCCATTGTGGAACGTGAAAAGAAGACAGTTATACAACGTATTGAATCTATTTTTGATGATAAATCTCGCTTTGCACAATTCCGCTTACAACAAATCCTAAGACCAAACGAACCAGCATCTATTTCGGCAAATGGTAGTGTTGAGGAAATTCAAAAAATTACCCCTTCCTCCTTATTTGAGGCTTATCAATCGATGCTAGCTAACGATAAAATAGATATTTATGTTGCTGGGGATATTAATGAAGAGGAAATTGTAGCGAAATTAAAAAAAGCGCTACCATTTAATGATCGTACACCTGAGGAAGTACCAGCTGTTCTTCCGCAACAACATCCTCAAAACGATTATGTTCGAGAACAGCATGAGATGAAGCAAGGGAAGCTTCACATTGGCTTTAGTACGCCAGTAAGATTTGGTAGTCCGGACTTTGCTAAAATGCAGATTTTTAATGGTATTTTCGGCGGCTATCCACACGCTAAATTGTTTATGAATGTTCGTGAAAAAGAAAGTTTGGCTTATTATGCTTCTAGCTCCTATGCTTCTCATTATGGTCTCGTATTTGTAGTTTCTGGTATCGAGGCTAAAAATGAGGAAAAGGCGTTATCACTAATTAAAGAACAGCTTGCGACATTGCAATCTGGCAACATTACTGATTTAGAGCTAGAACAAACAAAAGCAATGCTCACGAATCAATTAAAAGAGTCCTTGGATTCTGCCCGTGGACAAATTGAAATTTTTGATCAATATAAAGATTTACCAGAGGAATTCTCTGTGGAATCTTGGGCTAATAAGTGGAAAGCTGTGACGAAGGAAGATGTTATGGATATGGCGAAGCAAGTGCAGCTTGAAGCGGTCTATTTCTTATGTGGAAAGGAGCAAGCCGCACAATGAAAACAATTGAATTTAAGCAATTAGATGAAACTCTTTATTATGAAAAGCTTGAAAATGGATTAGATGTATATATCTTGCCGAAAAAAGGTTTTTCTAAAACATTTGTTACATTTACAACGAAGTACGGTTCTATTGATCGCACTTTTGTACCAATAGGTCAAACAGAAAGCATTACTGTGCCAGATGGAATTGCTCACTTCTTAGAGCATAAAATGTTCGAAAAAGAAGATGGCGACGTCTTCCAAAAGTTCAGTGAATATGGAGCTTCCGCTAACGCCTTTACATCATTTACGCGTACGGCATACTTATTCTCTTCAACTGATAATATTTACAAAAGTACCGAAACATTATTGAATTTTGTGCAAGAGCCTTACTTTACGGAAGCGACTGTCAACAAAGAAAAAGGAATTATTGGGCAAGAAATTACCATGTATGATGATCAACCAGATTGGCGCCTATATTTTGGCACGATTGAAAATATGTATCATCATCACCCAGTAAAAATTGATATTGCTGGTACAATTGAATCGATTGATGGCATTACGGCCGATCATTTATATACGTGCTACAATACATTTTATCACCCATCTAATATGCTATTATTTGTGATTGGTGCAGTGGACCCTGAGGAAATGATGACTTTTATTCGTGATAATCAAGGAAAAAAAGAGTTCTCAGAACCGGTATCCATTCAACGTTTCTTTGATGAAGAACCAACAGAGGTAGCGATAAATGAACGGACATTAAACATGGATGTACAAAAGCCTAAAGTTTATGTTGGATTGAAGGCAAAAGAAACCAATTTGTCAGGGCGAGAAATGTTAAAGCATGAGCTATCTGTTCAAATTGCACTAGAACTTATTTTTGGACGTACATCTAATTTTTATGAACGTGTTTACGAGGAAGGTTTAATTGATGAAACGTATGCATTTGATTTTACATTAGAAAATGGTTTTGGATTTGCTATGATCGGTTCTGATTCATCAGAGCCTGATAAATTAACTTCTGTAATAAAAGAAGAATTGGCTAAATTTGAAGGGAATTCACACTTTGAAGGTGCTGATTTAGAACGTATTAAACGTAAAAAAATTGGTTTCTTCTTACGCGCTTTGAATTCTATTGAGTTTATCGCCAATCAATTTACTCGTTACTCCTTTAATGACATGAATTTATTTGATGTTGTCCCGGTTCTTGAGGAATTAACAGTTGATGATTTATATAAAGCATTTGCCTCAGTACAAGGTGAATCTCAACAAACCGTGTTTAAAATTTTACCAAGTAAGCAGGATGCCTAGTGAAAAAGTTTGCTCTTGTACTAGGTGCTTCAGGTGAGATTGGTCACGCTATTTGTCATTGCTTAGCAGAAGAAGGCTGGTCCATCTATTTACATTATTCAACTAATAAAAATGCTGCAGAAACTTTATGTCATACACTTTCTAAAACTTTCCCTGCGCAAGAATTTATGCTTGTACAGGGGGATTTTTCAATTGAAACAGGAGCAGAAATGGTAGCCGCACAGATTTTTAATGTGCAGGCTATTATTTTCGCAAATGGACAAGCGCATTATTCGCTGCTAGAGGATACAACAGTAAAAGATATGGACGCACTATGGCGAGTCCATGTTCAAAATCCGATGAGGCTGACCGCTTTACTATCTGAAAAGCTTCGTCAGCATGATGTCAGCTATGTTTTATTTATAGGCTCTATATGGGGCGAAGCTGGGTCAGCTGGTGAGGCGCTGTACGCAACGGTAAAAGGAGCACAACATGCATTTGTTAAATCCTATGCAAAGGAAGCGGCATTATCTCGTATTCGAGTAAATGCCATTGCTCCTGGCTTCATTAATACATCCATGAACAGTCATTTAAGTAAAGAGGAGCTTAATTATATATTGGAGGATATTCCTTTAGGGTCAATTGGGCAAACAAAAGACGTAGCTGAGATGGTTCGCTTTTATTTATCTGGGAAAGCCGATTATGTAACTGGACAAATCATTCGATTAAATGGTGGCTGGTACATATAATATTCTTTTTTACACATACTACATGTGTAAAGGAGGAGGAACATATGACCATTTTAGAAAACTGGCAAAAATGGACATCGTTTTTAGGACAAAACGTTATGCAAGCTGAATCAAGTGGTATGCCTAAGAAAATGATTCAAGCAGCTGCTGTCCAAATTGGTGAATATTTAGCTTCAAATGTAGATCCTAAAAACGAGCAAGAGCGAGTGCTATCAGATTTATGGGGCGTTGCCTCTGAAGATGAAAAGCATGCTTTGGCGAATTGTGTCGTTAAGCTTGTCCAAAATAAGCACGTGCAATAAAAAAAGAGGAGAGCTTATCTCCTCTTTTTTCTATATAAAAAATTTATTTTTTAGTGAAAACGGGAACGTATGTAAGCCTTATTTCTATGCATTCAAAAAAATTAGTAAGTTTTTAAAAATAACGCCGTAATTCCATGTATTCTAACTTTCCATTACATAAAAAATCAGCTATGATGGAACTTATAAAGGATTTTTTACGTTAACTAATAGGAAGGGAACGAGTGTGTTGAGCGATTGGTACTTTGAATATGAGATTCAGGTGAATCGCCCTGGATTATTAGGAGATATTGCTTCACTTTTAGGGATGCTACGTGTCAATATTATTTCAATTAATGGTGTCGATGAGGATCGACGTGGTATGTTAGTGCATACAGACAATGATGAGGCAATTGAACGTTTTCGTACAATTGTTTCGACAATGGAACATATTAACGTGACCAAATTTCGACAACCGAAACTTCGAGACCGCTTAGCTATTAGACACGGTCGTTATATTCCTCGAGATGCAGATGAAAAAAACACTTTCCACTTTGTAAGAGATGAACTTGGTATTTTAGTCGATTTTATGGCCGAACTCTTTAAAAAAGAGGGACATAAGCTGATTGGTATTCGTGGCATGCCACGCGTTGGTAAAACGGAGTCTATAGTAGCAGCAAGTGTTTGTGCCAATAAAAAGTGGATTTTTCTATCATCCACAATGATAAAACAAACCGTTCGTAATAAACTAGTGGGGGATGAATTTAGTCGTAATAATATTTTTATTTTAGATGGTATTGTGACTCGTCGCTCTTCTGATGAGCGACATCTACAATTAGTGCGTGAAATGATGAATATGCCATGCATTAAAGTTGTAGAGCATCCTGATATGTTTGTTCAGCATTCCGAATATAAAATAGAGGATTTTGATTATATTATTGAATTACGTCATCACACAGATGAAGAAATTACTTATGAAATAATGGAAAAAAATCATATGTCCGAATCCGATTCATTTGGTGGATTTAATTTTTAATTTGATGTTAAAGTAGGTGTTATTAGTGGCAGAATTAGGGACTCGACTGAAAGAGGCGAGACTGTCTAAAGGCTACAGCTTAGACGATTTACAAGAAATAACGAAAATTCAAAAGCGTTATTTAGTAGGAATTGAAGAGGGCAATTATTCCATTATGCCTGGCTCGTTTTATGTACGAGCTTTTATTAAACAATATGCAGATGCTGTTGGTTTAAATGCGGAAGAAATTTTAGAGACTTATAAAAAAGAACTACCGAGTACTCCAAATGATCAAGTAAGTCAATCCATAACGAATAGTCCAAGCAGAAGAAAGGTCACAAAAGGCCCTTCCAATAAAATGATGGAGGCAATGCCAAAAATCATTGTTGGGTTATTTATTGTTGTGATCATCGTGGTAATATGGGTGCTATGGCAATCCAAAAACAGTCCAGGGACAAGCGAGGGCAACACAACATCCCCTGAAATTGAATATGATACAAATGCCAAGCCTATCGATAGTGCCAAAGATAAGAAAGAAAAAGAAGAAAAAGATGCTCTGAAAAATGACCAAAAAGATACAGACTCTAAAGAAGAAACACCAACTGATGAAGATCAAACTGATCAAACTGAAGAGATCAAGCAAACCATTTCCGCAGGTACTGTTGAAGCAGATGGAGAAACAACTTCTTACACGTTAACAGGTACAGATACATTGAAACTTAAAATCGAAGTTTCAGGTCCTACATTTGTTGGTATTCGTAATCAGCAGCAACAAGAATTATTAACGGATACTCGTGTTTATAATGCTGGTGAAGTGGTAGAATTCGACGCGACGACTGAAAATTATGTTCGTATCCGTCTTGGTAATTCTACGCAAGCTAAAATCTATATTAATGACGAGCTTCTCACGTATGCACAGCAAGTTGTAACTCAAAATATCGTCATCAATTTCAATAAAGAACAGTAGTCATCATGTGATGACTACTTTCTTTCATCATGAAAGGTGTTAGAAAAATGAACATACCAAATAAAATTACCATCTCACGAATCTTACTTATTCCATTTTTTGTCATTGTTATGATGTTTGATTTTGGCTGGGGAACATTGACTCTATTTGGGGCAGAGATGCCAATCCATCATTTTATAGGTGCACTTATTTTTATTTTAGCTTCGACAACTGATTGGGTAGATGGTTATTATGCACGTAAGTATAATCTTGTGACTACATTTGGGAAATTTTTAGATCCCTTAGCTGATAAATTACTTGTGTCAGCAGCCTTCATTTTAATGGTAGAGCTTGATATGGCACCAGCCTGGGTGATCATCATTATTATTAGCCGTGAATTCGCTGTTACGGGTTTACGCCTTATTTTAGCAGGTGGCGGAGAGGTCGTTGCCGCCAATCAGCTTGGCAAAATTAAAACTTGGGCACAAATTGTAGCAATCGCTGCGGCTCTTTTACACAACACAATTTTTATACTCATTGGTATTCCTTTTGATATGATTATGCTATATGTAGCATTGTTCTTTACGCTATGGTCTGGGTGGGATTACTTCTACCTTAATCGACGTGTTTTACTTGAGTCTAAATAAGAAAGGTCTTGTGAATCATGAATGCTGAAATTCTTGCGGTTGGCTCAGAGCTATTATTAGGTCAAATTACGAATACGAATGCGAGATTTATCTCGAACCAGTTATCCGAGCTAGGCATTAATGTTTTTTACCATACAGTAGTTGGTGATAATGCAAAACGTTTAGAACAAGCTATTGAAGTGGCAGAATCTCGTGCAGATTTAATTATATTTTCGGGAGGACTAGGACCTACGAAAGATGATTTAACAAAAGAAACAATTGCACGCCATCTCGGTGTTTCTCTAGAATTTGATGAAGTTGCATTAACATATATTGAGCAGTTTTTTGCCAAGCGAGGACGTCCTATGACGGAGAATAACCGGAAACAGGCTTTAATTCTAGCTGGAAGCGAAATATTAGCCAATTATCACGGAATGGCACCTGGTATGATTTTTAAAAATAATAATCGTACGTATATTTTACTCCCAGGGCCACCAAAAGAGCTTGAGCCTATGTTTCAATTTGAGGCGAAACCTAAGCTTGCTGCGATGCTTAATGATGGAGGGATCATTGCCTCTCATGTGATGCGTTTTTATGGGATTGGTGAGGCCGAACTTGAAGTCCAGGTACAGGATATTTTAGATGCCCAAACAAATCCAACTGTCGCTCCACTTGCGTCGGATGGTGAGGTAACATTACGCGTAACAGCTAAAGCAGAAACCGAACAGCAAGCCCAACAACTTATTGCCGCCAAAGTAGCAGAGATACAAGCCCTTGTTGGTGACTATCAATATGGTGTGGATGATGACTCACTTGTTTCAAAGACAGTTGAAATGCTAGTAGACAATAATCTAACTATTTCTGCTGCGGAAAGTTTAACGGCAGGGTTGTTTCAATCAGAGCTTGCGGAAATTCCAGGGGTAGGGAACGCACTCATTGGTGGTGTAGTGACCTATGCGGCAGAAGCAAAAGTAAAGCATCTTGGTATTTCACAAGAATTAATAGATACACACGGCGTTGTGAGCGGTGAATGTGCTGCTGCAATGGCAAGTGCAATTCGAAAACAATTTGGGACAAATATCGGCATTGGGTTAACAGGAGAAGCAGGGCCTACAGCACATGACCATCAGCCAGTAGGAACGGTTTGGATTGGTATTGCCATCAATGATGAGGAGCCACTTACATACTTACTTCATTTATCTGGTATGCGTAATACAAATCGACTCCGTGCAGTGAAATTTACATGCCATTATTTAATGCAGCGTTTGGAAGAACGCGGCTATACAAAACGATATTAATATAGAGTGAAAAATAGGAATTTGGGTAGAGGAAAACTATCCAAATTTTTATTTTGTAGAAAAAACGAATAAATGTTCGCTTTTTTCTTGCGTGTTTTCTCAAAAACAAGTATAGTAGAGATAGACAAAAACAGTGAACAGTTTTCGAAGGAGGAAAATGAATGAGTGATCGTAAAGCAGCCTTAGAACAGGCTTTAAAACAAATTGAAAAGAATTTTGGTAAAGGTTCAATCATGAAACTCGGTGAAAAAACCGACTTAGAAATTGCGACATCCTCAAGTGGATCATTAGCACTTGACGCGGCATTAGGCGTAGGTGGCTATCCACGTGGACGTATTATTGAAGTATATGGTCCTGAATCATCAGGTAAAACAACAGTTGCTTTACATGCTATTGCTGAAGTACAAGCAAGAGGTGGACAAGCAGCATTTATCGATGCAGAACATGCATTGGACCCAATCTATGCTCAAAAATTGGGTGTCAACATTGATGAGTTATTATTATCACAGCCAGATACAGGGGAACAAGCACTTGAAATCGCAGAAGCACTAGTTCGTAGTGGTGCAATTGATATCATTGTTATTGACTCCGTTGCTGCCTTAGTGCCAAAAGCTGAAATTGAAGGGGATATGGGTGATTCTCATGTCGGCTTACAAGCCCGCTTAATGTCACAGGCATTACGTAAACTTTCAGGTTCTATTAACAAATCAAAAACGATTGCTATTTTCATTAACCAAATTCGTGAAAAAATCGGGGTAATGTTCGGAAATCCGGAAACAACACCAGGTGGTCGTGCCCTTAAATTCTACAGTTCTGTACGTTTAGAAGTTCGCCGTGCAGAAGCTATTAAGCAAGGTAATGATATTGTTGGTAACCGTACGAAAATTAAAATTGTGAAAAATAAAGTAGCGCCGCCTTTCCGTACAGCTGAAGTTGATATTATGTATGGAGAAGGAATTTCTAAAGAAGGCGAAACAGTTGATTTAGGTGTAGAATTAGACATCGTGCAAAAAAGTGGATCTTGGTATGCATATGGCGATGAGCGTCTAGGTCAAGGACGAGAAAATGCAAAACAATATTTAAAAGAAAACACTGCTGTTTTGGAAGAAATCTCAAACAAAATTCGATCTTCTTATGGTATTGCTGCTAATTCTTATACAATTGCTGCACATGAAGAAGACGAGATGGATGAAGAATTAATGTCACTTCTTGATGAAGAATAATCAAACGATTGCATTGTTCCCAATTTATTACGGGAACAATGCTTTTTTTGTCTATAATCTAAAATTTTTACACATAATAAGATAGAAGCTATATGCCTCAGAAATTATTTCTTATGTACTGGGTTAATGTAAAAGGTGTAAAAGGAGAATTTTTTTCTAGTATAAAAGTAACAGGGAAAAAATTCACTGAATGGATAGGACTTACTTTTTTTCTTCTCAAAGGGCGAACAGGTGCCCGACTATCCTTGACAGAGCTGATGGCTAGCTATACAATTAAATATGTATAATTTCTGAATTATGACTTTAAATAGGCAGTACATTTTATCTTCATTTAGCAAAAGTTTTATAGTTACATGTCCTTTTCGAAGGATGTCAAAACGCCTACTGAATGCAGATAATACCTTTGGCCAATTAAACAAGTTTTGTATGAAGACTAACAAATTATTGCGCAATTTGCCAAGGCGACATAGATGTATGCGCCGACTGAAACTGTAATACCCAAATAGCAAGAGGAGGTGTTCATATGGATGGAATTACTATCATCTCCGCTTTGCTTGGACTCATCGTTGGTGCCGCTGTTAGCTATATCTACATGAAAAAAGTGAATGACTCAAAAATCACTGGTGCTAAACATGTCGCTGAAACAATCGTTGAAGAAGGAAAACGAGAAGCGGAGGCATTAAAGAAAGAAGCACTACTTGAAGCCAAAGATGAAACTCACAAATTTCGTACTGAAGCCGAAAATGACATTCGTGAACGTCGTTTAGAACTTCAAAAACAAGAGAACCGTTTATTGCAAAGAGAAGAGAATCTTGATCGCAAGGATGATGCTCTAAATAAGAGAGAAGCAAGCTTAGAGCGTAAAGAACAAGCTCTAGCTGAAAGACAACAGCATATTGAACAGATGGAGAGCAAAGTGGACGAGCTCGTTGCATCACAAAAAACAGAGCTAGAACGTATTTCTGCTTTAACTAGAGAAGAAGCAAAATCAATTATCTTAAATGAAGTAGAAAAAGAGCTAGCAACTGATATAGCTGTGATGACAAAGGAAGCTGAAACACGTGCAAAAGAAGACTCAGATAAAAAGGCGCGTGAAATCTTATCATTGGCACTACAACGATTTGCAGCAGATCATGTAGCTGAAACAACCGTATCTGTTGTAAACTTGCCAAATGATGAAATGAAAGGTCGAATCATTGGTCGTGAGGGCCGTAATATTCGTACATTGGAAACGTTAACAGGCATTGATTTAATTATTGATGATACTCCAGAAGCGGTTATTTTATCAGGCTTTGATCCAATCCGTCGTGAAACGGCTCGACTTGCACTTGAAAAACTTGTACAGGATGGCCGCATTCACCCAGCACGTATTGAAGAAATGGTGGAAAAATCTCGCCGTGAAGTGGACGAACAAATCCGCGAAACTGGTGAGCAAACTACATTTGAAATTGGCATTCATAACTTACATCCAGATTTAATGAAAATTTTAGGCCGCATGAAATATCGTACAAGCTATGGACAAAACGTCCTAAAACATTCAATTGAAGTCGCGCATTTGGCAGGTTTACTGGCAGCTGAATTAGGTGAAGATGTGGCGTTAGCTCGTCGCGCAGGCCTATTACATGATATTGGTAAAGCCATTGACCATGAAGTAGAAGGTAGCCATGTTGAGATTGGCGTGGAATTAGCAACAAAATACAAAGAACATCCAGTCGTTATTAATAGTATTGCTTCGCATCATGGTGATACAGAAGCAACGTCTGTGATCGCGGTATTAGTCGCGGCAGCTGACGCTTTGTCAGCAGCTCGTCCAGGTGCACGAAGTGAAACACTTGAAAACTATATCCGCAGACTTGAAAAATTAGAGGAAATTTCAGAAAGCTATGATGGCGTAGAGAAATCTTATGCAATTCAAGCTGGACGTGAAATCCGAATAATCGTACAACCTGAAAAAATTGATGATTTAGCTTCTCATCGTCTTGCTCGTGATATTCGCAAACGTATTGAGGAAGAATTAGATTATCCAGGTCATATAAAAGTAACAGTCATTCGCGAAACTCGTGCCGTTGAGTACGCGAAATAATATTGAAAGTTAGAGGTTTCTCTAGATTCATTTCTAGAGAGCCTCTTTTTTAATTTAGCCAGAGTCATGTTTGAGGAGCATCCATCATAAAAAAGAAAAAGGCTAGATTTTCTGCAGATGGATTAAAGAGGAAAGTTGTGATCAAAATGATAGATCTTCATGCCCATATATTATTTGATGTGGATGATGGGCCAAAAGACAAAACAGAATCCTTAAACATGTTGGAGCAAGCTGCACGTGAGGGGATAACAGATATTGTCTGTACCTCACATGCTATGCATCCACAATATCATGTCCAATACAGCAAGGTTCAAGCGCTAGTACATGATTTACAACAGCTACTGCTACAAAACCAAATTCCAATCACCCTCCACACAGGACACGAAGTTCGTTTAAATGATGAGCTTTTGGCACATCTTCAGCAGAAGCACCTCCATACATTAGCCCACACTAACTATATTCTATTAGAACTTCCTTCAAATACGATTCCTGCCTATACGAAAGAGATGATTAGACATTTAAAATGTGCTGGATATACACCAATTTTGGCACACCCTGAACGAAATCTTGCCATTAGAGAAAATCCAAAAAGACTCGATGTCCTTATCCAAGAAGGTGCGTTTACACAAATAACGACAGGTAGTTTAACAGGTTTGTTTGGTAAGGAGGTACAGCGTTTATCATTAGCTTTAGTAAGAGCAAATTACATTCATACGATAGGCTCTGACACCCATAATGTAAGTACAAGAAAATTCTGCTACCAAGAGGCACTCCAATATCTAGAGAAAAAGAATGAAATAGAGATGGTTGAGCGGCTCCTCATGAATAATGCAAATGTTTTAGCTAACAAGCCTATCATGCGATTTGAACTAGAGGATCTTGTCGTGAAGAAGCGATGGCTTATATTTTAATCTCCTATGTAGAAATGAGTGTGAGTATAATATGAAACTATTCATCACATTAGTGTTTAGCGCACTTATTTTTATGAGCCTTATGCAGCCCGTCGATGGCATTTACCATAAAGTATCTTTAATTATTAGCCTTTTCATTATTATAATCTCTATACTTCAGCATAAAAAAATTAGTATTCAAAATGTACAAGCTAGTGTTTTTTTTAGTATGTATACGTTTTTTTGTGTCATTGCAGCTGGGGTAAACCAAGATATGAATTTATTAAAGAATAGTCTTCAATTATTTTGCATGTTTTTAGCCGTTTCTATTTTCTTTAATGATCTTGTGAAAGAGCATGTTATGCAGATTGTTGTGAATAGTGTTTTACTAGCCTACGTCCCATTTATTTGTTTATGTTTCCTACAAGCACGCTATATGTTTGGGGGCTTTGCAGGTGTATTTGAAAATCCCAATACAATGGGGTTTTCTATGATTGGATTAATGGTTGCCGTACTTATAAGGCTATATCAGCTAACCATGAAAATTTTACATGAGCGACAACAGCCAAAATTAATTTTATTATTTGTTTTTTATGCGACCATTTATTTAATTTGCTTATATATTATACTACTTTCAAATGCTCGTACTTCATTGTTAACCGCTGCACTAGTGACGATTGTAGTGATTGTTTCCAGTATTAAAAACTTGAATAAAACCTTTGTGCCATTCCTAAAGTTTAGTGCTCTTTTTGCGGCCACCGTTTTAGTTGCATTCATAGCCTTTATGAAAATGGATAGGATGCAAGATGCCATACAAAGTATTGTATTGAAAATGGAAAAAAAATCTACGAACATAACAGATGGTCGTCTTGAAATTTGGCAATATGTTTTTGAGCATGTTCAATTTTGGGGACATGGTGTGGAATCATTATGGTCTATAGGAGTATCTCATGCTCATAATACATTGATTAATATTTTACAGGAGGCAGGTTTATTGGCATTGGTTAGCTATTGCTGCTTTTTGCTAGCCATTGCCAAAGGCTATCGTCACATGAATGACCAGCTTGCCGTTTTGATGGCGTTAATTATAGTTGCGATGCTAGGGGTTTCCACATTTGAAATTCTTTATTTTAACGTGCTCCATATTCTTGCGTTTGTTGTCAGTGGTAGCTTGAGAGATACGGGCAAAAAGACAATATTGACCGAATAAGCGCTAGGCTTGTTTAATATACTTAATTAGCATTGCCGTTATCTGCCTATATTAGGAGGGATCCATTTTGTGAATGAAGAAATGACAATCCAAAGTCTAGTAAAAGTATTGCAAAAGCGCTGGTTCCTCATCCTAATACTGATGATGCTGTCGATCGGCATTGCCGTGTTCATTAGCTATTTTCTTCAAACGCCTATTTATGAGGCAGAAACTCAATTATTGGTCAATCAAAAAAGCTACGAGAATCAGCAACTAATAGGGGCACAGAATGTGGATACGGACCTTCGTTTAATAAATACGTACAATGTCATTATTAAAAGTCCTGTTATTTTAACAAAGGTCATCGATGTCCTGGCACTAGATACATCTCCAGAAACTTTAATGAAGCAAATTGAGGTTTCAAGCGCCAATAATTCCCAAGTAGTTAATATTCGAGTACAGGATGAGAATGAAGCAAGGGCTGTGAAGATAGCCAATACGATTGCAGAGATTTTTAAAGAGGAAATTCCTGTTTTAATGCATGTGGACAATATTAATATTCTCTTTATTGCCCAATCCAGTGAACATCCAGTACCGGTGAAACCAAATAAATTGCTGAACCTCCTAATAGCAGCTATTAGTGGTTTCAGTTTAGCACTCGTACTCGCCTATTTTTTAGAAACGCTTGATAGGACTATTAAAACAGAGCAGGATATCGAGGAAATATTATCATTACCAGTAATTGGGGTAGTCAGTAATATAGAATTACTCCATAGTAAAAAATCAAGAGCTAGGGGGTCCTCCTAATGCTGTTCAAAAGAAAAACAAAACGAATCCCAATGGCTCGCAAGCTGATTACCGTTTCTGATATAATGTCCATTCCCTCAGAGCAATATCGTACCATTCGCGCGAATATTAAATTTTCACAACCCAATCAAGATGTCAAAACTATTCTAGTAACCTCCTCTATCGCTGGTGAAGGAAAATCGACAAATGCCGCGAATATCGGAGTTGTATTTTCACAGGAAGGGAAACGTGTCCTCATTATTGATGCTGATATGCGTAAGCCTACACTTCATCATACATTTTATCTTGATAATATATTTGGCTTATCATCTGTGTTATCACGCCAAGCAACCTTACAAGAGGTGATTCAAGAAACCTTTGTAGAAGGTGTGGATATTATTTCGAGTGGTGCTATTCCTCCTAATCCAACAGAATTATTAGCCTCTGAAACAATGACCTTCTTGCTGCACGAAGTGAAAGAACAATACGATATTGTGATGATTGATGCCCCACCACTGCTTTTTTTATCGGATGCACAAATTTTATCGAATAAATGTGATGGTACTCTTTTAGTTGTTAATACGGGGACTGTAGGAAAAGCAGCTGTCGTAAAGTCAAAATCCATCTTAACCATTTCCAAGGCCAATATATTAGGTGTCATCTTGAATAATTATAAAATGAAGGGCAGTACGTACGAACAGTATTATGGAAAGGAATAAAATGGAGAATGACAGTGAAAAAGATTTTGCATATTATCCCCACCACTGATTTTGGTGGTATAACGACCATGATCGTAGATACTTGGTTGAATGTTAATAAATCGTTGTATCATTTTGATTTTGTGTCATTTAATAAAGGTACTTACCATGATATTCTCTTACAGCAAGGTTCGAAAATATTTTACGAAACGTATATTACGGAGCAAGGCCCACTTTCATATATGCGGAACATTTACCGGATCATCAAACAATATCAATATGATGCCGTTCATGATCATACAGGCTACCGTGCAGTTTTTACCATGCTAGCAGCTCGTTTGGCTGGTGTATCATGCCGTGTATTACATAGCCATACGAATGTTGCTGAAGAATGGAACAATAAAGCTCTGTTAGCCTTGCTGAAAAGACTGAGTGTTGGAAATGCAACAAGACTGGTAGCGTGTAGTCAAAAAGCGGGTGAGTTTTGCTTTGATAAAAAATCCTATGAGGTTGTCGCTAATCCAATCGATATGCAGAAGATAGAGCGTTTATCGTCAGCGGAGAAAAAGAGTTTAGCAGTAGGTCTAGGGATTCAAGATGGAGATTTAGTCATAGGGCATATTGGTCGTTTTGTACCTGTGAAAAATCATCCGTTTTTAATTGAGCTTGCTGCTACATTAAAGCAAAAAGGAATTCCATTCAAATTACTTTTGATAGGGGATGGCCCTTTAGAGCAGGAAGTTCGTCATCTCGTCAAGCAACGAAACGTAGAGGATTGTGTTCGATTTTTAGGCCCACGTGCGGATATTATTAAGCTCCTTCAGCTCATGGATAAGTTTATTTTACCTTCTCATTTTGAGGGCTTTGGCATTGTATTATTAGAAGCTCAAATTTGTGGTACACCAGCCATCGTTTCTTCCACACTGCCAAAAGAGGTCGATCTGAATGTTGGATTACTACAATATTTAGATCTACAGGGAGAGGTCGATCATTGGCTGCAAGCTATTTCGGAAAATAATGAAAAGATAGATCCGCAAATTATTAGAAAGAGTCTTAAAAATAAAGGTCTTGATGCACAAGAAATAGCAACTAGATTATGTGCTCTTTACACTTAGCTAGCAAATTAATTCAAAGGATGAGACTATCCAAAAGAAAATTAAAATTACTCATATCATCACTACGATAGGTCTTGGTGGAGCAGAAGCGATGCTGTATCGTCTCTTACAAAACGTCGATAGGGACTTATATGAGATAGAGGTTATTTGTCTAACAGAGATGGGAACTTATGGTGAGTTTATCGAACAGCAATTAAACATCAACGTAACTATATGTGATATGCGAAGGAGTATGGGTAGTGCCTTTATTCAATGTTATAAACGATGTCGAGAGAGTGATATTATTCAAACTTGGATGTATCATGCTAATTTTCTTGGATACATTCTTTCAAAATTACTGAAAAAGAAATTAATTTGGGGTATCCATCATAGTAATTTAAATAAGTATGACAATAAACGAAGGACAATTTTTATTGCAAAGCTTTGTGCTAAATTGTCTAAACATGTAGATGCTATTATTTCTTGTGGTCCAAAGGTGAAAGAAATCCATGAAGCGATTGGGTACAAAAATAAGCAACACCGAATTATTGTGAATGGTGTAAATACTGATTTTTATAAGCCTAGTAAAAAGCGCGAATATTATATGGAACGTTTCAACATCCTGAACCAACCTATTTTATTGCATGTTGGTAGATGGGACCCTTTAAAGGATTATGAAAATTTGCTGGCAAGTTTGAAGCGATTAAGGCAGAAACGACAAGATTTTTATATATTTTTAGTAGGCTATGAAATAGATGGCTCCAATGAGGTATTGCGGCAAATGATTGAGAACGCGCAATTAGAGCCATTCACTTTCCTATTAGGTAGTAGAGACGATATTCCACAATTAATGGCAGCAGCAGATCTATTCATTTTATCCTCCTCAGGGGAGGGGCTACCGAATGTGTTGGTAGAGGCACTTGCCAGTGGCACTTGCTGTGTGACTACAAATGTGGGGGATTGTGAATATTTAGTTGGGGGTTACGGGGAGGTTGTACCACCCAAAGATGCAATAGCTTTATCGCAGGCCATCAATAGGGCATTAAATTACGATTCAAAGCAATATGAACAAAAAGCTAGTCTTGGTCGTGCACATGTTTTAGCAAATTTTGAAATTAAGCATGTTGTGGCGCAATATCAATCTCTATATCCAGCTATTATTGATAGGAAAGACAATCCTTACTAACAGAAAGGTGTGCTCATGAAAGAAATTAAGATGGGAGCCATTCTTTCGTATCTGACAATCGGTTGCACGATGATTTCTTCCCTTCTTTTTACCCCTTTTATGATTTCGCTTCTTGGACAGGAAGAATTTGGATTATATTCCTTAATGATTGTCCTTGTTGGCTATCTTTCTATTTTAGATTTAGGGTTGGGCAATGCGATTGTACGCTATATTGCTAGAAATAGAGCAATAGCAGATAAGGCATTAGAAGCATCATTAAATGGATTTTTTTTGAAATTATTTATGGGTATTGGCTTTCTTACATTATTGATAGGCTTTTTCCTATTTTCACAAGTACATATTATTTTTGGACAAAGCTTATCTGGAGACCAATTAGCCAAAGCCAAAGTAATGGGCTATATCATGACGATTAGTGTAGCGGTGCAATTTCCACTAGGTGTTTTTACTTCCATCTTACAAGCATATGAAAAATTTATTTTTATTAAATTAACAACATTACTACAGGTGATTGTACAGCCTTTGACAATGTTGTTTTTTCTGTTACAGGGAACCGATGCGGTAACATTAATCTATATTATTGCTATTTATAATATTCTCTTTTTAGTGTTGGATGCCGTTTATTGTATGAAAGTCTTATCCATCCGATTTACATTTACTTTAAAAAACATAAAGCTTATAAAGGAAATTTTTATCTATTCTTTTTTCATTTTCATTACAGTCATTGTCGATAAAATCTATTGGCAAACGGATCAAGTACTATTAGGCATATTCAAAGGGACTGAGGATGTGGCAGTTTATGCGGTAGCTATGCAAATAGTGCTCATATTTATGTCACTTGCGTTAGCCATAAGCGGTTTATATCTACCTCGTATTTCTATGCTTGTCACAAAAGAAGATGGCTTATTAGAAATTAACCAATTATTCATTAAAGTGGGCGCCATTCAGTTTTTAGTAGTTGGCTATATACTAGGCGGTTTTTTTCTGTTTGGAAAAGAATTTTTATTACTGTGGTTAGGCAAGGATTTTATGGCCATCTATGCAATTGTTCTTATTATTATGGTGCCATTCAGTATTGATCTCATACAAAATTTAGGTATTAATGTGTTGAAGGCGAAGAATCTTTTTAAATTTAGAACCATTTTGTTAATGATAGTGGCGGTCGTCAATATCATTGTATCCATACCGGCTATCTATTTTTATGGAAAAATGGGCACAGCAATTATTACAGCATGTTCTTTATTTATTGGAAATGTAGTAATCATGAATATTTATTACTATAAAAAAATTGGTTTAGATATTTTGGGTTTTTGGCGAACAATTAGCAGGCTCGTTTTAGCATTTATAATGGCTATTTGCTGTAGTCAGCTTTTATGGGATTTAACGAAACCTCCCATTACTTGGGTCTCTATCATCATTTATATTTGTTATTATACTGTTCTGGCTGGTGGGAGCCTTTTCTTTATTGGCATGACAAAAGAGCACAGAAGAAAGTGGATAGAGTTATTACGTAAAGGAGGGGCAAAATTTTGGTCTTAGTAAGTGTGATTGTCCCTGTTTATAATGCCGAGAATTATTTGAACAAATGTCTTACGAGTATTTGTCATCAAAGTTTAAAGGACATTGAAATTATTACGATTAATGATGGTAGCGAAGATCAATCATTGACGGTTTTACAAAATTTCGCACAGGTGGATGCTCGAATAACTGTTTTAGATACTGACAATGGTGGTGTGAGTAAGGCAAGAAATTTAGGGATGGAACAAGCCAAGGGACAATATATTACTTTTGTTGATGCGGATGATTGGCTAGAGCTAACTATGCTGGAAGAACTATTTCTCGCCTGTAGACTGACAGGTAGCAATATTGTTAAATGCGATTTATTTTGGCAGGAGGAAATAGGAAGTAGGCAGCTATATTATCCCTCAAAGACATACTTTACTTATAGCGCAACCGCTTGTTTAAATAAATTATTTACAGAAATAGGCGAAAAGCATTTTGGTTTTGCCAGCTGTAAACTATATAAAAAATCCTTTATAGATTTGCATAAACTAAAATTTGATGAAACGATGAATTTTGCAGAAGACACAGTGTTTCTAACGAGAGCTGTTATAAAGAATCAATCCATCTGCTATGTCCCAAAACAGCTTTATTACTATAATGTAGGCAATCAAAATTCCCTCACAAGTAGAGCTATGAGCAATGTAAGAAATAATTATGATTTGTTGTATAAAAAGCTTTCTGAGGAATTACAGAGTGGAGAGGTTTATGAGAAAGTAAAAAATAGCTTTTTAAATTACCAATTTGAAGGGCTCCTTGTTATTCTTCATCAATGCCCAGCTAAACCACAGGCCATTAAAAATGCCCTTCAATCCTTTTTACAAGCGTATCCAGAAGTATTGAAGGTGAAGCTAATGAACCGTAAACTACAACAATTTATTTTTTTAAAGCTCATAAAAATGAATTGGCTTACTTTATCCTCAACATTAATTTACATGAAGGTGAAAAGAGCAAAGTGATATAATGCCCAGATATTTATTTTATTTTGCTTAATCCTCCACCTAGCGTTACAATTAATGATGTTATTCAAGGTACGTAAAGTCTGTTTTTTAGAGACGTAATGGAAAGAAAGAGTGGTTGAAAAAATGAAAGTTTTATTTATTGGCGATATTGTTGGTTCAATTGGTCGGGATGCAGTAGAGAAATATTTACCTCGCTTAAAAAAGAAATATAATGTTGATGTTGTCATTGCCAACGGTGAAAATGCTGCGGCAGGACGCGGAATTACACATAATATTTATAATGACCTGCTACAAATGGGTGTAGACGTTATTACGATGGGTAATCATACATGGGATAATAAAGATATATTTGATTTTATTGATGATGCTGATTATTTAATACGTCCAGCAAATTTTTCAGAAGAAGCACCAGGTAAAGGCATGGTGCAAATTTCTAAAAATGGTGTGACATTATCTGTCATTAATTTACATGGTCGTGTATTTTTACCACCTCATGAGGACCCATTTGCGATGGCAGAAAAATTGATTGAAGAAGCTCGTCAAACATCACCGCTTGTATTTGTAGATTTCCATGCGGAGGCAACTAGTGAAAAGATCGCTCTTGGCTGGCACTTAGATGGAAAGGCTTCTGCAGTTGTTGGGACGCATACACATGTGCAAACAGCAGATGCACGCATTTATCCTAATGGAACAGCTTATATTACGGATGTAGGTATGACAGGTCCATATGATGAGATTTTAGGGATGACGAAGGAAAGTGTTATTTATAAATTCCAAACAAATATGCCATCTCGTTTTGAAGTACCGAAAAAAGGCCGAGAAGTATTGAGTGGTTTCTTTGTAGAGATTGATAATCAAACAGGGAAGGCTAAAACCTGTGAACGCATTTATATAAATGAAGATTATCCATTCCAAGGATAAAAAAGTCGAAGAATGTTGATTTACAGCGCTTTTACCGAGGAAACAGGATTCTTTGTGAAACTAGTCTATTTCCGTTTTGCGGAGCATAAAATGTGCTACGGACAATAACTTGAGGTCCAAAAAGGGGGACATGAGTTGTTGAGCGTAAACACTATTCGCGAAACGGGGAGGAATAATTGTGGATTCATTAAAAGTATCATCACGCTCTAATCCAAATTCAGTTGCAGGTGCATTAGTCGCGGTAATCAGAGAAAAAGGGCAAGCAGAAATGCAAGCAGTTGGGGCAGGTGCACTTAACCAAGCCGTGAAAGCAGTGGCCATCGCACGCGGATTTGTAGCGCCAAGTGGCACAGATTTAATTTGCGCGCCGGCGTTTGCCGATATTTTAATTGCTGGTGAAGAACGTACAGCCTTGAAGCTGCTAGTGGAAAAACGTAATCGATAAAAAAGTGTAATAAGTAAAATGCCTAGTCACATAATAAAGTGACGGGCATTTTTTCGTTTTCCTGTTTACATATGATAGATGTCACTTGAAATAGGCGCGTTATTTTGCTTGGATTTGAAAATTACAACTTTATGAACAGGATTTTCAGTCAAAGGTCTGATTTTCGCCTAAATCGTTGAGAAACAATAGTGCAGAAGGTTTCTTCGTGTTAAACTTATGAAGGAAAAATAATAGTACACATTGGATTTAAGGAGTTGTTGACATGTTACATCAGCTTTCATGGAAAGTCGGTGGGCAACAGGGTGAAGGGATTGAGAGTACAGGTGAAATCTTCTCAATGGCAATGAATCGTTTAGGGTATTTCCTATACGGTTATCGTCACTTCTCTTCTCGAATTAAAGGTGGCCATACGAATAATAAAATTACAGTTCGTCCAACAGAAGTACGTGCAATTGCGGATGATTTAGATATTTTAGTGGCGTTCGATCAGGAAACAATCGATGTCAATTATAAAGAACTTACAGAAAATGGTATTATTTTAGCGGATGCCAAATTTGATCCTGTTAAACCAGAAGATTCAAAGGCACCATTATTTGTTGTACCGTTTACGGAAATAGCAGCAGAGCTTGGGACGTCTTTGATGAAAAACATGGTAGCAATCGGAGCAACAGCGTCATTGCTAAATCTAGAAGATGCCGTGTTCCAAAATGTTGTCGATGATATTTTTGGGAAAAAGGGCGAAGAGGTCGTTCAAAAAAATATGGAAGCCATTACTCGTGGTCGTCAAATCATGAACGAGCTGTTAGGTGATCGTGTAGGTGCATGGGAAATTTCTCCTGCAGATGGCAAGCGTCGTATGTTTATGATTGGTAACGATGCAGTGGCGCTTGGTGCATTAGCTGCTGGGACACGCTTTATGGCAGCCTACCCAATTACGCCTGCTTCAGAAATTATGGAATACTTAATTAAAAAGTTACCGAAATTTGGTGGGACAGTTATTCAAACAGAGGATGAGATTGCCGCAGCAACAATGGCGATTGGCGCTAACTTTGGTGGTGTTCGTTCCTTTACAGCATCAGCTGGACCTGGTCTTTCACTGATGATGGAAGCAATTGGTCTTTCAGGTATGACAGAGCAGCCATTAGTGGTCGTTGATACACAACGTGGAGGTCCTTCAACTGGGCTACCAACAAAGCAAGAACAATCGGACTTAATGGCAATGCTTTACGGAACACATGGAGAAATCCCTAAAGTAGTTATTGCACCTTCTACAATGGAGGAAGCATTCTTTGATACAATCCAAGCATTTAATATTGCAGAGGAATTGCAATTACCAGTTATCTTAATGACAGATTTACAATTATCGCTAGGGAAACAATCTGTAGAACCATTTGATTACAGTAAGATTGAAATTCGTCGCGGTAAAATTGTGATTGATGATCTTGAAGAAGCCACTGATAAAGCCTACTTCAAACGTTATGAAGATACTGAAGATGGGGTTTCACCTCGAGTATTACCTGGTACATTACATGGTATTCATCACGTTACTGGTGTTGAGCATGATGAAACAGGAAAGCCATCTGAAGCAACAGGTAATCGTCAAGCACAAATGGATAAACGTTTCCGTAAATTAGAAAGTTTGAAATTTGATAACCCTGTATTTGTAAATGCACCACATGAGGAAGCCGAGATTTTATTAGTAGGCTTTAACTCAACAAGAGGAGCTATCGAAGAAGTGCAAGAACGACTAAATGCTCAAGGTATGAAAGTGAATCATGCACATATTCGTTTAGTTCACCCATTCCCATCTGCGGAAATGGCACCTCTTGTAGCACAGGCGAAAAAAGTGATCGTTGTAGAAAATAACTATACAGGTCAATTAGCTAATATTATGAAAATGAACATAGGTGGTCACGATAAAATCGCGACAATCACTAAATATAATGGTACACCATTCTTGCCAGGTGAATTAGAAAATCGTGTGAAGGAGTTGACTCGCTAATGGCAACATTTAAGGATTTTCGTAATGCAGTAAAGCCAAACTGGTGCCCAGGTTGTGGAGACTTCTCTGTACAGGCAGCTATTCAACGTGCTGCTGCCAATGTTGGAATTGAACCAAATGAACTTGCAGTAATTTCTGGAATCGGTTGTTCAGGTCGTATTTCAGGTTATATCAATTCTTATGGATTCCATGGTATTCATGGTCGTGCACTTCCCATTGCACAAGGATTAAAAATGGCCAATCGTGATTTACATGTTATTGCTTCTGGTGGCGACGGCGATGGATTTGCGATCGGTATGGGGCATACGATTCATGCAATCCGTCGAAATATTGATATTACGTATATTGTCATGGATAACCAAATTTACGGCTTAACAAAGGGCCAAACATCTCCACGTTCTGCTGCTGGATTCATCACTAAATCCACACCAGGTGGAGCAATTGAGCCATCGTTAAAACCTTTAGAAGTTGCATTAACAAGTGGTGCTACATTTGTGGCACAAGGCTTCTCAACAGATATTAAAGAATTGACGGCTTTAATTGAAGCAGGGATCAACCATAAAGGCTTCTCATTCATCAATGTCTTTTCACCTTGTGTCACATATAACAAAGTGAACACATACGATTGGTTTAAAGAGAATTTAACAAAATTAGCGGATGTTGAAGGTTATGATCACTCAGATCGTGGTATGGCGATGCGTACAGTGATGGAAAATGAGGGCTTAGTAACAGGAATTATTTATCATGATACAGAAACAGCATCTTATCAAGAGAAAGTACCTGGCTACTCCGAGTTACCATTAACAGATATCGATATTAAAATGAGTGAAAATGATTTCAATGAGCTAGTAAAAGAATTTATGTAAAATGATAGAGTCAAAGCATTTGGACTGGTAATAGTCCAAATGCTTTTTTTGTTGTATGAATGTATTGCATGTAGAGTTAGAAAACAGCAGTAATGATACAAAAATATGTGAATTCATATTCAAGTTGTGAAACTAAAACAAATACAAGGGGCTAGTAGAGGTAAAAATCTCCCCGAAAATGCTACAATAAAAGAAAAAAAGAGGCGATGCACGTGAATAACGTCATTGATTTTATTGCAAAGAAAAAAGAACGTGAAGAAAGGCAGCGTGCGCAGGATTTAGAGCGTTATGTGGCGACACACTGCAATTTCGAACAACCAGAAAATATTGATGCACTCGTTGAGGGCAAACTGATAGAAGTCAAAGACCACTCGTTATTTCTGGGCTTTCTGTCCATTTTAAAGGATGAGCAAATAGAGCCGATGACTATATTTCAGGATGTCTTCACTTTAGAACCCGCTCGTTTTGAAATGTCTTACAATATGAGATGGTGGTCTGTTGTTCAACTAGCGTTTACATTTTTAACAATTTTAAAGGAGAATGAGCCGCATACATATGCTGATTTTTTAGGTCTCTCCAAATAATCTAAGTATGTGTACGTCTGGTCAATCACACGTACACATACAACACCCCCTATGTTCTTCAATTAATTTTTAATTCTCTATAGATCATTCTATTCATTCATAGATATTTATAATTTCTCAATAATTTTTACTAAATATTTTAACGACCTCCATACTTGCTTAATGTTTGTTTTATACCATTACAGGTGTAAGCAAATAAAAATAAACAAAAACAAATGGAGGGTCCAACACATGGCAATTCAAAAGTTGTGGAAAAAAGGCTTAATTGGTGCACTAGCTATTTCCATGTTGGCAGCTTGTTCAGACAGTTCATCAGGTGCAAACGAGGTAAATGAAGATGTAACGCTTGAAGAAATTACGACAAAAGCAAAGGAAGAGGGAACTGTCAATTCTGTTGGTATGCCTGATACATGGGCGAACTGGGTGGAAACTTGGGAGGAGCTAGGAACTGAATATAGCATTAAACACAAAGATACAGATATGTCGAGTGCTGAAGAGCTAGCGAAGTTTGAAGCGGAGAAAGATGATGCTACAGCAGATATCGGTGATGTAGGGATTGCTTTTGGTCCAATTGCCAAGGACAAGGGTCTAACGTTACCATACAAAACTTCTTACTGGGATGAGATACCTAATTGGGCTAAAGACGATGAAGGCCATTGGATCGTAGGCTATACTGGAACTATTTCATTTTTAACAGATAAAAATAATGTAAAAGTTGCCCCTAAATCGTGGGAGGATTTAAAAAATGGCGATTATACAGTCAGCATTGGGGATGCATTAACAGCTAACCAAGCACAGTTTGCTATTTTAGCAGCTGCTATGGCATTTGGTGGGGATGAATCCAATATTCAACCTGGGATTGATTTTTTTGCTGAGTTAGCGAAGCAAGGTAGATTACAGGGTGATCCATCGGTCGCAAACTTAGAAAAAGGAGAAATTGATGTCGCGATCTTATGGGATTTCAATGCCTTAGGCTATCGTCACCAAATTGATGAGGACCGTTTTGAGGTAGTGATACCAAATGAGGGATCTGTTACTTCAGGCTATGCAACGATCATTAACAAGTATGCGAAAAACCCACATGCGGCCATGCTAGCACGTGAATATATTTTATCTGATGCAGGTCAAGAAAATTTAGCAAAAGGCTATGCAAGACCAATTCGAGACAAAGTAGACCTACCACAGGATGTTAAAGATTTATTATTACCAGCTGATATGTATAACAATGCTCAGCCAGTAAACGATCAAAAGCAATGGGAAGAAACAACGAAGCAAATTCCACAATTATATCAGGAGCAGGTGTTAATCCATGCAAAATAAGAAACTAGTTCTTATTGTCGTTGATGCACTACGCTTTGATACTGCTTGTAGCCATATGGGATTTTTACACCATTTAGTAGAGCGAAAGGTAGCAGCGCGCTATAAAATTTGTTCGGAGGTTCCAGCGTTATCCCGACCATTGTATGAAACTATTTTAACAGGGACACCCCCCATCGTTCATGGTGTCACAAGCAATATGACCGTCCGTTTATCGACTCAAAAAAGTGTCTTTCATGTTGCGAAGGAACACGGATTGACTACTGCAGCCTCAGCCTATTATTGGGTAAGCGAACTTTATAACAGAGCACCATTTAACCATATGGCTGACAGAATTCAATTGGATACATCCTTACCAATTGACAATGGATTGTTCTATTTTGAGGATCATTATCCGGATAGTCATGTATTTGCAGATGCAGCGTGGCTAATGGATGAAAAGCAGCCTGATTTCCTTTATATTCATCCGATGAATGTTGATGATGATGGTCATAAATTCACTGCGGATTCCGCACAATATCGCAATCGTGTTTTAGCGATGGATGCCTTATTATCATTATTCATCCCAAAATGTATGGCGCAAGGGTATGAGGTCATTGTTACAGCGGATCATGGCATGACGAGTGATGGCAATCATGGAGGAACAACGGATGAGGATCGATATGTTCCACTGTTTGTGATAGCCGATTCTATCAAGGCAGGGATAAATGAGGGTGTCGTTTCACAATTACAAATTGCACCACTATGCTGTCATTTATTGAATATGGAGCCTACTGATGAGATGGTGCCACTTTTGCTTGAAGGTGTGTATGCAGCAAAAGAGGTTTAACTAATAATAGTCGCTCCTATTAGACTGACTGGAGCGACTATTATCCCCTTGAGCAGCAGTAATTATAGAAAGAAGTGATTGTGTTGATATCGAAGCGGCAATCCATTGCTTGGCTTTCTCCTTTTCTAGTATTACTATTATTATTTTTCCTTGTCCCTTTATTGTATATGCTCATAACTAGCTTTCAAAATAGTGATGGCTTTACGCTGGCACAATACAAGGCGGTTTTTACAAACGGCTATATTCTACAGGGGTTTAAAAATAGTATTACCTTATCCGTCATTTCAGCTATTATCGCGTTAATGGTTACATTGTTCGCGGTCTATGCCATGATGAAGTTTTCTGAGCCAGTAAGGGAGAAAATTTTAATACTAACAAATTTAACATCTAATTTTTCGGGTATTCCGTTAGCGTTTGCTTTTATCGTGTTACTTGGCAACAGTGGTTTATTTACACTGTTATTTGAAAAATGGGATATTGATGCACTGTCATCATTTTCACTTTATAGTTGGGGTGGTC
Organism: Lysinibacillus fusiformis; assembly: GCF_003049525.1. Lineage (GTDB taxonomy): Bacteria > Bacillota > Bacilli > Bacillales_A > Planococcaceae > Lysinibacillus > Lysinibacillus fusiformis. Next base: position 139,974 of record NZ_PYWL01000001.1, on the reverse strand, counting down.
TTTTATTAATTTATATTTACTTTCAGCTTCCGCTATCGCTTATGCTATTATATCCGATTTATGATGGAATCCAGCAGCAGTGGAAGGAGGCAGCTGCACTTTTAGGGGCATCCAGTTGGCAGTTTTGGATGAAAATTGGTTTACCAGTTATGCTACCAGGGATTGTCGGAACTTTTAGTGTGTTATTTGCTAATGCTATGGGGGCGTATGCCTCTGCCTATGCGCTGACGAGCAGTAATTATAACTTAGTGGCGATTCGTATTGGCTCATTAATTAAGGGTGATATCTTTGCCCAACCAGAGCTAGCAAGTGCGATAGCGGTCATTTTAGCCGTATCCATGGTAACGGCTATGTTAATTAGTGAGTGGAGCATCTCAAAAACAAGGAGGAAACTTAAATGAAGAAGAGGGGCTTGGCCGATTTATTTTTCCTCCTATTAGTTGGGTATCTTATATTGCCCGTTCTAGCAACGATGCTCTATGCTTTTGCATCAAAATGGAATAAAACGATATTACCAGAAGGATTTACATTAAAATGGTTTACCGCATTGTTTCAGGATAGTGATTTTATTCAAGCATTTGGACGTTCAGTATTATTAGCAGGAGGTGCTGTTAGTATTGCGCTCCTTGTTATTGTGCCAGCCATCTTCGTTATTGTCTTGTACTTTCCTACGTATGAAAAGTGGATACAGATGGCTGTTGTCATGGTTTATTCTTTTCCAGGAATCATTTTAGCGGTAGGACTTATCCGCGTTTATAGTCAAATAGGGATACCGATGATTTTCGTTGTTTTAGGGGCCTATGTTGTTGGCATTCTACCTTATATCTATCAGGGCACACGAAATAGTTTGCGAAATATAGATGCAAGGCAACTTCTTGATGCAGCTCAATTGCTTGGCGCCTCTAAAAGGCAAGCATTCACAAAAATTTTACTGCCTACAGTTTATCCCGGCTTATTTGCAGGTGCGCTGTTATCTTTCTCTGTTTTATTTGGCGAATTTGTCTTAATTAATCTTGTTGTGGGCTCTCGCTTTGAAACCGTTCAAATTTATTTAATGAAAAAACTAAGTACAAGTGGACATATTGCTAGTGCAGTAGTTTTCATTTATATCGTGCTGATGGGTTTATTAACATTTGTCATTGCAATAGTAACGAAACGATCGAAAGGTGCTACAAATCTATGAGTTATCTTGTTATTGAAGGGCTTCATAAAAACTATGGGTCATCAACTGTTTTATCGAATATTAATATGAAAATTGACAAAGGTGAATTTATTACTTTATTAGGACCGAGTGGCTGTGGAAAAAGTACGATTCTTCGTATTGTTGCAGGCTTAACGGATGCAACGGCAGGCAAAATTTCCATTGAAGGTAAAGATATGAATGGTGTACAGCCGAAGGATCGTCAAGTGGGGATGGTTTTTCAATCCTATGCACTTTTCCCGAATATGACCGTTCAAGAAAATGTCGCCTTTGGTTTGCGTATGCAAAAAGAGAATTCAGTTGAGCTAGAACAGCGCGTTCAAGACATGTTGGAGCTTGTTCATTTAAGCGAAAAAGCGCACGCTTATCCGAAAGAACTATCGGGAGGTCAACAACAACGTGTTGCACTAGCGCGAGCGTTAATTGTCCGACCTAAAGTATTGTTATTAGACGAGCCACTTAGTGCGCTAGATGCTCAAATACGTAAGAAGCTTCAGGCAGATTTACGGGCCATTCAACGGAAGCTCAATATGACGATGATTTTAGTAACGCATGATCAGGAAGAGGCCATGGCTGTTTCAGATAGAATATTTGTAATGAATAATGGCAGTATTGCGCAAAGTGGGACACCAACTGAGATTTATACAAGACCTGATAATGAATTTATTGCTAATTTTATTGGGCATTATAATGTTTTTTCTCGACAGGTTTTACAGCAAATGCTCGGAGAACCTTTACCAGAGCCACACCGTAAATTTGCGATTCGTCCTGAAGCTTTGCATTTCGATAAAAGAAATGGTGATCTGTGTTTAACAGGAATAGCGAAACAATCGTTAATGAGTGGCAATATCATTCGAACAATGTTTGAGGGGGAGGTCTTATTTACAATCGAGCAGCTGCATCAACAGGGCTATTCAATTGAAATGGGAGCAACCTATAAGTGTTATGTCGCAAAAGAAGATGTGATTGCATTATCATGACTTACGCAAAACTAGAAAGATTCGAATTCATATTAAAACAATTAGAGTGGGAAGGGAAAATTATTGTTGCGAATATTGCTGATGCGCTTCAAGTAGCTCCTGAAACAATACGAAGAGACTTTGATGAATTAGAGCAACAGCGTTTGTTAACAAGAGTGCATGGTGGGGCTATTAAATATACGAACGTACGCAATGAGCCTGCCTTTTTGCGTAAGCTACAAATGCAGAAAGAGGCTAAGCGTCAAATTGCTCGTATGGCCGCAAAACGGATTAGCGATGGAGATACGATAGCAATTGATACGGGGACGACAACGGTTCATATTGCAGATTTTCTACTAGCTGTTGACGATATAACAGTTGTTACAAACTCGATTGCAGCAGCTGTCCAGTTTAATTTAGCTATAGAGGAAAGACGCATGACTGGGAAGGTTATTTTACTAGGTGGTACCGCGAATCCGCGACAATCCTCTGTCGCAGGAGCTATGACTTTGGAAATGTTAGATAATATGAATTTTGATAAAGCATTTATTTCATGTGGTGGCATTAGTGATGGTGTTGTTTACGATTATGATTTAGATGAATCTCTCATTTCAAAAAAAATGCAAAAGCATAGTAAGGTCAATTATTTATTAGCGGATGCATCGAAAATTAATGGAAAATCATTTTTTCAAATTTGTCATCTTGAAGAATGTACGGAAATTTTTTGTGAAAATACCTGTCCATTAGAATGGCAGGCTTATGAAGAAAAATGGACGGTATGTAATGGAGGGAAAAGTTGATGACAATTGATTATCATGTACATTTAGAAGAGGGGCCTTATTCATCGCGCTGGCTAGAGCGTACATCACAGGCGCTTGAGTTCTTTCAACATGTGGATGCTACTGCACAGGGTTCAAAGGAGCAGATGACCTTTCAACTACAGAGGTTAACAAAGAGGGTTCAAAATGGCTGCTATAGTGAGGAATGGTTGGATTTATATCTTCAGCAAGCAAAGCAGCTTGGTTTACGAGAGATTGGCATTGTTGATCACTTATATCGTTTTAAGGAGACGCGTGCTTATTTCGAGCGCTTTATGAAATTGGACGATAGTAAGATTGGTCAATTACAGCGATATTGGCTAGATCGTGTCATGACAGAAAATATCGATACTTTTGTCTCTACCATTCAGCAGGCGAAGGAAAAATGGCACCGAGAAGGCATTGCCTTGAAGCTAGGTATAGAGGCAGATTATTTTATAGGTGGGGAAATGGAGCTAACTTCATTATTAGCCGAACATCCGTGGGATTATGTAATCGGTTCAGTCCATTTTGTAGATGGCTGGGGCTTTGATAATCCCCAAACAGAATATCTATTTAAGCAAATGAGTCCGCAAGCATTACAAGAAAACTATGAGCGATTTTTTATGACTGTTGAAAACATGATTCAGTCCAAACTATTTGATTTTGTGGCCCATCTTGACAACTTTAAAGTATTTAATTATCAGGTAGAGGATCAGGCATTTCTAAAAGTTTGGTATGAACGTATCGCACAAGCTTTAACGTCAACTGAAACTGCCACGGAGATCAATGCCGGGTTGTATTATCGTTATCCTGTAAAAGAAATGTGCCCTGGCCCTCGCTTTTTACAAACCTTACTTGACTATGGGGTTATTTTTACAGTTTCCTCAGATGCCCATTTCCCTGATGATTTAGGAAAGCATACATTTGCCAATACAGACTTGCTAAAGAGCCATGGGGTTCAATCCATCGTCTCTTTTGAACAACGCATTAAAAAATTTATAGAAATATAGATACGGGAGAAGGCACTAAAGTTTTTATATTAGTGTCTTTTATTTGTGCTACATATGTCCAATCTAGTTCGCATACAAATGAATAAATTCATTTTTACTAGAGAGGTGATCCAATTGTCATACCTACATGTACAACCATTTTTGCCTATTGTTATACAATCAGGACAGCATGCCTACGGGGTAGCTCGTTCATTTTATGAGGCCTATACTATTAAGAGCCTTGTCATCGAGCCAGCTAGAAAGCGGGGGAATTTCCAATCATTTTTCTCCAGTGGTACGCGGGGAATCGCTACGCAAAATAGTCGTATCCTTGACTTTCGATATGTAGAGAATTTAGATGACCCTAACCATTTTGTACAAGCGCTGTTGACGCTGGCAAAGCAGTTTCAGCATCAACGATTGATATTATTAGTTTGCGACTGCTTCTACGCAGAGCTGATCATTAAAAATAAAGAGCAGCTAAAAAAATATTTTATTTTACCCTATATCGACCAAGTTTTGCTCAAGAAGGTTCAAACAAAGGAAAAATTTTATCAACTTTGTGACTTGTATAAGTTAAAATACCCCCAAACAGTGACTGTAACAAAGGAACAACAGACAAACTGCTTCATACCATTCCAATACCCAATCATTATTAAACCTTCCAATTCTGTGGCGTACTCTAGCTGCTCCTTTCCTGAGAAGAAAAAAATTTATCTAGTCCATAATGACAGTGAGATGCAACAGATTGTTCGCAGTATTTATAGCTCAAGCTATCAGGACACTTTAATTTTACAAGAGTTTATCCCCGGTGATGATTCGTTCATTCGCGTATTAGACGTCTATGTAGGGAGAGATAAAAAAGTGAAATTGATGTGTTTAAGCAATAAGCTTTTTGAGGACCCCTCCCCGCAAAACAAAGGTATCTCTTTAGCTGTCATGATCGATTATGATGAGCAATTGATGGATACAATCCGGCATCTGTTAGAGGACATCGGTTATACGGGTTTTGCCAATTTTGATATGAAATATGATCCGCGTGATGGGGAGTATAAGTTATTTGAGCTCAATTTACGAGCCGGTTCTTCCAGCTATTATGTAACAGCGAGCGGCCATAACTTCATGCAATATGTAGTGGATGATTATTTATTACACATCCCGCTTGAACGAACATATGTCCAAACTAAGCATTTGTGGTCACTACTGCCTCCAAAAACTTTATATAAATGTATGGGAAATGAAAAATTAAAAATTGAAGCCAAACGATTAGTGAAACAAGGCCGATATACAAATGCTTTATTTTATAAAGAGGATATGAGTATGAAGCGTTGGGTCAAGCTGAAATTATACAATGGATACTTATATATAAAGCATAGGAAGTATTTTATTGATCGTAACGTTTAGCTCTCTTATTAGATAAGATAAAACTTGAAATTGGACGGATTTATCCTTTCAGCTACTTGTAATTAAGTCGAAACCACGACATTTGAAGCGCAAGCCTTGTAGGAAGTATCAACTATTCAGTATAATAGTAAGATGGAAATTCAAGTGCATGGATTTCGTTTGAAAGGAGTTACCTGATTGCGATGAATGAGGAACAACGCTTAGCTAATCAACAGGTCAATCAACCAAAAAAAGAAGACAAGCCTGAAAAGGATTACAGTAAATATTTTGAGAAGGTCTTTACGGCACCTTCCTTAAAAGATGCTAAAAAACGTGGTAAAGAAGATGTGAAATACCATAAGGATTTTAGCATTGATGATCAATTTGCAGGAATGGGTAAAGATCGTACTTTCTACATTCGTACTTATGGCTGCCAAATGAATGAGCATGACACAGAAGTAATGGCTGGTATTTTTATGCAGTTGGGTTACACACCAACTGAAATAATTGAAGAGGCTGACGTCGTCTTGCTGAATACATGTGCCATTCGAGAAAATGCAGAAAACAAAGTATTTGGAGAACTTGGTTTCCTGTTGAAATATAAACGAAAAAACCCAGAGATGCTAATCGGGGTTTGTGGCTGTATGTCGCAAGAGGAATCGGTTGTAAATAAAATTTTAAGAAGCTATCCACATGTCGATATGGTTTTTGGAACGCATAATATTCACCGCCTTCCAAACATTCTTAAAGAAGCGTATATGTCGAAAGAAATGGTCGTAGAAGTTTGGTCTAAAGAAGGCGATGTGATTGAAAATCTGCCGAAGAAACGTCTTGGTTCCATTAAAGCATGGGTTAATATTATGTATGGTTGCGATAAATTCTGTACGTATTGTATCGTACCGTATACACGTGGAAAAGAGCGTAGTCGTCGTCCAGAGGAGATCATTGCTGAGGTCCGAGAGCTAGCGGCAGCGGGCTATCAGGAGATTATGTTGCTTGGTCAAAATGTCAACGCTTACGGAAAAGACTTTGAGGATATCGAATATCGTCTTGGGGATTTAATGGATGCTTTAAGAAAAATTGATATTCCACGAATTCGTTTTACAACGAGTCACCCTCGAGATTTCGATGATCAACTAATCGAAGTACTTGCAAAACGTGGTAATTTAGTAGAACATATTCATTTGCCAGTACAATCTGGCTCTAATGACATTTTAAAAATTATGGCTCGTAAATATACACGTGAGCATTTCCTGACATTAGTAGAAAAAATTAAAGCTGCAATTCCTGAAGTAACATTAACGACAGATATTATCGTTGGCTACCCAAACGAAACGGAGGAACAATTTGAGGAAACGCTTTCCCTATACCGTGAAGTTGGCTTTGAGGCAGCATTTACGTATATCTATTCTCCTCGTGAAGGGACTCCGGCTGCAAAAATGGTCGATAATGTACCTGAAGAGGTGAAAAAGGAACGACTTCAACGTTTAAATGAAGTGGTGGGTGAGTATTCACGCAAAGCCTTAGAGCGTTTAAATGGTGAGGTTGTCGAAGTATTAGTTGAAGGAACAAGTAAACGACGAGATGATGTGCTAGCAGGCTATACGCGAAAAAATCGTCTGGTTAACTTTAAAGCACCAGCAGAAGTAATTGGTCAATTAGTAAAAGTTAAAATTATAGAGACTACATCTTATTCACTTACTGGTGAGTTTTTGGAAGTCGTAAAAAATGAAAAGGTGGAAGCGTAAATGACACAAATCTTATTCACAAAAGAAGATTTAATTAAAAAATCACATGAAATTGCACATATGATTGCAAATACACCAGAGGTTGAATTTTTCAAAAAGGCAGAAGCTCAAATCAATGAAAATCAACAAGTACGTGAACGAATCGCAAGTTTAAAAAGTTTACAAAAACAAGCGGTTAATTTCCAACACTTAGGAAAAGAAAAAGCGCTAAAAATGATAGAAGATAAAATTGCTAAAATCGAAGAAGAAATTAATGACATTCCAGTTGTTCAACAATTTAAAGAATCGCAAGGCGATGTAAATGATTTATTGCAATTAGTATCAAATACGATCGCTAATAATGTAACAAATGAAATTATCCGCTCAACAGGTGGCGATGTGCTACGTGGTGAAACGGGTTCATATGTAGACAATTCTCAACCAGGTAGCTGTTCTTAACAGATTATAGAAGTAAAGCTCGAATGACAGCATTCGAGCTTTTTTATGTTTATTTCTATGGGGGAATGCTCTCGCTATAGCAGTCATCTTTCGAAAAGAGTTGTGGAGGAATCATTTAATTCTCTAAAATATATGTTCACCCAATGGGCGCTACCTGCATATGATGGAGTGAAAAGAGTCGAAGGAGGAATTGCGCTGAAACGTTTACGACAAATCGTGACGAAAGCAGTAGTTGCCAAAGGGAAGAAGAGAACGGAAGAGCGTGTAACATTATCACCAACAAATAAACCGACAAGTATTTTAGGATGCTGGGTAATTAACCATACTTGCTCTGCTAAAAGAGTCGGGAAATTTGTAGAAGTAACAGGGAAATTTGATGTCAATGTATGGTATGCCTATAGTAATCATTCAAAGACAGCTGTGTTTTCGGAAACAATTCACTATAAAGACAAAGTGAAGCTTCACTATCGAGAAGGGGAAATTAGCGTTGGTGATGATGTTCGTGTACGGGTAATACAAGAACCGAATTGTATTGAAGCAGTAATTTCTTCATGTGGGACGAAATTTGAAATTGTAGTAGAACGTGAAGTGGTTGTGGAAGTAATGGGTGAAACAACAATTTGTATTAGTGTACATCCGCTAGATTATGAAGAAGACTGGAGCCTTAATGATGAGAGTTCATCATCATCGTCCTCATCTAGCTCAAGCTCAAGCTCATCGTCAAGCTCTGATGGAGAAGGTAGGTATGTATTAGAGTCATCATCGTTTCCTGATGAACGACCAAGATAATTTTAGAAACCATTATTTTTCGATACATGCGAAACGCTAGCATCTTAAAAAAGGTGAATGAAGCGTTTCGCATGTATCTTTTGTTATAATAAAACTATCTATAGGTAAGAGCGAGGTAAATATTTATATGACAACATATACACCAATGATGCAACAGTATCTACAGGTTAAAGAAGATTACAAGGATGCCTTTTTATTTTTTAGATTAGGTGACTTTTATGAAATGTTTTTTGAGGATGCCATTAATGCCTCACAAATTCTAGAAATTACGTTAACGAGCCGGGATGCTGGCGCAAAAGAACGAATTCCAATGTGTGGTGTGCCGCATCATTCGGCTAAAAATTATATTGAAACACTTGTGCAAAAAGGCTATAAAGTGGCTATTTGTGAACAAACAGAAGATCCAAAGCAAGCAAAAGGCGTGGTCAAACGTGAAGTCGTTCAACTCATCACACCCGGTACAATTATGGAAGGTAAGACACTTGAAGGGAAATCCAATCATTTTATTGGAGCAGCCGAACAACTGGATGACACAACATTTGGCTATGCATATCTAGATTTATCAACAGGTGAAGCCGTGGCTTCGTCCATTGAAGGCGATGGCAAAGCATTATTAATGCAAATGCAGGCCTATGGTATTCGGGAACTTATTGTAACGGATGGTTTACAGTTATTGTTAGCAGAACATGCTGCAAATGCCGCCATTGTACTGTCAGTGGAAACCGATGAAATGACGGTGGATAAAGCAGCTAGCTATGTAGAAGCTGTTCCATCAGCCCTACAAATTTCATGCCTTCGATTATTGGCCTATATAGATAAAACACAAATGCGTTCGTTATCACATATTCAAGCATTTACGTTTAATGAAATGAAACATTATTTACGCATTGATTCTAGCTCAAAGCGAAATTTAGAGCTCATTCAATCCATTCGCGGTGGAGATCAAAAAGGGACACTGTTATGGTTGCTCGATGATACCGTCACAGCAATGGGTGGCCGTAAATTAAAACAATGGCTCCATCAGCCGCTTGCCACACGCTCAGCTATTGAGTCTAGACTAGCGATTGTGACTGATTTATTAGAAGAATATTTTGTTCGAACAGAGTTACAAACTGCCTTAAAACAGGTATATGATTTAGAGCGGCTAGCTGGTCGCGTTGCTTTTGGCAATGTAGGTGGCCGTGATTTAGCGCAATTACGTGATTCGTTGCGCCAAGTGCCAGCTATTCAGCAGCAGTTATTAGGTGCGGGTAAGGAGACACTTCAACAACTAGGGGCAGCTCTCGATACATGTACAGCTGTTGAGGAGCTTTTAGCAAATGCTATAACGGATAATCCGCCAATTACCATTAAAGAAGGGGATGTGATTCGAGATGGCTATCATGAACGATTAGACGAGCTTCGATATGCCGCTCGCAATGGTAAGGATTGGATTGCTCAGCTCGAGCAAGAAGAGCGTTTGAAAACAGGCATTAAAAACTTAAAAATTGGCTATAATCGCATCTTTGGTTATTATATTGAAATTACAAAATCGAATATCCATTTAGCGGATTTAACTCGTTATGAGCGCAAACAGACGCTAGCTAATGCAGAGCGCTATATTACACAGGAATTAAAAGAAAAAGAAGCATTGATTTTAAATGCTGAAGAAGAAAGCCTTACACTAGAGTACAACCTATTTGTAGAAATTCGAGATGCATTAAAGGAATTTATTCCACGTGTACAAGCACTGGCAGCAAGTATAAGTGAGTTAGATGTTTTGCTAAGCTTTGCGAGCATCTCAGAAAAATATCGTTTTACAAAACCACAATTCCATAATGGACGAGCGCTTGAAATCATTGAAGGTCGCCATCCTGTTGTAGAAAAAATGTTGAATAAGCAAATGTATGTACCAAACGATTGTGTGCTAGAAGAACAGAATAATATGATGCTTATTACTGGGCCGAATATGTCTGGTAAAAGTACCTATATGCGTCAGGTAGCATTAATTGTTGTCATGGCACAAATGGGCTGCTATGTACCTGCTGAAAAGGCGAAGCTACCTATTACTGACCAAATTTTCACTCGCATCGGTGCAGCTGATGATTTAGCAGCAGGGCAATCTACATTTATGGTAGAAATGCTTGAATCTCAACACGCCATTATGCATGCTACAAAAAACAGTTTAATGTTATTTGATGAAATAGGTCGTGGTACCTCTACTTATGATGGGATGAGTTTAGCTCAATCCATGATGGAATATATTCATGACAAAATCGGTGCTAATACGTTGTTTTCTACGCATTATCATGAATTAACAGCTCTTGAAAAGGATTTACCACGCTTACAAAATGTACATGTCGCAGCGACCGAAAAAAATGGCATGGTTGTGTTCCTGCATAAGGTGAAAAAAGGTGCTGCTGATAAATCATATGGTATTCATGTGGCACAATTAGCGCAATTACCAGAAGAAATTTTGGCAAGAGCACGTGTGCTATTGGAAAACTTTGAGGCTGGGAACGAAGTAGTGGCTGAAACACAGAAAATAGTAGAACCGCCACTGCAAATGTCCTTATTTACTGAAGAAGAGCCAATTGCACCAGCTGGGGCAGAAGCTGGGGCAGAGGTGTTAAAAAAATTAGAGAAAGTTAATATTTTAGGAACTTCACCGATGCAGGCAATGAATATTTTATATGAGTTACAGCAAGAGTTATTAAACATGAAAAAATAAAGGAGTGATTCGTTAGTGGGAAACATACAAATTATGGACGAATGGCTCTCCAATAAAATTGCAGCAGGAGAAGTAGTTGAAAGACCAGCTTCAGTTGTCAAAGAGCTTGTAGAAAATGCGATTGATGCGGGAAGTACGTCCATTGATGTTTTTTTACTAGAAGCGGGTCTCACTTCCATTCAAGTAATTGATAATGGTAGCGGTATGGATGAAGAGGATGCCATCATGTCATTCTCTCGCCATGCAACAAGTAAAATCCATCAAGAACATGATTTATTTCGTATTCGGACATTGGGCTTCCGTGGTGAGGCATTAGCATCTATAGCTTCTGTTTCAAAAATGACTTTAATTACATCGAACGGTGAATCCGGTACACATTTAGAGCTGGAGGGTGGTCATATGTTGACGCATAAGCCCGGCCCTTTACGTAAAGGGACAGATCTGACGGTATCACAATTATTCTTTAACACACCTGCTCGCTTAAAATATATGAAAACTATTCAAACTGAACTTGGGCACACTATAGACTTAATGAATCGTCTTGCGCTTAGTAACCCTCAAATTGCTTTTCGATTATTGCATAATGGTCAAATATTACTCCAAACAAATGGACGAGGAGATGTGCAACAAGTGCTTGCTGCCATTTATGGGGTACATAATGCTAAGAAAATGGTGTCATTCCAAGGGGAGTCACACGATTATCGCATTTCTGGCTATGTGACCCTACCAGAGGTGACGCGGGCTTCAAAAAATTATATGTCTCTATTCGTCAATGGTCGCTGGGTTAAGCATTATTTAGTACAGAAAGCTATTGTTGATGCCTACCATACGTATTTACCGATTGAACGTTTTCCTATTGTGGTTCTTTATATAGAGGGAGATCCATTTTTGACAGATGTTAATGTGCATCCTGCGAAACATCAAATTCGTTTAAGTAAGGAGCCAGAGCTTTTAAAATTAATCGAAGACACTATCCGTGAAAGAATACGTAGCGTTATTCGCGTACCACAAATGGAGAAAAAAGAAAAAATCGTCAAGCCGGCTACAGAGCAATTAAATATTTGGAAGCCTGCACCTCAGATAGATGTGGAGAAGATGAATGCAATTGTAGAGAAGTTATATGATGTGCAAACCGTTCAAGAAAACAATCGAGAAACTACAGTAGAGCCAGAGCCTGTTTCTACTATTGTGGAGGATTACGCGCAGCCTATTCAGCCATTACAGGCTGAAGAAATAGAAGAAGTAACTGTTGTGGAGCAACATGAGGAATTAGTAAATGAGACGGCTAAGGAACCGTTCCCTGAGCTAGAAGTAGTCGGGCAAATCCATGGCACATACATTGTCGCCCAAATGGAGGATGGTTTTTATTTAATTGATCAACATGCTGCACAAGAGCGCATTAAATATGAATTTTTCCGGGAAAAGGTCGGACAAGTTAATCCACATGAGCGTCAGGCATTACTGCTTCCACTAACATTCCATTATGCGGCCGATGAGGCACTTTTATTACGAGAACACAAACATGAATTAGAAGCAATAGGCGTATTCTTAGAGGAATTTGGACAATCTTCCTTTGTTGTACGCGAGCATCCTAGCTGGTTCCCTAAAGGTGAGGAACAGGAAATTATTGAAGATTTAATTGAACAGGTGCTGACGACTAAAAAGGCAGATGTAAAGAAATTACGTGAAGCCGCTGCGATTATGATGAGCTGTAAAAAATCTATTAAGGCCAACTATTATTTAACGAAAGAACAAATGGAAATATTGCTGAGAGATTTACGCAAAGCTGATAATCCATTTACATGTCCACATGGACGTCCAGTGCTCATTCATTTTACATCGTATGAAGTGGAGAAAATGTTCAAACGGGTCATGTAGTGAAAAGGGGGAAAATAATGGGCGAATTTATTTTAGCAATTGATCAAGGCACAACAAGCTCAAGAGCTATCTTATTCAATAAAAAAGGTGAAATTGTTCATGTAGCACAAAAGGAGTTTCAGCAAATTTTTCCGAAGGCTGGCTGGGTAGAACATAATGCCAATGAAATTTGGGGTTCGGTCCTTTCAGTAATTGCAACTGTCTTAACAGAAAGTGGGCATGATGCTAGTGAGGTCCATGCTATTGGAATAACGAATCAGCGAGAAACAACCGTAGTGTGGGATAAACATACAGGAAAGCCTATTTACAACGCCATTGTCTGGCAGTCGCGTCAAACGCAGGAAATCGTGAATGACCTGAAAGAACAAGGGCATGAGGAGCTTTTTCAGCAAAAAACGGGATTACGACTAGATGCTTATTTTTCAGCCACAAAAATTAAATGGATGTTAGATCATGTAGAGGGCGCCCGTGAAATGGCTGACAATGGAGATTTATTATTTGGCACGATTGATTCTTGGATTGTTTGGCGATTATCAAAGGGAAAGGCCCATGTTACCGATTATTCAAATGCGGCTCGAACGTTACTATACAATATTCATGAATTACAATGGGATACGGAACTTTGTCAGCTATTAGATATTCCGATGTCGATGCTTCCTGAAGTGAAAAATTCATCAGAAATTTACACTGAAACGGCAGCAAGTATTTTCTTTGGCGAAAAAATTCCGATTGCCGGTATTGCGGGTGATCAGCAGGCAGCACTTTTTGGTCAAACTTGTTTTACAAAAGGAATGGCTAAAAACACTTATGGTACTGGCTGCTTTATGTTATTGAATACAGGGCAACAGGCAGTAAAGTCGGAAAATGGGTTATTGACGACAATTGCTTGGGGAATAGATGGTAAGGTGACCTATGCATTAGAGGGAAGTGTTTTCGTAGCAGGCTCAGCGATCCAATGGCTACGAGACGGACTACGTATGATTCGGACTGCTGAGGATTCAGAAACCTATGCTAAAAAAGTAGCCAATACGGATGGTGTCTATGTTGTACCTGCCTTCGTTGGACTAGGTACACCTTATTGGGATACAGATGCTCGTGGTGCCATTTTTGGTTTAACGCGTGGCACGTCTAAAGAACATTTCATCCGTGCGACACTTGAATCATTAGCCTATCAAACGAAGGATGTACTCGATGCGATGGAGGAAGCAGCCGGTGCACCTATTGAAGTACTCCGTGTAGATGGTGGTGCTGTAAAAAATGAGTTATTAATGCAATTCCAAAGTGATGTTTCACAGTTGCATGTAGAACTGGCAAAACTCAATGAATCAACAGCACTAGGTGCAGCTTATTTAGCAGGACTTGCTACAAATTTTTGGCCAAATCAAGAGGTTTTATCAGCACTGTGGGTAAATGGTCAAACCTACCAGCCAAAAATGGAAAAAGACCAAGCGACAGCTCTTTATGCTGGCTGGCAAAGAGCTGTAGAGGCAACACGAATTTTTAAATCTTAGCTATTGGGGGAAAAAGGTATGTTTTCATATGAGCATCGTCCAAAAATTTTATATTATTTAGAGCACTATAGTTTTGACGTTTTAGTCATTGGTGGAGGCATTACGGGTGCAGGTATTGCCTTGGATGCTGCCTCAAGGGGATTGTCCGTCGCATGTATCGACATGCAGGATTTCTCTGCTGGAACATCGAGTCGATCGACTAAACTCATCCATGGTGGACTACGATATTTAAAGCAATTTGATGTAGGAGTTGTAGCAGAGGTGGGACGTGAACGTGAAATCGTCTATGACAATGCTGTTCATGTGACAACACCAGAAAAAATGCTTTTGCCTTTATATAAAAAGGGTTCCCTTAGCCCAATGACAACATCTCTAGCCTTAAGAGTTTATGACCGTTTAGCAGGTGTCAAAAAACAGGAACGTAGAACGATGCTAAATGTGCAAGAAACATTAGCATTAGAACCTTTACTCAATCAAGAAGGACTTGTGGGTGGAGGCTATTATGTTGAATATCGTACAGATGATGCACGTCTTACAATTGAAGTATTAAAAAAAGCTGTTGAATATGGGGCACTTTGTCTTAATTATGCGGAGATGAAGGAGTTCATCTACGACAAGAAAAAGCTTGTTGGAATTAAAGTAGAAGATCATTTAACAGGACGCATGTTGAATGTACATGCTGCTCAAATTGTCAATGCTACAGGTCCTTGGGTGGATGATGTACGACAAAGGGATAAAGTAGCTGATAATAAGCAATTAAGATTGACGAAGGGTGTTCATATTGTCCTGAATCAAAAAGATTTTCCATTAAAGCAAGCAGTTTATTTCGATATTGCTGATGGACGTATGGCATTTGCAATCCCGCGTGATGGTAAAACCTATGTAGGTACAACGGATACTGTCTTTGAGGGCAATCCAGTACATCCTGTTGCAACACAGCAAGATGTGGACTATTTAGTTGAGGCGGCAAAGAAAGTTTTCCCTACCGCCAATATTACAAGAGCTACAATTGAATCATCGTGGGCAGGCGTTCGTCCATTAATTTATGAAAAAGGAAAGAATCCTTCAGAAATTTCAAGGAAAGATGAAATTTGGACGGCTCCGAGTGGTTTAATGACGATAGCAGGTGGCAAGCTAACAGGCTACCGCCAAATGGCAGAATCGATTGTAGATAAAATCGTAAAAACCCGTCGTTATAAGCATGCGAGTGCATCCATCACTCGAGAATTATCATTGTCAGGAGCAAAGGGTATTAACGCCATCAATTTCCCAGATTATATTGCCTATAAAGCTCGAGAGGGTGTTCAGTATGGTTTAAATTATGATGAAGCCAAGCAACTTGTCCAAAAATATGGCACGAATGTGGATGCTTTATTTGATCGTGTAAAATACTTACATGAGCATGGTAGTACAATGCCACTTACTTTACATGCGATGCTATTATATGGCTTAGAAGCTGAAATGGTCTATACTCCAAGTGACTTCTTTATTCGTCGTACTGGCATGCTATATTTTGACATTGAAGCAGTCAAGCTCTATAAGCAACAAGTGCTTCAAGTGATGCAACAACACTTGAATTATACGGAGGAACAACGAAATGCTTATATGGCTGAATTAGATCAAGCCATCATGGATGCCACTATTTTCGTGAAAGAAGGGGAATAAGCGATGGAGCGTTATATTCAAATGTCGGATGGACATTTTGTATTCACACGAACACTAGAATCTAAAAGGACATGTATTGGACATATCCATATTTTACACGGCATGGCAGAGCATAGTGGTCGTTATTTAACATTTGCTCACACGCTTCAAAATGCCGGCTATGTAGTGACGATGCACGATCATCGTGGACATGGTGAAACAGCTGCTTATAATGGAACTTTAGGATTTTTTGCTGAAAATAACGGCTTTGAACGTGTTGTAGAAGATGCACATGAAGTCATTACTCAATTACATGCACAGGTTGCTGACAAACCGCTCATTATTTTTGGTCATAGTATGGGCTCATTCATTACGAGACGCTATATCCAACGGTATGGGGGACAGGTAGACAATGTTGTGCTCTGTGGAACTGGCAATGTTACAGCTTTACATGCAATTGGTAATATTGTATCCAAGGCTTTAGCAAAAGGTCTTGGTAAAGAGACAGAAAGCAGGCTCCTCAATCAATTAAGTTTTGGTAGTTTTAATAAGCAGTTTCCAAATCCGAAGACTGCCTATGATTGGCTATGCTCCGTACAGGGAGAAGTTCAAAAGTATATAGATGATCCATATTGTGGCTTTATTCCAACCAATCAATTTTTTGTAGATTTGACTACAGGCTTTTCAATATTGAATCGCAAAAAGGAGATTGCCAAAGTAAGAAAGGATCTTCCAATACTTTTGATAAGTGGCAGTCAAGATCCAGTCGGTGAACAGGGACTAGGCGTGTACGCAGTGGCAGAACAATTAGCAACTGCTGGTGTGGAGGATGTCACTGTTTATTTATTTGAAGATAAGAGACATGAAATTTTAAATGAAGACAATCAAGAAGCAGTCTTTCAACTATTATTACGGTGGTTAGAAAAATATGATAGAAAATAAATTACAGCAGGCAGAGGTTGTAGCAATAGTGGGACCAACTGCTTCTGGAAAAACAGCATTAAGTATTGAACTTGCCAAAAAGTATAATGGAGAGATCATTAACGGTGATTCCATGCAAGTTTATAAAGGGTTAGATATAGGTACGGCGAAAATTACGGAAGAAGAGATGGAGGGAGTCCCTCATCATTTATTAAGTTTTCTGGAGCCGACAGAATCATTTTCAGTGGCCGATTATCAAAAGCTAGTCAGAGCGAAAATTGCTGACATACAAGCTCGTCATAAGCTACCGATTATAGTAGGTGGCTCAGGCTTATATGTACAAGCTGTTCTGTTTGATTTTCAATTTACTGATGAAAAAGTGGATGAGGCAGCACGTCAAGCCTATTATGATGAATTAGCGAAGCTTGGTCCTGAGGCCATGCACGGTAAATTAAAACAACTAGACCCTCAAACTGCAGAGGCCATTCATCCAAATAATACACGTCGTGTCATTCGCGCATTAGAGATGCTAGAATTAAGCGGTGTATCGAAGGCAGCTGAAGCTCAAAATCGAGGTGAAGTGCCTCTCTATAATCACTTGATCTTAGGTCTAGGTCAAAATATGTCACGAGACGTGCTTTATGACCGTATTAACCGCCGTGTCGATTTGATGATGGAGAATGGGCTTTTAGAAGAGGTCAGTGGGCTATGGCAACAAAATATCCGAGGTGTGCAGTCTATACAAGCCATTGGTTATAAGGAATTATATGATTATTTAGATGGTAAATGTTCGCTAGAAGGCGCTCTTGACAGCTTAAAACAAAACTCTCGCCGCTATGCGAAAAGGCAACTTACTTATTTCCGCAATAAAATGGATGTCCATTTTGTGATGACAGATGAGCAATTATAAAATTAAAGAAAAATTTCTAAAAATTACTAATTGATAAATTGGTAGAACGTGCTACTATAGGAATGAAGAGGTAGAAAGTTAGTAGGGAGGCTATTTGATGAAATCAATCAACTTGCAAGATACGTTCTTGAACCAACTACGTAAAAACAGTGTTTTTGTAACTGTATTTCTATTAAACGGATTTCAGTTAAAAGGGACTGTGAAATCATATGATAATTTTACAGTTTTATTATTGGATGCTGAAAATAAGCAGCACCTAATTTACAAGCACGCCATTTCTACATTCGTTCCAGCTAAACAAATAGAATTTTTAGAGACAGAAGCTTAAAAAAATTGTTAAACAGTTAGTGTGTTCTCCACACTGGCTGTTTTTTTTGCTACAGGCTATAATGATAGAGGAAATAGATATTTGGAGGACGAGTTTGATGAAATCAATGGAAACAACACAATTATTAGAACTATTAGATGCAAATGAAGACCTATATATTATTGATGTACGTGAAGAGGATGAAGTTGCACATGGCATGATTCCTGGTGCTCAGCATATTGCTCTTGGGACAATCCCAGAACGTCTAGAGGAATTAGATGAAACTAAGCCATATATTATCGTTTGTAAGGCTGGTGGTCGTTCAGCTAATGCTTGTTCTTATTTAGAGGCACAAGGATTTGATGTGACAAACCTAGAAGGCGGCATGTTAGCTTACGATGGTGAATTAGAATTTAAATAATGACATAATGAAAAAAGAAAGAGTGTATACTCTTTCTTTTTTCATATGTTTATTTTTGGAGTGAGTCCATGATAAGGCTAAAGTTTTTTTCAAAGTTCTTGTACGGGTTCACATTTTTTTGCCCGCGAACCTTTGAAGCATAGCTGGCAAAATTTAAACCAGCACCGTATATTTGTAAAGCGCCATTCGCAAGATCTCCCTTTTGTAAAAGCTCAATGCCATCCTTTAAGAAATTTTCACTCTCATCGAAATGACATTCCGCCATGTATTTATCTCCATTATAAAATAATTTCAAATTTTCCATAATGACATACGCTGTTTCTTCACTGATGGAAGCATCAACATTCATTAATAACTGATTAATCGGTTTCACTAACTGAGCGTAATGACTATCATAATTTTCACAAGTCTCTGCAATAGCGTTTCTTAATTCTCTTGCATTCATTCTAACTCCTCCTTAAAAGAAAATTTTATCCATACCTATGAAGTAATTAGCGATTCCTTTTCCCTTTATCTATAAATCGTACTCTATAATTTTCAGAAATATGTTACAATTATATCGGTGAAGGAGGGATTTTGTATGTTTCGTTCAATAGCACCCCCAACAATGTCTTGACAGTAGAATCTACTGTCAAGGCATACAATAACAGTTTGCTCATTTTCAATAGATTCTACTGTGTAGGTTAATGCTTATACGTAGAAAGTAGGAATTGTAATGAGCGGAAAATTAGCGTTTGTATTATCCATGATTATTTTTGGCGCAGTTGGTGTTTTTGCCAAGTATATCCCTTTGTTTTCAAGTGAAATCGCTTTTTGGATGAGTTTGATTGGTGCTTGTTTTTTGATAGTGATTTTTATTTATATAAAGGAAAGTTTAACGAAAAGAAGTATTCTCAAAAATAAGTGGAGATTAATACTTTCTAGTGTTGCCTTATGTGGGAATTGGATTTTCTTATTTCAGGCTTATAAAGAAACAACAATTGCTAATGCTGCACTCAGCTATTATTTTGCACCAGTACTAGTAATCTGTTTATCTCCAATAGTCTTAAAAGAGAAGCTAGTTAGCAGAAAAATACTGTATGTCTGTGTGGCCATTTTTGGCCTATTTTTGATTGTCCAAAGTCAAGGCACTGGAGACAGTAAACATTTTATTGGCATTGTCTACGGTCTTATCGCCGCATGCTTTTATACAGCTCTAACATTTACAAATAAATGTATATGTGGCTTAAAAGAACCGGAAAGTACAATTATTCAACTATCTTTAGCAGCTTTTTTCCTTTGTTTTTATATACTTGGGACAACAGGGTTTCAGGTTATGACACTCAGTTTTAAGTCAGTCCTATTATTAATGACATTAGGTATTGTCCATGCAGGGGTTGGATTTTTATTGTTCTTTTGGGGCATGTCAAAGCTGAAAGGGCAAAGTATAGCCATACTTAGCTAGATAGATCCACTAACATCATTAGTCATTTCAACGATGATTATTGGAGAAAAAATGACGCTTCTACAAATAATAGGAGCGGTCCTATTATTAGGGTCAACATTGCTAAGCGAGCTAGAAAAAGAATAGGCATACGAGTATCGCATTTAAATATTGACAGAAGAAATATGCTGTCGTAGATTAAAAGTAGTTTAATACAAGCATTAGGTGCCCATTAAGGGAGAATAGGGAATAAAGTGAAAAGCTTTAGCGGACCCGCCACTGTAAAAGGGAGTTTAATAGTGAAGACCACTAGCTCATTGCTGGGAAGGTACTATGAAATGTTGAACTTAAGCCAGGAGACCTGCCTATTTGCTTTAAGAGGATATAGATGATGGAAAAGTCTGTAGTTTATTTGTCATGACAATAAACTACAGGCTTTTTATTTTGTCTTCATGAAGAACGAGAGGAGAAATGACAATGCAATTATTACATGACACAATTCAAAACATTCAAGGCGCTAATAAAAATAGTAGGGAGCAAGCAAGGAAGCGAATAGATATTCTATGTAAGCCGCCAGGTAGCCTAGGTAAATTAGAATCCATTGCTGTGCAACTTTCTGGGATTACAGGACAATTATATCCGGTGATTGATCAAAAGGTGATGATTGTCTGTGCAGCAGATCATGGAGTTTGTAAGGAAGGTGTGACGACGAACCCACAAGATGTTACTTTATTTCAAACATTAAATTTTCCAAAAGGAGGTACGGGTGTTTGTGCGATTGCAAGTGTGACGAATACGAAGGTTGTAACGGTAGATGTTGGAGTAAAGGATGATCTTCCACTCAATGCGGGCGTAATCGTTCATAAAGTAAAATATGGTACAGATAACATGGCACAAGGCCCTGCTATGTCTAGAGAGGAGGCCATTCAATCTATTGAAGTGGGGATTCGTGTGGCAACAGATGAAATTATAAAAGGAGCCAATCTACTTGGAACAGGAGAGATGGGCATCGGTAATACAACGCCGAGTACTGCGATTTTAGCTGTTTTGACTGGCTATGACCCAATTGAAATAACAGGGTTTGGAGCAGGTGTTGGTCAAGGAGGAATTGCTCATAAAGCAGAGGTCATTGAAAAAGCAATTACGCTCAACAAGCCCAATCCTAACGATATCATTGATGTTCTAGCTAAAGTTGGAGGGCTAGAGATTGGGGCTATGGCTGGTATCATCCTTGCAGCCGCAAGTTACCGAAAACCTGTTGTGATTGATGGATTTATTTCAACTATTGCTGCGCTTATTGCTTATCAAATTGAACCAAAAGTCAAGGACTTTATTATACCTTCTCATGCATCGGAGGAGCCAGGGGCTAAAATTGCCGCTGAATTACTAGGAGTGGAACCCATGCTAAACATGAATATGCGGCTAGGAGAAGGTTCCGGTGCAGCACTAGCCTTTCCTCTATTAGATGCTGCTTGCTCAATGATGAAAAATATGGTGACACTGGAAGAAGCAATGAATCTTTTGGCTAAATAGTTACCGAAAAACAATTAAGCGCAAATAGTTAAGGAACTAATTGCGCTTATTTAATCAATGATAGACTCTATGCCCGATTCAACCTTCGCAAAGGTAAACGCCATTTCATCATATAGGAAAGAATACGTAATGCTGTAATTACCGCAAATAACATATAAAGGAAAATGTCTCCTGTAAAAATATCAAATCCAATAACAAGCCCTGCGAGAGCAGCCCAAACACCATAGACTTCGTCACGAAGAACAAGTGGTTTTCGTCTAGCTAATAAGTCACGCACGATTCCACCACCTGACCCTGTTAAGACCGCAGCTACAATGACAGCACTAATCGGCATATCCAGCTTTACAGCGTAGAGTGCGCCTTGAATAGCAAATGCTGATAAGCCAATTGCATCTGTGAAATTGCCCCAACGATGCCAGTGTTGAATCAAATGATGAGGGAAAATGAAAAATATGGTAATTGCTGCAAGTGCAATTTGAAACATCATATCCTGTCCCCATAATGTTGTGACAGGTAGCCCGATAAGTAAATTTCGGATAGCCCCTCCACCAAAAGCAGTGACGATACCGAGTATATAAACACCGAATAAATCGTATTCCTCTTCCATTGCAATAATTGCCCCAGAAATAGCAAAGGCAATTGTACCAATAATACTAAAAACTTCCCAAGCCATCCCTTTCACCCCTTCTATAAATAAATGAATCTCATTCCTAAAGCAGAAAGATCCTGTAAGTAACAAAATCTATGAATTTAATAGCCAAAATCCATCATTAAATACTCTTCTTGAAATAAGTCCGCACATTAGCTTAGCGTAAATTTCGCTGAGAAACAATAGGCAAGTTTTACAGGTACCTATACAAATTGATAAGATGTTAATGAAATAAAGAAAAACATCTGTTATAAGCGTTCATTACAAGTAGACGATTAGGGAATTCTAGCATAATCGAGGTCCATTTAGATTCAAGTTTACGGAATGATATGCATGACAATTGTGAAATGGAGAAGAAAAAGAATGACGTTTACATCTAATTTATCAGCATCGACGCTATCTTTAGCGGCAACAATAGAAGAGAGAGTGAGACCTTTTCATGCTAAGGTGGAAGAGATGGCGTTTTATAACCAGCAAAAAGTGCTAGCGGCATTTCGAAAACATCAAGTTAGTGATTATCATTTACACCCATCCAATGGCTATGGCTATGACGATGAGGGACGCGATAATTTAGAGCGTGTCTATGCCGAGGTGTTTGGGGCTGAGGCTGCCATTGTTCGACCGCAGATTATTTCAGGGACACATGCAATTACGCTTAGTCTATTCGGTGTGCTACGTCCTGGTGATGAGCTGCTGTATATTTCTGGTCAGCCATATGATACGTTACAATCCATTGTCGATGGTGGTGACAAAGATACAGGTTCCCTGAAAGATTATCAAATCGGTTATTCACATGTTGATTTACTGGATAATCAAACCATCGATTGGGCCGGTGTGAAAGGGGCCATAACAGCAAAGACGAAAATGATTGCCATTCAACGATCAAAAGGCTATGCAACACGTCCATCCTTTTCTATTGCAGAAATTGCTGATATGTGTGCAAACATTCGTGAGTTAGCACCGGAGGCCATTATTTTTGTTGATAATTGCTATGGTGAATTTGTAGAAAAGCAAGAGCCTACAGAGATTGGTGCTGATTTAATGGCAGGCTCCCTCATTAAAAATCCTGGTGGAGGATTAGCGAAAATTGGAGGCTATATTGCAGGCAGAGCAGAGTTAGTGGAGAAATGTGCGTACCGGATGACATCACCAGGGATTGGTGCAGAAGCAGGAGCGACATTAAATACATTAGGTGATTTTTATCAAGGATTTTTCCTAGCTCCACATGTTGTATCACAAGCGTTAAAGGGTGCCATTTTTACGGCTGCTATGCTGGAGGAAATCGGGATGAATACATCTCCAAGTTACCAGGCACATCGGACAGATTTAATACAATCGGTTTCTTTCCAAACCGCACAGCAAATGATCGCCTTTTGTAGGGAAATACAAGCCAACTCGCCAATTAATGCTCATTACGCACCAGAACCAGCCTATATGCCAGGCTATGAAGATGATGTCATTATGGCAGCGGGAACATTTATTCAAGGCTCTAGCATAGAGCTTACAGCAGATGGTCCAATACGTCCGCCTTTTACAGCCTTTATACAGGGTGGACTAACATATGAGCATGTAAAATTTGCCATTTGTAGTGCGGTACAAGCTATTCAAAAATAGAGAGGAGGAAATGGACAAACCGTAAATTTGAATAGTTTTTTACAATTTTCTCTCGGATTGAAAAAAATAGTGCCAACCATGTTAGGAAACCTAACATGGTTGGTTGACAGTGAAAAAATTTCGTTATATGATAAGCGGGTATTGGAGGAGGACTTAAATGAGTCGTGAAATTAGACGAACTATGCCGTTA
The DNA here is from genome assembly GCF_003049525.1 of Lysinibacillus fusiformis. Classification (GTDB taxonomy): domain Bacteria; phylum Bacillota; class Bacilli; order Bacillales_A; family Planococcaceae; genus Lysinibacillus; species Lysinibacillus fusiformis. The sequence continues at coordinate 115,956 of NZ_PYWL01000001.1, read as the reverse complement.
TTATCAATGAGTATTGTAATGCAATTAACTGAGCTCTCGGCACGACAAATTCGTTATTATGAAGAACACCATTTAATTGAGCCGCACCGAACAGAAGGCAACCGTCGAATGTTTTCATTAAATGACGTCGACACATTGCTTGAAATTAAAGACTACTTAGAACAGGGTATGAATATGGCGAAGATTAAAAAAATATTTGCTAAAAGGAAAGATCCTGTTGCTACAATTGAAGAACAAGATTTAAGTGATTCTGAATTACGTCAAATTATGCGCGAAGAAATGCGACAAGCACAGCGCATGCAAAAATCATCCATCCGACGAGGGGATTTATCTCGATTCTATTAAAAATAGGGTAGGGTAAACATAAAAGCTAGACAAATTATAGGAGTGTGGAAAACTGTGGGTAAATACACAAAAGAGGACATTAAACGTCTCATCGAAGAAAAGAACGTAAGCTTTATTCGTTTACAATTTACAGATATTCTTGGCACAATCAAAAACGTTGAGATTCCTGTAAGTCAATTAGACAAAGCAATGGAAAATAAAATGATGTTTGATGGCTCATCTATTGAAGGCTTCGTTCGAATCGAAGAATCAGATATGTATTTATATCCTGATCTTGATACTTTCGTAGTATTCCCTTGGACTTCCGAAAAAGGGAAAGTAGCACGTCTTATCTGTGATGTATATACTGCGAAAGGCGAACCGTTTGCTGGTGACCCACGTAACAACCTAAAACGTATTCTTAAAAAAATGGAAGATATGGGCTTCTCAAGCTTCAATTTAGGGCCAGAGCCTGAATTCTTCTTATTCAAATTAGATGCAAAAGGCGAACCAACATTAGAAGTAAATGACCATGGTGGTTACTTCGACTTAGCTCCAACAGATCTAGGTGAAAACTGCCGTCGTGATATCGTATTAGAGCTAGAAGAAATGGGCTTTGAAATCGAAGCTTCTCACCATGAGGTTGCTCCTGGACAACATGAAATCGACTTTAAATATGCGGACGCTGTTACAGCTTGTGACAATATCCAAACATTTAAATTAGTAGTGAAAACAATCGCTCGTAAACACGGTCTACACGCTACATTTATGCCAAAGCCATTATTTGGTGAAGCAGGTTCTGGTATGCACTTCAACGTGTCGCTATTTAAAGGTAAAGAAAATGCATTTTATGATGAATCTACAGAATTAGGACTATCTAGTACAGCTATGCAATTTATGGCTGGTGTCCTTGCACACGTACAAGGTTTCACAGCGGTTACAAATCCAACAGTTAACTCTTATAAACGTCTAGTACCAGGTTATGAAGCACCATGTTATGTAGCATGGTCAGCACAAAACCGTTCACCACTTATTCGTATTCCTTCAGCACGTGGCCTTTCAACTCGTGTAGAAGTTCGTTCAGTGGACCCTTCTGCAAACCCATATTTAGCAATGGCTGTTATTTTAGAGGCAGGTCTAGAAGGTATTCGTCAAAACTTGACGCCACCAGCAGCTATTAACCGCAACATCTACGTGATGTCAGAAGAAGAGCGCCAAGCAAATGGCATTGAAAACCTACCAGCGGCACTTGATGATGCTTTAACATTATTGGCTAAAGATCAAGTAGCACAAGCTGCTTTAGGTGAGCATATTTACGCTAACTTTAAAGAAGCAAAAGAAATCGAGTTCGATATGTATCGTACAACTGTACATCAATGGGAACGCGATCAATATTTAAAAATGTATTAATAACGCATAAAACCGAGTACCTCTGAGAGAGGCTACTCGGTTTTTGTTTTGTTTGAAATAATAAAGGGGCATTACTCGCCCCTCACTATCTATTAATAGCCCATATGTTTATGGGGATGATGCGGCATATGACAAGGGTTAGGTGGCATACCGCACATTGTATGTGTTTCACAGCATTCATTAACAACTGATTCTGTGCATGGGAAATAGTATTGATGATCAATCATATGTTTATTCACTGTTGTGACATGTGCTGGTTGTACATGTGGAACAACTGTATGGATATAATTTGTACGGACATATTGCTCGGGTGGTAAAAATTGTGGTGGATCAAATTGCATTGGCATTGTTTGTGGCGGACAGCAGTGTGGACCTTTTGCCGGATGGCGTCTTCGTTGAAACATGTTATAACCTCCTGTTTTGATAAGTTGTCGTTCATTATTAAGATATGAGATAGACGTCAATAGGGACTATTTATTTGCCTATTATTGAATAGGTAAATCTAACAAGTCGCTGAAATGGTAGAAAATCTAATGTTGATTTGCCTACAAATTAGGTGAAAGAATGAACTACCAAAAGCTTTTTTCACATTTTACCGCTGTCATAATGATGTTGAATCGACCTAATGTTGAAATAATAATTCCCTACATCTTGGCATGATTGTGTCGAAATTTTTACAAATAAACAACAAACCTAATGCTTCTAAACTATAGATAATCGAGCTGGAAGCTAAATGAGCATAAAAAATTAATAAAAAAGTATATTTTTTGAAAAAATAGATATTGTCAATAAAACAGTCATACAGTATACTCTTTAATTGATAATGATTATCGTTATTGATTATAACTTAGGAGGAAATGTATGTCGAAATTATCACTACGCAATAAAAATATTTTTATTCTTTTTGCTTTATTATCAATAGTATCTCTCTTGATGGTTGGATGTGGAGATAAAGCAACAAACTCTAGTAGTTCACAAGAAACGGATAAAGCTGAAGAAGGTAATAACGAGTCTTCTAGCCGTGAAATTACCCACGCTATGGGCACTACGACAATTGAAGGAACACCTACAAAAATCGTTACTCTATACCAAGGGGCTACTGATGTAGCAGTAGCAATGGGCATTAAGCCAGTAGGAGCAGTAGAATCTTGGGCTGAAGCACCTTTTTATAATTATTTGAAGAAAGATTTAGATGGTGTTGCGGTTGTTGGACAAGAAACACAACCAAATCTTGAAGAAATTGCAAAGCTTAAACCAGATCTAATCATTGCATCGAAAGTTCGTCATGAGGAAATTTATGATCAGCTATCACAAATTGCACCAACTGTTGCTCATGAAACGGTATTTGATTTCAAAGGTACAGCTGAAATGATGGGTCAAGCAATGAATCAAGAAGAAAAGGTTAAAGAGTTATTTGGAGAATGGGATACGCGAGTTGCTGATTTCCAAACAAAAATTAAAGAGAAGCTTGGCGATAAATGGCCATTCCATGTTTCGGTTGTCAATTTCAGAGCAGACCATGCACGTATTTATGTAACTGGGTATGCAGGGTCTATATTGTCGGAGCTTGGCTTCCAAGGTCCTAAAAATTTAACAGATGACTCATTGGAGATCGTCAAGCTAACGGATAAAGAGAGTATTACGCAAATGAATGCCGATGTCATTTATATGTTCATGGAAAATGATGAGGCAGTGAAAAAGAATTATGAAGAATGGACAAATCATCCACTATGGAAAGAGCTTGATGCTGTGAAGGCAAATCAAGTTTATCAAGTAGATGAAATCAATTGGAATCTAGCTGGTGGATTTATTAGTGCTAATTTAATGCTAGATGATATTTATGACAAATTTGAATTAGATAAATAGAGAAAGTGATTAGGGCTGTTTAAATGACAGCCCTCTCCTTGTAGTGTTTAACCTATAAAAACCTGCAACTTTTCTCATAAGTTAAAATGTGGATCAAGAAAGTTGGCGCAAAATGAGAATTTTTCTTTCTACTACCTCGATGAAACAAATAGGGTTGTTCATCAGTTGTTTGATCCTTTTGCTGACGTTTATGTTCAGCATAACTATTGGTCAAACATCCATTCCCTTCTCGTCAATCTATGATGCCATTTTTCATTATGATGCTGCTAATAAGGAGCATGTCATTATTCGAACATCTAGATTTACAAGAGCTGTGATCGCTACAGTAGTTGGCGCAAGCCTTGCTATCTCGGGAGCATTAATGCGGGCATTAACTAGAAACCCTTTAGCAGCTCCTGATATTTTAGGTATTAATGCAGGGGCAATATTTTTTATTGTCAGTGCCATTACTCTTTTTTCTGTTAATTCCTTAATGAGTTATATGTGGATTGCCTTTTTAGGTGCTGGTGCAGCGGGAGCTATGGTGTTTTTCCTTGGATCATTAGGGAGAGATGGTTTAACACCGATTAAAATAGTGTTAGCTGGTGCAGCGATTACAGCTCTATTTGTCTCGTTTACGCAGGGGCTTTTAGTGATTGATGAGCAAGGTTTACAAAGTGTACTCTTTTGGTTAGCGGGGTCAGTATCCGGTCGAAGCATTGACATGCTCATACCTGTCCTACCATTTATTTTAGGGGGCACAGTCGTGGCAATAGGTATGGGTCGTTCAATAAATATTTTACAATCAGGCGATGATATTGCAAAAGGCTTAGGACAACGAACGATGCTGACGAAACTCACACTTGGTATCATCATTATTATTCTTGCAGGTAGCTCAGTTGCTGTAGCAGGTTCAATTGGCTTTATTGGTTTAATTGTCCCTCATATTGCGATTCATCTTGTTGGTATGGATTATCGTTGGATTATACCGTACAGTGCGGTATTAGGAGCTATCTTGCTGCTGCTTGCAGATATAGCAGCAAGATACGTAATTATGCCATTAGAAATGCCAATTGGTGTAATGACTGCATTAATTGGTGCTCCTTTCTTTATTTATATTGCACGAAAGGGGTTAGCAAAAAATGTCTAATTATAGGACGATTCGAATGAAATCCGATCGCATATCTTTTCAAATCGCCAAAAGAACTTGTTGGATTATACTATTATTAAGCTTATTATTAGTCATCATTACGATTATTGGCTTATCTGCAGGTAGCGATTTTATTCATCCTTTCATAGTAGTGAAGGAGTTATTAGGCTACGGGAACGGAGAGTATGATTTTGTCTTACATACATTAAGGCTCCCACGTATATTGATGGCCTTATTAGTTGGTGCTGCGCTAGGAGTTGCTGGTTTAATTTTACAAGGAATCATACGCAATCCGTTAGCTGCTCCAGATATTATTGGTGTAACGAGTGGAGCGTCTATGGGTGCAATTATTTTTATCGTGTACTTTATGGGATCAGTCGGTATTCAATTTTTACCATTAGCGGCCATTTCAGGTGCGGCCATTATCTCCTTTATCATTTACTTGCTATCATGGAGAAAAGGTGTCACACCTATTCGCATGGTGCTTATTGGAATTGGGATTTCCGCATTAGCAAAGGCAGTTGTAACCATGTTACTGGTCATCAGCGAGGTAGCTGCTACTACGAAGGCCTATCTATGGCTGACTGGAAGCTTGTATGGGGCGAATATGACAGATGTCTATTTGCTTTTACCGTGGGTGGCTCTTTTATTACCTTTAACATTTGTATTAGCGAGAACAGTCAATGTGAAGGAATTAGGAGATGACATTGCGACAGGGCTGGGCGTAAAGGTTCAAGTGTACCGTTTGCTTTTTTTACTCATTAGTGTCATGCTAGCTGGTTCTGCGGTTGCTTTTGCAGGTGGAATTGCCTTTGTTGGATTAGTAGCCCCTCATATGAGTAGACTGCTTGTAGGGCGTTCTTTTGCAGGATTAATACCCGTTACTGCTATAATTGGTGGCATTATTGTCATTGTAGCTGACATTGTTGCACGAACAGCCTTTTTACCAAAGGATTTACCAACAGGCGTCTTTACGGCTGCTATTGGAGCACCATTCTTTATTTATTTACTATTTAGAACGCGCAATCAATAATGCCTAATGATAAATGAGTTAAAAGCGTGAGAGAAGAAGGTGAAGGGATTTTGAAAAACGTCTTAGAAGTACAAAATCTAGATGTTAGCTATGGTGAAAATCTTATTTTGGAAGATTTGAATCTTCAAATACCAAAAGGGAAAATTACGGTACTAGTAGGTGCCAATGGTTGTGGAAAATCTACGCTCCTAAGAACGTTTGCCCGACTGCAAAAACCAAAGTCGGGTGAAATTTTTTTAGAAGATCATCCACTAGATGCGATTTCAACTAAAGAGGTGGCAAAACGTTTAGCCATTCTCCCACAGGGACCTGTTGCGCCAGAAGGATTAACTGTTCAACAATTGATTAAACAAGGTCGTTATCCTCATCAAAGCTGGTTAAAGCAATGGTCTACAGAGGATGAAAATATTGTGAACAATGCTCTTGAGGTGACACAGATGACCGAATTTGCAGATCGCCCAGTAGATGCATTATCCGGGGGGCAGCGCCAGCGTGTGTGGATTGCTATGACATTAGCTCAAAAAACAGATCTTATTTTACTTGATGAACCTACAACTTATTTAGATATGGCTCATCAAGTAGAAATTTTAGATTTACTATTTGATTTAAATGAAAATGAAGGCCGTACAGTTGTTATGGTATTGCACGATTTAAACTTAGCTTGTCGTTATGCTCATCATATTGTAGCTGTGCAAAATAAACAGGTGTACGCACAAGGTAAGCCAGAGGAAGTGGTGACACCTGAGATGGTACAAGCTGTCTTTCGGATGGACTGTACCATAATGAGAGACCCTCTATTTGGAACGCCGTTATGTGTTCCGCATGGTAAGGGACGAACAGTTCAGATGGAAGCATTTGAGGAGGTTGCGGCCACTTGAGCAACAAACTGTCAGCTGAAGAAATACCAATATTATTAAGGGATTATCGATTGACGTTTGAGCCAGCAATAGACGCTACTTACTCCATAAGTGCCAAAAATCTATTGGACGCTGAACAGGCTCTAGTCTATTTACAAACAATCGCTCCTTTTTTTCAATCGCCTTCTTTATTAGTGACGGCATCGTTATTTGGAAAGCGCTATAGTGTTTTGACGATGGCTTCAGCATTCTATGCCATGTCGAGATATGATAAAGGGCTACAAGTTGCTATCGAAAATATTTGGGTAGAAGCAGAAGGTCATGCGAAACCATGGCTGCCTAACGTTCGGTTTATTGATCATACGGTGTCAGAACCTACAACAGATCGTAACGCATGGCGTGACGAGGTGCTTAAAGGGATTTTTGCGGATAATCTAGCAAAAGTGTGGCAGTCATTAACGAAAATAAGTAAAATTCCAAAAACAATTTTATGGGAAAATACCGCTATTTATGTCAATTGGCTATACGAAACGAAAATAAGAGAAGGGGCCAATGAGCAAGAAATCAATCGCCTACAAGAGGACTATGACTACATTGTAAATCAGGCACCAGGTGCTCTCTTTGGCGAGAAGAAGAATCCTTTGACGAAATATTGTGGACCGAAAGTGAAGATAAAGGAATCCAAGCACCCTATACGCTTAAGAAAAACATGTTGTTTTTATTATCATACATCTGACGAAACAAATGACTATTGTATCTCCTGTCCTAAAATCAAAAGGCTCGTTTAACCTCATAAAGTATATCATTCCTCAAAGTGAATAAATGTCGTGTTTATTCACTTTTTTTTCCTAAAAAATTTCTGTTTGTTATGTTGAAATATTGTTATACTAGATTGAAGTGTCAGTAGTTTGTCTGTATAAAAATTCAATTAGCTGTAAGTTTTAACCAATTTACTTGTGGCTTTTAACTAGTTTTATAACAAAGTAATGTTATAAAAACATGAATGATGTAAGTGTTTTTCTGTTTAAAGCTCAAAACTCAATTGTTTTTGTAATAGTATTTTAACAAGGTATGAGGGGAGAATTTGAATGGACACAACATGTCGAGCTCGTAGAATAGTAGATTGGGAAATAGATCAAATTGCAATTTCATGCTTAATAGAAATGAGGTTTTAATCAAAAAATGAAAAAGTATGCTGTTTCTACATATGTTTATTTTATTATCCCTTCTTTAATTGGTATTTTTTTATTTATGACACCTGTCTTAACAGAAGAAGGCTGGAAGGTACCGATTGCGATTTTAGCAAATGTTTTAGCAACTATTGTTGCTCCTATCATTAGTTATTTTACAATTATTATGTTTGCCATTTCAGCAATTGGCGCACTTATGGCTAAATTTATACCACGTAAAAACGTGAAAGAGCCAAGTATTTTAGATACATTGTTTTATGTTAATTGGTTTTGGACGATTACCCGCTGTATCGGCTTAGTTTTTGCTTCGATGGTTGTCTTTAACTTTGGTCCTTTTGCCATCAATAACGAAAATACTGGTGGATTACTGATGGACCCTAATGGTGGACTTGTAACATTTTTATTTACCATCTTCTTGTTTGCAGGATTCCTTCTGCCGTTTTTGACTAATTTCGGACTTCTTGAATTTTTCGGTACAATGATGGTGAGAATTATGCGCCCCCTATTTAAAAGTCCAGGACGATCTTCCATTGATGCCCTTACATCATGGGTCGGTGATGGAACGATTGGTGTGTTAATGACAAGTAAACAATATGAAATGGGGAACTACACCAAAAAAGAAGCAGCCATTATTGCAACAAGCTTCTCTGTAGTATCTATTACATTTTGTATCGTAGTATTGGATACGGTTCATTTGGCACGCTATTTTATTCCTTACTATTTAACAGTTGTCTTTTGTGGAATTGTATTAGCGATTATTATGCCTCGTATCTATCCACTTGCACAAAAGGAAGATACCTATATAGATGGTACGCCTGTAGACTATTCACGTGAGGAATTACCAGAGGGCTATAATTTAGTCTCACATGGTTTAGAAAATGCACTAGCTGTTGCCCATGCCAATCGTGATCCACGCAAATTTATAAAAGATGGATCTAGAAATGTCATTGATTTATGGATAGGTGTTGCGCCTATTGTAATGGCTTTTGGTACGGTTGCTCTGATGCTGGCTGAATTTACAAGTATCTTTGTGATTTTAGGCAAACCCTTCGAGCCTATTTTAACGGTACTTGGCTTACCAGAAGCGGCAGAAGCTGCACAAACAATGGTGGTGGGCTTTGCTGATATGTTCCTCCCTTCTATTTTAGGTGCGGGTATTGAATCTGATACCACTAGATTTGTCATAGCAGTTGTTTCTGTCACACAGTTAATTTATATGTCTGAGGTGGGTGGACTTATTTTAGGTACGAAAATTCCATTGAAATTTTTCGATTTAGTGGTGATATTTATATTACGTACACTTATCTCACTTCCAATTGCTGCATTAGTGGGACACCTTTTATTCTAATCAAAATGCCAAGCCCTAGGTGGACTTGGCATTTTTCATGAAATTAATAGCATAGGATTTCTTTACTCGCTTCCATAAAACAAGTATATAGACAAATAACACTAAAATAATAAGATAACCACTAAGCGTAGGGCTCTCTACATTTCCCATAAAGTTAAAGAAATTATTGAATCCATGGAAAAGAATCGTAATAATAATCGATTGCCCATCTAAAATAAGTAAAGAAAGAACAAGGCCCACTAAAAGGGCATAGATGATTTGCATAATAGTATCTTCAAGCGATTGCCCACCAAGTAATTGTAAAGCATGTGTAATGCCAAACAATAAACTAGAAATGAATACCGCTGTAAATGCACCTTTGGCAAGAAGTATTCGCAGCATAAGGCCCCTAAATACGGTCTCTTCTATAAATGCCACAATAAGCACTTGCATTAAAAACATAAAAATAAGATCGCTAAATGATGTGAGATTTAATCCTTTTGTACTTACAAAGATGATTCCTAAAACGAAAAGTAGCGGTAAAATCATTAATAAATGATTCTTTTGAATGGGATGAAAGAAATACATTTGCCAGTTTTTTTTCAGAGCAATATAAAAGAAGAGTCCCAATGCTAGCGGAACTAACATAACAAACTGTAACAAAGGGCCAGATGGTTGTTTAATAGAAACAAAAGCTCCGTTACCAACATAGAAAAGTATGATAAGAAACTCTAAGCCAATTATTTTGGCAATCACTTTTTGTTTCATTCTGTTCATTTCCTCCTAATCATGCTAGCAGTAATTAATAAGAAGACACTTAAAAGAAAGTACTTCCGAAAAGTATAGGGAAATACATTCTAAAATGATGTTAAAATTCTCAACACGTAATAAATGTACTCGCCATAATTAATGAACTATTATCCATTGTAGCAAATTTTTACCTTAATCACGGATTGGCTTTTTTTGGTGAGATTTGCCGATCAAGTAAGCACTAAAGGGGAGAAAGGAAATAATTTTTATGAGCAGCATACAGACGAGTAAAGTAGCTAGAAAAAGTGAAGTAACTTGTAGAGAAGTAGTAGGGAGTAAGGCACTATAGGGTGCTAGATATTCTTGAATAAGCCAGTGAATTAAAAAGATACCAAAGGAATAACGACTGATGATATGGATGAAGGGGAGCTTAGGCAAAATTTGAGCAAACGCTAAAATAAAAATCGTCATCGCTAACACGAATAGCATCATATCGATTCTTCGTGATGTAATTTGCTGGTCGCCTAAATAATAATTTATATAGATCATGACTGTTGCAAGTATGACCGATAAAACGGTAAAGAACTTATATTTAACGATATAATACGTGAATTTTTCATAATGACGACCAATGAAATAGGCAAATACAAAATAAGGAAGCCAGCCTATGAAGAGCAGTCGCATAAAATGATCATTTTCTACGAAGGTATCTAGATTTAATTTTGCTAGTGTCATATAAAAAATCCCCAGTAAGAACATAATAGGAGCAAACCATATACTGGATAGCTGATATTTTTTCACAATAAAAAAGAGAATATAGAGCTGAAAAATGGTCATGACAAACCAGCCAGAAAAATCCCCTAAAATAATGTGACGATACAAGGCATTCCAAAAATTTTCGTGATAATGAAAGGCTGCATTAGCCGCATATAAAATACCAGCAGCTACAAACGGCATGACAATAAACTGAAATCGATGCCATAAAAAATGGGAAGGTAGCTGATGTTGATAGCGATTAGCTAATATTAGTATAGATAATAAAATGAAAATGGGTGTAGCGGCACATAGTAATAGTCTAAAAAATTGATAGAATGGTTGATCAATAAAGCCATTAATAATTTCAATATTTGTCGTTGCGTGCAATAGCACAATACTTAAACAAGCAATAGTTCTCAATGCGTTCCACTCGTACACTATCTCAATCACCCTCGATTTCAGTAAATTGGCGAGCATCTCCTCCAGGATGCAACCTAACTAACTATATGAATTTGGCATTCTGGTTACAACTGGTCTGTCTCGTCACTCGAAAATAGTTTAGTTCGCAAATTATTATTAAAAACACCTAGTAAACTTGTCAAAAGCTCCATTTTTGCATATGTGTCACATAACCTCCCTGCATATACTGGGTCAAGAGGGGGGGAGGTGAGCTTTTATGAGAATTAACTGGAAGGTTCGTCTTCAACATATACCATTTTTACTAGGGCTATTTTCATTGTTACTCTTACTCGCACAACAAGTAGGGGCGATTTTCGGCTTTGATTTGACAGCTGCAATGAGTGAGCAAATTGCATCTATTTTAAATACAGTTCTATCTATTCTTGTATTAATGGGTGTCATAGTGGACCCAACGACAAAAGGTACAAGTGATAGTGAAAAGGCATTAATGTATAGGAGACCACGATAAATTATTCAAAAAAGTGTAATTTTACAATAAGGATAAATATGTTATAATGTTAGAAAATTGATAAAGTGGGGAGGATGATTGAATGTCCCTTGAAATGGAACGAAGAGTGGCTAAACTTGAGGAGGAAATGGCAGATTTACGTCAGGAGTTAAGTGAATTAAGGCGAATTCAAAGCAATGAAAAAATAAATACTCTTGATGCAAGACAGTCCATGATCGAGCAATCGGTTCCAATACAACCAACACCAACACCAACACCAACACCAACACCAACACCGAAACCGACAGTGGAGCCGAAGTCTACCCCAGTCAAAACAGCACAAAAAGAGGTGCAACCACAGCCATCGATGGAGGAACGTGTTATGTGGGCACTTCCAAAAGTATTCATGGTTATTTTAGTTATGGGGGTACTTTGGGGTCTCAAACTTGTTAGTGACTATGGTTATTTATCGAATGGCGTGAAAATCATCCTTGCCTATTCATTATCGGTAGGATTGGCGATTATCGCTTATATTCTGGAACGTAGAAAAGTAGGCTCACCTGCTATTACGGTCTCATTATATGGTGGAGCATTCATTGTTGGGATATTAACGACTGCAGCTAGTGCCATTTTGTATGAAATCATCCATCTTACACCAGCGCTTGGTATTACGGTTCTTTATATTGGCTATGGTATTGCCATAAGTTACTTAAAGAAAAATGAGGCATTAACTATTTTTGTTGCTTTTACCTCGTTATTACTACCTTATTTATTAGAATATATGGACTTTAGTGCCGTCATTATTTTACTATTTGTTATCGTTTTATTTGCCATGCTGCAATTGGTTGTCCAACAGCACAAGCAAAAGCTTGCTCTTTATATTTCAACCTTTTTCTCAGTGCTAGCAATAGGTGTTGTAGCATTTATGAATCATGACAAGCAAGTTGTCTTTGCTTTTGGTTTACTTGCTATACTAGCAATCTTTTATGTAAGCTGGTGTCGATTATATAATGCACAATCTAAATGGAAACCTCTTCATATTGGCCTCCAATTTTCGTTAGGGTCATTTAGTTTATTGCTGATGAACCTGATCATACGTTCACTCGAATATGGAGAAGCGGTGCTACTTATTTTCATTGGTTTATTAATAGCATTAGCGTTTTATAGTCATCGTCAAAAATGGCAGGAAGTATTTGATAGTGCTATAACACTCGCGTTTATTGCCGTATGTAATACGCTACTTATTATGAATATCCCTGATAAAGTGGATGATTTACTATATCCATTGATCGCTTTTGCAGGTGTAATGATGAGCTTACGATTACGTGCCAGTATGATGAAGGTAGTCACATCATTTTTCCTTGTGATTACATTATTGCTAAACTTCATTTTCCATGAACCGACACCATTTATTAGCTTTGAGCATTTAAGTCTGTTCATGCCAATTATTTATCTAGTAGTCATTTACTTGTATGCTAGACGCCCAAAAGAAACGTTATCACCTTTTGAGAAAGTCATGAAGGATTTATATGCCATAGATATTTTAGCAGTAATAGCCACAGGCTACTTCTTAGCATATATGAGCAAACTAGATTCAGCCTATTTCGCGGCAACAAATGGTATTCAGTATTTGATGTGTATTGCACTAGCTGCTTTGTTTGCAGGATCTCTGCTCGTGTCAGAGAAATTCAAAGGGCGTGCTTTAACACCTGTCCTTGGAGCATTCTTTATAGTATTATCTTTGATGATCAGCACAAAGCCTTCTATGATGGATAGCTTAAATATGATGACCAGATTAGTTTATATAGCAGTAATTATGGCGATTATTGTAGACGTTCTAGTAAAGGGCCGTATTTATCGGCTGTATGAAGAGCGAATGGGGAAATATGTAGACACTATTGTTAGCTCAGGTGTCGTACTCACAATGATCTCAATATGGGGGCTTGTTCATCAATTTACGTATAGTCATCTACTTGATTGGAAGCTAAGTATAGCTCTTACAACGATTACATTATTCCTCACAGCGAGCATTTCGCTATGGCTTAGTTCCACACAACATTTAAAAACGCTTCGTACTACAGGTTTTGTTATTTTAGTCATTGCGTTTATCAAGCTTATTTTCTTTGACTTATCAGCCCTTGATTTATTAATTAGAGCTGTTCTATTTATAACAATTGGTGGCATTGGCATGCTGTTGTCAGGTAGGTTGCTGAGGAAATAAATTGAAGAGATTCCAATGATTTTTGGAATCTCTTTTATATTGTGCTAAACTGATACTACTCTTACTCTACTCCCTCTTTCTTCGTACCGTATGACTTCAAACCTTTTATGAAATATTCTTCAAATACATCACTCATTTTCAATGTCCATTGTTTTGAATAACATTCGATACGTGGATTGCTGAGCAAGACTACAATAATTATATGAATAGGCGCATCATACTTATTGTATGGGCGCCTATTGGTTTAGGAGGACATAAATTTGGAAATGGCTTATACAATTATCATTTTTTTAGTTGGTCTAGTCTTTGGCTCTTTTTATAATGTAGTTGGCTTACGTGTGCCGCGGAAGGAGTCTCTTGTATATCCTTCCTCCCATTGTACGAGCTGTCAGAGACAATTGACGGCTCTTGATTTAGTGCCAGTATTGTCTTATCTGTTTTTAAGAGGAACATGTAGAGGCTGTGGCTTTAAAATTTCTTGGCTATATCCAGTGATAGAATTGTTAACTGGGGGTTTATTCGCCTTTGCTTATTTGGAGCTAAACTGGAGTTTAGAATTTATAGTAGCTTTATCGTTCATCTCATTGTTAGTCATTATAGTTGTTTCAGATTTTATCTATCTGTTAATTCCAGATAAGATTCTTTTATTCTTTTTGCCTTTTTTGGTCATAGGACGTGTACTGTCACCCTTAACACCTTGGTGGGACAGCCTAGTGGGTGCACTCGTTGGTTTTGGCATATTATACAGTATTGCGGTCTTATCGAAAGGTGGAATGGGAGGGGGCGATATTAAATTCTTCTTTTTAATTGGTCTCGTTCTCGGTACTATTCATACGTTGTTGACTTTATTTATTGCCGCTATCATAGGTATGATAATCGGAATAGTTGTCTTATTAAAGCATAAACAAGGAAGACAAACACATATTCCCTTTGGTCCATCTATTGCATTAGCCGCTACTATTGTTTATTTCTACGGAGATTCGTTCATCAATTGGTATTTAGGTTATTGGTAAGTGTTTAATCTTCAATGTTGTGGAGGGGAATCAAGTGAAGCCGATTATTGGAATTACAGCTTTTGTAGAAGATGATTTATCAGCTCATTTAAATGCTGCTTACAGCAAAAGTATTATTAAGGCGGGTGGTATCCCCCTTATTATTCCGTTAGGTGTGGAGGAAGATGCTGCTCAAATTTTAGCCCTTACGGATGGCTTAATGCTATCGGGAGGCTATGATGTACATCCTTTTCTATTTGGAGCGGAGCCTTCACCAAAGCTAGGTAAAATTCATCCAGCTAGAGATGCCGTGGAATTAGCATTAATTGAGGCTGCATTTGTACGGAAAATGCCTATTTTTGGCATTTGTCGGGGTATCCAAATATTAAATGTTGCATTAGGTGGGACGTTATATCAGGACATTGATAGTGACCATTATAGTACGAAGCTAATCAAACATATGCAACAAGCTGGTAGGTCAGTAGCAACGCATTATGTACAAATTATTGCGGAGAATTTATTAGCGACTATTCTGGAACAAGAGAAAATTGCCGTCAATTCTTTTCATCATCAGTCAGTGAATGTACTAGCGGAGAATTTAAAAGTTGCAGCGAAATCAAGTGATGGCATTATTGAAGCAGTGGTGCATGAAGAATTACCATTCTGTTTGGCTGTCCAATGGCACCCAGAGGAATTAGCTGTAGCGGGAGATCAGCATGCACAAAAGTTATTTGCAGCATTTGTTGAAGCGAGCTTGAAATTTAAAAAAGAAGCATAGAGAGGTCATTGTAAAAAGAATCCAATAGTTAATGGATTCTTTTTTTTGCGTAAAAAAGAGGATATATGCTCAGTGAAGGAACACAATCCTCAAACCCTCATTTAATTAATGTACACGGCGGTAAAGACCAACAACTTGTCCCAAAATTGATACTTGATCGACGATAATCGGTTCCATTGATGAATTTTCAGGCTGTAAACGGAAATGGTTTTTTTCCTTAAAGAAGCGTTTTACAGTAGCTTCATCCTCAGCTGTCATGGCTACAACAATGTCTCCGTTAATGGCCGTTGACTTTTGCTTTACGATCACTAAGTCACCATCTAAAATTCCTGCTTCAATCATCGATTCACCCATAATTTCTAACATGAATAACTGATCCTCACTCGTGCCATATGTATCTGGCAGTGGGAAATACTCTTCAATATTTTCGATAGCTGTAATAGGAGAACCTGCTGTAACCTTCCCTACAAGTGGTACATGGATGACATGTTGCTTTTGGATGGATTCCTCAGGCTCAAGAATTTCAATAGCACGTGGCTTAGTTGGATCTCGACGAATAAAACCCTTTTGTTCTAATCGAGCCAAATGACCATGAACAGTTGAACTTGAAGCAAGTCCAACAGCTTCCCCGATTTCACGGACTGATGGCGGATACCCTTTAGCTCGTACCTCGTCTTTAATGAACGCTAAAATGTCCTCTTGTCTTTTCGATACTTTTTTCATGATTGCTCACCTCTTTTTTCTAATATCAATCTTCTTATTTGATAGTATAACAGAATGCGAACACGTATGCAAACATAGGTTCGAAAAGTGTTTGACAAAAACGTTTGTTCGCTTTATTATGAGAACATACATTCCGAACAAACATTCTAGAAATGAGGTTTTAATGATGACATGGCTAAAGAAAAATACACATATCACTATATTATTAGGTGCTTGTTTACTCTTCGCAAGTTACCTTTACATCACTGATCCGGGGGATGTTAATTACGCTGAAATTCAAATCGAACATGGGGATAGCTTGTGGTCGTTAGCAGAACAATACCGTGGTAAAATGAGTAAAGAAGATTGGATTAAGCTTGTCAAATCAGAAAATGAGTTAGCAGACATTAAAATCGTGGCAGGTAAATCTCTAGTCATTCCAGTTTTGAGTGATCAAGCCAGTCCCATCAAAACTATTGAAATTGCGAGAAACGAACAATGAAAAATAATCAAATGACGGCTGTTGTCTATTGCCGAGTAAGTACTGAAAAAGAAACGCAAAGCTCCTCATTAGAGCGCCAACAAGAAGAATTAGTGCACTATGCTAAAGAACAAGGCTATGAAGTAAAGGGTGTTTTTAAAGATAAGCATAGCGGTTATGATGTTGAACGCGAAGGCTTACTTGAAATGCTTGATTTTATAAAAGAGAAGGAAATAAAAGCTCTTTTTGTACAAGATGAAACTCGTTTAGGTCGTGGA
This sequence comes from Lysinibacillus fusiformis, assembly GCF_003049525.1. GTDB lineage: Bacteria > Bacillota > Bacilli > Bacillales_A > Planococcaceae > Lysinibacillus > Lysinibacillus fusiformis. The sequence continues at coordinate 98,955 of NZ_PYWL01000001.1, read as the reverse complement.
AATGCAAGAATGGCAGTATTGCATTTATTACAAAAATCAGCAACAGATGTTTATTCGATGCGTGATGCAGGACCAGTCCAATTAAACGAAATGGATACGATGCTACTAGAGATTTTAGCAATTGTAGAGGAATATCAACGTAGAATACATAATGCAAAAATCCGCAGAGGTATGCGACGTGCTGTTGAAAATGGCTATCGCCCTGAAAATAACCTATCCAATCGTGGCAATCCACATGGTCAGGAACGTAAAGAGCTCCCTGTTGATGAAATTGTGAAGCTACGGAATCGTGGTTTTACCTTTGAGGAAATTTCCATTACGCTTAGAGGACTAGGCTTTGAGGTAAGTAAGGCAACCGTACATCGCCGATTCCAAGAGCATCAAGAAAGATTAGCAGGCAAATAATATAGCCCGCTAATTTTTTTTAATATAAGCTTTCAATAATAACATTTTTAGGTAGCTGAAAAGGGTTATCTTTATTAATTCGATCATAAAACATAATGCCGTTTAAATGATCGATTTCATGTTGTACAACGATAGATTCATAGCCTTTTAAAGACATAATAAATTCCTGTCCATCAATATTATAGGCTTTTACTTTAATTCGTTCATATCTTGGTACAAAACCGTGAACAGGTCGATTAACAGACAGACACCCTTCACCCTCAGGCAAATAGATCATATTGAAAGAATGGCTCATTACTTTTGGGTTAATGAACATCATTTCATGTTTTTGGTCGTGATTCTCAAAAAATACAGCAAACATTCTCTTATCTACGCCAATTTGATTGGCAGAGAGGCCACTACCAGGACGGAGTTTATACTTTTTTATTAAAATCGGGTCTTGGCTGTTTTTAAATATTGAAGCATAGAAAATAATATATGTCGGTCCTCTAAGGGAACTGGTATGGCAACGTCTTGCGTTTGTTTTCGTAATAGGTCTGAGTGTTCTTTTACAAAATCTTTCATAGTAATCATGTAATCAGGATGAAATTTTGCCATCGAAACATACCTCCTCAATAGGACTTCTTCAGAAGTTCATCAAGCTAAATTGTATGGTCGGATCATAGATGCAGTGCCCAACAACGTTTATAGGCGCGCATTTTCACAAGCGTTTAACGTTCTTCTAATCTTCTAATAAAATACTCCAATCTTCACGTAAAACTGCGTAATAGTATTCGTCCCACCATTCATTCCCATATGGTATACACTTTTTAAAATATCCTTCACGCCTCATTCCGATCTTTTCCATAACTTTATAGGAAGCGATATTTTCGGGCTGACACGTTGCAATAATTCTATGAAGTTTCTTTTCATTAAATCCATAGTCTAATACAGCACGAGCAGCTTCAGAAGCAAAGCCTTGATTTTGATAAGCTGGATTTAGTACCCAACCGATTTCATAAGTATGATCGCCGAAACAAGGATGGAAAACGATATGACCAATCACTTGCTCGCAATTATTTGAAACAATAGCAAAATGTTTTGCTTTGTCGTTACTATTTTCTGCAATAAATTTCTTTGCCTGTTCTTCATTGAAAACACCTTCAGGCATATAGTGCATCACTTTTTCATCTGAAGTATAGCTATAAACAGCTTCCCAGTCCTGCTCTTGAAATGTTCGAATGAGTAATCGCTTAGTTGTCACGTTCACATGTATATCCTCCAATAGATAGTTAAATTTTTCCTTCCATATAATATTTATACACTTCAAACATCTGGAAGTCATGTATTTTTTATTTCAACAGCTTGAATAGGGGTTGGTATAACTGCATTTAATGGGAAACCGTGCTATACTTTGCATACTGAGTTCAATAAGGTAGGTACTGAAAGGTGTGTAACGATGTTATCAAAAGAAAAAATTAACCGTATAAATGAACTTTCTGCTAAAGCGAAAAGCGGTCAACTAACGGATGAAGAGGCAAAGGAGCGAACAGCGCTTCGTAAGGAATACTTAGATACATTTAGAGCAACAATGCGTGATACGATTGAAAACGTAAAAGTGGTTGATGCAGAAGGAAATGATGTCACGCCTGAGAAGGTAAGACAAGCGAAAAAAAATAAATTTCTAAATTAATGTGACACAATTCAATAAAGTATGTATGAAAATACAAATAGTATTACAAAAGCATTGTTTTCTAAAGCAATGTTGACTAAACTGTAGAAGAACAATTATAGGACGAGAAAGGATGTCACAATATAATGACTCAACATGCGGATTTATTAGCAATTAATGCTATCCGAACTTTGTCAATCGATGCTATTGAAAAAGCAAATTCTGGTCACCCAGGTTTACCAATGGGGGCAGCGCCAATGGCTTATACGCTTTGGACAAAACAATTACGCCATAATCCAGTGAACCCAAAATGGTATAATCGCGATCGTTTTGTATTATCAGCTGGTCATGGTTCCATGCTTCTATACAGCCTACTTCATCTAGGCGGCTATGGTTTACCAATGGAGGAAATTCAAAACTTCCGCCAATGGGATTCATTAACACCAGGACATCCTGAATATGGTCATACAGTAGGTGTGGAAGCGACAACTGGTCCTCTAGGACAAGGTATTGCCATGACTGTAGGTATGGCAATGGCTGAGCGTCATTTAGCAGCTACTTACAATAAACCAGGTCATGACATCGTTGACCACTATACATTTGCATTATGTGGTGATGGTGACTTAATGGAAGGCGTTGCAGCAGAGGCTATTTCATTAGCTGGTCACTTAAAACTTGAAAAATTAATCGTGCTTTACGATTCTAATGATATTTCTTTAGATGGTGACTTAGAAAAGTCATTCTCAGAAAACGTACAAAAACGTTTTGAATCTTATGGTTGGAATTATTTAAAAGTTGCAGATGGCACAGATGTTGATGCGATTAATGCAACTATTGAAGAAGCTAAAAAATCAACTGGCAAACCAACATTGATTGAAGTGAAAACAGTGATTGGTTTCGGTTCTCCAAATAAATCGGGTAAAGCAGATTCTCATGGTGCTCCACTTGGTACAGATGAAGTGGTATTAACAAAAGCTGCTTATGAGTGGGCACACGAGCCTTTCCAAATCCCTGCTGAAGTATATGATACGTTTAATGCTGCAGCTGAAGTGCAAGGAGCACAGTCTGAAGAAGCTTGGAATGCGAAATTTACTGCTTATAAACAAGAATTCCCAGAGTTAGCAGCTCAATTTGAACATGCTATGAATGGTGAATTACCAGCAGACTTCGCTTCTGAATTACCAGTGTATGAAGCTGGTAAATCTGTAGCAACACGTTCTTCTTCTGGTGATGCGATTAATGCTATCGCTAAGAAAACACCATCATTCTTTGGTGGCTCTGCTGACCTTGCAGGCTCTAATAAAACAACGATGAAGGGTGCAGGCGATTTTTCTGCAGACGATTATGCTGGTCGCAACATCTGGTTTGGTGTTCGTGAATTTGCAATGGGCGCTGCTTTAAACGGTATGGCACTTCACGGTGGTTTAAATGTATTTGGTGGTACATTCTTCGTGTTCTCAGATTATGTTCGTCCGGCAGTTCGCCTTTCAGCATTAATGGGTCTTCCTGTAACGTATGTATTTACACATGACTCGATTGCTGTAGGAGAAGATGGTCCAACACATGAACCAATCGAACACCTTGCATCATTACGTGCAATGCCTAATTTATCTGTTGTTCGTCCTGCGGATGCCAATGAATCAGCTGTTGCATGGGAGCTTGCCGTTGCATCAGAAAATACGCCAACAGTATTAGTATTGTCTCGTCAAAACTTACCTGTACTTAACGCTTCTATTGAAACAGTACGTGAAGGTGTGACGAAGGGTGCTTACACAGTATCTCCTGCTACTAAAGAAGTAGCGGATGCGATTTTAATTGCAACAGGCTCAGAGGTTTCACTTGCTGTTGAGGCACAAAAAGCATTAAAAGCTGAAGGCATGGATGTAGCTGTCGTTTCAATGCCATCTATGGACCGCTTTGAAAAACAAGATGCTGCTTACAAAGAATCTGTTTTACCAAAAGCTGTCACTAAACGTCTTGCGATTGAAATGGGTGCATCATTCGGCTGGCATAAATATACCGGCTTTGAAGGTGATGTGCTTGCAATCGATAAATTTGGCGCATCAGCTCCAGGGGAAATTGTAATGGAAAAATACGGATTCACTGTAGAGAATGTAGTTGCAAAAGTAAAAGCACTATAAGATTTTTAATAAAATACCACAACACTCAGCGTACGTATGAATTCGCAGGGTGTTGCGGTATTTTTTTTACTATTGGCTGTCGTATCACTAAAGGAATACATCCGGTGGCAAGGGTCTTCTAAAATATGTCTAATTAAAAAAACTGCATATGGTTATGCAGTTTTTTATGTAGAAATTATTTCGCAAGCCCATTCTGAAAGGCATAGACAACGGCTTGTGTGCGATCTTGAACCTCAAGCTTTGCTAGAATATTGCTTACATGTGTTTTGACAGTTTTTAAAGCAATATATAGCTCGTCAGCAATTTCCTGATTGGCTTTGCCTTGTGCCATTAGCAATAAAACTTCCATTTCACGGTCAGTAAGATGGTCGTAAAGGGGTGTATTATTGCCGTGGCGCATACGGTGCATCATTTTAGATGTAACTTCTGGTTCTAATACCGTTTCGCCACCCATTGTTTTACGAATGGCTTCCGCAATTTGTTTTGCATTAGATGTTTTTAATATATAACTCACTGCTCCTGCCTCTAAAGCAGGGTAGACTTTGTCATCATCTAAAAAGCTAGTCACCATCATGATTTTTGCCTCTGGCCAGGCGGCTAAAATTTCTGCTGTTGCCTCAGCACCAGTCATAATGGGCATAACATTATCCATTAAAATAATATCAGGCTTTAGGGCAAGGGCACGCTCAACTGCTTCTTGCCCGTTTTCAGCCTCTCCCACAACTGTAATATCTGGCTGTGCGGATAAGTACGCCGAAACGCCGATACGCACCATTTCATGATCATCCACTATGAGCACTTGTATCATTGTCATTGACCTCCTCTTTATGTAGTGGAATTTTAACTTCGACAATCGTTCCTTCTTCAGGGACTGACACAATTTTATATGTGCAGCCAATTTCAACAGCTCGTTCCGCAATATTTTGCAAGCCGTAAGAAGTGGATTTATCTGCCTCTACATCAAAGCCTAAACCATTATCTTGAATGCGTAAAATGGCTAAGTCATCTCGTGCAACAAGCAACAATTCAACCTCACTGGCTTTGGCATGTCGAAGTGTATTAGAGAGGGCTTCCTGGGCAATGCGGAATAGGTGATCTTCTTCTGCTTTCGTTAATGCCATTTCTTCTAGCTCATATTCAATATGGAAGTAAACCTTTTGCTGAAGCTCAATAATTAATTCCTCTAAGCCTTGCGCAAGTGTTTTATTGCGAAGTGCAACAGGTCGTAAGTGTAATAATAATGCACGCATTTCGAGCTGTGCTTGCTGAACTATTTTTTCCACTTGCTTTAAGCTAGTCGCATTTTCGTCATTTTCCGTTAATGCAGAAAGCAACATGGAGGCCGCAAATAATTGCTGCGACACAGAATCATGTAATTCTCTAGCCAGACGTTGACGTTCAGCTATGATGCGTTCCTGTATAATTTTGTCATGAGCTTCTGCACGTTCATTGGATAAGCGCTGTAGACTTTTACGCTGTGTATCTATTAATTCACTTGTTTGCACAAGTGCTTTTTTTAATGGTTTCGGAAGGGCTTGCTTTTTAGAAAGCACAAAATCAGGTTCGATTAACTGCTTTACAATTTTCGTTGCTTGAGCCTCTCGGGCACGAGCAGTCATACTAATCCAACTGGCAAAGAGGAAGCTAAGAGCAAATAAGCTGACTACAATAATTCCCCCAAGAGGAAAATTATCATAATTTTGTCGCCATAAAGGTTCCCAAGTTTTCTCATCAGGATTTCCCCATACTGCAACAAGCAATCCGAATGTAGCGCTCATTAAAATGAATAATAAGGTAAATAATCTTGAGATAAAGGCAATCATTTACGCAGCACCTCCAAATCTCCAAGCCATGTTGCAACATGAATAATTAAAATGCGTTTTGCATCCTCAGGATTTCCATCAGAAAAGCTAACACTTTCATTTAAAATACGTTGTGGACCCACATGTAAGCAAGTAAGCTCACCAAATAGGGTTGTATAGTGTATACGAAAAGGTATTTCATAGGGGATATAGATTTGAACTTTACCGATACCTTGACGAATTGTAATTAGACTTGTGCCAGCAGGCAAAATCGTTTGCGTCGTATCAACTGTAATATCTCCTGCTAAACGTTGAATTTGCACATCTTGCCATTTATATGCTTCAGTTGGTGCTGGTATGGTGCCAATTAAGTCATTTTTCGAGGTAGATAGTTTTTCAAAAAGCTCAGCACCAACTATTTTTGGTTCATTTTCTCGTTGTAAGTATTGATAAAGCATATATAAGAGCATAATTACAATGAATAGACGGAGGCTCCACATTGTGAATAATGCAATCGCAATGAAGAATATGCCGGTCCATTTAAAAAAGCGGACTTTTTTAGAAAAGCTTAAATAAAGCAGTACGGCCCCAATCAATAAACAAAAGGCGCCACCATTATTAAAAATAGTAAGCTCCACAAAAACGAGTAAAAAGAAGCATAGTACCCAAAATGTGAGCTTATTTGTAGTGAAATTTTGCAAGAGGGTCACCCTTCTTTCTACTAATAGTATAAAAGAGGGAATGGGACCCTCTGTTTTAAAACGTGAAAGAATGCGCCGGTTAGAGTTGGCGCATTGCTTCCATTATAACATGTTATTTATTTTCAATTAGCAGTGGAGAGCTTTCCTCTGAAGCTTTTTTTTCTAATTGTGCCAATCTTGCTTCAAATGTTGTAACTTCATGATCTTTGTCAATTTGATAAGCCAATTTATCAATATAAGCTTCCAAATCTTCAAAATTTGTTTTATTATTTTTGGCAATCATACCATCCATTTGATGATGGGCACGAGTGACGTTTTCTTTGCCCATTAACTGTAATTGACGAACTTTCATGTCTTTAATTTTATGTTTCATTGTTTCAAATTTACGCTCTAACTCGAAATATTCACGTGTACTTGCTTCGATACTCGCCTGTAACGTATGATTACGGGCAGTGTAAGCTGTCACTTCATCTGTTGCAAAATCAATTAAATCTTGCTCGCCACTAGTTTGTGCTAATGTCAGTTGAGATTCACGCTTAGCAAGTAAATCTGCATTTTGTTGATATTCTTGCTCAAGCTTTTCTTTTAATTGTCCTTGACGTTCTAATAATTTACCTGTTTCTTCCGTTTGTTTTTCAGCTTCACGGATGTACTGATTTAACATAGCAATTGGATTTTTTTGTTCCTTCTTATCAAATAACTGATGTAAGTCTGCCTCTACTGTATATCTAAAACGTTGAAATAAATTCATATTCATTCTCTCCTTTTATTTTGTTAAATTTGACCATTCTTTTTCGAAGTTTGTAAATGGATCTTCTTCTTTTTTATTTTCAATTGTTGGGATTTTTACATCTTCGCCATTCCATTTTTTATAAATGACATAGACAATTGCGATTGCTGCAAGACCAATCATTGCAGGAATGTTCGATACTGCTGATAGGATACCGATTAGACCAACCGCGAACCAAAAGATTTTACCAAAATTAGACTTGCTCGCCATGTAAAAATGCATCCCTAGTGCTACAAATAATCCGGAGAATAGTAAGCCTGCCAATGGTCCGATTAAGGCTAGTGCAACACATGCTGCGATAACCCCTCCAGTTAATAAAAGAAATTTTCTCATTTGTTTTAGCTCCTTTCGTTTGTACCTTTATGTTACCTATTTACAAGATTGTCTAAAACGGACTCGAAATTGATTTTCTACTAGGTCTTGAGGCTGAGAACTATCTAGGCTGCAACAAAAGTGGGTTTTTGGCGTACACAATGAGTGTATCTTGCTTGTTTTCATTGAAAAATAGCAGTTCATTTTAAGAGCTAATTATCATCTGCCATAAAGTAATTTTTAGATCCTAAACTAGAAGCTTTTCGACAAAAATAGAAGATGAAACCTTCCTCCGTTTGACAAATTAACAAGATGGGATGAGCTATACTTATGGAAAATAAACTGAGCGAAGGAGGATTTCTGGTGAGAACCTATTCCATATATAAGATAAAAGAAGAGCATTTAACGTTTATTTTTGGCAGAGAGCGAAAGTTGTTAGAGATGATGCAAGGCTGTGAAGACGCCAATGAGAAATCCTTAAAAGAGCTTGCGTATATATGTGAATCCGTTCGTTTTGATGAAATAGCAGCAATGTTGGAGCATCAACTTGATTCCAAATATGCACATTTAGAAAGAGCTCGTAATGCTTTGTTTTTAGAACATCCGATAAAAGGCAAAATGGCTATTTATTTAGTCGATCGTAAGATTTGTGTTTATTGTGAAGGTTCACGAATGCTAGATTTAGATTTATTTCAAATGCTTGCCAAGATGAGTGAACGATTCATTGCTTTCAATAAACAAGATAATGAATGTGGGTGGTTGAAACCTATGAAGTATACAATGCACTAGGAAATTTCACTACAATATATAGTAACATGCTATCATTTGGTGTATAATGGAGCGTGGAGAGTTTTTTCTCGGTATATTGTAGTGGAGGAGGTTGGTTGTATATGCCTACATGGGGCTGGATTATTATCGTAATTATCGCATTAGCAGCGGGAGCGGCACTTGGTTTCTATTTCGCTCGTCAAGCTATGATGAAATATTTAAAAGAAAACCCACCTATTAATGAGCAAATGATTCGTATGATGATGGCACAAATGGGTCGTACGCCGTCTGAAAAGCAAGTACGTCAAATGATGGCACAAATGAATAAATTCCAAAAATAATTGGAATTTTTAAGGAGCAGCTGGTTAAGGTAACTGGTTGCTTTTTTCATGGACTCATAATAAAAGGGGATGTCTCAAAATGGTTGAGACATCCCCTTGTTTTTAGTGATGAGAAGCGTTCAGCCAGTTAATTGCACTATGTACAACAACTGCTACACCTAACGGTAGAACACCCTCATCTAAAATAATATTTGGATTATGAAGTGGATAGTTTTGATTTCCTAAACCGTTTGATCCAGCCCACATAAACATCGTTGGTACACGCTGGCTAATATGTACCAGCTAAAGGTTCTTCGTTTATCTGTAAGTTTTCCTCACTGACTATTTCTTTGACAACATCGGGGTTGAAGGAGCTTAATGTTGCCTCGATAACAGCTGTATCGGGAATAATATTGGCAACTGTTCCGCCGCCCATTTTCCCAATAATGAGTATGGCTCTTTCTTTTGGGTCGACTTCTTTTAAGGATCCACACATTTCTGTAGCTCTGAGCTATGACCACCCTTACCTTGTATTTTCAAAAAGAAGCCATCAAGTGAAGAAGCGGCTACACCTGGCTTGTAGCCAAATTTTCCAACTTCTAAATCAGGACTCACATGGAGAGCAAAGGCTGCATCTACTTTTGGGTTTTCGAGTAATCCATCTTCAATCATGTCCTTTGCGCCTAGTCCAATTTCTTCTGCTGGCTGAAACATGATTTTTACTATACCGTTAATGTCATTTTCTTTTGCCTTTAGAAGCTTGACTGCACCCAGCATAAATGTTGTATGGATGTCATGTCGGATTCGGACCTTTGAGTAGCCCTACCTAAAAAGGATTCACCCCTTGGATTTTCTAATGATCCGTAAATATTTAGTTCCCCCGTCTCAACTGGTTTCAGCGATTTAGAAATTTGAAACTGACTATGATATTACAAGCCGTCTATACGGAAGTAAATCCTGAAAAATTCTTTAACAAAAGGCTGTAAAAAATTTTTTACAACGCAATTTCTTATGTTGGTAAGATGTGTAGCAGTCTTTTAGAAACAAGAATGAAAAAATTTTTAACTCTATTCGTTTGAAATATTCTATGAAAACATAAAAAAACTAGCAATTTAAAATATTCCCACTAATTTTGGGAAAACTAGCTATAATAAATAGTATTCATAGAAAAGGAGCTGTTAAATATGGAACGCGAAAAGACAAATGTAGAAAGCTTTGATCTAGATCATACAAAAGTAAAAGCCCCGTATGTTCGGTTAGCGGGAGTTAAAGCAGGGAAAAACGGCGATGAAGTGTACAAATATGATATTCGCTTGAAGCAACCTAATAAAGAGCATATGGAAATGCCGGCTTTGCATTCCTTAGAGCATTTATCTGCGGATATCATTCGTAATTATTCTGACCATATCGTTGATTTCAGTCCAATGGGTTGCCAGACAGGCTTCTATGTATCCCTTATTAATCATCAAGATTATGAGGACTTATTAACTATTTTAGAAAAGACATTTACTGACGTGACAAAGGCGACAGCAGTGCCTGCATGTAATGAGGTACAATGTGGCTGGGCTGCGAGTCATAGCTTAGAAGGAGCACAAGCATTAGCGAAGGAATTTTTAGCGAAACGAGAAGAATGGCATATCGTTTTTGAAGAATAAATATGGAAAAAAACCTTGCGGGAATAATATAAGCAAGGTTTTTATTTGCGTTAAAAATGGAATGGAATGACATTGGAGGAGGAGGAATCACGATTTATTTTTTGGTAAATAAAACTTTCTAAAAAATCATGAATTAAATCTTCGTATTCATCCATATTTTCATTAAAGGATTGGGCATGTGCCCCAGTATCAAAAAGCTTTAATTTTTTAGGACCTACTTTTTTATTGTAAAGATCTAGTGACATGGACGCTGGAATAAATGAATCAGGGATACTATGGATAAAAAGTACAGGTTTTTCAATATGGGTCACTGCTTCGGCGGGGGTCACACTTTTGAAGGAGTAGCCGTCCCGGAGGCGGACAAAGAAATCGGCAAAACGGATGGGAATAATAGAGCCATATTTAAATTCAGTTTTGGCAATTTGCTTGAGCAACATGGAAAAATCGGAGAATGCACAATCAGATATATAAAAATCAGCACCATCTTCAACCGTACCTGCATAAAGTAACATTGTTGCTGCACCCATTGATTCTCCATGAATACCTAGTATTGCATCTTCACCAATCATGGCTTTCACTGTATTGACTACAGCATCAAGATCATTTTTTTCATAGTGGCCATAGCTAGTTGTTTTGCCACCAGATTCGCCATGACGGCGATGGTCAAAGATGACCGAATTATAGCCAAGCCTTTCAAATAACCGAGCGTATTTAACGGAATTTATTTTATTTTCGGTAACACCGTGACATATGATGATCGTGTTATTGGTTTGCAACGGCTGAAGCATAATTCCTCGAATCGTATAACCATTAGGAGAATCAATATTTAATTCGCATTTCAAGTTTTTATTGTACCAAGCCTCATCAAAGCGTTTGGCTGTCGTTTCTCGTTCACGAACAAATTCAGGATCTTTTTGTTGAATATACATTAATTTATTAGAAAGCGCGAAGCCGAACAGACCAGTAGCTGCTGCGGCAAGCGTTGTTGTAATACCAGAGAATAAAAGCATCTTTTTTTTCATCATAAAACACCTCCACATGCTGTTTCTTATTTGTAATGTTCCCAACTGAGATTGTTTAAAACACGTCAACATTTTACAATAACTTTGGCAAAACTGCGATTATTTCTATTATCGAAAATCGTCAAAATATTTGTTAAAATATACATATCTGCTAGTAGCATATGCAGCAGTGTTGATTTTTGAACGGGGAAAAGGGGAGAATGGACATGATAAATGAGGTAGTAATCGTGAGTGCTGTACGAACAGCTATAGGCTCATTTCAGGGGACATTAAAAGACGTACCAGCTGTAACTTTAGGTAGCATTGTTATTAAGGACGCTTTAGCGCGTGCAGGAGTAGCAGGGGAACAAGTCGATGAGGTCATTATGGGGAATGTGTTATCGGCTGGTCTTGGACAAAATCCAGCTCGTCAGGCAGCGATAAAGGCTGGTTTACCACATGAGGTATCAGCATTAACAATTAATAAAGTATGTGGATCAGGTTTAAAAGCTGTGCATTTAGCAACGCAAGCTATTTTAGCAGGTGATGCTGATATTATCGTGGCTGGTGGCTTTGAAAATATGAGCCAGGCACCTTATGTTTTAAAAAATGCGCGTGAAGGCTTCCGAATGGGCGATCAAAAGGTGGTGGATACTATGATCCATGATGGTCTATGGTGTGCTTTTAATGATTATCATATGGGAATTACAGCTGAAAATTTATGTGATAAGTATGAAATTTCAAGAGAAGAGCAGGATGCTTTTGCAGCTCGTTCTCAGCAACGCGCAGAGGCAGCAATTGCAGCAGGCAAATTTGAAAATGAAATCGTCGCTGTTGAGATTCCACAGCGTAAGGGAGAGCCTATTGTATTCGCCAAGGATGAATTTCCACGTGCAGGTGTAACAGAGGAATCTCTAGGTAAGCTACGTCCCGCATTTAAAAAAGATGGCTCCGTAACAGCGGCGAATGCTTCAGGCATTAACGATGGGGCAGCGGCAGTTGTTGTGATGTCGAAGAAAAAGGCACAAGAGCTTGGTATTCAACCAATGGCAATTATTTCAGCCAATGCAAGCGTAGGAGTAGATCCTGCAATTATGGGAACTGGTCCAGTTAAAGCAGTCCAAAAAGCACTGGCAAAGGCAGCAGCAACATTAGATGAAATAGATGTAATTGAAGCAAATGAAGCATTTGCAGCACAATCGATTGCTGTTGATCGTGAATTACGCTTTAATCATGATAAACTAAATGTCAACGGGGGCGCGATTGCTCTTGGTCATCCGATCGGTGCAAGTGGTGCTCGTATTTTGGTCACACTCTTACATGAGATGGAAAAGCGTGATGCGAAAATGGGTTTAGCCACATTATGTATCGGTGGTGGTCAAGGTGTAGCCACAGTAGTAAAGCGTCCTTGATGTCAATAAGAAGGTGAATGAAATGGGAAAGAAACGAAAACAACAACAGACAAGCAATAGCATGACAGCAAGCTTGCCAAAGCAGGAGGCAGTCACATTAGCAGACCAACTAGGTGGCGATGTGTTAGCTAAATTAAAAGCGGCAAAGCAAGATTTAACCGTGAAAGAACAGGCGGCAGAAGAAGAGCGCCAAGCAAAACTAGCTTTTGAACGTAAGCAACGAGAAAAAAATAAATCGTTTGAAGAATTATTAAACGAGTATGGCGATAAAGGCACGAAATATTAATAAGGAAACAGTGAATTCGCGCATGTGGGTTCACTGTTTTTGGATAACAGAAAAAGTCGATAATATATAAGTAACAATTCATGATGTGGGAGACGCTGCAATAACATATACCTTATTATAGTTTAGTAAGTAGATTAAATTATGATAGGAGAACAATGATGTTTGAATTATATTCTAAAAGATTAAGATTAATTCCTTTAAATGCTAAGTATTTACAATTGCTAATTGATCATGAGAATGATTTAGCAATTGAATTCTCTTTACATAAGCTAGAGGGAATTATTGATGATGAGCTAAAACAGGCATTGGACTATAGACGCTCCAAAGTCTTGGAAGATGAAGAAAATTATATTTGGCATACGAATTGGTTAATTGTATGTAAAGAACAGAATTGTGCTATTGGGGGCATTATGCTAAAAGGGATGCCAAATGAGAGGCAGGAAGTGGTGATTGGTTATTATACCTTTCCTAGTTTTCAAGGACGTGGTTATATGACAGAAACCATTATAACAATGATAAACTGGCTACATCATCAACCAAATGTTCAGTCTATTATTGCAGATACAGAAAAAGATAATTTCGCTTCCCATCGAGTTTTAGAAAAAGCAGGGGCTACCTTATATAAAGAAACTGAGTCTCTTTATTATTGGAGATTCCTATAAGGATTATATAGGTAAGACAAAAGGCTAAACTAGTGCCTTTTGTCTTTTATTTTTCAACAATTTCCTGAAGACCACAACGACACCAACAAAAATAATGGCTCCAGCTGTATCAACAAGTACATCTTGGCCGCTCATTGTGCGACCTGGTGTAAAGCTTTGACGAAATTCATCAAGCATAGCAATAAAAGCCGTTCCAGTAATAGCAATAGTTGCTGCAAAACGGCGTCTTCCCCATGCAAAGTACAAACCAAGCGCAATGCATCCAAAACCGATAAAATGTGTTAGTTTACGAATTAAAAATTCAACAAATGGAAAATAACCACGTTCTTCAACTGATACGACTGTGTCCCAATAAGGGATCTTTAAAACGGATAGTTGTTTTTCAAAAGGTTTATTAGCTAATAAATCTTTAAGCTCTGGTAAAATACTTTGTTGTTCGTAAGTCATGCTCGAGGAAATGATAAGCACAACTAGACAGATGATGAAGATTAACCACTTTTTCATCGATGTTCTACATATTGCTCATTTTTTGTTAACGTATTTGCTGCTTCAAAATTGGTTATAGCTGCCATATTTTCATAGGCAGAGAGGGTCTGTGCTAGTTGCTCCTGTGAACTTGCTCCAATTACTGTAGAAGCGATTGCAGACTCTTTTAAATTAAAGGCTAGTGCCAATGCATGTAAATCATTATACTGTGAAGCTAAGTTTGTTAACGTTGTTGTTAACTCTTCTGAAGAATAGTTGTTAAAACCGTTTACTCGTTGAAGGCGTTGCTGCCAGCTATTTGTTAATAAGCCCTTTGCCACTGTGCCACGAGTTACAACAGAAGCACCTTCGTTCGCAATGAGCTCCAACCACTCTTCGGGGCGGCGATCTAATGCACTATATTGCATCATGACACTTTTAGCAGAGCTTGCAGGTAAAAAACGTTGTAAAACATTTGGACGAATGGAGGAAATGCCATATTCACGGATAAGTCCTTCTTTTTTCAAGCCCTCAAAAGTGTCAATAATACCATCCCAGTCATCTTCGATTGTACCACCGTGTAACTGATAAACATCGATGTAGTCCGTCCCTAACCGTTTCAAACTAGCATGAATAGCTTGTTTTATATAAGATGGCGAAGCATCCCATTGCCAGCCTTCTACACCTTCAGTCCAACGATTACCTACCTTTGTGGCAAGGATAATCTCTTGACGACGCTTTCCTAATGCCGCGCCAATGATCTCCTCATTAGCCCCTAAATCATATAAATCGGCAGTATCCATATAATTTATGCCCGCATCTAATGCCATATCGACAATAGTAGCTGCTTGCTCTTTATCTGTCGAAAGTGACATGCCTCCTAAACTAATTTCAGAAATGAATAATTCACTAGTGCCAAGCTTCCTCTTTTTCATGAAACGACCTCCTTCGATTTCTTTACTTGTAATGGTACAATGAACATATCTGAAGGACAAGCGAGGTTATCGTCTATGAAAAAGTTTGAGGAAAAAACGACAAAAACGACACCAATCTATGACGGAAAAATTGTAAAACTACAAGTTGATGATGTCATGTTGCCAGATGGTCAGGTTGCAAAGCGCGAAATTATTAAACATCCTGGAGCGGTTGCGGTTATTGCCGTGACAGATGAGGGTAAATTAGTATTAGTGGAGCAATATCGTAAGGCACTTGAACGTTCTATTGTTGAAATTCCAGCAGGGAAACTTGAACCTGGTGAAGAACCAGCAATGACAGCTCGCCGTGAATTAGAGGAAGAGACAGGCTACGGCGCGCATAGCCTTACATATTTACAAACATTTGCAACGTCGCCGGGATTTGCAGACGAGGTCATTCATCTATATGTAGCGAAGGATTTGTATAACATCGACAATAAAGCAGCATTAGATGAGGATGAGTTTGTCGAACTTATAGAAGTTTCGTTGGAAGTAGCACAATCAATGGTCGCAGATCAACGTATATTTGATGCTAAAACTGCATTTGCTGTACTTTGGCTTGCTGCCCATTTAGAAAATAATCTTTAGCATAATAGAGACGGACGAGCATAAGCTGTACAAACCTTGATAGAAAAGGAGCATGTTTATGTCTCGTACGGTGTCTATATTTTATCACGCTTCCATCATTGCCGTTAGCTTTGTTTGTGGCGTTATTTTCTTTCATATTTTTGGTGGACCGAAAGCGGAACCGTTTATTTTATTTATAGAACCTCGTTTAGCCGATGGGGACAGGCATTCGATTTTTCGTTTAGTGCTTCCTGTCGCCATTTCCATAGGTCTTGTATTATTACTAGCAACTCACAGTGTTTTAAAAGTTTTAGTACGTGTAACTGTAGCCATGCGTGCCACTTTTTTTGGCTTTAGTTCTGTTTTTTTATTACAAAAACTTGAAGCTTTTTGGCTTTATACGATTTGGTGGTTTCCATTTCAGCTTATCTATTGTATATTGTTGCTAGTCCTATGCAATTTACTTGTACCTGCTTGGTCAAAGCGAAAAATCGGGAAACAAGTATCTGGTCGGACAATTTTGTTGAATTTTATCGCATTTTTCATCATAATAGTTGCTGAGTTTATTGTTGTTTCTTATGTGTTAAAATGATGGGTTTAATAGACAGACATTGTGATCAGATAAAAAAGTAGAACATGTTAGAAATCTATTCACTATCTTGTAATAGGATTTACTCCTTTGGTATAATGGAAAGAGTTTAGGGGGGCGTCACATGGAGAGCCGAATTGATCGTATAAAAAAACAGTTGCATAGTGCTAGTTACAAGCTGACGCCGCAGCGAGAAGCAACAGTTGCTGTCTTGCTTGAGCACGAAGAAGACCACCTAAGTGCTGAGGATGTATATCTTTTAGTAAAAGAAAAAGCACCAGAGATCGGTCTAGCTACTGTTTATAGAACGTTAGAATTATTAACTGAGCTCAAAATTGTCGACAAAATCAACTTTGGCGATGGCGTGTCGCGCTATGACCTACGCCAAGAGGGAGCTGCCCATTTCCACCATCATCTAGTTTGTATTGAATGTGGAGCTGTTGATGAAATTCAAGAAGATTTACTTGAAGATGTGGAAGCCGTTGTTGAAAAGCGTTGGAACTTTATCATAAAGGATCACCGACTAACTTTCCACGGCATATGCTGGCGCTGTCATGATAAAAACGACGAATCGAATGAAGAAAATTAACGAAAAGCTGTCTGTTTTAATCTCTGTTATAGATTAAATCGGGCAGTTTTTTGTTTTTTTATGAAATAATAAATCCTTATTACCGTTGGTTTATGTCGAATAGAGGAGGCTTTAGCACATTTCTAATAGCCATGCTAAAATAGAAAATAATTGACAGTAAGGGGGCGTTGTGATGAATGAATTTCAATATGCAGTAGAGGATTATATCCATTTTATCCAAGTGGAACGGCAGTTATCTGTTAATACATTAGCATCCTATCGCCGAGATTTAGAAAGCTATGTGAATTTTTTGCAAAATGCAGAAGGTATGGCTGATTTTAATCGTGTAGAAAGAACGACCATACTACGACATTTAGAGCAACTACGTGCACAAGGGAAGACAAGCCGTACGATTGCTCGCCATATTTCATCTATTCGTAGTTTCCACCAATTTTTACTCCGAGAAAAGCGTGCTGAATCAGATCCAACAGTACACTTAGAAATGCCGACAATTGAGCAAAAATTACCGAATATTTTATCTATAGAAGAAATTGAAGCCTTATTGACGGCGCCGAATCGAAGTAAGCCACAAGGTATCCGTGATTTAGCGATGCTTGAATTATTATATGGCTCAGGTATGCGAATCAGTGAGCTTATTGCTTTAGATTTAGCTGATATTCATTTAACAATGGGCTTTGTTCGGGTGTTTGGGAAGGGTGGAAAAGAAAGAATCATTCCTCTTGGCAAAAGCGCCTTATCAGCCATAAGCACCTATTTAAACAATGCTCGTGGTCAATTACAGGGAAAATATCCAAAAACTGATGCGTTTTTTATTAATCAAAGAGGGAAACGTTTAACAAGACAAGGTTGTTGGAAATTAATGAAGGAGCATGCTTTAAAAGCTGGCATCCAACATGAGTTAACACCACATACATTGCGTCACTCTTTTGCTACTCATTTAGTCGAAAATGGGGCTGATTTACGTGCCGTACAAGAGATGCTAGGTCATGCAGATATTTCAACAACGCAAATATATACACATATTAGCAAAACAAGATTATCGGAAGTATATAAGCAATTTCATCCCCGTGCTTAAAAATTTCAGAAAATTTTTTTCGGTCGGATGTCTGACCTTTATTTTTCGCATTTTTTTGGTAAAATAGAGTCATGAGATTGGAGGCAATAATAATGAATAAACCGTTTAACAAAATCCATGTAGTTGTGATGGACTCTGTAGGAATTGGTGAAGCGCCAGATGCTGCAAATTTTGGCGATGTAGGATCACATACATTAGGACATATCGCTGAAAAAATGAATGGGCTTACAATGCCAGTAATGGAGTCAATGGGTTTGGCAAATATCGAGCCGCTGCAAGGTATGCAAGCGACAAATGAGCCGAAAGCATACTATGGAAAAATGCAAGAAGCTTCTGTCGGAAAAGATACGATGACAGGACATTGGGAAATTATGGGTTTGAATATTGATAAGCCTTTTAAAGTATATCCGGATGGATTTCCTGCAGAGTTGATTGCTGAGCTAGAAAAACGTACGGGTCGTAAAGTACTTTGCAATCAACCTGCAAGTGGTACGCAGGTTATAGAAGACTTCGGTAAAGAGCATATGGAAACTGGAGCAATTATTGTCTATACATCAGCTGATCCAGTTTTACAAATTGCTGCTCACGAGGAAATCATACCATTAGATGAATTATATAAAATTTGTGAAATTGCACGTGAATTAACATTACAGCCTGAATATTTAGTGGGTCGCGTAATCGCACGTCCATTTATAGGTACTCCAGGGGACTTCTCGCGTACTTCAAATCGACATGACTATGCACTAAAGCCATTCGGTCGTACAACGATGAATGTTTTGAAAGACGCAGGCTTAGATGTAATTGCAATTGGTAAAATCTCTGATATTTTCAACGGTGAAGGTGTTACAGATGCTGTACGTACTAAAAATAATACGGATGGAATGGACAAATTTGCTGAAGTTGTCCGCCGTGATTTCCATGGAATGAGCTTCTTAAACTTAGTAGACTTTGATGCTAATTTTGGACATCGCCGTGATCCACTAGGCTACGGACAAGCTCTACAAGAATTCGATGCACGACTACCAGAAATTACAAGTGCAATGTCAGAGGATGATTTATTAATTATTACAGCAGACCACGGGAATGACCCAACCTTCCATGGCACAGATCATACACGTGAATATGTACCGTTAATTGTCTATTCTCCACGTTTTAATGGTGGAGCTGAATTAGAGCTTCGTGAAACTTTTGCTGATATTGCAGCTACAGTGGCTGAGAACTTCCAAGTAGAGGCCCCAGCATTCGGCAAAAGTTTCTTACAAGAATTGAAATAAGGGGGATTTTAGAATGAATATGGTGCAATTGTTTGAAAAGAAAAAACAAGGATTAGAGCTCTCACAAGCTGACATTCAGTATTTTGTAGATGGCTATACGACAGGTTCGATTCCTGATTATCAAGCAAGCTCACTGTTAATGGCGATTCGACTTTTAGGAATGTCTGATGATGAAACGTTTTATTTAACAAAAGCAATGATTGAGTCAGGAGATGTTATTGATTTAACGTCTATTGATGGTTTTAAAATTGATAAACACTCAACAGGTGGCGTTGGAGATAAAGTAACACTTGTGGTCACACCTATTATTGCATCTCTAGGAATTCCAGTAGCCAAGTTTAGTGGTAAAGGTCTAGGTATTACAGGTGGTACAATCGATAAATTAGAGTCAATCCAAGGCTTCAAAACAGAGCTTTCCTCACAGGAATTCATTGACAATGTCAATAGACATAAAATTGCAGTTGCTGGGCAAACAGGCAATCTTGTACCAGCTGACAAAAAGTTGTATGCATTAAGAGACGTGACAGGAACGGTCGATTCGATTCCATTAATTGCTGCATCCATTATGAGTAAAAAAATCGCTAGTGGTGCGGATGGTATTGTGCTAGATGTTAAATGTGGATCAGGAGCGTTTATGAAAACGCAAGAAGAAGCTCAGCGATTAGCTGATACAATGACAGCTATTGGGGAAAAACTTGGGCGCAGAGTTGTTGCTCATATTAGTGATATGGATAATCCACTAGGTAAAATGATTGGCAATAAACTTGAGGTATTGGAAGCCTATGCATTATTAAGCGGTCGTATGGAAGAAACACATGAGGATTTACTAGATGAATGTGTAGTCATTGCTTCTTTAATGTATCAAGTTGCCGCAGGTGTTGATGAAACGGAAGCAACAGCCGCTGTTAAGCGCGTACTGGCAGATGGTTCTGCCGCTGCTAAATTTGAGGAGTTTATTGTTGCTCAAGGTGGGGACGTATCAGATATCGTACAAAATGAAACAGCCCATAAAGTTTCAGTAACGGCAGTTACAGAGGGTACTGTGGAAACAATTAATGCCCTTTTAGTTGGTGAAGCTAGTGTTAGTCTAGGTGCTGGACGTTTAACGAAGGAATCTGCGCTGGATTACGATGCAGGCATTCAGCTGATTGCTAAAAAAGGCGATCGTGTAAAAAATGGGGATATTATTGCTTATTTATATTCCAATAACCAAATCGATCAAGATACGATTCATAAAATACAGCAAGCTTATACAATTGCATAACATTTTATTTGCGAGAGCTCTCACATACGAGGGTTCTCGCTTTTTTTATCGTTCCAACATTAAACCTATGAAATGTTTACATTTTCGTAGAAATTTCATATTGAGATAACAGCAGCTTGTTTAAAACACGTTCACTTATCCCATACTGCACTTAAACCTAAAAAGCTATAAGTATGTCGATTTGACACTATTTCAGAAGACTTTGCACTAGTTCTGTCAGCCGCAAGGAATCAGCGTATTAAATGTGGAATTGCACGAGGAGGAGGCGATGTTCATGCATTTTCAATTAGAAATGGTCACAAGAGAGACAGTCGTTATACGTTTATTTGGGGAGCTCGATCATCATGCAGTAGAGCAAATTCGAGCGAAAATTTCTGCAGCAATTTTCCAAGGCACTGTGACGACCATCATATGGAACTTAGAAGGGCTATCTTTTATGGATAGTTCGGGAGTAGGCTTAGTGCTTGGTCGTATGCGTGAGTTAGAGGCAGTTGCTGGGCGAACTATTTTATTGAATCCATCGCCAACCATGCGGAAAGTTTTTCAATTTTCAGGTTTAGGGCCTTGGATGATGGATGCAACAGAGGAACAAGCGATTGATCGCGTAAGGGGGATTGTAAATGGATAACGAAATGACATTAACTTTTTTAGCACTTAGTGAAAATGAAGCCTTAGCCCGTGTAGCAGTCACTGGCTTTATTGCTCAATTAGACCCAACTATTGATGAGCTATCTGAATTTAAAACAGTCGTCTCAGAAGCAGTTTCCAATGCCATTATTCATGGCTATGAAGAGGATGGCAGAGGTGTTGTTACTGTTCATGCTAAACGTGAAGATGACATTGTAACGGTGTCTGTGATGGATAAAGGGGTAGGCATTGAAGACGTGAGTCAAGCAATGGAGCCGTTATTTACTACAAAAAGTGTAATGGAGCGCTCAGGTATGGGCTTTACGATTATGGACAGTTTTTCTGATCAGCTAACAGTTATGTCCAAGTGGCGTGAAGGCACAACTGTAACATTTACGAAGAAATTTTACACAGTTCGCACAGCGGTAATGTGAGGGTATCATCGTGAAGCCGTTAGAACAGTCGTCCGAAAAGCTTTTGTCTCAGGAGGAAATGCGTGATTTAATAGCACGCGCACAGAAGGGCGATCATGAGGCTCGTAAACGAATGGTAGAAGGCAATACGAGGCTTGTGTGGTCCATTGTTCAACGTTTTACAACGAGAGGTGTTGAGCTCGAGGATTTATTCCAGATAGGCTGCATAGGACTCATGAAATCAGTAGATAAGTTTGATTTATCGTATGATGTTAAATTTTCAACCTATGCAGTACCTATGATTATTGGTGAGATTCAACGCTTTTTAAGGGATGATGGCATGGTGAAGGTGAGTCGCTCTATCCGGGAGCTGAACTTTAAAATCCGACATGCTACAGACGAATTTATTAAAAAGAATGAACATCCGCCAACGATACAGGAGCTGGCACAAGTACTTGGTGTGACAACCGAGGAAATCGTGACAGCATCGGATGCATTAAGAGATCCAGCATCTCTACATGAGCAATTGTATGAAAGTGAAGGAGATTCCATCACATTGATGGATCAAATGAAGGATGAAAAATCTGAGCAGCCATTTGATTATATCCCCCTTAAAGAAGTGCTTACAAGGCTTGAACCGAGAGAACAGTCTATCATTTATTTACGCTATTTTTCAGATTGTACGCAAACTGAAATTGCAAATAGGTTAGGCATATCACAGGTGCAAGTATCCCGTTTGGAGAAAAAAATTCTTGCTCAATTAAAAAGTTGGATGGCTACAAGCGCAACTGTAGAGCAAGAAGCAATAAAAAAAGACATCTAAGAAAATGGTGACAGCATGACAAATAAATTATTTAGCAACTTAGAAGCAGCCGAAGATTTTCTTAAGGAGCAATTTGGTGACGGCGAATCATTTGACGTTGGAATTAAGCATTTATTTGTCAAAGATTTGCCGGTTCTTTGTGCCTATATTAGTGGACTTGTGGATGGAGAAGCCCTAACACAATTACTTTCAAGTATGCTCCCAGATGAGGACTATGAAATTGATGTGGAGGATGAGAAGGAGTATTTCGAGTCCTATTTTAACTTTCACGGACGTTCAGAGGAAACTGAGCGTAAAGCTTATTTATTAGCCATTTTAAGCGGGCAAGTGACCTTTATTACTAAAAGTGGCTATTGCTACGTTGCCGAGCTCAGAAACTATCCAGGACGTTCCCCTGAGGAGCCCGACAATGAAAAGGTTATACGTGGCTCAAGGGATGGTTTTACAGAAGGAATATCTCAAAATACAGCTTTAATTCGTAGGCGGATTCGCAATAGTAATTTACGTTTCGAGCTACATAAAATATCCAAAATCGGCCAAACCGACGTCGCCATAGCGTATATGAAGGATGTTGCCAATGAAGATATGCTCGAAAAATTACGACAGCGCCTTGACCAAATTAACCATGATGGTTTGACAATGGCTGATAAATCATTAGAAGAATGGCTGTTTAAGCAAAAATTCCATCCAGTTCCGTTTGTCCGTTACACGGAAAGGCCAGATATTGCTGCGGCGCATTTACTGGAAGGGCATATCGCCATAATGGTAGATACTTCACCGTCTGTTATTCTTGTGCCAATTACGATTTTCCATTTACTACAGCATGCAGAGGAATATAGACAGGCGCCACTAGTTGGTACATTTGTACGTTTTATGCGGTATTTCGGCGCCATTATGGGTTTACTTTTATTACCTTTGTGGTATGTATTTGCAACAAATGAATCATTGCTTCCTGATGCTCTTTCTTTTTTAGGGACGCAGGAGAAATCGCATGTACCCTTATTATTGCAAATACTTATTGCAGATATTGGTATTGAATTTTTGAGGATGGCCGCCATTCATACTCCAACACCACTGTCTACAGCGATGGGCTTGGTTGCGGGGGTAATTATTGGTCAAATTGCGATCGATGTGGGACTGTTCTCAGCAGAGGTTGTCCTCTATACGGCTGTTGCAGCTATTCTCATCTTTATTATTCCGTCCTATGAGCTAAGTATCTCCATAAAAATATTTAGGTTATTTTTATTGCTTATGGTAGGTATTTGGGGAGTTAATGGTTTATTCATTGGCATATTCTTAGTGTTTACGTATTTATGTTCATTACGACCAATGCAGGCACCCTATTTTTGGCCGCTTGTTCCATTCTTCCCAATGGCGATGCTACGTGTCCTAATTCGTTTCCCAATGACGGCAGATGCATTAAGACCTTATGTAGTCGCTTCCAAACAGCGAAAAAGATCATAGGAGCCGTTGCACTCGTTTTTTTCATGTGATAAAGTTCACATATAGTATTTTGTGATTTTTGCAAAAATTATTTTCATTCAGCAAAAGGGAGGTTTTATACATACGCCTCTTGAAGCTGGATGAAATTAATTTTTGATGGGATAGCTCTATTTCCAATGGTAGATCCTATCATATTTCTGTAAAAGTGACAGAATGGAACAAAGTGAAAAGGGAGAGATGCACATGCATTTATATGGAACACAAGCGATTTCTGAGAATGGTCATTTAACAATTGGACAGGTAGACACACTAGAGCTTGCCAAAGAGTACGGTACACCACTTTTTGTGTATGATACTGCACTTATTCGTAAGCGTGCTCGCAGCTTTATCGATACGTTTAAAAAACTAGGCGTAAAAGCAGAAGTAGCTTATGCTTCAAAGGCATTTGCATGTGTAGCTGTGTATCAATTAGCAGCAGAAGAAAACTTATCTTTGGATGTTGTATCAGGTGGAGAATTATTTACAGCCATAAAAGCAGGTTTTCCAGCTGAGCGCATTCATTTCCATGGCAATAATAAAAGCATTTCAGAATTAGAGCTAGCTTTTGACTCCAAAATCGGTTGTATTGTTGTAGATAATTTCTATGAGATTCAGCTTTTAAAAGAAATATCTGAACGTCGTCAACAAAAAATGCGTATATTATTACGTGTTACACCAGGGGTTGAAGCACATACGCATGATTTCATTACGACAGGTCAAGCTGATTCTAAATTTGGTTTTGACTTAAACAATGGTCAAGCGGATGAGGCATTCCAACAAACATTTAACCATGAATTCCTAGAGCTATTGGGCTTACATTGTCACATTGGCTCACAAATTTTTGACACTGCTGGCTTTGGGTTAGCAGGAGAAAAATTGATTGACAAAATTTCTGATTGGAACAAGGCTCACGGATTTACATGTACTGTGTTAAACTTAGGTGGGGGCTTTGGTATTCGTTATACTGAAGAAGATGCACCGCTTGAACCACAAGTATATGTAGAGGACATGATTACAGTAGTGAAAAACAAAGCAACTGTACTTGGACTGAAAATGCCAGAAATTTGGATTGAACCAGGTCGATCACTTGTCGGTGATGCAGGAACTTCTCTTTATACAATCGGATCACAAAAAACAGTACCAGATGTGCGAAAATATATTGCTGTAGATGGTGGGATGAGTGATAATATCCGCCCAGCATTATACGACGCTAAGTATGAGGCAATCATTGCAAGTAAAGCGAATGAGCCAAAAAATGAAATTTATACGGTTGCTGGTAAATTATGTGAATCTGGCGATAAATTAATTATTGATGCTAAACTACAAGATGCAGCTTCAGGTGATATTTTAGCCATTTTCTGTACAGGCGCATATGGTTATTCTATGGCAAGTAACTATAACCGTGTTCCTAGACCTGCTGTTGTATTTGTAGAGAATGGACAGCATCAATTAGCTATTCGCCGCGAAAGTTATGAAGATATTGTGCAAAACGATCTCCCGCTAACTTTAAAAAAGGGTGAGTAAAATTGAGAAAGAATAAATGGGTATTACTAGCATCCATTTCAACTTTTATTGTGTTGTGGGGTATTGTCTATTGGGTGTTGGCGTCTAAAGGAATTCTCGGACCTGGTTCGTAAGACAGAAATTGGCTTGCGGTAAAAGTACAAATCGTGTAGGATAGTCAAAGATTATGTACAGCTAGAAAAAGAGGGAATAGACAAATATGTTAATTCGATATAAAAAAGCTTTAGAGAAAATAGCAATGGGGCTACTTTCGTTTATGCCGAACGAAAAAGACGTAAAAAAGCTTACCGAGACCATCCACTCCTATGAAAATGATGATAATTGGGTTTTATACTTATGGAAAAAAAATGATGAATATGTTGGCATTGTTGGGCTTGTAACAGATGAGAATAATACTGCTACGATCCAACATGTATCTGTTGTGCCTTCCTATAGAGGCGAGGGTGTTGCGAAGGAAATGCTTCAGGAAATAGGAGAGCTAGGCCAATATGAAAATGTACGTGCGACAGATGAAACACGTCAACTAGTTCAAAAATGTATCAATTGCATCGATAAAAAAGCAGACGAGTAACATCGTCTGCACATAATGTAAACAAAGACCATCGAGAGTAAACTCTTATCGATGGTTTTTGTCGTTCTATAAGTGGTCAACTACTAATTGACCACGTTCATTCATTCACTACTCGGCTATTATTGGTTAGCATCGCCAAAGTTTAGTTGAATGGAATAAAAGCCGGCAACACCTGCGGGAAAAGCGATGAAATCGAGATTCTGGTCAGAGTGAAGCTAGGGAAGCGATGAAATCAACTCATTTCCACAAGCCGAAAGCGTCTGTCTAAAGTGGAAATTAACGTCTACTTTTTCTTTGTTTGCTTTCTTGTCGCTCTGCAAGTATATGTGAGCGATCCCTTAGCATATGCTTATGAAGAAGATAGTTTGAGTTACTAGGTGGCATAATTTCTATACGCGCTAGTGCTAATTCCAGCAACTTGGGTGAAAGGGGGAGCTGGAATGCATGGAAGGACTTGCCTGCTTGGATCGCGGCGAGACAATTTTTTAGTTCGGTCAGGAGTTGATAATAACTAATTTCATGGAAAAAGATATGACCTTCATTTTGTTGAAAATTATGAAGTGCTTTTTCTAAAATTCGTATAGCGCCAGTATCATTACCACGCCGCCAATGGTATAAGCCTGTTGCGAGCTGTACATAGCCAACCAATGGGTGCATTTTATCACCAGGCGCGATTTCCTTCCAATATTCCTCAAGCACTTCATGGCATTCGAAAAAATCCTGATTGCCATTAAAATAAGCACAGTATTCGATAAATAAAGTATGATGCTGTGGATGCATTTTGAACTCCTTTCCACTATACTATAAGAACATAGAATCTCAGGGTGGTAAAATAATGTCTTATGAAGTAAAATTAGATGCCTTTTCAGGGCCTCTTGATCTATTATTGCATTTAATTCACAGGTTGGAAATTGATATCTATGATATCCCAATGGCTGAAATCACACAACAATATATCGACCATATACATGCCATGCAAGTATTGGAATTAAATGAAGCAAGTGAATATTTAGTAATGGCCGCAACACTGCTGGCGATTAAAAGCCGTATGCTATTACCTATTCATGAGGGTGAAATGGAGGATGCCGAATTGGAAGTAGATGGCCCAGACCCGCGTGAGGAGCTGGTGCAGCGATTAATCGAGTATAAGAAATACAAGGAAGCTGCTAGCAATCTGCAAGAGCTTGAAACAGATCGAGCACAAGTATTTACAAGGCCGCCAGCCGATTTAACAGGTTTAGCTTCAGATGAACAAATGGCTTTGTTTGATTTGAATGTAAATATTTATGATATGCTTGGAGCATTTCAAAAATTGATGCGTCGAAAAAAATTAAAGAAGCCTCTAAAAACGACAGTAACGAGGCAAGAACGGTCCGTGAAGGATCAAATGCGTTCGGTTGTAGATACTTTACGATCAACAGGTGGACGTGCATCATTTTTCGAGCTTTTTCCCTATGAAGATAAGCCGACACTTATTTTGACGTTTGTATCCCTTCTTGAATTGATGAAACGTCAAGTCGTCATCGTAGAGCAAGATGGTAACTTTGAAGAATTAATGGTTACCCTACAGAAGGAGGAATGGGAAGATGACGAAAACATCGATGTTACAGAGTAAAATTGAAGCCTTATTGTTCGTTGTCGGAGATGATGGCTTAACGATTAAACAACTTTCTCAGCTGTTAGGTGAACAGGATGAGATTATTATACAGGCAATGGATGCCTTGCGAAAAGTCTATGATGAAGATTTAGCTAGAGGAATAACTGTGAAAGAAATAGCAGGCGTTTTTCAGCTTATTACAAAATCCGATTTAGCAGATACTATTCAAAGATTAGTAGAAAACCCTACTGCACAATCATTATCCCAAGCCTCTCTTGAGGTATTAGCAATTGTAGCTTACAAACAGCCAATTACTAGGGTAGCTATAGAAGATTTACGAGGTGTTAAATGCGAAAGACCTATTCAGACTTTAGTGTCTAGAGGGTTGATTAAAGAGGTAGGACGTTCAGAGGGAACTGGACGTGCTATCCTATATGGAACAACTAAAGAATTTTTACATTATTTTGGTTTAAACAGCGTAGAGGAAATGCCACCTCTGCCTGAGGAAGAGCTTGCAGAAAATGAACAAGAAACCGATTTATTTATGACTAAATTCCAAGAAGCGTTTAATGGTGCAAAGTAATGTATAGGAATAAAGCATAACGACCAACATAAATATAAATCTATACTTTCCTATCATATTGAATAAGGAGTGGCTCGTTGCTTCGGTTATTTCGATTAATAATGTTGATGATCATTGTGTTAATGGTAATACTTCCGCAAACAAGCTTTGCGAGAGGTGGAAGTGGCTACGCGGTTTTAGATGGAGATACAGGTCGCGTATTAATAGGTTCAAATAGTAATGAACGGCTACCAATTGCTAGCTTAACGAAGATTTGGACGGCCCTAGTGGCCATCGAAAATAGTGATTTGCAAGAGGAAGTTGTCATTTCACCTAAGGCTGCCATGGCTGAAGGGAGCTCCATTTATTTGCAGGCAGGCGAAACGGTGACCGTAGAAACGTTATTATATGGTTTAATGCTGCGTTCAGGCAATGATGCTGCGACTGCTTTGGCAGAGCATGTAGGTGGTTCTGTAGAAGGCTTTGTCAAATTAATGAATGAAAGAGCTGTTATTGCGGGTCTTACCAATACGGTTTTTATGAACCCCTCTGGCTTACATCATGAAGACCACTTATCTTCTGCAAGGGATACAGCCGAGATGCTAAGAGTTGCCTTGCAAAACAAAACATTTGAAAAAATTGCTTCAACGGTTCTTTATCGAGCGAATACGGTGAACGGCATGCTATGGGAAAATAAGCATCGACTATTAAGAGAAGGCTCAGGAATGGCTGCGGAAATTGATGATGAGACGGAGCAGCCTGTGAGTTCTTTAAAATCTGCTACTGGCGTTGCTTATGCAGGTAAAACAGGTTTTACAAAGGTAGCTGGTCGTACGCTTGCAACAGCCTTTCAAAAGGACGGGCAAACCTGCATAGTTGTCACGTTAAATGTATCGGATGATTGGAATGTTCATCGAAGCTTTTCCAATCAAGTGTGGACAGATTATGATCTTGAAACAGTGGTGAAGAAGGGCAAATACAACGTGAATAAAAAGTTGGCTATTCGATTAGAAGAGCCAGTTCGCCTGCAGTTAAATAAAGAGGAAAAAGCGCAAGTGCGGCAAGTTTTACATGTTTCTAGAAAGCGTCAGGAAGCTGTCCTATCCATCTTTCTAGGCGAAGAACGTATTTATGCAATACCAGTAAAAGTTGAATCAGCGGATCGTTGAAAAACGATTGGCTGATTTTTTTGTTCTACAAAAATTTCCACTACATCGGAGTGCAAACAGGAAATATAAACATTTTTTTAAAACGATTTGCTTTTTGGTAAAAAGAGTATACTACTAGCATGGTGCAAGGAAAATTCTATTCTAATATTGATCAATATGGTGTTCAATGCGCTAATGAAAAAGTATTACGAATACTCCAACAATGAATGTGAAATTTGTTTTTCTTTAATATTACGCTAAAGTATGACATAATTTTCACAGATTAGCGGGAAAATTAACCCTATTCAATTGAACGAGAAATCGATTTTCGACGAAATTGTTAATGTGAAAGAAAACTAGAGGTGAAGAAATGGAAAGATTACAGAAAGTCATTGCCTATGCGGGGATTGCTTCAAGGCGAAAAGCAGAGCAATTGATACTAGAAGGTAAAGTTAAAGTGAACGGTAAAGTTATCCGTGAATTAGGAACAAAGGTGTCTAACTCAGATACAATTGAAGTGGAAGGCGTAAAGCTTGAAAAAGAAGATAAAGTTTATTTCTTACTGTATAAACCACGCGGAACAATTTCGGCCGTGACGGATGATAAAGGACGCAAAACTGTCACAGATTTATTTCATCATATTCCGCAACGTATTTTCCCAGTTGGTCGTCTTGATTATGATACATCTGGATTATTGCTATTAACAAATGATGGAGAATTTTCCTATATGTTGACGCATCCGAAATTTAAAATTGACAAAACGTATATCGCTCGTGTCAAAGGTATTCCAACAATTGAAGGTCTGAAAAAGCTTCAACGTGGTATTAAATTAGAGGATGGCAAAACTGCACCTGCCAAAGTAAGTATGACGTCCTTTGACGAAAAAGCTGGCAAGGCAATTTGCGAAATTACAATTCATGAAGGCCGTAATCGCCAAGTTCGACGTATGTTTGAAGCAATTGGTACACCTGTTGTCAAATTAAAACGTGAACGATTTGCCTTTTTAGATTTATTTGGCCTTGCACCAGGTGAGTTCCGTGAATTGTCGAAGCACGAAGTCAAGCAATTACGCGTGTTAGCAGAGACAGGGAAACTGGATTAAATAATTTGCCAGAAGAAAGTGATAGTACCTTAAAAGGTAATAAAAACTATTTTCACTTTCTTTTTGGTGAAATCGTTCAAAAATCATTCATAATTAATAGCTAAGTGTTTTTGTATCATTTTGCTATAATAGGTGAGAATAGTACACCTAGTTACATTTTAGCCAGAAGAACTTCGTACATCGTTAACGTACAATTTTCATAGATGTTTGTACATACGTAAAGACGTTTATAAAATGAAAAAGTTCTATGCTAAAGTCTTTATAATGTAAAAGCTTCATGTCTACAATGTTTACGCAAAGTCGTAAATGATAGGGGGTTTATTAACTTGGAGAAAAAGAAAAAGCGTCTCGTACTACGGACTGTCATTTTAGCAGTATTAGCATTGGCAATCGGGTACACGGTATATGGAACAGCAACAAAGGAAAAAGTAGAGTTAGTAGCAGTTGGCTCAGAAGCACCTGACTTCACGTTAGTAGATTTAAACGGTGAAAAACATAAATTGTCGGATTATAAAGGACAAGGGGTATTTTTAAATTTCTGGGGAACTTGGTGTAAGCCGTGTGAAAAGGAAATGCCTGCGATGGACAGACAGTATCAAATATTTAAAGATCAAGGTGTACAAACTTTAGCGGTCAATATCGCTCAAACAGATTTTGAAGTTCAGAATTTTGTTGATCGATATAAATTGTCTTTCCCAGTTGTCATTGATAAAACAAAAAGTGTTATGACTGCTTATAACGTAGGTCAATTACCTGCTACAGTGTTAATTGATCCAGAAGGAAAAGTGGCAAAAATTATTACTGGTGAAATGACAGATGCAAATATTGCTTCGTACATGGAATTAGTGAAGCCGAAATAAGGAGTAAATGACGATGGAAAAAATCATTTGTGCTTGTGGTCATAGTAACCCTTACGGCACGAAGCTCTGTGAGAAATGTGGTCGTCCTTTAACGGAAGAAGAGAAGCAAAATAAAGTTGTCGATATGCGCTATGATGGTACTGCCATTCGTTCTAAGACTTATAATAAATCGATTGTCGACAAAATTTGGAATTTCTTCTCGAGTGTTAAAGTGGGTATATCTTTAATTATTATCACATTAATTGCTGCTTCAATCGGAACATTACTACCACAAGAGTTTTACGTAAAAGCCTCTGATATGGAGAAGGGAGCTTATTACGCTGACGTATATGGTACGTTCGGTAAAATTTATTACACGCTAGGACTCTCAGATTTATATAGTTCATGGTGGTTCCAAATTTTAGTTGGCATGTTAGCTGTGTCAATTATTGTAGCCAGTCTGGACCGAGGAATCCCGCTCTATAAATCTCTAAAGAATCAACGTGTTAAAAGACATGAAAGCTTTATGAAGCGTCAACGCATTTTTGGTGAGGGTCAAATAACGGCTGACGCTGAGGAAACGCTTGATAAAGTGGCTCAAAAGATGACTGAAATGAGATACTCTGTCCGTCGAGATGGTAGCGCTCTCTTAGCTGAAAAAGGTCGCTTTTCTCGTTACGGTCCGTACATAAACCATGTTGGGCTCATTATCTTCATAAGTGGGGTTATGTTACGTCTTGTACCAGGCTTCTATGTGGATGAGTCGATATGGGTCCGCGAGGGAGAAACACGTGCTATTACTGGCATGGACGGTTATTTCATTGAAAACAGAGATTTTATTTTAGAAACTCATGATAATGAACCCCAAGGAGAGCAAGTAAAGCAAAATGTTAATGTGGTTGCAAAAAACTTCCAAACTGACATTACGCTTTACAAACAGCCTAAAGATGCAATCCCGGGTGATACGGAAAATCTGGAAAAAGTTAAAGATTATTCGATTCGTGTCAATCACCCATTAAAAGAAGATGGCTATGCTCTTTATCAAATGGATTATCGTCTGAATGAATTAAAGCAAATGAATTTTGAATTAATTAATAAGGCGAGTGAAAAATCACTTGGTAAAGTGGAAATTGATTTAACAAATCCTAAAAAAGAATATGATTTAGGTAATGGGTCTTCCGTGCAAATTCTAGTTTATACACCAGATTTTGATGGCTTTGAAAATGGAGAACCCCAAACAAAAACATCGATTCCAAATAATCCAGCATTTTTATTTAAAATGACTACGCCAGAAACACCAGAAGGCGAAGTAAGCTTTGTGGAAATTATGCAGCCACCACTAGAACCGCTGGGGGAAAATCAATATAGAATGAAATTTGCTGCAGCAGAGATGCGTGATATGTCTGGTATTACGGTTCGTAAAGATAGTACAATTCCTATCTTATTTGTTGGTGGCGTTATCTTTATGATTGGTGTCGTAATTGGATCTTACTGGAATCACCGTCGTTTATGGCTTCAAGTAGAGCCGGATGGCCGTGTTTTAATGGCTGCCCATGTTAATAAAAATATGTTCAGCATGAAAAAGGATTTAGATGCTGTTACAGCATTTGCTGCATTGCCTTCATACAAAGATCAGTTAGAGAAAGAAGAGGCTGACGAAGAGTCCACTGATGGTGGCATTAAAGAAAAGGAAGGTGACAACACCTTATGAGTTTGATTGACATAAGTGGAAACCTGTTATTTGTAGCTTTTATTGCTTATTTAGTTGCGACGTTATTATTTGGTGGTTCCATTAAACAAGCGAATGCTACAGGTAAAAACACTGGTAAATGGGGTAAGCTTGCCATTGTGGTAACAATTATTGGATTTGTATCACAGCTTGCCTACTTTATTACACGATGGATTTATACTGGACATGCGCCAGTAAGTAATATGTTTGAATTTACAACTGCCTTTGGTATGTTCATTGTTGGTGCGTTTATTTTAATTTACTTTATTTATCGTTTATCTGCACTTGGATTGGTAGCATTACCAGTAGCACTTTTAATTATCGCTTATGCTTCAATGTTCCCGAAAGAAGTAAGTCCATTAGTGCCCTCATTACAAAGCCATTGGTTAACAATTCACGTGATTACAGCGGCATTAGGGCAATCTATTTTAGCGATCAGTGCTGTGGCTGGACTTATTTACTTATTAAAGGTTGTAGATTTAACGAAGCCTTCTAAACAACGATTTTGGTTAGAAGCCGTTATGTACTGTCTTGTAGTAGTTGTTGGGTTTGTCGCTGTGACATCTACATTCAGTGCAATGGATTATGAATCTAGCTACAATTATGTGGATAAAGAAGGAACTACGCGTAAAATCATTTACAATTTACCACCAGTTTTCGGTATGAATGAGTATGAGGCGGTTGAAGAGCATGGCATGTCACCAATAGTAGAAATGCCAGCATTAATTAATGCGAAGAAATTAACAACTGTCTTTTGGTCATTATTAGTAGGGTCAGTATTGTATTTATTAATTCGCTTAATTGCACGTCGTCGAATAAGTGCTATTTTCCAACCACTTGTGAAGCGTGTTAATTTACAATTACTTGATGAAATTGGTTATCGTTCAGTGCTAATTGGTTTCCCTGTATTCTCCCTAGGTGCTTTAATCTTTGCGATGATTTGGGCGCAAATTGCTTGGAGTCGCTTCTGGGGATGGGATCCTAAGGAAGTATGGGCTCTTATTACATGGTTATTCTATGCGGCATTCCTACATTTACGTTTATCAAAAGGCTGGGAAGGTCAAAAATCTGCTTGGTTAGCATTAATTGGTTTTGGTATTATATTATTTAACCTAATTGCTGTTAACTTAATTCTTGCAGGTTTACACTCCTACGCATAACCTGTGAAACAACAAGCCTTTTCGCTCTAGCGAAGAGGCTTTCTTTTCTTTTCAATATGTGTCACACCATGTACAATAGAAGTTAGAGAAAGATTGGAAGAGAGGGATCGTGAAAGTGTCAGAAAATATTTCAGTATTAGTAGTAGATGACGAGGATCGAATTCGCCGCTTATTAAAAATGTATCTGGAGCGAGAAGGATACCTTGTTGACGAGGCAGAAAATGGTGAACAAGCGATCGAAAAATCTTTAGAAAAAGAATATCACTGTATTTTACTTGATATTATGATGCCTGAAAAAGATGGGCTAGAAGTGTGTGCAGAAATTCGTGAACGCGCTGCAACTCCTATTATTTTATTAACTGCTAAAGGCGAGGAAGCTAATCGTGTTCAAGGCTTCGAGCTAGGAGCAGATGATTATATTGTAAAACCATTTAGTCCTCGTGAGGTAGTGTTACGTGTGAAGGCCATTTTACGTCGTTCACAGGCATTCTCACCAACGACAAATGCATCCTCTTCAAAAGATTTAGTGGTGTTCCAGCATTTGATGATCGATCATGATGCACACCGTGTAACGGCAGAGGGCATTGAGGTGAATTTAACACCAAAAGAGTATGAATTACTTTACTTCTTAGCGAAATCGCCAGACAAAGTATTTGACCGTGAACAACTACTAAAAGAGGTTTGGCATTACGATTTCTTTGGTGATTTACGTACAGTTGACACACACGTAAAACGTTTACGTGAAAAGCTCAACCGTGTTTCTGAAAACGCTGCTAAAATGATCGTGACGGTTTGGGGCGTTGGTTACAAATTTGAGGTTGTCAATGAATAGAATATGGAATAGTGTTGTCGGGAAGCTATGGGTAACCATATTGCTTCTCGTTTCATTTGTATTATTTGTTTTCACGGTATTAATGCTTGAATTTCTTCAAAACTACCATATGCAGCAAGCGGAAATATCTTTACGTCAAACCGCTGCCA
This sequence comes from Lysinibacillus fusiformis, assembly GCF_003049525.1. Taxonomy (GTDB): domain Bacteria; phylum Bacillota; class Bacilli; order Bacillales_A; family Planococcaceae; genus Lysinibacillus; species Lysinibacillus fusiformis. The sequence continues at coordinate 63,694 of NZ_PYWL01000001.1, read as the reverse complement.
CTGTGGCAAGTATAGTGGATGACAATGAAACAGCTGAATCGACTTCGGAATTATTAAAAGATATTTTACCTAAAGGCACCAACGCACTAATCGCAATCAGCCATGTAGAGGTATCCTTTGCCATGCAAGAGGGACTCAATAAAAAGGAAATTCAAGATACTATTTTGGCAAATAAATCTTTCCGTGAGGTTTTTCAATCAGATGAACCAATTACTAAAGAAATGATGATGCCCTCCTCTACAGATCAAGAGAAAATGGAATCTTACGTTGTACTTGGTTTCCCATTAAATGTAGAGAATGCTGTACATGGAGCAGTTTTCATCTATCAAAGCCCCGATGCCCTACATAAAACGTCCAAGGAAACGACGAAAATTGTCTTTTTGGCAGCTTTCATAGCATTTGTTTTGACTACATTTTTTGCGTTCTTCTTGTCTTCACGTATTACTTCTCCACTTAGAAAAATGCGTGAGCTGGCATTTGAAATTGCAAAAGGGAATTTTGAAGCGAAAATGCCTACGACTCAAAATGATGAAATTGGACAGCTTGCAGTTGCTTTCAATCAAATGGGTCGTCAATTAAAGCATAATTTAGAGGTCATCAATCAAGAGAATGAACAGCTATCCAATATTTTGACATCTATGACAGATGCAGTGATTACATTTAATCGCGACCGTACAATATTATTAAGTAATCCACCAGCGGAACGCCTGATGCAAAAATGGTTTGTAAACAAAGGCTCACAAAGTGCGAAGCCAATACCGCCAGAGCTGTATCATATGCTGGATCATGTACTCATGTTTGAGGATAAGCTAGAAGAGGAAATTGAAATGGATGGTAATTACTATACGTTTACAATTAGTCCTCTTTATAGTGGAGAAAACATTCGTGGTGCAGTCGCTGTTATTCGTGATATGACTGAACAACACCGCTTAGAAAAACTTCGATCCGATTTTATTGCGAACGTCTCTCATGAATTGCGGACGCCAATCGCCATGCTTCAAGGCTATTCTGAAGCATTGATGGATGATGATTTTATTCAAGATCTGGAAGAACGTAATGAAATAACAAAAATTATTTATGATGAATCCAAACGAATGGGTCGCCTTGTCACGGATTTATTAGATTTAGCACGCATGGAATCAGGGCATATGACACTCTATAAAGATGAATTGCCAATTAATTCTACATTCGAACGTATTACCCAAAAATTTGCACAGGTTGCAAAAGAAAAGCATATTCGTCTACTATTTGATAGTGAATTTAATGACGATGCGATGATTAATATAGATGAGGATCGCATCGAGCAAGTACTCACAAATTTAGTCGACAATGCACTAAGACATACGGAAGAGGGATCTGTCACAGTAAAAGTGGAGCAGGGGCCAACATTCGCTAAAATTTCTGTTCAAGATACAGGACATGGTATTCCTCAAGATGATTTACCTTATGTCTTTGAACGCTTTTATAAAGCAGATAAGGCACGTACTCGATCTAAGGGTGGTACGGGACTTGGCTTAGCCATTGCACGAAATATTATAAAGGCACACTCAGGAAATATTATGGTAGATAGTGTGCTTAAGGAAGGTACTACCTTCACATTTTATTTACCGTTCGATTAATAACATGGTTTGTTATTAATTGACTGTAACTTCTGTGAATGTAAGACGACAAATAATATAGAACGGGGGTGGAGTGCATTGAATGACTCCGTGTTCCATCGACTATACGATGCCTATCATCAAGACGTGTTCCAGTTTCTAATCTATCTAGTAAAAAACCGTACACTTGCTGAAGATTTAGCGCATGAAGTTTATGTAAGAGTATTGCGCTCATACGATCAATTTGCAGGCAATAGTAGTGAGAAAACATGGCTTTTTGCAATAGCCAAAAATGTTGCGATTGATCATTTTAGAAAGCAAGCAGTGCGTCAGAAGCATTCGCTTGATTTCTTTGACTGGGAAACGGAACAGCTCCATTCAAACACACCATCACCGGAGGAAATGCTACAGGCCAGTGATGAATTTATGCAAGTAGAGTCAGCATTAGAAAACTGTACTGGCGATCAAAAAATGGTCATTATTATGCGCTATTTCCAGGATTTATCGATTGCAGAAACGGCGCAAATACTTGATTGGACAGAAGCGAAGGTAAAAACAACCCAGCATCGAGCCATTAAATTTTTAAGGCAACACCTACAGCCGATCAGAGAACAGGAGGCGAAACGGCAATGACACATAAGGCATTTGATGATGAGCAGCTTGAACATGTACTGAACAATGCCCCTAAGCTTTCTGACCACCGTTCGAAAGAAGATATATTAAATCGGTTAATGGCAGATGCTCGCTTGCAAGATAATATCCACCTTCAAGAAGCTATGCAAGAACCTATAGAAGATGAACCATCTCAACAGGAAGGTGCTATCATTCAAAAGCCTGCGACGAAATCAAAAGTACGTAATATGCAGATTTATATGAGTGTAGCCGCAGTCTTTGTGCTAACAATACTAGTTGGCACAATATTGAAGAACAATCAAGGTGAGCAAAAAGATCAAGCGAGTATGCCTGAAACGGCTCAGTTTTCGACGATGCAAGAGGATTCAGCAGCAAAGGAAGCGGCCACGCAGGATGAAATGCTGGATTCCAAAAGTATTGTTGCGGAACATGAGCGCATTTTATCTTTACGTACATCTGTCTATGAGGAGGATGTAAAAGATGCTGTCGTATTCCGTATTGGTTTGGCAGGGCGTGATGCGGAAAGTGTTCCTATGACGTATGTGATTCCAAATGAACGTGTGGCTACGGATTTTGGAGAAGAGAAGCCTTCTACCTTACGGATATATGAAAAGTATGCTCCTCAAATTGACGAGGAGGCCAAAGGGTTTACAGAGTATCATCCTTATAAAGGTGAGCTGAAGGAAAAGGATGATAAGCTTATCCATGTCTTGCCAAAGGGGAATGACTATGATGTTGCCTCTGCTGCAGTAAATGAATATAAAGGCACAATGGAAGATACATTCTCCGACTCTGAATACACCGAAGTGGAAATCCAAAATGAAGATGGAACCCCGTATGAGTTTTCTCAAGAAGGTGAGCCAAGTCAAGGAATGTCCTTAACGAATGCAAAGCACTATAATTATTACTTGTACCATGATTCCAATGGTGCAGAATATTTATCACCAGATTTCCGTCAATCTTTTGAGACAGTCACAGAGGCACTTACACTGATGAAAAATAAAAATGATGATGTCTATACATCCGTAGTGCCTGAAAATGTAACATACACAGTCACTGAACAAGCGGAAGGTGTCGTTGTTACTTTTGATATTCCGCTTGATTTAACATCTATGGAACCAATACGAGCTACTCAATTAATTGAGGCCATGATGTTAACTGCTGCCAGCTTTAATCAACAGCTCCTTTTAGATAATGTTGTGCAAGAAAGCTGGGAAGGCTTTGATTTGAAGGGTTATTTACCAAAGCCAGTGGGACCAAATAAACAATTTTTACCATAGTCGAAGGAAGAAAAAAACAAGAGAGGCATTCCTGTATGGCGGGAGTGCCTTTTCTATTTATAAAACATAGCAATTTAATCGGATTTTTTGAGCAGAACTATTTACTTTTACTTCGTAATTCATTATAGTAAAGCTGTAGTATAAAATAATATGATTCATCTTCGGGGCAGGGTGAAAATCCCGACCGGCGGTAATAGAGTCATAAATCGCTAGTGAATATATTCATTAGCTCGCTTGATTTATGTTAAACTCTTCAGCCCGCGACCTGTGCGAATTTTCGCATGGCTGACTTGGTGAAATTCCAAGGCCGACAGTTAAAGTCTGGATGGGAGAAGATGAAGGTACGATCGTCATTCATTGTCATGAAATGAACTATGACCGAGCGCTTTTTTGTATGTTTTATTAAACTGTGCTCAAAAATTAGTTGATGAGGACGCTTATTCGTTATGCCTTTCTCCCTTATGCTTTATTAAACGCATAAGGGTTTTTTCATGAAACAATTGAAAGATCGTCACCTTTCTTCTTGCGAGATTGAATCAGCAAAGAGGAGAGAGTTTTCTATGAAGAAAAATGTCAAACTTCAATCGTTTATTACGATTGGGATGCTGAGCAGTATTTCATTTTTATTAATGCTTTTTAATTTCCCAATTCCGCCATTCCCAGCATTTTTGGAAGTGGATTTCAGTGATATGCCTGCCTTGCTTGCAGCAATCACAATGGGACCTGTAGCTGGTATTTTAGTAGAATTGTTTAAAAATGTGTTGGATTGGATTTTCTCAGGCACTCCAACAGGCGTTCCGGTAGGGCATATGGCCAATTTTGTAACAGGTATTTTATTCATCTTGCCAGTAAGCTTTATTTTTAATCGCTTTAAAACAATCGCTGGTCTTGTTGGAGGTTTAGCAATAGGAACAGTTGTGATGGCAGTAGGAATGAGTGTTTTAAACTATGCTGTATTTTTACCAATGTACACTTACTTCTTAGGAATGGAGCCTGTTGTAGGTGACTCACTTTATAAAATGATTATCGCTGGTATTTTACCATTTAATATTGTCAAAGGGATTTTATTAACGGGTATTATGGCGTTATTATTTACGACAATGCGTAAATGGATTGACCGCCAGCGTTCTATGTATATAACAAAATAAAATGTACTAAGCCTCGAGGGATGAACTCGAGGCTTTTTTATGGCGAAATGTAGAAAAAATAGAAAAAGGTAATGGGTTGTCCAAGTATAACTAGTTCTTTTTTAGTAATACCTAGTCGAAAGCTATAATTTCATGTAAAATTAGAGAAGAGTTTAGAAAGTTAGAGGAGTTTGAAGAGATGAGTGGAAAAAAAGGACAGTGGTCTAGTAAGTTAGGATTTATTTTAGCATCAGCAGGTGCTGCAATAGGACTAGGAGCGATTTGGAAGCTTCCGTATGTAACCGGACAAAGTGGCGGAGGGGCGTTTTTCTTAATCTTTGTATTGTTTACATTGTTAATTGGGCTCCCGATGCTATTATCTGAATATATTTTAGGACGAGGTACACAGTCAGAGGCAATTACTGCCTATAAAAAAATTGCTCCTACGAAAAAGGGATGGGCATGGATTGGCCGCATGGGTGTTCTCGGATGTTTTTTATTACTAACATTTTATAGCGTTGTCGGTGGCTGGATTTTTATTTATAGTGGGCTAGGCGTAGCGGGTGCTGTCATTGATCCGGCTATTGATCCTGGAGAACTATTTGGAAAGATAATTGGTACACCTTGGATTACAATTGTAGGTTTGGCTTTGTTTACATTAGCAAACGTACTTGTTATTTCATTAGGTGTCCAAAATGGTATTGAAAAGGCGAATAAATGGATGATGCCATTGCTCTTTATTATGTTCATTGTCCTAGTGATACGTGCTGTCACATTAGATGGCGCCATGGACGGGGTAAAATTCTTTTTATGGCCTGATTTTTCAAATATTACCGGAAAAGCCTTATTAGAAGCTTTAGGGCAATCCTTCTTTGGGTTAGCCGTTGGATTTTCTTGCCTTGTTACATATAGTTCCTACCTCAAAAAAGATGTGAGTTTACCGAATTCAGCAGGCTCCGTCGTTATGCTAACGGTACTTGTTTCATTTTTAGCTGGACTAGCTATCTTCCCGGTCGTTTTTGCTTTTGATTTAGAGCCGGCAGCTGGGCCAGGCTTGTTATTTATGGTGTTACCGACAGCATTTAGCCAAATGCCATTTGGGGAAGTATTTTTAGCGATGTTTTTATTATTATTCTTATTTGCCACATTAACGTCCTCGTTTAGTTTATACGAAATTATTGTTGCGGCATTTATGGAAAATAGTCAGAAGTCTCGTCTCGTATGGACTTCTTGCCTAGGTATAGTCGTCTTTCTTGCGGCCATCCCAGCATCCCTTTCCTCTAGCCTGCTAGCGGATGTATCGGTTTTTGGGAAGAATATTTTTGATGCAACTGACTTTTTAGTATCAAACTTAATGCTGCCATTGGGTAACTTGTCCATTGCGATTTTTATTGCATATGTAGTGGATAAGGAATTTGTGAAAAGAGAACTGCTAATGGGAAGCCAGATGGGGCAGGGGTATTATGCGATTTACAGGATGTTAATGTTAATCATAGTACCTGCTGTCATACTCGTAGTATTCGTTAATATGCTATTTCAATTTTAAAAATATATATAAGGTGTATCCATTTAGTAAATGGGTACGCCTTTTTTATGTATCGAAATTCAAGATAAATATATTCTAAAAAAACGATGTTATAAAACCTTACATACATATTGCTAATAACAATAAAATGATGTATTTTAAAAGCAGTTATAAAAAATGTGTTAACTAAATTTACATTGGAGTGGTGGAAAATGAAACATTATACAAAAGAAGGTATTATACGCCGAGTAAAGGAAGAAAATGTGAAGTTTATTCGCCTACAATTTACTGATATATTAGGAACGATTAAAAATGTAGAAGTACCTGTGAGTCAATTAGAAAAAGCTTTAGACAATAAGGTTATGTTTGATGGCTCTTCGATTGAAGGCTTTGTACGTATAGAGGAGTCTGATATGTACTTGAGACCAGATTTCAATACATTTGTCATTTTTCCTTGGACAGCTGAAAAAGGTAAGGTGGCACGCCTTATATGCGATATTGCAAGGCCAGATGGGTCACCATTTGAAGGAGACCCACGCTCCAATTTAAAGCGCGTTTTAAAGGAAATGGAGGAGTTAGGTTTCACTTCCTTTAACTTGGGCCCAGAGCCAGAATTTTTCCTTTTTAAGCTGGATGAAAAGGGGCATCCGACACTTGAGCTAAATGACAGCGGAGGTTATTTTGACTTAGCTCCGACAGATTTAGGAGAGAATTGTCGTCGGGATATTGTTTTAGAGCTAGAAGGGATGGGCTTTGAAATTGAGGCATCTCACCATGAAGTAGCACCTGGACAGCATGAAATTGATTTTAAATATGCTAGTGCCATTGAAGCATGCGACAATATTCAAACATTTAAATTAGTCGTAAAAACAATCGCTGCACAGCATGGGCTACATGCAACATTTATGCCGAAGCCACTATTCGGAGTTAACGGCTCTGGTATGCATTTTAATCTATCATTATTTGAAGGGGATAAAAATGCATTTTATGATGAACACGCAGAACTTCAATTAAGTGCAACAGCTCGTAGCTTTATGGCAGGAATCATCCAGCATGTACACGGATTTACGGCAATTACGAATCCACTTGTTAATTCTTATAAACGATTAGTCCCAGGCTATGAGGCCCCATGCTATGTTGCGTGGTCTGCTCAAAACCGTTCACCACTTATTCGTATACCAGCAGCTCGAGGATTATCAACACGTGTTGAATTACGTTCAGTGGATCCAGCGGCGAATCCTTATTTAGCAATGGCTGTGATCTTGGCTTCGGGGCTTGATGGCATACGCAAGGATTTAATGCCTCCAGCAGCGGTAGATCGAAATATTTATAAAATGACAGGTCCAGAGCGTGAATTAAATGGCATTGATAGCTTACCCTCTTCATTAGAACATGCGTTAATTGAATTAGAAATGGATTCAGTTGTACGAGATGCTCTAGGTGATCATATTTATGAAAAGTTTAATGTTGCCAAAGAAATCGAATGGGATAAATACCGCACACGGGTCCATAACTGGGAGCGTGAGGAATATTTAACGATGTACTAAAAAATATTGGAGCTAAAAAGCTCCAATATTTTTATACTGACTTTCATACCCTTTATTAAAGAAAAGGGGTGTGGGCAATGACACAAACGACTCAAGTTGTGACAATTCAAAACAACGATATTGTGCAATTTGAACATGATATTAATCGGGCTTTATTAGATTTAAGTTACTTTTTCATACTTGATATCAAATACAATACCCTCTATATCGGAGAACAAACGGTCATCCATTCTGCCTTAATTATTTATCAACATCCAGACGAGAGTAGACATTAAATTTATATGTAAAAGGATGGTCATGTCGAGTAGACGTGACTTTTTTTTATGGAAATAAAGATAAGAGAAATGGTCGATCTTCTGGGAATGTCAATGGTAGTCGTGCAACATCATCTTTAGATTGCCATGCGATATCGTACATTAATTTATTCAAGATTAAGAAGGGTCATTTGTCCGCCAATTATGATGGCTTCAAAGTAACAGACTTCTACAGCTGCATTAGATTTATCATCAATACTACCTGTAGCCTAATTCTTCGTATACTTCATGATTACAACATGCTTGGAAATTTCCCATTGCCTCCTTTTCATCTGAAGGCATAGCCTGAGTCTTTTCTTCCTCCTTTGGTAAGATACGATGTTGACTATCCTTGATTTAAGGACAATAAAGGCCTTGTCCGTTATTATAAATATAATGGTTATTTTTCGATATTTTTTGATAGTTAGTACAATGGATTTTAGTGGAGAAAGAGCGAAAATCGTATGTAAAGTAACGAAAATAGAAGGAGTGTTAGTGATGAAAAACTGCTTCTACACATACCTGTCCAAAGTTAGCATAAAAAGACAGGCTGGAAAGCATGAACTATTTTAAGATGTTATCAGGGAGTGAGAGCAATGAGTTGGATTGAGTCGATTCAAAAAGCCATTAATTTTATGGAGGATCATTTATTAGAAAACATAACCATTGAACAAATTGCACAGGAGGTTAATTCATCTGTCTTTCATTTTCAGCGAACGTTTGCGATTTTAACGGATATGTCGATTGCGGATTATTTAAGACGGAGGAGATTAACATTAGCAGCTCAGGAATTAATGGATACAGATCAAAAAATAATCGATCTCGCCTACAAATATGGCTATGAAACTCCTGAAGCCTTTACAAAAGCGTTTCGTAAACAGCATTATGTAACGCCGAGTGAAGCGAGAAAGAAGCAAGGACCATTACAATCATACAATCGCCTGGTTATACAGGTAAGCTTGAAGGGAGCAGAACCAATGAAGTATAAAATCGTAGAAAAAGACAAGTTTCAAGTTGTTGGGGTAAAAAGAACGTACAACTGCCAAGATGGAGAGAATACTCGAGAAATACCATTATTCTGGCAGGAAATCAATGAGAGTGCCTTCGATCACCATCTATATCAATTAAATAATGGCAATATCAATGGGGTACTGGGCGTATGTGTACCTAATACAAGCCAAGGACAACAGGGGTTCATTGATTATTGGATTGCTACAAATCATGAAGGGGATGTAGGAGGAGATCTATTAACAATGGAAGTGCCTGCATCAAAATGGGTTGTATTTGAGGTACATGGCCCTATGCCAGATGCCATGCAAAATACGTGGAAACAAATATATTCAGAATGGTTCCCATCCAATCCATATGAGCCAGCAGGAACAGCGGAGCTTGAGGTGTACCCTGAAGAAGATGCATATAGTCCTGATTCATACTCAGAAATTTGGATTCCAATTAAATAACGATAAAGTAAAGCCAAGAATGCTAAACAAATGCATTCTTGGCTTTACTTATTGTTGAAAGAAAAAATATCCTTTTTTTAGGTGTCACAAAGATGTAAAATATATATATGTTTAGAATGAACGATTTTTTTTTAATCGTTCCATATTTGGATGTGGGGGTTAAAATAAGATAAGGGGTATGATTCAAAACAAATGGGTAGAAATTTCTCATGATGAAGTACTGCAATTTTTAAAGATGGGGAAAGTAGCACATGTTGCGACGGTTGATGAAGAAGGATATCCTTATGTGATTCCATTTGTTTATGTGTATGAGAGAAATGATAAACTTTATTTGCATATCGGTAATATGCGAGAAAGCCATTTTTGGTCCAATATTAAACAAAACCCTAAAATCAGTATAGAAGTAAGTGAAATGGGCGATTTACACTCAGGGAAAAAATATGCTTGTCAATCTGCACTTGTCTACCAAAGTGTAGTACTATTTGGACAAGTTGTAAGAATTGAAGAGGAGTCAAGGAAGGAATGGCTCTTTGATGCGCTTTTAGAGAAATACGGTGATCCTGAATGGACATTTGAAAAAAGAGGGCTATCCAATTATGCCTAAAATAGAGTTATTCGAAGTACAAATAGAAAAGTTGACGGGGAAAATTAATAACGGCATGTATCACTAAGCAGAAAGCTAAGAATGGTTAGATAACCATTCTTAGCTTTCTATATTACCTTTTACATAGTGTGTATACTTGTAAATTTTCTTCATTGCTATCATAGCCCTGCAAAATAAAATTCAATTTCTGCAAGACTTTGATGGAATTAATATTCGCGACATCGACCTTTGCTACAATTGTCTTCATCTCCAAATGTGTAAAAGCAATATCGATTAAAGCGATAATAGCTTCTGTGGCGTAGCCCTTGCCCCAATGAGTCTTCGCCAAGTCATAGCCAATTTCTGCGGTAGCTTTATCGAAATCTACGTTATTAAATCCACAGGAGCCAATGATACAATTGCCTATCTTATCAATGATAGAATAGCGAATGGCCCTATGTTCATTAGCTAATTGATTGAGTAATTCAATCATTTCCAGCGCCTGTTCTTCGTGTGTAAAGTTTGAGATATTCATAAATTTGGTCACAGCAGGATCTGACCAAATCGCCCATAAACTTTTAGCATCAGCACTAGCCACTTTTCGTAATAATAATCTTTCCGTGTCCATACATTCAATCAATACTTTTACCTCCAAGATTTTAATGGTGTTGGATGAAAAATATTGCTATCTGTGCATCATTCAGTCCCTTCAACTAGATCTATATTTTATTATAAAATATAAGGTGCTTAATGCCAATAAAAAGGGGAAACGTCGTGATAAAAGTTACAGCGAATCATTATCCAATCATTAAACAAAACATTCTAAGGGCTCCAACATTTGTTTATAGTATTCTTGATCAATTAATAGAAGGGACAGTCTATGCAGATACAGCTACTTTTCAAACGCTCCTAATACATACAAAATCAGGAATTTATTTTGTATATGGTGATTCAACTACAACTGAGTTTGACCGTCAGCTTGCCATTTGCCTCGAGCAATCTGTAGAGCAAGGGAAGCGCTTTACCTTATTTTCTTATTCAGAGCAATGGAATACTAAAATTGAACAACTTGTAAATGGGCAGCTTAGAAAATTAGAACGCTATACCTTTACATTTGATAAAAGCTTGTATGGTGGGAAGGAGAAGCAAGAAGTATCCAATTTTGAGGTCATGCCAATTACTCAACATCATATAAATAACGCAATGGAGTTTACATGTGCTTACTATGATGAATATTGGGATTCTAGGGCTAATTTCCTGACAAATGGTTTTGGCTTTTGTCTAATACATAAGGAGCAAATCGTCAGTGAAGCCGTTTCTATTTTTAAATCAAATGACTATGCTGAAATTGATATTATGACAGATTCGAATTATAGAGGTCAGGGATTGGCTAGTTTGATCGCGACAACATTTATCAATCATTGTTTGGCCAACGAGCTAAAGCCTTGCTGGGATTGTGATATCTCCAATACAGCATCCATTTATTTAGGGACAAAGCTTGGCTTTATGGGTCCACAGAAATATGCGATTTATACAAAAAAGTAGCCCACGCTGTTTTCAACATAACGTGAGCTTCATTGTTAAAAGAATCGATTACGTAGTTCGAATACCCGATTGAATAGTCTTGCATCTCTCGCCATCTTATTGGGTGCATGCATGTGAGGTCTGAGGCATTTCTGAAATAGTTCATCACAATATCTTATGCTACCGTAACGATCATAACATTCATCATGTTGTTTACAGCAACTATCCACAGCATTTGTGGGTTCACCTGGTCCCGAGCAACCAGGTCCACAGTATCGATAGCCCGGGTAACAAAAACCAAATTTGCGATTTCTTTTCATCGGAGAAACCTCTTTTCTACTATGTTCTTACTATAAAATATGTTATTTTTTTCGGGAGAATCGGATAAAAAACTATAAAGTTAATCTTTTGATTTGTAAGGTTCCTGTAAGCTTAAAAAAAAATAGTTGTAAGGATGAAGAGTTATGCTAGCTATAGCATAAAAGATAAGGAGTTATTTGAACATGAATCCATCCGTTACACAAAAAGAACGAATTCTTTCCTTGGACATTATTCGAGGATTAGCATTATTTGGTATTTTATTTATTAATGTAGGCGCCTATCAGGTCATAATAGAGGGCGGCCCTATGCCTGATTATAGTGGCATCAATGGAGTGATCGATTCACTTATTGATATCTTTATTGAAAAGAAATTCTTTTCAATCTTTTCATTCCTATTCGGTGTTGGTTTTTATATTTTTGCTTCTCGGGCAGAAGCTCGTGGGGATAAACCAAAACGACGCTTTGCAAGACGTTTAGTTGCATTATTGATTATTGGTATCATTCATATTTTCCTGTTTTGGGGTTCAATCTTAGCTATCTATGCAGTTATTGGATTTTTATTGCTACCATTTTACTCTGCGAAAATTTCAACAATTTGTAAATGGCTTTTTACAATCATTACACTTCATATTCTTGCTATATTAGGTCAATTGTATATGCCAACTAATTCGATAATGGCCACTATTTTAGGTCTTTTAGGGAATGATGCTATCGCTATATTTATCATGTTTTTAAGTGGATTTTTAGTAGCGAAAGCTGGTTGGATTGGTCATATTGGCGCTCATATCCAACAAATAAAATGGCTGCTTCTTGTTACGGGCCCATTCTTTATTGGTTTTTCACTATGGATATGGTTTGCCTCACAAGCTGATGACCAACAGTTACAATCTATTATTGGTTTAGGAGTAGTTCCGACAACATATTTTTATTTAGCTTGTTTATTTACTATTTTAGAGAATCGTCAAATAGAGAAAATTTTTCAGCCAATCGGACGAGTGGGACAAATGGCATTTACCAACTATTTAGCCCAAAGCTTTATTGGTATGGCCATCATCTCGATTATGGGCTTAGAAGTCGTTTCACCATCAGATATTGTAGTAATCGCAAGCATTATTTTTATCATCCAAATTATCTTTAGCATGATTTGGTTCAAATTCTTTTCCATTGGTCCATTTGAAAAGCTATGGCGCTATATGACATATGGTAAAAAAATTGTGAAAAAGCAATCATAAAAGCTCTATGATTTTTTTCATTGATGAAAGAGAATAGGAGAAATAACTACAATAAAAATCGGTGAGACTGTTGAATAGTTTCACCGATTTTTGTTCGTCTAATCATGCCAGCCCTTACAGACATCAATCCATTCTTCATAGGGCGTATAGGTTTCAAGCTCAGAAATAGTAACCTCTATCGCGGAATTACTACTGCCACATGCAGGAAAAACCGTTGTAAACCGTTTAAGGGATTCATCTAAATAAATAACAACACCTTCATTCACACCAAAGGGACAAACTCCACCGACATCATGACCAATCATAGCTTCCACATCATCTTTGCCTAGCATCTTTGCTTTTGTCCCAAACACTGCTTTATATTTGGCATTATCGATTTTTGCATCACCGGCTGCCACAATTAATATAGCGCCATCATTGACAAGAAAGGATAAAGATTTTGCTATGCGGGCAGGCTCACAGCCAAGTGCCTGAGCTGCTAATTCAACAGTTGCAGAGCTCTCCTCTAACTCTTGTATTTTGTGTTCCACATGCCATTGGGCTAAATGGCTGCGTACTTTTTCTATTGCCATATGTACATTCCTCCTAATCATCAGTTACGCCTTGGCGATTTTTCTTCCATCACCTTAGGCATGATCTTGTTTCAAATAGATGTCGAATCAAGATAAATTTAATTTTAACATAATTTTCAGATTATAATGTTGCGAATGCCTGCTTTTTCTAGTACGATGAATTTGAAAGTGTAAAATTACACTGGAGGGTTGCGTCTTGATTAAATTTTTACAAATCGTGAGCGTTATGATTGGTTTATCAGTAGTGACAGTAATGGTAGCACTTATTGTCATTCTGAATGGTCATAGCACTTTCTACCACTAGTTTATACAGTTCCCGTTTGTTTATTTGTGTTGTTTGTTGGTGGAATATTTAATTGGATACATACAAAAAAGAAAAGGAGATGGTTAATGAGTGTATTAGGTGTAGCAATAGTAATTGCTTTAATTACTCCTATTCAACATTATTATAAGCTGAGTATTCCCACTGTAGATGCAGAAATTGATATATCTGCCTATCAACCATTTACGCGGGGCAATCTAGTGGTAAAGCCTGACGAAGTAGCCTCATTACAATTGACAGAGTCATTACCGCGATTAGATGAAGCCACGGCTATGTATCCTTTATATGCAGCTTTTGTGGAGGCTACTTACCCTAAAGGAGACTACCAGCCATATAATAGTAGGGTCCAAGTGAGCCGTACGCCAGAAGCCTATCAAAGTTTAATAGCGGGAGATGTGGATCTTATTTTTGTGGCAGCACCTTCTGTCTCGCAAGAATGGCAAGCAGAAAAAGAAGGCCTTACGTTTGATATGACACCAATAGGGCGAGAGGCATTTGTTTTTTTCGTCCATCATAAAAACAATGTGGATAATGTTACATTAGAACAGGTGAAGAAAATATATGCTGGTGACGTTACCAATTGGCGTGATGTAGGCGGTGAGGATGAAGCCATCCGTGCTTTCCAGCGTCTGGCGGATAGTGGAAGTCAAACGGCATTAGAGAAATTAATGGGCAACATGCCGATTATGAAGGCACCTTCTGAAAATATTGCTTCAGGAATGGGGGGCATTATCCATGAAGTATCACAATATCGAAACTATAAAAATGCGATGGGCTATACCTTTAGATATTATTCGACAGAAATGGTTCAAAATAAAAAAATCAAATTACTATCCATTGATGGAGTAGCTCCAACTAAAGAGAATATTCGAAATGGAACATATCCTTTAGTATCCGAGTTTTATGCAGTCACTGCAGGGACAGAAAATGAAAATGTTCAAAAGCTAATCGATTGGATACGTACCGATGAAGGTCAAGCATTAGTAGAAAAAGTCGGCTATGTTCCAGTGGAAAATTATTAAATAGTTTGCTATACTAAGGTTAATAAAATATTGTAAAGTTTTCTAGGGTTCCGTAGCTGATGCTAGTCTGGTCCGAGAGAAAACCACAATTTTTTTGTGACACGGAGGGATAAAAGCCTGGGAGATACTGTCGATGGACAGTTTCTTCTAGGCTTTTTTCTTTGGCTAAAATCAGGTAATTTGGCGAAAGCTGAGAAAGGGTAGTCATCTAGGTAGTCATTCATCGTGTCCTATAAAATGGAGGGATTTTTTATGAATAAGCATTGGTTAAGTGTCATTATCGCTGCTTGCTTTGAAGTAGGCTGGGTCATTGGTTTAAAGCATGCTTCAACTGTATGGGAATGGATAGGCACTGCAATTGCAATCTATGTTAGTTTTTATTTGCTTATTAAAGCGGGAGAGCATATACCAGTTGGCACGGTATATGCAATTTTTGTAGGCTTAGGGACAGCGGGCACTGTATGCGCGGATAGTTTGCTGTTTGGAGAGCCATGGAAGCTAGCAAAAATACTATGTATTGTTGTTTTATTGGCAGGGGTTGTTGGCTTAAAGCTTGTGACAGGAGAGCCGAAGGAAAAAGAGGTGACTGAATAATGGCGTGGATGGCATTAATAATTGCAGGCTTATGTGAGATGATGGGTGTCTATATGATTAGTAAATATAATAACGAAAAGAATAAAAAAAACTTGGGGTTATTGATATTTGCATTTACATTAAGCTTTGCAGGTCTTGCATATGCTATGGAAACCTTACCAATGGGTACTGCTTATGCAATTTGGACAGGGATTGGTGCGGCTGGAGGAGCCTTGCTAGGAATGTTCTTCTTTAATGAATCAAAGGATTGGAGAAGAGTTGTTTGTATAGTGCTTGTTTTAGGAGCAGCCGTCATGTTGAAAATATTGTCATAAAAGAAGCCTATAAAAAATGCACTTCCCGTTGAAAAAAGGAAGTGCATTTTTTTACATTATTTTTTTACATCTTTTGTCCATTCAGCTACTTTTTCTGGATTTGCTTCAATCCAATCTTTAGCAGCGTCTTTTGGATCCTTACCATCCATTACTTCTAGCATAACGCTTTCTAAATCTTCAGCTGTCCAGTGAAAGTTATCTAATACGGAATACACTTCAGGTAAATCCTCTTTTAAACCTTTACGAACAAAAGTATTGATTGTTTCTTCACCACCGAAAACACCTTTTGGATCTTCTAAATATTTAAGATCATATTTAGCAAATTTCCAGTGTGGTGACCAACCAGTAACAATAATTTCTTCCTTTTCTTTCAAAGCCTTAGCTAAAGAAGTAGTCATTGCACCAGACGAAGACGTAACAAAATTCCAATCTGCTAAACTATCATATTCATCTAATGCTTTCTCTGTTGCGGCTGTTATACCAGCGCCAGGCTCGATACCAGTAATTGTACGATCAGCCTCATCTGTTAAATCTTCAATAGAGTTTGCTTTCATATAGCTTGGTACAACTAAGCCAATTTTTGCGCCAGCAAGGTTTTCGCCCAGCTCATCTAATTTATCTTTATATTTTTCATATTGTGATTCATGTGTATGTGGTAACCATGCAGCGACCATGCCGTCTGCCTCGCCTTTAGAAACTGCTTCCCACATAATGGCATTATCCAAAGGAGTTAATGTCACATCATAGCCTAAATCTTCAAGGACTTGCCCCACTACATTTGTAGAGGCGATTTCAGTATCCCACTCTACATAGGCTAAGTTTACCTCCTTAGAATCACTATTTTTTCCAGAACCAGAGTCTCCTCCGCTACATGCAGCGAGCATGAAGCCTAAACCTAAAGCCATTCCTAATTTCGATAGTGTTTTCAGTTTCATCTAATCTCCCTTTCTGTACATCATTTCTATCTATTAAACTGCCTTCATGGCAAGAAAATAAACTAATTTTATAAGGCTTTCTTTTTATTAAAGCTTTGTGTTAAACGGTCAATAATAATAGCAAAAATAACTAAACCTAAACCTGCAACGAAACCATTCCCAACCTGTGTACGTTGTAGGGCTGTTAAGACTTCCCGTCCTAAACCTGGAGCACCAATCATCGAGGCGATAACTACCATAGAAAGGGACAGCATTACAGTTTGGTTAATACCTGCCATAATCGTTGATTTAGCAAGTGGGATTTCTACTTTAAATAGTTTTTGACTAGCTGTACTACCATAAGAGTCTGCGGCTTCCACTAATTCTTTAGGTACCTGACGGATACCTAGGTTAGTCATACGTACAGTTGGTGGCAAAGCAAAGATAACGGATGCGAAGACACCAGGTACAATTCCTATGCCGAAAAAGGCAACGGCAGGGATGAGGTAGACAAAGCCAGGCATTGTTTGCATGAAATCGAGTATTGGTTTAATAATACTTTCAGCGATTGTAGACTTCGACATTAGAATCCCAAGTGGAATACCGATGATGATGGAAATAATACTTGAAAAGATGACGAGCGTGGTTGTTTCCATCAGATTTGTCCAAAGACCTTGATTATAAATAAACAACAAGCCTATTAATGAAAATGAGGCAAGCCCGAATTTTTTACCAGTTGCATAAAAGGCAAAAACAACGACAAGTAATATTAAAATAATGGCTGGGATACTATTTAACAAATCAGTGACCTGATTCATGAGTAGTTTTCCAAATTGCTGAATCGAGTTAAAGAACGCTGAAAAATTACTCGTCAACCAGTCCATAGCTGATTCTACCCATGGAGCTAGTGGTATTGTTGGAATATTATCTAAAAAATTATTCATGTACATCGGCCTCCTCGTCACTCGTTGAAAGTGCTTGGATGACAACGCCTCTAATCAGCACACCAAGCAAGCGACCATCTTTTACGACGGCAATAGGAGTAGGTGAATTATAAATCATCCCTAATATATCCTGTAATAGCATGTCTGGTGGAACTGTTAACACCTCTGATTGCACAATGGAATGGACAGTTTGCTCTTGCTTCTTAGCAGAAGCTAATGCGTCGTCTGCTGTAATAAAGCCTTTTAAATGTCGGTTTTTGTCGACAGCCATTAATAAACTAACAGCCTCTTGTCGCATACGTTTTAGTGCTACTTTAGGGCCGTCTAAATCTACGTTGACATAAACAGGTCGCACCATGACATTTTCAGCCGTCAATACTTTAGAGCGGTCCACATCTTCCACGAATGTTTTGACATAATCATTCGCTGGGTTGGTTAATATTTCTTCTCCCGTACCAATTTGAATGATAGAGCCATCCTTCATAATAGCGATTCGATCCCCAATGCGTAATGCTTCATTCAGATCATGAGTGATAAATAAAATTGTTTTTTTGACTTTTTGTTGTAGATCGAGTAGCTCATCTTGCATTTCTTTACGAATTAATGGGTCTAATGCTGAAAAAGCTTCATCCATTAATAAAATTTCAGGATCATTGGCAAGAGCACGCGCTAATCCAACACGTTGCTGCATACCACCTGATAATTGGCTTGGATATTGATCTTTATAAGCGAGTAATCCAGCATTTTCAAGAGCTTGCTCTGCTTTTGCTTGGCGTTCATCCTTTGAAATGCCTCGGATTTCAAGGCCGTATTCGGTGTTTTGAAGTAATGTACGATGAGGGAATAAACCGAAGTTTTGGAAAACCATGCTCATTTTGTTTCTTCTTACGGTCCGTAAACTTTCTTTACCCATTTTAGAAATATTTTCTCCATCGATATATATATTTCCGCTCGTTGGTTCAATAAGGCGGTTTAAGAGCCGTATTAATGTTGATTTACCACTTCCTGATAATCCCATGATAACGAAGATTTCTCCTTCGTTCACTGTAAAGCTTGCATCGTATACACCAACAGTTGCACCTGTTTCTTTTAAGATATCAGTTTTACTTTTTTGTTGCTTGACGAGTTCTAGTGCTTGGGGAATATGTTTGCCAAACACTTTTGATACGTGTTCTACTTTTAATTTTTCCATAGAAGCACTCCTTTCGTAGATTATTACTATTTGAAGATAGTGATACCCAAAAATAAACAAGTAACAACCTTACTGTAACAAAGGGTTGTTACTTTTGTCAAACCGACCAATAAGAAAAAAACCGCTTAAACGCTGTGATATCAGCGCTTAAACGGTTTTTAATTTGGGTATAAAAAGCTTTGTACTCTAGCGAAGCTTTCATCATTTCCAACAAAATAAATAATATCACCTTCTTCGAATGATACATAAGGACCAGGTGATAGTAATAATTCATTACCACGACGAATACCGACGATGGTACTTGATGTATTTTGCCAAAAATTTAAGGCTTGTACAGTTTGATGAATGCATGGACTTTCAGCAGTCATTTCTAATTGATAAGGAATAAATGGATTTACTGAACGGAAATGCTCCGTACGACTAATTAGCTGCTTTGCCTTGTCTTGTAAATTTATTAATTCATGCTGTTGCTTTTGAATACTAGTCAGAAGTTCATTTTGTATTTCATGAATGGATTGAACGTCATGAAATTGTCGGACAAAATGCGCTGCTTTTTCATACGACTTAATAATTACACCGCTACCTTTCGATGCCTCTACAATTTCTAAGTCTTGTAAGACAGCGATTGCTCTTCTCGCAGTCTCAGCAGACACATTATATTGACTTGCAAGAGAAGATCTTGCATATATTTTATCGCCGATGCGGTATTTTCTTTCTACGATTTTGGAGGCAAGGTCGATAGCGATTTGTTGATATTTTGGCTGCTTCAGTTGCACAGTTTTTTCTAAGTTCATTTTAAACTTCCTTTCGTCATTACAGGTACCACAGCTTATTATAGACTAGCCTGCACAGAAAAAATAGCATCTCCATAAGCTAGTAGTATATGATGAAAAAGTAATGCTAAAATTTTTGTATTTACTATTAAAAATCATAGGATAGTAGCTGTTGTTTGACACTTTTTAGTTATTATTATAAACTAAGTTACGTTATGTAAGTGTTGTGAAAATACATGTGCTCAGTTGGTGTTTTTAACCAACTGTTTCCTATAGAAGGTTGGAGATTAATATGACAATTACTACTAAAATTATGGACATAGTGAAAGATAAAATGACAGTTATAAAGCACACGAATACAGAAAATATTTGCCTAGTTGGTCCTGTGAATTTGCCTGTTAAACAAGGTGACTTTTCTGCTACATTTCAGTGGTATAACTGGCTTACAGTAGATGTGAATGTATCGAAAGAAGAAATCATTGATGGCTTAGCTACAGCCAATTTGGCTTTTTTACAGCAATCATCAGTTCTTGTATATGGTGATTTTACCCATTCAGAAGATGCTTTAATCCGCATGCATAGTATTTGTCACACTGGTGACATATTTGGCAGTCAGCGCTGTGATTGTGGCTATCAATTGCATGAATCTATGAAAATGATTGTAGAGCACGGCTGTGGAGCTATTTTTTATTTAGCTGATCATGAAGGGCGAGGCATCGGATTATTCTCTAAATCACTCGCTTATTTATTACAAGAAGAAGGGCTAGATACAGTAGAGGCAAACCATGCACTTGGCTTCCCTGACGATACACGTTCATATGAAGAAGCACTCGCAGTTTTAGCTACTCTACGTGCAAAGCCTGTGACACTTATTACAAATAATCCTAAAAAATTGGCTGCTTTACTGGCTCGAGGCTTAGCGGCAGAAGGGCATGTTCCTTTATGGGGTGGCTTAACGGAAACGAATCGTTTTTATTTGGAAACGAAGGTTGAGAAATCTGGACATTTACGAGAAAAACAATAAGTGGAGGTGGCGACCATGACTAATAAAGACGAAAAATACATGCAACTAGCTCTAGACCTAGCAGCTAGTGCAAAAGGCAATACAAACCCTAATCCACTTGTCGGGGCGGTAATTGTCAAAAATGACATTATTGTAGGTACTGGTTTACACAGAAAAGCAGGCGAACCACATGCAGAAGTTCATGCTTTTCGTATGGCTGGTGAACATGCAAAGAATGCTACACTATATGTCACGCTTGAACCTTGTTCACATTTTGGTAAAACGCCTCCTTGTGCGAATTTAGTGAAGGAATCTGGTGTTAGTCGAGTGGTGGTTGCCATGCAAGATCCTAATCCTACTGTAGCAGGTCGTGGCATTCAATTGCTACGCGATGCAGGTATAGCAGTGGAGGTCGGTGTTTTGGAGCAACAAGCACGCCGTTTAAATGAACGCTTTATCCATAATATGCTCACTAAAAGACCGTTTGTTATTTCAAAATTTGCTATGACTGTAGATGGGAAAATTGCTACGCATACAGGTCATTCTAAATGGGTAACAGGTGATGCTGCGCGTGAGGATGTTCACCATATTCGCCATGAGGTAGATGGTATTCTAGTTGGTGTTGGTACAGTCATCGCTGACAATCCGTCTTTAACAACAAGATTAAGCGAAGGCTATGGGAAAAACCCAACACGCATCATTATGGATAGTTTATTACGTTCACCATTAGATGCGAATGTGTTCAATACGGAAGAAGCCCCAACAATTCTTGTTTGCAGCAATGAGGTTAGCCAGGAAAAGGTCGATTCATTTACAGATAAAGGCCTTACAGTTTTACCTATAGAGAAGAACGAACGTGGGCTAAATATTGATGAAATGCTTGCAAGACTTTATGAACACGGCATTACAGATATTTTGCTAGAGGGTGGTAGTAAAGTGAATGCTTCATTTTTACAGCAAGGTGCCATTGACAAGTATGTGATTTATGTAGCGCCAAAGGTTCTAGGAGGGAATTTATCCTTAACGCCATTTGCGGGCGATAACCCCTCTTTCATGAATGAGGCATGGGATATTGAATTTGCCTCATTTGATAAGATAGGCGAGGATTTACGTATTATCGCTTATCCAAAGCAAGGTGAAGGAAATTGAACTATGAAGCGGATGTTTGTATAGTAGGGGCTGGACCAGCTGGTGCTCTTTTATCTTATTTACTAGTCAAAAAAGGGCTATCGGTCATTCTACTAGAGCAAAATGTGGTCCTAGGTAAGTCTTTTCGGGGCGAACATTTAAATGAAGAAGGCGAGGCTGTTTTAAAAAGTCATCAACTTTTCGAAGCAGTCGAGTCGCTCGGCTTACTACGTATGGAAAAGCTAGAATATTATGCAGATGGTAATGCCTTTAAAACAATTTTTCCTAATGACTCTGTCGGCCATCTAGGAATTCATGTTCCTCAAGCTAATCTATTAAAAGGAATTTTACAAAAAACGCTGCTATTTTCTCACTTTACTTGCCTGCTACATACGAAGGTAACGGAGCTCATCCAGGACGCATCAGGTAATTATAAAGGCGTAATCGCCATAAAAGATGGAACAACCATAAAGATCAATAGTCAACTAATAATCGGTGCTGATGGACGCTATTCTACGATTCGTAAGGCAGCACATATTGATGTTCAAAAACAAAAACATGGCTTTGACTTATTATGGGCTAAAATTCCAGCGCCTTCAGACTGGGAGCCCTCTATTAAAATGGCATTAATCGGAGATAAGCAACTATCATTGTTCACGCAAGCTGGTGGCTTTATTCAAATTGGGTGGAATATTGAACAGGGGAGCTATCCACAGCTCAGAAAACAATCATTTATACCTTTTATCCAACAGCTTACGACGCAATTTCCCGCATTATCTGAGCCAGTAAAGGAACATATTCAGTCTTGGAAAGATTTTGTGCTGTTAGATGTTTTCAGCTGCCTCTGTAACTGTTGGGGTACGAAAGGTCTTGTGCTATTAGGCGATGCGGTTCATACGATGACGCCAACCGGAGCATTTGGCCTGAACAGTGCGTTAAAAGATGCTGATTGTTTGGCGTCTCTATTAGATAAGGAATCATTAGCTCATTTTAATGTTCAAGATTTTCAGCATATGCGAAAGCAAGCTATTGAGGATGTCTTAGCAGTACAAATAGAGAGGGAACAAACTTTTTCTGCTCATTTTGTCAATAGAGCATCATGAAAGGAAGTAACACCTAATGAAATTTGGTTTTGACATTGATGATACACTAATAGATTTACGGGCACATGCCTTTGCTATTTACAATAAAAAAATGGGAAAAAATATTCCGATTGATATTTTTCATACGCTAAAAAGAGTTGAAATTCATGAGCCATTTGGCTTATCAGATGCAGAGGGAGCAGCGATGTGGAACAGTTCATTAAAAGAGATTTATTTTACGAACTGTCCTTCTTTTGAAGGGTCATTAAAAATGCTACAAGCTTTAGCGGAGCATGGCCATGATATTTACTACATTACCTCTCGTCCGAAGCAATTTTGTACGCAAACAAAAGAATGGATGGGAGCACAAGGATTTCCAATAAAAGAGGGCCATTTTTTCTGTGGTATGCAAGATGCAGAGAAGGTAGCGATTATAAAAGATCTTGCTTTAGATGTTTATGTAGATGATAAACCAGCAGTGCTGGAGACACTTCACAATATACAGACAAAAGTAGTTTTAAAAAATCAATCGTATAATCAGCATGTTGAGTTACCAAGATTGCATCATTGGCAGGATTTTTTAGCACTTATTGAAGCGTAAGATTCTCTATATGGATGAACCCCAAATTATAGTGACTGATAAAGTTACTATCATTTGGGGTTCTTTTTAGTCTAATAAAAATGAAATAGTAGATTGATTTAGAATGAATTAAAGTAACGTCGCTTATTTCCAGGACTGAAATTGCCGCCTTACGTTCCCATCTTTTATGATGAAGCATCCAATTAATGCCGTTTCCCACATGTATCCAAAATTAATGGAATCGACTAAGGTGGAAGCGTGTTAGATCCTGCTGACATTCACCATATAACGTTAATTCTGCGAGAGCTTCTCCAACAGCACTGCTAAATTTAAAGCCATGACCTGAAAAACCTGCCGCGATTATAATATTTTGATGAGTAGGTAAGAAATCAATGATGAAGTCTTCATCTGGCGTCATGGAATATTTGCATGTTTTCCCGTATTTTAATGCGCCATGCCGAGGCATAAATTGCTGAATAAAATGTTGTAAATCTGCACGATCCTTGTCATCGAATGGATGAAGAGGCCTATTTGGATTTATTTCTTCGCCACCATCATGTCGACCTAGCTTTAGTCCTGCACCATCAATGCTAGGGAAGCCATAGTAAGAGGAATCGGCGAATTCAAAGCAATAGGCTGGAAAGACCTCTTCACTATAAAGCTCTTCATCCGCTTCGAACCATGCAAAGGTTTTTCGCGTTGGTGTAACAGGGAGGGAGATATCCAACGTTTGCAGTAGCTCAGTTGCCCATGCCCCAGCAGTGACAATTAATTGGTTTGTTTCATAGACTTGATTGGCCGTTTGAACTTGCACCATTTCTCCAGCTTGGATGCTAACAACTTTTTCATTTGTTTGTAAGCGTGCCCCAGCTTCCAAAGCTAGCTTTTTATAGGCTCGAATACATGCTTCAACTCGAAGGACACCAGCTGTCGGCTCAAAGCAGGCCACTAAATTAGCTGGTAAAGATAATCCAGACCATTTGTTCATGGCTTCAGCTGCTGAATAGTGTTCGAGTGCTAATTCATGAAGTGTAGCACTGGCTCTTACATTTTGAATAAAACTGCAGGTTGGTTCTCCGATATTTACTACACCAGTTTGTAAAAATAAGTTTTCATCTGCTAAAGATTCGAGCTCCTGCCATAGCTCCCCAGCTCTTTTCACGAAAGGTACATAGCTAGCTCCCTCCCCATAGGCAAAGCGAATAATTCTTGTCTCTCCATGATGGCTACCTTCCTCATGTGGGGGATCAAAAGCATCCAGCAACAAGACATTTTTTCCTGCCTTCGCTAAATAATAACCTGCCGCCATCCCCATAGAGCCTGCCCCAACTATAATGACATCATATACCATAATAATCCCTACTTTTTTGCTCAAGTATAACAGATTGCTAGAAAATGAAACAGAAATTTTTGAAAAATTAAAAAAGCACAACCCTCGCTCACTAATAGTGAAAGTGGGTTGTGCATGAAATTGTTCATTATTTTGAGCGTGGTAATATTTTATTGAGGATAATGGCTACAAGTGCAGCTGTGGCAATTGGTGAGCCGAATAAATATTGAACAGTTGTCGGTAATGAATACAAGAAATCATCTGGTAATAATGTCAATGCTAACGTTAAAATAACTGGAATAGCAATCACATACATTTCCTTTTCGCCAATATGTTCATTTTTCATGACCTGTAAACCACTAATAGCAATGATGCCGCAAACAATGACAAATACTCCTCCAATGACAGCCGAGGGAATGGCTGAAATGAGAGCGGCTAATTTACCAGAGAAGCCAAAAACAATAAACCAAATACCCGCAGCGATAAATACGCGACGACTGGCAATTCCTGTAATGGAAATTACCCCTGCATTTGTTGAGTAACCAGTTACTGGTGTAGAACCTAGTAATGAAGCAATAAAACAGCCAATCCCTTCACCGACAACACCTCGATTAATTTGCTGATCCGTTAAAGGTTTATCGATAACATTACTAATAGCAAACCATGTTCCTGTTGTTTCCGCCATTAAGACAATATAAATAATGACCATTGTAATAATGGCAGAAATATTAAAGCTAAAGCTGAAATCCGCGAATGGAATTTGAGGCATACTAAACCATTTTGCTTGTGAAACAGCTGATAAATCTAAAACTCCCATCCTATTTGCAGCAATACTACCAACTATTAAAGCAATAATAACGGAGCCAATACGGAATAGACGCCCCTTTTGATGGAAGACTGTACCTAGCATTACACAAATCATTAGGACTACTGCTGATATCAATGCTAAATAAATATTTTGTTGAATGGATGCACCTGCTCCATTAAAAATATTATCGCTTAAACCGACAGGCATTAACGATAGACCAACAACAAAAATAATTGTTCCCCCTACAATTGGCGGAATAAATGTTTGTACAATTTTATTGAAGATACCTGTGTAGCCTAAAATAATTACTAAAATGGCACCAACTAAGCTTGCGCCTAATATTGTGCTCCACCCTAAATCCCCACTGCCACTGGCTGCGTAAATACCAACGATTGCTCCTAGTGGAACATAGGAAGGGCCCTGCGCCATTGGTAATTTCATACAGAAATGTGTTTGTATAATAGTTGCAAGCCCTGCAGCAATAAAGGTTGATTGGATTAATGCACTGGCTTGACCAGTTTGTAAGCCAATTAGCATGGCGATTAAAAATGGGACAACGTAAACATCCATTGCCATGACATGCTGTAAACCTAGTAACGCTGATTGACCAATCGAAACTTTTTCATCTGGCAGTACGGTTAATTTGGTTGTTTTTCTCGTTGTATTAGTTAGTTTGCTATGTTGCGTTTCCACGAAAATGTGCACCTCATATTGATAAATTTTTAATAGACAGTTGATGAATCATTAGTCCCTAGAATGAACTTTATTCCCTTGGACCCAAACCTCACGGATATTTTCAGGACGGACAAGATACATCATTTTTTGGAAAATATCGTGTAATGCTTCTTGGCTATCGAAAATCGGAAGTTTTGCAGAATGGGTCTTTGTATCAATGATTTGTACATCCCATGTATAGTTTTCCTGTAAACGACCAATTGGAAGGCTTAAGCTTTCACCGCCACCAGCTGTCGCTAGATAAAAGGCTTCATTAATCGTAATACGTGAATTTGGAACACCACGTTTATTGGCTGCGATTGCTGTATCTACCCCATCTTCAAGCATTCTCGATGACATGACAGCTTGTCTTGCATTATCGAAAAGGCTAGGGGAAAATCCACCAGATATATCTGAACCTAATCCAATATCAACGCCGAGTGCATGGAAACGGGCAATGGGAATAACGCTATTTGCAAAATAGGCATTAGATATTGGGCAATGACCGATAGCTGTGCCTGTCTCAGCAAATAAACGTGCATCATCATCGCTTAGGAAATTACAATGGGCCATAACAGATTTTTCG
Source organism: Lysinibacillus fusiformis (assembly GCF_003049525.1). GTDB lineage: Bacteria > Bacillota > Bacilli > Bacillales_A > Planococcaceae > Lysinibacillus > Lysinibacillus fusiformis. The sequence continues at coordinate 36,693 of NZ_PYWL01000001.1, read as the reverse complement.
CCTAATAAACCAAAATCATGGAGAGCCTCAGCATCATTTTTATGGAATCTTTCCTTGACGTAGCCATGTTCCCAATCACTTTCACTACAGTGAGATTGGATATGTGTATTGTATTTTGCTGCTAATTCCCCTAAGCCCTTTAAAGCATGGTCGGTACAACTTGGAATGAAGCGAGGAGTGACAACAGGATATACACCTTGCTTAGTTGTCTTTGCTAAATCCTTAACAGCTAAAATGAATTCTTCTGTATCAGCAAGAGCTGTTTGTGTAGTAGCATCTCGGTAAAAATGAGGATTTTGTTCAGGGTCATCCATCACCACTTTTCCGACTAATCCTCGTTGCCCCTTTTCAGCACAAATTTTTGCTAAAAGAATACTAGCCTCTTTATGAACCGTCGCAAAATATAAGGATGTTGTAGTGCCGTTAGCAAGGAGTGTGCTCACTAAATCTTCGTAAACCTCTTGAGCAAATACTAAATCCGAAAATTTTGATTCGATAGGGAAGGTATATGTGTTCAACCAATCATAAAGTGGTATGTCTAAAGCTGTACCAGATTGCGCCCATTGTGGTGCATGTACATGCAAGTCGACAAATCCTGGTAAGAAATATTGACCTTCATCTAATGGATGAAAATGTTTATGGTGTTGGTATGTAGTTAATAATTGTTGGTAATCAACATGTTCAGGAGAGACTGTTTTTTCAATCATGCCATCTGCATTAATGAAAAATAAATAATCTTTTAAAATCTGAACTTCAGTAGCAGATTTACTAGTAAAAGCTGTTCCTTTGAAAATTTGCGTATATTCAGCCATAAAAACCACCTTAATGTTCGTTTATTGATAATAACACGGATTATTATAGGCTATTTAAACTATTAAGTCTATAAAAAAACGAATAATAATAGGGAGTGGTTAGTGGTAAAAAAATGGCTCAGCCTACATTTTTACAGCTTTGACAGACGCTGAAAGATAGAAAAAGGCACTCTTTTTTGATGCTAGAGTGCCTTTTTTTCTAAGAAGTTGTTTCATGAATGATATGAAGAAAGTTATTAAATGAAGAAGAATGAGGTTGTTCATTTTTCCGTGTACAAAGATAAACTGGGCGCTGAATGTCAATATTTTCAATAAACACTCGTGCTATTTGTTGCTGATGGATAAAGCTGGATGCTGCTATGGATGGGGCAAGCATCGTCCCGAAACCAGCTGCAATTGCATGAATGGACTCATTGATTCCATCTAGTTGTAGTCCCACTTTAGGTGGGGGTATCTTATGTACTTTACATAATGCATTTAAATATTCCTTTGTGGAGCTACCATCTTCTCTTGTGACAAAGGGCTGTTGCATGAGTTCGGAAAGTGAAACCGTTTGACCGGCTAATGAGTGATTGTATGGCACAATAAACCAATAATCTAAATTCATCAGAAATTGGTAATGAATATCAGGGTGATGACCATCTTCTTTAACGATAAAGGCTAAATCTGCTTTATAATGGAGTAACTCCTCTATTACTTGCTGTGAATTAGCTGTTTTTAAATGAATATGCGTAGTTGGGTAGACTTGTTTAAAATGGGCTAATAATTTAGGTAATAAAAAATGAGAGGGCACATGTGTGGAAGCAATTTGTAATTCCTCATGGCCTGTATTTTTTAACTGTTCTACTTTATTTTCGATATCTATTTCTAAATCAAATAAGCGCTGTGCTTGTTTATATAAAAAGGCACCGCTCTGAGTTAGTGTAATACCTCTACCTTTCGATTCTAGCAATGTTAAACCTAGTTCTTTTTCTAAATTTCGAATTTGAATGGTTACAGCGGGCTGACTAATCATAAGGGCTTGCGCAGCTTTGGAAACACTATTGAGCTCGGCTACCTTTGTAAATAACCGCAGTGCATGTAGATTCATGATAGACACACCTTTTATAAATTATTTTTATGCATTTATATAGATTATATATTAGATTTATTAATTTTTGCTCGGTATCCTTTTAATTACAATAGGGGAAAGGGGGGACACTATGAATCGTCAACATATGGGGATTGTTTTCGGAGGAATTTTATTACTCGTCATCGCTATGGGCATTAGTCGATTTGCTTTTACGCCGATTCTACCGTTTATGCGACAGGATGTAGGATTTTCTTTAGAAGTTGCTGGGTTTTTAGCTTCAAGTAATTATATTGGCTATTTCATTGGTGCACTATGGGCGGGCTTTATTCATCGTCAGCGTAAACAAATTTTAATGGTAAGTGTTATTTTTAATGTCCTATCAGTTGGATTAATGGGCTTGATGGAGCTGTATAGTATATGGTTAATTCTTCGATTAATCGCTGGTATTACAGGTGGACTAATTTTTGTTTTAACGTCTAGTATTGTCATGGATTATTTGGCGAAACACTCACTATCCCGATGGTCGGGCTATGTATTTAGTGGTATAGGGCTAGGAATTGCCATTTCAGGCATATGCGTTCCTCTTATTGAAGCGAGACTTGCATGGCAAGGAACATGGTTAGGACTAGGCATACTATCAGTTGTTTTTTTACTGATTACTACTATTTTATGGAGAGGTTTAGAGATTCAAGATACGTTAAAAGTAGCGAATTCTTCTAATACGAAAATGACAAAGGGCTTTATGCCATGGCTTATTTTGTCATATGGACTTGAGGGACTAGGGTATATTATTACAGGTACTTTTTTAGTGGATATTATTCATAATATTCCTTCTCTCCAAGCGTACTCCTCGTATAGCTGGGTCATTGTAGGATTAGCGGCAATCCCATCGGCACCTGTTTGGACGATCTTATTAGAGAAGTTTTCAGCAATAAAAATTTTGTTTGTGGCATACATACTTCAAGTAATAGGCATCTTGTTACCTGTATTTTCACAAACTGTATGGAGTGTATTAGTAGCATCATTTTTATTCGGTCTAACCTTTGTAGGTATTGTGACACTGACTACATCCTATGCACGGCAACTTTTTCCTACACAAAGTGGATTTGTTGTATCATTACTAACAACGTTTTATGCGTTTGGACAAATAATTGGACCTATTGTCGCGGGTCAGCTGGTCAATATTTATAATAGCTATAAGGCAGCGCTAGTCTTTGCGGGTATAATCGTCTTTGTGGCATTACTAGTGATGTTAGTGGGCAGATGGCTGACCATAAAAAAAGAAGCTGTTGCTGAACATACCATTTCGATATAAAGCATAAAAGCCAGAAATCCTATATGGATTTCTGGCTTGAGTCATTTACTTAAAGAAGGCGTGCCTCTATCTACATGATATTAAAAAATTAAATAAAAGTCTATATATTTTTTTCTTTATATGGAAAAATAGACAAGTGCACATGGGACGTAACGTTACGATTTTACATTGAAATGAGGTATTTTTATGAATACAGAACAAGCCATTAAACGTTGGAATCAATATGCGGAAAGGTATATCGCTAATTATCATGAGTATGGTGATATTCATCGTGAAGTACTATTAAACCCCACTATATTTTCTCTACTGGGAGAGGTGGATGGAAAGCATCTATTAGATGCGGGGTGTGGCGAAGGATACTTAAGTAGATTACTAGTGAAACAAGGGGCTATCGTAACGGCTGTTGATTTTTCACAAAAAATGCTAGACATTGCTATGGAAAGAACACCACAGCAGTTGCCCGTTCAATTTTTTCATGGTAATTGTGAAAATTTAACGTTCTTAGCAGACAATCAATTTGATTGTATCGTTTCGAATATGGTACTTCAAGATTTAGAGGATTATCGTGCTACAATACGTGAGATGTATCGTCTTTTAAAGCCGAATAGCACTTTTGTTTTTTCAATATTGCATCCCTGCTTTGTCACGCCAAATAGTGGATGGATTAGACATGAGCAGCTGGATCAGCAGTATTGGAAGGTACAGCGTTACTTTTATGAAGGTGTTTATCAACAACTAGCTGCAGACCCACCTATTGTATTGTTTCATCGCACATTAACAAGCTATGTGGAAGCAATTACGGAAGCGGGCTTTCATATAGAAAAAATTATAGAGCCGAGACCGTCACAAGAGATGCTTGAAAAGTACCCTCAATTTGAGGAAGATTTGCATTGTGCTGATTTTATAGTGTTTAAACTGAAAAATTAAGGAGGAGAGACCGTGAGATTATTTCATGTTAGTGAAGACCCTACGATATCGATTTTTCATCCTCGTATACCTGAGCGACCAGATTTAGATGCAAGCAAAGGTCTTGTATGGGCGATCAACGAGAGATGCCTGCCTAATTATTTAACTCCGAGAGATTGTCCGCGTGTTTGTTTTCATGCTGGGAGTAAAACGACAGATCAGGACAGACAGCATTATCTCACAACAGCTCCTCATGTAGTGGTTATCGAACGCAAATGGGTGGAGGTATTGAAAAGTACAAGATTATACTTATATGAGTTTGAGGGTAACGGATTTACGCTACAGGATGAAAATGCGGGCTATTCGGTTAGTGAAACGCCTCAAATTCCTATTGCGTTATTTGAAATCGATGATATATATAGTGCAATGTTAGAACGTAATGTCGAATTGAGAATAGTAGATAGCCTATGGGACATTCATGATGAAATTCAGCATACAACGTTACATTGGTCAATGTGTCGAATGCGCTGCGCCCAGCCAAGATATTAAGTAAACAAGCCTCGTCATGTATTTTTTACATAGACGAGGCTTAGTTATTTATTATACGTTAGATGTTTGTTCAATCGGTGTTGAAGAGATATTGACTAATTTTTTGTCTTGATAAGTAAAGATGTATTCGTAGTTCGTAGTTTCATTAAGCATTGTAGGCAAATAATACTTTAAATCTGCAATGCCTACATTTTCAGGGTGGAAAATCCAAGTAAGCTCCTTCCAATCAAGAATGCCCTCTGCAACCTTTATCGGTGTAACATATGTAAATGAATCAGGAATTTCTGCTATAAACGCATACATACAGCCATAATCAATGACCCCATCTGTCCATGTGATTTTACCTTTATAAGTAATATCCTCAACCGTAATACCTGTCTCTTCTTTAATTTCTCTTAGGGCACCAGCTAAAGGTGTTTCATTTTGTTCAATTTTTCCACCTACACCATTCCATGCGCCCATCCAAGTTGGATAGTCTCTATTAAGTAATAGGATGTGCTCACCCTTTTTTAAAAAACAAATCGTAAATTCCACGACAATCTACTCCTCCTTCTTTTCTTTATAAATTCCCTTTCCATTTCTAAGAAACTAGAACTGCTTTGATACGTATTGTATCAGAGAAAATACTAGGCCACTTAGTAATTTTTCAGAGACACATGTTAAAATGATGTTATTCATATAGACGATGATCGTAAAGGGGAGAGGAATAGAGTGATTTTAATAAGTGCTTGTTTAGCAGGATTAAATGTTCGTTATAACAGTACGAACTGTATAGATGACAGATTACAAAAGCTTGTGTTAGAGAAAAAGGCTATCACCGTTTGTCCTGAGCTCATGGGAGGATTTTCAACACCTCGTGAGCCTGCTGAAATAGTGGGAGGCAATGGAGACGATGTTCTTGATGGCAAAGCTACCGTTATTGAAAGGTCTGGCCGTGATGTCACAGAGCTATATATGAAGGGGGCGTATGCGACCTTACAGAAAGCGCTAGAGGTGGGAGCGACACAGGTCGTCTTAAAGGAAAATAGCCCGTCCTGTGGTAGTGCAGCGATTTATAATGGCGAGTTCAACGGTACTAAAATAGTCGGGGAAGGCGTAACCACTGCCTTACTTCGAAGAAATAATATTGTCGTGCTATCGGAAGAAGATATTTAGTGAATGACGGTTCCTCCAAAAATCACTCCATGGAAATGGCCCCTAATTTGTAGGGGCCAAGCTTATTCCACAATTAATATTCGAGGTGAAGTCTTAGCTATAACTTTTGTAGAGACCCAGCCGCCAAAACAAGCTGCCATTACACTTACAAGGCTTATTCCGATACTCATCGGCCAGTTGATCACAAGCGGAAGTTCAAGTAAGCCGTATTCTAAAATAATGGAATGGAGAGCAAGTGGAATTAATTTTATACCGATAATAAATCCTCCGATTGCGCCGAAAATAGAAAGAATTAAAATACCGGATGTAATCGACCACCTAATATTTGGAGAGGTCATTCCAATGGATTTATAAATTCCATACGTACTACTTTCTTTTCTAACATTAATTCTCGATACACTAAAAATAATGATGCATGTTACGATGATAAATAAAAAGCCAACGATTGAAAGTGGGATAACTAATACGGCTACAACTTCTTTAAAAACAGCATCTAGTAATACTTGTTGTGTGACTGCTGATATAGAGCTTTTAAAGTGAGCATTCAAATCCTCGACAATTTGAGGAGCGGATGTTACATCTAATAGATTCATCATACTAATTTCAGAAGCAGAATAGGTAGCGTTATAAACTTTAATAACATCTGCTGAAATTCTCGCTGAGTTGGACATATTTGCTATAGATTGATAGATTCCTGTAATGATCAGAAAGTACTGCTTCCCCTCAATGTAAACTTCTACAATATCTCCAATATTTTTATTTAAAGACCGCGCGACATTAATGCCGATAGCTATCTCATTTTTACTGACAGGATTACGTCCAAACATGGTTTCATAGCCAACGGCATCAAAGCTACCCTCGATGACATTGACACTGATATTTAATGGCGAATTGTTGTCGTTAGGAAGTACTCCCGTTAATTGATCTAGCCATGCATAATCTTTAATACGTTCATCTTCCAGTAAAAAATCTTCAAATTGTTGTTTTGAAAATGTCTCTTTATTAAATACGGTTACTACTACATGTGATGCATCATACCCCCACGAGGGTGAAGTCTCTTTGATGGAGATAAAACTATTCAATATGACCACACTAAAGACGAGTATGGCAGATGTTATAGAGGTAAGCGCTATAATTAGTATGGAACTTTTTAAATTTTTTGTTATGCTTTTCAGTCCAATTTGAAGTTGAATAGGTAGATTAGATAAACGAAATAGTCTACTCGAGCTGCTTCTACGACGATTTATTTTACTATTTGCACTTTCCGACATACCATATTTGATTGCTTGGACAGGTTCCACCTTGCGTGCCTTGTTCGAGTAGAAAAAGGCGGTGAGTAGCACAATCCCAAATAGGATGAGGGCAATTAGCACGGTTAGTCGAGTATCTTGGTGAATGGCTAAATGATTTCCTGCTTTAAGGTAGGATAAGGAGCTTTCTATAATGATTCTGGAAAGAAATTTACTTACGATGAGTCCAGGTATGATCGAGAAAGCAGATAACAAGCTAAATTGTAATACGTAAGTAGCACTTATCTGTAGAGACGATAGACCGAGAGATTTCATAACGCCTATTGTTCTGTAGTTCGCTAAAATGGCGTCGGAAATGCTAAAACCAATGATAAATAAAGATACCAGAAGCATAGCTATACCAAAGGCAATCATGATAAAACCAATGATTTTATTAATAATTAAATAAAAAGAAGCTATTTCTTCATATTCCATTTTAGATTCGAGATAAGGTCCTTGCAGATAGTTTTCAAAATCACGCCAATAGCTAGAGCTTTGCTGATAATCGTCAAAGCGTAGTGCCATCATGTATTGTTCAGTACCGATCATGGATGCTAAATGCAACTGATAGTCAATATAGTTCATCCAAATACGAGCGTTTGTTGTAAAAGGACCACCATAGGGCATATCTACTACAACACCTGAAACCATTAAGCTAAACGTTCTCTCACCTGTATTAAATTCAATTGCATCGCCAAGTGAAATGTGAGCACTTGATGCCAATGAGGTAGGAATCCATATGGTCCCTTTAGGTGGAGATGTTTGCTTTTCTCCCTCAGAAAATAATAATTGATCGATCATTGAAGGCATTTTTTGCGTATCCATCATAAATAAATAGAGATTGGGCATTTCTTTCCCATCGAAGGTAATTCCAGATAAATTTCTATAGGGTATTAAGTCGGAGGAAGTTACCCCTTGCTGCTCCTGCCACCAATCGTTTACGGCAAAAGGGTTATGAACATCATCACCCATTGTTAAAATTTGATGGGCACCATTTGAATCAAAATGGGCTTTTTCAAAAATATTGTTCGTATTTATTAGTATGGTTACAGAAGTAGCGAGTAAAAGCGTTGATAGGAAAATAAGGACAACCATCAGACTATTTTGCAATTTTCTTTTTCTTAAATGGGAGGAACAAAGAGTGACAATTGCGTACATCGACTACTCCTTTCCAGCAACATAAGAAAAGATAATATGTTCTCGCTCTTGTATATTAAGATGATCATATTTTTCGAAGTTTAATACCCCATCTATTTTTCCATCTTGAATGATAATAAGACGATTTGCACGACAAGCTGCCTTTATATCATGGGTTATCATAACAACAGATTGCCCTTTTCTATTTAAATTAGTTAAGATATCTAATACGGCTACCCCTTGATCGTAATTTAAACTACCAGTTGGTTCATCCGCAAAAAGCACTTCAGGATTATTAACCAATGCTCTAGCTATTGCAGCTCTTTGTTGCTGACCACCTGATGTTTGAGAAGGTAAACGATTTCGTTGCTTATCAAGACCCATTAAATGTAGTAGCTGTTCTGCTTTTTGGATAATTACTTTTTTATTAGTTTTGGCGATGTATCCAGGAAGGGCGATATTTTCTAGCAGCGTCAAATCAGGGATGAGATTGCTATTTTGATAGATATAACCAACCTTCTGTGAGCGAAAGGACGCTAGCTTTCTTTCTGAAAAGGTATCTAGCTTATCCCCTTGAAAGTAAATTTCACCTGCCGTAATCGTATCCAGTCCACTTAAAAGATAAAGAAGCGTTGACTTACCAGAACCAGAATTCCCCATAATAACAGTGAAATCCCCCTTATAAATATCAATATTCATATTTTTAATGGCATGGAATTGTTCGCTACCCGTTGAAAAGGTTTTACATACATTTTGGGCTCGTATCAGTACTTCTTTTTCCATAGTAAGGCCTCCTTTTGATTTATTTTCTTTAGTGTAATATGTAATTATTAGTAGGTCCTTATGAAATTATTAATAAATTCTTACAGTCAAAGTAACCTTTTGAACAAAAAAACGTTGTAGTAAACGATTTGAAAGATGTCATAAAAGGAGATGGAAGTTATGCCATTAACATTTGCTCATCCAGCAGCAGTCCTACCTTTTTCTCGAAAAAGTAAATATATTCATTTTTCTGCCTTGGTATTAGGTAGCATGGCTCCAGATTTCGAATACTTTTTAAGGGGACGCCCAATAGGGGAGATTGGTCATACATTTGCAGGGTTCTTTTTATTCAATCTTCCACTCGTACTAATAATCTACTTGATTTATCATCGGTTTATCCATCAACCAATCATGAGCCATTTACCAGAATTTTTACAGGATTTTAATAGCTATCAAATTTCAGGGACTAAAACATGGAAAATCATTGTTTTTAGTTATTCAGCATTATTAGGTATGCTAACCCATGTCATATGGGATTCATTTACACATCAAAATGGGTATATGGTGACCAATCTTCGTTTTCTTTCTCAAACATTTACTTTATTTGGATTTCATATCCCCATTTATAAGTTTTTACAGCACGGAAGTACATTGTTAGGCATTACGCTTATTTTTGGATATATGTATTACAGGGCATCTTTGATCAAACATAATAAAGTGCCGGCGGTATCTCCTCAGAAAAAAATAGTTTTTTGGAGTGCGCTAGCTTTCTTAACGTTTGTTTATGTATGTCTTTGGCAGTGGATCAATGGCATTCCGTTAAGCAGCTACGGGGTATGGGTTGTCCGTATCATCGATTCATTTTTTTGTAGTGTACTGACCCTTTCCATCTGTTTAGCATATCGGAAAAGAACGATGAACGATAAAAAGACTACCTAAAATGGGAGTCTTTTTACGAGATAGGGAGTGTAAGTGTAAAGGTAGTGCCTTCCTTGTGCTTGCTATGAAATGAAATTGAACCATAGTGTTCCTCCATAATATGCTGACAAATGGATAGGCCAAGCCCCGCTCCTTCGTTTTTAATAGCAGATTCTCTTTCGGCCTGATGACCTCTAAAGTAACGTTCAAAAATAAAGGGCATATCTTCGGGAAGCATCCCATTGCCATTATCTATTACTTGGATATAAAGTGTTTGATCTTCAATATAAGTAGTAATAGTTATGGTATCTCCATTGGAGGTATGCTTTAATGCATTGGTAACAAGGTTGGATATAACCTGCTCTAGCCGTCCCTCATCTACTTGAATAAGGACATTAGGAATCATTGCAGGTTTGATAAAATGAATATTGGTTGTTTGGACATAATAGTGAATCGGCTGCAAAATGTTTGTAAGGACGTCTCGGCTATATTGTTCTTTTAAATGGATGGGGATGTGGCCGAGTTCCTTTAATGTATGAATAAATAAATCATCAATGAGTCTCGACATTTTTTCCGTATTTAACTGCATGATATGAATGTAGGACATAAGTGAATCTTCATCTCGACAAACGCCCTCAGATATAGCGTCCAAATAAGCTTTTATAGTAGTTAGAGGTGTTTTCACATCATGAGAGATATTCGAAATGAGCTTTTTTTGATGTTGCTCCTGTTCATTTCGTTGGATGACTAATTGTTTAATCTCTAATCGCATTTGGTCAAATACGGCATACAATTCACCAAGCTCATCCAATTTCGGATAGCTACTCATTTGTTCGTAATTCCCTTTGACAATTTCCTCGGTGTTTTTTTTCAGCTCATGTAATGGTGTTAAAATGTCTTTCTGTACTTTCCTATTCATATATAGGGCGAAGCATATAATAAAGAAGCTCAGAGCGCCCATCATGACTACTAAAAATAAGTAGTTTGAATTTGGTTGTTTGGATGGAAATAGACTATCTTTGTTTAGGGTAAAAATAGCATTTCCTATTTGTTCATGACTCTCATCATTAACAATAGGAAAAGCAATATTTAATTTTCCCGGTTCTTGTTGTGATGTAAATAAATCATAATGTATATCATTTTTAATTTGAATCGTAGATGTAAGGTCATTCTCTTTTGTATGGAATATTACTTTGCCATCTAGGTGAAGTACGGTCATATCAATTTCTTGGTCATCGCTCATTTGTTGCAGCATACTACGTATCTCGGAATCTCGTTCTAGAATTGAAAGATGATCTTCTATGTACAATAATAACTGGTTCACGGATAATCGAATTTGATTGATGACATATTGATCCTCTGATACTTCTTGAGATTTGTTGGTAGCAAAGAATAGAATAAGAGTTCCTATAAACAATAGTCCAACACAGATGATAAGCGTCCATATCCATTTGTTGATCCATTTTTTTAAGTACATTTGAGTCTCCTATACGTGATTGGATGTACTGAATTTATAACCAACTCCCCAAACGGTTTGAAGATAAACAGGATGAGAAGGATTGATTTCAATTTTTTCTCGAATCCGTCTAATGTAGACTGTAATTGTATTTTCGTCTCCATAGGTGTCATAACCCCAAACTGCATCAAGCAACTGACTTTTGGAGAAGACTTGATTTCTATTTTTAGCTAGAAAAAATAGTAACTCGAACTCTTTTGCTGACAGGGGAATAGGCTTGTTATCGCGCAAAAAAAGATATTCCTGCTTATTAATAATGATATTATCAATGTGAAGGACATCCTTCTGAACGTCATGATCTTGAAGCCATCTATCCTGCCTTCGTAAATGGGCATTAATTCTTGCCACTAGTTCACTTAGTGAAAATGGTTTAGTCATATAATCATCCGCACCAAATCCTAGCCCTAATACTTTATCGGTATCACTCCCTCTAGCACTTAAAATGAGTATTGCCACATTACTATGTTCACGGATCTTACGGCATATTTCGATCCCATCACAATCGGGTAGAGAAAGATCAAGGATCACGAAATCTGGAGCGGATTCTTGCAAATAAAGGATAGCTTCATGGCCAGTTCTTACAATATGTGAATCGAACTGATGAACGCTTAAGTAATCCTTTATAATATTGGCAATATCATTTTCGTCCTCCACAATTAGAACGTTGATGTTCTTCATTAAAATGATCTCTCCTTAATTTAATGTCTAAATCATTTTCTTCTCCGATTAACGAGGAAGAAAAATAAAGTAATGATAAGGAATGCGTAAATGATTATCCAAGCAAAATGCCAGTAAAATACGTTAGGGACTACTTCTATTTGATCGCCAATGCTCATTATTTCTAGTGAAAAATGAACAGGCGGTAGTAGCCACAGGAGACCAGCTTGGATATTGTTTTTTAAAGTAGCGATAACGACAGAAATAATTAGGATACTTATGACACCCCACCAAGTATTTTGCCTATTGTTCACAATCTCTCTTGTGAACAAGGCAGTGAGTGCAATAGCAAGAATCGATAAACTAAAATGAGACAAGAAACCTAATCCTATATGTAATGGTGTTGGTTTTTCGAAAAACGCATCAATGAGAATAGGATAGAAGACTGAAACACAACTTAAGCTAAAAGCAATTAAACCACAAATAATGAAAACTCCAATATTGTAATGTGTTGGACTTTTGGCATGAAGAGTAGTAATCAACTTTTGCCCCTCATCCTCAGCATGAAATAATGTAACAGTAAACCAGCCCATTAAAAAGAACAGAATAAGCGATGTAAATGAATAGCTATCTAATATTGGATTAGGCACAAACGTATAGTTAACGACAAGACAGAGGATGAATATTGTAAAAGGTGGAACGTATTGATAGGTTCTTAAATAATTAATAAATTGATAGCGCAATAAACTGCTCATCTTTTTCGATACCTCCTATTAAAAATGAGAAGAAAATTGTTCTTTTTTGTGATGGCCATTAGCTAAATATTTAATAGAGGCATTTTTTTGTAGTAGTTTTAGCAAAATTTGATCTGAATCCTTTGCCTGCACTATCGATACGATTTCATAATGACCATTCGCTAAAGGTTGTTTTTGTTGAATTTCCATCAAAGGTACAATTTCATCGAGTAATGCTAGGCTTGCAATATCAAATATTAGTCGATATACAGGCTGGCTATTCAAATCCTTTGCTTGAATGAGTTGATTTTCTTGAATAAGTAAAACTGAATCGACAAGACTTTCGAGTAATTTCGTTTCATGGCAAGTTAGGATGATGCTTAGTCCTTTATCTCTTACTGTGGCCAATATTTGTTCGAAATCATTTTGTGCTTTGGCATCAAGCCCCGATAATGGCTCATCCATTATTAGTAAATCTGTTTCTTCTAGCATTGCCTGCATGATCATCACCTTTTGCCTCATTCCTTTTGAGAAGTGGACGATCCTTGTATTTTGAGACTCTTTTAATTGAAACATCTCAAGCAATTCATCTATTTTCTGCAAAAGACGCTTTTTAGGCATACCCCGAATCCGCCCCATATGATAAAGATATTCTTGCGGGGTAAATAAAATATGGGAAGGGGTGACTTCTGGGACATAACCGACTTTTAGCGAAGTTTTATGCGCCACAATTTTACCGCTGTCTGGTTTAATGAAAGCCGCAATAATTTTGAGTAAAGTGCTTTTTCCAGATCCATTTTTTCCGACAAGCGCAATAATTTCTTTGGCTGCAATCGAAAACGATGCATGCTCTAAAACTGTTTTCCCATTAAATTGTTTACTAACGTTTTGTACTTCCAAAATAGTAGCCATCTTCACTCACCTTTATTCTTTAGATAAATCTCGACTATAAAATTATTATAAAGAAATTTGGTCTTTCACTTCAATGAAATTGGATAAATTCCCTATATTTAGATATTATCATACCCGCAATAAAAAAAGTTCTGCCGAATGGAGCAGAACTTTTAACGTTTTATTATAACGAGCGATATTTTTTTAAACTAATAATATTTAAAGTGATGAAAACAATGGCGAAACAAGCAAGTATGCTGAGATTCAGGATAATATCCAGGAAGGCATACCCTTTATACATAACGCCATTCAATGCGTCTGCTGCATAGTAAAGGGGCATGATTCTGCCCATACTTTGAAGCCATTCAGCCATACTATCAAGTGGGAAAATGCCCGAAAAGAATACTTGTGGAACAATAATTAATGGTATAAATTGCATCATTTGAAATTCGGAAGCGGCAAAGCTTGATAATAGCGCACCCAATGATAAGGACACAAGAGCGACTACCATATTAATGAGTAAAACAAGCCAGATAGAGCCTACATGAACAATATCTAGTACATAAATACCAAACAACACGATAATAATCGTTTGTAGAAAGGCAAATAGACCATAGCCGACCATATAACCTGCTACAATTTCTGAACGTTTAATCGGTGTGGCGAGTAAACGTTCCAATGTTCCAGAGGTGCGTTCCTTTAACAGGGCAATGCCAGTAATTAAAAAGACAAAGAAAAAGACAAAGAAGCCAATGAGCATGGGACTAAAAATATCGAAAATGGCAGTATCTTCATCACCATACACATAGTCTGTTTTCAAGCTCCTCATTGCGGCTTGTGATGGCTGTAAAATTTGTGCAAGCTGCATGGTTAAAGCTTTTGACTGGGAAGGATCATCATTTAATAAAGTTAATTTACTACTATTTGGCTCTATTTCTAGCCATCCGTCATACTCTTTATCCTGCAGTTGTTTTTTCGTAAAATGATCGTCTACAACAATCGAAAAATCCGCATTTTTAAGTTTCTCTATTAATGGCGCGGGGGCATCGGAGACAACTAGTGTGATCGTAGCTTCGTTACTATTAAAAATAAAGTACATTAATGACAGTACGAGCAGTGGGGCAAAGAACAATAATGCAAGTGTCCGTTTATCTCGTTTCATCTGTTGGATGATTCTTGTTACAATTGCACCCATTCTCATAATACGTCCCCTCCAGCCATTAAAAATACTTCATCAAAATCCTTTGCTTGGTAATGATCCTTTAATGCTTGGGGTGTACCTTGTGCAATAATTCGACCATTTCTTAACATAGCTAATTGATCACATCTTTCTGCCTCATCCATTGCATGAGTCGTTACTAAAATCGTTTTCTGTTCTTGATCTTTTAAACGAAGGAGCTCTTGCCAAATTTCTTTTTTGAGGACAGGATCAATTCCTACTGTTGGTTCATCTAAAATCAATAGCTTAGGATCTTGAATAAGGGCAATCGCTAACGATAATCTTCTTTTCATTCCGCCTGAATAATTCCCCACTTTACGTTGTAAATCATCGGTAAGACGGACAAGATTGCCAGCATAGGCAACACGCTCCATTCTTTCGGCTTTCGATAAGGGATAAAGCTTAGCGAAAAAATGTAAATTTTCCTCCCCCGTTAAATCTGTATAAAGAGCATCTGATTGTGCCATATAGCCGATATCTTTCAATAATTGTTGGTGGGGTACAACCAAATTTAATACTTCAACAGTGCCGTTATCAGGTTTCAGCATGCCCATTATCATTTTAATTAACGTTGTTTTACCACAGCCTGATGGACCCAGTAAACCCATTAATTGCCCTTTTGGAATCGTTAAAGAAAGGGGGGCAATAACCTTCTTATGTTGGAAACTTTTTTCAAGGTCTTTTATTAAGATGGCATGGTCGACCATACAAATTTCACTCCTTCACTGAACACAATGTTGATTTGATAAAAATTTTAAGGTAGCATGTGAGCAAATACAATAAACAGTTTGCCAGTATGTGTTAAGTATATGGAGGGAAGTACATTGTCCGTACATGACAAGATGAATTTTGAAACAAAACAAGCCATTAAATCGGCATTGATCCAGCAAGTAGAGGAGGTGGGCTTTGAACGTGTGACAGTAAAAAATTTAGCACTAACAGCCCAAATTAATCGAGGAACCTTTTACTTGCATTACTCAGATAAATATAAAGTAATGGAAGATTTGCAGCAGGAACTGTTGATGGAATTAGAACGCTATGTGAAACATGTACAACCAGTAGATGCTTTTCAAACATTGAAAATGGGACAACTCTATCAACCGTTCATCAAGGTTATCACCTGCATAAAAGAGCATGCACCCGCCTATCGTATGTTATTAGGTGAACAGGGAAGCCCTAGCTTTACACAAAAGATGAAAACCATATTTGGCAATCATATTTTGGACAGATTATCGGTAGTTCGCGAGGAAGTGAAGGACCCAGAATTCCAGCAATACTTACAAGCCTTTATAGCATCTGCCATTTTAGGAGTGATTCAAGAATGGTTGGAAAAGGGCAATGACAATTTAACGGTAGAAGAAATGGTCACGATGCATTTTCGGTTAATGCGATTTTTAGGGAATGTAGTAGCTAGCAGTTAAACACAAAAATCTACATAACGTAGAATGGGCCATGTAGATTTTTGCTCCTTATAAAAACTAGAATAACGCTAAGTATGCGAAATAGAACAATGGGAAAATGAAAAAGAACATGATTGGCATCATTCACATCGCCTACCTCATGTTCTAATTAAGCGTATTCAAAATTATTTTCCATAATAATCATTTAATGCAACTTCCAAGCGTTCTTCTAAGTGTGTAGAAATATAATTTAAAACGAATTGCTCTTTTTCCATTTCAATTTGAGAGGATCTGAACATCCTTTTGAAAAAACTAACTTGATTATTCATTGAAAATTGCTGTAATGCTTCTGTACGTAAGGTAGAAACGATTTCATTTTCGATATGACGCTCTCTAATTTTCTGTACAATTTCCTTGACACCATTTTCTTGTAGCTCGGTAATCTGTTGTTGGAGATTTTCATTTTCCTGTTTTAATTCCGAGGTTTCCTTTTGAATTTCCTCAAACTGAAGGGCCGAATCGGAGGATAATCGTTGAATGTTCTCGGCAAGAAATTCCTGATTAATGTTAACTTGTAATGTTCCATGCTTCTCATCCGGCAAAATCTGAAAAAGCCCTGTTTGAATCATTTGCTGTAGGACATTCCCAAGAACATCAATTTTATTGGATAAATCCCCGGAGTCCATAGTCGTTGCCGTAATTTGATGCCTCAACAGCTGACCATTATCATCAATACCAAGCAATAATTTTATACCCTTCACACGATATTCATCCTTTAATAATAAAATCATTCTTAGCCTTAATATAGCTGGTAAGTCTAAACGGATATTTCCATGCTCATTCGGTGTAGCATTGTCGAAAATGTACTGCTCAAACGGCTTTAAATAGTAGCGAAGCATGGCATCTGTAATATCGAACCAGCCAGCGATTTCTGCTATTGTATAGTGATTAGTTTCATCGATGTTCGTTAAATAATCATCATTGTAGAGGCTCTCCTCTAATGGCGTATGCTGTAGCGCAACAAACAATGGGTCATCTTGCACAATTCCAAGTACCATCTCTTTTGCATCATTTACTTTAAGCATCCTTTCACACCCCACTTTATTTTTCCCATAACAAAATGTTCCCTATATAGGTTTCTATTCGATTGGTAGCAATTGTATGCCTAATTTGTGTAGGAAATAATCATTAGAACCATGTACCTTTTAACCTTTTATGACTCTTTCGAAAAAAAATAATTTGTCCTAAGAGGAGATGTGTGGAGTTATTGGGAGAGGGGACTTATTGGATGGTAAAGCCGATTTTTAGCCTTCCTATCCAATAAATCCATATGGCTTCCAGAACTTCGCTATATATAATGATTAGTGATCATATCTATTTTTTCAGTACATTTTTTCTGCTTTTGCATCTAATTCATGCATAAATTTATTGTTTTTATACTGTTCTAATCTTTTATAAGCAAAATCCCATTCAACATTGAATAGTTCTTGAATTAATTGAATGGCTTTATCCTCAGTCCCTGGCAAGGTTATGTTGTTTAGCATAAATGTTGGTACACATGCTTGTACCATAAAATTATTGGCCTTCCACTCTTGATACTCAATCCATGAGTAGGGCATTTTTTCCTGGCTACCACTATGTAATAAAACATGACAAAGCTCATGGCAAAAATCCTGCCATAGCTGTTTAGGTGATAGATCTTGATTTAAAAAAATATAAGCTCTTCCACCTAAAAACAAAACTTGGCTGGGATTATCCCAGAAATATATTAATATGCCTAACTTGCCAGCAATTTCATTGACATCTAGCTGATGTGGTAATAAAATTCCTATTTTTGTATAAAGGCTTTCAATATAATCTTCAGTGTATGTAGTATTTGACATAAAATCATCCCCAAACTCCATGTAGTGAAACGTATGTTCTTATTTAGTTTACAATAAAACCCCACTTCTAGGAAGAAGGGCTAAAAATATACATATTATTTCTTTTCATGTTTGATAATTTCCCAAATGTCACGTAAACGACGTACCGTTTCTTCATCTGATTTAGGAAGCTCTTTATAAAAGACCTGCAATTCTGGATCGTTCGCAAATGCTTGGAAAGCAGCCTCTTCTTTATCTAACGGCTGTTTTTCATCTGTTTCACATAATATATACGCTACACTTACATCGTATTTTTCAGCTAACTTTTGAACACTTCCTATGGAAATTTCATTGCGGCCTTGTTCATAATAGCCGTACGCACTTTCCGAAATATTTAAAAATTTGGCAACATCTGCTTGTGTTAACTTTGCTTCTTTTCTTAAGTCTTTAAGCCTTTGCGATACATTGGACATGATTACACCTCGCTTAAATATGTATTGTTATTATACAACAATTTGTTGGGTTATTAGTTAATTAAAAACAAAAAACAACAAAATGTCTAGTTTTTATTTGACTAACAACAATTTGTTGGGTATTATAAAGACAACAAAATGTTGGGGGTATAATTTTGAAAACAACAAATCGTCGGTTAATACTTAATAATTCTAGAAAACTGAATAACTGCTCACAAAAAAAGTAGTAGAAAAACTTGAGGAATCAATTGGTATCATTATTAGTAAGAGCTAGTATGGAATGATTGAATAAGGAGTACGCACACCATCATTAGAAGTAGCATTAGCAATTGCTTACTATTTGAAATGAGATTGATCAAAATTTTTTACGTAATAAAACAACAAAATGTTGTGTATATAAGAATCCGAATGGAAAACCATTTATGAATCTATTTCCAGTTTTTAACTATCTGATTACATCGCTCCAATTGTTGAAATGACTATTTCTAATTGAGGGTACGAAGGCAGACTTACTATTCTAATAAGCAAACTGGAAAACAGATTTAATAACGAGTGATGAGCACATAAAGACCAAGGAAAGAAAAGGAGAAAAATAAGCGGCAACAATTTTCATTTAGCACAATGTAAATGCTTCCGTTGTAACGGTCAGTGGTTTAATGATAGGGCTGAGAGAATTGTAAGGATACATAGGAGGGCAAAACTTTGATAATAGAGAAAATAAAACTAAATCGTTACCAGCTAGACAAGGCCATTAAAAAATACAATGATAATATGAGCAAATACTTGAGAATGAAGGATGAACTAGATTCATTAACAGCTACAGCATCTACAGCAAAGTATGGCTTTGAGGCAGCAATGCCAAAAGCTATTGGAAGAACAAGTGACCCAGTTCATGCACATGTTCAAATGAGAGCTTTACGTGAGGAGCGTATGAACAAGATTAAAGATGAGCTACTATTAGTTCAAAATTTAGCTGGCAAAGTAACTGGCGACCTCGAACAGGAAGTACTTTTCTGGTTACTAGAAGGTATGTCATTCCGCGGGATTGGTGCAAATCTAAATATGAGTCATACTAGTGTACAACGTGTGCGTGAAAGAATTTTAGATATGATGCTGAGGTAACCTTTGGGTTACTTCTTTTTTTGTGTGTGAATCTTTAAATAGTTGGAGAGTTTTTCTGGGGCTAACAGAAATGAAGAGCTGTTATTTTGTTTCCATCAAGAAGAACATTTAGTATCAGCTATTTAATACTAGTATCCACTGGAGAGTGAAGTGCAATATTAAAACAAATAGAATGACCCAGAAGTTCTTAAGTATCTAACTGTAGAAGATTGGTTAATAAGGTATTACATTTTACTTGCCATATGTTCCAAGTGTGACAGATGTTCCAAACGTTCCAAACATATCATTTTAAGTAATTCATAGTGTAAACTTGGAAGTAGGACGACGAGGTAAAAATAATAAATGAACAGGAAGCGAAACCGTCGACCGATCAATATGCCTCATAAATCTGTTTGAGGCATAAAAATACCAATCCTTATTTTTCAAGAGATTAGATATCTTATCTCGATGGAAATAAAGGGAAAAAAGGGGTGGTTTCAGTAAAGATTTGTAGGAGCTAAATAGGCAAGAGGAGCGGCTACAGAAATCTCATCACACCTATTCCAAGCAATCAATTACAAAGGAAGCTATGAGAAATGGCTAACATTCAAGTGAAATGACGCTTTCCTATTCGGTATAGGGAAGGCGTTTTTTTATTGGAGAAGAATAAGCGATTGACGGTTAAGGTTTGAACCATTTGATGAGTCGACAATCAAAATCTGAAAGTGAGTGATTCGTATGTATATAATGCTATAACCATATGTTTATTAAATTAGTTGAAGGAGGCTTTTCGTGGAAATCTATGATATTCAAAACGCGTTATCTATTAAGCTCCATGAAGCTTTCGGAGCGGAATATAAAGAATATATTGATGATTTGCCGCAGGAGTTTAATACGCCTGCTTTTTTAATTCAATTTTTAAGCCTAGAGCATATCCGACAAATAGGTGGTCGATGGAAAATAACAGCACGTTTTAATGTGAAGTATTTCCCGAAAAATGGCCTATCTGAGGCGTCTAATATGACTTTGAAGGTTCAACAAGCAATAAAAGAAATAACGCTATTAAATGGTTTACTACTGCTTGGTACTGGAGCAACTAGTGAAGTAATTGAAGGAATTGGCAATAATTTTATTCAATATAATTTCTTTTTACAAGAAATTGAAGAGAAAGCTTTTATGGGGTCATTAGATCATTATATAAACAAAGAAGAGGTGGTTTCGATTGGCGAAAGCAATTCAGAAGAAGGTTGAGTCGACGGAAAGTAAAAATAACGAAAAGGTGATTATTGCAAAAATGCCTAAATTTACAAAAGGTCAACTTGCGAAAAGTCAAAAATATAAATATCGACGTGATGCACTCAATGCATTGTTAGAGTTAGAAAAAACCTATTCGTTTGCTCAAGTGGATGAAATACTGAAAAATTTCGATAAGGGAGGTAATTAATATGACGTTAGGTGGAGGAGTATTTTTATCACAAAACAAAGTATTACCAGGGAAATATCATAATTTTATTAGCGCTACTCGTGCATTTGTAAATCTAAGCAATCGTGGTTATGTTGGTTTGCCAATTGCACTTGACTGGGGCGTAGATGGTGAAGTATTTGCTGTAACGGAAGAGGATTTACGAAAGGATTCTCGCAAAATTTTTGGTTATGAGTATATGGACTCAAAATTGAAAGGTATCCGTGATGTATTTAAAAATGCGATTACGGTTTATTTTTACAAACTTGCTTTGGAGGCAGAGGCAGCAACAAATGAATTTGCAACCGCTAAATACAAAGGTGCTCGAGGGAATGATATTACGATTGTTATTCAGGCAAATGTTGATGAGCCATCGAAATTCGATGTTAAAACATTGCTAGCTAATGTGTTAGTAGACGAGCAAATTGCGGTAGCTGCTGCTACAGACTTAATCGCCAATGATTTTGTCGTATTTAAAGCGAATGCGACATTAGCAGCTACAGCTGGTACAGCATTAGCTGGAGGTTCCAATGGCTTAGCCATTACAGGTGGAGCACACCAAGAGGCACTAGATGCTTTAGAAGCATATGGTATTAATACACTAGGCTGCTTATCTTCCGAAAGCTCAATTAAATCGTTGTATGTTGAGTATACAAAGCGTATTCGAGACCAAATAGGTGGTAAGTTCCAACTTGTAGGTCATAAACTTGGCCTCACTGACCATGAAGGTATTATCGATGTACAAAATGATGCTAAAGGAACGAATGAAGAAGTGTTCGGTGCTGTATATTGGGCAACTGGAGCACAGGCTGGAGTTGCTGTAAATAAGTCGAATACTAATAAAACATACAGTGGTGAATTTACTCTTGATATGTCTGAAACAAAGACACAATCACAGCTCACAACTTTATTGAATGCTGGTAAATATGTTTTCCATCGTGTAGGTGAAGAAATTCGCGTACTTGAAGATGTGAATACATTTACATCATTCACAGGTGATAAAAATGAAGATTTCAGTATGAATCAAGTCATTCGTGTACTAGATCAGCTTGCGATTGATACAGCTCAATTATTTAACACTCGTTATTTAGGTCAGGTGCCAAATGATCAAGATGGTCGTATTTCTTTATGGAATGACATTGGTAGTCATCGAAAGGAAATGCAGCGTATTAGAGCTATCCAAAATTACAACAAAGATGAACTAACGGTGGCGCAAGGTAATTCAAAGAAAGCTGTTGTAGTAAATGAAGTCGTGATTCCTACGGTTGCAATGTCACAACTTTACATCACAACAACAGTAGCTTAAGGGGAGGACAAACAGATGAAACCGAAATCAAACAAAACATTAATTCCATTGAATTTACAGTATTTTGCAGATGCTACAATGCATGCTCGTAATGCCATTCATGGTGCACAAGGTCGAGCATACGTGACGGTGGAAGGAAGTCGTTACTTATTTGCTCAATTAATTAATTTAGAAGCCCGTATGGATAAAACTAAAACGCAAGTTCCTATTATGGGGCGTGTAGCTAAGGGTAATAAGGCTACTGGAGCAGAATATTCAGGCAGCGCTACATTCCACTTTAATACGTCAATATTCCGTAAGTTATTAAAGCGATACAAAGACACTGGGCAGGATATTTATTTTGATATCCAAGTGACTAATGAAGATGGCTCAGCGTCAGTAGGTCGCCAAACAACTATTTTAGTTGATTGTAATATGGATGGAGGTATCATCGCTGCATTAGATGCAGATGCGGAGTACTTAGAAGATTCCATTGATTTCACTTTCGAGGATTGGGATATGCCAGAAGAATTTACAACTTTACAAGAAATGTTATAGGATGAGAGCTCATTATGTGAGCTCTTTTAAATATAAATAAAAAGGATATGGTGATTAATTATGTCAAACTTAACCGCATTTTTTGCACACAATAAAAAACAAAATGAAAATATTAAGCATGCTATTTCAAAGAAATTTGTGGATGAACAAGGTCATCCAATTGAATGGGAGTTCGCGCCAATTTCGCCAGAACGGGACGAGGAATTAAAATCTGAATCTACTAAGCGCTCTATGATCATGCAAGGTAAGAGAAAGGGGCAGTATAATACTGATTTTGATCATTTTAAATACCAACGTTTATTAACTGTTGAATCTATTGTATATCCTAATTTAAATGATAAGGAACTACAGGATTCTTATAACGTAATGGGGGCAGATGCTTTACTTGGAAAGATGCTGACAATCGGTGAAATTGCAGATGCCTCAGCGGTAGCACAGGAAGTCAATGGCTATCAAGCGGAGTTAGAGGATATGGTTGAAGAAATAAAAAACTAATAGACGACGGTGATGGTGAAGCTAATATAATGCACTGGTGGGTGCATAAAATGCGTCGCCTTCCGTCTGAATATGTGTCTCTATCCTTGGCAGATAAAGCTTGTATTATAGCGTCTCTACGGATCAAAATCGAAGAAGATAAGAAGCAAGAACGCGAGGCAAAACGAGGGTCTAAAAAAGGTCGAAAGCGTTAGAAAGTAGCTAATTAGCCTAAATGGCTTTCCTAAATACGTATCTTTAAATAAATGATCGTGTAAAAAGAGACATTTATTCATTTAATTTTTGTCAATTTTGGAGTCTTGCAAATTCAACTATGCTGGATAATATATAGTTGGAAATGTCATAAAACGTATAGCTTTACTTGTGAATAGGGAGAGTTAAAGTTCAAACTATTAAACATAGCCAAAAAAGTATCCTTTGAGAAGGATGCTTTTTTTTTATAAAGAGGTGAGAGTTCATGGCTACAATCCGTACGGCAATACAAGTTGAAGATCGTTTAAGTAAACCAATTAAAGCCATGCATAATATGGTTTCCAGGATGGTCAATCAGTTGGAAGCTATGCATGCAGCTTCTGGTCAAATGATGGATATCTCTAGTGTTCAACTAGCTCAAAGAGAATTAGCTAAAACTGCTGAGCAATTTAACAAAGTTGAAAACGAAATTCGTAAGGCTGATCATGCTCTACAAAATTTTAGCAACAACATTAGGGATGGAACTATTGCAGTTAGTGGGTTATTAAATAAAGTTAAGGAGTTAGTAGGTAAATATTTTGATTTTCAAGTAGTTGGGAGAGTACTCTTGTCCAACGAGACTAATACCACATCTAGGTTAATCAATAATGATTTACAAACAACCGAGCAACCATTTACACAAGCAATGGGAAGTGGAAACCTTCAAGGCGAAGGTTTAAACGCCGTATTACAGACTACGTCAAGTGGTGCCCAAAATACTACGAATTACCTTAGTGTATTAATTGATAAAATCAGAGAAATAGGAAGTAGTGGTAAGATTTCTGCAAATAGTATAAGGAATGCTGTGCTTGGGATGGCTATTGATGGTATCTTAGCGAAATTAAGTGAAATTGCAAAAAGCGATCCATTTAAGGAGCTCATGCAAAATGTGACCATTGCTATGGAGAAATTATCTTCAGTTGTCTCCAGTACATTGAATTTTCTTATACCTGATGGAAGTTTAAAGGATAGTTGGTCATTTATAGTTCCTATAATAAGTACTGTTGCAGCAGCAATGTTAGTATATGAGTCTGCTTTACTACTAGTAAAAGCAGCTGAAATAGCCAGTATAATTTGGACTGGTCTAAGAACGCTTGCGATTGGATTATTAACGGCGACTACATGGACGAGTGTCTCTGCAACATCAGCGGCAACAGCTGCAGCATGGGGCTTAAATGCAGCGATAGCAGCCAATCCAATATTTATTTTAGTAATAGCCATTGTTATTCTTATTGGTCTTTTCTATTTAGCGGTAGCTGCTTTCAATTATTTTGCTGGGACCTCGGTTAGTGCTACAGGAATAATAGCTGGGGCATTCATGGTGTTAGGATCATTGATTTATAATAGAGTAGCCTATATGTGGAATTTGTGGGCCTCTTTTGTGGAATTTTTTGTAAATGTATCGAAAAATAAGACGTATTCCGTAAATAAATTGTTTTATAATCTAGCAACTAATATGTTAGATTTAATTATTTCAATGGTAAGTGGATGGGATGGATTTGCTACAAGCTTTGTTAATGCTATTGTTGACGCAGTTAACTTGGCGATACAAGCTTGGAATTGGTTTGTGAATCTATTACCAGAGAATATTTCATCTTCTGTAGGTTTAAAAATGGGTACAGAGTATAGTCACCGAGAGTCCATTACAAGTGATCTAAAAGGTCTTAGAGGAGTTTTGGATAACTGGATTGGAGAAGCTCCTGATGATTATTGGGAAGCACCAAAAATGGAATTTAAGGACCTTGGTAAGTCTTGGGATAAAGGCTACGATTGGGGGGCCAACCTATTCAAATCGGGTGAAGAAAAAAGCAATAATATTAAAGATGACAAGATAAAAAATGACATTGATAATGCGTTAGCTTTAGGTGACAAACTCGATAAAGGTAATGAGTTAGGTAAGAAAACAGCGGACAATACTGAGAGGGCAACGGAAGGTATTAAAATAATGAATGAGGATTTAAAGTATCTCCGTGATATAGCTGAACGTGAAGCAATCAATCGTTATACGACGGCAGAAATCAAAGTAGATATGAAAAATGAAAACCGAATTAGCAGTGAATTAGATATTGATGGCATTATTGATAGATTTGGTCAACGTGTTGAAGAAGTTTCAGGAATGCTAGCAGAAGGGGGTTCAATCGAAGATGTATAATTTTTTTCTAGATGACTTACAGTTTCCAATCGCACCTTCCGAACTCGCTCTGAAGATTAATGGCAGAAACGAAACTGTAGTGTTAATGAATGAGGGAGAAGTAAATGTAATAAAAAAAACAGGACTAACGAATATAGATTTTGAGGTATTACTGCCCAACGTTAACTACCCATTTGCTGTTTATCCGAATGGTTTTCAACCAGCTGCATTTTACCTTAGTAAACTTAAAAAATTAAAAATCTCTGACAAACCTTTTCGATTTCTCGTAAATCGTATGATGCCTACAGGTAATTTATTATTTGACACAAACATGACTGTATCGATTGAGGATTATGAGATTAAGGAATCAGCCGATAATGGCTTTGATGTAATTGTACGAATCCAGTTAAAACAATACAGGGAGTACGGCAATAAAAAAATCAACTTGAAACCAGCTACAAAAGCTAATAATGCAGGAAGTACAGCAAAGGCCGCATCGAAAGCTGTAGTAGAGCAGAAGCGGCCAACTACAGGAAAAGAAACCCCGAAAACGCATACTGTTAAAGCAGGAGAAACATTGTGGGCCATTGCTAAGAAGTACTTAGGTGATGGCTCTAAATACACCGAGTTAGCAAAAATTAATAATATTAGTAATCCAAACGTTATTAAATCTGGGCAGGTGATAAAACTTGGCTAAATCAAAACTATGTATCAAGAGTAAGGGGCAACTATATGAATGTGCCGTAGAGGAAGGTATAGTGTGGGAAACCCATCGAAAAGGCACTCCAGGAAAATTGACATTCAATGTAATAAAGGATGGTATGCTCAGCTTTCATGAGGGTGATGAAGTCATATTCGAATATGATGGACACAAGATTTTCAAAGGTTTTGTTTTTACTAAGAAACGTTCGAATAACAGGATCATTACAGTTACTTGTTACGATCAGTTGCGCTACTTTAAAAATAAAGAAACCTATAGGTATGAGAATAGAACAGCTACTCAAGTACTTCAATTAATTGCAAAGAACTTTAAGTTAAAGACTGGTACTATAGACAATACAAAGTATGTACTACCTTGTATGGTTGAAGATAATCAAGAACTGTTCACGGTTATGGCTAATGCCTTGGCTGAAACGACTCTCAATACTCAAAGGCTATTTGTGCTCTATGATGACTTTGGAGCTTTGAATTTACGTGAAGCTAAGACACTTCAAACAGATTTACTGATAGATGAAGAATCAGGTGAGTCGTTTGAATACACTTCATCCATTGATGAAAATACGTACAACAAAATCAAGTTAGTACGTGAAAATAAAGAAACAGGTGAACGTGCTACTTTCATGGCCGAAAGTGAAAGCAGAATGACTGAATGGGGTGTACTTCAGTTAACAGATAAGTTCGATGAAGGAGTAAACGGCAAAGCTAAAGCAGAAAGCATGCTTAATTTTTATAATCGTAAATCGAGAAAGCTACACATAAATAAAGTATTTGGTAATCCAATTGTACGTGGTGGTAGTCAGGTAGCGGTACTGTTGGATGTTGGTGACTTATCAGTGGCTAATTTCATGATGGTTGAAAGTGTGAGGCATACCTTCAAAGAATCTAATTATAGTATGGATTTATCGCTGATTGGCGGTGATTTCATTGCGTAGTATGGAAGATATATTAAAAGAAATTCAAAAACTTGTGTTGGGAGTTCTGAATGCCCAAAAGCTCGCTACGGTTATTTATGGCAATGTATTAAGTGTAAATCCGCTAGAAGTACAAATTGATCAGAAATTGATTTTAAAAGGAGAACAATTGAAGCTCACCCGTGCTGTAATGGATTATGAAGTAGAGATGGGTGTGGATGGTGGAGCAGAGCAGATATACAAAGTCTATAATGGCTTAATTACGGGTGACAAGGTGACGATGATCCGCGTGCATGGTGGTCAACATTATTTAATCATAGACAAAGAGGTGATTTGATGATTCCACAGGTCATAAATGATGGACTGACATTCGATTTTGAGGAAGAAATTGAACCTTCTAAGACATTTAAAATAAATAAGGAATTAGATCGCTGTTATGGCACCATTGATGAACTAGAGGCCATGAAACAGGCGATTTTTTTTATGCTTAATATCGAGCGATACAATCATTTAATTTATAGTTGGAACACAGGTTTTGAAACCAATGATTTGATCGGCCAGCCAACAGTATATGTCGCCAGCGAAGTAAAACAACGCATCCAAGACGCGTTATTACAGGATGATCGCATTACGGAAGTCGATTCTTTTGAAGTAACAATCACTAAAAATAAAGTGCATGTTCAATACGTAGCCCACACCATTTTTGGTGAAATCACTGCAGAGAAAGAGGTGGATTATTAATGGTAGCACTTTTCGATTTAAAAACCTCCTATGAGGATTTATTAGTTCAAAAACTTTCTAATGTACCCACACAGGATAAACGGGAGACATCTTTGATTTATCAGGCAACAGCTGCTAATACTGCCGAGACAGCTCAAATTCTTTTTACATTGCTGAACTATGAAAATCAAATGTTCGCAGATACGGCATCACGACAAAATTTAATAAGACGAGCAGCTGAACGGGGGCTTAGTCCGACTCCTGCAACGAAAGCTATTCGAAAAGGAATATTCAATATTGATGTTCCCATAGGCACACGGTTTTCACAGGAAGAATGTAACTACGTAGTCCTTGAAAAAATTGAAAAAGGTATTTTTAAGCTGGAGTGTGAAACCGTAGGTGAGATTGGAAATTTCGAGACAGGACAACTAATACCAATTGATTACATGATAGGTCTTGAGACCGCACAGTTAACGGATTTGTTGATTCCAGGAGAGAACGAAGAAGATACAGAAGCTTTTAGATCGCGTTATTTAAATAGCTTTGAAAGCATTTCGTTTGGAGGGAATCGCGCCGATTACAAAGAGCGAGTTGGAAATATACCAGGGGTTGGAGGTGCACGTATCTACCGAGCAAAATACGGAGGTGGCACTGTTGGCGTTACGATTATTGATTCCACTTTTTCGAAACCATCCAATGAATTAGTGGGGTTAGTACAACAGTTGATGGATCCATTAGATGCGCAAGGTGACGGAGTTGGACTTGCTCCTATTGATCACAACGTTACTATCACCGCTGTCAATGAAACGATAGTGAATATCATTACAACAATTACCCTACAATCTGGTTGGTTTTTTGAAGATATAGAGAATGCCATCCAAGAAGTAATTGATAGATACTTTAAGGAGCTCGCGGAACTTTGGGCATCGGCAGTTACAAAACAAGAAGATGAAACAGGGTTGATTATTCGGATAAGTCAAATTGAAACACGTATTCTTGGTATTAATGGAGTCATCGATATAGCTAACACAATATTAAATGGCAAGGCAGCCAACCTTGA
This sequence comes from Lysinibacillus fusiformis, assembly GCF_003049525.1. Classification (GTDB taxonomy): domain Bacteria; phylum Bacillota; class Bacilli; order Bacillales_A; family Planococcaceae; genus Lysinibacillus; species Lysinibacillus fusiformis. The sequence continues at coordinate 7,352 of NZ_PYWL01000001.1, read as the reverse complement.
ACTTGATAAAGAAGCGATACCAAAGAGGGGGACTATAAGTGGCTAGAAAAGTGGATGTTTTAAGCTACCTCCCTCCTATCCTTCACGAAATCAAGGAACTTCAAAAGATTGCATCACTTGAAAATCCATCGTTAGAGCGAGTATGGGAACTGACTGAATCGTTATTTAATAATCAATTTATCCTTACCCTAGATGAAAGTGGTGCCCATCGTTACGAGAGAATGCTTGGTTTAATGACTAATGAATCAGAAACACTTGAAACACGTCGTTTCCGCATTTTATCAAGATATCAAGAACAAGCACCCTATAGTTTTCCCGTTCTGAAACAGCTACTTGATAGCCTACTAGGGGAGGGAAAATATGAGCTTACTCGCAGTACATCTGAAAAGTGGGTCCGAGTAAAGTTAGAGTTAACGATGTCTCGCCAGTTTGAAATTGTAGAGGTTTTACTTGAAAGGGTGACGCCTCAAAATATGCTGTTGTATGTAGAAGTCAGATACAACCAACATATTAACTTAGCGCGCTTTACACACGCTCAACTGGCTGCCTATACACATAAACAATTAAGAGAGGAAGTGTTACCGTAATGCCTACTGAGACTACCAATTATGGGTTTACAAAAGATAGTGAAGATGATTTTTATAATGTAAAAGTTGTTAACGATAATCTAGATAAGATTGATACGGAAATGAAACGAATTGAGGATGAATCAAAGAGTTTTAACGAACAAGTAGCTGATAACACTAATGCTATTGTCAACGCAAATACGAAGCTAGATACCCATATCGAAGATGATTTAGGGCATGTTAGATTTATCGGCGGTACTAACGCCGCTAATGCTTGGGTATGTACATCTGACAATATTCTTTGGGATAAATCTACACCACCGAAACCAAAACAAGGTAGTGCTTACAGGGTTTTCGTTAACCAGGCTAATACTAGCCCCCTTGTGTCATTGAAATTACAAAGTTCAGACGGTACTAAAGTTAGTAGTACGTTCCAAGTATTGAACCAGGATGGAAGTCAATTATCAGCTAATACTTTCGTGTCTGGAGCAATCGCAACAGTAAGTTTCAACGGTACAAATTTTTTCTTGCAGGGTAGCGGAAGCGGGGTGACAGCACGTAGCAACAGGGATTTCAATACCCCCGGAACCCATTTATTCGAGGTTCCAAAAGGCGTCAGTAAAATAACCGCCTACATATGGGGAGCCGGCGGTGGCGGTGGCGGAAATACAAACAACTATCCTGGTGGTGGCGGTGGCGGTGGCGCCTTTCTAATGGCGGTTGTCGATGTAACACCAGGCGAAAAGTTCAATGTCACTGTAGGAGCTGGAGGCACCGGTGCTAATGGTCCTTACAATGGTAGTGTGGGAGGTCATTCAGGGTTCACGTTAGGTTCTACACAATACGTAGCTGGTGGTGGCGGTGGCGGTACTTATGGTCAGAGTTCGGGCTTCGGTAAAGGTGGTCTCGGCGGTCCATATGCCGTCAACGGAGCAATAGGTGGGGCACCAATGTCACCAGAAAACGGAAAACTACACCCATTTGTAGGACTCAAACCGTCTAACTTGCTATATTGTTTCACTGGAGGCGATGGTGGACCAGGCGGAAACTACGGCGGCGGTGGCGGTGGTGGTTCCGCTAGCGACATGTCAGGGGGTGGAGCCGCTGATACAACGAACGGCGCAGGTAAAGCGGGTGCTACTTACTCTAACTTCAAAGGAGCAGACGGAGGCGGCGGTGCCTACTTCAGCGAAGGTGTTGCAGGTTCTTACCCGGGCGGTGGCGGTTCTGGTAGCGGTCACGCCTCGTTCTCTAGTGGTCGCGGTGGTGGTGGACGGGTAATCTTTTATTGGTAATTTAAAAGGAGGTAACACATATGATTATCATTGATAATACAGAGGAAACAAAAGTCAAAGTATTAAGCGTGTTTTCGTTTGGAGAAATTGCGGTCGAGTATGACATGAGTACTTTTCCGCAACCTGAAAACATACCAGGTAAAACGCACGAAATGTTTTACGACAAGGAAACAAAGTCTGGATATTACGAGTACACTGATATTCATAAAACAGCATTAGAACTATTACAAGAAGAGACACAACAACTGAAATTAGCGATAGCTGAATCAGCAGAGGCACAACAACGAGACAAAGTAGAGAATCAAATAGCCGTTGCTGAATTAGTGGAGACATTAACAAACAAGGAGGTTTTATAATGGCTAAATTATATTGGGATTTAATTAAAATGAATTTGCGAACAGTTGACCAGGTGCCCTTGTTGTGGCGTGAAGCTGTACAAGCATTACTCGATAACGAAAACAAGTAAACGCAGCATTAGCTAGCGTTATTTTTTATGCTAGGAAAGATTTATAGAATTTTTCGTTGAAATACTATTTGTTGAAATACTATGATAATAGAAACAAATAGGAAGGAAGTGTAAAAAATGGCGTTAAGTACTTTAATCTTTATTGTTACTATGGTTATGACATCTTACTTCGGTACTAAAGCAGTTATCGAAGTAAAAGGAGCTTTCGAATCTAAATTATCATAGTAATATATCAATTAAATACAATTTCAAAAACACTCTCTTTGAAGAGTGCTTTATTTATGAGCTATGAGAGCAATGGAGATGGGCAACAGTACACTGTACTGAATCTCGATGCTTCTCATGGCTTTTTATTTTAAATAGGGCAAAGGATTGGTGATGTCATGGGAGATGAATTAATCAGAAATATTTATGAACGTCTTGGAGGTATCGAGGCAAAAATTGATGATATTAGAGATATTCGTCAAACTGCGGATAACGCTAAGGATATCGCAGAGGAAGCATTAGCGAGTACTAAAAATGCTCACCATCGATTAAATAAAATCGATAAAATTGTTTGGTGGGTATCTACAACTATTATAGGCGCTGTTATTTTAGGATTGTTAACACTTGTTATCAAAACCTACTAGGGGGATCATACTATGGAATTTTTATATGATTATATTATTGAACAGGCGCTAATTGTGGTGCCTGTTTTATTGGTTATAGGACAGGCTTTAAAGAATACACCTAAAATGCAAGATTGGTTGATTCCCTATATTTTATTAGTATTTGGGATTACGTTTACAATCGGCGTTATGGGTATCACTATGCAAAGTATTGTACAAGGGGTGCTTGTAAGTGGAGCTGCTGTTTTTAGCAATCAATTATATAAACAATACTCACATAAAGAGGGTAATGGAAAATGAGTTATGTCATTGAAAAACGCTTTATGTCAGGACTACCAAGCCATGCTTTAACTGCGATCAAATACGTAATTGCCCATGAATCGGGCAATCCAAATAATTGTGGCCCGAACGCTTTAGAAAATGAAATAACCTATATGAATCGTAACAAAGCAAATGCCTTCACTTCCCATTGGGTAGGCGGTGGAGGACGTATTGTACAAATTGCACCCGTTAATCGTGTGCAATATGGTTGTGGTCCGAAAGGTAACCCATTTAGCTATGCTCAAGTAGAACTAGCTCGAACGAATAATAAGGAACAGTTTAAAAGAGATTATGCCGCTTATATTTGGCTATTAAGGGAGCTTGCAAAAGATGCTGGAATCCCTACTATACTTGATGGTAGTGGCAATGGTATTAAGTCACATCGCTGGATCACAGATCATTTAAAAGGTACGACACATCGAGATCCATTTTCATATTTGATGAGTATGGGGATATCAGAGGGTCAATTTAAAAACGATATTTTGAATGGTATGGATATACCACAACAAATTGAAAAGGATGATGGTTGTATGAAATTTACAAATGAGACAACAAAAGCTGCAGTACGTGATTTAATCAAACAAACCGTAGACAAGAAATTAATAGACAAATCATGGCTAGATAAATTCGATGCGGGTACATTAACTGGCGGAGATTTTGAAGGATTAAAAATCATCATTACACAACGGAGCACTTAATAGCAGAAGCCTATTACCTTAATTGCAAAAGGGCGTATGAATCCTTATTTTTGAAATATGAGGTGTTGTGGTTTCCAATTTGGATTTGATGAGAGACTGTATTTCTTATGAAGAATTTCGAAATAATTGGGTTGAAAACAACTGTGAATGGTTTAATGAGGATAAGAAATTGCAAAATTGGAATTACAAGGACCCAATTCAAAAACAATCAAACTATATAGTAAGAATTTAAAAAGACCAGGTCTCAAATTTTGAGCCTAGGTTTTTTGTTTTTTATTATGAAATTCTTATATACAAGTTGCTGCAATCGTATTTTTTCTTTTATTTAACTTTAAATGTATAAATTACCTTGTAAAACAAGAACATTTGTTCTATAATAAAAAAGAACAAATGTTCTTAAAAAGGAGCTTTTTATAAAAACATAAGGGGATGATATCTTTGGCATTTACAGTCAAAACAGAAGCAGAGAAGATTTTTACAAATTTAATGGGAACAGGAGCTAGTCGATTACCAACAGATCCTGTAGGAGCTGATAATCGAGCAAATTTTCATGGTATTTTTGAAAATAATCCAGCACCAACATCTGAATTACAAATTCAACGAGCGGGAAGTCAGTTACTTTTTTTAACTGCACTTTACCCAAATGCATCAACATCTACAGTGCGAACAAACATATTGGCACGTATTCATCGCATCTTAAATAGATATGCGTCTAATATTGTGAATTATAAAGGAGATGGACTAGCTGGTGGATTAGGTCCTATGGGTCTTTATTCAGCATACGCTTTAGCAAATGATGGAGGATTTGATTACGATCGAGCTGGTACAACAGTTGTAACAAGAACACAATTACTAGCTTATTTGAACACATACTTAAAACCTAATCTCTTAGAAAATGCACTGGCTATACGTTTAAAAGAAGGAAAATTGGATAAGGATTATCGGACTGTTGTCTCAAATCACACTCATTTCAATGATACAAACCATGCTTGTTTTGCGTTAAATGGAATGATTGTTCAGTTAGGAGCTAAGTTCTTTATTCATACGGCTATTAAAGGGGCCGGGAATACTATTTACACTGATTTTAATGCTTTCTTTAACACTTTAGCCATTAATTTACGTACTAAATTTGGTAATACCCGATTGAATAATGGTCTAACTGAATTGTGTTTACCTATAGGTGGTGGTATTTACAAAGACAGTATTGCCTATGGTTCATATGCTCAAGTAAGAGGTTACTTCCCAGCGGCTGGATATAATTCACTTATCGTAATGGGGCTTAATTTTGCAGCGAGAGCCTACCGTTGTGCAGAGCTACGTTTATCCGCCACAGCTCCACAATTAAGGAAAGTAGTTGCTTTACCTACTCATGTATGTTCATCAGTCGCTACAGAATTAGCCAATTATTATAAAACGTACACAGCTTATTCTAATCAAGCTTTTGAATTAGGTGGACCTAAATTTGTTGCATTAGGTGCAAGTGAAGATAATGGGTGGCTAAAGGTGGCTAAAGATTGGTATGACTATCAAAAACCTCCGCAAGTAGCGTCGAACTATTTAGAAGGTGTATTTGGTAAAGATACGCCTACAAGTTCAGGTCTCTTTTTAAATCTTGCTTATCAAGATGCTTACGATCCAATTTCTGTAACTTCTTACCTCTATTCAATGACTTGGAATGGAGATCATACTTTGGTTAATACGACTATCGGGAATGCAATTAAAGCAAAATCAGGAACATCTCTGGCTGCTCCATATTATGTAGCATCATCACATGTTGGTTTCAAAGCAAATGCTGGGGCATCTCGAGTACTTCAGGGCTTAGCTGGTGCCATGAATAATGGAGTAACAACACTTAATTAAAACATATTTTAAAAAATGACTGTGTTAACAAAGAAAGAATTTATTTAAAAATTTAAGTCCATTAGCTTAATTGGTAATGGGCTTTTTCTATTAAATCGGTATTATTTTCAGTATATATCTTTGGTTATTACTTAATTATTACTTAAAAATATTATTCAATCTAATACTACTAAAATATAGGAAGTTCAAAAAAGGAGAATGTTTGATGAAACAGGTATTTATAAAACCAGCTGAAGGTATTTATACAAGCCTTTATGGCATGAGAAGTGGTTCAATGCATTATGGAGTTGACATTGCAAATAGTAGCTCCAATGTACCAGTACATGCTTCCTCTGCGGGTGTGATTAACAAAGCCGTTGGTGGTTGTTCTAATAATGGCTCTATCGGTAATACATGTAATGGCGGTTATGGAAACTATGTGATAGTTCGACACAGTATTGATGGGAAAACATATGATACACTTTATGCTCATTTACAATCTATTAGTGTCTCTGTTGGTCAATCTGTCAATCAAGGTGATAAAATTGGTGTTATGGGGAACAGTGGGAGTTCAACTGGTCAACACGTGCACTTTGAAATATATGAAAAAGCACGAGTGTCTCAATCAGAGGCGGTAGACCCTATGCCTTATTTAAACGGGGACAAGCCAACAGTTAGCTACCATACTTATGATGGAACTTGGGCAACGATTACAATTACTCAGAAGGCAAATGTGTTCAAAAACGTTGGCTATGAAATTATTGGCCAACTTGAAGCTGGTGGAAAATACAAAGTGTATGGTCAAAGAGAGTATGCAGCTGATGGAACTCTATTCTATAATGTTGGGTCTGGTTATGTTCACCATGCTTACGGAACTATTGCTAATCACCATGCAACTGTTACATCTACTATTAATACGTATAGCACTCCTAACGGAGCGCTTAAACGTCAATTAGCACCAGGAACTTATAAAGTACATGCCGCCAAAGATGGTTGGTACAATTTAGGTGCAGAATGGGTTAAAGCTGATCAAGTATTAGTAACTAAAAACTAAATTCAAAAGATATTTAATATGATTAAAGACTAGCCTAGCAATGATGTCGGTCTCTTTCGGTTAGTAATTTTAATGACAGGATGGAAAAAAGATTTAAAAGGATTATCAAAAGAGACCTATCAATAAGGATTTTATATGTAATTTATAGTTAAACGATGTAATGAATCACTGTAGTTTAATAAACAAAATTTTAAAAAACCAGGTACTCATTGAACTGCCCCGTAAAAGTTAGACATCAATCTAACTTTTACGGGGGTTTTTTTTATGGCAAAAGTAAGTGTTGAACAACGTATTTAAGCAGTTCAACGATATTTAAATGGAAATGAACCTATGATCGAAATTGCGAAAGATATAAGTGTGACAGCTCAGGTTGTCAGCGAATGGGTTCGCCGTTATCAAAAAAATGGCGTAGAGACTTTCTTAAAGTCCTATACAAACTATTCAGCTGACTATAAAATGAATGTACTTAATTATATGAACGAGACAGGTACATCTTCGAGAGACA
>NZ_PYWL01000019.1 GCF_003049525.1 Lysinibacillus fusiformis | reverse complement strand
TTTATGAAGGGTTTCAAGATACGAGTAGTTCGAGGAAGCAATAGAGAGAGGGAAGGAGCGTACTCAAGTACGTGACTGACTGAACGACAGCAGCTGACGAAGAAATGCGATGTATATTGAAAGCCGAAAATAGTCTAGTGATGATGGCAAAGAGGTCACACCCGTTCCCATACCGAACACGGAAGTTAAGCTCTTTAGCGCCGATGGTAGTTGGGGGCTTCCCCCTGTGAGAGTAGGACGTCGCTAGGCAATTGTAACCGCTGAGATATATCTCGGCGGTTTTTATTTTTGTCTGTCTTTGTAAGCATCAAAAATGGTAAAATCTAATGGTAAAGATTGGACAAAGGGGATGAAATACAGTGGCTACAGGACTATATACGAGTGACGCAATTTATATACAGAGAGAAAAGGTAGAGAGCTTTATTCAAAATAGAGAAAAGTGGGCTGTTTTAATACCAGGTTATTTGCATCATGAGTTGCTAAATGCAAATAATATGATTTGGGTTTTTCAAGGTGACTTCGGCATCATTCAAAAGGCTGTGAAGGTGGAGCTTCAATTGAAATCTTCAGAACCACATCAAGTCTTATTTGATTTAGTTGGCCTATCGGATCCGATAAATGGTGATGGGTCATTTGAAATTAAGCATCAAGATGAATCACTCCTACTTACTGGTAGCTTAACTATGAAGGCTAGTGGCTTTTTAGCAGGAATGATGAATCCCGTATTAGAAAAATTTGTTCCACAATTGGTGGAGCAACTTGTTAGTCAAATGGCTTTGACGGTAGCAAAAGATTAATAGTTTCATTTATAAAGGGTGGAGAACCGACTATTGCAGAAGGAGGCAATGGTCGGTTTTTATAATAGTAAGGCATTTTATTGAAAAATTATAACTTTTCCTATAAATATAGAGCAGCTTGCTGAGGGATGACTTTTTTATCGCGTTATAATCTCGTATAATTAGGTGAGAATATAACGAAAATAGGTGTTTGTTTTGCAAAAGAAAAAGCCGATTATCGAGGGATTAGAACGTTTTCGACAACAACAAAATATTTCTTTTCATGTCCCTGGCCATAAGCATGGCGAACTGTCTCACCTTCCGCAAGCATTTAAGGATGTTATGCGTTATGATGTAACTGAATTATCAGGACTGGATGATTTGCATTATCCTGAGGAAATGATCTTAGAAGCAGAACATTTATTAGCGGATACATATGGAGCGATGAAAAGTTTCTTTTTGGTAGGTGGCTCTACCGTTGGAAATTTAGCAATGATTTACGCTACTTGTCAAAAAGGCGATACCATTATTGTTCAAAGGAATGCGCATAAGTCTATATTTCATGCCATTGAACTTGTTGGAGCCAAGCCTATTTTCGTGTCACCGATATGGGATGAACGAACATTAACGGCAACACATGTTACGTTTCAGGATTTAAAGGAAGCTGTAGAAAATTATTCAGAGGCGAAAGCGGTTGTTTTAACATATCCTACTTATTATGGGGTAACCTCTAGTGAAATACAGCAACAAATTGCTTATTGCCATGAAAAGGGGATCCCTGTATTGGTGGATGAAGCACATGGCGCTCACTTTCATGCATGTTCATTATTTCAACCATCAGCTTTGTCTCTTGGGGCAGATGTTGTCGTACAATCAGCGCATAAAACTCTACCTGCGATGACGATGGCATCCTTTATGCATGTGAGATCGGAGTTAATAGAAGCTGACAAAATCCATCACTATTTACGTATGCTACAATCTAGTAGCCCATCTTATGTGCTATTAGCTTCATTAGATGATGCTCGTTATTATGTACAGACATATATGGAGAGTGATGGGGCATATATAATAGAAAAAAGGAATCAATGGGTTGAAGCATTACGAACAATTGGCTCTTTGGAAGTTATTGAAGTAGATGACCCTCTCAAATTACTTTTACGTGTCAAAGGTTATAGTGGCTTTCAATTACAGAAGGCGCTAGAGGCAGAGCATATCTATGGGGAGTTAGCTGATAGGAATCAAGTTTTATTCATATTACCATTACTCAAGCAAGGACATACCTATCCGTTTGCTGAAATAAGAGTCCGAATAAAGGAAGCTGTGACATTGCTATTAGAAACAGCAAAAACTGATAGCAGCCAGGCTTCTCAAGCAGCTTATAAGTTTGTTCAGATAACTGAGCCTATTTATACTTTCAATGAGATTGCATCTTTAAATAAAGAATGGTTACCATATATGCGAACAATGGGACGAATATCAGCAAGTATGATTATTCCTTATCCACCCGGCATTCCATTACTAGTGCCAGGAGAAAGAATAACAGTAGCAAAACTAAGTCAATTAGAAGAATTACTAGCAGCAGGTGCAACATTTCAAGGAATTCATCGTTTAACAGAAAAATTGATTCAGGTCATTAAATAGTTGGAGGCAATTAACAGCATGAAGAGCAATTTATTTATAACATTTGAAGGTCCAGAAGGAGCAGGGAAAACAACAGTCATTCAAAAGATTGCAGAGCGGTTAGCAGAAATAAATATTGATGTTCTAGCAACAAGAGAACCTGGTGGAATTGAAATTGCAGAAAAAATAAGAACGATTATTTTAAATCCTGCACATACAGCAATGGATGAACGAACTGAAGCATTGTTATATGCCGCAGCAAGAAGCCAGCATTATTTTGAAAAGGTTCAACCTGCTTTAGATGCTGGGAAGTTGGTAATATGTGATCGTTTTATCGATTCATCTTTAGCCTATCAAGGTTATGCAAGAGGTATAGGTATTGATGAGGTGCTTTCCATTAATGAATTCGCTATCGGAAAGAAATTACCTGATATGACGATATTATTTGATATTGCACCAGAAGTAGGGTTAGCACGTATTTATGCAACGGGAAATCGCGAAGTAAATCGTTTAGATGTTGAAAGTTTACCGTTTCATCAAAAGGTGCATGAAGGGTATTTACTACTAGTTGAGCGTTATCCAGAACGTATACGTATTGTGAATGCTGACCAAGATATTGATAGCGTTGTTGAAGATGTATGGTCATTATTATTGGACGCAATACAGTAAATACATGAAGTTGTCTATAACAATGTGATATAATGATACTATCCATTATTTTATCTTCAATTAGATTATTAATAGTGGGAGTATTAAAAGTTTAGGAATAATATTGAAACCTATTTAGGTTAATTTTATAAAAGGGGTGAGTGCGAATGAAGTTAGTCGTAGCTGTAGTGCAGGATCAGGATAGCAGCCGCTTATCAAATGCTTTAACGAAAAATCAGTTTCGCGCAACTAAATTAGCGAGCACAGGAGGATTTTTACGTTCAGGAAATACGACGTTTCTTATAGGAACTGAAGACTCTCTCATACCCAAACTTTTAGATATTATTCGGGATAATTGTCGTGCTCGGGAGCAGATGGTTGCGCCAGTTTCTCCACTAGGGGGAAATGCTGATTCCTATATTCCTTATCCTGTAGAGGTTGAGGTAGGAGGAGCCACTGTCTTTGTTTTACCAATTGAACAATTCCATCATTTTTAAAAAAGAGCCTCCTCATAAACATTAGGGTTCACTGTTTGAAAGGCAGAATCATGACTAGGATTTAGCCTATTGTTATCCTAAAGCAATCATGCTGAGGAGAAATAGATAAAGATCGTGGGGGCGAAACAAGCTTGAAAATTAATCAAGATATACGCGTCGGGTTAAATACAAATCGTAAAGAGCCACTACAAAATAATAATCAAAATAACCGATTTGGGGATATGGTCGTCAAGCAAGGAACAAAGTTGCAAACTGAGCAATTGACAAGGTTGTTAGGGGATATATCTACTGCAGGTGACCGAGTTGCGAGATCGCGTAATTTACGAGAACTTGCTAGGTTTAAAATGCTAGTTAAACGATTTCTACAAGAGACAGTAGAACATGGTATGGAATTAAAGCAATCTCATACTTGGAATCGTTTTGGTGAAGGAAGACGTTTAAAAATCATTGATACTATTGATACACGTCTGGTTGAACTTGCGCAAGATCTTTTAGACGAAGAGAAAGAAGCGATTGACCTCCTTGATAAAATCGGTGAGATTAAAGGCTTACTAATTAACTTATATATGTAAAACCCGTGTCTCATTCTCCTATAGGCGCGGGCTTTTTTCGAATATTTACCTTCATTCAATAGTAGACCCATGATCAATTGAAAACCAATAGCGTTTAAATACTTATCATTTCATTTTTGAATCAAGAATATCTGTTAATAAAGAACGCTGTGATTATCTTCCCAAATGTGTGAGGTGACAGTGGCAATTTTACGCAAAACGCAATCGCCAATAAAGAACTACTGCAATGTTTCTATGGAAAGTTAAGAGTGGAACAGTCCCATCTTTACAATAGAAACAGGAAGGAATTTTAAATATATGGCCAAGAATGTTGAAGAGCTATTCGCGCTACAACCAGTTGTAATGAAGCAACTTCAAACGATTTTTGACAAAAATAGATTAGCACATGCGTACATTTTTGACGGTGAAAAAGGGACAGGCAAAGCAGATATTATGCATTTTTTTGTCAAACTAATGCTATGTGAGCACCCAAATGAAAATGTTCCATGTGAAACATGTCGAAATTGCAGACGTGTGGATTCGGGAAATCATCCAAATATTCATCAAATTTATCCAGAGGGTCAATTTATTAAGATTGATCAAATGCGTGAATTAATTGGTGAAATGAAAATGATGGGCGTAGAAGAGGGACGCAAAATCTATGTTCTTCATCATGCAGATCGTCTCAACACTGCTTCTGCCAATATGATACTTAAATTTTTAGAGGAGCCGGATGGTGAGGTTACTGCTATTTTATTAACAGAGCAAATGCAATCGATACTACCAACGATCCGCTCGCGTTGCCAACACATAAAATTCCAAAAAATGCCCCGTCATGTTTTATTACAGCATTTACAGGAAAATAATATTTCGCATTCGATGGCTTCAACCGTAAGTATGATGACGAACGAGCTCGAAATGGCGATATTTTTAGCAAGTGATGAGCAGTTTGCACTTGCTCGAAAAACAGTGTTAAAATTAGTAGAAGCTATTCGGCAAAATGTACATGAGGCCATGCTTATTGTGCACGAGGAGTGGCTACCACACTTTAAAGAAAAAAGCGAAATAGAGCAAGCAATGGATTTACTACTATTTGCTTACCGTGATATAGTGTCAATAAAAGCTAATCCCGAGGCAGCTTGTACTTATCCAGACATGTTACCACTATTCAAAGAAGTCGCGTTATATTCCACTTATGAGCAATTGTCTAAGCAAATGGAATCTATTTTACAGGCGCGTGCATCTTTACAGCGTAACATGAATAGGACGTTATTGATGGAGCAGTTAATGCTAAATCTGCAGGAGGGATATACATTTGTATAATGTAGTAGGAGTCCGCTTTAAAAAAGCGGGTAAAATATATTATTTTGATCCAGCATCATTTCTATTAGAAGATAGTCAATATGTTATTGTTGAGACAGCGCGTGGCGTCGAATATGGTAAAGTGGTTGTCCCTCAAAAAGTAGTAGGTGATAATGATGTTGTATTACCACTTAAACAAGTACTTCGACCGGCGGATGATCGTGATCGTATACAAGTAGAAGAAAACGCTGCTGAGTCAAAACGAGCATTTGAACTTGCGAGTACTAAAATTATAGAACATAATCTAGAAATGAAGCTTGTAGATGTTGAGTATACATTTGATCGTAATAAAATCATTTTTTATTTTACAGCTGAAGGACGAGTTGACTTCAGGGATCTTGTAAAAGATTTAGCTTCGGTATTTAGAACACGTATCGAACTTCGCCAAATCGGTGTTCGTGATGAAGCAAAATTATTAGGAGGCATTGGGCCTTGTGGTCGTATGCTATGTTGCTCTACATTTTTAGGAGATTTTGAGCCAGTTTCTATAAAAATGGCTAAAGATCAAAACTTATCTTTAAATCCTTCAAAAATATCAGGACTTTGCGGACGTTTAATGTGTTGCTTAAAGTATGAGAATGATGAGTATGAAGAGGCAAAAGAAGGTATGCCAGATTTAGGTGAAGTAGCTATGACACCAGATGGCCGCGGTAAAGTTGTAGGTTTAAATGTGCTTGAAAGACTTATTCAAGTATATTTACAAGAGCAGGAGCGCACAGTTGAGTATACACTAGAAGAACTGCTAGCATGCGAAAAAAATCTTATATAAGATAGAGAATTTAACGAGGTGGCTTGGGTGAAGGACCGTAATTTCTTAGATACCGTTATGGAGTTCGAACAACAGCTCGAAGCAATGCAGGAGCAATTTAGTGCATTGAAACAATTTGTAGCGTTAATGATGGAAGAGCATAAGGCACTCGAAACAGAAAATCATCATCTTCGCACACGTCTAGAAGAACTACTTTCAAATACACACTCCGTACAAGCTGCTGAAGTAAAGAAAGAGAGTCCGCTAGATATAGGTGAAGGCTATGATAACCTAGCTCGTCTATACCAGGAAGGTTTCCATGTTTGTCATGTTCATTTTGGAAGCTCTCGAAAAGGTGAAGATTGTCTGTTTTGTCTATCATTTTTAAATAAACAAAATGTATAATAGAAGGCTGATTCCCACCATGGTGGTATCAGTCTTTTCTTTTGTAGCATAGGAGGAATTAGCATGGAAAAATGGCTAAAAGGTGATGAACGTCTAGACTATTTATTGGCTGAGAATTTACGTATTATTCAAAGTCCATCTGTCTTTTCATTCTCATTGGATGCGGTATTGCTTTCAAAGTTTGTCAGTATTCCCTCTCATAAAGGAAGTATTGTAGATTTATGCTCGGGAAATGGTGTAATCCCTCTCTTTTTAAGTGCACGAACGAAGGGGCAAATAACAGGAGTTGAGCTTCAGCCACGCCTGCTAGATATGGCAGAGAGAAGTGTCCGCTATAACCAATTAGAAAATCAAATTCAAATGATTCTTGGAGATGTAAAAGAAATACCGAAACAACTGGGCATTGAAAAATATGATGTTGTTACGTGCAATCCCCCTTATTTTTTAGCGCATGAAGCTAGTGATAAAAATCTTAGTGAGCATCATGCTATTGCACGACATGAACTCTATTTAACTTTAGAAGAGGCCATTCAATCAGCAAGCAAATTATTAAAGCAAGGTGGGAAAGCAGCATTTGTACATCGACCAGGTCGATTATTAGATATAGTTACGGCAATGCGTGCAAATCGTTTAGAGCCAAAACGAATGCAGCTTATTTATCCGAAAGAAGGAAAAGAGGCCAATACATTATTAATAGAAGGAATAAAGGATGGGAAGCCTGATTTAAAAATATTACCACCATTGTATGTCTATAATGAGAATAATGAATACACAGCAGAAGTGAGAGAGATTCTTTATGGAAAAGAGCAATAGTCACTATTTTTACGTGCTAGAGTGTGTGGATCAATCACTTTACGCAGGCTATACAAATAATTTAGAAAAGCGTGTAGCTGTACATAATGCTGGCAAAGGGGCAAAATATACAAGAGCTAGAGGGCCAGTAAAGTGTATTTATAAGGAAGAATTTGAAACAAAGGAAGAGGCAATGCGCGCAGAATATGCTTTTAAGCAACTAACAAGAACTCAAAAAATAATGTATATAAGGAGGGGTGAATCGTGAAATCACAAAAAAGTACAATACACGATCAGACAGGCTGTTTATATCTTGTAGGGACACCTATCGGAAATCTAGAGGATATTAGTGTACGGGCGCTCCGTATTTTAAAAGAAGCTGATATTATTGCAGCAGAGGATACTAGAAATACAAAGAAATTATGTAACTACTTTGAAATTGACACACCTTTAATGAGTTACCATGAACATAATCTAGCTGTAGGTGGAGAAAAATTATTAACTTTTCTACAGGAAGGGAAGACCATCGCATTAGTGAGTGATGCAGGTTTACCTTGTATTTCTGATCCTGGTGCAGATATAGTTGAAAAAGCAATTGCTCAAAACTTTCCGGTTGTGCCTATACCAGGTCCAAATGCAGCAATAACTGCATTAATCGCTTCAGGATTAACACCTCAGCCATTTTTCTTTTATGGTTTTTTAAATCGTGGAAAAAAAGATCGTCGCCAACAATTAGAACAATTAAAAAAACGACAAGAAACGATTTTATTATATGAAGCACCTCATCGCTTAAAGGAAACATTAAAAGATATGGAAGCTATTCTCGGAAATCGTCGTATTGTTTTAGCACGAGAGCTGACTAAAAAATTTGAGGAATTTTTGCGTGGCACCCTAGCAGAAGCTATAGAATGGTCACAAACAGAAGAAATACGTGGTGAATTTTGTATAGTCCTTGAGGGGAATCAGGAAGTTGAAGTGGAAGATTCTGAAAAGGCTTATTGGCATACACTGTCTATTATCGAGCACGTGGATTATATCCTTCAACAAAACGATGTAAGTTCTAAAGAAGCCATTAAAGAAGTAGCCAAGGAACGACAACTAGCGAAGAGAGATGTCTATAACGAATATCATAATCAATGACGATTAAGAGTTACCTTAGGGTAGCTCTTAATTTTTTGGATTGAATACAAATGTAAATAATAGTAACCTTACATATAAAGGTCTGACATGGACATTATAAGGGGTTCACAATTTGGGTATAGTAGATAGTATACGTTTATATTAAAAACACCTAAATCACTGTCTTGATTTAGGTGTGTAAGCATTATTTTTTTAAGTTTGATTGAATTTCTTTTACTAACATTTCAGCGCCTTCTGGACTTAAAATTAATTTGCCTCCAACTAGACGGAAGTTATCATCTGAAACTTCGCCAGTAACAGCACATGTCATATTAGGCATATATTTTTTTAAGATGATTTTATCATCATCCACATAGATTTCTAAAGCATCCTTTTCAGCGATACCTAGTGTACGGCGTAATTCGATAGGTATTACTACACGACCTAACTCATCGACTTTACGAACAATTCCTGTTGATTTCATAATAGTTTTCCTCCTAATTTATAAAAGTTATATTGGCATTTCGTCAAATTTCGACATCATTTCTTTGTCTGATAGTTATCATACCAAGTAATGCCATAAACGTCAATTAATTAATGCACTAATATTATGGTTTTTTAAAAATTTTTTTGAGAAGAATGCTGTTTTTTCTGTTTTTTTAAAAGGTTTTTAATAAATATTTTTGATTATAGTATAAAAGGTTCTTATTTAAGTCAGTAAATGGATTAAATATATTATTCGACAATTTTCGCAAATAATAAACTTTCATTGAAACGAATTTCGGACTTGGTTAGAATAGAAAGTATATTGTAAAACAATGGAGGCAGTTCTTGTGAGTGAACAAAAGAAAACATTCTATATAACAACACCCATTTACTATCCAAGTGGGAAGTTTCATATTGGTACGGCATATACAACAGTTGCATCAGATGCGATAGCACGTTATAAACGTTTACGTGGTTATGATGTTCGTTTTTTGACAGGTATGGACGAGCATGGACAAAAAATTCAAGAGAAGGCAGCAGAAGCGGGCAAACATCCTCAGGATTATGTCAATGAAATTGCAGAGGCTGCGAAAAAGCTTTGGGCGTTAATGGATATTTCTTACGATGATTTTATTCAAACAACGCAAGAACGACATACAAAAGCTGTCGAAAAGATTTTCCAAAAGTTTTTAGATAATGGAGATATATATAAAGGTGAGTATGAAGGCTGGTATTGTACGCCTTGTGAATCATTCTTTACAGAGACTCAACTAGTTGATGGCAATTGTCCAGACTGTGGTCGCCCCGTCCATAAAGTAAAAGAGGAATCGTACTTCTTTAATATGAAGAAATACGCGGATCGTTTATTATCTTATTATGAGGAAAACCTTGGGTTTATTGAACCGGAGTCTCGAAAAAATGAAATGATTAATAACTTTATTAAACCGGGGTTAGAAGATTTATCAGTATCGAGAACTTCCTTTGACTGGGGTATTAAAGTACCTGGGGATCCCAAACATGTTATCTATGTATGGGTAGATGCATTAACGAATTATATTACATCATTAGGATATCTTTCAGATGATGAAACATTATTCAACAAATATTGGCCAGCAGATGTGCATGTAGTAGGGAAAGATATCGTTCGCTTCCATACAATATATTGGCCAATTTTCTTAATGGCTTTAGATTTACCATTACCGAAAAAGGTTTTTGCACACGGCTTTATTATGATGAAAGACGGGAAAATGTCTAAATCAAAAGGTAATGTCATTTATCCAGAAATGTTAATCGAACGTTATGGCCTTGATGCGACTCGTTATTTCCTTTTACGCGAATTACCTTTTGGTTCAGATGGAGTATTCTCTCCAGAATCATTTATTGAACGCACAAACTTTGATCTTGCAAATGATTTAGGTAATTTATTAAACCGTACTATTTCCATGATTAACAAATATTACGATGGCATAATTCCTTCAGAGAATCTTCAATCGACAGAATTTGATGCAGCATTAAAAGAGCAGGCTGAGTCGGTACGTATTAAATATGAAGAAAGTATGGAAAAAATGCAATTCAGTGTGGTATTGGCAGACTTATGGACATTAGTATCACGCACGAATAAGTATATAGATGAAACACAACCATGGGTATTAGCAAAAGAAGAAGCGGATAAACCAAAATTAGGTTCAGTAATGCGAAATTTGGCAGAAAGCTTACATCAAATTGCTGTCATGTTACAACCATTTATGACAACAATACCTAAACGTATGATGGAACAGCTTGGTTTGGATGACAAATTCTTAGCATGGGATACAATTGAAACATTCGGCAATACTATTCCAGCAAACATTAAAGTGGTAGAAAAAGGGATACCTATTTTCCCTCGTTTGGAAAATGAAGTTGAAATTGCTTATATCCGTGAAGAAATGCGTGGTTCAGTAAAAACTTCACAAGAAGAAGAAGTTAAAAGTGAGACAAAGAGTGATGGGAACCCAGAAATTCCTGAAATTACTATTGATGATTTCATGAAAATTGATTTGCGTGTTGCGACTGTAACCGCATGTGAAACGGTGCCTAAAGCTGATAAATTATTAAAGCTTCAAGTCGACCTAGGATACGAGCAACGCCAAGTAGTTTCAGGCATTGCAAAATTCTATTCTCCAGATGAATTAGTTGGTCAAAAAGTGATTGTCGTAGCAAACTTAAAACCAGTTAAATTACGTGGTGAATTATCACAAGGTATGATCCTAGCTGGGGAAAAAGATGGGATTTTAAAATTAGCATCTGTAGATTCAAAACTTGAAAATGGTGCAAAAGTAAAGTAACAAACGAAGAATGGCCTGCTGAATAGATATTATTCAGCAGGCTTTTCAAATCTGCTAGTAGAATTAGTCTTATTGTTATTTTGAAATAATTTATATACTGTAAAATTAATGGATTTTTAGGTATATAGGACCAACTCGAGCTTTGTCGATTAAGTGGATTGTCACAAACTCGAATCGTTTGTAACAAATTTGTAATGCTTACGAAAAATATGAAATAATAAATTTTAATAAAATCTATGTTAGGAGAATGAAGATGTTTATTGATACACATGTACATTTAAACGCAGATCAATACGAGGAAGACCTTCAAGATGTAATCAATAGAGCTTTAGAAGCTAAAGTAGAAAAAATGGTGGTTATAGGTTTTGATCGTAAAACCATTGAAAGAACTATGGAGCTAATAGAGCAATATGATTTTGTTTACGGTGTTATTGGATGGCATCCGGTCGACGCCATTGATTGCACGCAGGAAGATTTAGAGTGGATTGAGGAATTAGCAGCACATCCAAAAATAGTCGGTATTGGTGAAACTGGGTTGGACTACTATTGGGATAAATCACCAAAGGATGTTCAGCAGGCACTTTTCCGCAAACAAATACAGTTAGCGCAAAAGATTGATTTACCAATTATCATTCATAATAGGGATGCAACAGGGGATGTTGTAAATATTTTACGTGAAGAAAATGCAGCATCTGTAGGGGGTGTTATGCACTGCTTTAGTGGGAGTGTAGAGACAGCACGTGAATGTATTGCTATGAATTTTATGATTAGTCTTGGGGGACCTGTGACATTCAAAAATGCACGTTTGCCAAAAGAAGTGGCTACGGATATCCCTCTTGAGCACTTAATGATTGAAACTGATGCCCCTTATTTAGCGCCACATCCTTACCGTGGAAAGCGCAATGAACCCGCTTTTGTGCCATTAGTGGCGGAAGAAATTGCACGTTTGAAAGGGTTGACAATCGAGGAAATTGCACAAGCAACTACCGACAATGCGAAAAAATTTTTTGGGATTGACAGTTAACTAGCTAAGATGCCTCCAATACAGGGTTTACGGTTGGCAAAAACAAAGAAGTCAATTTTCAAAGAAATACTTTCGGGTTGACAGTGTCAAAACTAGTCCGTATAATCCAACCTTGTATTAAGGAGGCGTTTTTTCATGTCAAATAATTCCATGAAAAACTTGTTCTTAGGATCATTGAGGAGTAAGCAAACAGTGATAAGAATTATTTCACTTGTCCTGTTTGTATCTGTAATCTCTTTCGTGCTTTATCAAGGTACGAAAAAAGCCGTAAAGCTTGAAGCAAATGGAGAAACAATCGAAGTATCCACACATGCCAAAACTGTAGAACAATTATTACAAGATCAAAATATAGATGTAGCAGCGCATGATAAAATATCACCCTCTCTGAACACCAAAATTGTTAATGGCTTAGCAATTCAATGGGAACAGGCAAAAGAAGTAACAATTTCAGTTGATGGAAATCAGTCAAAAGTATGGACAACTGAAACACTAGTGAAAGACATTTTGAAGGAAGCGAATATTAAAGTATCTGAACATGACTCTTTAGCACAAGGTCTAGATACTGAGCTAGGCGCAGAAAACAAAATCGATATTCAAAGAGCGTTTCAATTAACGCTTGTCGATGGCGTAAACAAAAGACAAGTATGGTCCACTTCGACTACGGTCGCTAACTTTTTAAAACAACAAGGAATTCAGTTAAATGAATTCGATCGTGTCGAAAATAACCTGGAGGACGTTCTTACTCCGGCGAGTAAAATCACAGTAGTTCGCGTAGAAAAGGTTATCGATGTAGTGGAAGACTCTTTAGATTTCGCAGTTGAAAAGAAGCAAGATGCTTCATTGCAAAAGGGGAAAGAAAAGGTAGTAGCAACAGGACAGAAGGGTTCTGTTTCTCGTACGTATGAAGTTGTCAAAGAAAATGGGAAGGTTGTAGCAAAGAATCTACAATCTGAGGCAGTTTTAAAAGAGCCGAAAAAGCAAGTAGTTGCAGTCGGAACTAAAACTGTAGTTGCAAGTGCAGCGACTGTATCGCGTGGTTCAGCAGAGCCATCAAGCGGTAAAGAGTTCTATGTAACAGCAACAGCCTATACGCCATATTGCAACGGTTGCTCAGGTACATCGGCAACTGGTATAAACTTGCGTTCAAATTCCAACTTGAAGGTTGTAGCAGTAGACCCTTCTGTTATTAAGCTAGGCTCAAAAGTTTGGGTTGAAGGGTATGGTACAGCTATTGCTGGAGATACTGGTGGCGCAATTAAGGGTAATAAGATCGATATACTTGTACAAACAGATACCCAAGCACGCAACTGGGGACGTAAGAAAGTGCGTATTAAAGTATTAAATTAAAAAAATTGTAAAATAAATCAAAATGTTTTTCACTAAGGGCTTTCCTGTTTTGACTGGCAGGAAAGCTTCTTTTTTTATTTTTAGCGGCCAAGCAATAGTATATGTATAGGTACGTATAAGTCTTGTATTCCTGTACAAACAGTATCATGCAGTTGTAAAATGGTCAGAAGATAAGGTAGAAAAGAGGAGCCTTTTTGCAAATAAAAGAAATTATCGTGGTTGAAGGAAAAGATGATACGACAGCTATTAAGCGTGCCGTACAAGCAGATACTATAGAAACAAATGGATCTGCTATATCTGAAGAGACGTTGAAACGAATTCAGCATGCGCAGGAGAAGCGTGGAGTTATTGTATTTACCGATCCTGATTATCCAGGACGCCGCATACGTGCCATTATTGAGGAGCGCGTTCAAGGGGTCAAGCACGCTTTTTTACCGAAAGCAAAGACAATTGCGAAGAATGGCAAGGGATTAGGGATTGAGCATGCAGCAGACGACGATATTCGTGAAGCGCTACGACTTGTCTATACCCCCAATTTTGATGTACCAAAAGAAGATGATATAACACTAGAGGATTTAATGACAGCTCGTTTAATTGGTCATCCGCAGGCAAAGCATCGTCGTGATCGTCTTGGTGAATTATTAAATATAGGTGCTACAAATGGTAAGCAGCTCCATAAAAGATTGAAAATGTTTCAAATTACAGAAAAACAATTTGGTGCCGCAGTTGCACAGCTAGATCAGGAGGAAAATGATGCATAAGGATATTGCAACACCAATTCGAACGCAGGAAATTTTAAAAAAATACGGATTCTCATTTAAAAAAAGCTTAGGACAGAACTTTTTGATTGATCCAAATATATTAAGAAATATAGTTAGTCATGCCGACTTAACAGAAAATAGTGGGGCGATTGAAGTTGGCCCAGGCATTGGGGCATTAACCGAACATTTAGCGAGAAGTGCTAAAAAGGTCGTTTCCTTTGAAATTGACCAACGACTATTACCTGTATTAGAGGATACACTTAGCCCCTACAATAATGTGTCTATTGTCCACTCTGACATTCTAAAGGCTGATGTTGCTAAAGTGATTGCAGAGGAAATGCCAGGAATTGAAGATATAATGGTTGTGGCCAATTTACCGTATTACGTAACTACACCAATTTTAATGAAATTATTGAATGATCGATTACCAATTCGTGGCTTTGTTGTCATGATGCAAAAAGAAGTGGCAGATCGTATAACGGCTAAACCAGGGACAAAGGAATATGGTTCATTGTCGATTGCCATCCAGTATTACGTAAAGGCAGAAATTGCTATGACAGTCCCTAAGACGGTTTTCATGCCACAGCCTAACGTCGACTCAGCAGTCATTCGCCTTATTAAGTACGATGAGCCTCCAGTAAAGGTTATTAATGAGGATTTCCTTTTTGTCGTGACGCGTGCCTCTTTCGTACAGCGTAGAAAAACGATATATAATAACCTACAATCTGGTTTGCCGAATGGTAAAGCACAAAAGGACTTCATTCTAGAGGCTTTAACTGCTGCTAGTATCGAACCAACCCGTCGTGGTGAAACTTTAACGATTCAAGAGTTTGGAAAATTAGCCGATGCGCTATATCCTGTATTTGCAAAGTAAAAAATTTTGTTAACATTTTTTCTTAGATGTAAAAAAATATATGTTTTTTATAAAAAATAAGTTGACAAGATTTATGAGGTGCTGATAAAATATTATATTTTGTTGACATTTTTGGGCGATTCGCTTATACTAGTTATTAGTGAGGTGTAAGCGAAAATGCCAAAAACTTTAGCGGACATTAAAAAGTCGTTGGATTGTCATTTGGGTAAACGTTTGCAATTAAAAGCAAACGGTGGTCGCAAGAAAACGGTTGAGTGTGCAGGGATATTACGCGAGACATATCGCGCCATCTTTGTAGTTGAACTTGACCAAGAAGACAATACGTGTAAGCGCGTATCGTATAGTTACACAGATATTTTAACTGAAGCAGTAGAGATTACATTTTTAGACGAAGCAAAGGCTGCTGTCGCAAAATAGTTTCTAGTACTTATTTCTATATTTTTGAAACACTCATGTATGTTAAAAACTACATGAGTGTTTTGCGTTTTCCCGGGGCATACTAATGTGGTCAGTTGTTAAAGGAGGAGTTTATATGCCTAGAAAGGGTATCATGTCACCTCGATTAAAAGAAGAGATCGCAAAAGAACTTGGATTTTATGATGTTGTGCAAAAGGAAGGCTGGGGCGGCATAAAAGCTCGAGATGCTGGTAATATGGTCAAACGTGCCATTGAAATGGCTGAACGAGCAAGTAATGAGCAAGAGCGTAAGTAGACTATTTCTAATAAAATAGACGACTTATTAAGTTTCATTCAGTAAGGATGAAAATCCTTACTGACACAACAAATACAGCTGACGAGAGAGAACCGTTACTCCGAACAGGGTATACGGTTCTTTTTTTCCATTTTCGTAATCTCAGTATGGTAAAATAAAATGAATAATCTTGTGCGAAAAAGGAATTGTTTATATGTGTTGCTATAAGGGAGGAAGAAAAATGCTTTATGTAAAGGCGCCTGCAAAAATTAATTTAACTTTAGATGTACTTTATAAAAGACCTGATAATTTTCACGAAGTAGAGATGGTTATGACAACCGTCGATTTAGCTGATCGTATCAGTCTTGAATCTCGAGAAGATGGTGTGATCCAAATAATTTCAACGGATAATTTTGTACCGAACGATCATCGTAATTTTGCTTATCAGGCAGCGCGTCTCATTAAAGATACATATGGCATTAAACAAGGTGTATCCATTACTATTGAAAAAGAAATCCCTATTGCTGCCGGCCTTGCTGGAGGTAGTAGTGATGCAGCTGCTACACTTAAGGGCCTTAATGAACTTTGGAATTTAGGGTTATCGATAGATGAATTGGCTGAACTAGGTGCTAAAATAGGTTCAGATGTATCATTTTGTGTCTATGGTGGCACAGCACTTGCCACAGGACGCGGAGAAATAATAAAGGAAATCCCTGCCCCGCCTAACTGCTGGGTAGTATTAGCAAAACCTAAAATCGGCGTATCCACTGCTGAAGTATATGGTGGTCTCAAAGTTAAAGGACTGGAGCATCCCAATACGAAGCAGATGATAAAGGCTATTGAAACGAAGGATTATGAGCTATTATGTTCTTCATTAGGAAATGTTTTGGAAACTGTAACATTTAAGCTACATCCAGAGGTCGTCATGTTAAAGGAACAAATGAAACGCTTTGGAGCAGATGCTACGTTAATGAGCGGAAGCGGTCCGACTGTTTTTGGGCTAGTGGATAGTGAAGCTCGTGTCAGTCGTATTTATAATGGTTTACGTGGGTTTTGTGAGGAAGTTTATGCAGTAAGAATATTAGGTGAGCGAAATACGCTTGCTTAGAAACGCAAATTTGTGTTAATTTTACCTATAAATATTCGTGTTTAGGAGAGGGTCGCATGAAATGGAAACGTAGTGAACGACTAGTTGATATGACGTACTATTTACTAGAACATCCACATCAGCTGATCCCGCTAACTTATTTTTCAGAACTATATCAATCTGCGAAGTCATCCATTAGTGAGGATTTAACGATTGTAAAAGAAACTTTCGAAGAAAAAGGAATCGGGTTATTGATGACAGTGCCGGGTGCTGCAGGAGGAGTGAAATATATTCCTAAAATGTCCGAGCCAGAGGTGCGTTCAGTTATTCAGGATTTAAAGGCAGAGCTGGAGCATTCAGATCGCTTATTGCCTGGTGGTTACTTGTTTATGACAGATTTACTAGGGAACCCAGATTTAATTAACCGCGTAGGGAAGGTTTTTGCTTCTGCTTTTGCAGATCAACAGATCGATGTCATAATGACAGTAGCAACGAAGGGTATATCTATAGCACATGCTATTGCTAGACATTTAAATGTGCCAGTAGTTGTTGTGCGAAGAGATAGTAAGGTAACAGAAGGTTCTACAGTAAGTATTAATTATGTGTCTGGTTCTTCCAGAAGAATTCAGACAATGGTATTATCAAAAAGAAGCATGAAGAGTGGACAACGTGTCTTGATTACCGATGATTTTATGAAAGTTGGCGGTACTATGAATGGCATGAAAAATTTATTAGAAGAATTTGATTGTAAATTAGCTGGCATTGCAGTTCTTGTTGAGGCTGAACATGCGGACGAAACGTTAGTAGACGATTACTATTCACTTGTAAAGCTTCATGAAGTGAATGAAAAAGATCGAACAATTGCATTAAGTGAAGGTAACTATTTTTCTAAAAGGGGACATGACAAATGAAAGTAGTAGCAACATCAAATGCACCAGCAGCAATTGGACCATATTCACAAGGGATTATTGTGAATGGTATATTTTATAGCTCAGGACAAATTCCATTAACAGCTACAGGTGAATTAGTGGAAGGCGATATTACTGTGCAAACAAATCAGGTATTCGCCAATGTAAAAGCAGTATTAGAGGCAGCGGGATCATCTTTAGAAAATGTTGTAAAGACTACAGTGTTTATGAAGGATATGAACGACTTTGTCGCAATGAATGAAGTCTATGCAAGCCACTTTGGGGAGCATAAGCCTGCACGTTCTGCTGTAGAGGTAGCTCGACTTCCTAAAGACGTAAAAGTAGAAATCGAAGTTATTGCTATTGTTAAATAAAGAATCGATTAATGAAGCCCACTATTAAGAGCATTCGTTCTGTTTAGGGGGCTTTTTTTATTGTTGACAAACAATTGTCAAAAATTCCGTAAATAAGAAAAAATATTATTCTCGAAAGTATTCAAATTTTTTAGAAAATTTGATAGACTATAAAAAGGAAAATATTCGGTAATTAAGAATATGATAATTTTATTTAGGCATCTAAGAGAGAGGTGGTGAGAAAATGGAAGTTACTGATGTGAGATTACGTCGGGTACAGACGGATGGTCGCATGCGTGCGATTGCTTCCATTACACTTGACAATGAGTTTGTTGTTCACGATATTCGTGTAATTGATGGAAATACTGGATTGTTCGTAGCAATGCCAAGTAAACGAACACCAGATGGCGAATTTAGGGATATCGCTCATCCAATCAATTCGGACACTCGTAATAAAATTCAAGAGATTATTTTAAACGCCTATCACAACTCTAGTGAATTAGAAGAAACGGGCGAAGAAGTAGAATTAGAGGGCATTGGTGTATAGTTAAAAGGTAATAACTAACTATTCAAGAAGTAGTTACAATTTAAAGTTGATTTTATTAGTCAAAAATTTTAAGAACTCTTCAAATTTGAAGAGTTCTTTTTATTTTGATAAAAAGAGAAAACCAGCAGTTTTAGGATATACTTCATGACATTCGAGCAGAAGGTGCAGTGGTTTTTGGAATTCATCTTTTTGTCAACTCTACATGCCTTGAAAATAGATGAATTATGCTATATAGTCATAAGAGAAAATGAGCGTATTGGAGGACTTACAGATGAGCAATATTTTTGCTGTCATTTTGGCTGCAGGTCAAGGTACACGTATGAAGTCCAAATTATATAAAGTGCTCCATCCAGTTTGTGGGAAACCGATGGTACAACATGTGGTGGATCATATTCAAACGTTAGATGTGAATCGCATTGTAACGGTTGTTGGACACGGTGCAGAAAAAGTGCAACATCAGCTGGGAGATAAAAGTGAGTATGTTCTTCAAGCCGAACAGTTAGGGACAGCACATGCTGTTCAACAAGCTGAGGGAATTCTAGGGAATGAAGAAGGAACAACTTTAGTTGTTTGTGGTGACACACCGCTAATTCGTCCCGAAACTATGCAGGCTCTATTTGAGCATCATCAGGCAAAGAATGCTAAAGCAACAATTTTAACTGCCATTGCGGAAAATCCAACTGGCTATGGTCGTATTTTACGTAGCGAGAACGGGCAAGTAGAGCAAATTGTTGAACAAAAGGATGCTTCAGCAGCACAGCAATTAGTAAAAGAAATAAACACGGGCACATATTGCTTTGATAACAAGTTGTTATTTGAAACATTAAAATTAGTGAAAAATGACAACGCTCAAGGTGAATACTATTTACCAGATGTTATTGAAATTCTACAAAAGCAAGGTGATATTGTAGAAGCATATGTGACAGATGATTTTGAAGAAACGCTTGGTGTCAATGACCGTGTTGCTTTATCACAGGCAGAGACATTAATGCGTGCGAGAATTAATGAAAAGCATATGCGTAACGGTGTGACAATTATTCACCCTGAAACGACATATATTAGCGCGGAATCTGTTATTGGAAGTGATACTGTCATTCAACCTGGTTGTATGATAGAAGGAGCCACTGTAATCGGAGAAGATTGCAATATTGGCCCAAATACTCAAATTGCAGATAGCCGAATTGGAGATCGTACAACGGTGCATTCTTCAGTTGTGCGTGAAAGCGCTATTGCGGAAGATGTAGCCGTTGGACCATTTGCTCATATTCGACCACTTTCAGACATCGGTAGCCATGTGAAAATTGGTAACTTTGTAGAAGTGAAGAAAAGCAAGCTAGGTAATGACACAAAAGTATCGCATTTAAGCTATATTGGTGACGCTGAAATTGGCAGTAACGTCAATGTTGGCTGCGGTTCCATTACAGTTAACTATGATGGAAAAAATAAGTACAAAACAATTATTGAAGATGATGTATTTGTAGGATGTAATACTAACTTAGTAGCGCCAGTGAAAGTTGGAAAAGGTTCATTTATTGCAGCAGGTTCTACAATTACAAAAGAAGTACCTGAAGATGCACTTGCAATTGCTCGTGCAAGACAAGAAAACAAACCTAATTATGTAAGCAAATTAAATTTAAAATAATTATCAACTAAACAGGAGGCCATCATGCCGTATCATTATGCAAACTCACAATTAAAAATATTTTCTCTAAATTCAAATAACCCGTTAGCTCAAGAAATTGCGCAAGAAATGGGTGTAGAATTAGGGAAATCTTCTGTTAAGCACTTCAGCGATGGAGAAGTTCAAATTAGCATTGAAGAAAGTATTCGTGGTTGTGATGTGTTTATCGTGCAGTCAACTTCTGCACCAGTAAACGAACATTTAATGGAGCTTTTAATTATGGTAGATGCAGTTAAACGTGCATCTGCTCGTACAGTAAACGTCGTAATGCCTTATTATGGTTATGCACGCCAAGATCGTAAAGCAAAAGCGCGCGAACCAATTACAGCTAAATTAGTGGCAAACCTACTTGAAACAGCTGGTGCAACACGAGTGATCGTATTAGATTTACATGCACCTCAAATTCAAGGTTTCTTCGATATCTTAATCGACCACTTAATGGCAGTACCGTTATTATCAGATTACTTTAAATCTAAAGGTATTCCAGAAGATCAAATCGTTGTTGTTTCACCAGACCATGGTGGGGTAACACGTGCTCGTAAAATGGCGGAACGTTTAAAAGCACCAATTGCAATTATTGACAAGCGACGTCCAAAACCAAATGTTGCGGAAGTTATGAACATTGTGGGTAATGTTGATGGTAAAGTGGCAATCTTGATTGATGATATTATTGACACTGCAGGTACAATTACGATCGGTGCAGATGCATTACGTGCAGCCGGTGCAAAAGAAGTTTATGCTTGCTGTTCTCACCCTGTACTATCTGGGCCAGCAATTGAGCGTATCGAAAACTCTTCTATTAAAGAATTAGTGGTGACAAATACAATTCAGCTTGCGGATGATAAAAAATCTCCAAAAATTACAGAGCTTTCTGTAGCTAAATTAATGGCTGATGCAATTTCTCGCGTGTACGAAAACAAATCTGTAAGTACTCTATTCGATTAATTATAAAGATGTTGTATAAAGGGCAAATCTATCTTTTTAGATGGATTTGTCCTTTTTCTTTTTATTTAATCAAGGGAAAGAGTATATTATGTGTGAATCTCCTAATAAAGGGGTATAATAGTAAATGTGTCTTCATAATATTTACACTACTTTAAAAAATAGAGGTAAATATTATTATAGCCTTAAACAAGATAGTCACTAAAATGCTGAGTGGCTGATTGTTGATAAGGCGTAAATAATTTTCTTGGAAGGGGAATAAAGAGATATGAGTACAGTATTAAGTGTTACAAAGCGCGAAACTGGGCATCGTTCGACATTAACCCAACTTAGAAAAGGGGGAGCCATTCCTGCAGTTATTTACGGCTATAAGTTAGATTCAACCCCAATTTCTATTTCTGCAAAAGAATTTAAGAAATCCATTCAAAAAAATGGGCAAAACAGTGTGTTTTCACTAGATTTAGAGGGGAAAAAAGTGAATGTAGTTGTATCAGAAGTACAGCAATGTTCATTAAAAGATGAAGTTAATCATGTAGACTTTTTAGCGATTAATATGGCGGAGGAATTAGAGGTCGATGTGCCAATTAAATTAGTTGGTCAGTCAGTTGGAGTGAGTGAGGGCGGCATTTTAATGCAGCCTAACTTAGAATTAAAAGTGAAGGTGAAACCAGCTGAACTACCTGATTCCATTGAAGTTGATATTTCATCACTGAAAGTAGGGGAATCCCTGACTGTGGCAGAGATTCGAAATCAAACGCCTGTAGAAGTTATTAGTGAAGATGATTATCTATTAGTAACAATTGTTGCTCCTGTTTCGGCAGAGCAAGAAGAAGTTACTGCTAGCGTAGAAGAAGAGCAAATGTAAAATAAATTATTTATCTGGCTAGTAAGAAAGCTAAAAACTTTCTTGCTAGCTTTTTTTGTAGCGTTAAAATGGCATTTAGCAATTGTTCAAAATGCTTTCTAGTCCTGTGGTATGGTAAAATAATGACTATTAGATTTGAAAGAAGAGAGGTACTTATGAAAATTATCGTTGGTTTAGGAAACCCGGGTAAACCGTATGAGCACACTAGACATAATATTGGTTTTGATGTAATTGATGCGTTAGCAGAAAAATGGGGGGCACCTTTAACAAATTCAAAATTTAATGGTATGTACACAACTGTTCATCGACCTGAGGGGAAGGTTCTACTTGTTAAGCCTTTAACATATATGAATTTATCAGGGGAATGTGTAGGTCCCTTAATGGATTATTTTGATATTGATGTGGAAGATCTAATTGTTATATACGATGATCTAGATTTGGAAACTGGAAAATTACGCTTGCGCCAAAAAGGAAGTGCGGGTGGCCATAATGGCATTAAATCCTTAATTCAACATTTAGGTACGCAGGAATTTAATCGAATCCGAGTAGGCATTAGTCGCCCACCAGCTGGCATGAAGGTTGCAGACTATGTATTAGCAAAGTTTTCAAAGGAAGATCAGGTTTATATGAAAGAAGCCATTGAAAAGTCTGTAAATGCTGTAGAAGTATCTCTTTCAAAGCCATTTCTTGATGTGATGAATCATTTTAACAAGTAAAGTCGTGAATTTAGTTGAAATTTTTGGATACAGAAGTCTAAGTTAAACTCATGCTTATATGGATAAGTCTTGCCTATAAGCAAGAATTAATTCTCCCATTTTTACGTTCATACATTACTGAAGACACGAAGATAGTGCATAATCTAATTTATAAATGTCTATACTTTAAGTAGAAAGTTGCTTAAAGGAGGATGATTTGGAGATGTCAGTTCGCTATCGATGTCGGCATTGTGAAGTAGAAATAGGGACACTACCATTTGATGCAGATGATACAATTCGAAAACTACATATTTTCGAATTGGGAGAAGCCGATGATTATGTTGAGAAAGATCAGCATGGTCATACGACTGTACACTGTATTTGTGAGCAATGTGAGGATTCGCTGAGACAATATCCAGATTATCATGCACTCAATAAATGGATTCAATAATTGGAAGGATGCTTTGACACACTTCATGTGTGTTCAAGGCTTTTTCCATTTTGTAAAATGGCTAATAAATATATACAAACTAGCACTAGAATGCTAGTAATGACAAATAGAATTTTTTGCTGAAAGGAGCTTTTGACTGTGGAAGTTTTACGACAGCTTGTGTCGAGGGATAAACATATTACATCATTTTTACAGGAGATTCAGAGCGGTCAAACTGCATCACAGCTTATTACAGGTTTAACTGGAAGCGCACGTCCCGTTATGGTCGATGCGTTATTTGAATATGTAAAGAAGCCGATATACATTGTGTCTCCTAATCTACTGCAGGCACAAAGAATGGTGGATGAGCTTGCTGGGCTATTAGGTGAAGAAAATGTGCACTATTACCCAGCGGACGAATTTATTGCTGCAGACCTTTCTGTGGCCTCTCCAGAATTACGAGCGGAGAGAATCGCCACGCTTGATTGCTTAGCCAGGGGGGAGAAGGCTGTTTACGTGATCCCTGTTGCAGGTTTAAGGAAGATCATGCAGCCGAAGGAACATTGGCTACACTATTTTTTACAAACAACTGTGGGCGATGAAATTGAAGTAGATGCATGGCTACAAACATTAGTTGAAATGGGCTATGTCCGAAATTCCATGGTGACTACACCTGGCGAATTTGCCTTACGTGGAGGCATACTTGATATTTATCCACCGTATTTAGAATCACCTATTCGGATTGAATTATTTGATACAGAAGTAGATTCTATAAGAACATTTTCGGCAGATGACCAACGTTCTATTGATAAATTACAAAAAATTCGTATACTTCCTGCTTCTGAGGTTATTCTGACAAAATCAGAAAGACAGAACTTGGCAGATCGTTTAGAAAAAGCCTTAGCCGCAAGTTTAAAGAAAGTTAAAAAGCAGGAAACAAAAGAACTCCTTTATCAGCATATTCAGTATGATATTGAATTGCTACAACAAGGAAATCTTCCTGACTATGTCAATAAATATGGGTCATTACTATATGATAAAACGGCTTTTTTAGGCGACTATTTTGCGCAAGATGGAATTGTTCTATTTGATGAGCTTGGACGTATTCAAGAAGTTATGGATGCTTGGGAACGTGAAGAAGAGGAATGGTTTTTATCTTTAATTGAAGAAGGGAAAATGGTTCATGATGTTAAACCCGCCTTCACATTAAAGGAAATAGTGGCAATGTTGTCGCAACAAAAGCTGTCCTTTTCATTATTTTCACGTACATTTTCGGGAATAATGTTTAATAAGACGACTAACTTTTCTTGCAAGCCAATGCAACAATTTCACGGACAAATGGCATTGCTACAAAGTGAGATTGAACGCTGGCTACTTGGCAAATTTACAGTACTCATCGTAGCTAGAGATAAAGAGCGTGTGAAACGTGTTCAGCAAATGCTAGAAGAGTATGATATCCATGCAGCTATAGGTGAGCCTACAGATGCTGGAATTTATATTGTCGATGGAGTATTGTCGAGTGGTTTCGAATTACCGCTCCAACGTTTGGCCATTGTAACAGAGGATGAACTATTTAAGCAGCAGGCTAAGAAAAAAGCACGTACGCAAAAAATGACGAATGCTGAACGCATTAAAAGCTATACGGAAATTAAACCTGGTGATTATGTTGTTCATGTTCACCACGGAATAGGGAAATATATTGGTGTAGAAACATTAGAGGTAAATGGAACACATAAGGATTACTTGCATATTCGATATCGTGCAGACGATAAATTATATGTACCTGTCGAGCAAATAGACTTAATCCAAAAGTATGTGGCATCAGAGGACCGAGAACCGAAGCTACATAAATTAGGTGGCGCAGAGTGGAAAAAAGCTAAAGCTAAGGTATCATCAGCTGTACAGGATATTGCAGATGATTTAATTAAGCTTTATGCGAAGCGAGAAGCTGAAAAGGGGCATGCTTTTACACCTGATAATGATGATCAGCGTAACTTCGAGGCAATGTTCGCCTATGAAGAAACCGAGGATCAGCTACGTTCTATTGTTGAAGTAAAAAGAGATATGGAACGTGAACGTCCTATGGATCGCCTAGTTTGCGGTGACGTAGGCTATGGTAAAACAGAAGTGGCTATTCGTGCCGCATTTAAAGCTATTCAAGATGGCAAACAGGTTGCCTTCCTTGTTCCTACAACCATTTTAGCTCAGCAACATTATGAGACCATTCGTGAACGCTTTCAGGACTTTGCTATTAATGTAGGGTTGCTATCACGCTTCAGGTCAAAGAAAGAGCAAACAGCTACATTAAAAGGGTTAAAAGAAGGGCAAGTCGATATTGTTATCGGAACACACAGAATCTTATCGAAGGATTTATTATTCCAAGACCTTGGCTTATTAATTGTTGATGAAGAACAACGTTTCGGGGTAACGCATAAAGAAAAAATTAAGCAGTTAAAAACAAATGTCGATGTGTTAACGTTAACAGCCACCCCTATTCCGAGAACACTCCATATGTCAATGGTAGGGGTCCGAGATTTGTCTGTTATTGAAACACCACCAGCCAATCGATTCCCGGTTCAAACATATGTGATGGAACATAGTGGGGCACTAGTTCGAGAGGCAATCGAAAGAGAGATGGCACGTGGCGGACAAGTGTTTTACTTATATAACCGAGTAGAAGATATGGCTAGAAAAGTTGAGGAAATTCAAGTGCTCGTTCCAGAGGCACGAATAGGTCATGCACATGGGAAAATGTCAGAGTCTGAATTAGAATCAGTCATATTATCCTTTTTAGAAGGAGACTATGATGTACTTGTGACAACGACTATTATTGAGACCGGTGTAGATATTCCCAATGTTAATACTTTAATTGTCCACGATGCTGATCGAATGGGCTTAGCTCAGCTTTATCAATTGCGTGGACGCGTTGGGCGCTCTAACCGGGTAGCCTATGCCTATTTTATGTACCAGCGTGATAAAGTATTGACAGATGTTGCTGAGCAAAGATTGCAGGCTATTAAAGAATTTACGGAGCTGGGTTCAGGCTTTAAAATTGCTATGAGAGATTTATCTATTCGAGGCGCCGGAAATTTACTTGGAGCGCAACAGCACGGCTTTATTGATTCAGTTGGTTTTGATTTATATTCACAGATGCTCCAAGAGGCAATTGAAGAGCGTCAAACAGGTGTGAAAAAAGAAGAAAAACCTGAGATTGAAATTTTATTAAGTGTCGATGCGTATATCCCTGATGCGTATATCCCTGATGGATACCAAAAAATTCAAATGTATAAACGCATTAAAGCGATGGATCAGGTGGAGGAGTATGGTGAAATCATGGAGGAATTAGAAGATCGATTTGGTGATCTTCCAATTGAAACAGAGCGTCTACTTCGTGTGGCACGAATGAAAGTATGGGGATTAGGTGCGGGAGTAGTCTCTGTAAAGGATAAGCAGAAACTTATTACAATTATGCTATCCGAACAGGGAACAGCAAATGTTGATGGTAGTAAAATTATTGAAGAGTCTATGAAATTTGAACGTGCTGTTGGTTTTGGTATGGATGGCATGCAATTAAAACTAACTATTGATGAGCGGAAGTGCGGAAAACATCAACCCTTTGACATTTTGGAAGAGCTGATGAAAATTATTGATCAAGCAAAGAAGCTATAATAAAGAGGCAGTCCTATCTTTTGAAGAAAAGATAAGACTGCCTTTTTTCATGATAATTTTAATCAATTTATTATAGAAACGTATTCCTTGGGTACTCTAATAATGAGTTGATTGATGTAATGCAATTTTTTTGAAAAAAATTGATGGTTGTGAAATCCTTTTTCTTCAGTTTTTGCATAGATTGCTTAAATAAAAACCATACTATAGTTGAATAAAAAATTTTATTGTAGCGAAAGCGAGGCATTAGAATGAAGGCAACAGGAATTGTTCGTCGTATTGATGATTTAGGGCGTGTAGTTATTCCAAAAGAAATTCGTAGGACGCTACGTATTCGTGAAGGCGACCCGCTTGAAATTTATACGGACCGTGAAGGTGAAGTCATATTAAAAAAATATTCTCCAATTAATGATTTAGGAGAATTTGCAAGAGAATATGTTGAAACATTATATGAAACATTAGGAACACCAGCATTTGTTACAGACCGTGATGAAGTAATTGCCGTAGCAGGGATTGGTAAAAAAGAGTATATCAATCGTCGTATTACGTCCTTTGCAGAAGGCTTCATGGAAGAGCGCTCTACTAAGATTGAAAAAATGGAGACATCCATTGAAATTGTTCCTGGACAATATGAGCAAGTAAAATCATATTGTGCATCACCTATTATGGTGAACGGTGACCCAATTGGCTGCATTATAGTATTGTCTAAAGTGCATTTTGTTGGTGAGGTAGAAGTGAAAGTAGTGGAAACGGCTGCAAACTTCTTAGCGAAACAAATGAATAGCTGATGCATGTAAAAGTTATTGCGATGACCTTTTAGGCCGTGTAATAACTTTTTTTGCGTACATAAATATGGGCCAAATTAGGAACAGTATTGTCGCCTGGCGCGTCAAACTTTTTAGATATGCTATACTATTGGCATTGTTAAGAAGGAAAGAGGGCAATTTATGTCGCAACGTTTTGGTATGAAAAGCTACATGAAGGGAGCGGCCTTATTAACAATCGCTGCCCTTATCGTAAAAGTACTTAGTGCCTTTTACCGTGTACCTTTTCAAAATCTAGTTGGTGATGAAGGTTTTTATATTTATCAACAGGTATATCCAGTCATTTCAATTTTCGTTGTTTGGACATCTAGTGGCTTTGCTGTAGCCATTTCAAAAATGCTTGCAGATAATGATTGCATAGTTGATACAATAGAACGTAATGAAAAAAGAAGCATGATCATGCGTGTCGTTTTCCGTTATTTGACGATACTCTCATTATTGTTTTTTTCTGTCCTATTTGGAGGTGCTGAAAAAATAGCCCAGTTGATGGGTGATATTCAACTGGCACCGTTGATACGCACGGGCTCCCTCGTAGTATTGGTAATGCCAGCGCTTGCTATTTTGAAGGGCGGTTTTCAATCTAGAGGGATTATGGAGCCTATTGCTTATGCTCAAGTCGTTGAACAAGCGATTAGGGTAACCGTTATTTTAACAGGAACCTTTGTCATTATGACTACCACAAAATCACTATATGCTGCGGGGAAAATGGCCGTTATTGGTACAGTCATAGGGGAAATAACTGCATTATTATTACTTGCCTATATTTTTTCTAAACGCTTTGGGTTATTCCGTGTGCACTTACGTCTACACAAGGCTAAAAGCTTACCGATTATTAAAGAGGTTACATGGCTTAGCTTAAGTGTAAGTATGAGTGGCCTTTTGTTACTAGGCTATCAATTAGTTGATTCCTTTACGATCTATTCGTTATTAATCGATCACGGTATGGACTCTACTGTTGCTAAAGAAACCAAGGGGATTTATGATCGTGGACAGCCGCTCGTACAACTAGGCGTTGTTATCGCATCCTCGCTATCCCTTGCAATTGTTCCACTTGTTGCTCATTTATCGAAAAAACAAGAAGGGCGAAGTGCCATTCCATTTATCCAATTAACATACAAAGCGTCTATTTTGTTTGGCTGGGCTGCTTCACTCGGATTAATGCTTGTGATGCCCTATTTAAATGAAATGCTTTTTAAAACCAATACATTATCCGAAGTATTAATTGTGTATGTATTCCAAATCGTGCCTTTGTCGATTATTCTTACATTTACAGCCATTTTACAAGGCTATGGAAAATTAAAGAAGCCAGCATTATTCTTAATGATAGGGTTTGTGTTAAAAATAATATTAAATGTTCGTTTGATAGGCTGGCTTGGTGTATTAGGAGCAGCTATTGCAAATGATATAGGCTTACTATTAACAGCATTCTTGCTTATTGTTTATTTAAAAACAATGACAGGTATTCAATTAGCACCCACCGAATTTTATAAAAAAGTGGGGCTCGCATCAATAAGTATGGCAGTGGTCGTATTGGTATGGCCACAGATGGTATCTGCCTTTTTAGGCCATTTATTGTCATCACGTTCAGTAGCGGTGATCGCAGGATTCACTGCAGTAGGCTTGGGAGCGTTTGTTATGCTTACAATGATTGCGAAGAAACGAGTGTTAGTAGAAAAAGAGTGGTATTTATTACCGTTCGGACGTAGAATGGCCGTTTACCAACTATGGCTAAATTCAAAGAAGTAGGTGGAAATTATGAATACTTTAACTATTATTGGTCTAGGCGCAGGGGATTTTAATCAGCTGCAAATGGGCGTTTATAAAAAATTGAAAGCTGCTAAAAAATTATTTGTTCGTACAATCGATCATCCAGTACTAGAGGAATTAGCGGCAGAAGGTATAACGTTCGAAAGCTTTGACAAAATTTATGAAAAACACGACGCATTTCAGCCAGTATATGCAGAAATTGCAGAATCACTTATAGCAGTTACCGCTATAGAGGATAGTATGTACGCGGTACCAGGTCATCCATTGGTTGCAGAACAAACAGTGCAATTGCTTATAAAAGCAGCGGATGAGGGAACTTTCAATCTTGTCATAGAAGGTGGACAAAGTTTCTTGGATCCGATATTTGGTGCATTGAAAATTGATCCGATTGAAGGTTTTCAATTGCTGGATGGTACTAGCTTTTCCATGCATGACATCAACATGCGTCAGCATATCTTAATCGCCCAAGTGTACGATACATTTAGTGCTTCAGAAGTGAAGCTAACATTGATGGAAAAATATGAGGACGAGTACCCAGTGACCGTAGTTACGGCTGCGGGATCTTCACAAGAAAAAATTGTTACTGTGCCACTCTATGAACTCGATCAAAGTGTGGAGGTTAATAATTTAACAACCGTCTATGTGCCACCTGTAAATTCACAGGAAGAGGCCTTAAGAGATTGGACAACATTCCGTACAATAATTGCAACATTAAGAGGTCCAAATGGCTGTCCATGGGATCAAAAGCAAACTCATGAGTCCTTGAAAAAGTATTTACTCGAAGAAGCTCATGAATATTTAGCTGCTGTAGATGCTGAAGATGATTTTGCAATGATTGAAGAACTTGGAGATGTGCTTTTACAAGTGTTCTTACATGCACAAATAGGAGAAGATCAAGGATACTTTACGCTTGAAGATGTTTTAGCTTCTGTTAGTGAGAAAATGATTCGTCGCCATCCACATGTCTTTGGAGATGTCGCAGTGGAAGATGCTGATGGTGTTGTAGCCAATTGGGAGGCTATAAAGGCTGAAGAAAAGGGCAATTCTGATAAACCACTATTAGACGGGGAATATAGGGCATCCTCGGCGCTACAGACAGCCTTTAACTATCAAAATAGAGCTGCCAAAGTAGGTTTTGACTGGCCGGATGTAGAAGGTGCATGGGATAAGTTTGCGGAGGAGTGGCAGGAATTTCGCCATGAGGTGACGAATGGCTCTAGTATATCCAGACTTGATGAATTGGGAGACGTATTATTTACATTAGTGAACTTAGCACGTTTCTATAAATTATCTCCAGAAGAGGCAATCCTGCATGCCAATGAAAAGTTTGCTAGACGATTTGGCTATGTGGAAGCTCAAGTAAAGGCAAGTGGAAAATTATTTGCTGACTTTACTTTAGATCAATTAGATAGGTTCTGGAATGAAGCGAAGCAACTAGAAAGGGAGAAAGAACTATGAGATTAGATAAATTTTTAAAAGTTTCACGTTTAATCAAACGTCGTACTTTAGCTAAAGAGGTGGCAGATCAGGGTCGTATTACTATCAATGAGAAGGTAGCGAAAGCTAGTAGCTCAGTAAAAGCTGGGGATGAACTGGCCATCCGATTTGGTCAAAAAATAGTAACAGCACGTGTAGAAGAAATACGTGAGACAGTGAAAAAAGAAGATGCAGCCAAAATGTTTACCATTTTGAAAGAAGAGAGACTAGAAAAAATTGAGCCTGAATTTATAGATGATGAAGAATAAATTTCTTTTTTAGCCACCTAATGTTGTTCCTGCTTCCATTTATGGATGAAAGTAATAGACAACTTAAATAAAGTTGTCATGCTTTGATGGTTGTCCGCATAAAGTGAACAGAAGCTAGGACGACTAAAGGAGGAAAAAAATGACGCTACATCAAGAAAGTAATCGTTACACAATTCCATCTGGAGAGCATATTTTAACGATTCGTAATCGTAAAAGAATGGACATGACTTCTGTAAAATCAATTGAACGCTTTGATCAGGAAGAGTTTTTCATTAAGACGTCCCAAGGGCATTTGTTAATCCGTGGAGAGGAACTGCATATCGTTCATTTAGATGTTGACAAAGGATTATTGACACTTGAAGGAACTGTGAAAACTTTACAGTACGACGAGGAGGAAAGTGGCTTCTCGAAGGGTTTCCTTCATAAGTTATTTGGATGATTGTTAGTGAACAATTCTTTCAATTAATTGTCATGGTTTTGAGCGGTATAGCAGTTGGTTTCATTATTGATAGTGTAAGGCTTATTGTTTTCTCAACTCCAAAAAGGTCAAGCCTTCGAAAGTGGATGATGGTTTTTGAATTACTAACATGGATTCTACTTGGAGGGCTGACATATTATTTATTATTTTGGCTAAAAGACGGCGCATGGCGGGCATACGACCCGCTTGCGCAAATAGCCGGAATTTTTTTGTATCAATCATTTTTTCAAACTATTTTACGTTTCATAGCTAGAGTTTTGGTGAATATTACATGGAGGCCCTTCTGGTTCATTGTGCGCTTCATCGTCTCAGTTATTCGACATATTTTGCAGTTTTTATTAAATATAGTAATGTTTGTTATAAGACCTTTTGTCAAAATTTATTCGTATTTGTCCTACACTTTTTTAAAAAAGTTACGATATTTGAAGTATAATAAAAAGCAACAATAATTTTCGGAGGTGCGGGCATGACTAGACGTCATTCATCAAATGATGAACAACAGAACTTTACAAAGCTTGATAATGACTATGTCCGTAACACGGATAAAGCTATAAATCGCAAGCAGCAGGCACGGAAACGTAAATGGCGCCGTATCGTCTTTTTTGCGATTGTACCAGTCATTATTATCGCCCTTCTCTTAAATGTGCTATCTAACCAACAGGAAACATTAGCGATTAAAGAGAAATCCAAGGAAGAAGCGAAACAGCATCTCTCTGAATTGAAAGAGGAACAGGATTCTCTAAATCTGAAAATCAAACAATTACAGGATGATGAATATATCGCAAAACTATTAAGAAAAGAGTATTACTTGTCTGAAAAAGGTGAGGTTATTTTTATAATTCCAGATAAGGAAGATAAAAAAGACGACTGAAAAGCTATGTATTGTTGACACTCTTTTTTAGTTATATATAATGAAAAGAGAAGCTTATTGCAGTAAAAAGTTTAATTAAATGATTACATGGCTCAAAAGAGTCGCTTAATTTTTAAGGAGGAGCATTTTTTTTATGTCAATTGAAGTAGGCAGCAAGGTACAAGGTAAAGTAACAGGAATCACAAATTTTGGAGCATTCGTTGAGCTGCCAGATGGCAAAACAGGCTTAGTTCACATTAGTGAAGTTGCTGACAATTATGTAAAAGATATCAATGAGCATCTAAAAGTTGGAGATGAAGTTGAAGTAAAAGTGATGAATGTTGAAGCGGACGGAAAGATCGGTCTTTCAATCCGTAAAGCAAAGCCTCAAGCTGAGAGACCAGAGCGTCCAGAGCGTCCAGCGCGTCCACGTCGCGATAATCGCTCTAACGATCGTAACGACCGCCACCAGCCAAAAGAAAATTTTGAGCAAAAAATGGCACGCTTCTTA
The DNA here is from genome assembly GCF_003049525.1 of Lysinibacillus fusiformis. Classification (GTDB taxonomy): domain Bacteria; phylum Bacillota; class Bacilli; order Bacillales_A; family Planococcaceae; genus Lysinibacillus; species Lysinibacillus fusiformis. The sequence continues at coordinate 21,677 of NZ_PYWL01000019.1, read as the reverse complement.
AAAGATAGTGATGAACGTCTAGCAACACTTAAACGTGCTACAGAGTCAAAACGCGGAGGTCGCGGAGCTAGAAGAGGGTAGTTTGCTGACTGTTTTAATCGTAGAAAAAGTGTATGATATAGTGCTGGGATTAGCTTTGAAAAAAGCTAATCCCTTTTTTGTGGACTGACCTATAAAGTTGAGGAAGGTCCCTTTTTCTTTTTGATAGGTGTGGCTACTTTTTCATCAGCAGGAGTAATGGGTGCTTTTTCTGCTGGACGAATAACCATTTTAACAAGTAAAAAGACGCCATATATGCTTACAGCAAGCCCGCAAAGTAGTAACATTATTTGAACAACAAATGGTAAATTAATAAGTATTGAAACAAGAATAATCATTGAGCCACTTCCACAAATTAAAGCAGCTTTAGTTAATGCGCTCAAGGAAAATAAACCTCCTAAAAATACAATCTTATATGTAGTATGCCATATTTTATATGTAGTCACATAGTCGAACCTTATACATATCATATTGTAGAATAAAAAATAGGCGTCTCAGAATATCATTCTGAGACGCCTATTTGAGATGACCCCTACGGGATTCGAACCCGTGTTACCGCCGTGAAAGGGCGGTGTCTTAACCACTTGACCAAGGGGCCTACTATGGTGGCGGCCGAGGGGATCGAACCCCCGACCTTACGGGTATGAACCGTACGCTCTAGCCAGCTGAGCTAGGCCGCCAATTTTTTATGGAGCGGAAGACGAGGTTCGAACTCGCGACCCCCACCTTGGCAAGGTGGTGTTCTACCACTGAACTACTTCCGCATGTCGCTTAAGCAACAAGTTAAATAATACAAGCCATTGGTCTTAGTGTCAAGAAGATTAATAAAAAAATATCAAAAAATATATTTTACAATAAAATTCTTTAAACAAGATGAGACAGAGTCAGCTATATAAAGATATTTTAGCGGATTTTTTGTTCTTAAGTAGAATTGTCTTGCTGTAATCATTGAAAAGAGAGGGGAATAGTTGATAGCACGCCAATTTAGAAGATTCCATGTTAAAGGGGAGGCGATATCTGATATATTGTCTGGAACAGAAAACTTCATATAGGATCACAATGACCAACAATTACAAAAGAAATTATTGCCAATTTGCGTATTTATGTATACGTATTCGTCGAAATGTTTATATTTTTTAATGCCAACGTCAGACAATCTTTCCATGCATAATTCTTTATAATAGCCAAAAGTGCGGGAAAGGGGATAATTAAATGACAAGTATTGAATGGTATAATACAGCAAATGTAGAAGACCGAAAATTAGGGATAAAAAAGAAGCAAGTCTTCATAGGCACCCTATTTTTTTTAACATCCTTTTTTTTGGCTCAATCCGTTGTATTTGAAGCAGCAGTACCGTTCTCAGTTCCTTTTTGGGCAATTATTCGAACAAAGTATAGGGAGTACGCCAAATTCGTTTTATTTGGAAGCTTGGTCGGCTGTTTTTTCCTAGGCTTTGGACAAGTTGTGATTTTAGCATTACAAATCATTATGTATGAATGTATTATGCGTTTCCGTTACTGGCGACTTCCTCAAAGTATTGCCGTCTCTTTAGCTGTTTTATTGGTGCAAATTATGTGGCAAGGGGCGATGTATCAAGGCTTACCACCAGTGCTTGTACAATTTTATGTAGGCTGTGAAGCGGCACTAGCTCTAATTATGACCCTATTTATGCAAGTGCTTTTCGTCAATTCATATGAATGGTTTACGAGTCATTGGACTTACGAGAAGCTTGGGTCAGGGTTAGTAGTGTTTGCTGCTATGCTTACAGGGATGCAAGCAGTTGTGTTTAGCTATTTTTCGCTCCCTATATTTTTATTGCAGCTTTTTATTTGTTTTGGTGCATTAGTCGGAAGTGTACCGTTAGCAACGGTAATCGGAGCGGTATTAGGAACGCTCATTGGTGTTGCTAAGCTCTCCTTTACCGGTATGCTATCTGTTGCCACCTTAACAGGACTATGTGCAGGTATGGGGGCTAAAGGTGGTAGATTCGGGGTTGCAATCGGAAGTATCTTGCCTAGTGTGTTTTTTTTATTTTATGATGCAACATTGCCATTAGATAGTGTGTATTTCACTTCTATTGCCATTGGAAGCGTTCTTTTCCTAACGATCCCTAGAAAATATTCAGATAAGGTGAGGGACAAGCTCTTCCCACAACGGGAGGAAATTTTACTCGCAAGACAAAATTGGTTAACTGAACATGTCACATACAAATTAGAACATTTTCAGCATTTCGTGCAATTTATGAAGGAGCTGGTATTTGATCGTTTTATGACCGCGCCAGTTGAAGAGGCGAAGGAAGTATCCCCGATGAATACATGTTTAAGCTGTTTCCGTCATGATCATTGCTGGGGAGCTCAAAATAATGGGATGGACAAGCTGATGACAGATTGGTTTCATATGAAGGGAGTAGGTAAAGAATCGGCTATTCATCGTGTAGAAGAACAAATCCGCTATAAATGCGTAAAATCGACAAAGATTTTTGAAGAGTTGGATACGGAATTATACAGGGAACGTATTAACGGGCAGTACTTTCATGGTAAAAAAATGATTGCACTACAGCTCCGCGATATGAGTAATCATTTAAACCAATTAATTGCTGAGATGAAGGAGGATACGATTTCTTTTGTAAGTGTTGAAAAGGATATCATTGAACGTTTAAAGGATGCTCATATTGAATGCTTTCAGCTAGATGTACTTAACAATAAACCAGGGGCTAGAAAGATAGTTTGTGCTTTGGCGCCAGCCCGTGTCGACTGGGAGAAAGATACAACATTAGCTGAACGGATGATTTTGCCTATTCTTTACGAAATTTTTAATGAGCCATTTGAAATTGAAAAAGTAGTGGCCTGTGAAATGCCGTTTCGTCATATACAAATATGCTTTAGATCAGCTATTAGCTTTGAAGTAGAGTATGATATATATAGCATGTCTAAAGATGCGACATTGTATTCTGGGGATTCACACGCACTTTTCCAATTACATCCAGGTCTATTTGCCATTTTATTATCGGATGGTATGGGGCAAAGTAAAGAAGCGCAACATGAAAGTAGAAAATTAATACATTTAATGCGAGAGTGCCTTAATTATAATATGAATCCTGAAACTGCAATGCATACATTGCATTATGTCATGTCATTAAAACAACAGGATGATATGTATGCAACCCTTGATTTCGCACTAGTGGATTTACAGCATGGTGATTTATGGTCATGGAAGGCTGGGGGAATGTCGACCTATATTTTGCGTGGAAAGGAAGTCATAAAGGTTGAGAGTAATGCAGCACCTGTAGGTTTCCTATCGATTTCTGCGGTAGAGGCTGAAAAAAGAAAGCTGAAAGCAGGGGATGTCATTTTAATGCATTCAGATGGACTGTTTTCTAGTGTTGCCGATTGGGATGAGCAAGAGGAGACGTTTTTAGCTTATGCACAGCAGGTAGCCAGTACAAATAATACTATCCAAGAAAAGCTAACAACGATAATGCAGTCATTCCAAGATTACTTTGATATAGAAGATGATTGTACTGTACTCATGTTAGAAGTGACACATGTTGTTCCGACATGGGCTGTATTTAGACCAGCACAATATTCTATGAGCTAATCATTTTTTGTATTATCGAAAGGGGAGGAGAAGCGTTTGTCATTTGAATTAAAGGTTAAGACATTTATTGAAAAAGAGCAATTATTACAGCAAGACGACCATCTTCTCATCGCCGTTTCGGGTGGAGTAGATTCTATGGCTTTACTCCATTATTTTGTTCAAACACAAGAGCACTGGAACATTCGGGTGGAAGCAGTACATGTCGACCATATGCTTAGGGGAGAAGCTTCTGCTGAAGATAGGGCATTTGTACAAAAGTATTGTGATGAAAATGACGTTTATTTACATGCCACAGCGATCTCCATACCAACAATACTGGCACAGGAGAATGGAAATACCCAGCTAATATGTCGTAGAGAAAGGTATCGATATTTTAAAGAGGTTTTGTACAAAACGAATGCGAATAAGCTTGTAACTGCACATCATGCGGATGACCAACTGGAGTCAGTATTAATGGCCCTGACAAAAAATGCGACGATGAATAGCATGCAAGGCATACGCCCTCAGCGATATTTTGAAGGAAAATCATTAATTCGTCCGTTTTTAACGGTTACAAAGACTGAAATAGGGGAATATTTACTTAGAAAAGGTTTAAATTATCGGGAGGATGTCAGTAACTCCAAAGACACTTATGTACGAAATCGTTTCAGACATCATGTCGTGCCTTTACTGGAGGCTGAAAATCCGAGAGTGACCGAACAAGTGACCCATTTTACATCGCAATTGCAAGAAGACAATACCTTTTTAATGACATTAGCCGAAGATGTATTTTCCAAAACCATTAAAAGAAGTAATGAAAATACATATAGCATGGAAATTGAGGCTTTTCAATTGGTACCACTTGCTTTACAAAGGAGGCTCATTTTAATACTATTAAACTATCTTTACAAAGATTCAAATACGATACAAAGTTATGCTTTATTGACTTCAATTTTAAAGCTTTGTGATACGACAGCAGGGTATGCTGAAATTCACTTGCCTGAAGATTTCCTTGCAGTTCGCCGTTACGGAAAATTAATGATTCAGAAGAATAGTTCAACAGAGGACTACCCTTCTTCTGAAAAAATAATTATTTCGGCTGCTAATGGGTGGACAACACTGACGAATGGTAAACGCTTATGCGTAGTCAAGTTGCACGATTTATCGTCCGAATTGATGACGGATACTGCACAACTTTTTTATTTTAACGCTAGCAAACTCCACCTTCCGCTCTCTATTCGAGCACGCAAGGATGGAGACAGAATGCTGTTAAAAGGAATGGATCAGCCAAAACGCTTATCTCGCCTTTTTATAGATGAAAAGATTCCTTTAAATGAGCGGAATAGCTGGCCGTTACTGATTTCTCAGTCTGATGAGGTGGTAGCGGTAATTGGTGTGCGTATGGGAATGTTTTTTTCAACCACTCCGCAACCAAACGATGATACAGTGCTCATCGTAGACTAAGGTCTTTGTAAAATATTTCACCGTAATTGGTTGAAGATTTGTTGATACATCACGAGGAGGAATCGATATGTTACAAAATGACATCGAAAAAGTAATGATTACAGAAGAACAATTGCAAGAAAGAATTGCAGATCTAGGTGCACAATTAACAGAGGAATACAAAGATGCATTCCCATTAGCTGTTGGTGTACTTAAAGGAGCAATGCCATTTATGACAGATCTCATGAAACGTTTCGATTCTTTCATTGAGCTAGATTTTATGGATGTTTCTAGCTATGGCAATGCTACCGTGTCATCTGGAGAAGTAAAGATTTTAAAGGATTTAAATACGAGCGTTGAAGGACGTGACGTATTAATTATCGAGGACATCATCGATAGTGGTTTAACGTTAAGCTATTTAGTAGACTTATTTAAATATCGTAAAGCCAAATCCATTAAAATTGTTACATTACTTGATAAACCATCAGGTCGAAAAGTGAACCTATCGGCTGATTATGTTGGTTTTAAAGTTCCAGACGGCTTTGTGGTTGGATATGGTTTAGATTACGCTGAAAAATATCGTAACCTACCTTATATTGGTATCTTGAAACCTGAAGTTTATTCATTTTAAGATATAAAACGACCAGCTTTAAAAGTTATGGCCTCCAGCGCAGTCAAGTGTTTTTCATTATGGTTAACATAATTCGAAATCTTGACACAATGTTCAGCTATTTCGAGCCCATGGAACAGGTACAATTACGCTGGGATGTATTAAGATGGCCTAAAAACTGTTTTGATAATAGCAAAAAATGAACGAAACATTTTTTAAGTAGGGCTTTTCGTTGTATGATGAAATCATGATATGTTAAGATTTTACTTATAATTTTTCTGTTTGTAATGAGGAGGCTGGAGATGAATCGAATATTTCGATATACCATATTCTATCTACTGATTTTCCTAGTGATTATCGGTATTTTTGGTACTTTCAACGGTGGCAATTCACCAACGAAAGAGTTAACTTATCATGAGTTCCAACAAGCTCTAGATAAGAAAGAAATAACAAGTGCTACAATTCAACCTGATAAATCAGTTTATGTCGTAGAAGGTACATTAAAAGGTTATGAAAAGGGTCAAAGCTTTACAGTGAACATCCCTCGAGATAACCAATCATTAATGGATCGCATCGATGAGGCTGCTAAGGAAAAAAATAGTAATATTAAATATTTAGCAGCGCCAGAAACGAGTGGATGGATTCAATTCTTTACAGGAATCATCCCTTTCATTATCATCATTTTCTTGTTCTTCTTCCTAATGAGCCAATCTCAAGGTGGCGGTAATAAAGTGATGAGCTTTGGTAAGAGTAAAGCTAAACTTTATGATGACCAAAAGAAAAAGGTTCGTTTTACAGATGTAGCGGGTGCTGATGAAGAGAAAGCAGAGCTTGTAGAAGTTGTAGACTTCTTAAAAGACCATCGTAAATTCACAGAGATTGGTGCACGTATTCCAAAAGGTATCTTACTTGTAGGTCCTCCAGGTACAGGTAAAACATTACTTGCACGTGCTGTGGCAGGCGAAGCAGGCGTTCCATTCTTCTCAATTTCAGGTTCTGACTTTGTAGAAATGTTTGTCGGTGTCGGTGCATCACGTGTCCGAGATCTATTCGAAAATGCAAAGAAAAACGCACCATGTATTATCTTTATAGATGAGATTGATGCAGTTGGTCGTCAACGTGGCGCTGGTCTAGGCGGGGGTCATGACGAGCGTGAACAAACACTGAACCAGTTGCTAGTTGAAATGGATGGTTTCGGGGCAAACGAGGGTATTATTATCATCGCTGCAACAAACAGACCAGATATTTTAGATAAAGCATTATTACGTCCAGGTCGTTTTGACCGTCAAATTACAGTAGGACATTCTGATGTAAAAGGACGTGAGGCGATTCTTAAGGTACATGCACGTAACAAGCCTTTAGCAGATACAGTTGATTTAGCAGCAGTTGCACAACGTACGCCAGGTTTCTCAGGTGCCGATTTAGAAAATTTACTAAATGAAGCTGCTCTTGTAGCCGCTCGTAAAAGTAAACGTACCATCAATATGGCAGATATCGATGAAGCTTCTGACCGTGTAATCGCTGGTCCAGCTAAAGCGAGCCGAGTATATTCAGCCAAAGAGAAAAAACTTGTATCCTTCCACGAAGCTGGTCACGTAGTTGTTGGTCTAGAACTTGATGAAGCGGATACAGTTCACAAAGTAACAATTGTTCCACGTGGTCAAGCGGGTGGATATGCTATTATGTTACCGAAGGAAGAACGTTTCTTTACAACAAGACAAGAGCTTTTAGACCGTATTGCTGGACTGCTTGGTGGTCGCGTAGCTGAAGAAATCGTTCTTGGTGAAGTCTCTACGGGGGCACATAACGACTTCCAAAAGGTTACAAGTATCGCACGAGCTATGGTTACTGAATATGGAATGAGTGAAAATCTTGGTGCAATGCAATTCGGTTCAAGTCAGGGTGGAAATGTATTCCTTGGCCGCGACTTTAATTCGGACCAAAATTACTCTGATTCTATAGCTTATGAAATTGATAAAGAAATGCAAAAAATTATTGATACGCAATATGAGCGTACGAAACGTATCCTAACAGAGAATCGTGAGTTACTTGATTTAATTGCTAACACGTTAATGGAGAAAGAAACATTAAATGCGCAGGAAATCGAGCATTTACGTGATCATGGTGTTTTACCAGCACCAGAGGCTGTCGAAAAAATTGAGGGGAATAACACTCCGAAAGTGGAAACGAAGCCAACATTAGATACGATTGGTGAGCCAGTTGTTGAAAAAGAGCTATTAAGTAAAGAGCCAAACCCAACAACTTTAGACCTTGCAAAAGAAGGCAAGGAATCAAATGAACCACCTAAGGGTATCGACGAAAAACGTGAATAAATTGGAAAGACTGTTTACTGCAAAATGAGTAAACAGTCTTTTTCTTTGCCTTTTATTATGAAAAAGCATTAGGATATTAGTGGAAGACAGCTACATATGACTTCGCACAAATGGTGGAGACAAGATGTATTTGTAAAGACAAATGGATAGGAGTGTTTTCGCATGGGAACTGTAACGTTGAATAATGGACTTAAAATGCCTTTGGTTGGTTACGGTGTATTTCGTGTTCCAGAAGGAGAAGACCTAGCTGAAGCCGTAAAAATGGCTATTGCGAAAGGTTATCGAAGCATCGATACGGCACAAGTATATCGTAATGAAGAAAGTGTTGGACGAGGGATACGAGCAGCCATAGAAGAAGGTTTGGTTACGCGTGAAGAACTATTTATAACATCTAAAGTTTGGAACGATGGACTTTCCTATGAAGAAACACTTGCCGCTTATGATAGTAGTTTAGAGAAAATAGGATTAGACTATTTGGATCTATATTTAGTACATTGGCCAGGCATTGATACAAATTATGTAGATGTCTATAAGGCACTGGAAAAGATTTATCAAGATGGTCGTGTGCGTTCAATTGGTGTTAGTAACTTCCATGTACAACATTTAGAAAAACTTTTGAATGAAACTACGGTTATTCCTGTTATTAATCAAATCGAATTCCATCCACATTTAACGCAAGTGGAAGTACGTGCTTATTGTACAGACAAGGACATCCAAGTAGAGGCTTGGTCTCCTTTAATGAACGGCGCCTTATTGGAGGAAGCATTGATTCAAGAGTTAGCATCTAAATATGGCAAAACGCCTGCTCAAATCGTATTACGCTACGATGTACAGCACAACGTTGTAACTATCCCAAAAACGATGACAGCCACTCGTATGGTGGAGAATCTTGATGTTTTTGACTTTACATTAACAGATGGTGAAATGGCTCAACTGGATGCTTTAAATGATGGTCTACGCTGTGGTCCAGATCCGGAAAAATTTAATTTCAAATAATTTTTTTAAGGAGCGTCCTAGCTGAGGATGCTCTTTTTTTAGAAGGTTGGAATACTATTTCCTAGCATAAAAAGTATGGTATCATTTTCTAAAGTGTTTTAACTTTAAGTTAGATGGATAATGTAAGTTGTAACAGTAGGTTGGCGAAAGTTACAATGATGATATGGGGGTGTCAACCATGATTTTAGTTTTAGATGCAGGGAATTCTAATATTGTGTTAGGGGTTTATGATGACAACGAACAATTAGCCTTCCATTGGCGTATGGTGACAGACCTTTATAAAACAGAAGATGAATATGCTATGCAAGTTCTTTCGTTTTTTAATCATGCAGGTATTTCATTTGAACAAATTACGGGCATTATTATATCCTCAGTTGTGCCACCAATTATGTATTCATTAGAGGCAATGTGTCAGAAGTATTTTCGAAAAAAACCTCTAGTAGTGGGTCCTGGTGTTAAAACGGGTTTGAATATTAAATACGAAAATCCTCGAGAGGTTGGTTCAGACCGTATTGTTAACGCTATAGCAGCTTTAGACTTATATAAAGCACCTTGTATTATAGTTGATTTTGGTACAGCAACAACTTATTGTTATTTAAATGAAAAAGGCGACTATATGGGTGGTGCGATTGCGCCAGGTATAACCATTTCGACAGAGGCTCTTTATACTCAGGCTGCTAGATTGCCGCGTATTGAAATATTAAGACCTACACATATTGTAGGAAAAACAACCGTTTCCGCCATGCAGGCCGGAATTTTTTATGGCTTCGTAGGACAAGTTGAGGGCATTGTTAATCGGATGAAGGGACAAAGTAAAGAGGAGCCATTAGTAATTGCTACAGGTGGATTAGCAAATCTAATTGCAGGGGAAACGCAAATTATTGATGTTGTGGATCCGTTTTTAACGTTAAAGGGTTTATATAAACTGTATAAACGTAACCAATAAGAAATGAGGGACATTTCATTTATGAATGATTATTTAGTTAGAGGTTTAGGATTTAATGGACAGGTACGTGTATTTGCAGCCCGTACAACAGCAACAGTTGGAGAAGCACAACGTCGTCACGATACATGGCCAGTTGTATCAGCTGCTCTAGGGCGCTCTATGACAGCGGCTGTAATGATGGGTGCTATGTTAAAAGGTGAAGAGAAGATTACAATCAAGATTGAGGGTAATGGTCCGATTGGTCCAATGGTAATCGATAGTAATGCACGTGGAGAAGTACGTGGATTTGTCACGAATCCTCATGTTCATTTCGATTTAAACGAGCAAGGTAAGCTAGATGTGCGAGCAGGCGTTGGGACTGAAGGAGCTCTAACAATTGTTAAGGATCTTGGTTTGCGAGATATGTTTTCAGGCCAAACACCAATTGTTTCAGGTGAAATTGCTGAAGATTTTACTTATTATTTCGCTACGTCTGAGCAAGTACCTTCATCAGTTGGTTTAGGCGTATTAGTTAATCCGGACAACACAATTCTTGCTGCAGGAGGATTTATTCTGCAATTAATGCCAGGCTGTGAAGAGGAAACAATCAATGAAATCGAACAGCATCTTGCTACAATAGAGCCAGTTTCGAAAATGATTGAAAAAGGCTTTACACCTGAGCAAATTTTAGAAGCTGTATTAGGAAATGGCCATCTACAAATTTTAGATTCCATGCCTGTTGAATTTAAATGTCAATGTTCAAAAGAGCGGTTTGGTGCAGCAATTTTAGGTCTAGGAATAGCTGAAATTAAAGAAATGATTGAAGAGGATGACAGTGCAGATGCACAATGTCATTTCTGCTTAGAGACCTATCATTTTTCAAAAGAAGAGTTAGAAGGGTTTATTGATGAGCTCAAATCGTAATAGACGACCTTCTGCCACTACAACACCAAACCAAACCCCTTTACTACAGCGCCGTTTAAAAACAAAACCAGCTCTGTCTGTCATTGCGGTATTGTTATTAGGTAATATTTTATGGTTCATTGCATGGGCTATCCCAAATAAAAGTCAGGAAATTGGTAGCGATGAACAAGTCGCTGCCATTGACGGGGATGTTATCACGCGCCAAGAGTGGATGATTGCTATGGAAGAGCGATATGGCAAAGAAACACTACAAAATTTAGTCAATGAATCTGTAATGGAAAAGGCAGCAAAGACATATAAAATTAAAGTTACTGATCAAGAAATTGATCTCGAATTAGCCTTAATGCGTTCTGCTCAAGATAAATTTGATACAGCAATGCAAAATCTCTCAGCGGAGCAACTACGCCAAAAAATTCGTTCACAACTTATTTTAGATAAGGTACTCACAAAAGATGTAGTGATAAGTGAAGAGAGTATTGAAAAGTACTATGAGGAAAATCAAGGACTATACAATACAAAAACAAGCTATCGTACCAATTTTATTGAGGTTGACGCCAAGAAAGCGGCTGATGAGGCGCTGGGTGAGTTAAAAAATGGCTCTGATTTTTCAGTGCTAGCCCGTGAGATTTCCTTAGATAGTGCTTCGGCGAGTTTAGGGGGAGACGTTGGCTTCCTGACGGAAAATCAGGAAAACGTGGATCCTGCCATTATTAATGCTGTGAAATCTACAAAGGCAAATGAGGTAAGTAAAGCCTTTAAGTTAGATAATGGTCATTATGGCATTGTACAGGTGCAAGAGGTTTTAGAGGGACAATCCTTTACATATGACGATGTGAAAGAACATATCGAGCGTGAATTAGCTTTAGAGCAGTTGCCACAATCTGTTACACCTGAAGCGTTTTGGTCTGAATTTAATGCTACATGGTATTATGGAGAATCTAAAAAAGAAAAATAATAAATGAAAGAATCTGCAAGTTCTTTGCGGGTAGCATAAGTCTAAAAAACTTGCAGACAGTGGATGTCATCAGAATGGACTTACCCGACAAATGGTGCAGATTCTTTTTGTCTTTATGCGATGTTTGATGGACTAGCAAAGGCGCCATCCATTGACAGTAGATAAATATTCTGAAAATACAAGTTTTATTTATTGACAATCGAATGGAAAAATTGATAAAATACAAAATAAGTAAAACCTATAAAAATAGTAGGGATTGGGAGTGGATTATTAAATGAGTAGATTAGCGAACTCGATAGCTGAATTAGTTGGTAAAACACCAATCGTTAAATTAAATCATGCAACAAGTGAAAATGAAGGTACTGTTTATGTAAAATTAGAATATTTTAATCCGGGAAGCTCAGTGAAAGACCGTTTAGCGTTAGCCATGATTGAAGCGGCAGAAAAAGATGGAACATTACAACCAGGTGGTACGATTATCGAGCCGACATCTGGTAATACAGGTATTGGTCTTGCTATGATTGCTGCTGCTAAAGGCTATAAAGCAATTTTAGTGATGCCAGAAACAATGAGCTTAGAGCGACGAAACTTACTTCGTGCTTATGGTGCGGATCTTGTATTGACTCCTGGACCAGCGGGTATGAAAGGCGCTATTGCTAAAGCAGAAGAATTATCTGCAGAGCATGGCTATTTCCTACCACAACAATTCACGAACCCAGCGAATGCTGTTATTCACCGCCTAACTACAGGCCCTGAAATTGTTGAAGCATTCGATGGCTTAACACTAGATGCATTTGTAGCTGGAGTTGGTACTGGTGGTACTATTACAGGTGCAGGTGCCGTATTAAAAGAAAAGTATCCCAATGTTGAAATTATCGCTGTAGAGCCAAAAGATTCGCCTGTTCTTTCTGGTGGTCAGCCTGGCCCTCATAAAATTCAAGGGATTGGAGCAGGGTTTGTGCCAACAGTTTTAGATACAGAGATTTATTCGTCTGTATTCCCTGTTGAAAACGAGGTAGCTTTTGAAGTAGCTCGTAAAGTAGCTCGTGAAGAAGGTATTTTATGTGGTATATCGTCAGGCGCTGCGATCTATGCTGCAATTGAAGCCGCAAAACGTTTAGGTAAGGGTTCAAATGTCCTTGCTATTGTTCCTTCGAATGGTGAACGTTATCTATCAACACCTCTCTATCAATTTGAAGACTAATTTAAGTTAATAGAAAAAAGACTCCTTCCTGATAAGGAGTCTTTTTTAGTGCGCTTAGAATTTCATAGAGCCTTATAAAAATATTCGCATCTATGTAATATTCACGTTAAGATGGAATCACATCAAATGATTTAAAAGGGGAAAGCTAACTTGAAGACAATTTTGACGAAAACAGTAGAGATGGATGCAGATTCATTTTTTTATAGTTATAAAAAGCAAACTGAGACACAAGATTCGCATGTCTTTTTAGAAAGTGGACGTGGTGGTCATTTTACAATAGCTGCTTGGAATCCATTAGCAACCGCACAATCGGTAGAGGACGGACTTTTAGTAAATTGGAGAAATGGCAGAAGCGAAGTTTTACCAGGTGAATCTCTTGCATTGTTGGAAGAACTCGTGGCGGAATACCAGGTTCCCCATAATGCGGAACTTCCAGTTTTTCAGGGGGGAGCTATTGGATTTGTAACATATGATTATGCGCGCAATATTGAAGTGCTTCCTAATACAGCTAATGACGATCTACAAATACCAGATATTTATTTTTATTTGTTTGATAGCTGGGCAGTACATGATGTGAAACACAATACGGTCACGTTAATGAAGCTAGAAGATTGTGTTGTTGACTTAGAAGAATGGGCTACTAATTGGCAAGTTGCAGCCCGTGATGGACTTGCTACGCGTAAATTTGAAAAGACCAATGCTATAGAAGTAGTCAATGACGAGAGTGAATTGCTTGTGTCATTCGCAGGGACTGACTTTGAGGCGGCGGTGCAGAAAATTCAAACCTATATCGCACAAGGTGATGTGTTTCAGGTGAATTTATCAGTTCGTCAATCTAAAAACTTAAATACGACAGCGATGGATGTATATGAGGCATTAAGAGCCTTTAATCCGTCACCTTACATGGCTTATATGGAAGCCCCTGATTTTGCGGTTGTTTCTGGATCACCTGAGCTTTTAGTTAAACGCCAGGGTCAAGAATTATCAACAAGACCCATTGCGGGAACGCGTCCAAGAGGGAAATCTGAAGAGGAAGATTTAGCATTAGCTCAAGAATTAATTGACAATGATAAAGAACGCGCAGAGCATGTGATGTTAGTAGATTTAGAGCGTAATGATTTAGGGCGAGTATCAACCTATGGAACAGTAGAAGTAGATGAGTTCATGGTCATTGAACGCTATTCGCATGTTATGCACATTGTATCTAATGTTCGGGGAGAAATAGCGGAAGGCAAAACAAACGCTGATGTTATCCGTGCAATGTTCCCAGGCGGTACTATTACTGGTGCACCAAAGATACGAACAATGGAGATTATCGAAGAATTAGAGCCTGTAAGACGTGGCTTATACACGGGTTCTATTGGCTGGCTCGGCTATACTGGGGACATGGAGTTTAATATTGTGATTCGTACAGCATTTATAAAAGATGGGATCGCGCATATTCAGGCAGGAGCAGGTATTGTCATTGATTCTGTTCCAGAAAGAGAATATCAGGAATCTTTAAATAAGGCGAAGGCCATGTGGCAGGCAAAGGCCATGGCGGAGGGGCGAGCAAAATGATTTTAATGATCGATAACTATGATTCATTTATTTATAACATCGTACAATATTTGGGTGAGTTTGGTCATGAAGTAATAGTAAAACGAAATGATGTATTAACAATAGAGGACATAGAGCAACTTGCACCAGATATGATAGTTATTTCACCGGGGCCGTGTAGTCCAAATGAAGCGGGTGAAAGTCTGAATATTATCCGATATTTCGCGGGAAATATTCCAATTTTAGGTGTTTGTCTTGGACATCAGGCTATTGCGCAAGTGTTCGGTGGTCAGGTAATACGGGCTGAGCGCCTTATGCATGGGAAGATATCCCCTGTATTACATGCTGAAGTTGGTTTACATAGAGCTATGCCAAACCCATTTCAAGCTACTCGCTATCATTCTCTCATTGTAGAAAAAGAGACACTACCGACTTGTCTAGAAGTAACCGCTTGGACAGAAGAGGGAGAAATTATGGGGCTTCGTCACAAGGAGTATCCAATAGAGGGTGTACAATATCACCCAGAATCTATTATGACTGAGCAAGGTAAACAACTCCTTCGTCAATTTATAGAAATGTACGTAGAAGGAGTTAAATAGATGCAGTGCTGGATGAATGGAAGCTATATGGCAGCCGAGGATTTGCGAATTTCCCCTTTTGACCATGGTTTTTTATATGGTTTGGGCTTCTTTGAAACGTTCCGAACATATGAAGGGCAGATATTTGAATGGGATGCACATATGAAAAGATTACAGCAGGCTTTATCACAATATCGCATTCATTTAACCTATCCTGAAAGTGTTTTATTTGAAGTTGTGCAACAATTAAATCAGCAAGCTGGTGGTCAGGATGGCTATTTCCGTCTTAATGTTTCAGCAGGTGAACATAATATTGGTTTGCAGCCAACAGAATACATGCAACCCAATGTCATTATCTTTCGTAAAGAATTACTGGATACACCTCGTGGAACTGAAAAGACAGCTCAGTGGCTTACTACACCACGTAATTCGCCTGAACAAGGGGTGCGCGTCAAATCACATCATTATGGCAACAATGTGCTTGGCCGTTTCGAGCTGCCGTCTTTGGCACAGCAAGAAGGTTTCTTTTTAACGGAAGCCGGCTACGTTGCAGAAGGTGTAACCTCAAATGTTTTTTGGGTAAAAAATGATATACTATATACGCCTTCTTTGGAAACAGGCATACTACCTGGCATTGTTCGAGCTTGGGTTATAAAAAAAGCCGATGCTCTTGGTATTGAAGTAAGAGAAGGCTTTTATATGAAGGAAGACTTACAACAAAGTACGGAATGCTTTATTACCAATTCCGTGCAGGAGCTTGTACCGATCATTCATATAGAGAACCAGCAATTATTAGGTAATAAAGGACCTGTTTATTCGTGTTTACATGATGCATTTGCTCAAGAAGTGGAGCAACGATAGAGGGAGCGTTTGTATGCTAGATAAATATATAAAACCATTAACCATTAATGGTATTACATTAGACTTTACAAAAGAAACGTTTGTAATGGGTATTTTAAATGTTACACCAGACTCCTTCTCTGATGGAGGAAAGTTCAACAGTGTCGAAGCTGCGGTAGCTCAAGCGAAAAAAATGGTAGCGGATGGTGCTAAAATTATTGATGTAGGCGGAGAGTCTACACGTCCTGGTTATGAGCGTATTTCAGATGAAGATGAAATTACACGTATTGTACCTGTTATACAAGCATTATTGAAAGAAGTAGATGCCATTATTTCGGTTGATACGTATAAAGCAAACGTAGCGCGAGCTGCCATTGAGGCGGGGGCGCATGTGATAAATGATATTTGGGGAGCAAAAGCTGAACCGGAAATTGCACAGGTTGCAGCTGATTTACATGTTCCAATAATTTTAATGCACAATCGTGAAAATATGGATTATGGTGTTGATTTTTGGTCAACGGCGAAAGCGGATTTAGATGAAAGTATTGCTATCGTACATCAAGCGGGGGTTCCTGATCATCATATTATCCTAGATCCTGGTATCGGCTTTGCTAAAAACACTGAGCAGAATATAGCCATGATGCAACACTTAAAGGATTTAGTGGAGATGGGCTATCCTGTGCTTTTAGCAACATCACGTAAATCCATGATCGGCAATGTCTTGAAGCTACCAGTTAATGAACGTCTTGAAGGTACGGGAGCAACGGTAGTTTATGGAATTGAAAAGGGCTGTAATATGATACGCGTTCATGATGTAAAGGAAATGGCACGTGCAGCGCATATGGCTGATGTACTAGTAGGGAAACGACTGTATAAGGAGGAGGCATAATGGATTATATTCATTTAAAAGATATGCAGTTTTATGGTTACCACGGTGTATTAGCGGCAGAAACAACT
The DNA here is from genome assembly GCF_003049525.1 of Lysinibacillus fusiformis. Lineage (GTDB taxonomy): Bacteria > Bacillota > Bacilli > Bacillales_A > Planococcaceae > Lysinibacillus > Lysinibacillus fusiformis. Next base: position 4,758 of record NZ_PYWL01000019.1, on the reverse strand, counting down.
CTTGGTCAACGTTTTCGAGCAAATGTTTCGCTGGCTGTAGATATGACAAAGGCTGGAGAAACGGATGACCTCGCTTATACGGTAAATTATGCAGAGGTCTATGCTTTGTGTCGTGATATTGTAGAAGGAGAACCTTTTAAGCTTATTGAGGCACTTGTTGTGAAAATGGCAAACGTGATTTTAACAACATACCCTGAAAAAATAAAGGGCGTTCGTGTAGAGCTGATCAAGCCAGACCCACCAATCCACGGCTATTACAAAGAAGTGTCTGTTGAGGTAACGAGAGGTGATTTTTAATGAAGGATGTCTATTTATCAATAGGAACAAATATGGGTGAGAGATATGAAAACCTTCAACAAGCTGTTGCTCTTTTAAGAGAGAAGGAGAACATTGAGGTTGTTCGTGTTTCATCTGTTTATGAAACGGCAGCTGTAGGCTATACAGATCAGGCAGACTTTTTGAATATTGCTGTTCATCTCAAAACCGATGCATCATCTACTGAAATGCTGAAGATTTGCCAATCGATTGAGCAAGAGTTAGGGCGTGTGCGAGAATTTCGTTGGGGTCCACGAATCATCGACCTTGACATTTTACTTTACAATCAAGAAAATATTGAAACAGAGAACCTACTTGTTCCTCATCCAAGAATGTATGAGCGAGCTTTCGTCTTAGTGCCACTGGTAGAGATTACTCCAGCACCTTTCGGAGATCAGCTACAACAAGCACATCATTTATTGCAACAGATGGACTGTGAGCGTGAAGGTATAAACTTGTGGCAGCCAACTAACGAACCTCTTATAGTGAGTTAGGTAGGCGCTTTATATAATTTTAAATTAAGGATAAATAGGTACATGCCTATATAGGAGGAAGACAACGTTGAGTCAAACAACAGAGAAGCCCTTTCAAATTGGCGATATTGTCATGGACAACCGTGTTGTATTAGCTCCAATGGCAGGGATTTGTAATTCTGCTTTCCGATTAACCGTTAAGGAGTTCGGAGCAGGGCTTGTATATGCTGAAATGATTAGTGATAAGGGCATTGTTCAAAAAAACGAAAAAACATTAGGTATGCTTTATATCGATGAACGTGAAAATCCTCTGTCACTACAAATTTTTGGTGGAGATAAAGAAACATTAGTAGAGGCCGCTAAGTATGTAGATCAAAATACATCCGCTGATATTATAGATATCAATATGGGGTGCCCTGTTAATAAAATCATTAAATGTGAAGCGGGAGCTCGCTTGCTTTTAGATCCTAATAAAGTGTATGAAATGGTAGCCGCTGTGGTGGATGCAGTGAAAAAGCCTATTAGCGTAAAAATGCGAATTGGTTGGGATGATGAGCATATCTTCGCTATTGAAAATGCCCAGGCTGTTGAACGTGCTGGTGCGTCAGCGGTAGCGGTTCATGGTCGTACACGTGTACAAATGTACGAAGGGAAGGCGAATTGGGATATCATTCGTCAGGTAAAGGAAAATGTGAAAATCCCTGTTCTTGGTAATGGTGATGTAGAAACGCCGCAGGACGCTAAACGTATGCTAGAAACTACAGGTGTAGATGCAGTGATGATTGGTCGTGCCGCTTTGGGTAACCCATGGATGATTTATCGTACAGTTCAATACCTAGAAACTGGTGAATTAAAGGAAGAACCGAGTGTACGTGAAAAAATGGACGTCTGTCTACTTCACTTTGAACGTCTGCTCCAATTAAAAGGAGAAGGTATAGCAGTTCGTGAAATGCGTAAGCATGCATCTTGGTATTTGAAGGGAATTAGAGGTAATGGTAAAGCACGTAACGCTATTAACCAAACAGAAACGGCAGCAGAGCTTCGCGCGTTATTAAATGGCCTTGTTCAAGAGTATGCAGAATCCGAGTCCAATCTCATGATCCCTGAAGCAAAAGAATTAATTATTTAAGATAAAGATACCGTGAGCGTCTCAAGTTTTGACAGAGACGCTTTTTTTGCGCGCTTTAATTTTTAGAATTATTAATTATCTTATCTTGTATTGAAAATAAACTGAAACAGATGATTACAGCATTAAAATTGTGTACAATAGAAATATTATGGACGTAAACGCTATTTATTTAAGGAGTGAAACAAGTGTCAAACATAGAAGAATTAAATGACCAGCTTTTGGTGAGACGCCAAAAAATGACGACTATATTAGAGAACGGACAAGATCCATTTGGTAGCCGTTTTGAACGTACGCATTTGTCAACAGAAGTAAAGGAACAATTTGCAGATCAAACAAAAGAGCAACTAGAAGAAAATCTGCAAGAGGTTATTATTGCGGGTCGTATAATGACGAAGCGCGGTAAAGGAAAAGCTGGCTTTGCACATATTCAAGATTTGGGTGGCCAAATTCAAATCTACGTTCGTCAAGACCATGTAGGTGAAGAAGCGTATGAATTATTTAAACAAGCTGATTTGGGAGATATCGTAGGTATCCGAGGGAATGTATTCCGCACACAGGTTGGCGAGCTCTCAGTAAAGGCAGAGGAATTCACATTCCTTACAAAGGCGCTACGTCCTATGCCAGAGAAGTTCCATGGTTTACAGGATGTTGAGCAACGTTATCGTCAACGCTACTTAGATCTTATGACGAATGAAGAAAGCAAATTAACATTTATAGCACGTTCTAAAATTATCCGTGCTATCCGCAACTATCTTGATAACTCTGGATATTTAGAAGTAGAAACACCAATGCTTCATACAATTGCTGGTGGTGCGGCTGCTCGTCCATTTATTACTCATCATAATGCACTTGATATGGAATTATATATGCGAATCGCAATCGAACTGCATTTAAAACGCTTAATTGTGGGTGGTTTAGAAAAGGTTTATGAGATTGGACGTGTATTCCGAAACGAAGGGATCTCGACACGACATAACCCTGAATTTACAATGATTGAGCTCTATGAAGCATACGCTGACTATCAAGATATCATGTCTCTTACTGAAAACCTTATAGCACACGTTGCTCAAGAAGTTCTTGGAACGACTACAGTTCAATATGGAGAAGATGAAATTAACCTTGCAGTGGGCTGGAGACGAGTTCACATGGTTGATGCCGTAAAAGAAGCAACTGGTGTAGACTTCTGGCAGCCGATGACAAAAGAGCAAGCTCAGGCTCTTGCTAAAGAACATGGAGTAGAAGTGAAAGATGTTCATGAAGTAGGTCATATTATTAATGAATTCTTTGAGCAAAAAATAGAAGAAACACTTGTACAACCTACATTTGTATATGGGCACCCAGTGGAAATCTCGCCTCTTGCAAAGAAAAATCCAGAGGACGAGCGTTTCACAGATCGCTTTGAGCTATTTATTGTTCGTCGTGAGCATGCAAATGCCTTCACAGAATTAAATGACCCAATCGATCAACGTCAGCGCTTTGAAGCACAATTAGCAGAGAAAGCAGCTGGTAATGATGAGGCACATGAAATGGACAATGATTTCATTGAAGCTTTGGAATATGGTATGCCTCCAACAGGTGGACTAGGCATTGGTATTGACCGATTAATCATGCTATTAACAAACTCACCTTCCATTCGTGATGTATTATTATTCCCGACAATGCGTCATATTACTAAATAGTCGTAGCATCTTTTCTAACAGTAAGATAAGAATAGAATGAAGAGGAGAATTTGCTGGATAAGGCAATTCTCCTCTTTTTTGTATTAAAAAAATTAAGTTGTTTAAACGTGGATTATATTTAGGTTATACTTTTATAGTTCTATGTTTTTATAAACGACAGTAGATAAAAAAGAAGTATTTTTATTGGGGGCATATAATGAATTACAAAATTATTAACAAACAAGTATTTGAACAGGCTCAATTACGTTCTGTATCGGATGTTCCATTTACAGAAGAAGAACTTGAGCATGGAATGAAATTAGTAGTTGCCAAAAAAGACGAGAATCTTACTTTATATTTAGTAGAGATAGACGGACATAAGAAGTTTGATGTTCGCTGGGATGATTCTTCTGAAATTTTTAGTGGCTGGTATTCCGCGTGGGATAATTTCCTGTGGTGTTTAAATATAGTTGATCCACAAGATGATGGCTTAAAGTAGTAGCGCGAAGCTTGAATAACAAACGATGAGGTTTTTTAGTTGAGTAAGCAGGAGAAAATGAAGCAGATGCTTTTAACTCCTGCTTCTATGTTTTAGTCTTTAATTTGTTGAGTTTTAAAAGAAAGCAATGTATAGTAAAACAAATCATTTAAGTTAGAACAGAGAATGATATAAAATCTACATTCTCATAAGTGTAGAAAATAGCTTACTAATGCATGTTTTTTCAATAATATCATTTTCTATGAAAAAAATACTTGCGAAGTAATTACGAACATGATAAATTATTACTTGTCGTTAAAACGACGTAAGAACAACACCATCATAAAAATTCAACAAACGAAAAAGTTGTTGACACTGAAATGTGGTTGTGGTAAGATTTAAAAGTTGTCTCTTGTAAACGAAAAACTTTTTGAAAAAAGTTGTTGACAATGATAACTGAGTATATTATAATTTAAGAGTTGCTATCAAAAACGTAGCAACTAAATGAACCTTGAAAACTGAACAAGCAAAACGTAATCAATAAAGTTTTTAGTAGCTAGCTTAGCTAGTGAACGAAGCAAAATTTTGGACATCAAAATTGATGCCAGCAAAACAATTTGAGCTAATCAAATTTCTTTTATGGAGAGTTTGATCCTGGCTCAGGACGAACGCTGGCGGCGTGCCTAATACATGCAAGTCGAGCGA
>NZ_PYWL01000018.1 GCF_003049525.1 Lysinibacillus fusiformis | reverse complement strand
GGCTTACTGGCGCACTTTGTGACGCTGGTGCGTTTGCTTGGCTTACTGGCGCACTTTGTGGCGCTGGTGCGTTTGCTTGGCTTACTGGCGCACTTTGTGACGCTGGTGCGTTTGCTTGGCTTACTGGTGCACTTTGTGGCGCTGGTGCGCTTACTTGGCTTGTTGGTACACTTTGCGGACTTTGACCACTTGTAGCTTCATTATCAGTTGCCCCACTATAATTAACTGGTGATTGTTGTTCATTAGCTTGTGTTGGTTTCGGTGTATTAGTAGGTGCTTTGGTTGCACTATCTTTTTGACCACTTGTGGCTATATAATCAGTTACACCACTTGAATTAACTGGTGATGGTTGTTCACTAGCCTGTGTTGGCTGTGGTGTATTAGTAGGTGATTTTGATGTACTACTATCTTTTTGACCACTTGTGGCTATATTGTTAGTTACACCACTTGAATTAACTGGTGATGATTGTTTATTAGCCTGTATTGGTTTTGGTGTGCTAGTAGTCTTATTTGATGTACTACTATCTTTTTGACCACTTGTAGTTCCATTTCCAGCTGTACCACTTGAATTTGATTTTTGTATACCTTTTTCTGTTTGAGATGCTGTATCATTGTTTTGGCCACTGGTTGTATTTGTATCATGTAGTGAAGCAGCTACTTGTTCTTCAGAACTACCTACTGAAGATTGTTCATTTTGACCACTTGTGGCTTGGTTTCCGAGTGGTGATGATTGATCATTAGCTTTTTCATTGTTTGATTGTTTAAATGGTGACTTAACATTCTCTTTTTCTTTTCGTAATGGTGACTTATTATTGTTCCCGTCATTTTTACCTGAAGACAATTGATTACCTAGATTTTTCATAACGTTAGAAGCTCCTTTATAGCCCCCAGTTGCTATTGAGCTACCTACTTTCGCTAAAGCAAGTCCCCCAGCAAGAGCACCCCAACCTGATTTAATACCAGCATCAATGCCATATAAACGTTCAACAATGTTTGGCCCATCTATTAAAGCCATGGAAAAACCGATTAAAAGGATTAAATAGGCTATTCCCTCAAAATTATTTGTTAAATATTCTAAACCTATAATATAAAGACGCATCGATAAGAAAATAAATATTATAACAATAAACATATTTAAAATGTTTTGTAATATTTTTTTCGTTTTTGCGCCATCGTGTATATCGGTTGGTGCAATAATCATCGCCAATATTTGATTAAAGGCGATTTCATATGATAATTTTGCTAACTTCAAAGTAATTGTAAATAAAGTAAAACCCATTACTAACAGCGAGACAATAATCGTAAACCAATTGAAATTGTAACGATAGTAATACTCGTTATTCCAATCTGCAAAGCCCCCCTGATCAAACTCAACTAAAATTCTTCCTTGACCATCCCAACCTAAAAAATTCTCAGCTACTTTACTGTTTTCTAGCTTTAATTCTCCTGGATCAAAACGTTCTGTAGCTTTTAGTTTCAAGACTAGACTTGGAGGAACGTTATTAACGACTTCTTTTGTAGACCATCCATCACGATCAAGGGCTAACAAATCTGTAGTGTTTCTAATCACAATGTTCTCCGAGATAGTTCCAGTTTCATTGTTATACAGATTAGCTACATTTAAAGCATTTATAGCTTCATCCGTTGTTTCATTAATTTTATGAATACCTGGCGTTAGAATGGAGAAGATAGCCAAAGTAATCGTTAAATTAATTGCAATAGCTTCACCTTGCACTGCTTTTCGTTTGAAAATTAATAAATAACCCGTAAACAATATCGAAAAGGCAAGTAGTATTATAGTAACTGGCCTAAAAGTTTGTAAGAAATTGAGTATTGCAGGTGTTTCAAAGAAATTTTTTACTAATAGCACTTGATTTGTTAAATTTTCCATTCCATCAATAATAAACGCTAAACCTTGTACAAATATCCACATCAGCCATCTAAAAGGATCAATAAAAATGTTCGCTGTCGATAAATATTTACTAAATTCTTCTAATATACGAATTACTTCACTATCTGACATTTAGGAACACCTCAATTCTTTTGGTAATCATGAATACTACCTAAAATATGATAGTCGGCTTCTTCTAACAACGTAATGATTGGTTCTCCAATTGTTTGTTTGTCCTGAAAGATGGTTGCTAAACCATCATCAAACAACACCTTAATGATATTACCCGCAGCCAATAACTGTTTATTATCTTCAATTATTTCAACTACATTTTTACGCATTAATTATCCCCCTCAATAATTTGTTTAGTTGCGAATACTCCTAATCTTGAAGTCGTATAAGATAAAACTGATGCACCCATTTGTCCATTTGTAAAATCAATCTTTGCAAACTGCATACGTGCAATATGTGACGGTTCAAACTGCTCAAAAAACTTATCAAGTGCTACTTTTTCAACACCAGTTTCTAAATCAATAAATGTTTGCTTAGACAAATCAATCATCATTAAAGCAATGTTTTTCATTGTGATTTTTTGTGGCTCTTCTTTGCAATGCTCACAAAATCCTAAAATAAATGCAGTTAGTAAATCAGTGCTGGCATATTGCCAAAACTTATCCTTTGCTAAAGGATCGTTATAAATCTTGAATGCAACATTATGGGCATGTTGTTGAGCTGCTTCAATATTACTTATCATAAATTCTTTTTTCGTTAGCTCTAAAAAGTTATTAATGGCACTCACTAATTTTTCATTTTCCTCAATAATTTCAACTACATTTTTACACATTAATTTTCCCCCTCATTCAATTGTTTGGTAAGCATATTATTTAGCATAATAAAATTTTCTTTTATCATTTCATCTTGGTAAGCAATAATTAGATCTCGTACTTTACCAATTGAGTATGTTTCAAATGCTTCTTCTTGGAAGATTTCTTCAAATCGTCCTGGACGTTTGAAGGCTACTTTAAATAACATTTGATTTAAACCATTATTTATCTGCTCTGGTGCAACTACAGAATTTGAAAAACTAATAGAACTGTCTTCAGGTTCAGAAACCGCATTTAAAGCTTCTGTAGAAGCTACTTCAATTGAAGCCTGTTCTATTGCTCCTTCGTTTGTTATTTCTTTAGTATCATTTTCAAGAACACTATAACAAATTTGAATGTCTTTTAAATTTAAATCAGCGTGTGCACAAGGTATGTCAAAATCATTAATCGATTTCGATGTATCATAAAGATCACCAAGATATTCCCAACGATACTTCATAGAGGTTTTATCATGATTGTAAATTGGAAATTGGCGAATACGATTTCGTTTTAAATCTTGGCGTTTTATTGTACGAATAACAACAGACTCAGCTTCTTTTAAACGCATTAATTCATTCATATCTAATAAAGAACGAGCTTCAATTCCAATTGTTTTCGATTTATCAAAATCTATGGTCTTCCCTGAAACTGATTTCGTTCTAATCGTTTTTGGTCCAAGTGTTTTGCTAATTCGTTCAGCAGTATCTGGATCACTTGTTAAAAGATAAATAGTGTTGTTACAGTTTCCGTCAATTGTCTTCCAGTCATTTCCGTATAAACTTTCAATTTGACTGTAAGCTTGAATAATCAAATTAAAACGAATATTACGACCAAGACAAACCGTTAAAATATTGGCCATTCCTTCAATTGCTGGCATATTACCGAATTCATCAATAAGGAATACTACTTCTCTATGACACTTGTTACCTTTTACGTTACTTGCAATACGGGCTAATAGCGTATATACCTGTTTAATAAATAAACTTGCGATTATATTAAATGTTTGATCATAATCAGGGATAATCATAAATAATGCTACAGGACGATCATCTTGTATCCATTCGCTAATGGAAATTGAAGATAAGCCTGACGTTTGCTCATACTGAATGCTTCCATCTTTTAAAATTTCTATTACTTTGAAGGAAGCTTTTTCATCCTCAACTTGAATCGCAATTTCATCATCAATCTTTAAATTATTCTTGTGATAAATAGTGAAGATTCCATCAGCCCCACTTCGAATTGTTTCTGTGACTCCGTTAAATACAACATTTACACGAGTTAGAGGTTTAACCTGTGCTGTAAGCCAATGATTATAACCGAATTTGCGCATATCAAAAGTATTTTTACTTGTAAGCTTTGCCGTTCCATCAAGCGTGAAAACACCTAATTTTGAAGTTGTATTTGATAAAACTGCAGCCCGCGTTTGCCCTTTCGAAAAATCAATCGTTGCATATTGCATTCGCGCTGGATGTGAGGGTTCAAATTGTTCAAAGAACTTATCGAGTGCAGTACTTTCAGCTCCTGTTTCTTCTTCTATAACCGTTTGTGTGGCTAAATTAATCATCATTAAAGCAATGTTATACATCGTAATTTTGTATGGCTCATTCTTGCTGTATTCACATAATCCTAGTATTAAAGCTGTTACTAAATCGGTACTAGCATTTTGCCAAAACTTATCTCTTGCTAAGGGATCGTTATAAATCATAAATGCAACACTTCGAGCGTATTGTTGAGCTGTTGCAAAATTATTCATCATGAATTCGTTTTTCACAAGTTCTAAAAGGTTGTAACTAATCGATGCAAAAGGATTCATTAAATTTAAACATTGCACATTGTAATTCAATCCTTCTAGTTGTTCTTTAGAAGCTGCATATAGCTCCCCCTTAGGATCTGTTACGATTAAAGAAGCTTGATTTTCAGCACGACTATAAATATCAATAGCTGAAACAACAAATACTTCACCTTTACCTGAACGAGTAGTACCTATAATTAGATTATTGACTGGTGAATCATCAATAAAAATCTTGTCGTTTAAGCGTGATATTGGAATACCTCCCCCACCCTCAAACCTTTCTACTTTTTCGGGAATTGCTCGATATTGTTTTTTGAGTTCTTCAATAGTTGTAAAGCGACCTGTACCTTTTTCATCACCTTTTCCAACTCGACCATAATTAGAATGAATCTTGTATGTGAAGAAAGATGTAAAAATAAAATTCATTATAATTAAAATCATTGTAAGTACACCCAATGAAAAAAAATGAGTAATAGTCCATAACAAATCGCTACTAAATTCAATTACTGAAGGTTTTAATAAAGTTCCTTCATCGACATAGCTTCTTTTAAGTTCAAATATCAAATTCACAATGAAATTCAAAGCGAATAATGAAACGGAAAACGTACTTATAAAGACGCCAAAAGGCAACCCATATTTTCTTATCAGCTGATACCATTTCGGTTTATTTTCCATAAAACATGCGTCACCCTCTCTTAAAGCTTCGCAATTTCTTGTTCTTTATCTGCAATCTGCTTAGAAATTTCGTTCTTTTCTTCGCCTGATACTAAAGGTAATCGCGTTTGTAACGTTTTGATTTCCGCAGCTAAAATTTCGTAACGGACAATTTTTTCACTTAAAACACTATTAGAATTGTTATTTAATTCTTTTTTTGCTTCTTCTACTTTGCCCAATTTTAAATATGCGTAGGTTTTCATTTCAGAACGTTGAACTGTCATATTTACGTTCTCAACATTTAATAAAAGCTCATAATTTTTTTCGAAATATGCTAAATCAAACCTAGCTTCATTTGTTGGATATAGTTCATTAAAGGTTGCAATTTTATCTTTCTTAATGGCATCTGAAAGCCCCTTATTCGCTAATAAAAGTGTCTCAACATAAATCACATCATCATTAAGAGAAACGGCCTTATCGAAAGCGCCAGCTACTAAATATTCGTTGATCAAAAGTACTTGCTGATTTTCCGTTAATTTATTTTCTTTATTCAACGATTCTAAGTATGTGAAGTAAGATTCTTTGTTGCCCTGAAGTGCTGACTCATAATGTTCAATCAATTGTTTATTAATTTCACCTTTTTCTACTTCTTTGGCTAATTCATTATTAAAACTATTTTGTTGCATATTGAACATAAAACCTAATGCTAAACAACCAATAGTTGCACCTGAACCAAGTAAATAAAACACAGAGCGTTGCCATTTCTTAAATCTACTAATATTTGTTTTTTCTAAATTGATGAATGTTTTATCAACAAATTCAATTTCTTTATAAGCAGCTGGTGTTAATTTTTCAATTTGTTCAAGTAAAAATTGTCGTTCATGTTCCTTATCTTTTGGTACTTTGATTTTTGGTGCTGTTTCATGTAACTGATGGTAGATATTTTGATAATCATAAGAACCGAATGCAAATATACCCCGATAATAGACATTTCCATTCAGATCCGTAATTTGAAACTCTGCTTGAAATAACTGTTTTTCTTTACGACATTCACGCTCAACATTTTCTGTTAGGACAACAGCATCAGAAAAGGGAATGTGTTTAAAGTTTTCAACTTTCTCTGTATTTGCAGAATTATAAAATACGACTTGTAACATAAATTTTTCTCCCTTCTTTAAATAAAAAACACCCTCTGTAATAGAGGGTGTTTTTTATTAGAATGTAAAATTGGTATTTACAGAAGTTGCAAGTGCAAGGGCGCCATTAACCAAAAGAAGGCCAACTCCCGCACCAATAAGAATGTTCTTGGCAGTACGTCTTCCGTCTTGTCCACCAGCCATCAAAAAATATCCAGCGATAAGACTTGCGATGGCTGCACAAATTAGCGACGGCTTTTGTGCCCACTCAAGAAATGCAGTTGCATTAGCTATGAATTGTTCCAAACTAAAAACCTCCTTTTCCTATGAATCTACTGGTTCAGATTGTTGATTTAGTTGATTACTAGAATTACCTGGTATGTCTTTTGTTAATGCCATTTTTGTGACTTTTGTAATCACTTCTGTACTTCTAGTAATAAGTGCCACATGCTGTTCATCTAGCCATTCATCATAATCTTGACCTTGCACACGCAAAATCATTTCTGCAATCTGTTTATTAGACTTTTGTGCCTTTGTAGCCATCAAAATCCTCCTTACATTAATTAAGCGACGAATGGTGAGTTTTAGGCGTACTCACAAACCATTTAGACGGTATAAGCTACTAAATATCGCAACCTTTTAATAGCTCACCCATTATTCAATTTTCGGTTTGAATAGCGTACCAACTCATCGTGAGGATGTTTTCTTTTCGCAACAAGTGAACCTTTCGATGCAGCTGAACGAACTTGATAATAAATCTCTGAAATATTCTTCACTGCTCCTGTATCGGTTTCAACTCCGAGAACCCCTTCGAGCTGGTATGTCTTCCCGTTAAAAAGTCGGACGCTATCTGCTGTTGTGGGTAGTTCATAAACACCGATACGTTCAGATTCAGTTGTATCTAGATCAAGAAGATCCCAGGGTAAGTCTTTTGGTGTAAACCCTAATATTTTCCCTAATTCGACTAGCTTACTGATATTAATATCCTTAATTTTGTTCTGTTCATAAGCACTTAATGTACTTTGCTTCAAAACACCCTTTGAGAGTTCAGCAACACTTTTTTGAGAAAGCCCTTTTTCTAAACGCTTCAATCGAATCCATTCACCGATTGACATCTTCTTTGCCAATTCCCTCCCCCCTTCCAAACAATACCTTTACATGTAATTTTATATCAGAATTCTGGTCAAGTCAACAGAATCCTGATATATTATGAGTGAAAAATGCATCATTAATTTAGTAATTTACAAATCTTGTTGTGGCCCTATCCAAAAAGATTTGGTTTAAAAATTCAATTTTTCCAGTTAAAAATAATACAATTGTTATAACTATCGTAAGTCCACCAGCAAGCAACATTAATTCAGTAGTAGTTATCTTCATATCATCACCTTACCTTACTCGAAGCTGAACCCTTAAAATTTAATTTGATAACTTCAAAGTCCATGAATACTGGCTTGATAATCATTTGATATTTGTACAAAATATCTTCACCATACGATTTCTTTCCAGTTGATGTTTGCATAACAAAACGTCCATTAAAGTTATCATTTGAATAATTTTCAATGTCTGTTAATGCTTCGTTTGTTAAACCTCCAAATCGTTCGATTGAATTATTTGCATATTGTTGATAATCATTTTTTTCACCTAATTGAATAACAACTGCACCAATCGTCAACATAAATAGTGTGCATACAACAGTTAAAGCGATTTTCCCTAAAAATGAAACGATCCCGTCCATTTAAACACCCCCTAGACAAGTCCTGTTGTTTTTACGGAGTAAATAATAAAAGCTAATAAATATGGAATCAATATAAGCACAATAGAAATTGCTAACATAAAGGGAATCGAGTTAACTTTTTTAAATTTAAGATTAATTACTTCCTTTGTCCTTTTCAGTAATTCACGGTTTGCAATATCACTTAATTCTTCAATTACAGATAATTCTTTAGTTGAATTTTGATAATCGAATATGGCCATCATAAAATTTAAATCAATATCCTTATTACTGGAACGCTTCGAAAATTCTAAAAAAGGTGTAATATCGTTTGGAGCTGCGACCATTTCATTCATTAGTCTGAAAAGAGATTTTTGCAAATCGCCATCCAAACGTGGGATTAGTTTAGTGAAAATGGTGTACAATGGCATATCACGTTGACTATGTTGACTACCTAAATTATTTTTTTCATCAGCACTTTGTTTTAAATAAGGTACAATTAACCGCATGAATTTTGAAAATTGCAGTTCTCTTTTAAAGCAAAATTCATCATATAATCTATTTACTTTGTTGTAATCATTTTTAAATGCTACAAAACTCATGAATACTAATAATAAATACCAGAGGGAGTTTTTCGTGAGTATAGACAAGATTAAAAAGATCACAAACATAAACACTGTTAATCTTATCCTCTTTTTCATACGCTTTTTGATTTCGTATTCACTATGACCCATTTCATCAAGCATAGTAATATAATTTGCTTCTGCAAAACTTAAAAGCTTCATCAATTTCCCTCCCTTTAAAAAGTAGTCAATGAATCATCATAAAGAAAATTCATTGTACGATTGAAAAATAAATAAATTAACACTAAAAATAGACTATTAAATATCATTCCAATAGTGGTATATGCATATGCATCGAGGTAAATTTCAATAGAATATGAAAATACAAGCAACCCAATAATAATTAATACTAGGAATGCTGTTACCATTACAGTTGTTATAAATGTTCCTTTTTCAACTTGAAATTCATCTTGTTGTAAAATAAATGCATTATGCTGTTCCTTTAATTCTTTAAAAGTCTCAATGTTAGGACGGCCTTCAAGATGGGCAGTTTCTAACTGTTCAAAAAATTGGCCAAAGATCACATCTTCTTCATATTTTTTTACAATTTCATCAAATGCTTTTTCAGCTAGTTCTTTATTGGCAGAGGTAAGTTTAGCTAATAAAACTGTAATGTCATTATAAAGCTCACCATTAAGCCGAGGGATTAACTTTTCTAAAATGGATAAAAAGGAAACATGTTCATTACCAATCAAGTTCGTGCAATTGTTAATAAAACGGTTTCTTTCAATGTATGATTTGTGGTAATGATTTTTCTTTACCATATTAGGCAAATGTTTCAAAAGACCGTACAATAAACCAAAACACATTGTAGCTAGTGTTAAAAAATAATTAAAAAATATAATATGTGTAAATACTGCAAAAATGGCAGCTGGTATACCCAGATAAGTAAGGAAATGTTTGAACGATAACTTGTCAGAATAAGATGTTTGTATCGCATTAAGTTCGTTAATTGAAATTTTTCCTTTATGAAATTTTCTAATCTTTTTTATCTCTTTACTCAAATTGTGTCACCTCATTTACTCTTACAAATAATTAAAGATATAAAGGAATTTCACCAGTTGTATTTTCAGGGAAAGTTAATTCAATATTTAGTCGCTCTAATTCTTCTTTAAATTCAGTTGGTAATTCGAACGTTTCCCAATAAAGAACCCCATCAAATAATTTTTGTTTAAAAATCAATTTTGAATTTCCTGGCGCAAAAGCAGCAATTTCATTTAGAAAACGGAAGTCCTTTCCGTTAACTGTTTCTCTTTTAATATGCCATCCAAAATCAGCTAAATCTTCAATTTCTTCAGCCATAGTTTCTTTATCCATCATTGCAGCTTCTGGCGCAAATTTTGCTAAATACGCTGTACGCATTGGAATTTTCAAAGCCGATTTTGCATGTAAAGTTGTAATAACTGCGTGATCACTGTACATTGCTTGATATAATCCGTAAGCACCTTTATTGATGATTTCAGTTACAAGAATCCATACAAAATTATTTCGCATTGCTTCAAAAATCAGGTCATTATGCTCCAGGCCATTACCAGTTAACCATTCATAGACCAGTTTATTTGGATATAGCTCTTTTAGGAAAAGCTCAGGGACATCTTGTATCGCACCAATTTTTTCTTTTTCATCCTTTGTATAAGACATAGCCAATTTTTGTAATTCCGTTTTTCCCGTACCAGGACGACCGGAAATCAATGTATTGCTGTAAGTTTCTACAGATGTTTTTAAGAAGTCCAAAATAAACGCTGGCGCAAATTGATTAAAGTTATCCTCATTAAGCGCTAATTTAGGACGAACTATACGTAAACTTAAAGTCGTTCCACCAGTGGTGTTGGCACTATGTACCGCATTAATACGAAACACACCATATACACCATTTAATTTTGGTCTTTTGGGTGAAAAATCTTCTCCCATTGCTGATGCAAACTTTTGAATCAAACGCTGAATATACTTTTCATTAACATGTTCATCTTGAATAATTTCGTAATAATTCACACCAACAATTTCTAATTTATTACCATCGTATCCAATATCTGTTACATCTTCACGATTCGTAATAATATCTTCGATTAATCCTGTACCTACAATTTCTCTAGTAATCGTTTCTGCAATTTCATCATCCGTTGCAATATGTGGAAATTGTTTTAGAATAACTTTTTTAATTTCATCTCGTTTAGACGCATCTGTTAAAGCTGAACATATCAATGCAGGATGTGAAACAAACAAGCTATCCTCAATATGTTCAATATGATTTTTTAAATCCCACATTGAAATATTTAATTTACTCATAAAATTTTTACCTAACCTTTCACTAAATTTCATTTACTTTTTGTGTACTTGTATAAATTAAATCTTCATATTCCATAAATACTTTAATTGCTTTTAAAGAACTGTTTGGATTTTCTAGATATTCAAATCTAATTTTTGCGGATTTATATCTTTCTATTAAATCGGCTCGAACTGCTTGTTCAAAATCTTGTGTATCTAAAAAAATCCCTCCATTAACACGTATAGCTCCTAAATCCGCACTGTTATAAATTTGAGCTGAAACTACTTCGTTTATCTTTTGCGTGCGATCATTTTGCTGAATATCTGGTTTTAAAAAATTGGCTATCATAATTGAACTAAATATCCCTACAAATAAAAGCAAAAAATAAAAAGGAATTCCCTTCAAAGTAGATATCCTCCTTATATAAGATTTTAAAAAAGAGATATTCATAAGAATATCTCTTAACTTCTGGTGTTGTTCAAACAAATTAACCTACAATGCCTGATAATATTCCATCTAAGATCCCTTGAATATTAGAACCAAACCATCCCTTAGCTGCCAAAACTACAAGCGAAGTAATGGCAACTGCACCACCAGTCCACATTAATACTTCTG
The DNA here is from genome assembly GCF_003049525.1 of Lysinibacillus fusiformis. Taxonomy (GTDB): domain Bacteria; phylum Bacillota; class Bacilli; order Bacillales_A; family Planococcaceae; genus Lysinibacillus; species Lysinibacillus fusiformis. Next base: position 47,391 of record NZ_PYWL01000018.1, on the reverse strand, counting down.
TATTGATTTTCATTAGAACTCTCACCACCTTTAAAAACTTCTTTCTTATATTTACCCTAATTATATCAGTATTCCGATATTTGTCAACAGAATACTGATATGTTCTCGTAAAATTTAACAGTTTAATTTTTTATCCATTCCTCATCACTATCTGACCAATCTTCAGGCTTACCAGCAGGGAATGGCAACTTTTTATTGACTGGTTCAATTAAGAATTTGTCTTTATCTTTTGTAGATGAATTCATATGAAGGAATAAATAGGCTTCTATATCTAATTCTTGACTAATTTCAAATTTCACTTTATTAACACCTATTGCAGATGTAGTTTCGTAATTAATATCATATTTTCCTATATCATCTAACCAAATAGGAATATACAATTTATGACCACCGTCAATTAAATCATGCTTTATACGACTGTCATTTACTGATTTCTGATTTTCACTATAAAGATTGCCCTTGACTGATTCAACGTACACTTTTGGATAACTAAAAGTTTGTGTAATCGTTTCTTTTTTTGCATTAGTTTCAACAACATTGTCAGTATTTACAGTACTCACAATTGCTTTACCTTCAACAACATCAGCAGCATCAAAGTTTGAATCAATTAATACTTCATCAAATGACAATTTACTAGAAATATTCATTAAACCTTCTGCTGAATAATGTTGGTTCAATGGCAAATCATATATGAATGTTTGATCTAATGAATGGCCAAGACCTGTTACTGTTGGCTTTAATTCTGCTGTTTCTAAATGAATGACTTCATAAGTGTTTACCTGGTCAGTATTAATGGAGCGTTTCACTGAAACAAGACCCTTATACGTTAAATCTATATCTTTACTTGAAATGGTTTTTTCCTCAGCTGTTCGTGCATTTAGGGAAATCTTTTCGGCTCCTGGATTAATGACAATACTCTCATCATCAGAGCTTATTTCAAATTCAAAATCATACGCTGAATCAACCTGTAATTCTGTAGGAGGAATTATGAATTGCACACCTTCTACTAATTCTTTTACTTTAAAATTGTTGTCCATATAATATTTACCATCTTTATTGACTGTAATTTGAACAAAAGCATTACGCGCATCTTCTGCTTGTTCTTCTTTGGCCACAAGTACTTCCTCATTTAATTGAATATACGTAGGTAAGCCTTTTATTGATGGTGCTGTAAATACCTCTACAGCTTCAATACCAACTTCAATTGCTTCAACTGATACAACCTTGATACTTCTAGTTGTTTCGTCAGAATCTCCATATTTGTCCTTTACAAATAGTTTGATAGTATATGAACATGCTTCCTCTGATTTTTTATTGCTACATTTTAAATTTTTAATAACTGTGTTCCAATCTTGATTACCTTTACCATTTTGATAAGTACCTGTAGTAATTTCCTTGTACTTCGAATTATCGTCATTCGAATTCTTAATGTACCAGGTAGCTGTCATATCATCACCATTAGGATCATACGAAGAATTTGTTAATTGAACGTTTTCCCCTTCTTCATATTCCAATTTATCTGATTCAAAAATGGCTACTGGTGGTAGATTATTTCTAGAAAGAGTTTTAGTTGTTATGGACTCTTTATTTTGGAAGTCTACTACTGTATTTCGCACCTCGTATGATTTACCAGCATCTAGATTTCCTTTCGGCAAGCCCTCATTCCAATCATTTTCCTCTTTTAACTTCCAGGAGAATTGTTGATACTTCAAACCAGCACCAAGACCTACATCAATGCTTTTTTTATCTGAATCATTCGCTTTGGAAGTAACAGTAAATGCTCCACTTATTTTATCTACTGTAAATGTGAAGTCACTTGATGGCTTTTTATGAACAAAGACTAACAAATTATTAACTTCATCTGACCATTTACGATAATCTTTAAAGTATTCCACTTTGTCATTATCAAGTGCTCTAAGTGGATCATCTTGTGCTGCATAATGTGGCTGATAACGCCCTGTTTGGCCAAACGTTAAAATAGGCGTTCTAATCTGTGTATCATGTTCAGGGAATAAGCCAGTTTCGCTTTCAAAATAGTCTAATTCATGTTTAAACTTCCAATATTCATCATATAAGCTATCTTTTTCAAAATCGTCAAAGTTTGTTATAAAATTAATTTGCTCGTCTGATGTGACAAATGCTTCATTAATCCCTCGACTATTTTCAACTTCATTTAAAATGTAATTTGAAAGCTCTGTTAGTGCTGCATCGATGTTTGAATTGTCGATATACGTACCTTTTTTCATTGATTTAGCGACTATTCGTTCAAGTATATTCTTATTTGCTGATGCACCTATACCAACAAAATGTGCATTATTTGCAAGATTTGTAGCTGTAATGTGTTTTTCTAGATCGGCACTCAGCGAGTTATTCTTAACAGCTACGACAAAGCGATTTTTGCCATCCAAGTAAGTGTCTTTGAATTTGTAATTATTAGTTAAAACTGTCACTCGACTTTCAAATGGAATTGAATTGTCTTTTGAATTTATTAACGGTTTTAAAGTATTTGCTATTTTTTGCTCTAACGCTGCTTTGTTAGTACCACTTGTTGATTCATCTAATAAGAATTCTACTTCAATCTTATTATTTTTTTGCGTATCAATGATGTAATCAGCTAATTCTTGAATTTTTGCTTTTAAGTTCGCATCATTATAAGTTGAACCTATATCAATAAATTTACCTTTATCCCCATTGTCTTTAACAATTGTTTGGACTGCTGATTGATTGCTTGCTGTTGTTGCACCTACAAAATAACCTTGATTATCGCCAATTCTATTTTTTATTTCTTCAATCTTCATAGGCTTATTCGAAAATGTCGTCATGTACGTTGGGTCACTTTTGTGTGTGAAGCTTGACGTTTTAGTAGCTTCAAATGCATTTATTTTTACTGGAGTTGCTCTATCTATCGTTGTTCCATCACCAAGTTGTCCGGCGCCATTTGCTCCAGTTGCATAAATCGAACCATCTTCTAAAATGAAGTAGGTACTGACAGTACCTAAAGAAATATTTTTAACCCTTGCTGGTAAACTAATTTTGACAGGAATTGGTCGTGATATGGAAGTACCGTCTCCTAACGAACCAAAGTTATTTACCCCTCTAGCATAAACTTCTCCATCCTCTGTTAAAAAGTGTTGATTTGAATAATTATTGAAGATCCGTTTTGTTTTGAATGGTAAATTTAATAAGGAAGGTTTATTTCCATTTATTTCATAAACTAAACCATTGTTTAATAAAAAGAGAGTTTTTCCATCATTAACGTAAGGACCATTCGGTTTAGCATAAACTTCTTTTACACTTGATGGGAATTCAATTTTCACTGGAGTATTTCTATCTATTCTTGTTCCATCACCTAACTGACCATTATAATTTTTTCCCATAGCGTAAACTGTTCCATCTTCCATTAAAAAGTGGATAAAATTTTCACTAGGATACATTTTTCTTACTTTTGAAGGTAGTTCAACTTTTCCTGGTATATCAAAGTCAGGATAAATCAAGTCTAATGCACCTTGCTCATACACAGAGCCGTCTTCCAAAAGAAAATAACCTGTACTTCCTTGATGTGTGATTTCTGTAGCTTTGAGAGGTAATTCAGCTTTTACTATATCTCTCCGCCCTACATGATATCTGTTTAACCCATTTATCCAACCTGAACCATAAACATCTCCATTTTCCAGCAAATATAAAAGACCACCCGTAGCAGAGTAAGTAGTCACGCTTACACTTTTTATTGGAGCTGTTCGTGGTATTTCTATTTTCTCTGGCGGTGATACCCAGCGCTGTTTTTCATCTACTTTAATTTGATATTCACTATTTTCACCTGAACCATAAGCAAATCCATCTTGCGTTAAAAATATCGCGGTACCCATATAACCGTATTCAAGCCCCTTAACTTTATACGGTAAATTAGCTTTTGTTGGTGTAAATACCCCCGCTGTATGGGGGATTCCAAACAGTCCAAGTCCACTAGCCGTAACATATACTTCTCCATTGTCCCTCAAAAAGAAAGTTGTACCACTTGATATAACCTTTATTTCCTCAACAGAACTTTCTGCAAAGCTTACATTAGCTTTCAGTCCATAGTCAGCAAGCTTTTGATTCAGATATGGTGTCATTGTTCTTAGCTGTGTTTCACTGTATGGGGAATCAATAACATCGTATTGTACTTCGACTGTCTTTTTTTCTTGCTCAAGCTCAATTGAAGCAACAGGAGCTAAGTTATTAACTTCAAAAATCTTCGTTTCCATTGCTATTAAATCCGAATTACCATGTCTCAAATCAGTCGTTGCTTTATCAAATGTTTGATCTACATATTCATCGATTGTTTCTTGACCGAACTTTTCAAAGACTTCAAGTTCAACAAGGTACTTACCAACTTTTTTCGTATTATAAATGAATCTTTCTTCATTAGCGTCAGATATTAGCTGCCATTCTTCATCATCAAATGAACCGTCGTTATTTGAATCGTATTTTAAACGCCATATACGCTTTTGAATTCCATCATCTATCGAGTATGAATTATCCGTTAATACAATGTCAGCTGATGCATACTCACCTTCTGTGTTGGGAGCTTCGCGATAAATCAGTGATGGAGTTTCAAGATTTACTATGGGTGCTAAATCAGGCTGCAAATCTATAACTGTTTCAAACGTATCGCTAGAACCTTCGATATTTTCTACATAACTAGTTAATTTCACTTCCCCAGTGAATTTTCCTAAGAAATTCACAATTTTTGAAGTGTCGATATTGCCACTAATATTTTCTTTGATAAATAGTTTGTCTTGATTAGATTTTTCTACAGCTTCAATTGTCAAAGTTTGTTTAACAATTGGTACCTTTTCATGCAATACAGGATTTCCACTATAAGCGTCTGCAACTTTGGCAGTAATTTTACGATTCTCTTTCAACGTGCCACCGACAGTAATATAAGCTGATGGTTTTGGCCCAACTACTTTGATTATCATTTGATCATTTGCAGTTTTTACATTTTTACCATTAATATCTCCATTGTCTTCAACAATTACTGTGATACCATGCTCGCCGATCTCGTCAAAATGACCGCACATTTTGCTACTTTTAAAATCGTCTGTAATCATATTCCCTTCGTTCCACAAGTAAGAAGTGATATATCCGTCAGGGTCACTCGCATTTGCCACATAACAAACTGTTTCTCCTAGCTTAACTTCTAGTGGCCCTTCAATTTCTACAGTAGGAGGATCATTATCAGGTACAGGAGGTTCAGGTTCTTCAGGATCAGGTGGTGGAGCAACAGTACAATCTATTACAGTAACTTTCACTATCTCCTTTTTACCTTCAGCCGTTGCTGTAATCGTTGTAGAACCAACCTTTTTAAACGTCACAACACCTTTGGAAACCGTTGCTACACTCGTATCAGAGCTTGTCCAAGTCGCTGTGTTTGTTACATCAGATGATTTTCCACCTGTTTTATACAAGATTGCTTTTAAAGTCGTAGAACCATCTTTAAAACATGCGTTTAAGTTCCCTGTGATAGTCAACGCATCTTCCGCAGTGACCTTAACATTGGCACTTGCCTGTAGATGGAAATCATTATCTTTCCAGGATGCCGTTATTTTCGCTTGCCCGTTTGCAAGCCCCTTTACACTACCATTAGATGAAACAGAGGCTACGCTGGATTTATCTGATTTCCAATCGTAAGCACTGACATCTTTCCAAGCTGTCCATGCTGCAGCACCCTTTTTAGTCCGTACTTGAGCTTTGTATTGTTTAGTTGCACCAATCGTAATTGTTGAATCTTCAACTACACGCATCTCTGCTTGATTTATAATTTCACCATACCAAACAATATCAATTGGCGTATCGTAGCGAACTGAGTATTTTGGCTGGCCATCTGAATTTTTACCGTATTGTGTCTTAGTAGTAGGTCTATTAGGTGAACCTGTTTCAGTTAAAAATGCGAATTTTGTATCACTTACCTTGGTTAAGTTAATTCCTTTGAAAGAAAGAGCATTTTTAAATTTAACACTATCATTTTTTAGATAAACTCTTGTTAAGTCTGACCTAGAATAATTTTTTCCATCAGAACCATCAAAACTAGTAGGCATCGTATAGGTCGTCAAATCTAGTGTATTTTTTACTTGTGTCGCTACAGGCTCGTTATTGCTTGAATTCTTTGCTGGAGTTGTACCCCCATCCGACACAGCAGTAAAACTTAAATCATCTATTTGTGTCCAGTATACAGAGGGATTAGCTGATACAGATTTTGCTACTGCATCTATTTTGTATGAACCGGTAGAGCCAGTTGGTTTACCTGGTGTAGCTGCTTGTACTTCATTTTCTACACCACCATTCCAAATTGTGTTAAATGGTATATCTATTAATAGTAGAAAAATCGCTATTATGACAATAGCGACTTTTTTAAAAAGTTCCTTCATTTACTTATTCCCCCTCCAATTACTTCAATTGTAAAGTGAATTCTGAATTGTCATCAGTTGTAAAGCCATTATGATAGCCCTTCGTGTAATCTAACCATGATTCCGTCCAAAATTTAACTTTTTGCCCTTTTTTAAATAACACACCCCAATTTTCATAGTCCAGTGATGTTAGACCATAATTTTTAACCACTGATTTATCTTGAATTCCTGTGTTAACAGTAAAGGAATTTACAATCCCATTCGTATAAGCTTCGATTGTAGTTTTATCAAGATTTGAAGTGAACCCTGTTTCAACATACATATTTATTAAATCCTTATCAGGAGCTAAACGAGTATTTTTTCCAATAAACATTTTTGCATAAATACTGTTCTTTAAAGCCTCTTCTTGTGTTGTCCCTTCCACAAAAATCATGCGCTCTAAAGTACCAACACCTGCATTATTTCTAGAAAATGTATGCGGTTTTCCAATCACATTTGAGAAATTATTAGCATCGATACCCCAATATGTGTATTTCGTAGCCGCTAACATATTCGTTCCTGTTGTTGCCACTTCGACAAGCTCATTTAATCCTTTAAAGTCTGTTGGTTTTTTCTTCATCGCTTCATTAAATCGGATTAGAATCGTTGCAACTTCGGCACGTGTTGTATTGCCACTCGTTTTAAATGAACCATCTTCAAATCCACTCATGATGCCTGTACCAAGCATTAAGCCAACATTGCCATACTCAGACTTGCTTAATCCGCCTTTGTAATACTCGGCGACAGGTAATAATGTGTATTTTCCATTTTGAATTTCATTAGCAATCGTGTCGTATTCGCCATTCGTAACTTTTAAACCATTCGCTAACCATTTAGCAATCTCTTGTCGAGTCATTGCTTTATTAGGCTCAAATTTACCATTATTAAAATCGCTTTCCTGGATAAAGCCTAAAGCTAAGCCTTCCTCAATTGCATCTTTAGCCCAATGCGTATCAGGAACATCTGTGAATAGCTCATTTTTACGATCATTCCTATCAAACATACGTGACAAGAATGTTGCAAACTCAGCGCGAGTTACATTGTTAGACGGCTTGAATGTGCCATCTTGATACCCTGTCACTAACTTCTGACTTGCTACTTTCTCTACATTTTGATACGCCCAATGATTTGAATTTACATCTTTAAAAGCTGCTGCACTTGCAGAACCATGATTACCCAATAGGATAGGAATACTTAATCCAGCAACTAATGCAATTTTTGATAGACCTTTAATTTTCTTCATTTATAACGCTCCTTTTTCTTGAAAAAATTAGTATTTTATAAACCCATTATACATCAGAATATCGTTTATCTCAACAGAATACTGATATTTATTTCTACAATTTTACTTAAAGTATAGAAAACGTATTCTTTTTTGGCTGTATTTGATTTTGAAACGTGTTTTGAATGCTTTTTTTGTGTATATTAATAAGTATTGATATCAGAATACTTATTCAAATTTCAAAAATTTTACTATCGGAGGTATTTTAAAATTATGGGTATTAATGAAGCCATTGCGATTCGAATGAAAGAACTCGCTCATGAGCGCTATGTAACGCTGAATGAAATCATCCGTCGAGGAAATATAAACCAATCTACCATTTCTGAAATAATGCGAGCAAAATCAAAGCATCCTCGTGTATCAACCATTCAAAAATTTTGTAAAGGTTGTAATATATCGATGAAAGATTTTTTCGATTCACCTTTATTCGATGATTTATCAGATGAATAACAGGGGTTTTTCCCTGTTATTTTTTCTCTCACTACATACGTACACAGGTTATAACCCGTCGTGGAAATATAAACCAATCAACGATTTCTCTCGCTGCAAAAAATAAATGTGCTTACGGAGAGCCGCAGCATCCGTTTACGTCGGCGAGTCGACGTATATTTTTTTATTTACAAGCATCAGACTAAATATTTCTCTGCATGTTTTTGGTGTTGCTCCTGGACATTCAATTGATCTACAATAATTTTCTCAATATCCTTCATAGCAATATTACGAGCAGCGTTTAAGTCTGCATTTGTTTCATGCCCACAATTTAGGCATTTAAAACTGGATTGTGTTGGTCTCCATATTTCTTTGTTTACGTCTTTATGAATAAATCCGCATTTATTACAGCGCTGAGATGTATAATTCGGCTTCACCTTCACTACCTGGATTCCATGCTCTTTGGCCTTGTCTATGATTTTTTGTTGTAAACTATAAAACGTCCATTCCTTTAAAAAGGCATTATCCTTTGATATGCCGGACAAATCCTCTATTTGGATAGTGCCACATTCATTTTTCAGCGCTTCATTTACTATAAAACGTGACCATGTATGATTTTTTGTTTCCCGATAGTTATGAATCTTGTTAGAAATGGCATCTACTGGCTTCATTAACTTTTTTCGACCACTTCCACGACTACCTTCACCAGCCCATTTACGTGAACGTTGCAAACGTTTTTTGCGGTCATTAATTTGCGCTACAAAGTCACTTACTTCTTTCGCATCCCCTACATATTGGCGGTAAAATTTATCTTCATTAATTGCCAGTACAGCTGGCACAGCTACTCCAATATCAACACCCATAATTCGATTTTCGTCTAACACTTTATCGGTTTCTTTTTCAAATTTATATGTCAGTAAAAGATAGAATTTATTTTTTCGTTTATAGATACGGCTATCACACATTTTGTACTCTCCATTAATAACACGATCCAAAATTTCGTATGCACCATTCCCTGTAACTAACGTTACTAAGAATTGCCCTTTGCAATCACGCTCTTTTGCACCTTCATTTGACAATAAAGATAGCTTCGCATTGTATGTTTTATTGTCTAGCTTAGTTAGACCTTTTAATTGAGAGGCACGTATTGGGAATGAGCCATTACGACGGTAAATTTGAATGGACTGCTCGCCTTTCAAAATCTTCACTTTATCGTTTTTAAACTTTGTGATTGCTTCCTGTACAGCCGAATCTACAATTGAAGATGATACAAATGAGCCTATTTCTTTTAAAAAGCCGTATACATCTGGCGCTAAAGTTTTCCCTATTACGTCCTTTTCTTTTGGATATTCGCCAAATCGTTCATTGTAGGCAAATGAGAATTGTTGCCAATCATAAGCTGCTGTTGTAGCTCGATTTTTGATTAACCAAACAGCATGTTGTATGTCGCTTAAGAGATTATAAAGCTCTTTATCATACTTAATTTCATACTTCATTGTTTTTACAATTTTTATCATTCAAAACACTCCTCCTTTAACTTAATAAGTGCGAACGGACTAGTATTTTTATGTTTACTTCACATTCAGGTATGTTGTAACGTCTGTAATCATATTTCCTTCATTCCATAGATACCTCACTGCACACGTACACAGGTATGTTGTAACAGCGAAAATAATTCCTCCAACTAGGGTATAATGCTTACGGAGTGCCGGAGCCTCCGTTTTTTTTTTCAGAATTAAACAAGTTTGAAAATTGTAACTTTAAAAAGCAAACAAGATCTAGTCGAAAGGCTCTCACTGCATACGTACATATATAAGCTGTGACAGCTAAATTAGTCGAACATCTTTGTACAGTGCTTACGGAGTGCCATGGCCTCCATATACGCTGGTGAGTCAACGTCTAATTTTTTGTGCGAAAATGCACAAAAAAGGTGTAATGTTTTATATTGGTGGTGAGCTTGCAGCACCCAAAGGTCTCACTGCACATATACACTTTTTTCACTTAAAGTACCTAAAAGCTTCTTTATACTTTAGCACATAAAGAAGCAATATAATCTCCTCGCCACTCATTGTCAAACGTGGATTGTATGAACAGCTCTAATACTTCTCCATCAGTCAACGACTGAAGAATCTCTGTTAATTTCTTTGAGTCTTCAAAATCCTCACCGCATACTTGAATGAATTCCACTAATTCAGCTCGAACTTTTTGTATATTTTCTTGAATATTCATATCTTGTCATCCTTTCATTGATAAAAGTAGTGACTTCTTACTTCTCTATTTCACCAGTGACAAAAAAGTCACACAAATGACTGTTGACTAAATAGTACCACCTAGTGACAAGTAAGTCAACAGTCATTTGTGACTTACTTGTCTACCTATTGAATTTAGTGTCAACACTCTTTATTATTAATGATTAAGGAGAGTGACCGATTTGAATTATGCAGATTTACTTTCAAAATATATATATGAGAGCAGCATGAGCTTAGGCGAAATTTCTATACAAATGAAGGAGAAAAATCATCCTATTGATAGATCATATATAAGTAAATTAAAAAATGGTACAAGACCCCCTGCATCAGAAAAGGTCAATAGAGCTTTAGCTGAAGTTTTAGGAGGTGATCCAGACAAATTAATTACTGCTGGATATTTAGAGAAAGCACCTAAAGAAGTTCAAGAACTTATATCTAATTATGTTGACAAGATAGACACATACACAGCTATTATTGCTATGTTTTGCGCCGAACCAGAACAATTGAAACAAGTAAAAGATATTTATGAAAATCTTAAAAACCTTACCATTGAAGATCGTTTAGATTTTATAACAAATAAATTTAACCGAATGATTGTAGACCGTCCTGACATACCTAAGGATTTGAGCTTATATACCAGAACACTAAATGACAGTTTTAAAAAGATATATACAGAAAAACCTCTTAGTCGAATTGAAGTTTGGGATACCATTAAAAATGAAGCTTATCACGAATGGATTGCAGCCAATAAAATCCCATTTGGTAAATATATTTATCTCATTTATAACGATGATAGTATGATAAATATAAAGATAAACAAAGGTTCTAAAGTATTGATAAAAATAATTGAAACAAAATTAGGAGAAAGCGACAATTTAAATAATATTGAATCTGGCAAACTTTACGCTCTAATTTATCAAGACAACGTTTATATTAGACGTGTTTTCTTGCAACGTGATGCTTTGACTTTACAAGCTGAGAATTCCGAAATCCATCCTCTGATAATCAATGATTTAAAAGATATAGAGTTAATTGGAATGGTAATTTCGGCAGAGTTCGATCCCAATGAATGAGCCAGACACAAAAAAACCCAGGAGAATCATTTCCCCTGGGTTTCCTCGTCTAATTTAACTTGTTTGTAATACTTGATACAACTTGATATTAATCGTTTCATCGAAATATTTTGTCGCTTTGCATGAATCGCTAATAGATCATTGTCATCAACCATAATTCGCACTGCCTTATGGCTATCCATTACTTTGTATGGCCGTTCTACAAACGGTAGTTCATCATAGCGCCCCTCAACTAATATAGGACGAACAAAATCTATTATTTCGAATAGCATTTCATTATGTTTCTTTTTTTTAAGAAAACCCCATTTACGAAGCAACTCATAATCTTCAGCATAAATTTTTCTTGAGGTTGTTTCTTCCTCTGTTTCATCAAACACATTAACTTTCTGCTCAGACTTAAATTTTTGACTTAACTGTCTCAAGCTTCTCCACTCCAATACGCTCTAAAAGTTCAGTAATTAATTCGTTAATACAATCCTTCACTTCTACATCCCATTTATCATAGCCCTTGATCGAATTTACAGACTTAGGAAAATTATATATCCCATGTTCCGAATACTTCCCAATACGTGTCCGCGCAGGAATCATTGTTTTAAAGAACATATCATCTGTAGACACCTGGAACATTTCTTCTAGAATTCCAAAATTCGCAACGTCCTTTTCTCTACGATTAATAACCACACCTAAAAAATCTAGAGAAGGATTGAATTTCTCTTGAACAGCCACAGCTGCATTATACAATTTACTGATCCCATCAAAAGATTGCTTCGCTGCTTCTGTTAAAACAATAAAACCATCACTTGCCCCTAACGCGTTATTTAAGAAAACCGAATACGCTGTTGGTGGAACGTCAAAGAATATAAAATCAAAATCATCCTCTATTTCTTCAATATACTTACGTAAATACATAACCTTATTCTTAGCAGGCAACAGTTTATCAAGCTCTACGGTACGTTCATCCCCAGCAATTAAAAATAAATTCTCCTTCAATTGCTGTACACAAGGCCCTAAATTCTTTAAAAACAATCCATCAATTAAATACGGTTGTTGCTCAGATAACTTAAATTTTAGATTACTAATCATCGAAGTATTTCCTTGTGGATCAATATCGACAAGCAATACCTTATAACCTTTCTCAGCCAAACCAAAAGCTAATAAGTTACTAATAATAGTTTTACCCACGCCCCCTTTAGCATTTCCTAGAGTTAATTTTATAGCCATTCAAACTCACACTCCCCTACTAACCACAAGTGGCTGCTTTTAAATATCATTCTATCAAAAGAGTACGTATACCACAATTAAGGATTGACCACTTGTAGCTAGAACTACAAATGATTAAAATCTCTACTCAATCCATGTTAAAAGTCCTCAACCAGCAAGCTGGTCTGCGGAACGCCTCCCGCTATGGGCTCTATTCTCCAACAAAAACATAATACAATTGACCACTTGTAGTCACATGTATCTACTAAATAAGTTATAGCTAGCCTTACTAAAGAATTACCTGGTTTTAATTACACAGCCCTTGTGAACTCAAGCGCATGTAATTTGAAATATGTAATGGCAGAGTGGAGTATTAAATTAGCCTGAGCCATCCAATCGAATTTCCCCTACTAGTGGTACGGTTTGTGATAAGTAGATTGCTAGTTTTGATTGGAATAATTCAATTGCTTCATTGTTCAAACAAAGTGGTAAAACTTCAACTTGTAATTGATGGATATATTGCTTATAGAGTGATTTTTTTAATTGTGTACTAAATAAGACATGCTTCACCATCAGGGCAACTGTTGTCCAGCCTGTCTTACTGTAACGGCCTTTCCCTGAGACAAATTTAATTACCTTAGTAGAACGTTTCATTAATGCATTTAGTGTACTGGAAGAAATTCCTACTTTATCACAAATTTCTTTTTGTGTACGCCAAACAAACGGCTCTGAAACGTTGTATTCAGCCGTCAAATACTTTTCAATGTCTTGTTCCCATTCGTCAAAATGACTACGCTCACGTTCCTCACGCGCCTTTTTAAACTTATACCAACCATTCCCACCAAGTTTTACTTCAAAGCTTTTACCAGGTACATATAGGTCTAATAATGCTTCTACATACTCTTTCGCTGCTCCGTGATATTTCCCTGAAAAAGCAGATTGAATAATTGTTTGCACATTACGACCTTTTAATGGATGTGATAGTTTTGAGTTAAATTCATCAAGAAAATCATATGTACGATCTTCTGACCAACCTTCTTGAAGGCATATTAAAGCAAGCGTAAATAACGTGTTATTTCGCCCTATTTGCCCTTTCTGGCCTTTTACATCTACTGCTTGAATTAATGCTTGTAACCAATCTGATTCCATTACTGAAGCCTTTGGAGTGCCTTTAGTTGGCACAACAAACAAAGGTCTTTCAATATCGCTATCACATTGCGTAGACCAATTAATAAATTGTTTCATTGTGTAGGTATTATTTAAGTCACAAAACACGATATTTTGTTCTGTTGGCATACGGAAAAAACCGAAGTCATTGCAAAAACGGTCTGCTTCTACTGACTGTAAACTACGTTTAAGGTTATCACTAATGCGTTTAGCAACTTTTAGACCTCTAAAACTATGATTATTAGAAATAAATAGAGGTTCATCCAATACAAAAAATACTTGATAGCCACGATCACTACGGACAATTAAAGTTGGTAAACCAATAGATTCATCCATACAAGCCATTAGAATATCCTCACGGCTATACGCTACTGTATCAATATCAACTACAAATGTATTAATTTGTAGTAAATTTTTTTCTTCAAAACCATAAATAAAGCGTCTTTCTTCATCCTGATAGCCAAATGTACGATAAACGTTAGGTGTAAAATGTGTTAAATTCGCTGCATCCTCTAATAACGTTTCTTTAGAAGTGATAATGTAACCCTTTACCTTTGTCTCAAGGAAATGCGATTTATCGCGCACAGCAAAAATAGCACCCTTCTTCGATTGTTTATCTAATTTTTGAGCTTGTACACGTGCTGGTAAAGCAGCCTTTGAATGCTTCACTTTAAAAGTAGTTAAGCCTGTTTTGACAATAAAGTCATAAATAGACTGAATATTCAAATTAATAGCCCTCTTTCTCAAAAACAAAAAAGATGCACTGTACCATCTAAAAAATAGAATGATACAACACATCTCTAAAAAAGCATGAGAAATTGGGCAAAAGTTATTGATTCCTTTTTCAAAAATCGGTATAATTAAAACTGATTAAGGAAAAAGAAATAAAAAGAACCTTGCTTAAGAGTTGTACCATAGTCTGATTATGGTGTAACAGTGAGAAAGTGTTGGTCGCACTAATCACACTGCTTGTGTTCTTTTTTATTTTGTTATTTTTATGTATAGTACTAGTAATCTACTAGATTCGCTTGATAAAGTTAATAGTTATTAAGAAGTATAGCATATTTTTTATGTACGCAAAGGATTAATTTTCTTTTGCGTACTTTTTTTGTCACTCTATTATATATCAGAGTACTGATAAATTGTACACCCCTTTTAAAGATAATGCAAATTATTCTCGAAACTTAATAGTTTATTAATCCATTTATCCTCGTTCAAAATATTGCCATAAAAAAAGCTGTATTTTTTTCAGTTTATTGTCTACAATAGATAAAAAAGAGAACAAACGTTCCTATTCGTTTGACTCAATTTCACCATTAGTACAATATGTTGATATAAAGTACCTAAATATCACTATCTTATCTATACCTGTTTAACTAATATTTTTTTACCTTTTTTACTAGAAAAACGGTAAAAAAATGAGATAATACTAACATGTAAATATTCTTTACTGCATAAAAAGTAATTGTTCTACAAATTTGGCACTTTATAAAATAATTTTAAAAATTAGGAAGGTGGAACTTTAATGTATATTTCTAGAAAAGATTTAGGCTCAATTAAATACTCTGAGGAAACTGGCTATTCGTATAAGGACTTTGTTTTTAATGATCTGCTGGAATTAGCTGATACAAGTTTACCGGTAGAAAAAGCAATTAAAACCGATTTTAATGTTATCATCACATGGACGTTAAGTGCCAATTGGATCGTAATACCTGTGAAAAATGATAAGGTCTATGTATTTGATTACATACCTTTAGTAGACTTTTTAAGACTTGAATCAATCAATATGCTCCCTACTGCTGACCAACCAACCTCACGTGACTTATTTTTAGATGAATATATCCAGTCTTTAAAAACCGACTTAGATTTATTGCAGCAATACGCAGCTGGTAAAGTAGATCTTTGTTTAGATCAACTAATCTATTTAGCGAAAGAATATCGGACGCCAGGCATCCAATCTACAGAAAATCTTATTAAGGCCGTTCAAAACGAAATCGAACAATTTTCTAATATGAAACAAAACTTTAATTCTGTATTTTCCGTGATCGCTATTTAAAAGTGCTGACCATTAGTGGTCAGCTTTTTATTTGTTTGAAAGTTAGTGTGATAGTTAATTTAACTGTAACTATTACACTAACTTTTAATTATAAAAAAGCCCATATACAGCTAGACTTCTTAACTTTCAATATAACTATCACACTTACTTTAAAAGTAACTTTTAAATAATTAAAATAAATATCAGAATTCTGTTGACTAAATCAGTATTCTGCTTTATAGTAAGTGTAAGAGTTATTGTAACAGTAAGTATCAAACAAGGCGGTGGATTAGAATGGCAAATATCATTCAACTACTTCACGAAAGACTCACAGACGAATCAAGTTGGTTACTAGCCAGCTTATTGTTAGAAAAACAATTCGTTCCAAAAGAGCGTTTGTGGGAACTAACAAATGAACATTATCAGAAAGAAAAGAACAACAAGGACAAGAAGCAACTAATCAAGTCACGTCATTACTTAGACAACTTTATGTATCGGTTGGAAGGTGCAGCTTTGGTTGATGTACAAATTATTGGCCAAGCTCGTTTATATAAAATCACTGAATTAGGTGAGCAAGTCTTAAAATTTAAAATAAAAGGAGAATGATTTATATGGCGAAAATGGATTTAAGTTATAAATATGGTTTCTTAGGTTTAGGGTTAGGCGGTACATCAATTGCAGCTGCTTGTGCAGATCTTTCAGCTGGTGACAACGAGTATCCATATACTGCATTACTGGTTAATACAAATAAACAGGATTTAGACAAAGTAAAAACAAGCAATACAAAAATTAAAAAAGAACTAATTGGTGACGGAAAAGGTGCTGGCCGAGATATTACAATTGGTGAAAACATTTTCATGGAGAACAAAGACAAGATTTTAAATCTTATGAAAACAAACTTTGAAAAGACAGAGTTCATATGGATTTCAGCTGGTTTAGGCGGTGGTTCAGGAACAGGAGCAGTCATTCAAGCTATTGGGCTTTGTCTAGAGATGAGAAAACCATTCGGGCTAATATTAACATTACCTCGCAAAAACGAGCGTTCTACAGTGAATAGTAATGCCTTAAAACGTTTAAATAAAATCTATGCTGCAATGGATAAGCTAGGGCCAATAATTCCTGTAGACAATGAAAAGCTATTCACAGAATTTATGACGAGCAACCCTAATGCTTCTTTAGAAGAATACTTAGCGTTTTCAAACGAATATGTAGCTAAGGCTATTCATGATAAAAATATCATCACAGCAAATTTTGATGTGTACGGATCAACAAATTTTGATTCGTCTGAATTAGGTAAAATGCTTCGCACACCTGGTGTATTCCATTTTGCTCGAATGGAAATGACAGTAGAAGAATTTAAAGAACTAGACTCACTAAAAAGCATGGAGAATCAGAAAGCAAAATTTATCACGAATCTTCATACGCAAATTGAAAACGGTGTGCTGTCTAGTGGGTATGATTTCAAAAAAACCAAACGTGCAGCGATTAGCGTATTATGTCATGAACAAGATGCACAAAATCTATTTAACGGTGTCATGACAAATCAATTAGAAAACTTGCTATTGGAAGTTGCACCACACGCTACAGAGTCACCTGTTAGCTTCCATACATACAGTGCAACGCAATTTGAGAATGTGAAGAATGATGCGAAAAATCGTCCTGTATATTTCTATGTAATGCTTGCTGGTTTAGATTTACCAGCGGAACGCATTAAACAAATGATTGAACTAGATAAAGTGGCAACCGAAAGCATCCAATCTTCTTCTAGTAACTTATTTGAAAACTATGAGGAATCAGCAAGCTCAAATAACAATGGAGCATTAACATTAGACGCGCTTTTTGGTGGAGAAAGTAGTACTCCTGTAGAGAAAGAAAATGAAAGTTTGTTCCAAACATTAGGTTTAGTTTAATTTTTGACCACAAGTGGTTATTAAACGACCACTTGTGGTCAATAATAGGAAGGAGAGGTTCGTATGAAAGTATCAGAATTGCATAGCATAACACCAATTGATACAAGAAGAAATTCTGTTCGATTACATGAATTAAATAATGCCTTAATCCAGTTTAAAAAGACTGGAAATACACATCACGCACTTATAGTAATGAAAAACTGTATTACACTTGTAAACGATGTACTAAAATACTCTAAACCTATCAAATTAGAAGACAGCTACCTAAACTATGGGAGATCATTTTTAGAAAGCTCTTTAGACCGTCAGGGACGCTTTAATTATTTCTGTGATTTTGATACCGACTTTTCCCATTATATTACGAAAGAATTATATAATGATTTCGCGCCACGTTTCTATTGCAAACTGTGGTTTAGCACAGTAGTAGGTGTCCTGGTATTGACTGGTCTAACTTTAACAGACATTACAGAAAAATATCGAGAGCTTATTTCTTTCAATGACTCAATTTATGAACAAACAAATATATTTGAGTACCTTTAATAACCACTTGTGGTTTAAATATAGGTTATATGACCACTTGTAGTCAAATATCGAAATATTATTCATATAAGAATCATTTTTTATTCAAAAATATCAGAGTTCTGTTATAATAGGAGGCAATAGAATGCGTTCAATAATTATCGTTCCAGCTGAAGTAGGTCAAGAAATTGAATGGCTAAATGAAATATTCAATGTCAAAGTGAAGGGTATTGTCTTAAAACAATATGAAAATTCTGTTTGCGTTACAATCCTAGACTATAAAGAAAAACATCGAGAGATGTATCACAGTGATCGTACCATCGTCAAACATCAACGCTACAATATTATTAATTAAGGAGGAACACAATGTTAATCAATCCGATTTATGCATTAGTATTCGTAGTTTTTATGAGTTTCTTCTATTATATAGTGGAATCTAAATGGGCGAAAAAAAGCTTTGTTATGATTATTGTTTCAACTGTGTTACTAACATTGATAGATAGCTTTCTTCTAGTAATACACAATGTTTCATAGTATATTGCCCACTTGTGGTTATAAATTGAAGAATAAAAACGGAAGGTAGGTATATCTATGAAGAAAAAAAGGTTAATCAAAATTATTAAATGCATGAAAAATGGATACGTTTTTTCCAGTACAGCAAAGTTGCATAAGGAGTGTGTTTGCACTCCTAAAATCCTTGCTGAAGCATATGAAGGACAAGTTCTATCTTGGTCAAATGGAAAAGAATGGGGAGAGATTAACCATCCACAACTAGGAAAAGTAATGACTTATTGTAAAACAGAAACGCCATGTGACTACACATATACAGCACCTATTATTTATGACGATGGATGTATGGTAGTTCATAGATTCAATCGAAATGAGATCAATTGGGATAAAGTAATTAAATTAGGTTTCTACAACGGCATCAAAACTTGTGCGTTTGGCTAATTAACCGAAATATATTCTACAGTAACAGGATGGTGATAATGTGAAGGAATCAGATTTATTTGCACCAGTAAAGCAATTTTTGCTAGAAAAAATAGGTTGTGAAAAAGTTTATGCTGAAGTACTTAAATATGATGTTGTAGGTACTATAGGAAATCATAATATCATTGTAGAAATGAAAAAAATGCTTAATTTCAAAGTCATAGAACAAGCTGTATATGCAAAGCGACATGGACATTATGTATTCGTTGCAGTACCTAATAAAAAAGGTGGTTTCTCTCGATTGGTACATGATTTTCTAAAGCACAATGGTATTGGTTTAATTATTGTTAAAGAGCATGGGTATGTAGAAATACCTTATGGGATGTTTGCTAAATTGAACCGTAAAACTGATGATATTAGAAAATTTATTAAAGATGGTTATCATGACACTATTACAGGTGGCCATAAAATGGGTGATTTTGATTATCAAAGTGACTATACATTGATGATAGACGATGTAAAACGATATTTTCAAAGATACCCTGATAAATGGATAACTATTGATGAAGTATTAAATCATTGTCAGTGTTACTATTCCAGACCTAAAGCGCAACTTGCAGCAACATTAAAGGCGCATTGGAATGGTGACTGGATAGAACACAAAGTAATAGATCGCAAATCGCATTTCAAATGTAAAAAGAAATAATGAAATCAGGAGGACATGACACATGAGTGTAGAAAATTATGTTTGGATAATAATTATTTTTGTGTTTGGTCTTTTAGGGTTTTTCTTAGATAAATACAAATATGCTTTTTATATTTGCTTAACTATAGGCATATTTACAGCTAGTATTTCTGTGTATATTTTAAAGCCAATTTAAAATAGGAGAACACTATAAAAAAACATTACAATAGCTTTGAAGAAAGAAGGGTTTCTAAATGAACAATGTTAAAATGCTATCAATTATATTTTTATGTATATCCGTTGTATTACTAACAGCTTGTAAAGAAGCAAATACACAAAAAGAAAAGGAAGACGAAAGCATCGAGATAGAAAAAGTAGATACTTCTGTATCCTCAAATTTTGAATGTTTTTTCGCTTCTTTTGATGTTTCTTGTATAAAATTCGACTTAAACGAAAAGGAAAAATTAAATTTATTTTTCAAAGACCAAGAAACAATAGGGAATTTAGAAATACAGTATAAACCAAGAACAATAACGCTAGGGAAGTCACCTTTTAATACAATTTTTTGGACAGATATAAATACAGGTGAAGTTATTTATGAGATTAGCTATGACTTATCTATTCATATATCCAAAGAAAATACAACAACTGAAGTTCATTATATTGAATTAACCGATTTCAAAAATAATAGAAAATTATTTCTAAATAACTCAGACAAAAACAATACGAATATTTAAGACTAATGTTTAAGCTTTTTAAAATGATAATTTTAGTAGTTTTATTAACCTTTTTTATTTTATATATTAATTATCTAATTGATCCACTAGAGTCACCGCTTGCCCTTATACTGATTATTAATGCGGGTATTTTAAATATGGGTATAGTCTTTTTAATCTTAAAGCTTATGGTCAGCTTTTTTACAAATGGTATCCCAATTGAATTAGAAATAAAAGAGACATTTATAAGGGTCACATATACTAATGGAAAAGACGCTAGTTTCCCTCTAAGTGAATTTAAAGCTGGCCAGCCATTATTAAACGATTTTCATTCTAACAAGTATTTCATTATTTACAAGGATATTTCATCGCTGGTGGAAGTTGAAAATCGAATAGGCGATTAAGTGCTACTAAACATTTGATTCAATTCCATAAAAAAACGCTTTCTGTTGAAAAGGAAGCGTTTTTTGATTTGTGAAAAGATGTCATTTACTCCACCAATCGCTCGTGATACTGATGAAGTTCTTGCGTTAGTTGCTCAGAAAAATGTTCGTCTATATAGGCAGCTATATACTGTTTTTTCTCGATTTCTATTTGAGTAGAACGGAAGAGTTTTCCGAAGAATTGCCATCCTTTTGTAGCTGCATATTGGATTAGGGCTTCATTTTCAAGGCGTTTTAAGACACTTTGTTCAATGTGTTTTTCTCTGATTTTAATTGCGATGTCCTCTTTGTTAGATATGAGGATACCCTCTACTTTTTCGGTCAATTCTTGATTTTGCTGCTCCAGCTGTTCCATATGATATTGAAGCTTTTCAATTTCTTGCGAAGATTCAGGAAGCCCCTTGATTTTTTGAAGTAGAAAGTTCTCATTTAATGTGAGCTTCGTTTCCACATTATCTTCATTTTGCTCCATTTGAAATAAGCCAGTATGCATAATCTGAGCAAACGCTTTACTTAAGGTATCTAAGCGTTTATCGTAAGTTGCGTCAGGAAAGTTTTCTGGAACAGATACTTGTTTGATGATGTGGCCATCTTCATTTATTCGTAAAAGTTGCTTTAATCCTTTCACGCGATACTCATCTTTTAATAGCAGAATCATACGGAGTTTCAAAATTGCTCTGAAGTCTAAACGAATCACAGTTGCTGTTGTTGGATTTGTCGCCTGTCCATCAAATAAGTATTCTTCAAATGGTTTAATATAATAACGGAGCTGTGCATCAGTAACGTTAAACCAGCTAGCAACTTCAGGTGTTGAGTAGTACTTCTTTTCAATCAATTCTGTTAGATAAAGCTCTGATAAAAAAAACTGCTCAGCTGGTGTTTCCTGGATTACTTGAAATAATGGATCATCAGAAAGTAGCTCTTGAATACGCCTCTCTATTGAAATTGTCTGTTCCATACGCTAGTTACTCCTATTCTTCGCAAATTTTTTCAATTCTTTTCTACTCAATGGCATGTACTATTTTACTTCTCTATTTTTCTCTATTCCATTGTGTGCTGTTTTATACCAGTTTTCTTGAAAAAAGAGTGCAATTGAAGAGCTCTCAAACAAATCGAGACGGTGAATCATCCGTCAACTCGATTTTAGGAACGTCTGAGAGCCTGTTTCAATCAAACTTTCATTGTTAAATATACATATATATGGTATATTTCACTTGAAACTAAGTGGAATGTGAATTACTTAATATTTGTAAATTTAATTAACTAAGTGGAAATAAAGGTAGATGGTCATAACGCTGTCTACTTTTTTGTTGTGTAAAAAACCTTAAAGATTTTATCAAAAAGCTTTACTTTTACCGATAACGGTAATATAATAAGCATAGAATTACCGATATCGGTGGATAAATAAGCGATTGAGGATGACGCAACAAATCTTTCTATTGCATGGGAGGAGATCAAGTACATGGAATCCGTTACAACTATATTTATTAAAAACGGTGTTGAAGTATTTGTAAAACATCTGAATGGTTATAAAGTGGAATGTTCCGCAAATGGTATAACTACAGTAGCAAAGGCCTCATATTTTAAAAAAACTTATTGTTACAGTTTTGAAAATGCGAGTGAATTCTTAAAACAACTTAACATTTCAGCTACAGGTGGTCTAATTGCTAATGACACGGCAAAAATTTTCCACGACATTATGGAAAAGAAAATTAATGCAGAGGTAAAATTAGAGAATGAAAAAAGAATCGCTGCATATATCGAAAAAGCAAAGCAAAGCGAAAAAGGTATCTACGTACTTGAAAATGACATGCGTGTAACTAAAGATGGACCAGTAGAATTTATTCGTACAATTGATGTAAATGGAAAGATTCGAGAAGAAACGATAAGACATTACTAATGAATAAAAAAGGAATTAATATGAGAGAAAATATCAAAAAATTAATCGACAGTGGTATTCCAGCCCTTCAAGTCTCAAAAGCAACTGGTATCCCACAAAATACTGTATACAGGATCTTTAAGGGTGAAGCTTCGTTGGATAACATTACACTCAAAAACGCTGAATTACTCAATAAATTTTATGAGGAGGTTATTTTAATGGGAATTTTGAAAACAGCGCAAGAATTACATCAAGCTTTTGAAAGCATTTTATCTATGAGGAGTGATGCACAACCTTTTATTTTTGTGCACGAGGGTGATGTAGTGTTTAACTCAAATTGCGTGATTGGTGGCGTTCCCTTAGTGTGGCATGAAGATGGTGATAATTGTGAGGTGATATTCACACACGATGATTGGTGTGAAGCTATTTGGGGAGCTGAAGAATTTGAACATAAGCATTTACGTGTACAAGCGATTAAAAATGCCATTGAAAGATTCGTGGAATAATGAATAACATTAATCACATAACCTTAAATTCTGGACATATTCGTAAAACAAACTCAAACGAAGTATCAAAAGACTTATATTTTACTCTAAACAGAATTTATAAAGATTCTTTTGAAGAAATTGGAACAGAATTATTTGATGGGTATACAGTTAAAAGCACATTTAAAGAAATTCATGGGGTAATAACGACGATTTTTGATACAAATGGAATCCCAGTTTTTACAACCGCATCTGTTATAAATTTTGAAAGCAAGATGTGGGAAATTTTACATGAATCAAGCGCATTACCTCTTCGGACAAACATAGATACACCCCCACAGACACCATATATTGCTGATAGACTTGAGCAAGGCTATTTCTTACATTTAGACGTATCAGAATGGTCAGGTGACTTCGCCCGTTGTTTCGGCTGGATGTACATTAACCCTAAGTCAATATTAAAATAAATGTAAACAAAAAGAGGGGGTCCTACTTCCCCCAATTCTTTCTGGCTGAACGTGATCTTTGTTTGACCACAAGTGGTTTTTATATTACATAGAAATTTGATTTAAAACGATTGAGAAAAGACCAAAGTCAGGACATGACAATGCTTTTATCTTGTTAATTTGACTTGTTCCTAATATTGAATATTTAGCTTAGTTGACGTTGTGTCTTCTGAATTATTGTTTCTCTAAATAGCGATAAATTGTCGTGCGAGACACGCCCCATTTTTCAGCAACATCTTTAATCGGTGTACCATTTTCAATAAGGGATTTCATCATTTCAATATCTTTTTCCCCAAACTTCTCCGGGCGACCACCAAGACGACCACGTGCTCTTGCTGCTGCACGACCAGCAGCTGAGCGTTCTTCTATTAAGTTACGCTCAAATTCCGCAAACGCTGCGAACAAGTGGAACATCAGTTGGCCAGTCGCATTACTTTTATCCATTGTTAAGTTTTCTTGTAGACTATGAAAGCCGACACCACGTTCATTCAAACT
Source organism: Lysinibacillus fusiformis (assembly GCF_003049525.1). GTDB lineage: Bacteria > Bacillota > Bacilli > Bacillales_A > Planococcaceae > Lysinibacillus > Lysinibacillus fusiformis. The sequence goes on along the minus strand of NZ_PYWL01000018.1, from coordinate 22,960 downwards.
ATTCACAATGTTAATCAAGTCCTGCATATTGCGACCAAGTCGATCTAGTCGCCAAACTACAATTGTATCCCCTTCACGTGCATACTCTAATGCTTCTTCTAATCCTGGACGCTGCTTCTTTGTCCCACTCAACTTATCATGAAAAATTTTAACACAGCCATATTTCGTTAACGCATCCATTTGCAAATCTAAATTTTGTAATCCTGTTGATACACGTGCGTAGCCAATTAACACCAAAATCACTCTTTCCTTATTTTTCTATAAACTCATTGTAACATAAGATAAAACAACACGGGTTATTGAACGTAGAATTATGAACAGAGTTTTGTTACGAAAAAGACAATAAAAAACGTCCTTTTCAGATTGAATAGCAGTGTGTTCAGAAAAGGACGAGTTTTGGAACAAATAATATATGTGCTTTTTAACTTTAACTTTGTTCAGCAATTGGTTCATTTTCTTGAGTAACACATTTAAAGAAAATAGTAATGTAGGATATATCATCCTCTTTTATCTATAGCAGGTTATAATTAAAGATAATTAACTTATACAAAGGAAGCGAAAATATGGCTAATCATGACTTTGGAAGTCCTTGTGATTGTAGAGAATGTAGAACTACTATGTTTAGTGTACATTGTCCTGCTTGCGGATTTAAAACAGCGGTTTCTTATGAAAGTGGAAGTAACGGAATAAGTATTGATAGAAAAGGTATACGTGATTATGACTTTATTGAGAATACATCAAAAGCTCATACATTGAATTGTTTTAAATGTGGGTTTGAGATAAAGGATGTATCATATTACGAAAAAGTTGAAGATAAAATCAACCAAACAAGATTAAATGAACGGGTTTGTGAAGAGTGCGGAATTAAAGAATTCAATAACAACAAATTGCGTAAATTGCAATATAAAGAAATAAACGGAAAATTAACATGTTTGGATTGTTTTAAAAAGAAGATACAGAGTGAATTTCCTGACCCCTCAACTCCTGATAAAAGATTTATATTGAATTTAGATAAAGTTAACTATGAACTGAATGAAGTCCGTTTGCTTTGTGAAATTTGTGGGAGGAAACACTGGGTAAAGGCAAATGAACAATGGAAAAAACAATGTTTATCCTGCTATAAAAAGGTTAAAGAAAACGATAAGGAAAAAGGCAGGGTGAATGATAGGCTAACAGGGATAATGAAAAAGTTAAAAAATGTTAAGAGTTAATAGACCATTCAGCGACTTGATGATAAAGCTCAATTTCTCAATTTTAATGCGAGAAATTGAGCTTATTTATGTTTACTTATAATACAAAATAAGCGCAAAATTCCTCATAAAGGGAGATATATATTTCATATAAAAACATTGACAAATATAATTACTAACATTATTATTAAAAATATTAAGAGGGGTGTGAATACAATGTCCAAACAAAAAGACGAAAATGAAATTCAAATTATTGTAGGTAAATCTGAGGAAAGAAATGATATTGTACAACCATTCATTACTAACTATTTAAACCAATTTGAAGAAGGTACGGGATCATTTCACTACGATGAAAAAAAACAAACTATAACTATGAGTGGAAGACAAAATGGCTATCATGTCACGATGACAGCTGAAAAAGGGTTAGGTGAAACAACAACCCAAACAAGTTATCCTGTTTTTGATAGAAAATCTGATTACAGGGAAGAAGTCTTACGACTATATAATGAGGTAGGTATTAAACAAAAAGAAATTGCATTACGTTTAAATATCTCACAATCATTAGTTTCAAAACTAATTAATGAAAATAAATAGAAGTAAAAAAGTACAACTGTTTAAATTTCTAGTTTAGTATATACATTTATTGTTTATACTAAACTAGAAATACATTAAATTATTGTAGGTGAGATAAATGACATCTGTAATACTGTTGCCATATAAGGAAAAAAAAACAGCTAGCCAATTAATCGAAGGTATTTTAAAAAGAAATGGTGTAAAATTCAACTGTATTAGTGAAGCTGATGCTATTCCTTACTTAGAGGAAAGAAACTATTACTATAAATTTGCTTGTTATAGAAAAAACTTTCGAAGAGATAAGAAGAATAAATACATCGATTTAGACTTTCAATACTTAATTTCTCTATCGAGGTTAGATAAAGAATTACGTTACATACTGTTACAAATGACGTTAGAAATTGAGCATTTTTTAAAAGTTAAGGTTCTTAAGGATGTTTCCTATAATAATGAAGTGGATGGTTACGAAATAATTAATGATTATATTACCTCCTACAATGCAAAACATTCTAATAATACAATTTCAATTGAATCATTAATTAATAGAGGGCAAAATGCAAGTAGTTCAAATCATGGCATTTATACAAAAATAATTGCCAATCAAAAATATATAGCTATTTGGCAACTAATAGAAATTATGCAAATGCAAGAATTACAATATTTTTTTGAGTACTATTTTAATCGTTACCCTAATCCTGATATTAATATAAACGCATATAAAAGCCTTATGATAAGTACTCGTTATATTAGAAATGCAGCAGCACATAACAGCCCTTTATTAGTTAACCTATCTTCATGTCCTGCTGATGCCATATCAAATGGAAAAGTTAATAAACGTTATGTAAACACACTATTACTACCTGATTTAATTGGTGCTGGAGTAGCTTTAGCGATAAGACCTACTTACCGTTTCAAAGATATTGCAGGTGTTTTAAAACTATACAAATTATTAAAATATAACCCTTCATCAACTCCTGACACACTAATTGATTCACTAGGGAACCTTTTAAAAACTGTAAATAACGAACCACCTTTTCCTAAATTAAACAATGATTTGATGTTTTTCTTTAGAAATATACAAAAGTTATATGAATACATTTATAAATAGTTGGAATAATTTATATATGTATTTTTATAATTTATAAAAGTAATAAAATGTTTTATAAAAGTATTAAATGTTTTATAAATCCTTTGACATGATTATAATAATGTATTATAATTTAATACATAGAAAGAATGGTTCGACCATTCGCAAATCGTGGGTGAAAGTCCATTATTTGTTGTTCCAATATTTATCATGGTAATTAAATAAAATGCAGATGTTAAACATGGATTTAGATTTTCCATATTTAACATCTGCATTTTATTTTTTTCTAATTTAAACCTATATATTTACAGATTGTCTCTCCAATTATTAATTAAAAATTCGTCTACCGATTCTTTAGTAGATGTGATAGGTGCATTTACTTCTCTTGCAATCAATGATAAAAGATCAGCCCATGAGTATTCAAAAGTATCATCCATACTATTAATGTAGTTCATTACTTTTTGAAGCTCATTTAATCTATCTTCATCTAGGCCATTTATTAAGTAATTTCTTATAAAGTCATTAACAATATCATAATTAAGCATAGCTTGTTCAAGTAGGGCTGCACATGCTCGATGTCGGGTACATCTCATTGCATACGCGATTGAACCTATTAAATGATCCGTATGTTGAGAGACTCTAAGAGAAACTCTATCTGTAGTACCAGGGGGATTTTTTTTCCTTACAGTAGGATTTTGAGAGTTTCCAAAGTATAACGTGTTATTAAATCTTAGATCATACTGGAAGCATTTTGATATGTAACTGATAACTTCAACGCTATTAAGTGCCGAAACAACCAAATAGTCTGCTATGTCTTTTACTACAATTCCTGTGATAGCTGCAAGTCGTTCTATGCTTGTTTTTAGGGGGATAGGGACAGTCGGTTTGTAATCCACTTTGGCATCTTTTCTTTTCCTCTTCTTCACTTCCATATCTCTTGATACCTCCATTTTCACGATTGAAGCCATGAACACTTTCATACTGTTCATGGGATACTCCAATGTATGGGGGAGAGGGAAATTATATGTGTATAAAAAAAAGAAAAATTGACCACTATTATAGAAAAGGGAAGGGTGGTTAATAAGTATGTGCACGGAGAAGAAAAAGAGACTAATTACAGAGATAAAAAAAGAAAATGAAAAATATAGTTTTCCCAAGAAAAAGAAAGCAAATTCAATATCAAATAGTATAAATAAAAAGAGTTGATAAGATAGTATTTATAGAAATATACTCCTTACTCTAAATTAGAAAACAAACTTAACTATTACTAGAAAACCTTCCAATGTAAATCTTACTACTATTTTTAAGTGACCATTCTAGAGGTTAGAAATATAAGTATTAATTCTAGAAATTTATCTGAATAATACAGCTGGAAAAATACTTTACGTGGTAATAATTAGCTATATTTTATTTTGAATTGACTCTTAAATATAACCACAAGTGGTTGTTTTTATGAGTCATTTTCTACTTACAAAAAAGACCAGGCACAAGTAAAAATGAGCTTGGTTATTTTTTTTATTCATATCATTTAATACTATTATTTATTATTTGTTATAAAATATTACAATTTAGGCATTGATTTTATATATACCATGGTATATAATATATATATAGAAAGGAGTTGAACAAAACTGGATTACGATAAGGCTTTGACTTACCTAGTCGCAATATCATCAGTGCTAAATTTACTCACTGGTTCAGCAAAGAACATACATGATATTCGAAGTAGTAAGCAAAACAAAAAGCGACCTTCTTCTCAACCGTCCGCAAAACGTAAGAAGAAAAATCGCAAGTAAGCTGTGAAGGAGGTTAAACCCTCCTTCCTAAATCTTATCATATCCATTGATAAATGAAAAATATCTCATACGCTATAATGATTGCATTTGCCGTTTACATTTTGACAGATATGGTTAATTGGGAAGATCCTAAATTCTACGACTATTCAATGATGATTATTTATTCAATTTGCTTAATTTTAGTGGTGTTTAACATCATATTGTATTTCTTGAAAAGGAGAGATAGAGGTTGACCGAGAAAAGAACATCTGAAGCACAACAACGCGCCACACAAGCTTATAGGGAAAAAAACAGAGAAAAAACACGTAAACAGTCTGCAAAAAGTTCAGCTAAAACTTATATTAATAAATATTGTGATTTAGATGATTTAGCTGAACTAATGCAGCTGGTAGCAGCACGAGAAAAGGAATTAAAAAATGATTAATAAAAACAAAGCTCAGGTTCAAAATTAACTGTCCTGGGCTTTGTATATTTTAACATTCAGGTAACGCAACCGATATGACCACAAGTGGTTATTTTAATTAACATTAAAACCTTTAAAGGACACTATTCTTAGTAATCCTGAATTCGTTTTTTCTAAATATTGCACTTGGCATTTTAATCTTGGTTCTATCCAAATAATTTCGCGGTCTTTTTTAGTCACAATTTGTTTAGCTATATTGCGGAAAGCTGTTTTTTCTTCTTGCTTAAAGCCGAATTCTACACTGGCCAATGCTTTATAATTTCCATCACTTAGTTGGGAGCCCACTATCATGGTAAATGGGTTTTCTTTATACCCTAAAATAATCACATCAGTAACTTTAAAATGTTTATATTTTAACCAATCATGGGATCTATGATTAGTTTTGTACTTCGAATTGCTTCGCTTTCCTACAATCCCTTCCATTTGCTTGTCCTTAGTTAGTTGGAAAATATCGCTGCCATTACCTTCTATTGATGGTGTTATAAACAGGCTATTTGAAGGTTCGATAATTGACGATAATACTTTCTTGCGATCAGCTAAAGGTTGATTTATAAGAGATTTATCAGATGCTAGTACATCAAAAGCAACAAAAGAAACTGGATGAGTTATAGTACTTTGTTCAATTTTATCTTTATTTGAAAGTCTACCTCTATAATTCAAGTCATCAAATACGGAAACACCATTTCTTAAAACAACACCTTCACAATCAATAATCGCAGAGTGTGCTTGAATTGAATGGCCAACTATTTGAAGTTCAGGAAACTTGGCCGTAACGTTATTGCCATGTCGTGTAAATGCTTCTACCTTCTTACCTTCTTTATGCAAAAGGATACGCCAACCGTCCCATTTTATATCGTAAATCCATTCAGGATTATTTACTATTTCATTGTTGTTACCCATATGAAGTAACATTGGCTTTATTGGAGTAAATAACATTACCTATTCCCCCTTATATATCATTATCTCACGGTTAACAAGACAAAAATACATGTAAATCAAGGTACTAGTGGTAATTACATTTTTAACTTTTCATCAATATGATTATTTAAAAGGTGTTCAACCTTTGTTTTTAAAGCTTGATTAGCATAACGTAAATCAACATCATTTCCTGATGTGGCAATTTTCACATCGCTAAAGTATTCATCTACTTTAGTCCATCCGACAATACGAATTTGCTGTTGGTTAAGCTGTCTTTTTAATTCAAAACATTCATTGCGTAAATCCTTTAATAAAGAATCCATAAACGGGATAAATACTTTCTTTAACTTGAAATGTTCCACTTTGAGATAATCGACTTGTAACGATTTTACGGCTAAATCTAATAATAAAAATTTGTGTACAAGTTGTCGTTGCCCAGGATTAATCATCCTCAACAACCAATGATGCTGTTTGTATTAGTTCCATTGATATTCGTTTTATTGATAAATCTGTTTCTAATAACAATTCTTTATTCCAGGTATCAGCACCCGTCACTAACCCAACTAGATCATGCGGTTTATTGTGTTCCCATAGAGTTAATTTAACTAACTTTCGCAGTTTAAAAGCTCGTTGTATTGTTTGCTCAATTTCTTCAATCTCCCACTCAGTTAAGTCACGCTTTTTACCGTAATACTGTTCCTTTTTCCATTCTTTCAATTGAACTAAATGCTCAGGAAGCATCAAGGATATCCATTTCATATTCCCGCGGTCATTAATCATAATTTCGCCCCTCATTAAGAACGTTCGTTTGTTTTATTTTAGAACAAATGTTTGTATTTTAGCAATTGAAAGTTTAATACCTTTTTTTACTATTACACATTGACCACAAGTGGTTGATATATAAAAATAAAGTATTTCCTATTTACTTTGTTTTTATACTGATTTATAATAATAAAATTTTATTTTTTTTCAACTTTGATGTTTAAAAAGAAGACGTTTGGTGTGTAATAAAGGTAGGGAAATTTTTATTTTATAAGAATTAAGGGGGCATTATCTATGGAATTAAAATATAAAGATTTTAAATTAACGTTATCTGCGAAATTTATCTTTGCAGTAAGTAGTTTTGTTACAGCGGTAGGAATTTTATATCAGCAGATTAATTGATTTGTTTTTTGGGACCTAATGGCCTGACCTTCTTTGAAGCAACATTAAAAACGTGTTCCGCTGTGCGAAATACTCGCAAAATGGTCTTTGATAAAATGGTTGGTGAGCTTATGGAGCCCTTAGAATCATTTTTAAATACGCAAAATTAATTAAGATGAAAAAGAATAAAAAATTTTTTAACGGTTATTATTAACATATTAATGTTAATATGTTATTATTAATATACAAGGTGTTTCTCGATGTACACTTTAAACATCGATTGGGATACAAAGGCGTTTCTCTATGTACGGTCTGGAACATAGAATGATACAAAGGTGTTTCTCAATGTACACCATAAACATTGAATAAAGAGGTCTCAATTAATTGAGACCTCTTTTTTTATAGGGGGATATTCAAAATATGACTGTTATAACTAAAAAAGGTATATACTTTGCAAAAAATGCATTTTATCAAATTATCAAGAATGTAGGAGGCGAATGGAATGATCAAAAAGAGCGTCCATTAGTAGCCTTAATACCTTCTAATGTAAATCCTGAAATTTATTGGGCTATTCCTATGGGCGATTATGATCATCGTACTGAACAACAAAAGAAACGTATTAAAAGCTACATGAATAGAGGTAATACTGATATATCATCATGTTATTATCATGTAGGAAAAACTGATAAAAAGTCTATATTTTTTATTAGTGATGTTGTTCCAATTACTTTGAATTATATTGAGCGTGAGTATCTTATTGGTAAAGGTGAAACGAGACAACAATACATAATTAAAAACCCGAATCTTATTAAAGAGTTGGAAAGAAAAGTTGGGCGTATAATTTCGTTTGAAAAAAATTATGTGGCTTCTAAAGGTCAACCGAAATTTCGCCAGAGAATATTAGACATACATAATTATTTGTTGGCTGAATTAGCTAGTGTGCCAACAGCAATTGCTGAGGTAGCTGCTGTTGATGAAACTGATGGAAATGAATAGTTATCTTTAAACTTGATTCGATATGAATCAAGTTTTTTAATGTGCACCCGACCTACAGTATACTTAATCGGTACCATCCTTTATCAAAGCAACATTTTTAATAAATAAATTGACCACAAGTAGTTTTTTTATGAAAAAACCTCACTTTGTTTAGTGAGGTTCTAGTTATTTTAGTACTGTAAGCTGTTATTCAAACCTGTTTCTCACATTTATTTAACGAACGAAACAAAGTCTATAAAGCCTTTCCCATTTAATTTAACAACAGCATTATAAGTAGAAGTATCAGCCTTTTTAATATTCTTGATTGTTGTTTCTTTTCCTTCTAGTAAGTTCTTAATATTTGCTTTCGTCAATTTTTTCTTACGGAAATTATCAGATAATGTAAATTTACAATTAGGATAATTTGAGCACCCAAAGAATCCTTTTTTCTCTACAATTCCACTACTGCATTTTGGACATTTACCAATCTCGCTTTTTGTTTGAGCACTTGAGATAGAAGTATTCAGATCCGAGTTACTAGTGATATTTTTTTTCGCATCCTGAATCATTTCTAAAATGTATTGATTTATATCAGCTACAAAGCTCTCTAGTGTTAATTGCCCTTGTCCAATTAAACGAAGCTTATTTTCCCACTTTGCCGTTAAGATAGGGCTACCTACAAGTGAATTAGCAAGTGCTTTACACAAGATTTCACCTTTTGGTGTGACTGAAACTATATTTTTTTTGATGCTTATATATTCTTTTTGTTTCACTGTTTCAATAATATTCGAACGTGTAGCATCTGTTCCTATACCTTCAACCTCTTTTAAGATTTCAGCATCTCCTTCGTCTATATCAAGTGTCTTCCCAGCTGTTTTCATCAGACCAATTAATTGTCCTTCAGTAAACGGCTTTGGTGGTGTTGTAGACCCTTCTTTTTCAAACAACAAAGCTCTAACATCTTCATTTGTTGAAACAGCTGGTAAGACAGTATGGTCCACACTAGCTTTATCCTCTCCTTCATTTGCTGAATCTTTTACAAATAAAGCTTTCCATCCAAGATCCAGTTCCACTTTACCTTTCGTATAAAATTCAACATCATTCACAGACGTTGTAATGACGGTTTCTTCATATTTATAATCTGAATGGAACATAGCCAATGTTGTACGCAAGATTTCCTCATAAATATTACGTTCTGTTTCTGATAATCCGTTTAATGTATTGATTGCTAGAATTGTTTTCGTTGGCACAATTGCAAAATGTTCTTGAACCTTCGAATTATCAACATAAAGCTTATTAAGAACTGTATTCGCTTCAAAACTTACGTTAATTATTTGTTGATATTTCTCTACATTCTGTACTAGATATGCAAATTCAGCTTCAGTAATAAAATTACAAGAAGTACGCGGATAAGTGACTAATTTCGCTTCATATAGGGTTTGCATCGTATCAAGAACTGTTTTCGGGCTGTACTTCCACTTTTTATTTGCAGTTGCTTGAAGCGTTGATAATGAATGCAAACGTGGTGCTTTCGTGCCTTTGGTTTCCTTTTCTACGTTAGTAATCTTTCCATTCATTGATACATTTTGAGATAGTTTATTTTCTAGTAAAAAATTGTTCAATTCCTCTTTACTATCCAATTTAAGTTTTGCTTTTCCTACATACTCTAATCGACCACTTGTGGCGAATTTTCCGTGTAATTCGTAGAATGGTTTTGCTATAAAGTTTTTTATTTTCTGTTCATGATCATATATCATCATCACTAATGGTGACTGACATCGTCCAACTGATAGCTTTTCACGTAAACCCTGTTTTTGAAGTAATAAGGAATACAAAGGAGAGCCATTCATCCCTACTAGCCAATCCGCAATTTGTCTCGCATGTGCTTCCTGATGCATAAGTCTATCTTTTTCAATATCTTTTTCATTACTTTGTAGGTTTTGGAAACCTTTACGAATTGCATCAATTTCTAGTGAGTTAATAAATAAGCGTTTAATCGGTTTATTGACGACACCAGCTACTTTTAAGATTAAATAAAAAATGTTAGAACCTTCACGATCAATATCGCAGCCGTTAATTATTAAATCTGCTTCTTTTAAAAGTTTGCTTACTGCATTAAATTGAACCTTTTTTGAATCAGCTACTTTTAAGTTGAATTGCTTTGGTACAACAGGTAAATGTTCTAGATTCCAATTCGCCCACTTTTCATCGTGTTCACCTGGTAATGCAATCTCAACTAAATGACCAATTCCCCATGTAATAACTGCACCATGTGGAAAAATGCTACAAGGCTTTAATTCAATATGTGTTTTTTCTCTTTTTGCTACCTCAAATGCCTCAGCATATACTTTGGCTTGTGGGGGTTTTTCTGCTAAAATAACTGTTTTCATTTTAATGACCACCTTTACTTTCTAATTGAAAAATAAATTTGCTTTACACTCAATTTCTTTAACAAAACCATTAATTGTTGGTTTGATATTAGAGATTTCACATTTTAAGAAATGTAATTCAAAAGCGTCTCGAACCTCTATATACCAATCATCCAAATAGTTTTCTTTAATTGCTAATTCTTCATATCGCTTCAATTTATTTTGTATCTCTTTCCACTCAGTTGTCGAAACAGTATTTGCTAAGAAGAATTCTTTACATTCCATTAGCTTTTCTTCATAACATGCTCTTGGATCTTCTGAGATTCTACTTAACTTTATTGCATTCAATTTGATGACCACCTTTGTATTCTGATTCATTTTTTCCTTTTGGAACAACTTCTTTAACGCTAATTTTTATATCTAAATATACATCACATGGCTCATAGCAATTTGAACATGAAGGTCGCTCTGTTTCATTAGAGTAAAAATCATTTGTATTTTTATGTTGGCAAATTGGACAATTCCAATTAAATAATTGATTTAATCTGCTCATCCCATTCAAACTCCTTTCTCTGATTTATTTGTACGCCAAGGATAAAAGTCTCTTAAATTCTTTACTTCATTTTCAAATTCGATAGAATTAGGCAAATAATCTCCCATAAGCTTTTCATAGCCCTTGCCACAATTTGATTCTCTTGCTGAATACAAATCGACTCGTGTAATTAGATCCTTTTCATCTTCAGGGACTTTAAAAGACTTACCCAATTTCCATACACGTTTTTTAAAACAACTCGACTGAGCATTTTCCTGATATTCTTGTGTCCTATTTCGAACACCAAAAAATTTCTCCAAAATTTTAACTAAGTGCTGTTTATCTATAAAATCCGAAAAATCCACTATTTCTTCATATTTAAAGTTAATAGCAGCTATGGTTTTAACGAACGATTCAAGCCCCATGCTCGTTTCTACAAAAACAGAATTTTTATTTTCTTTTTCGCTGCTGTAGTGCGTTGAAATCTCATAAATATTTAGTCCACTTTCATTACTCTCAACAATTTCTTCTACTACAGGAGGGCTTATAATTTTTTCAATTTCATTGAGATGATGAATTACTTTCCCTAACCTTTCATAACCGTGTTTCCCTAAAAAAACTCCATCGTTATCAGTTAAGTCTTCAAACGGTTCCAAACTATCTATTTTAGAAAATACCTGCTTAATCCTATCCAATAATTGTGTTGGAAAATGACTCAGTTCTAAGGGTCCGTATCCATGCTCATGCTCACGCTCACTCACTTTAATTTCCGCAAAAATTTCTTCAATTGTTTTTTCAGGAATCATGATTAATGCTTTTCTCCTTTCAATTTTGTTATTAATTTATCCTGTTCAAATTTATTCCAAAAATGATTGTAAATTTCATCTGTCTTTTCCACAGGTAAATAATCATATAATTTGTCAAATATATTTTCATATGCTGCATCAACGCCCTCACAATATGCTTCTATTTCAGACATTGGAAGAATGGCATCGTCTCTATTGTACGAACCCAAAGGAGTAACTATATGTTCAACAGCGCCAAGATAATCAATTTTAAATTGATTCCCTTCATCAACCTTTAGATCATTTACGCATGTAACAACAACCTTTCTAATTTCTGTATAGGACAGTCCACTAGGTGGCAAGACAATCACATACCTATAGTAAATAAACTCAGTAATTTCAACACCAACTTTGGAAACTACATGTTCTTTTTGTTCTTTAAGCTCGATTCTTTTCAAAGAAAAAACCTCCAATCACAAAAATCAGAATTCTGATATATTTAGGTAAAAAATATATAGCTATCCCGTTATATACCTTGTAAATATGTTAATTGACTTTCACTATCATCAGCTTCCAACAACAATTGCTTTGATGAAATATCAAAAGCTACAACTGCATTATCTTCGCCCAATACGCTTTCAGCTGCTGCTTTTGTTTCTGCATCAACAGGGATAATTACCAATTCATTATTAACACGAACGTGTACTTGCTCTGATTCAATGGCAACTAGCACACCATAAGCAATATTTTCATTCTGATTCATAGAAAAAACCTTCCTTTACATGATTTTATTTATATCCCTTTTATCGTTCCTGTAATCTTCCTTACTTACATTACTTTTGTGTGTTCATATTCCTTTTGTTGCTGTAACAGCTTTTCACGCTTACGTTTCTCTTTCAAGTCCTCGTTCCAATCCTTGCCTTCAGAAAAATCAAAATCGAGAACATCTTCACCAATTATGTGTTCCCATTTTTTCGCATACTCGCGACCAGCTGGATCATTATCTACACAAAATAAAGTTTTTTCTACTTGTTCTCCACGTTCCTGACATTCTCGTATTAATTCTCGAATACTTGACATGACTACCTGGTCTTTTAAGCCACTCATAGATTTTAATCTGATGTTTTCAGGACGCTTTAAATCGAAGTAACTTAACGCATCAATTGTTGACTCAAAAAATGCAACTTTATTGGGTGTACCAATATCCAACTGGAATCCTCCATCTTCTTTTGAGTTAGCCATAATTCCCTTAAATGTACCTCGCTTGGTATCGATTCTCATAGTACCTTGACGATCAGCCCCTTCAATTTCACCATTTTTGTTTACCCACTTGAATATTGCATTTCTCATTTTGTCTTCAGCAATCAAACCATGTTTTTCAAGAGCTGAAACAATTTTAGTGTCTAGCATACGTTCTTCAACCAAATATTTACGTGCATTTTCGATCCCCTTTACTTCATTTTCGCCAGGGTAGCGAAATTGTTCCTTTTGTTTAATTTCACGTTCTTTAGAAGGTTCAAGATTCAATTCATTAATATCTCGAACAGCGTCTTGGAATTGCATACTATAAAATTCACGAGCTAATGATATAGCACCATGTCCCCCTTTTGCTCGGCTGTTCCAATACCATTTTCCGTCTTCATGAAGCACTAATGAATCATGTTCAGAATGCTTATAATAGTTGCCACCTTGTTTTTCTATTGGCTCGCCTTTTGCAATGAGATAATCGATAACGTGTATAGTAGCAGCTTGGTCTATTTCTTGTTTACTCACGCGATCACCCACTTACATCACTCCTTTTTCTAAAAAAATAAATTCTTTGCTAAATCTAAAACAAAGATAAATCCGCACATTACAATCATTAAGATTGATTCAATAAAACCCATTCCTTTCACCACCTAATCAGAATACTGATATATCATTAGAAAAAAATTTAACCTTAGCTAAACAAATTCTTGCTATTCCGCAATACCAAATTTTGATTTTATTTCTTTTACATCAATCCCCAACTCGTTTGCTTTTGCTTCTAATTCAGTAATTTCTACAATTGATCGTAACGCTGTGATGTATTCCAATTGCTTATTTTGAATTTTCTTTTGTTCATTTTCTTCAAATTCAGCTTTTCGCCTTTTTACTTCTTTTGAGAAACATGCACTACATAAAAACAATGCCCCATCTATTCTACTGTGCTTATTTTTTTCATATAGTTCTCTACTTTGTGAAGAGATAGGGATATTCATTTTGACACCAGGCATTCCACATTCATCACATTTTTTTGCTAATTTATCTAAAATTATTTTGAACATACTATCTAATCATCCTTAGAAACTCATTTTTTTTACAAACTGTCCTTCGTAATTCCAATTTTGTTCTTTAAAGAATTCCTCTGTATTTTTCGTTCGCCCTGCTTTGAATAAATTATAGATTTCTGGACGAACTGCTAAAATCATACTTCCTTCTTCGGGATCACTGTCTTGCCAATCTCCCCCATATATTCTCGTTTCCATAGATGCTATGTTTTCAATCAGTTCAACGTCATTCATAGATTCTACGAGAAGTACACTGTCTATAACTTCGTCTAATGTCGTTTCAGGAGTCACCAATCTTTGAACATGACTTTGCAAATGCCAGTCCATTAAACTTCTTTCAATTAATGCACGTTCAGTAGATGTGAGAAAAAAGTAATCTTTACTAACTGGATTTATACTGTGATTAAATTCCATATTATATCTCTCCTTTTGATTTCTCAATTTTTTCTTGTGACGCTTCTATGCACCAAAACAGCCTTTTCATTATCCCAACATTTCTAACCTAGTTATTTTCAAACTTTTTTATAAAGCTACAACAACATTAGATATTTCATTAGATATTTCTGTTAAAACAATGCGTTTATTTTCTAAATCAATAGGGATCATATATATTCCAACTTCGACATTATGAAAAACTGCTTCGCGAACATCATCTGTTAAATCAATTACCAGTTTTTCATCTTGTACATTAACTAAAACATTCTTTTCACCAACTTCAAGAATCATGCCATACGTGAAATTTTTATCAAATGTCATGGGAAAGCTCCTTTTCTTCTTTTAATTAATATTGTTCACCTATCTTTGCATCTTTCTTTTGTTTTTGATGTATAATGCGATTTTTGACTTTACTTTCTGCAAAAAGGAAGAAGTCTGGTTTAAAATCATCGGTTGAAGTAATGGCTTGAACTTTACTTATATACATCCAACCTTGTAACAACTCCAATAAAATTTGAGTGTTGCGATCTGTATTATTTGTTCCTAAACGGACGCGCCTTAATTCATCTAAAATGGTTTCAGTAATTACATTACTCACACTACTTAATAAATCATTTTTAATTGATTCTGAAATGTAATTGAGGTCAAAAATTCTCTTTTTGTATTCCTCATGTTCTTTAATAATCATTCTTAATGTTTCTGAATCATTATTGAAATCATTTAAATCTTTATAGCTTTGAACGTAATCAAGATTGTTCGATGATATTGTAAAACGCTTTTTAAGAAGTTCAGAACTCACGTACGATCACGCTCCTTTTCATATTCGAATTTTTCAAATTCGCGTTGATTTTTTATATGTTGTAAATCGTCTCGCATTCCCCGATTTACTCGAAACATCACTTGCCGAACAGCACGATTATTTAAAAATTTTTGTTGTGAAGTTGTTCCCGTGTTTTTAAACTGATTCAATTTTAACTGCTTATCGTACTCTTTGATTTCTTTTAAAATCGTGTTCCCTGTTCGTTTATATAAATCTTCCATTTTAGTTTCTCGATACTTCTCAGCCTGTGCATTGCTTCCATAAATACGCCTGTAAGCAATAACTTCTTTATCCAGTTGTGCTTGGAATTCTTTAAACTCATTAGAAAAATGTTTTTGAATGTATTGATTAGTCAATTTATCAATTTCAGGGCGAATATGAGAAATACCATTCATGCCATATGACCACATTCTTTTATCTTCTTCTGGTAGCATGGAATGGATTTTTTTAAATTGCTTCACCATTTCAGGATTGAAAACTTTATTTTGTATTGTCATTGTTTTGTTTTCTTGTTTTGATTTTATAACTTGATTTCGAATAAAATCATTAAGCTTAGCATTTTCTTTACTTCGATCCGTTAACGTATGTGCAACAGCCGATTTCATTTTTTTTAGTGACGTTTCCTTACGCATCCCTCGTTCCCGAAAGTCACGTGTTTGAACACTAGCTACATGAATATGAACATTATCGGTGTTGTAATGAATAGCAGCTGACCAATAGATTGAATCGTTAATTCCTTCATGAGTCCATAATTGATTAACAGCATTTCGTGTCGCTTGCTTCAATTTTTGTTCATCAATAAATTGACCATCAGGTGTATTTTTTAAAACGCCAATATCTTTTAACCATTCATTGTCAAATGAAATAACATCTTGCCACATCACTCCATCATGCTCTTGAGAATTTTTAAAAATCCCCTTAACCTTTAACTTTTCCTCATGGGAAAGAAAATCTGAATCCTTTGTAAATAGGCCTGTTGATTTTTCCTCGTTCGACATATAATCTTGATAGTTTTCAAAATTATTTTCGTTTGCCTTTGTATTACTTCTATCGATGTAATTGACAAAACCTTGGAACGATTTTTGATGGCCTACTGTAAATTGCGTTTTAATGACTATCGCTGGTGTCGTCAAGTAACATCATCTCTTTCATATAATCTAAGAGGTTTTGCAAAGACGAATCCACTTTTTCTAAAAACATTGTATTTGCTGTCAGTTGCTTTTCTAATCGATCAATCGTTGGAACGTTTCTTTCAACAAATGAAAAGTCTTCAAGCAAATTACGTAAGTATTCTTCCCTTGAAACTTCACGATCTTTTGCTAACCTTTCTATTTGTTTAACCGCAGCTGGTGACAGTTTTCTTATGATGATATCCATTTAACTCCCCCTCTCTCTTTAATCCATAGATCCATATTTCCATTATACATCAGAATACTGATATGTACTAGTGAAAAGAGGGGAGAGATAGCAAGAGCATAAGGGAAAACTGATATCACTGAGCGTGATATACTAGGCAGAGCCTAGTGTTTTAATGATATCAAAGAAAAATACGAAAGTACCCACAAATGACCCCCATAAAGGCACACTTGAGACCCCCTTTAAAAAATAAAAAAAGAGAATTTTTGCATTTGCAAAAACCCTCTTTCAAATAATAAATGATTTAAAATTGTAAATCTCGTTTACGCTGAATGAGCCGTTCTATTTTGGCATCAAATGAATCCACATCAACTAATATATCTGAATTTTTCTTCTCGAAACTCTCTATTTCATTTTCTAAACTAAAAATTTTGTTGTTGGTAACGTCCTGTTCAGCAGTTGTTTGATAGATTAATTCCTTCTTCAGAACTTCTATTTCCTCTTTTATTCTACTAATAAACAAAGTGTTTTTTTGTATATCCTTCATCAATAATTCACGACTATTTTCTGTTTCTGTAATCAATTCGTTTGTTATTTTAAATGCGTATTCTTTCACCTTTTGTTGCTTCACAGTTCCAGTTTCAATAACACGCTGGTCAGCATAAATGCTCACAAGAATAGAATCTTTAATTTCAGTTTGTTCATCACTTTCTGAACTATTTATTGTATCAATAGATAACATTTTTTCTAAATTAATTTCTTGTTTTACTAATCGCAGTGCTACTTGTCCGAAATTTTTTGGAACATCTTCAATCATAATCATGTAAACATCATGTGTAGAATATACAACTTTTGTTGGTAGTGACTTTTTTAAATTTGATTTAGAAACAGCAACAAATTCTAAATCACTTAAATGATCTGTCAAATTGGATGTAATTAAAGTGACTTGCATTTTACTTGTTTCTTCATCATAAACCCATTCATTAACAGTGAATTTACTCAGATTATTAATTGCAAATTCTTTCCCTATTTCTGTGTTTAAAATGTCCACTGTATCAGCAAAAAAAAGCTTTGTTGAGTAGAAAAAAGCAAACCCACCAATTATAAGAAATGCTACTAATGAATAAACAATATCAATTTTTGTACGCAATCTTTTTCGCTTTTGCGTGTTTGAAAATAACTTTTTAATCATAGTTACACCTCTCCTAAATCACTGATTGGTTCAATAGCTTCCACAATCAATTGTCCATTTAACCGTTTAAAATACAGACACATAAGTTGCTGTTCTTCTTTTTCGAAGTTGCTTGATATCTGTTTAGAATAAACAGTAAAGCGTACAATAGCCTGTTTATCTTTTGTATGTTGGAACACTTCTATATCGGTGGCTTTTGTTTCAAAATTGATTTTATTTGTATCAATACCAGGAGCACCATAAAGGGTATCAACTAATTTTTTCGACATAAAATCTCTCGCACTAGCTTTCACTGAACTGTAATTTTCAGGTGTAACATTATAGACGTGCTCAATAAATTTAATTGCGGATTCTTCAATTTCCGTTACATCTTTTAAAGCAGATGTTGTAAGTGTTGAACTTGTATTTTTAGTAACTGTACTTAGCGTTTCCTTTACCGTATTTAGTTCAAGTTCTAATGACTCGATGTATTTTGTTTGTGTTTGTAGTGTATTCGGATCAATTGATTTAGGTTGTTCTTGATTTAAAAAATATACATTAGCTGCACCCGAAAGAACGAGCAAAATTAACACTGGAATAAAATAAAATTTATTCATAACTATTCACTCCGTCTTATATTTTTCAACAATTTTATTTACAAATGGTTGTGGATCATAATATCCTCGCCATAGTTGAGACTTCGTTTCAAAGTGAAGGTGTGGGCCACTTACTCGGCCTGTAGCACCACAAACACCAATTTTAGTACCACCCGTGATTTGATCCCCAGCTTTTACTGATACAGAACTTAAATGTGCATATGTTGTGTAAAAGGTTGAAGAATGTTTGATTGTTACAAAGTTCCCATAACTAACGCCACCTGAATGTGTACCCGCAATCATAATTTCTCCTGGTTGTACCGCGTACACTGGATCTACTTTATTAGTGCAAGCATAATCAACACCATAATGAAATTCTAAACCAGCACCTATATTTCTGTAGCCGTATGGAGAAGTGACACGTAAAGTTGTCCAATCTAGCGGAGAATAATATCCATCAGCTGTGCCAACAGAACCACCGCCAACATAACGCATGACAGCTTGAACATATAAAATATCACCATAGCAAGCGTTTAGGGCAATTGCTTCAGGGCGATGACATTTGTAGTCCCCTGTATGTTGTAATTTTTCGTACATCATTTGAGAAAAAGAAACTGCTAATTCGTATGTGTACTTTCCACCATTATTTAAAGTATAGTTAATAAAACCTGAACCAAAGTTATAGCTTTGCAAAGTTAATTCAATATCGCCTTTGGCCATTTCTAGAACTCTAAGAAAATGTATTACACCATATCGAATGCTTTCTTGTGGGTTCGTTATGCAGCCTATTCGACCACATTTCGATTCACTCGCTTGCATCGGATCATTTCCCTTACCACCTGATTCTTGCATCATTAGAGCAAGTAAAATGTCAATGTACTCCGCCTTATTCTCTTTTTTTAACTCCTTTAATAAAGCATCACGATACTGCAAAACTTCAGGTGCTAATTCTGCATAACCCGACTCTAAAATTGCACCTTGTTTATTGGATTCCGTTCCATTAATTGCGATATTTGAAATAATACTTATCGAACCGAGAACTAAAATTACAACAATTCCTATAAACAATACAATCGATAAAACAATAAGTTTAATTTTAAATGTCGCGATATTAAACTTAAATTTTGATACCCATTTAGCGAGATTAAAAGCAGCATTAGCAGCTTTTTGTACTCCACCCTTCATTAAGCACCACCACCAAATATCAGCATTTCATCATCGGGTATATCAACTTTAAACGCAACGTTTTTTAACCCTGTGATACAAAGTAGTACATGACCTGTTTCAAATTTAGGAATTTCTTGAAGTTCAGAATCCGTAACTTGCCCTTCAAAAATTGCCTTAATTATTGGAAGAGTAGAAGTATCTTGTTGAGCAATAAATTTATATTGTGTAAGTTGGAATAATTTTTTAATATTCTCTGCATTCTCACTAGCATTATGTGAATCATAGTTTGGCACAAAATCATTAATCGAGTGACTAACAAAGAAAATCCCACCAAAATACTTTGGTGCTTCTCGCATAAATCTTTCAATATATTGAACAGCTGGTTTTGCAATATCTCGTGTATTAATAATGTTGTGTGCCTCGTCCAAAATAATTGCATAACGTAAAGCATCTTCAAAATCTAACTTACCTTCGTTAAATAACTTAAACTGGTGAGCACCATTCGCAATCATTCCATCCCACAACATGTTCATAATGTTGAATAATAAAGCTTGGAAAATGTCCCCCTGCATGTTCATTAGGCTACGGATCGGAAAGCTTACTATTTGTTCATCTTCGAAATTTTCAAGACTAGATTTACCATTAAAAATCTTCCCATAAACTTCGCATAAATTTTTTACTGTCAATTCAATTGAGCTTAAAATATTCATAGTATTTTCAGTTAAAGTTTCTTTTAAAATTTTTAATTCAAAGTCTTCATATAGTTCATTTCGAACTAACTCAAGTAAATCAGAAAAAATTGGGAAATCTTCAGCTGCTGCATTTGTAATTGGCCAAATAATTTCAGGATCTTTTGACCATAAACTTTTGTCTATATATAGTTGACGTAAAAGTGAAGTGAACATTGATTTTTCATCATCATTAGCTGATGGCTTCAAGTAGTTATAAAATACTTTCATTTTTGATAAATGTTGCATAAATGAAACTTCATGATTTGTCGTACCATCATCATTGATAGCTGTTTTATACACTTGAAGTGGATTAATAATTCCCTCTGAACCATCAAGAGCTACCTGTTTACCACCTAGAGTTTTTACTTCTGGAGAGAATTCACCTGTAACATCCAAAATCCTAACTTTGTCACCTTTTATTGTTCGCTCTAATACTTGTTTTTTTAGCAGTGTAGATTTACCTGAACGCATCAAACCAACCATTAGTGAATTATAATTTTTTCTCTTTTGATCCCTGTGGAACCAATCAAAAATTACTGTCCCACCAGTGTAAGTTGTACCTAAATAAGTTCCGTATGGATCAATTAAATTAGTGTAATAAAATGGATAGCCACCAGCAATTGTATGACACGGCACTTCTTTTCCTTTTCTTCTATTTAGGTAAGTCGATTGGGTTGTATAGCTGTTAAACATACTTTGCCACTCCCACTCTTGCTCATTTAAAAAAATAGCAGCGCGGAAGTTCATACTTTCTAACTCTTCCATAACTTTTTTTGTTTCGATTTCTAGTTCATCAATTGTTTTAGCTTTAACATATATACGAATGTGCATATATTTTAAAACTTCTCCCACATTTACTTGCTCATACAATTGATCTAATTCGAGGTATGTTCTTTGAGCGTCCTTTTTTTCAATACTTGTTTTTGCTTCATCAAAACGAGCTGATTGTTCATTTAAACCCCTATTAATTGTTTCCACAGAATCATTTTTCTTTGCCGATAATAAATCAGTTGTACAAATTACATTAGGCATATTAATAATTGGCTCTAGCCAAAAATCATTAACATCAGATTGATATTTGTAAATGTGTACACATGAAACATATCCATTACCAAGCATTACATAATTAGGTTCAAACTTAATGCCTCCTTGTGGTTGGTATCGTGCTATGAATTGTGGATTATAACCTTTTTCTTCTTTTACTTCTTCAGGTGTTTTACCAGGAAAAAGTTGTTTTAGTTTTTCTAATAAAGCCATAATGTTTTCTACCTCCTAATTAATCAACAATTGGTTTCACGCAAGGATTGGCCATTTGAAACAGAATACTGATTTTTTTCTCGGCACTTATAGGAATAATTGGGTTGCTTCTAGATAAAGCATTTTTTATTTGATTTACTTTTTGCATTAATTTTTGTTCATCCTTGTTATAAATGAATAAGAAATACTCCCTATTTGTCCGTTCTCTTTCAAGATTTTTAAATTCCTGAAGTCGATTTTCTAAAAATTTTCGGTGTAGTGGGTTATTAGTTTGTTTCATTTTTTTAGTGATGTGACGCTTTTGAACCTCTAGTTGCAACGGTATATTTAATGGCACAAACTTTTGATCTTCAGGATAACCAATGAAAAAGTTTGTTAGATTATCAATATCTTTATATAAATCAGGAAGATTCAATGAATAAATATCTTTACTTGTTATTTGAAGGATTTCACAATACTCGCCTGAAGACATTTCAATAAATTCATTATTAGAAAGATCCACAGCTGGTGCGATAGCAACAAATGAAGGTTTTACTTTCTGCTTTTTTTCTGTAGATAATTTACCTTTTGTTATTTTTTTGTGTTCATCTAAAACGGCTGTAGAAGTGTTAGTTTTAGTGGTTTTTGAATTTAATAGAGCCATATGTCATTACTCCTTTTTTTCCTGGTTATAGTCGATTGCGCTAAATGTGTTTTTATTACGGGCTAAAGCATATAACAGAGCTTCCAACATACGTTTCCTGGGGTTTGAAAATGGCCGAATGACTAAAATGATGCCTACAATCACTAAAAATATCGTAAAATACCAATGGTAATCCGAATGAATATAATCAATCGTTAGCATTCGTAAAGTAAACAATCCAAACAATAGTAATAGATCTGTTAAATATATAAATTTATTGATTCTCAATTCTGCACTAACTTCTGTCGGTATTTTATAACTTTGCAAATAGCTCACTCCTTTAAATTAAAGATAATTCAAAGGGCTAAAATGCCCTTTGAGATTATTTATTTTTCTTCGCTTTATCTTTGCTAAATTGTTGTTGTGAACTGTAAGCTTGCTGCACTTTTTGTTGTTGATGCACTGGCTTACTTGCTTGGCTTACTGGTGCACTTTGTGGCGCTGGTGCGTTTGCTTGGCTTACTGGCGCACTTTGTGACGCTGGTGCGTTTGCTTGGCTTACTGGCGCACTTTGTGACGCTGGTGCGTTTGCTTGGCTTACTGGCGCACTTTGTGGCGCTGGTGCGTTTGCTTGGCTTACTGGCGCACTTTGTGACGCTGGTGCG
>NZ_PYWL01000017.1 GCF_003049525.1 Lysinibacillus fusiformis | reverse complement strand
AAGGTTTTGAAACATAAAAAGTCACCTCATTATAATTTAATTAATATATATTTTAATTATTAAAATATATATTAATTAAATTATATGCGACTTCCATTTGTCAAGAACTAACCAATAAAAAAAGGATTTCAAGTTTATTGAAATCCTAAAAGATTTTATTCATTAGCTTGTTTACTTCGCTTAAAATAGTGGCCATGTCTATAAGTTTATCTTGGGGAAATTTTAAAAAGATTTCTTGGACCTTTTCATCACCAGTACTTGTTAAAACCATTTTGACCACACGACGATCATTATTTTCTCTTATCCGTTGTATGAGCGCTAGTTTTTCCAGTTTATCGCACATAGAGGTTACAGCTCCAGGTGTCACACTAAAAAAATCTGCAATTTCTGTCGCTTTCATACCGTTATTTATTTTAAGTTGTAGAAGTAGGATTAGCTGGTTTTGCGATAACGCTTCTCCTTCAGATAAAAGGTCTACAAACATTTTCGATTTTTGTTGTATTTCTAGCATTTCTTTCATAATGATTTCTACATTAAGTAGACTGTCAGCCATATAATCACGTCCGTTAAAATATTTAATAATTGAATTATATAGCAAGTGAATATATCTTTCCAAGAATACTATACCTCTAAAGAAATAAGCATTTATTGTTTAAAAGTTGCGTGCATCCATTCAAAGAATTTTTCCTTTTCTTCGAATTGTGGATAGTGTGCAGATTGCTCGTAAGCTATAAATTCTTTTTTCTCTGCGCTAATTTGGTCGAAATAATTTTTGGCTGCTTGTGAGGATGTTTGATAATCATAGTTGCCCATTAAAAAATAGAAGGGTAAATCAAGCTTTTGGACCTTTGCTGGTAGGGGGTGCTGCATGACCTCTTTTAATAAAGCTTCTTGAGACAAGGATAAGCCATAGTTGTAACGGATAATATCTAATAAATTATATTCTTTGCTGAATAGCATCCCTAGCATATTTCCATCAGGATTATCAATTAATCTAGTAGCACCACCATATTTATTGACATAATTTCGAGGCGTAAACATTGTACCAGCCTTAATTTCATTAGCTAACTGTTGTAAATGTACAACATCTTCCTTGTTACCTTGCAGTTGGGCCTGATGGATAGTGAAATTTAAACTATCGATCTCACTTTCGATTGTATTGCTCATTTGTCCTATCCCAATATAAGCTTCATATTTTTCAGGGGCGTTAGCGGCTGCTTGTGTAGCAATATATGTGCCATAGGAATGACCAATTAAGATGACTTTTTCTTTGTCTAGTCGTTTCGCTATATAATCAGTCAGTGCCAATAAATCCTCCACAAGCAAATCTGAAGAGAGATTAGAATAGTCCTCGAAAAAATGATAGGACTTCCCACTAGCTCGCTGATCATAATGGACCACAGTAAACTCAGTTTCTAGTAAATGTTGGTATTTTTCTGCATAGGGTATTTCAGAGCAACCAGGTCCGCCATGAACAAAAATAATAACAGGGTTTTCTTTGTCATAACCACGGATCATCATTTCATGACCAGTGCCATTAATTTCGACTTGCTCTAAAACGCTAATGCTGTTAGAGCCTTTTATGGAGGAGGTCCACGTTGGGAAGAGAAGCATCAATACGAGTAAAAGTACAATGACTATAACAAAATATTTAATAAAATGAATATATGTCTTCATCGTATTCCTTCCTTCCTTACATGCGTTTCGCGAATGTTCCTTGATACATTCTTCTTTTATACACATAGAAATACATACTCAGAGGCCACCAAAGCGTAACAAAAATAGGGTAGATTGCCCATATAACTCCTGGGGAAGAAACAATATTGACGATGATAAAAAAGATACTTATTAATAATGTAGCAGTGACGGAGAAAGCCACAAATGTTTTTCGTTGAGCATGGTATAAAGCTAGGGGCCACCACATAACTAAAAATGCAGGATAGATTGCCCAAGGGTATTGAGGTGATAAAATGATGTTTACTAAAGCATAATAAATAATAGTAGAAGCACAGCCGATCAGTGCGACTTTTAGCGTTTTTGCTTTTTCATCTAAGTACATCAGAATTGGCCACCAGAGAATAGGGTAAATGGCGTAAATGAACCATAGATGATCTGGTGTGTAAATATAGTTTTCTATAATAAGAAACACGATAATCACCGTACTACAAATAATTGAATATTGTTTATACATTCTTTTATACATACAGATGATCGTAATTGGCCAAAGCAATAGCAGTAGGCAAGGATAGATAAACCACATTGTTTGGGACGATGTCGTGAAATTGACGATACCTAAAAAAATCATTGTCATGATGCTCCCAGCTAGTGAGAAGTTAATAAAATTCTTCATGTTTATTCACCCCATCTCTTACGAGACCATACAAAGTACATAGACAATGGCCACCAAAGGATGGCGAAGATTGGATAGATTGCCCAAATTGTTTGTGGTGTGTAATAAAGATTAATAAATATAAAGAATGCAATAATTAAGCCACTACCCCAAAGAGAGAATTCTAAATTTAATTTAGCCATATTTTTCTTAGCAGGCACCTTAACGCCCAGTTCTTTTTTTAAATCTTCTATGTCTCCAAACTCTACAATTGCTTTATTGATGGCATCCTCTTGTTCCTTTCCTTGGTCCATCAAATAAAATACTTTCTCTTCAAGGTTTTCAATAATTTCTTGTTTAACCATTTCCGTTTCATTGTTGTGAGGAATATCCTTAAACAGCTCATCAATATGGTTTTTTATTCTCTTCATTCGACGCCCTCCATAAATAAATCAATAATTTCTTTTACTTCCGACCATTCTTTCACTAACTCATTTAAATAGGCCTTTCCTAATGAGGTAATGCGGTAATACTTTCTTTTGCCACCATGTGAAACATCTCCATAATAGGCTTCAATAATTTCTTTTTTCTCAAGACGTTGAAAAACAGCATACAAAGTTGCTTCTTTAATCTGAAATCGATTATTTGTACGGAGACTTATTTCCTGAGAAATTTCATAGCCATAGCGGTCTTTTTCTGAAATGAGCCGTAAAATAATCGAATCCAAGTGTCCTCGGATAATATCACTGCGAACCATAAGTCACCTACTTCATTTTATTGCTCTATCTGTCAGAGTAATATTAGCAAACATTACTCTGCCTGTCAAAGTAATTTATTTTCTTTTTTTAGAGCTCGAAAAAAGAACTCCATTCGCTGTATAGCGAGTGGAGTTATCGATCATATTGTTCTACATATATAATCCTGCAAGAAAGATTCCCTTAGCTTCCTCATAAATATCATCAAATTGACTTATCGGTAGAGGGTTTGTGCCACTTCCTAATTCAACGGTAAAACCTGGCCTACGCCAATCTTGGATAAACCAATCTTTATAGCCTGCATAGCTCCCAGCAGATTGTATGGGTTCATAGCCACTCACTCGACTAAACTCATTCACAAGCACCTCTGATTCAGGTGGTTCAAGATTTTCAAAGCCCCAATAAATAACGCGGCCCTGTGTATGAAAGGCTAGTACTCTAGCAAAATCACGCTGCTTGGTCAAATCTGCCATTGCAATGGCCTCAGGCTCAGACAAAGGTTTTTCTCCGCCATAATCTCTAGGCCCAGGAGTTTTCGGGTTACAGGCGCTTTCTAATTCCCATTCAGCAGGAAACTGGTCATTTAAATCAACACCATGGATGTTTGCTTTCCAGCCAGAAAAATCAGAGCTACCATTATTCCATGAGATAAGTTGATTTTTTAATGATTCATCATTTGGGGGGCCTTGTATGACTAAATTGACGCCATCAGGATTCACCATTGGTACTACGGATAGGGTCGTTTGCTGATAAAGAGGGAATAAAGAAAGTCCATTCATATTATTTTGGTTCGTGAGAGCGAGCAAATAGTCATTTAAAAATGTTAGAATAATAGGTGTGGTAATCCATTCATTTGCATGGAAGGAGCCATTATAGTGAACACGTTTAGCTCCATTACCAATTAATAGCTCGGGTAATTCCTTACCTAACACAGAGCTACCAATGATAGAATTGCGAAGAAATGGATAGGCGTTAACGAGCCTTTGAATATCATTCATCATGATGTTGTACGTATAATTTTGCTTACCGTCAATTAAGCGCCATGTTATGCGTTGAGGTATGTGAATCATCTGGCCAATTTGTAATTGACTTGGATTAACACCTGAGTTTACGAGTAATAAGGCAACAAGTGTGAGATTATATCTTTGTGCAATTTGCCAAAGAGAATCCCCTTGTTTTACTTGATAGTCAATGGTCACAAATCCAGGAATACGAACGCGTTGCCCGACTCTTAAAAATTGAGGATTTATATTGGGATTGGAATCTAAAATGAGTGGAAGAGGTATTTTAAACACTTCACTGAAATGCCAAAGGGAATCTCCTGGCCTTACGAATATGTCCACATGCATTCTCTCCTTAATTAAAAATGGTTCAATATAAAATGTATATGTGAGAAACTAAGACTTATTAATGCGCAGGCTGCAAAATTTCTTTATAGGAGAGTTTAAGTTAATATTCTAGTCACATTTATAACAAAAATAGAGTACAAGAAAGGTAAAGGTAGGAAAACCAAATGTTAAATAAATTTAAATTGGGTATACGCTCCAAGATTACATTAGGTTATATCATCATTATTCTTTGCTTACTTGCATCAGTGATCATCCTAAATAATCAAATTACTTCTTTGCAAAAGGAAAGAAATTTTATTATTAAGTACGACTCTAATGTGAAAACTTTAACCAATGATATTGAAAAATATATATTGGATATGGAATCAAGTCAGCGAGCGTTTATTATTACGGGTGAACCTAGTTATCTGGAGCCGTATGATAATGGAGCGGAAAACTGGAAAATAGATTTTAATGATCTTTATCAGCAAATGAAAGAT
This sequence comes from Lysinibacillus fusiformis, assembly GCF_003049525.1. Classification (GTDB taxonomy): domain Bacteria; phylum Bacillota; class Bacilli; order Bacillales_A; family Planococcaceae; genus Lysinibacillus; species Lysinibacillus fusiformis. Next base: position 54,265 of record NZ_PYWL01000017.1, on the reverse strand, counting down.
AAACCAACCCAGCAGGAAAAATTAAAAGAGATTGAGGAAACGATCGAGCATTGGATTGAAACAACGGGTGGACCAACTATTCAATATAAAAAGGACGGGAATACAAAAGCATTAACGGAATTTTTTAAAGTGGATAATGGACGCCAAGATATGGAGAAGATGCGCAAATTATTCGATGCATTCCGTGCAACTGAAAATACTTACACACAAGCAAAGGCTGCTCAGTTAGACAAACAAAATAGTCAATTAACTAGTGGTCTATTTGGGATTTTAATTTTTGTTTCTGTAATTGCTATTGTCATAGCAAGTGGAATTTCTCGTTCCATTGTAAAAACTATAACAGAGGTCACACAAACGATTCAGGAAATGGCTGCTACGAAGGGCGATTTTAAAAGAAGGATACATGTTAATACAAATGATGAAATTAATGAGCTCGCCGATGCGACCAATCTATTATTGGAATCGGTCGAGAAGAGAGAATGGTTACAAACGAATATTGCTGATATCGTAACAAAATATCAAGGTATTTCAGCTATTACGAAATTGGCTGAAACTTTCCTATCAGAAATGGCACAGAAAACTGAGGCATCTCTTGGAGCATTCTATGTTCGGGAAGAGGCAGAGGAACAAGTACTATTTATGAAAAAGGCTGCTTTTGCTGACGGAGAAGATGGTGTCGGTAGGGAGAGCTTTAAGGTAGGACAAGGTTTAATTGGTCAATGTGCATTAGAAAAAAGAGTGTTATTTTATGATAATATTCCGCAAGATTATCGTTTAATTAGAACAGGGCTAGGTGAAATAAGACCACAACATATTTTATTGATTCCTGTTATTTTTGAAAATGAAGTCATTGCCGTTGTTGAGTTAGCTACAATGACAAAATTTAATGCATTACAGCAGGAGCTAATGAAGCAGGTGACTGAAACCTTTGGCTTAACCGTCAACGGTGTATTAGGGCGGATGGAAATTGTTCGATTATTGAATGAATCAAGAGCGATGACCGAGGAGTTACAAGTTCAATCAGAAGAACTTCAAACACAATCTGAGGAATTACAAATGCAGACAGAAGAGCTGACGATGATTAACGAGCAGCTTGAAGAGCGAACGAAAGAGGCAGAGACCAAATCACGCGAGCTAGAGAAGGCGAAGCAGGAATTAGAGGAAAGTGCAGAACAGCTTATACTTAATTCTAATTATAAATCGGAGTTTTTAGCGAATATGTCACATGAACTTAGAACGCCTTTAAATAGCATATTAATTTTGTCAGAGATGCTCGCAGAAAATAACCAAGACCACTTAACAGATGAGGAAGCTGAATTTGCGAAGGTAATCCATTCATCAGGTGAGGATTTGCTTGCGTTGATTAATGATATTTTAGATTTATCAAAAGTGGAGGCAGGGAAGCTAGATATCATTTTTAATGAAGTAAATGTGAGCGAAGTACCTGTTCAAATTGAGCATACTTTTGCACCTGTCGCAATGAAGAAAAATATAGATTTCCATATTTCAAAGGCAGATAATGTTGTCGATGTATTCTATACAGATGAAAAGAGATTCCAGCAAATAGTAAAGAACTTATTATCAAATGCCTTTAAGTTTACGGAACATGGATCTGTAACTTTAGCCATTAACCAGCTTGCACAGAGCCAGCTTACAAGCAATATGCAAGATATTAGCGCTGATTGGTTAGAAATTACTGTTTCAGATACCGGTATAGGAATTCCAAAAGACAAGCATCAATTGATCTTTGAGTCATTCCAGCAAGCAGATGGGGCTACTGTTCGAAAATATGGTGGAACAGGACTGGGTCTTTCAATTTGTAAGGAGTTTGCGAAACTACTCGGTGGTTGGATTACACTGCAAAGTGAAGAGGGACAAGGTAGTATCTTTACGTTAACGATTCCAAGCTTACCAAATGGAGTTGAAGAAGATCATTGCGATAAGCTTGCTGCTTTAAATGAGGTAGCTGTGACAATGGAGGAAGAGGCACCTAGAGAAGAGCCGGCGCAGGATAATAGGGAAGCTTTAAAACATGAGGTAGAGGTTTTCCAAGGGAAAAATATTTTAATCGTCGACGATGATAACCGTAATATTTATGCCTTGAAAACGGCACTTGAAACAAGAGGTATGAACATTTTAGTGGCTAAAGATGGACTGGAATGTTTAGAGGTTTTGCAAGCTCATCATGAGATTGATTTAGTGCTTATGGATATTATGATGCCGAATATGGATGGTTATGAAGCAATGACTATTATTCGCCAACAAATGAAGCGGACAGATCTACCGATTATCGCTCTGACGGCGAAGGCTATGAAGAATGATCGTGATAAATCATTGCAAGCTGGTGCATCTGATTATATTAGTAAACCATTAAATTTAGATCAATTAATATCCGTTTTAAGAGTATGGTTAGTTTCTAAAGGGAGTTTATAAAGATGGAACATTTTGAGCCATTGGAGCAAAATATACAATTGAATAAGCAAACAAATTTAGAAATTGATTTGTTATTAGAGGCTATTTATCGTTTATCAGGTTATGATTTTCGGCAATATAACCGTTCTTCCATTTCACGTCGAATTTTTAATAGGATGAGAATAAATAGCATTCCAACCATTTCTCGTGTTCAGGAAAAGGTTATTCATGAGCAGGAATTTTTAGAGCAGCTGTTAAATGATTTTTCAATCAATGTCACGGAAATGTTCCGCAACCCTAGTTTTTTTAAGGCATTTCGTGAAAAAGTGATCCCCGCCTTACGAGAATACCAAGAAATCCGGATTTGGCATGCTGGCTGCGCAACTGGTGAGGAAGTTTATTCTATGGCCATCTTGCTTCAAGAGGAAGGGCTTATAGACAAGGCTGTAATTTATGCAACAGATATGAATGAGCAAGTATTAGAAAAGGCGAAGAAGGGTGTCTTTCCAATTCATAAAATGCAGGCATATACGAAAAACTATATGCTTGCAGGAGGAGCCCATGCTTTTTCGGAATACTATAAGACAGATTATCAATATGCTTATTTCCATCCAACATTATTGAAGAATATTATTTTTGCCCAGCATAACCTAGTGACAGATCAATCATTTAATGAATTTCATGTTGTCTTATGTAGAAATGTCCTTATTTATTTTTCACCTCAGCTGCAAAGTCAGGTCCATCATTTGTTTTATGAAAGCCTAAGTGACAAGGGGTTTTTATGTTTAGGCGATAAGGAAACATTGCGCTTTGAAGAGGTTATTTCGAATTATAGGGAAGTTGTTGGGAATGAAAGGATTTATCAAAAAATAGATTAAAGAGAAAGAGGCTACCTAGGATGGAGGTAGCCTCTTTCTTTTTATTTAATCAGCAGCACGGGCTTGGATCATTAAGACACACATATCATCCGGTTGATTGTTTTGTTTGTCCTTAGGTAATAGGTTGTCGATGAGGGGTTGAGCATAGTCCCATTTAGAGGATGTTAGCGTTTGCAAATGCTTTTCTGATTCTATTTCACAAGGTCCCATTGCCTCTAAGACACCATCTGTAAACATAACAATTTGTACATTTTTTTCGTATTGTATATATTGTTTTTTGACATTAATTTCATCGAAAAAGCCGACTGCACAGCTACCTTGATTTAATGGAACACAAGTTTCCTCATCAATTAATGCGTACCCCGCAGGATGACCAGCATTTATGTATTCGATTGTTTTTTGTTTCGTATCAATCACTAAATAAATCGCTGTGAAATAATAAAGATTTTCATCCTTGCCATCTTGCAACAGGGTCATATAACGATTCAGTTCTTTAATAACAAGTTCAGGGTCGTTTAATTGTTTAACAGCCTCTCTTAAAACCGAGGAGATAAACATACAAACTAGCGCTGCAGATATACCATGGCCCATCATGTCCAATAAAATAATGGCATAACGATGATCATCTATTTTATGCCAATAGTACATATCACCTGCCAAGTTAGAGGATGGTAGGTAAGAGACTTCTAGACGAATATCCTTTTCATTTAACGGTGGACTAAGCAGGCTTCTTTGCACATGAGTAGCTAAATCCAATTCGTATTGTATTTTTTTTTCATGTTGAGTGTGCCAATCTAATTCAGCTTTTAAACGTAGGGCAACTCGTATTCTAGCAAGCAATTCCGTTTTATTAATCGGTTTTGTAATATAATCTACGCCCCCGATATCTAATGCTTCTGCGAGTTTGTTTTTATCTTCGAGCGCTGTAACAAAGATAATTTGAATATCTCTCAATCTTTCAATTTGTTTAATACGTTTGCAGGCCTCTATACCATCTACTTCAGGCATCATAATATCCAATAAAATTAAATCAACTGAGCTTCCTGTTGGATTTGGTTCATTTAATTGTAAATAATCAAATAGCTCATTAGCAGATGAAAGAGAAACACAGTGCTCATAACCTGCATTTTTCAGTATTTTTTCAATGACAAATAAATTGACTTGATTGTCATCTACTAGAAGAATGGTCATAGTTATTTCCCCTTACTCTAATTGAATTGTGCAGATTATTATTCGTGTATATAAATTACTTCCAACTTTATTATTATACAAAACATTAGAGGAGAAAGGTATTTTCGCGATTTGAAAGAAGAGCTTTCAATCATAAATTTTCAATTTATCACTTTTAGAGGCTGGTATTTTAGCTTTTCTAAATCCTTGATATATATCAAATGCATTGGCTAAAACAGCAATGCACATACTGGCAAGTAGGATCTTATCTATAATAGAGGAGACCTTTGCTGTGTTGCTTTCTACGATTGCGGCAATGTACGGAATGGAGGCACTATGGATAAAATCTTGATGAACAGCGATGACAATAAATACAATAGTTCCCGCACTTTGAAGCAATGCATTGATGATAGCAATCGTCATGGTCCATTGCCCCGTACGCCATTTTAAAAATGTTAAAGTAAGACTAAGAATGACACAGAGCATAAAGAAAAGAGCATAGGATTGTAAAATATTTTGATTAAAGATTGGCATAACAAACTTTAAGCTACCATTCCCATTTGTTGTATATATACCTAAAAGACGATTGGCATTCCAATAAACAAAGGTAAAAATAATAATCCCTACAAAGCTAAAAATTATATCACTTAAAGTGATGAGTTTGTCTTTAGGAATGTTTTTAATGTTTAAACTTTCAGGTGTCCACTCCTTAGGGTCATTCAGGAAAGGCAATATTTGAATTTTATCCGTATTAGAGCGTTCGATGACGATGAAAAAAATGGTGATCCAAAACAAAACATGAAATGATACAGAAATAATGGCCACAATCGTCATGGAGAATGCTGAAATGATAGTGGAGAGCAAGGCTTCTTCTCCTGAATAGAGGAAAATTCTCTGAATTACTTGAACAATGATCGTTATAAAAATTGCCCAAGGAAATACGAGTTTAATGGTTCTAGTGTATAGATCAAACACGTTTGGACCAATTAAATAACGTGGCGTATCTTGATAGCTTGCTGCCACTTTTGCAGGGCTACCAAGCTTTTTTAGCACTTCCATTATATCTGCTTCTGAATATGGCTCTGGCAACATATCTTCAATAGTAGCTTTTAGCTCAAGCTTTATGTTTTCACGTTTATTTTTATGTAGTTTTTTAGATACTTCATCGATATACGCATCAATTAAAGTCATTTCTTTATTCCTCCTTTAATCATGTTCATTGTTCATTTATATGACGTGGTAATATATGTTATTATGGGTGGAAAATGAATATGAACGTCATATCATACTTTGAAAATGGAGGGGAAACAATGAGAGTGGTAGAGAGATTAGTAAAAGAGCAAGATTTTTTAACTTTTGCGAGTATCGTTGTAGGAGCCTACCCTGGAAGAATGAACGGAGCTCAGACAACAAAAGAGCAGTTAAAAAATCTTTTTATGGATAATCAGAATCATGATGAATCCCTAAATTATTTTGGACTTTGGGATGATGACAAACTAATTGGCGGCATGCGATTACATGATTTTCAAATGAACCTTTTCTCTAAAATGATACCGATTGGCGGAGTAGGGCTTGTTGCAGTTGATTTACTACATAAAAAGGAAAAAGTTGCGAAGGAGTTAATCCATCAATTCTTTCACTTTTTTTTAGCAAAGGATATTCACTTTGTCGCTTTGTATCCGTTTAGGCCAGATTTTTATAAAAAAATGGGGTTTGGATATGGACCGAGAATGTATCAATATTTAGTAGAGCCCTTAAGCTTTCCTAAAGGCCCAACGAAGAAGCACCTTTCATATTTAACAGTGCAAGATCAACAGCAGCTAACAGATTGTTATAACAGGGTAGCGTCTCAAAAGCATGGAATGTTTCTCAAAACAAAATCAGAGCTTTCCTTTATTTTTAAAAACGACGAAAACTATGTGATTGCGATGAAAGAGGATGATACCGTACAAGGCTATATCGTTTTTTCATTTGAAAAGCAAGGTGAGAGTAATTTTATGTTGAATAATTTAGTCATTAAAGAATGGATATATGAGACACCGCAGGCATTGTTAGAGCTGAGTACATTTTTAAACAGTCAGGCAGATCAAGTAAACCGCATTGAGTGGAATACACAAGAAGACAATGTTCATTTCTTTTTAGGCGATGTCAGAAATGGTACAAATCATTTAATTCCTAGTGTTTACCATGAAAATGCCGTGTCAGGGGTTGGACTGATGTACCGCATTATTAATGTAAAAGGTTTTTTTGAAGAGTTAACGGCACACCATTTTAATGGTGTAACACTGACATTTAAATTAACAGTTTCGGACTCATTACTTGCTGAAAATAATCAGCAACTCATTATCGAGGTGGTTGAAGGCACGATGAACATTATTGAAAGTGGTCACTATGATGTGGAAGTAGTTGTAGATGTGGCTGAGCTTTCCTCACTGGTAATGGGAGTCATAACGGTCCAAGAACTGTATATGCTGCAGCAAATAAAAATCAGTCAGGAGCAATATCTACAGGCTTTACAGCAATTTTTCTTTGTATTTGAAAAACCAAAATGTACGACGGCGTTTTAGAATAGTTGTGCTGGGCTAATGTTCCTTTTTCATAAATAGAGATGATCGTGTCGGTCTTTCAAGTGGTGTAATATTAATAATAAAGTAACTAATGATGAGTATGAGAATAATAACTGAATAAATTAACGTATTAAGAGGATGATCGTGCTCAACGATAATTAATCGAATCATAGCTGTGATACCTATATATATAAAGTATCGAAGCGGAAAATGATAATCCTCTTTAAAATATTTAATAATCATCGTAATGAACTCAAAGTACAAGAAAAATATAAGGATGTTGGCAAGGAATAGCTTGTAATCGCCACCTTCCTTAGAGAAGAGCAATATTTTAAGAAATTCTATTAGCTCCTTAAAGAGTAAAAACGCTAGTATGAGTGCTAAGAGGACTAGGCAAACATTCAGAAAAAGTTGCAAAGACTTTGGTACAGCTTTAATGAGCTGTATATAGGTTGAATTTTTTTGATTCATATAACTCCTCCAATCGTATTTGTATAGTGAGCCTAAACATATTTATCATATGGCAAAATACGAGTGTATTATGATATGAATATAACAAATTGTCGTAAATCTTTCTTTTAGTAATTGTAAAGTTTTGGTATTTTTTGCGAAAGAAAGTTTTTAAAATAATTTAGTGGTATGCTAAAATAGATGTGCATGAATATAAAATTTAAAAGGGGTTTTTGAAATGGCAAAATCAGCAAAAACAGATGCGAAAATTACACCAGAGCGTTTAGAAGAAGCGTTAGTTGTTCGTGATCGTCTTATTATCGAACTACTTGTTCAAGTACTTGATGAGAAGCTAGTAATTGAACGCCCAGTATTACGTGAGCGTGTAGGAAACCTTGTTGATCTTTCTAGCTATGATGCAGAACTAAAGGAAACAATCCACGCAGTTATTAACAAACTATAATGAAAAGAAGAATGCTACGACCAATTCGTAGCATTCTTTTTTATAGGATGTCACATGTCATGTAAAGCGTTCTACTAATTCATACATGCGCTCGGCCTCTGTATGGAGCTCCTGTGAGGAGTGCATGATAGACGTAACGGCTGACCTTTGTTCATCAATGGATGCATTAATTTGTTCTGTTGCAGCAGCAGATTCTGTGGCCACGCTTGCTATTTCGTTAATAGCATGAATGACCACTACACGGTTTTCTGCCATTTCACTCATACCCTCATTAAGAGAAACAAGGTGCTCGGTTATGTCCTGAATAGAATCGGCTAGGAAAGTAAAAGCTCCTTTTACTTCTGTAATCGACATTGCCTGACTTTGTGAAAGCTGAAGAGTGTGTATCATTTTTGTATCTGAATTGACCGTATCAATCTCAATGCGCTGTAATAGATTTTTGACACGATTAGTAGCTTCATTTGTATCCTCTGATAAATTTCGTACTTCTTCTGCTACTACAGCAAATCCTTTACCGTGTTCACCTGCACGAGCTGCTTCGATACTTGCATTTAGCGCTAATAAATTTGTTTGCTCTGAAATGGAAGTTATTGTTTGTACTACTTGATGAATTTCTTTCATCTGGCTTGTTAAACTTGAAAAATTAGTTCTTAACTCTTCGATTACTTGCGTGAATTCATGAGAATTTTGCAGTAATAGATCTACTTTTTGTCTACCATTTTCTTGTGATTGATTAATAGTATTCATATTTTCGGTAATGTCATTATATTTACTTGTAGCATTGGAAATCAGAGATGATAGTGTTTCCACTTTACTACTAGCCATTTCTGCCTCCTCTGCTTGCACAACAGCCCCTTTAGAAATGTCGTTGATAGCTTGATGGATTTCATCAGCTGAGGCGGTCGTTTCCTCTGTAATCGCACTAAGCATTTCTGAAGAAACTCTCATTTGGGAGGCACTGTCCTTTGTATTGTTGACCATCTCATGCAAGCTTTGCTTCATATTATTGACATTCTTCGCTAGTGTGCCAAGTTCATCCTTTGTCGTAACGGGAATGTCCTCTCCTGTGAGCTTACCTTGCGCAATATCCGATGTGATCACCATAATTTTTCGTATGTAGGCGGTCATCTGTCCAGAGAAGAACCAAAAAAGCATGACACCAATTATAGTAGCTAGGATGGTTGTACCAAATGTGTAATATAAAACATTTTTAGTGCCTGCATTAAAATCCATTTCATATGTACCAGCCGCGATGATCCATCCCCAATGCTTGTCCATTTCAACATAAGTAATTTTTGGAGCAATAATATCTGGATTGGAGGGTAGTGCCCAGTCATACCGCACATATCCGCCACCTGCTTGTGCCGTTTCAATCATTTCCTTTACAAAATAGCGTCCATCACTCGTTTGTAAGTCGGATATATTTTGACCTTCAAGAGAGGGGTGTGTTTCAACCATACCATTATCCTTAAAGGCATAGAAATAAAAATTATCACCGTATTTTACAGGGTTATCGATAGATCGCTTTTGATCTTCAATTTTATTACCAACAATCTGTGTTCTGGCACTTTCCTGTGCTTCTTCTAATGTTAATTTTCCATTTTGAACCTGTCCATCTAATTGTGCAATTAATTCAAGTATGCCTAGTGTGCCATTCTTAAGACTTTGTCTACCTACCTGATCCATCTCGCCTTTTGCTACAAAATAATTCACTGTTCCAACCAGCACTGTAGATATGAGAATAACAATAATGGCTAAAGCGACCAACTTATTACGCACTGATTTAATCATAGAAAAGACCTCCGTTCCTCTAAAGTAATACAGTATAGTTATAGTATAATATAAAATTATCTAATAAAATAGAAAATTCTGATAATAAATAGAGTATTTTGTTTTGTATTGTAGGCACGGTGTTTATAAAGAAATGGGGATAATGAAATGATCTAAAAAAACCCACTTCAGATTGTTCTGTCCTGAAGTGGGGTTGTAACGTATTAGTACACTTTATCGCCATTGAAGATAGAGTTTTTCACGATTACATAATCAACATTTCGAATAGCTTCTAACTTTGTGCCGCCTGCATAAGAAATAGAAGATTGTAAGTCTTGCTGCATTTCAATTAATGTATCTTTAATGCTTCCTTTATGCTCAACATACATTTTCTTTCCTTCGACGTTTTTACGTTCGCCTTTTTGGAATTCTGAAGCAGAGCCGAAGTATTCTTTTACCTTTTTACCCTCGACTTCGATTGTTTGACCAGGTGACTCTTCGTGACCCGCGAATAAAGAACCGATCATCACCATTGAAGCGCCAAAACGTACAGACTTAGCAATATCACCGTGTGTACGAATACCACCATCAGCAATAATTGGCTTTGTAGCAGCTTTTGCACACCAGCGAAGTGCAGCTAACTGCCAGCCACCTGTACCAAAGCCTGTTTTAATTTTAGTAATACAAACTTTACCTGGTCCAATTCCAACTTTTGTCGCATCTGCCCCAGCGTTTTCAAGCTCACGTACAGCTTCTGGTGTTCCCACGTTACCAGCAATAACAAAGCTATTTGGTAAGTGTTTTTTAATATGCTGAATCATACGAATAACAGCATTAGAATGGCCATGTGCAATATCAATTGTAATGAAATCAGGTACTACATTTGTAGCTGCTAATTCTTCAATAAACGCATATTCTTCTTCTTTTACACCAACGCTAATAGAAGCAATTAGACCACTGCCATGCATATCTTGAATAAAGTTGATACGTGCTTCTGGTTGGAAGCGGTGCATGATATAAAAGTAACCGTTTTCAGCAAGCTTCTTAGCAAGAGTTTCATCAATAATTGTTTGCATATTAGCAGGTACTACAGGAAGTTTAAAAGTATGCCCTCCTAAAGTAACGGAAGTATCACATTCTGAACGGCTTTCTACGATGCATTTTGCGGGAATTAGTTGAATATCTTCATAGTCAAATACGTTATCCATTATATACACTCCTAAAATACGAATATTTTTAAAGATTTATTTTAAATTGTTCGCCATTTGGTAATTTACATGATTTTTGAGGAAATGTCAAAGCTTTTGCTAAAATAAATAAAAAATTTGAAGATAAGGCTATATTTCTTATGATATAGATGAATTATTTATCTTTTAGTTTGTGTTATGATTTATAATCCATGTACAATATAATTGTTTCAAAAAATGTCAAGGGAGTGTTGGAAATGGCGGTAGAGGTATATTTAATTTTTAACGGGAATTGTCGAGAAGCTGTAGCGTTTTACGAAGATGCTTTTAGTACGGACAAGGCTGAAATTATGACATTTGGGGATTCACCACAAAACCCTGATTATCCATTACCAGAGGAAGCAAAAGATCTTGTAATGCATACACGACTTTCCGTATTCGGTAGTAGAATTATGTTCTCAGATACATTTCCAGGCTCACCATATGCGGTTGGAAACAATGTTACATTAGCAGTTGTTTCTGATGATGAAGAGAAGATGCGAAAAGCATTTGATAAGCTTAAAGATGGTGGGAAAGTTGTTATGGAGCTTCAAGAAACTTTTTGGAGCAAATGTTACGGCTCCCTTACAGATAAATTTGGTGTAGAGTGGCAGTTTAGCCATGAGGTAAATGAATAATTAATACAATTCAAAGCACGGTGATCATTCACCGTGCTTTATTTTTAGTAATGAAAACGATTGACATAGCCCTGTAATTCATCCGCCATATCGAGTAATGCTTTAGAAGATGATGCGATTTCCTGCATCGAGGACAATGTTTGTTCAGTTGAAGCGGCTACTTCTTCAGATGCTGCTGCATTGAGTTTAGCATGATCCGACAGTTCAATGGCCGTTGCCGAAACCTCTTCCACTACAGCAGACATTTCCTGAGCAGAAGCAGATATATCCTCCATTTTAGGAGCAATGTTTCGTAAGCTCTCAATAATACTTATAAATTTCTTCTTTGTGTCCTCAGACAGCTGTAAGCCCTCTTGGACATCTGCAGAAGCCTTCATCATGGTTTGAACAGATTTAGCCGTATCTTGTTGAATGCCTGTAATTAGCAAGGCAATTTGCTCTGCTGACTGATGAGATTGTTCTGCCAATTTACGTACTTCATCTGCCACAACTGCAAAGCCTTTGCCATTTTCGCCAGCTCGTGCTGCTTCAATCGCTGCATTCAAAGCAAGAAGATTTGTTTGGTCTGAAATGTTACTAATAATTTCGATGATGGAGCCTATTTCTTTTGTACGATCGAATAGTGATTTAATCATGCTATCAGACTGTGCTACAGATTCATGGATGGATACCATTTGATTCACCGATTGTTCGACAGATTGTCCACCCTCCACTGCTAAATGGATAACCTGACTGGATAAATCAGAGACTTGTAGTGCACTATCTGCTACCTCTACAACTCCTTTTGCAATTTCCTCTATGGAAATAGCATTTTGATCGATTCCTGTTGTTTGTTTTTCTGTACTAATAGCTACTTGCTGCATTGCCTCTGTCACTTGTTCAGAAGCAGCGATATTCTGCTCAGCATTTGCTGAAAGACCTTGTGCAGCAGTTTGAACATGCTGAGAGCTTTGATCAACATTGCGAATGAGCTTTTTTAAGTTTACTTTCATGGAGACAAATGCCTCACCAAGCTGTCCAATTTCATCCTTCGTATGAATATCAATATATTCCGTTAAATCCCCATCACTTATTTTAAGTGCGCTCTGCTGTAATCGCTTAATAGGGCTAACAATGGATTTAATCATAGCAAGCATAAAAATAATGCCAACAATGATGGAAACTGCAATGATTAGTAAGGTGATATTAAAGGTTGCGGAGGCAGCATCTGTAGCCTCTACGGTAAACATTGTTCCGATAACCTTCCATCCTGTCAGTTCGTTTGTCTCAAAGCGTAAATGACGGCTTTTTTCAATAATGATGCCTTCCTGTTGTTCATAAACCTTGGATATATATTTTTCTGTAGCTTCGGTTCCGCTTTCTTTATCCCTTTGTGCTACATATAGCTGATTACTGTCCAGTATGGCCGCAAAGCCAGTTTTCCCAATACGTGTATCATCTGTTAGTGCACTTAGAACAGAGATATTTAAATCTAAGGCAATAACACCTGAATCATCAGGGAGAGCTTGCATAACGGTCACTACGATATTATTTGTAGATTTTGATAGATAAGGAGAAGTAATCGATGCATGTCCCTTGTTTTCAATCGCTTCCGTATACCAAGGTCGAACACGCGGATCATAATCACTAGCATACTCATGGACAGGTGCATCAATCATGCCACCATCTGCAGTACCTATATATAGCAATTCTACCTCCGGATGTGTATGAACATATTCTTGGAAAAGATTATTCAATTCCTGACGATTCTCTGGCTGTAAATGAGATAGATTTAACTTTTTTGCAAAATATTCAATATCATGTACTTTAGGCGCAATCATATTTGTAATATTGGTATTAAGCATTCTGACACTTTCCATAGCACTTGCTTGTTGCTCATTTAAAATTTGACTTTTAGTACTTTTAAAGGAGGTATAGCCGATCATAAGTGCAGGAACGAGAAGGATGACTAAAAATGCAAAGATGAGTTTCTTTCTTAAGCTAAGTTGTTTCATAGGGTATTCCTCCTTAATAAGTCATGATTAGTTTGTAGATCATGGGACAACGAAGGCTAATGATGGTTGTACATGGAATTAGTCTTTCATGTTGTAATCTGATTCTAAGAGGAAAATGGAGAATAATCAACATAATTTTCTGAAAAATCTGGAAAATAAAGTTATGTTTTGGGGATATTTAAAGAAAAATGTCCTATTTTGTAGTATTAGACAAAAGAAAAATCTGGGCTCAAGAAGTGCTGAACCCAGATTTTTAAATGAGGTACCTTAATAGTGAAAACGATTTACATGACCCTGTAATTCATCAGCCATATCAAGTAACGTTTTAGCAGCAGAAGCTATGTCCTGCATCGAGGATAAAGTTTGTTCAGTTGAAGCTGCAACTTCCTCTGTAGCTGCTGCATTTAATTTAGCATGGTCTGATAGTTCAATGGCTGTAGCAGAGACTTCCTCCACGACTGCTGACATTTCTTGAGCGGAAGCCGAAATATCCTCCATTTTTGGTGCGATGTTTCGAAGGCTTGCAATAATATTCGCAAATTTTTTATTCGTTTCCTCCGTTAGTTGTAAGCCTTCTTGGACATCTGAAGATGCTTTTACCATTGTTTGTACAGATTTAGCGGTATCTTGTTGAATAGTTGTAATGAGTGCAGAAATTTGTTCTGCTGAGTGATGTGATTGCTCTGCTAACTTTCGAACTTCGTCAGCCACTACGGCAAAGCCTTTTCCATGCTCTCCTGCTCTTGCTGCCTCTATAGCAGCATTCAGGGCAAGTAAATTTGTTTGGTCTGAAATCGCACTAATCATTTCCAAAATGGAGCCAATTTCTTTTGTGCGATCATAAAGTGTCTTAATCATTGTATCTGATTGTGTAACAGACTCATGAATCGAATTCATCTGCCTAACGGTTTGTTCGACAGCTTGACCGCCTTCCTCTGCCAATTGGATAGCGTGGCTAGAAAGATCAGATACCTGCATAGAACTATCTGCAACTTCCACAACCCCTTTAGCAATTTCCTCCACGGAAATCGCATTTTGGTCAATAGCAGTAGTTTGTTTCTCTGTACTGATAGCCATCTGTTTTACGGCGTCAGCAACCTGCTCAGAGGCAGCAATATTTTGCTCAGCATTTGCAGATAAATCTTGAGCAGATGTTTGTACATGCTGCGAGCTTTGGTCCACGTTGCGAATCAGTTTTTTTAAGCTCACCTTCATAGAGATAAAGGCTTCACCAAGTTGTCCAATTTCATCCTTAGAATGAATATCTATAAACTCAGTTAAATCGCCTTCACTAATTTTTAAGGCGCTATGTTTCAGCTTATTGATTGGATTAACAACAGATTTAATCATAAAGAGCATGAAAATCACACCAACTACAATTGAGACAACAATGATTATTAAGTTGATATTTAATGTGGAGGCAGCTGCTTTTGCTGCTTCTGCGGTAAACATTGTACCAATAACCTTCCAACCTGTAAGCTCATTAGTAACAAACTGTAAATGACGATCTCTTTCAATAATCGTCCCGCTTTCTTGTTCATAAACTTTCGCGATATAGTTTTCTGTTGCCTCAGTACCACTTTCCGTATCAGGCTGAGCAATATAGATTTTATTGTTATCTAAAAGAGAGGCATAGCCTGTTTCGCCGATGCGTATTTCATTCGTAATGTCGCTTAATGTAGAGATATTTAAATCTATTCCTATTACACCTGAACCATCTGGTAGAGCTTGAGTGATGGTAATGACAATATCGTCTGTAGATTTTGAAACATAAGGTGCGGTAATTGAGACTTGGCCATTATTTTCTAAAGCCTGCTTATACCAAGGTCTTGTACGAGGGTCAAAGTCATCCGCATACACTTGAACAGGTTCATCCAGTAGTTTCCCATCAGCAGTACCAATATAAATAAGGTCAACTTCAGGGTGCATATTCACATATTCCTGTAGAAGGGATTTAAGCTCAGGAATTTTATTTTCCTGCAAATAAGATTGATTAAACTTTTTTGAGAAATATTCCACATCTTTCAATTTTGGTTCAATCGTGTTCGTAATATTTGTATTGAGTATGCGCACGCTTTCAGTTGCACTAGCTTGCTGTTCTTCTGAAATTTGCTTTTCAGCGCTTTGGTACGACACTATTCCAATTAACAGTGTTGGAATGAGAAGCATTGCTAAAAACGAAAAAATAAGCTTTTTTCTGACACTTAGTTGTTTCACTTGTATTATCCTCACATAACATTTTTTATTCTATACTTTTCCCTATAAGGTAAATAATTCTCATTCTAACAGAAATAAAGTAAAAGGTAAGCCCTAATAGATATTATTATCAATTTTTAGAAATTTCGCTAAACAGATTTGTTAGAAGCTATATAATGCTTTGATTTGTTGTATACTAAATTCATAAAAGAGGAGGGGATAGAGTCATGATTCATCAAATTGGACAAGTCATGTTATATGTTAACGACCAAGATGCTGCAGTGAAATTTTGGACAGAAAAAGTAGGGTTTATTATTAAAAACGAGCAGGAAGAGGCGGGAATGCGTTGGATTGAAATTGCACCGTCGAAGGAAGCTCAAACATCCTTTGTGCTACACAATAAAGAAATCATTGCTAAAATGCAGCCAGAATTAAATTTAGGAACACCCTCTATTATGTTTTACGCTGACCAAATTGAAGAAATGTATCAGGATTTTCAGGCAAAGGGCATTAAAGTGGGCGATTTAGTCATGATGCCAATGGGTAGAGTTTTTAATTTTGCTGATCCAGAAAGCAACTACTTTGCATTAGTTGAAAAATAATAATAAATGAATGAATCTGCTTATTTTTGTCGTGAAGTAGGCAAAAATAAGCAGATTCCTGTTTAATATCTTCTTATATAAATATGAGTTAGTTCTCTATGATAAATCTTCTCCGAAAATACTAACCGTTTGTCGATCTACTACAAATTCGTGGCCATTCCATTTTAATATATTTTCCACATATCCTAAGCCATCAGCATGGTACCTACCTGCAATCTCTTGATACGCTAAAATTTCATAGGTCCCATCCCGATCATAATCAACAGGATATAATCCGCTAATTGGGTCAACCCAGCCTTCAATCGGTTGCTTTAATGTCCCATCTGGATGATAGATTTCTGCTAAATATTCCGGGCCTTTATATTGTAAATCAAGTATATATTTTTTTGCAGGAGCCTTACTTTGAACAACTGCCTTATAGTTGTTGGCATAATTGACAGTATATTGGAGCTTAGTATTAAATGATTCTGTGTCAAAAATGGAATGCACCTGATTATTCGTAGAGGAGAATATTTCCCCGTTAATAATTCCTCCGCTACCTCCTGTATCAGAAATAACCATGATATCCTCAATATGATTACCAGTAAAATCTCCTAGAAAAATGGTTGGGTGATAGCCCACATTTTCTTTTAGTGGGATTTGTTCGATTCGCCCTGTTTGCCCATAAAAAATGGTTAAGGTTATGTTTTCCCATAAAGGGCTACCAGGCTTTTGAGTCCCCATTAAAAAAATAGTTTCAAAGAAGCCATCCCCATTAATATCTCCAAATTTAGTTTGAATAACCTGTGGTGCTAAATGGGATGCGATGCCCGCACCTTGCGGAGAATTTATGTTATTAGTCATATATACACCTCTCTCATAGTCTTAGCATATGTTGTAAACAAAGCTTGGTGCATAAAAATTCGAATAGGTCTAAACCATATTAAACAGACAAAAAAACTTGAATTTCACCCATTGACATTTTTAAAGGTGATAAGTAATATAAATGTCAACGAATCAGAAAATTCAGTACCACATGTTATCTCACTACAAATTTGTAGCGCGGGATTTTTTTTATCATTAATCCTTAGTAAATATATAAGATTTATATATATTGGGAAGAAGGAGATTTTTTGAAGAATTTATTTGTTAAAACGGAGCAACAGCGATTTTGGTTAGATAAGTTAGAAGCCATCTCAAATCCTATAAAGGCCGAGGCAGCTGAGGTAGATGAACAATCTCGTTTCCCGTTTGAAGCACATCGACTACTCCAGCAAATTGGTTATCCGCAACTTACTTTACCGAAACAATATGGAGGAGAGGGCCTATCAGTCTATGACATGGTGCTTATACAAGAAACATTAGCAAGCTATGACGAGAATGCCTCGCTCTCCCTCGGATGGACATTAGGCGTTGTGGGCGAAATATATGCCACAAAATTATGGACGGAGGATTTATTAACGGCATTTGCAGAGGAAATAAAGAAAGGTGCCATGATTAATAGGGCTGTAAGTGAAGCAGCAACTGGGAGCCCAACACGTGGGGGGAGACCAGGAACAAATGCTGTTTCTATAAAAGACGGATGGCGCATAAATGGACGCAAAATCTTTACTACAGCTTCCCCAGTATTAGATTATTTCCTCACTTCGGCTTGGATTGAAGAGAAGCAACAAATTGGGTTCTTCCTCATCCATAAAGATTCAATAGGATTATCCATTGAGGAAAACTGGGAAATGTCTGCCATGCGAGGTACTAGCAGCCATGATCTCGTATTAAATGATGTCGTTGTGGCTAAAGATCACTTAGTCGAATTACCAAACCATCCTAGTGGCGGTAAAATAAATGGCTGGATTCTCCATATCCCGGCCACATACCTAGGAATTGCACAAGCTGCCCGTGACTATGCGGTACATTTCGCTAATCATCATCAACCTAATAGCTTGAATGCCCCGATCAGTACATTACCAAATGTTCAACAGCTTTTAGGAGACATCGAGTTAAAGCTTCATCAAGCACGCTTTGTCTTATATGGGGTAGCTGAGGCATACGATAATCCAGCAAGACGCGCCATTTTAACAAATGAAATGGCTGTTGCTAAACATACCGTAACGAATATCGCAATTGACATTGTTGATAAGGCGATGCGTGTAGTCGGGGCGAAAAGCTTACAATTGTCAAATCCGCTACAGCGCTATTATCGAAACGTACGTGCGGGGCTTCATAACCCACCAATGGATGATATGACCATAATTAAATTAGCTACGGCTGCTATCGAACAGCAGAAATTAAATGACCATCAATAATAATGTGGATAATAAGGAGAAATGTTACATGAAGAAGAATAAGATATTTCAATTAGCTGCGATTGGATTGGCTTCTGTCGCACTTTTAGCGGGCTGTAATTCTGGAAAGTCAGCTGATAAGAATTCAGATGATGGTGGCGAAGTTCGTACAATCAAAGTTGCCTATGATCAGGCCTCAAAGCCTATTAGTTATATAGATGATAATGGAAATCCAACAGGTTATGACGTAGAGGTAATGAAATTAGTAGATGAATTATTACCAGACTATCAATTTGAATATGTAGGAACGACAAGTGATGATTTATTAATTGGTGTAGAGCAAGGGAAATATCAGGTTGGGGTGAAAAACGCATTCTTTACACAGGAACGGACAGAGAAATTTATTTTCCCAAAGGAATTTTTAGGATTAAGTAGTGCAGGCCTAGTATTACGTAAAGAAGATGAAGGGATAAAGACATTAGCTGATTTTGCGAAAAAGGGCTATTCGTTGGCACCTATTGCAGCTAATAATGCGCAATACACAATTATTGATGAATATAATACGGCCAACCCTGACAATAAAGTAAAGCTTCAAGCGGGTGACGCATTTACAGTTGACGTTGTGCAGTGGGTAAATGAAGGGCGCGTCGATGGTGGCGTTATGATTGAAGGACCATTTAAACAGCAAGTACTTGCAGAAGATGGACCCTATAATAACTTAAAAGATGAAGTAGTCTATAATGAATTTTCTGTGATTAAAACATGGCCTCTTTTCAATAAAAAAGAACAAGAATTTGCGGATGCTTACGATAAAGCCATCGCTCAAATTAAAGAACAGAAGAAAACAAACGAATTGAGCACGAAATTCTATGGCCGTGATTTATTTGAAGTGTTAGAAACTGTTAATCGTTAATTTAAAGCATATTGACCATTATTAGGACTGTTGAGGCTGGCACGCTCAGCAGTCTTTATTCATAAAACAAAAGTTGGTGAGGAAATGGATAAATATTTTGACGCGACCTATATTTGGAGCGCGATCCCCGTCTTATTACCGTTTTTAAAAATCACGTTTTTAGTTGCAGGGTCCTCTATCGTCTTAGGCACAATATTTGGCTTATTACTAGCGGCAGCTAAGCTCTCTTCGGTCAAGCTATTAAGAAAATTAGCGAACCTGTATACGACGATTATGCGATGTACACCATCTATTGTTTTATTATTTCTTGTCTATTATGGTGTACCCGCATTAGCTGAAAACTTTGGTCTCAATCTCCATTCCATTGAAACGGCTATTTTCGTGGTAGTAACATTCACATTACAATTTGCAGCAATTATGTCAGAGGTGATGCGATCGGCTTATTTAGCCATTCCGAAAGGGCAGTTTGAAGCGGCTGTTAGTGTAGGGTTAACGCCCATACAAGCCTACCGAAGAATTATTTTCCCCCAGGCACTTGTCGTTGCATTACCCAACTTTGGAAATGGCATGATTGCTTTATTACAGGAAGGTGCCTTGGCCTATACGATCGGATTAATTGATATTGTAGGGAAGGCCAATTTAATTATAGCTAGTAATATTAATGCTCATGCCTTAGAGATTTATATCGCCTTGGCTATTATTTATTGGGTATTATCTATTATTATTGAAAAGATATTTACTATATTAGAAAAGATATTTGGCAGGGGTAAAAAGACCTTAGAAACAACGTAAGGAGGCGTAACCATGAATTATCAATTTTTACTTGAAACATTTTTCATTGCACTATCAGGTGTTCCCATCGCACTCCTTGTCACAGTTGTTGCTCTGTTCATTGCGCTGCCACTAGGATTTTTACTGGCGTTAACGAGGATTAACAAAATTCCAGTTGTACATCATTTAGCAAAGATCTACGTATCCTTTGTGCGAGGAACACCAATTATTATACAAATTTTCATTATTTATAGTAGTATTCCGCTTATGTTAAAAATTATTTTTGAAAAATATCAAATTCCATATGATATATATAAAATCAATCCAATATGGTATGCATTTATTGTGTTTGCATTCAGTTCAACAGCTATATTAATAGAGGTATTTCGTTCGGCGTTAAGTACCATTGAAAAGGGACAATTGGAGGCAGCATACTCAGTAGGTTTGACAACATTCCAAGCGTATACCCGAATCATTATTCCACAAGCATTAGTTGTTGCGCTACCGAATATTTGTACAGCGACAGTCAATTTGATTAAAGCAACTTCCTTAGGGTACGCAATGTCTCTACCTGAAATTACATTGAAGGCAAAGGTAGCTGCAAATGTCGGCTACAATTATGTGGAAGCCTATCTTGATATCTTTATTGTGTATTTAATTTTATGTAGCACAGTCGAATACTTGTTCAAGCGTTATGAAAAATATTTAAGCAAATACAAAGCGGCCAATGCCTAAGGGGTGAATGAGCATGTTAGAAATTAAAAATATTCATAAATCATTTGGTGAAAATGAAATTTTAAAGGGTGTAGATTTAGCTATCGATCAAGGTGATGTAGTCGTTATTCTAGGTCCTAGTGGCTCAGGAAAAACAACATTATTACGCTGTATCAATTTTTTAGAAAAAGCGGATCAAGGACATGCGACATTTGGAGATATTGAAGTGGATTTTCAACATGTAAAGAAAAAAGACGTACATGCAATTCGCCAGCGTGTGGCATTTGTCTTCCAAAACTATAATCTTTTCACGAATAAAACGGCATTAGAAAATGTCACAGAAGGGCTAATTATTGGACGAAAAGTTCCTAAGACAGAGGCAGTAGAAATTGGCAAAAGGGCTCTTGATAAAGTAGGCTTATCTGAAAAATATGACGCATATCCAAGTCAGTTATCGGGAGGTCAGCAACAACGGGTAGGGATTGCAAGGGCGGTAGCGTTGAATCCAGATATTATTTTATTCGATGAGCCAACGTCTGCACTTGACCCCGAACTAGTAGGCGAGGTACTACAGGTCATGAAAAATATTGCTGCTGAGGGGACAACAATGCTTGTGGTGACGCATGAAATGGGTTTTGCAAAAGACGTAGCAAACCGTGTTATCTTCATGGATGGAGGAGTTGTCGTAGAGGAAGGTAGCCCTCATGATATTTTTGTTAGCCCGAAAGAGGAACGGACGAAGAAATTTTTAAAACGTGTCATTCCAGAAGACTATACGTTCTATATTTAACGAGGATCATTTCCATTCGGACTAAGCTCCAATGTATACAGGGGTGTCGTCTGGAGCTTTGTAGCCCTGAATGGAAATCACTTCGTACATTCAACACTTCCCTATCATTGAAGGAAGTACGTTAATTTGTTGATGGAATAAATGTGTAACTCGTGCATAGCTCTTGTACAGGCTGTATAGAAATAGTTACGTTCTGTTTCTCGTGAATAGTTGGCGGCTGATGCATTATAGATCAGGACCGCGTCAAATTCGATCCCCTTTGCCATATAGGCGGGGAGTAATAATATACCCTTTTTAAATTGCTTAGTGTTGTGTGTAATAAGTTGAATATCAACGTGATTGCTTAATTGTTCAAACACTGCTGAGCATTCCGCTGCAGTTTTACAAATAACAGCGATCGTTTCAAATTTATGAGATAGGGTGTTGATGCTCTGGATAATATGTTTATTTAACTCCAATTCATTTGGCAAAATTGTAATCGAAGGTTCTAGACCATCTCGGTTAAACGCCTCTACTTCACTACCATCATTTAAAATTTTAGCCGTGAGCTGAATGATTTGCTTTGTCGAACGATAGCTTTTCGTTAAAATCATCTTTTCAGCATGCTCACCATATAATTGAGGGTCGAGCAGTGAAGGATTATCAAAGGTATGCGGATGTATAGTTTGATGGCCATCGCCTAAGATTGTCATACGCGCTTTAGGAAATAATTGCTGTAAGACGGTTAGTTGGAATGGAGAATAATCTTGTGCTTCATCAATTAATACATGGCGAATTGTCGTATTTGTTTGCTGACCTTCAATTTTATCCTGTAAATATAAAAACGGAGCTGCATCTTCATAAGCAATTAATCGTTTTGCTAAATTAGGAAGGGTGTTTTGGCAAATGTCCTCCCAATTGTCTGGGACAAGCTGCTGAAATTCTTGATAGAGAGAATTAGATATATCAAAGAGTTGACGATAGGTACCTAATATATGAACGAATCTTAATTGATTGACAGAGTTTCGTAAAGGTTTAAAATGTTTTTTTACAATTTGGCGCGCTAATTTTTTGCGTTCATGATCAAAATCATCAAATGAGTTTTCTGTATAGCGTCCCTCATATAAGAGCTCACTGTAAGACTTGGAGTAGTCTTCCTTGTCTAATAGCTCAGTCGCTTCTTCTACCCAATCCTTCGTACGTTCAGCCCTTTCAATTTTCGTTAATTGCTGTAATAACCATTCCTTCACTAATTGTAGGCGATTTGGTATCGACATGGAGGATGGGAAAGAATAAAAGAATTCAGTAATTTCCTGTGCAGTAATAATCCGTTCTCCACGAAAAACAATATTTTTAAATAATAAGCCTTTATTCGACAAATAGCTTACATATTGGTCGATCAATTGTTTGTAAGTCAGGCTTGCTTTAAATGAAATGCTATTTAATTTTGTTACATATTGAGCTTCATCTTTTTCTGTTAATAGATCTTCAAGCTGCTCATAAGGGTATTCTAATTGGAACTGACGACCTAAACGTTTTTCAGCATATTCAATAAACGTTAGTTGTTGCATATTGTCTTCACCTAAATCAGGTAGGACGGTATGGACATATTGATTAAAAAGTTGATTAGGCGTAATTAGTAAAATTTGATCTGCTGTCATTTCATTACGATATCGGTATAATAAATAAGCCACTCGTTGGAGTGCGACGGCCGTTTTACCACTACCCGCAACACCTTCTACTATGAGGTAACGTGAGTGGATATGGCGAATAATTTTGTTTTGTTCCGCTTGAATGGTTGCAACGATACTGCGAATATGTTCGTTTGCATTTTGTGCAAGGATATCGAGCAATAAGTCATCACCAATGGTTAGGCCTGTATTAAACATGGATTGTAGCTGACCATTTTTAATAATAAATTGCCGTTTAAGCAGCATCTCACCGTGAATATCCTCCGTTGTAGTTTCGTAGGAAGCTTCACCAGGAGTGCAATCATAATACATACTGGAAATGGGTGCACGCCAGTCATAAATGATGATGTTTTCATCTTGCTCATCCAAAAGTGTGGCAACACCTATATAAATTTTTAGAGGTTCAGGATGCTCACTTTGTAAAAAATCGATTCGTGCAAAATAGGGTGACTGCTGTAAACGTTCATAAACCTTTACATTTCGAATGGCCCTTTGCTGTGCAAGTTCTGAATCTGAAAGTAGCTCTACTTGTTGTTTAATAGCAAAAAATGTTTCATCAACATCCTCAGCAGTATCTAAATTGACTCTGACATCGTTCCAGAAAGTTTTCTTGATGGCGACAGCATTTTCTTTAAAGCCTTTTTCTTGAAGCAGTAATTCCTTCATTTTGTCATCAATGATATTTAAACAATGCTTAAGGTGCTGCTTTTCTTCCATCCACTCATGTTGATTTTCCAATGTCTACTCACATTCCTCTCCATAGTTTTTATCTTCGCTCGGCATGAACCCTTACCTATATAGATGGTGGGATGTAGGTAATTGTGATTCCTTTTCAATGGCTGAACACTGATCCTTTGAATAACTCGAAAGTCTTCAAACGTCATTATCTCAAGGAGATTTTGTATGGTGATTGAATCAGGAAATTTATCATACATCTACTTCGGTAAGAAGTATAGTCTAGTAATTTTTGTAAATTTATGATACAATAATGGTATAAGGTAATAAAATATTGATATGCATGGACTGCTCTACGAAAAGGTGGAGCAGTCTTTTTTATATGTAGAAAAGTCCGTAATTATTCCTGTTTTGAAAGAAATGATTATTAATTACGTGTCCTATTAGTAGAAATATATTTATTGGAATTATCAAAATATATTGACATTTTAAATTCTGTTTTTTATTCTTGTGTATAAAGTTTCCGTTAATCGGAACAGTTTTCCGTGTGACGGAAAATATGGTGTGTAATCACTTGCCTAATTGCTACGTTGTCTATGTCTCGGTTTAAAGAATAATAAATAGTAGGGGGAGACGGTTATGGTAAACCTGCATCAAGAAAAAAAAGAAGCTGAACCACGTATACAGGGAATTAATGCATTTGTATTAATGTTTATTATTATTTTAGTGATGTCGCTATTAACGTATATTTTACCAGCGGGACAGTATGAAAGAGTTGAGAGTAATGGGAGAATGGTTGTTGATCCGGAATCCTTTCAATACATAAGCTCAAATCCTGTTGGCTTCCTAGAAATATTTAATAGTGTGCATTTGGGGATGCTTGAGGGTGCTCCCATCATTTTATTTGTCTTTCTATTTGGTGGAGCTTTAGGGATCATGCAAAAAACGGGTGCCATTGATTCGTTTATTAAAGTGATGGCCTCTAAGTTTGGGAAAAAGGAGTACGTATTAATCCCTATTCTCGTATTAATATTTGCTAGTTTAGGAACATTAATTGGCTCTGCAGAGGATACGCTAGTATATATAGCCATCATTATCCCTTTAACAATGGCACTCGGTATGGATGCAATGACAGGCTTTGCTATCGTTATGCTCGGTACATTAGCAACGGGCTTTACATCGGGCATTACAAACCCTTTTAACATTGGTGTCGCTCAAACAATTGCCGAGCTTCCGATGTATTCAGGGATGTCATATCGAATAGTCGTGTTTGCCGTTTTTTATATTTTGACAGTCCTTTTTATATATAGACATGCTAAAAAAATAAAGAGCGACCCATCGAAAGGGATTTATGGAAAGTTTAATCCGGAGGAAAGTATAAAGATTGATCTGGACTTTAAAATAAGTACACGACATTTACTAGCATTATTTGTACTATTAGGTAATTTTGTTGCATTAATTGTAGGGGTAATAAAATTCCAATGGTATATAAGTGAAATTGGCGGAATCTTTTTATTAAGCAGTATTATTATGTCTATTATATGTAAGATTGGACCGAATAAAATGGCTGAAGGTTTTATTACGGGAGCTCGAGATATGGTAGAAGGGGCTCTAATCATTGGATTTGCCCAAACCATTTTAGTGATTACGACGAATGGAGGATTAATTGATACTATTCTGCATTTTGTTTCTAATGCCGTAAGTGTTCTACCAGCTTCAATAAATGCAGTAGGGATGTTTTTACTTCAGCTCTGCTTAAATTTCTTAGTACCATCTGGAAGTGGACAAGCAGCGTTAACAATGCCGATTATGACACCTTTAGCAGATTTAATTGGTGTAACTAGGCAAACAGCTGTACTGGCTTTCCAATTTGGTGATGGTATTTCAAATATGGTTATTCCAACGAGTGGGGTTTTATTAGCAGGATTAGCAATTGCAGGTATCCCATTTTCAAAATGGGTTAGATGGGTATTTCCTTATTTCCTTATACAGACATGCTTAGCAATTGTCTTATTAGTCATTGCACATCTCATAAACTATGGACCATTTTAATAATATAAATCATATAGTAGGAGTGATTAGATTGGTAGAAACAATTGATTTAAAACAACAGGTAATTAAATGGCGTCGGCATTTGCATATGTATCCAGAATTATCACATCAGGAGCATGAGACAGCCCGATATATTTATAATCAACTAGTAACGTTTCCACATTTAGAGGTGAAGCGTTTAACAGAGACGAGTGTATGTGCATTTTTAAAGGGGACGAAAACAGAAAATAAGGGGCATACCATTTTACTGCGAGCTGATATTGATGCATTGCCGATTGAAGAAGAAACGGATTTACTTTTTAAATCAACCAATCCTGGAGTCATGCATGCGTGTGGTCATGATGCCCATCCAGCGATGCTACTTGGTGCAGCAAAAGCATTGGCTGAGCGTGGGACTGATTTTTGTGGAGAAATTCGTTTTGTTTTTCAGCATGCTGAAGAGGTGACTCCTGGAGGAGCTGCTCAACTAGTAGCCCTAGGAATTGTAGAAAATGTCGATTATGCCTTTGCTCTACATGTGAGCCCTGATTATGAGGTAGGACAATTTGCTATGAAAGACGGTAA
This sequence comes from Lysinibacillus fusiformis, assembly GCF_003049525.1. Lineage (GTDB taxonomy): Bacteria > Bacillota > Bacilli > Bacillales_A > Planococcaceae > Lysinibacillus > Lysinibacillus fusiformis. The sequence continues at coordinate 27,489 of NZ_PYWL01000017.1, read as the reverse complement.
ATTTACTGCAGCGGCAGATGATTTTGAAATTAAAATCTACGGTAGGGGCGGCCATGCGTCTACACCAGAGGTCGCTATAGATCCATTACTTATTGGTTCTGAAATAGTTGTAGCTCTGCAAACAATTGTGTCACGTAAAGTACCGAGTACACATGCGCCTGTTTTAACGGTGGCAAAATTTCATTGTGGAACGGCCTTAAATATTATTGCTGATACAGCAGAGCTTGGTGGAACGATTCGTTCACTAGATTCTACGATTCGTGTAGATGCGCGTAAACATTTAGAAAAGATAGCTACAAGTATTGCTTCCATGCACGGTGCAAAGGTAGAAATTAAATGGGAGCTAGGATGTCCCTCTGTTACAAATGATAAAGAGTTAACAGCGTTATCCCGCCGTATAGCTGGAGAGATTGTGGGAGATACAGGTGTGAAGGAGTTACCTGGACCAATGTTTGGTACAGAGGATTTCGCAGATTTTTCAGAAGTTGTTCCTTCATCGATGCAATTTATAGGGGTACATAACGAAGAGTTTGGAGAAGCGTACCCATTACACCATCCTCGTTTTAAAATTGATGAAGAAGCTCTAATTTATGGTGTTCGTTACTTTGAAAATATTGCACGAACACTATGTCCATAAGGGTGAAGTAAGCTAAAAATAATTCATATAGAAGGCATGAGTGCGATTTAGTACATGACTCATGCCTTTTAAATTGCTTGTAAGGATATATTGAAAAGCACTAAAGGATTGTTTATCTTATACGATATAGAAACTGGAAGGGAGGTGAGAAGAGATGAAGGTAATTTTCACAGTTGGATTACCTGGAAGTGGAAAAAGTACATTTGTGAAGCAGCTTGCGAAAAGAGAAAATGCCGTTGTTCTTTCTAGTGACGCTATACGTCAAGAGTTATTTGGTGACGCAACAAAACAGAAATCACGTCAGGTCTTTCGTACATTATATGAGCGTCTTAATGACCTTGTGGCAAAGGGTTATACGGTCATTGTAGATGCTACCAATATTGAACGGGAGCGGAGGATATTTGCACTACGTAAATTGCCAAGCTCGGTTAGGAAGGAATGCTATTATTTTGACACGCCCTATTCCATATGTGTAGCTAGAAACCAACAACGGAAGAGAAATGTACCGTTAGTGGTAATGGAAAAAATGAGTAAGCATTTAGAATTTCCGACGGCGGGAGAAGGGTTTGATGAAGTGCATATCGTACATGGATCTAGCCCCTATGCAATTTCCAAACAACAATTTATTTCGCTTATTCAACGTGAGCCCAATTATGAGGAGCTTTTTCAAACACTTCGAGCAATCCCACTTTTTAAAGAGATTTATCATTTCAATCAAGAAAATCCACATCACCAATTCCTATTATGTCAACATACTTATTTTGTCTTTGCCTATATCAATGAATACTATTCGGAAAGTGATAAGCTGGCATTACAAATAGCAGCATTATTCCATGATGTGGGTAAGCCATTTTGTAAGAAGTATAAACCGTTGCAACAACGATTTGGCTATTTTGGCCATGAAAATGTATCGGCACAGAGGGCTTGTCATTTTTTATTGGAATTGGGTTTTGAAGAGGATTTTGTATTAAAGGTCGTCTATTTAGTACAATTCCATATGCTAATCCAGTATGGTGGCGATCAAGGGGGAAGTGAAATTTATCATTTATTAGATGGGGATTTATTAACTAGGCTTTACTTTTTCCGTGAGGCCGACCAATTTGCTAAATAAACAGTAAAGAAAGGAAGTGTAAATATGACGAAATTAATGAAATATCCAAGAAGCTACCATTTACCATGGAGCAGAAGCTATACTCATGATGACAAGGTTGCTAAAAATGTGAATCATTTTATTGGGAAAGAGGTTGTTGTCACTGAAAAGTTAGATGGAGAAGGAACAACGCTGTACAAGGACTATATGCATGCTAGAAGCATCCATTCAGCTAACCATCCTTCTAGACATTGGGTCAAAACATTCCATGCTAGTTTTTCTTATCAGATCCCAGATAGTTGGCGATTATGTGGAGAAAATATGTACGCGAAGCATTCTATATATTATCAGGCATTAACAAGTTATTTTTATTTATTTAGTATTTGGAATGAAGATAATATTTGTTTGAGTTGGGATGAGACGGTTGCCTTTGCGGAAAAATTAGGTGTTGAAACGGTGCCTGTTTTATACAGAGGGATTTTTGATGAGCGTAAAATAAAACGAATGTTTACTGGGAAATCAATGTTTGATGGTGAGCAAGAGGGTTATGTCATTCGAAATGCCGCATCCTTTCATTATGATGATTTCCAATATAATTTGGGCAAATTTGTGAGACCTCACCATGTTCAAACAAGTGAGCATTGGCTACAAGAAAAAGTAATACCTAACCGTTTAAAATAAACGTAATTACACTCATTTATGAAAAGGACTGAGAAAAATGTAATACTTTATAGAATAAAGCAACCATAGTATATATGAGGAAGTTGCTAGGCTGCATATCCCTTTCATCTAGGGATTACAGGTTCGATTCCTGTCATCCTCCATCCAAAAAAGAACTCCCGTCACTAGTACGAGAGTTCTTTTATATTATTTAGTGTAATTATCGAAATATCCTTGAATATAAATCATAGGAGTTCCTTTGTCCCCTGAACCTGATGTTAAATCAGATAGAGAGCCGATAAGGTCAGTTAAGCGGCGCGGTGTTGTTCCTTGTGCAGCCATTTGACCTGTTAAATCTTCATCTTTATTTTGAATGTATTCAGAAATAGCAGCTTTTAACTCTTCTCCTCGAAGATCAGCAAAGTCATTGTCTGCTAAATATTTTAATTTAACCTCGTTAGGAGTTCCGTTTAATCCGGCTGTGAATGCTGGAGAAACAACAGGATCTGCTAACTCCCAAATCTTACCCACAGGATCTTTGAATGCACCATCTCCGTAAATCATAACTTCTACAGTTTTTCCTGTAGCTTCTTTGATTTTAGCTTGGATACCGTCAACAATTGGCTGGCAAGTATGTGGGAACAACTTAATACTATCTTCTGTAGCTTTGTTAGAGCCAAGTAGTCCATATTCAGCATTGAAACCAGATCCATTGATGGATTCAGCTAAAATATTATCAAGGCTGTAAACTTTTTCAGCACCGTTTGCTGTTAAAATGCGCTTTGTGCGGAAACGTGAGTGAATATCACATGCTAGAACACTCTTTGTATAATCTAAAATTGTTTTTGGGTTATTGGAGAAGATGACCTCACATGTAGCCCCTTCTGCTTCAATTAATTCTTTATAGTATTCAATATAATCTACACCAGTAAATGTATGCTTTTTATAGCCGAAATGCTCGCGAAATTCCACTTCATTTAATGTATCTGTCCAAGGATTAATGCCTTTTACATCTAACTCATCGATATCGACAAGATGATTACCAACTTCATCAGATGGGTAGCTTAGCATTAAGACAACCTTTTTAACGCCCTTAGCAATACCACGTAAACAGTTAGCAAAACGATTTCGACTTAAAATAGGGAAAATAACTCCTACAGTATCATTGCCAAATTTCGCGGCTACATCCACAGCGATATCATCAATTGTTGCGTAGTTCCCTTGTGCACGTGCTACGACTGACTCAGTTACGGTCACAATATCTCGATCCTCAATAGCGTAACCTTCTACTTTCGCAGCATTTAACACCGTATCTAAAACGATTTGTTCAATATGATCGCCTTCGTTAATAATAGGACCACGAAGACCTCTTACAACTGTACCGATTACACGTTCCAACTTAATCTCTCCTCATTTAACTTTCGTAAAGTGATTTAAAATCCATATGGTTTTACTATACGCCTCACTCATGATATAAGTAAAATTAATAGTTCATATACTAGCTATAAGAGGTGCTTATATGATAGGGAAATTAGATTTATACCGTGTTTTTAGTGTTGTAGCTAAAAATAATAGCTTTTCAAGAGCCGCCAAGGATTTATATATGACTCAACCTGCTGTTAGTCAAGCGATGATGCAACTGGAAAAGGAGCTGGGTACACGTCTTTTTAATCGGACGCCTAAGGGGGTCACTTTGACAACAGAGGGCAGTCTGCTATTTGAATATACAAATTCGGCTTTAGGACTGTTAGATGCGGGTGAAGAAAAGTTATTAGAATTTAAAAATTTAACAACTGGGCAACTAAAGATTGGCGTAGGAGATACGATTTCACGTTTTTTCCTTATGCCTTATTTAGAGGCATTTCATACGATGTATCCGAATATTAAGTTGGAAATGCTAAATGGTACTACCTCAGAAATTTGTAATTTTATTAAATCAGGTGAGGTGGATATCGGTTTTTGTAATTTTCCTATAGAGGATTCGACATTACAGTTAACGGTATGTACGGATATTCAAGATATTTTTGTCTGTGGGGAGAAATATAAGACACTGGCTTCTAAAAGTTTAAGCTATGAGGACCTGTTAAAATTCCCGCTTATTTTCCTGGAGAAAAAATCCAATTCCCGCAAATACGTAGAGGATTTCTTATTATCCAATGGGGTCCATATTGAACCTGAGTTTGAGTTAGGTTCACATGATCTTGTATTAGAATTTGCCCGTAGTAATTTAGGAATCGCATGTGTTACAAAGGAGTTTTCAAAGGATTATCTCCACCGAGGACTTCTATACGAATTATCTTTAAATGGGAAAATTCCGCCAAGGAGTATAGGTATGTGCTTTTTAAAGACCGTACCCCTTTCTCGAGCGGCGACCAAATTTGTCGAAATCATTGAACATAAACGTTTTAATACTAGAAGAACCATCAAAAAAGCTTAGCGACGGGAAAAGTCAGCTAAGCTTTTTTTGATAATGCTTCAATTAAAATATCGACATTCCGCTTATTTTTCATAGTTGGCGAACAAAGATAAGAAAATGTCCGCATAAAATGCTGTCCTTCAAGGGAGAGAATCGCCATATCACCATTTTTCAACTCACGCTCAATGACACACGCAGACAGTAGGGAAAGCCCAAGTCCTTGCATAACGCTTTCTTTAACGCCCTGATTACTGCTAATGGTTAACAGTGATTGGACCAGTAAACCATTAGCTCTAAATAAATGATCTAAATAATAACGTGTGCCGGAGCCTTCCTCACGCGCAACCCAGCTTTGCTGTTGAAGCTTGTCCGCAGTAATAGGCAATTGCTTTGTCAATGGATGATTACTTGCACTGACAATAAATAACTCATCCTGCATAAATGGCTTAATCAAAAGTTCATTGTCGTGGGCTTGTCCTTCTATCAGGCCAATATCAACTTGCAATAATTTTGTATATTGAATGATTTCTTTCGTATTACCAATAATAATTTGAAGCTCAAGTTGTGGGAAGCGTTGTTGCAAGCTAGCGATAATGGGAGGCAATATATATTCTCCAATGGTAAAACTAGCACCTATGACAAGTGTCCCTTGTACTTCTTGATGATAGGCTGCAATGTCATCCTTAGCTGCCTCAGTTATCGCCATAATCTGCTTAGCCCGTTTATAGAGAATTTCACCAGTTGGTGTAATTTGTACAGATTTTGGCGAACGAATAAATAAAGTAGTTTGTAATTCCTGCTCAAGGTTCTTAATGTGTAGGCTGACACTCGGCTGTGAAATATGAAGTATTTCTGAGGCCTTTGTAAAATTATTGACCTCTACCAGTGTGATGAACGTTTTTAAAGCCTCATATTGCATATTTACACCCCTGTAATTAGAAATATTAATAATAACAATTATATATATGTATTTTACTAATCATGAGCTTTTTTATAAAGTAGTAATCAACAAAGGAGAAAGAAGTGAACATCATGGTTAATGGACAGAACAAAGGAAAATACGCACTTCATCCAAACTTTCTAAAGGGAATATTACTAACACTCTTGATAGCCTTAGTTGCAAAATATATTGCTACTTTTCCTTTCTTTTCAATATTAGGGCAATTGGTCATTGCTATTATATTAGGGATGGCTTGGCGCGCAGCATTTAAAGTGCAGGATTCCTGGCAAGTGGGAATTTCATTTTCCAGTAAGAAGCTATTACGATTCGGTATTATTTTATTGGGGATGCGTTTAAATTTAGCTGATATTTATCACGCTGGCGCTAATGTTTTTTTGATTGCCGTCATTAATTTATTATTTGCATTAATTGTAGTATATGGTCTAACAAAAATTTTCCACGTAGATCAAAAGCTAGGGATACTAACGGCTTGTGGAACCGCCATTTGTGGAGCTGCAGCTGTCGTGGCAATTGCACCTCAAATTAAAGCAAATGAAAAGGAAACTGCTGTGGGGGCAGCCATTGTTGCATTATTAGGTACAGTATTTACACTTGTTTATACAGTACTTTATGCTGTAATGAACTTAACACCAACAGAGTATGGCATTTTCGCAGGTGGTACCTTACATGAAATTGCTCATGTTATTGCCGCGGCATCCGCAGGTGGAGATGAAGCCATTGATATAGCGGTCATTGTAAAGTTAACGCGTGTCGCACTGCTTGTTCCAGTAGCCCTTATAATCGGTATTTTCTATCGAAAAACGGCTAAAGGGGAAGAGAAAAAAGCATTTTCATTGTCAATCATACCGTGGTTTATAGTAGGTTTCTTAGCAATGAGTGCGATTAATTCATTAGGTATTATACCGGCTAATGTGGCGCAAGCCCTTGTAAATATTGCTTACATTTTAATTGCTATGGCGATGGCAGGTCTTGGATTAAATGTTGAGATTAAAACGTTTAAGGAGCTTGGAGTAAAGGCGTTTGTTGCTGGTTTAATTGGTTCAGTTTGTCTATCCGTGTTAGGCTATTTTCTTGTTATTTTTTTAGCACGATGATGAAAAATATTTCCCTGTATTAGGACTAATCATTTATAAAAAGATGTTGTACAAACTACCTTAATGAAAAAGACCCTGCATTGTATGCCAACATGCAGGGCTTTTTAGATAGAATCAGAAGATCATGTATAAATATTTAGTGTGTTTATGAACGTAAAGCTTCGATGGAAGTTGCTAATTCAGCAACTACTATTTTGCTACCGATAATTGGGCTATCCGTTTTTTCCCCTTCAGAGCCTGAACTTGGACGGTGATGGGCTGCAGCAAATGCATCGCTATTACGCCATGCTTGGAAATGCTCCTTGGATTCCCAATACATATTAACACTCATTTCGTCATAAGTAGGATCATCCGTTGAAATTAATACCTCTACTTTATGGAAGCCTTCAAATTGTTGTAGAGGACCTGGTTTTGTAAAGTTTGGAGCCATTCTTGCTGCAAAACCTGGCTTCACTTGAATACGATTTGTAACAATGATCATGCTTTTCCCCCCTTATTTTCATTTACTAGGTTTTTGAATGAATTATCACTGATTATCATTCGCAATCAATGATAAGTGGCTTAAGAAGACATTGTCAATAGAAGTCCTCAATATATTCTCATCGTAAGTATACTTCTGCTTATACGCTGACATTTAACTGACATAATCCAGTGCTATAATAAACATAAGAGCTAGTTAGTCGCGAGGTGAACAAAAATGGCGCAAATATTAGTAATAGAAGACGAATATGCAATTAGCCAGGTGTTAAACGTTTATTTGAAAAAGGTCGGCTATGATGTAACACAATGCTTTAGTGGTGGTGAGGCTTTAGATAAATTTATTGAGACCCAACCAGATTTAGTGTTACTAGATATTATGCTGCCTGAGAAAAATGGCTGGATTATTTTAAAGGAAATTAGAGAATTCAGTGCTTGTCCCATTATAATGTTGACCGCTTTAGGTGAGGTGAATTACCGTTTAGAAGGATTTGACCAAGGGGCAGACGATTATATTGCAAAGCCCTTTATTGCAGATGAAGTTGTTGCGAGAGTGAAGGCCGTTTTAAGACGGGCTGAAGGAAGCACCGATTCATCCTCTTTAAAGCGTTACGGTTCTCTCGAAATTGATAGGAAGGCACATAGAGTGTTTCTAGGAGGGAAGGAAATACTATTAACGCCTAGAGATTTATCGGTGTTTTTATTTTTAGCTGACCATCCGAACCAAACATTTACGCGTGATCAGCTCATTGATCATGTTTGGGGCTGGGAGTATGACGGAAGTGATCGAGCGGTAGACTTAGCAGTGAAACGGCTTCGTAAAGCATTGATGGATTGGGATGAAGCAGAGGGCGAAATAAAGACACTACGTGGATTGGGGTATCAGCTGAGTGTTCAAAAGAAATAAAAGAATATCTTTACTTCAATATTGGACAAGCCGTTACTTACTTACACTATTTATAGGTTTAGCTATAATTTCCTTGATTTCGGCAGCTTGGATTCGCCATACGACGTTTGAAAATCGACTAGAGATGATGGAGTTTTTAGCGGATGAGACGGTCTATCGTTTAACCGATAATTCGGGACTCAGTAATGGGCCGTTTAACGGTATTCCTGGTTTCATTAGGGATCGGGAACGTTTTACTATGAGAGAAATTGATCCTATCCTGTATGTAGTCGATACAAAGGGCAATATCATAACAAGTAACCGCCCTGTACCACCAGGTAGTGCTAAAAATGTAGTGAGTATGTTAGATGGTGAAGAAGGTACAAAGGAATTAACGATAGGATTAGAGCCCGTTCAATATGTGGTCAAAAGAAAAATAGAAAATAGTCAGGAGCTAATTGGCTGGGTGTTAGTAGTGGAGAAGAAAGAAAATTTAACAAGAGTGAATCAAGCCTATGGTCAGCTTGCCATTTTGATTGGGGCGTTGGCTTTATTAGGCTGGGTTGCTATCTATTTTTTATCCAAACGTTTAGCACGTCCCATCAAACAAGTAGCAGCAGCATCAAAACAAGTGCAGGAGGGTAGCTATTCAGTCGATTTACCTCAGGATAGTAAGGAAAAAGAGGTATATGAGCTTGTAACTTCCTTTGAAAATATGGCTCAAAAACTTGAACAACTGGAGAAAACCAGAACAGAATTATTGGCAGGCGTCACCCATGAACTGAAAACACCCGTCACTTCTATAAGTGGGCTATTACAAGCTGTAAAGGATGGCGTTGTAACAGGACAAGATGCAATGGAATTTATTGATATGGCTGTGGTCGAAACGACAAAAATGAAAACAATGGTTGGTGATTTACTTGCTTTTAACCACTTTGCAGTAGATGCGATTCCGGTGAAGCTTGAGCCTGTAAACGTCAATCAGCTTCTGCGGGAGGCGGTCGCACAGTGGGAAGTAATGCAGGAAGATGACAGTGTTCATGTAAACTTGCACTTAGTTGATCCTGCCATCCATGTACATGTTGATATTGTCCGTATTCAGCAAATTATGACCAACTTATTAACCAATGCGAAACAGTCGATGGATATAGGATCTGTAACGCTAACACTTAAAGAGCAAGGGGATACGGTCTCAATTATTGTAACGGATACAGGGCGAGGTATTCCTGTAGAGGATCAGGCATTTGTATTTGAGCGTTTTTATAGAGGAGAGAATAAAAAATATGCCATTCGAGGGTTAGGTCTTGGATTACCTCTTAGTAAAATGATGGCACAATCTATTGGTGGTGACTTAAAATTAATCGAAAGTCACGCCACAGGAACTTCTTTTGAATTACTATTGCAAAAAGCTACTACGTCGTAAAGGCGTGGTAGCTTTTTTAATGGGCTTCATGGAAACAACAGGCCAGAAATGATTTGTAAAATATCAGTGAAGAAAATGGAAAGTTGACATCTGCCTGACACAAACGCTCTTTATAGTAAACAGTGTAGACGAGAAACGAGCAAAAAGATGCTTTTGCTATCGTTGGGCTTCAGCCGCTATACGACAATGAAATTTAGTAGGGAGTGTGATGTAAATGCCTATAGTAACCTCATTTAATCCAAATGGTCGTCAAGAAATTAAACAGGCGATTTCCTATCCAGACTATGCGTTATTAAAAGCAAAGCTACAGTATATTATGCAGCTGGACATGCATGCGGGGGCGGAGGGGAAATATTTAATTCGGAGTACGTACTTCGACAATTTTGCGAATAAAGTGCTCAATGAGAAAAAGGAAGGCTATATTAATCGAGATAAATACCGCGTACGAATATACGGTAAATCTAGTGCCATTATCAATCTTGAGCGTAAGAGTAAACGGAATAATTTAACCTTTAAAACGAAGTGTGCAATATCTCAAGCTGAATATGAAAAAATGCGCCTTGGAGATATTTCATGGATGGCGGTGGATGAGCGAGGACTGATTAGGGACTTATATCAAGAGATGAGTTACAGCCAGCTTAGACCAACAACAGTAGTAGATTATGAGCGAGAGGCGTATATTTACCCATTTGGTAATGTGCGAGTAACTTTTGATAGTAAGGTGCAATCCAGCTTACGCAATACAGATATGTTTAATCCAAGCTTACCCATGGTGGATGTACTAGAGCAAAACCTAGTGATTTTAGAGGTGAAATACGATGACTATTTACCCGACATCATCAAATATTTACTTCAGTCTGTAGATACACGTGCCGAGGCATATTCAAAATATCAACTTAGTCGTATGTATGGCTAATAAAAGGAGAACGAACGATGGATACAATTAAATTTAGTGATATTTTTAAATCTAATTTTTTAGAAAAAACAACATCTTTTTCATTAATCGATTCAATTATTGGTTTGGTCGTAGCATTTTTCATTGGACTTTTCATTTACGCAGTTTATAAGAAAACCTTTAATGGAGTGATTTACTCTCATTCATTCAATATTGCATTGCTCATTATGACAATGGCGACAGCACTCGTGATTATGGGGATCAGTTCGAATGTTCTTCTATCTCTCGGTATGGTTGGTGCATTATCCATTGTGCGTTTCCGAACGCCTATTAAGGATCCTATGGATTTAGTTTACATTTTCTGGGCCATTGTTTCAGGTATTTTATGTGGGGCAGGGTTTATTCCTTTAGTCATTATTGGAGCTGTGTTAATTGGTCTTGTGCTGTTAGTATTTGTCAATAAAATTACAGTAGAAAATCCTTATTTATTAATTGTAAAGTTTGAGGAAGAGCTAGCATCTCAAGAGGTGGAGCGAATTATAGCTGCACAAACAAAAAAATTCGCCCTCAAATCGAAGTCGATTATGAACAATGAGGAGATGGAAACTACGTATGAAATTCGCGTCAAACAAAACGATGCTAAACTAATGGATCTGCTTACAAAAGTGCCGGGTGTAAAATCTGCCATTATGCTAAGCTATGACGGGAACTTTACAGCATAATGACTGCGTTCACAAAAAGGATTCCAAAGCGAGGTGTCAGTGATGATTAAAACCCGAATTGTCTACCTGTGCATGGCAATTCTTCTCCTTCTCTTTGTCGTGATATATGCTGTACTTCCGAATGTAGGCATTGAAACTAAGAATACCAATTTCTCTTATGAGAATATAGTTTTTAATAAAAACAAAGTTACTACAGTGGATATTGAGATAGCCGAGGAAGATTGGGCTGACATGCTGGAAAATGCGGCAGATGAAGAGTTAAAACAGGCGGATATTACAGTAAACGGCAAGAAAACTGAGAATGTGGCTATACGCACTAAAGGAAACTTAACGTTACGATCCGTCATCAACAGTGACTCAGATCGTTATAGCTTAAAAATTGATTTTGATTATTATGATGATACTCAAAGCTTATATGGCTTGAAAAAGTTAAATTTAAATAATAATTATAGTGACTCTACATTAATGCGAGAGTATATATCCTATGAATTAATGGAGCAAATGGGCTTACCAACGCCAGCACATTCCTATATGTATGTCACAGTAAATGGTGAGGAGCGGGGTTTGTTTTTAGGCGTAGAAGCAGTGGATGAAACGTTCCTAGCTAATAACTATGGCTCCAATAATGGCTTTTTATTTAAGCCAGATGGGACAGGCAGTGATTTAAAATATATAAGTGACGATATGACGGATTATACAGGTATTGGATTAAAAACAAATAAAGATAATATTAATCAATCCAAATTTGTGGAAATGCTGGATGCAATTAATAATGGTGGAGACATTGAAAAATATTTGGATGTCGATGAAATGCTACGTTATTTCGCCGTCAATACGGCACTTGTAAATTTAGACAGTTATCAAGGGAATATGAAGCATAACTATTATTTATACGAACAGAATGGCAATTTTTCAATTATCCCTTGGGATTACAATATGTCCTTTGGTGGCTTTGGAGCAGGTGGCGGTAGAATGGGAATGGGTAGAGAAGATCGTCAAAAGCCAGTGGATGCTTCTAATTCAAAAAGTTCACCAATGGAGAACAATGGACAAACGGATCAAGCGGGTGTCGATAGGCAACAACAGAATGGCCAGTTTAACATGGATATGGGCATGTCAGGAAACCTAATGGCCGAAAGTGCTATTAATTTTAGTGTGACTACTCCTGTCTCTGGTACAACTTTGGAGGAACGGCCACTACTAAATGCCTTACTTACTAATGAGAAATATCGCGCTCAATATGAAGGTTATTTAGAAGAGTTAACGACGAATTATTTAACAGAGGATTATGTACAATCCATGACAAAAAAATTAGCGGTGCTTTTAACAACCTATGTCGAAGCGGATCCAACTAAATTTTCTACGACGGAACAGTTTTTAGAGGCAGTTGAAGGTGAGAATAGTTTACCTGAGTTTGCAAAGCAGCGCTCTGAATCTATTTTAAAACAGCTCTCTGGGGAGCTTGTTGTGGAGGCATCGATAACTGCTCAAGATAATACGATGCCGGTTCCAAATGAAGATGGAGAAATGAAAGGGATGCCTGATAATAGTGATCCGAGTCAGCTACCAGAGGATTTTGATCCATCACAAGGTCCTACGTTTAACAAAGAAGGCAATGGACCAAGGGGGGGAGAAGGTCAAAATGGTGGGCCTATGCAGCGCCCGGATGAAAACGGAGCGCCAATGGGTATGCCTGGTGCTAATAATGAAATCGCCGATCCAGCCGCTACAATTGATAAGACTACAGTGATTACTATCATTGCATCCTTCGTGTTATTACTTCTTTCACTTCTCTTTGTTTATAGATTTAAGCGTAGAGGCCGATAAAAAAATGACCATATCCAAACTTTTGGGTATGGTTTTTGCTTTTTCTCGTGCTAAAATAAAGCATTCTGTTCTTAGGAGTCCTTTCATATGAATGAACAACAGTTTGATAAATATTTGCATATTAAGACCGTGGGAGAACAATATGGTTTCCCAAAGCTTGCCCACTATCACCGTTATGAACCAACCCCTTATAATGGGCTTGAACAATTATTTGCTATCTATGAGATGCCTAACGACCCTGTGTTTATTGATATGGGTTGTGGAAAGGGAAGGGTACCCATTTATGTTCATCATCAATTTCATATTCCAACGATCGGAATAGAGATGGATGCTGGATTTTATGCTGAGGCAGAAGAAAATAAACGAAGCTATCTTCAAAAAAAGCGTTCACATGCACCTATTACATTTATTCATACGATAGCAGAGGCATATGAAATAAAGCCGCGTGATAATGTGTTTTTCTTTTTTAATCCCTTTTCCATTCATATTTTCCGCACAGTTATTCAGAACATTTGGCAATCCTATGAGCAAAACATGCGAGATATTCATATAATTTTATACTATCCTCCCTATGATTATTTACAGTTTTTACATCAGGGGACACCATTTGAATTGCTCCATGAAGTGCATTTAGAAAATGAAACTAATATGAATGAACGCCTTTGTGTGTTCGAATTAAAGAAAGCATAGGGGCAATCGTCTCCATGCTTTTTTCTCTTTTCTACACTTATTTTCAGGGAAATAATTTAATAAAAATGAAGAACAGCCAAAACCTTATCTTAAAAAAATAATCGCATATGATAGTTTTGTACTACACTATAAACTGAATTGAAAGATAATTCTTAAATAACTAATTATACTGAAAAATCACTCTAGACTAAATATAAAGAATGTTTTACAATGTAAAAGTCATAAATGAATAATATTGTTCTGTCGTTTTTAGGTAGTTATAAATAATTATTTTTGCTATTGAGGAAATGAATTTATTTGTTTATAATTATCAGAAATATCTAATATTTTAGAAATCTTCAGGGGGAATCTAATTATGAAAGAGAGTAAAAAGCTTAAGAAGTTCGGTTCACTATTAGTAGCATCTTCTTTACTTGCTGGTGTACTTGCTGGCTGTGGTAACGGAGACGATTCAAGTTCAGGTGGTGGCCCATCATCAGGCGGTGGTTCATCTGATGGCGATACAATTAAAATTGGTGCAAACCTAGAGCTTTCAGGAAATGTAGCATCTTATGGTTCTTCAATCGGTCTGGGCGCAGAATTGGCTGTAAAAGAGATAAATGATGCTGGTGGTATTGATGGTAAGAAGATTGAACTGATTAAAGTAGATAATAAATCCGAAAACTCTGAGGCTACAGCTGCAGCTATTAAACTAGCAACGCAAGATAAAGTAGTAGCAATGCTAGCTCCTGCAACTTCAGGAAATACAGTAGCAACGGTTCAAATTGCCAATCAAAATAAAATCCCTATTGTTACTGGTTCTGGGACTGCCCCAAATATTACGGTAAATGAGGATGGCAGCGTTAACGAGTATGCATTCCGTACATGCTTTATTGACCCATTCCAAGGGATTGTGGCAGCTAACTTCGCTTCAGGTGAGCTAAGTGCAAAAAACGTAGCTATTTTTGCTGACAACGCATCTGATTATGCAAAAGGTTTAGCAAAGTCCTTTAAAGAAACGATTACTAAAAGTGGTGGAAAAATTGTGAAGGAAGAAGCTTATGTAGCCAAGGATACAGACTTCCGTACACAATTAACAAATATTAAAGCATCGAATCCAGACTTTATCTTTATCCCTGGATACTATGAAGAGGTTGGTTTAATTGTTAAACAAGCCCGTGAAATGGGTATTGATGTACCTTTAATGGGGGCTGATGGTTGGGATTCACCGACTTTAGTGGATCTAGCGGGCAAGGATGCATTAAATAATACGTATATTACTAACCACTATTCTGCAGAAGATCCAGACCCAAAAATTCAAGACTTTGTAAAGGCATTTAAAGCGGCAAATGGTGATAAGGCACCTGATGCGTTCAACGCACTTGGATATGACTCTATTTACTACATTGCTGATGCCATTAAACGTGCAGGTTCTACAGATGGGGAAGCTATTAAAAATGAATTAGCTGCAACAAAAGATCTTTCTTTAGTAACAGGTACTTTCTCAGTTGACGAAAACCATAACCCAATTAAAACAGCAACAGTTCTTGAATTTAAAGACGGTAAACAAGTGTTCAACTCTAAAGTTAATCCTTAATGTTTTGTAAGCAAGGGGGAGGCGGGTAAACACGCCTTCCTTTTTTCTGTTTTAGATAACTAGAATAGCAGCATAAAACATAACTTTTTAGTATCGATGCATGTACAAATTTCTCATTTTTCAGAAAATTCAAAGGAGTGAATGCGTATGGAATGGATACAGCAACTTGTGAATGGTATTTCACTAGGAAGTATCTACGCGTTAATAGCGCTAGGGTATACGATGGTATACGGTATTATCAAGCTGATTAACTTTGCCCATGGTGACGTTTTCATGATTGGTTCATTTATCGGCTTTTACGCAATTGCTAAATGGGAGCTTGGCTTTTTCCCAGCATTATTATTGGCGATGCTCATTTGCGCAATTTTTGGTGTTTTAATTGAACGGATCGCCTATAAACGATTACGAAATGCAACACGTATTGCGGCATTAATTACAGCGATCGGCGTATCGTTATTAATTGAATATACAACGATTTTCTTCAGAGGGGCTCAACCGGCAGCGTATCCTGAAGTGTTCAAAAATAAGTCTTTTGATATTTTAGGCGTACAAATTAGTAGTACCTCTATTTTAATTTTATCAGTCGCTGTTGTACTGATGATTCTTTTACAATTCATCGTACATAAAACAAAAATCGGGAAAGCCATGCGTGCCGTTTCTCATGATGCGGATGCAGCACGTTTAATGGGGATTAACGTTGATAATACAATCTCTGCAACATTTGCAATTGGTTCGGCTTTAGCTGGTGCAGCCGGTGTTATCTTCGGTGTGTATTATACGAAAATTGACCCGTTAATGGGTGTTATACCAGGAGTTAAAGCGTTTATCGCAGCTGTTCTTGGTGGGATTGGGATTATTCCTGGCGCTATGGTCGGTGGTATGTTACTAGGCGTTGTAGAATCTTTAGTAAGTGCTCTTGGCTTCTCTTTATGGAGAGATGCAGCGGCATTCGTTATTTTAATTTTGATTTTAATATTCAGACCATCGGGTATCTTTGGTAAAAATGCCCGTGAGAAAGTGTAGGTGAGCGGTTATATGAAAAAGTCTAAAGTTTTCTGGGGCTATGCCGTATTAGCGCTAGTCATCTATGCAGTTGTGCAATTATTGATTACGACCGAAGTCATTGATATGTACTATAAAAATATGCTGATTACGATGTGTATTAACATTATGCTAGCTGTTAGTTTGCATATTGTAATTGGGGTTACAGGTCAATTTTCGATTGGGCATGCCGGGTTCCTAGCTGTTGGAGCCTATGTGTCAGCGATTATTACGACGAAGCTCATGTTACCATTCCCACTGGCGATTTTATTAGGAGCAGCGGCAGCAGCTATCGCAGGTCTAATTGTAGGTATTCCGACACTTCGTTTAAAAGGGGACTATCTCGCAATTGCGACTTTAGGATTTGCGGAGATCATTCGTATTATTTTCTTAAATACGGATTATGTTGGCGGTGCTGCAGGGATGCAGGTTAAATATTTATCTAACTGGACGTATGCATTCTTTGGTGTCGTATTAACGATTCTTGTCATCTCAAACTTTACAAATTCGCGTCATGGTCGCGCATGTATTTCTATTCGCGAAGATGAGATTGCAGCAGATGCGATGGGAATTAATACAACTTACTATAAGGTTGTCGCGTTCGCGATTGGATCTTTCTTTGCTGGGCTAGCAGGTGCAATTTTTGCCCATAACTTTTACATTATTCAGCCGACAACTTTCGGTTTCTTAAAATCATTTGATATTTTAATTTACGTTGTACTTGGTGGCTTAGGAAGTCTTTCAGGTTCCGTGATCGCTGCGGTTTTCTTAACGATCGTATCGACGTATCTAGCAAACTTCCCAGAGACTCGTATGATTATTTACAGTTTAGTACTAATTATCGTAATGCTTTATCGCCCAACAGGATTAATGGGAACAAAAGAAATTACGGATTTATTTAAGTTTGGTAAAAAAGGAGGTACAAAATAATGACTGGAAACCTTCTTATTAATGTTGAAAACATGGGGATTCAATTCGGTGGTTTAAAGGCAGTACAGGGTGTTAATATGTATCTCAATCAAGGTGAATTAGTGGGTTTAATCGGTCCCAATGGTGCTGGGAAAACGACTAGCTTTAATATGCTGACAGGGGTATATACACCAACAGAGGGGACCATCACATTTGGCGGACAGAAATTAAACGGGCTTGCACCTTACCAAGTAACACAAAAGGGAATAAGCCGTACATTCCAAAATATTCGTCTATTTAAAGAGCTATCTGTTCTAGACAATGTTAAAGTAGCCAACCATTCGCTTGCTAAGCATTCGATGTGGTCATCGATTTTTCGCTTACCCACGCATTTCAAGGGTGAGGCCGAAATGGAGCTTCAATCCATAGAGTTTTTAAAAATCTTTGGTTTAGATGTCTATATGAACGAGTTAGCTAAAAATTTACCATATGGAATGCAGAGACGATTAGAGATTGCCCGTGCATTAGCGGCAAATCCAAAGCTATTATTATTGGATGAACCAGCTGCCGGGATGAATCCGCAGGAAACGCATGATTTAATGGAATTAATTGCATTTATACGTAAGGAGTTTGGTTTAACGATATTACTGATTGAGCATGATATGAGCTTAGTAATGGGTATTTGTGAGCGTATTTATGTACTCGATCATGGACAATTAATTGCTGACGGGACACCAGAAGAAATTCGCAACAATCCAAAGGTAATTGAAGCGTACCTTGGTGAGGAGGTTATCGGCTAATGCTAAAAGTACAAAATATAGATGTTTATTATGGTAACATTCAAGCATTGAAGGGCCTCTCTTTAGAAGTAAATGAGGGTGAAATTGTCACATTAATCGGTGCAAACGGAGCTGGGAAAAGTACATTGTTAAAAACATTGTCAGGCTTATTAAAACCAAAAGGTGGCATTATTGAATACGAAGGCTTCTCTATTGCGGGGAAAGCAGCCCAAACTATTGTTAAATCGGGGATTTCCCACGTTCCAGAAGGACGTCGTGTTTTTGCCAATATGTCCGTAGAAGAAAATTTAGAGCTTGGTGCCTATTTGCGTAATGACAAAGCAGGAATTAAAAAAGATATGGACCATGTTTTTGAGTTATTCCCTAGACTATTGGAGCGTCGTAAACAGCTATCAGGAACATTGTCTGGTGGGGAACAGCAAATGCTTGCGATGGGTCGTGCCTTAATGGCAAAGCCCAAATTGCTATTAATGGATGAGCCTTCAATGGGGCTCGCGCCGCTTATGGTTAAAAATATTTTCAATATTATTGAACAGGTGAATAAAGAGGGGACAACAGTATTGCTTGTTGAGCAAAATGCCAATATGGCACTGTCTGTCGCTAACCGTGCATACGTGCTCGAAACAGGGCGTATTGTTTTATCTGGTTCAGCTAAAGAGCTTCAAGAAAGTGAAGAAGTAAAAGCAGCTTATTTGGGTGGTTTATAATGGAGAAGGGCGTCTCAACAAGGAGAGGCCCTTTTTCGTTGTTCTTCCTACTGAATAATCGAAGGTAGCATTTTACTATTCATTTTTGGTAAGGTGGAAAAAAGGAGTGATGTTTTTTGAACTATTCAGCACAATATTTTATTCAACAACTAAATTTAGCCGAACATCCTGAAGGAGGCTATTATATTTCTTCATTTCGGGCTGCAGAAGATATTGCAGTAAGAGATGTTCAGAGACCTATTTATACGAGTATTTATTTCTTACTTCGCTCACAGGACATTTCACATCTACATCGTTTGCAGTCAGATGAGCTATGGTATTACCATGCCGGTAGTCCGCTTACAGTCCATATGATTTTTCCAGATGGAACATATGAAGCGAAGAAGCTTGGCTTGAACGTAGAAGCGGGGGAGATACCACAAATTGTGGTCCCTAAAAATACGATATTTGGATCATCGGTGGAGGAAGCAGATACGTTTAGTTTAGTGGGATGTATGGTTGCCCCAGGCTTTGACTTTGAGGATTTCGAATTGTTTACACAGGACGAGCTTTTAGCAGATTACCCTCAGC
The DNA here is from genome assembly GCF_003049525.1 of Lysinibacillus fusiformis. GTDB lineage: Bacteria > Bacillota > Bacilli > Bacillales_A > Planococcaceae > Lysinibacillus > Lysinibacillus fusiformis. The sequence goes on along the minus strand of NZ_PYWL01000017.1, from coordinate 8,108 downwards.
ATGAGGCTGTAATTCGTAAAATGGCTTACCAAACGATTAAATAATAAATAAGCCGTCTCATTCATTGTGAGACGGCGTTGTTTGTTTACCATAAAATTTCTTCCGGATAGCTAAGCTGCATTTGTATGGCGTGTAAAGGTTGTTTCGTGGCAATCGCGGCTTCCATTAGGAGTGATTTAAGTGCTACATATTCATGATCCTCTACAAGTAAGCGTAATGCAAATGCAGCTAGCTGAGCTTTACGTTCTTCTTTATTTAATTGGATATATTCTAAATTCAGAACATCCACATACTGTGTGGCGAAAAGGAAGGTTAAAGGGCTTTTTGCCTGTAGCATTGTTAAAAAGACTCCATAATCCTCTTCTTTCACTTCCTGTTCTAAACAATCTGCAATAGCAGCTTGAAATTTACGAATCGTCGCTATCTCATGATTCCAAATAGATGCATTGTTTATTGTCAGGTGTAGATCGATAAAATCGTTTAAAGCGATAGCGCTAAAGATAATTTCAGGCCAAAGAATATCTGTAGCGAAATAGATGTTTTTATTGGGGAAAATAAGTTCATGTTGTGTGAGGGTGTTCTTGTTAACACCGTTACTCACAAACTCTAGTTGGTGTTCCCCAAGCATAGCATGTCTCAGTTTATAGCAAACGCTTAAAATACGGAGTCGAGGACCTTGATAATCATAGTATTTATTGGCATCACCAGTTACTTTGTAAATAGCGTTGATTAGCTCATCTAAATCCCAAAAATCTCCGCAAATTTGTACACCTGTTAACTGTTCTGTGCTTTGAATGGAAATCATCGTCCTCGCCCTCCTCTTATACTTATTTTGGTGTGTAATTCAGTAGTTTGAATAGCTCTGCCTGCTCTTTATCAGTTAGGTCCCGCCATTGGCCTACTTTTAAATTTCCAAGCTTAATATTCATAATACGAATACGCTGTAGACGCTTTACCGAGTAGCCAAGAGCTGAACACATCCGGCGTATTTGACGATTTAAGCCTTGCTCCAAAATGATTTTAAAAACTTTGTCTGAGATCTTTTCAACATAACAAGGTAAGGTCGTTGTATCTAGAATATCTACACCTGCGCCCATCTTGTTAATAAATTGCTCTGTTATAGGTTTATCTACTTGAACAATATATTCTTTTTCATGATGGTTTTCAGCGCGAAGAATTTTATTGACGATATCGCCATCATTAGTTAATAACAATAGCCCCTCCGATTCCTTATCGAGACGCCCAATATGAAAAATTCGTAAAGGATGATTTACAAAATCAACGACATTGCCTTTTATATGGCGTTCCGTTGTGCTTGTTATGCCGACCGGCTTGTTTAAAGCTATATAGACAAGCTTTTGTTCTTTCTTTACCTCTTTTCCATCAACGCAAACAATGTCGCCATTCTCAACCTGACTTCCAACTGTCGCAGGTTCGCCGTTAATTGTAACTTTTCCTTCGGCTATCCACTTATCAGCGCCACGACGTGATATAATGCCTGTTTCACTTAAATATTTATTAATACGCATATTGTTCTCCTAAATCTAATATTATTTTTAAGTATACCTTAACGTTATACAAACCGTGAATTCTATATACTTTTCTAGTAAAAATAAATTGCTTGAAAAATTTTTTAAAAAGTTGAAATTATTATTTGTTTCTGACAATATATTAGATGAGAGGATTTCTATGAAAATATGGTTATTTCGCTATAAAATAATGTTTTTTGTAGATAGTCTCATTAAATTGTGTAAAGGGGAGAAGTAAAATGGTTTATGCATTTCCAAACACTGAAGGATCGGTCGTTCAATTCAAACAGAAATATGATAATTATATTGGTGGCGAATGGACACCTCCAGTGAAGGGTCAATACTTTGATAATGTCACTCCTGTTACTGGACAAGTTTTTACACAAGTAGCACGTTCCACAGCTGAGGATATTGAACTGGCACTTGATGCAGCACATGCTGCTAAAGATGCGTGGGGAAAAACATCACCGACAGAACGTGCAAACATTTTACTTAAAATTGCGGACCGTATCGAGCAAAATTTAGAAAAGCTAGCCGTTGCCGAAACATGGGATAACGGTAAGGCGGTACGTGAAACTTTAAATGCAGATATCCCTCTTGCCATTGATCATTTCCGTTATTTTGCTGGAGCTTTACGTGCTCAAGAAGGCTCTGTAAGCCAAATTGATAACGATACAGTTGCTTATCATTTCCATGAGCCAATAGGGGTAGTAGGTCAAATTATACCTTGGAACTTCCCGTTATTAATGGCTGTATGGAAGCTTGCGCCAGCACTAGCTGCTGGAAACTGTGTCGTATTAAAACCTGCAGAACAAACACCAGCATCCATTATGGTGCTTGTGGAACTAATAGAAGATTTATTACCATCAGGTGTCATAAATATTGTGAATGGTTTTGGCTTAGAGGCTGGGAAACCGCTTGCATCTAATCCACGTATCGGTAAGATTGCTTTCACTGGTGAGACGACAACTGGTCGTTTGATTATGCAATACGCGTCTCAAAACCTGATCCCAGTTACATTAGAGCTTGGTGGTAAATCACCTAATATCTTCTTTGAGGATATTATGGATAAGGACGACGAATTTTTAGATAAAGCAGTCGAAGGTTTCGTATTATTTGCTCTGAACCAAGGGGAAGTATGTACATGCCCTTCACGTGCAATTATTCAAGAATCTATTTATGATAAATTTATGGAACGTGTACTACAACGAGTAGAAGCTATTAAAGTTGGTAATCCGCTTGATCCAAACACAATGATGGGAGCGCAGGCTTCAAGCGAGCAACTGGAAAAAATCCTTTCTTATTTAGATATCGGTAAGCAAGAAGGTGCAGAATGTCTAATCGGTGGGGAGAAAAATAATGTAGGGGAAGGCTTTGAAAATGGCTACTACGTTAAACCTACTGTCTTTAAAGGACATAATAAAATGCGTATTTTCCAGGAGGAAATTTTTGGTCCTGTTGTAGCTGTTACTACGTTTAAAACGAAAGAAGAGGCATTAGAAATTGCGAATGATACACTGTATGGCTTAGGTTCAGGTGTTTGGACAAGAGATATTAATACAGCCTATCGCTTCGGTCGTGAAATAGAGGCAGGTCGTGTTTGGACAAACTGCTACCATGCTTATCCTGCACATGCTGCATTCGGTGGCTACAAAATGTCAGGCGTTGGTCGTGAAAATCATAAAATGATGCTATCTCATTACCAACAAACGAAAAATTTATTAGTTAGCTATAGCGAAAATAAACTTGGTTTCTTCTAATCCATAGGGAGGTGCATGAGCGTGATTGAACGTGTATTAGCCACGGCAGAAGCGCTGGCACTCATCGAGCTATTAAAAGAGAAGCATGGGCCTGTTATGTTTCATCAATCAGGCGGATGCTGTGATGGTTCTTCCCCTATGTGTTATCCAGACGGAGACTTGCTATTAGGTGATCAGGATATATGTTTGGGCGAAATAGGTGGAGCTCCATTTTATATGCATAAAAATCAATATGATTATTGGAAACATACTCAAATCATACTGGATGTAGTGGAAGGTAGAGGTGGGATGTTTTCATTAGAGGGCGTTGAAGGAAAACGTTTTTTAACAAGATCGAGAGCCTTCACATCAGAGGAGTTACAGGAGCTAGGATTAATATAACGAGTCATTTGTACAGCGGCAAAAAACTTTGCCGCTGTCTTTTTGCATTAATTTTTAGAAAAAAGGGTATGTAAAGCTATATTGTTAGACGAATTTCGTAAAAATAAAAATAGCTGTAAACGTTCTTTTAAGGTCACGGTAAATATTAACTTCCGAGTGGTTTTTGCGATCAACAGTAGTTCCTCCTTTCGTATTTGTTTAATATTTCCTATTAAATCAAAAAAATGGGGTAACATATATTAAATTAAGTTTACTTTTTATGTTAATTGTTACAAATGGGATGAATCTTTCTCGCATTATGTAACGTAAAATGGGTAAAGGAGCGTGCTAAATATGGATTACGTGATGATAGAAAATCAATTTACAAATACGGTAGAAGATGTTTCGAAGGCTGCGGGATGGACAGTGGATCGTAAAATTGTTTTAGCTATAGCTAGTACGTTTGTTGCGTCAGGGAAAACATTTGATGCGGTCCAATACAAACATATTTTACAGGAAATGAAGAAGCAATCCTCGTGGATGTCTCCCTTAAGAACTACGGTAGGCTATAGCATAGCTGCTAATTTAATGGAGCATGCGGATGCTGAAAAAGCAGTAATGAATTTATTAACGAATGTGAATGCATTAAAGGAAGCGAAATTTAGAAGCGGTAACTTTAGTTATATTGCTGCTCAGTTTTTGACAGAGGACGAAAAGGATAAAAACGCGCATGCATATGCAGCTAGAGCTTTATTTGATGCCATTCGTAAACATCATCCATTTTTAACATCCTATGAAGATATTCCATACGCTGTGTTACTAAGTAGTCCATCTGATGATGTGGAAATACGTGCAGAAACGATGAATCGCTATTATAAAGAATTACGAACATATAATTTTAATGCAGGAAATGAGCTGCAATGGTTGTCACAAGTATTAACCTTCCTATCTCCACAATTTGATCGTCAACTAGTGCCCAATGTCGTGACCATTCGAGATGTGCTTAAAAATCAAGATGTCAAAGTAAAGGCCATGCATTATCCCTTACTTGGATTTTTAGCCTTACTAGATCTTACTCATCACCAATTGCAAGAAGTTATACATTTATATCATGAATTAAAGGATTTAAAATTATTAAAATGGCATCGTGAATTTGTTCTCTTTATGGCTGTACAAATCGCCATTTATGATATGGCGAAAGTACAAAAATCACTGTCTATGACGATTATGTCATCTATTGAATTATTAATTCAAGCTCAGCATGCTGCAATGATAGCGGCAGTTAGTGCAGCCGCTATTGCATCGAGTTCGAGCTCTTCGTGATAGAATGAGGGAGAACAATTATTGGAGGTGCATTTGAAGGATGAAGGAAACAAAACTGTGGATTAACGGTCAATGGCAAGATGCAAAGGAAAGCTATGAGCTAAAATCACCATATAGTGGTGAGGTGATTGCTCAAGTGGCAAAGGCATCTATACAAGATGTGGAGAGAGCAATCGATGGTGCACAGCAAGCATTCCTTTCGTTTAAAAAGACGACAGCCTACGAGCGTGCCGAAATTTTATATAAAGTTGTCGATTTAATGCGACAACGAAAAGAAGAATTTGCAGAGATTTTAGCGTTAGAGGCAGGAAAGCCTTTGACGGCAGGGTTAGCGGAAATTGATCGTACCATTGCCACTTATCAATTTGCAGCAGAGGGTGCCAAACAACCAAAAGGCGAAACTGTACCGATGGATGCGGCACCTGGAGCAGGAGATCGTATAGGCTGGACAAAGAGAGAGCCATTGGGGGTAATTTCTGCTATTACACCGTTTAATTTTCCGTTTAATTTAGTGGCCCATAAATTAGGGCCGGCATTTGCAGTAGGTAATACAGTTGTTTTAAAGCCAGCAACTCAAACACCATTAAGTTCTCTCGTTATGGCAGAGATTTTCCGTGAAGCAGGTTTGCCAGATGGAGCGTTGCAAATTGTGACAGGAAGTGGTGGTGAGCTTAGCGATACTTTGGTTACACATCCTCACGTCAAAAAGGTGACGTTTACAGGCAGTGGTAAAGTTGGATTAGGCATTAAAGAAAAAGTTGGTTTACGTAAAGTAACTTTAGAGCTTGGTTCTAATGCAGCTGTCATTGTCGAACCATCGACGCCTTTTACTAAAATTATAAGTCGGTGTGTGAGCGGTGCCTTTAACTTTGCTGGACAAGTATGTATTTCGTTACAACGCATTTATGTACATTCTTCTATTATTGATGAATTTACGGAGGCATTTGTTGCGGAAACTAAAAAGCTTGTAGTAGGAGATCCTTTAGATAAAAACACAGATGTAAGTGCTATGATCAACCCGAATGAGGTTGGACGAATTAAAGAGTGGATTGAAGAAGCACAGGCACAAGGAGCAGTTATTGCAACTGGAGGAGTATTTACAGAACGGACGTTAACGCCGACTGTTATGACGAATGTGACGGCTGATATGAAAATTGTTTGTCAGGAAACTTTCGCGCCAATCGTCTCAATTGTTTCATATGAAACATTAGATGACGCAATTCGACTTGTCAATGAGTCGGACCTTGGCTTAAATGCAGGTATTTACACGAATGTATTACCAGATGCCTTATATGCAGCCGATGAATTACAGGCAGGTGCTGTCATTATAAATGATGTTCCGACATTCCGTGTAGACAATATGCCATATGGTGGTGTGAAGATGAGTGGCTATGGGCGAGAGGGAATTAAATGGGCCATTGAGGAAATGACAGACATGAAATTTATTACGATGAAAAAATCGTTCTAAATTTGCATAAGCTCTTTTTCTACGATACGATGACGAAAGAACATACATGAAGGGAAGTTACAAGAAATATGACAAACAATGCTGTACCCATGAGCCAATCACGTACGGTTCAATCACGTCTCGTATTACCTCCAGACACAAACAATCACAATTCCATTTTCGGTGGAAGAGTGTTAGCTTATATTGATGAAATTGCTGCTATTACAGCGATGAAACATGCGAAGGGACTTGTAGTCACAGCTTCAATAGACTCAGTTGATTTTTTATCGGCTGCCCATGTAGGAGATATTCTTGAAATTGAAAGTATAGTTTCCTCTACAGGACGTTCTTCAATGGAGGTTTATGTTCGCGTTATTTCTCGCAATATAGAGACTGGTGAGGAAAAATTAACGACAGAATCCTTTGTAACAATGGTTGCAGTAAATGAAGAAGGAAAACCGGTACCTGTACCTGCCATTTATCCTGAAACAGATGAGGAAAAACGTTTATTTGAAACAGGGCCTGCAAGACGAGAGCATCGTAAACAAAAGCGTGCATTGCCACATTAAGGTTAAAGGGAGCTCCACCGCTTTAGGTGAAGCTCCCTTTGTTATATTACATATTCAATTCATTAACTACATTAATAAGTGAATCAGAAGAAGAGGAAACAAGTGTAGCCCCTTGTGATAGCTCAGTAATTAAATTAGAAATGGCTGAAATATCTCTAGATGTATGAACATACTGTTGTTGAATGCCGGATACGGCATCAGCTATATCATTAAATGATTTAGATAGGTTTTCTTGCGTATTGACGCTATGTTGAATTTTTTGATCAACATTAATAACTGAATTTGCCATTGTTGTAATATTACTTTCAGTTTCTTTAATGAGATGTGACACATTTTGCACGGCATTTTTCGTTTCTTCAGCAAGCTTCCGTACTTCCTCTGCTACTACCGCGAAGCCTTTTCCATGTTCCCCTGCTCGAGCTGCCTCAATAGACGCATTTAAAGCTAATAAATTTGTTTGATCAGCAATGCCCGTGACAAGTCCTACAATCTCAGAAATTTTTTGAGAGGAGGTACGTAACTGATTCATAGTTATCTCAAGGCTGTTGACACTTTGTAAAATAACTTGGATTAAATCATTTTGCTCTTTCAGCTGATGTTGCCCACGTCTTGATTTCTCCTGTGTATCTGCAACGAAGCTTAATCCCTGCTTGGTTGCCTCTGCAATATCATCCGTTTGCGAGGAAATGACTAACAACGATGCAGCTGTCTCTTCACTAATGGCGTTAAGCTCCTCAGCTGTACTTTGAATTGTCGTAACAAGGGCGTTTTTCGTTTGATCAGCGGCTGTTCGAATACGATCTTCCTCTTTTTCGTATGCCTCGATCACAAGCTGTTGCTCAAAATTAATGATTTTGCAAAACGCGTTAATTGCACGAATGGCATCATGCTTTGAGATATCCACTTCATTCACAAAATTTGTGAACGTAGAAGTAAGGGATTGGAAGGATGCTATATACCATTTGGATTGTAAGCCAATTCGAACATGGGTTTTGATCTGACCCAAAAAAGTTAGACATATTTAGTTAAGCAACTGCTAAGACCTGAGTTCGGTACTCCACCGGGCTTAGGTCTTTTAATTTTTCTTTCATTCGTTTGTGATTGTAGTAGTGAATATAGT
>NZ_PYWL01000016.1 GCF_003049525.1 Lysinibacillus fusiformis | reverse complement strand
TATGATAGATGATTATATGGAGCACTACAACAATACAAGAAAGCAATGGACGTTAAAAAAAATGACTCCGGCAGCATACCGAAGTCATTTAATCGCTGTTTAATGTAGCAAATGGTCTTTTATTAAAATGTCTACTTTATAGGGTTCAGTTCATAATAGAGCAACTGGGCTCTTTTATTTTCGACTGTAAGGGGCAATGAACTATCCCCCTATCCCCTAAAAGTAGACTACTCCCCTATTTTTCTACTATTATTTTTTTACCTAATACCATTAGTGTTTATTGTCTGGTTCTTATTGAAATTTATTAACTTTAAAATAAAGTAAAGCCGTTGATTGATTTCCAGCTTTCCATGGGCGGGGTCGAACTGCACCCTCGCCCTTCGTTCCAATCTGGAGTGGATATTAACTTCACCACAAAAAAATGCTCCCTTTAAATAAACAGATTTTATTTTTTAATCTGTCTACCTAATAGGGAGCATATCAAACTACTCGATGGCTTTTGTCTACAGTCTGAAATAACCAGCTTGCTGATCTTTATTTAGATTGAGCTACTTTCGTCGTTCATGTTTAATTTTCAGTAGTAAAAGTTAGGCTTTCTTTATTTTCGGGTACCCAATGAATATCGCTATCATACCACAAATACCAATAAGAATTGGGTAGAAAGAGTACGGCAAGATACTCACTGGCGAAATTTTGGCTACGCTTGCGGCTACAAGAAATTGGGCTCCGTATGGGAGAAGACCTTGGACTGTACAAGAGAAAATATCTAAAATACTTGCGGACTTTCTCGGCTCAATCTCATACTGGTCAGCAATATTTTTGGCAAGTGGCCCGGCAATTAGAATAGCAATTGTATTATTGGCCGTAGATAAATTAGTTAGACCCACAAGACCAGCTATACCAAATTCAGCACCCTTCTGCGATTTAATCCTGCGCGTTACAAGACGGAGTAAAAAGTCAATTCCCCCATTAAATTTAATAACTTCCACCATTCCAGCTATTAATATAGCCAGAAAGGCGATTTCATACATCCCTTCCATTCCTTCACCAATCTTTTGTATAAGGCTCATTATGTGATAGCTGCCATCTGCTAAGCCAACAGCACCGGCGAGAACAATCCCTAATGCAAGAACGAGGAAAACATTCATTCCAGATAACGCTAAAATAATAACTAAAACATAGGGAATAATTTTTATCCAATTATAGCTTAGATGCTCTACTTGGGCTGTCCCCCCGGATGTCATAAACCCTAAAATAATACTTGTGATAATAGCTGCCGGCAATACAATCCAAAAATTGACCTTAAATTTGTCCTTCATTTGCGCGCCTTGTGAACGAACTGCAGTAATAGTAGTATCTGAAATAAAAGATAAATTATCACCAAACATCGAACCGCCTACAACCGCTGCCATCACTAAAGCAATAGGTAGCTCCGTAAGATCGCTTATTCCAACTCCAATTGGCGCCAGCGCAACAATCGTCCCCACTGATGTGCCCATGGATAGAGAGATGAAACAGGCAATGATGAATAAGCCTACGACAACCAGGTTTTGCGGTATAACCGATAAAGCAAAGTTAACAGTGGAATCTACAGCCCCCATTCCCTTCGCTACCTCTGAAAATGCCCCTGCTAATAGAAAAATAATAACCATCAGCATGACATTTAAATTTCCGGCACCTTGGCAAAAAATATCAACCTTTCGGGAAAACGATTCTTTTCGATTCATCGCTAGAGCTACAGCACCCGAAATGCTGATGGCTACAATGACAGGAAAGGCATAAAAATCACCCATTATAATCCCTGAACCAATAAATAAAATCATAAAAATAACAAATGGGATTAGCGCCCATGGATTCTCTTTCTTCATTGTCTACCTCCAAAAATTAAAAATCAGCCCTATTTTTTATTTTTTCACCATAAAAAAGGCCTCATCTTGAAATAACAAGAAGAGCCCTTATAGTTAAAACGCTCCTCTTATCTATCAAGAACATTGCTTGCTGGATTTGGCACAGTAACTTAATAGTTCCGCTGCCGAGATTTCATCGGGCCAGTCCCTCCATCTCTCTTGATAAGAAGAAAAAATATTATATTTTTGACACAATATTAAAATACTAAAATAAAACATCCATAATTGCAACATGTTTTTAATTGTAAAAAAATCCCACAGCTATCATCAAGTGCGAAATTCAACTTTTTATACGAATACGAAGCTTTGAATGGACACATAGATCGAAAATATAAATACCCCGACTAAAAACCAACCATATAATTTTCTCTCTCTCCGAAATTCATTAATTCCTAATGTTAACATAAATAAACCTAGAAAAAGGATCATTAAAAAGTTTAGCCGATAATCATGTGTCATAAATCCGTAAATGGAAAGCGTGATGCCTATTATTGATAAAATAATTTGTACTGTTTTTAACAAAACGATTCCCCCTATTTGCTTGAACGAATACTAACAGTTATCTAACCTTTTTTGAATAAAAAAATTCTATGATGGGTGAGATGACAAATGAAAGCCCAACAACTTTTTATTTTTGTTTTTTTAATTGGCTTTTGAACTAGAAACAGGAAATTTAAGTTTAATTCGAACAGGGCTGACAAAAGGCTTTTACCCTGCATTTATCTTTTCTTTAGGTTGTGCTGTTGGTGACATGGTGTACGCTGTACTATAGGTTTTGGGAATAGCCTTTCTAGTACAATCTAGTACAATATTCCAATTCATTTTATGGATTGGCGGTACTATCATGCTTGGCCCTTTAACCTTCCAAGCTTTCCGAGATACGTTTGCATGCAAAAAATTAGAGTCATGGAGCAGCGATTGAAAAGAAATCATTATGGGCTTATTTTTTACTGGTGTTTGGCTAGTAGTTTCAGCAACGACTGCAATCGTTGATTCCCAACGGTTGGTGGAAGTATAGTAGGTAGTACAACTATTGGACATTCAGCAACTAAAAGCTTACCTCCCTTCTTCTTCGGATTTATCACCGTTTCAATCCTTTGGGGGCTAATCCTTTCATATTTAAGTAGCATCGGTGGTAAAATAATGGGAAAAGGCTTATGCAAATAGTTTCGTTTATTTCAGGATTACTCTTTTTGTACTTTACTTTTTATGTATTCTTGAATGGTTTTGAAAAGCTATTATAGGGGTGAAAACCATGGTTAGAAGAAGATAGCTAGCCTCCTAGATCACCAAGGATATGTAGGAGGCTAGCTTAATTATAGGAGATGTTTAAACGATGAAGCAAAATAAATATGATGATATGCAATTCTTTTCTGCTTACGAAAAAATGCCACGTTCTGTTCAAGGGCTGGACGCCGCAGGAGAGTGGCATGTATTAAAAACACTTTTACCTGATTTGAAAAATAAACATGTGCTTGATTTAGGATGTGGTTTCGGGTGGCATTGTCGATATGCGCGCGCACAACAGGCAAAATCAGTGATTGGTGTGGATATATCTGAAAAAATGCTGGAAAAAGCTCAGGAAAAAACGGATGATCCTTTTATTTCCTATTTGCAAATACCGATTGAGGACATTCAATTTTCCGCTTCTCAATTTGATGTTGTATTAAGTTCCTTAGCTATTCACTATTTACAAAACTTTGAAGCACTATGCAAAAAGGTTTATACCTATTTAAAACCTGGCGGATCGTTCGTATTTTCAGTGGAGCACCCTATTTTCACATCCCGCCATGAACAGGATTGGTACAATGATGAACAAGGAAACCGACTGCATTGGCCAGTGGACCATTATCAAACAGAAGGCATGCGCGAAACAACATTCCTTACCGAAAATGTCATTAAATATCACCGTACATTATCCACTTATATGAATGATCTAATACAGGTGGGATTTACAATACGTGCTGTGAAGGAACCTATGCCATCTGAGGAAATGATACAAACTATTCCAGGTATGCAAGATGAACTACGAAGACCTATGTTTTTAATGATAGTGGCAGAGAAAAAATAAGCGTTTATACGTGTGATTATATCTATTACATTAGCACATTTCGTTGCTTCATATTTAATGGGGCAGCATCGCTACAGCTGCATGATGCCTGCCAAATACTGAGTAGTGGTAATAGAGGGCTAGATTGTCCCATAAATTAATTCTCTGAAAATCTCAGATAAAACAAAAAACCAGATGCTCCTCATAGAAGAGCGCCTGGTTTTATTGTGAAAGTGAATCTTACTAATTTACTTAGTTTTGATTCGTATTAATACTACGCTAAGTTGAGGCGTGGAACAAGTTAAAATATTTTCCATTCAATTTTTGGTAGGAATTTATGTTTTTTCGAGCATAGGAGTTACTCATGTCCTATTTATTTTGCAAGTAGGAAACTAACAAAAAAGACTAGATACCTACATAAATTATGTAAGTTCTAGCCTTTTAAGTGAAAGTGAATCTTACTAATTAATATTGCTTAGCTTTAGATTCATTTATGAATACGAATAAACAGCTAAAAGGTTTCATTATTTGGCCTATTTTTTCGTAAAAAATAGGATTACCCGCACAAAAAGACCAGGAAGTCACGAAATAAGTGAATCCTGGTCTTTTTGTGAAAAGTGAATGTTACTAGCTTGCTTTAGTTTTTTGTATTCTACTAATGAGGTAGACGGTTGATGTTGCAATAAGTTACATAAAATTTAAAAATATTTTAATCGATTACTTGAATGGCAAAATCAAATACACCCTCTGCCCCATCAACTGTAATGATGGAAATGCTATACACCCCTTCTGACATTGTATAGCTACCCTTTTCTAGTATCGTTGAATATTTTGCTCCTGCATTTACGGTTTTTTGAGCCCATAGTTTGGCATCTGCATTATAAATTTTTAAGCTAAATGGTTGTGTCCCCTTATTCTTTATATCATAGTGAATATCAAATTCTTGTGGAGAATGATTGCTGTAAAAAGAGTTATGAAATTCACCATTTGCAGTTGTAGCATTTAGATAATTCAGTGGAAGTCTATGAAGCATGTCCATTTCCTGAGTGCTTGTCCTTGCCAATACTCTTTCCTGTAGCTGGGAATCTTTTCGTTTACTTGCATCAAATTCATCCGATGACTTTGTAGAGATATTGTCGCTACCAATTAGGGCAAATTCAAACATCAGTACAAGTAAAATGAGTAATTTCCATATTTTCATAGCGCCCACCTCCACTTACAAGTAATACCTAATTAGATATTATTCTACCATTTAAAAAATCACCATTCAAATTGCTAACTATAGATAAAAACTTGACAAAAAAAGTTATTTATGCTATAATTTACATTTAAAATATTTTCTTATATAATAGGATTCTCCTGGCCAGGGGAATCCTATTTTTTATTGTAAGGAGTGTTCGGATGAAGAAGCAGGAATCTAGTATAACTTCATTAATAGCCGCCTTTAGCAGAGCCCACCATAGTCAATTTGATGCGCCGAAAATATTTGATGATTATCTAGCACAGGAATTTATCTCTAAGGATGAATTTCAGAGCATTGAAGACAATATGGTGCAAGGTATTGAATTTTTCAATAAGGAAATTGCCGAAAAATATAAAGGCAATTCGAGAAAATTATTAAAATGGATTACGCAAGTTCAACTAGCGCCGACTCCCTTGGCACGTGCCGCATACTGTGAAAGAGTCTTACAAAACGAAATACAGCTCGGCGTTGAGCAATATGTTATTTTGGGTGCTGGTTTGGATACATTCGCTTATCGACACCCCCATTTAGAACGTGTATTAGAAATATTTGAGGTTGATTTCCCAACCACACAAGCATTCAAAAAACAAAAATTACAAGAAGCGTCACTCAGCCGCATCAATAATTTACATTTTGTAGCGATGGATTTTACGAAGCAATTTCATAGTCAACCTCTTTTGGATCAAGGCTTTCAGTATAAGAAAACATTTTTTAGTCTCTTAGGTGTCTCCTATTATTTAACGAAAGAAGAATTGGCTAGCTTATTAGACCATCTGTTTGCGCTAGTTCCAGCAGGTAGTTCCCTTGTCTTGGACTATGCTGATGAATCGTTATTTAGTGAAAAGGGCATCTCTAACAGAGTAGATCATATGGTGAATATGGCGGCCGCTGGTGGTGAACCCATGAAATCGTGCTATCGTTATGAAGAAATGGAGAAGATGTTAGCTCAATCAGATCTACTTATTTATGAACATCTATCTCCATCTACAATTCAACAGCTTTATTTCCAGCATCGAACAGATTATCTATCAGCTTTTGAAACGATCCATTATATGCACATGGTTAAAAAATAAGATATAATCCATTCCTTTTAAAACAATTCTTAATTTTCTATCTATTTCCCAGGCAATTAACTATTTCAATATAAGAATTATGTATATAATAGTAGTGTAAAGCTAATTAGCCTTACACCTCCTAGATTTGTTACTAGGGTCACTGTTTATAACAGTGACCCACTTATGATTGGCAAACCCCTAAAGGATTTCCATCTAGATCATAAAAGGTGAAAAATCTTGTTTGCCCTTCCCCTCCCATAGGATTTACGTTCACTTGCTGCTCTACTAGTGATTGGTAGGTCTCTTCAATTGATGAAGAAAGAAAATTGTAGTATTTCCCTACCCCAAAATGATTATCTGGAAAATGCAATGGTTGATGATTTTCCGTTTTTACTAAGCATACAACCGTAGCCGAACGTTCCGCTATTTTCATGACCGCTGCGTCTTCTTCTATATATAAAAGCTTAAATCCAAGCTTTTCCTCATACCATTTGGCTGATAATTGAGGGTCTTTTATCGGGATAAAAATGGCCTCTACTCCATGTAATAATGATTGCATCTCTTTTTCCTCCTTTTTAAAATGATTGCTATACTTTTTCTATATATGAACTTGAATGTCCTCTAAAAAATTTCGCCCTTGCATCTCTTCTTGTTTAGTTTCCCTATTATTTGCTTATCCTAATTAGTATCGGAAATGTCTTTGCCCTTTTCCTAGAGGAGGTGCCAATCATTAAACACGCGGTGTCATTTTTTCTCCTACTTTTAGTCGTTTTGTTGTTAACTGGGTGTTGGAATAAGCGGGAGTTAAATGAATTAGCCATTGTCACAGCTGTTGGAGTCGATAAAACGGACGAATTCATAGAAATTTCTGTTCAAATTGTTAACCCGAGTCAAATTGCGCCGAAAAATTCAACAAGCTTTCAAGTCCCTGTTTTTACCTATCACGCAAAAGGGAGAACCTTATTTGAAGCTATCCGAAAATTAACAACACTGACACCAAGGAAACCTTATTATGCACATGCTCAAGTTATTATTATTGGTGAAGAGATGGCTGAATATGGTATGAATAGTATATTAGATTTATTTCAAAGGGATCCTGAGGGAAGAAGCGATTTTAATATTATTGTTGCTCATGAATCAACAGCGCAAGATATTTTAAGTATTTTAACACCATTAGAAGATATTCCTGCCAGTAAAATGTTAAAATCCTTAAAGGACTCTGAGGATGTATTGGGAACAACTGAATCAGTGATTTTAGACGATTTAATCGAGTCTTTAGGGAGTATTGATCATAGTGCTGTTCTGCCCTCCATTCAAATACTTGGAGATGCAGATGCCGGAAAAAATAGCTCCAATATAGAAAAAATGGATAGCCCCGCCAATTTAAAATACAGTGGACTTGCTGTTTTTAAAAACTATAAGCTTATAGGCTTCTTAACAGAGGAAGAAAGCAAATACTACAATTTCTTACACAACCATATAAAAGGGACCGTTCAAAAAGTGCCTTGTTCGGAAAAGGGGAAAATATCGGCAGAAGTTTTAAATTCCTCTACAAAAGTTACTGGCAGCATAAAAAATGACAAACCCTCCATCCATATTCAGGTTGATCTTGAACAAAATATAGCGGAAATAAGTTGTCCAGTGGATATAACAAAGCCAGAAACGATTGATGTTATTAATAAAGAAACAAGTAAATTAGTTCAAGAAAATTTAGAACAAACACTGCACACGATTCAAAAAACCTATCAAGCTGATATTTTAAAGTTTAGTGAGGTACTTCATCGTGAAGACCACCAAGCATGGAAACGTATCAAAAAAGATTGGGCCACGCTTTACCCTAATCTACCGGTGCAAATTGAGGTGAATGTGAAAACAAAAGGTATTGGTACAGCTAGAAAATTAAAAGTAGATTAAACAATCAAAAATGACCAGACACTCCTTGAGTGTGCTGGTCATTGCTAATTAACGTGAAGCTTCGAATGTAATAAATGATGAATCTTCATCAGGCTGTTGCTGAAATGTGTAATTAGCAGAGCATGTGATATCCGAAAAGCCTATACTTTGTAAAAGCAGTTTAAATTCCTCTAGACCGTACCAGCGTAATAAAAATTTTTGTAGCTCTGTATCCATCAATGTACCACGCTGCCATTTTTCATATTTTAAAACCGATAAAGTATACTGCTCCATCCAGTTGATCGCAATCGATTTCCTCTCAATCGAGATTCCTTCATCTTCGGAGGTTGCATGATAACTTGTAGTAATTTCACCAGTTTTCCAGTCTGTCGGTATGATTAAATCTAATAGAATGCGTCCGCCTGGAGCAAGGTGATGATACATATTTGTTAAAGTTGACACGGCATCTTGATAATTTTCTATTAAACAGAAAGATCCCGCCGGCATGATGATAGCGTCATATTGTTGATCTACTGTAAAATGACAAACATCGCCTTCATAAAGAACTGGTGTAAGTCCTCTATCGTGACATCGTTTACGACAAGACGCCAGCATTTCTGAAGAATTGTCAATCCCTTCTACATCAAAACCACTCTCCATGAAAGGAATATAGAAACGCCCTGAGCCGACACCCGCCTCAAGCACCTTACCTGTAAGTCCCTGTAAACGTTCCTTATAATATTCAATATCCCCACCAATAGAATATCCTACTGGTTTTGTTAAATCATAAAGTTCCGTACATAACGGTCCATAATTACTATACATATTGTCTCCTCCGATTATTTGCGGAAGAAAAATCCCTTTTAATTCTTCCACACCTTCATATTATTTAATGGAAAATTAGAGCTGACTATCATTATGGATCACTCGCTTTCTTGTAAATTTAAATAAATTATACCTATATTTGTCATTCATTTCAATATTTCTATTGATTTCGTTTTCAGTCCACTATAATGTACAAATTAGCATAAATTATCAAGAAATATTTCCATGTAAACGGTACGATGAGAATAAGAAAGGATGATCGTATGAATTATTTTGAAAGAATACAAAACGCTATAGAATATATAGAGGATAACTTACAAGAAAAAATGTCGATCATAGATATTTCTTCGCAATCTTACTGTTCAGCCTTCCATTTTCAGCGACTGTTTCAGGCGGTAACTGGATTTTCCGTACAGCAGTATATTCGTAATAGAAGGCTTTCTGAAGCGGCCGTTCTATTAATAACAACTTCTCAAGCTATACTTGAAGTGGCGATTAACTTTCAATACGGTTCTCAAGAAGCTTTTACAAGGGCATTTGTTCAATACTTTGGGCTATCACCGGCTAAGTACCGAAAGAGTGCAAATTCTATACCATTACAAAACAAAATAAACTTTTTGGATTATAAAATGAATGGTGAACTCCCTATGCCAAAGCCAACAATCGTACATGTAGGAAAAAAGTTAATCACCGGCTATCCCTATCAAACATCATTACAAGATGAGAGGTATTATGCTGAAATTTCAGGCTTTTATCATGATTTTGGTCGCGAGCACTATTATGAACGTATTACACAAAAAGTAGCACCTAATATGGCCTATGGAATCTCTACAAACTTTCAGGAGGATGGTGAGTTTTCTTTTGTTGTGGGAGAGGAAGTCCAAGTATTTGAGGAGCGTGTTGAGCAAGGGTTTATCCATGTAGAATTACCTGCTGGTCAATATGCTGAATTTATCTTGAATAGTAGTGCAGAAGGTATACAGAATACAAGACGTTACATTTACGGGGTATGGTTGCCTAACTCTAATTACGAAAGAGATAGGGGTCCTGATTTTGAAATAACAGATGTTATGCAATCTATCTATCCACATAATATGAAAATGAAAATTTACATTCCCATTAAAGGTTAAGAAAGGAAGCCAAAAAATGATGATTGAAAAGGTTTTTACTCAATTTCCTCTGCTACATACGACTAGTCTACTATTAAAGAAAATAGAAGTATCTCATGTAGAAGAGTTGTTTGCCATTTATGATAATACAAAGGTTTTCGAGTTTTGTGGTATTATCCCAAAACACAACTATCAAACCGTACAAAAAATGATTGAGCATTTTGAAAGAGACTTTAAGAAGAAAAGTAGAATAAAATGGGGTATTTTTGAAGCGTCCCAAAGCGAGAAATTAGTGGGTATTATTGAGGCTATGGACTTTAATCAAAAAGTAAATATGGTGACAATTGGATATTACTTAGCGGAAGATTTTTGGGGAAAGGGCATTGCTACGAAGGCCGTTGAAATGGTCGTGAACTATTTATTAGAGGAGGTTCAGGTGAATCGAATTCAAGCTGAAGTCATGCCATTAAATGAGCCCTCGAAAAAAGTACTACTAAAGAATGGCTTTATAAAAGAAGGTTTATTACGACAAGCAACATCATGGTCCGGCAAAGGCGTTGTTGATTTAGAAATATATGGATTACTGAAAGAAGATTATGTAACTCATTCAAAAGACTAGACTCTATTTAGGAGTCTAGCTTTTTCTTTTATATGACAAGTAGATGGACAGAATACCAACTCAAGAAAGCTCCTTTACATAGATTAGAAATAGAAGACTAGCGCTAAAATTAACATTCAAACCATAAAGGAGCGTTTCAAAAATGGATGAAAATCGATATTTAACACGATTGGATAGAAATTTAAATAATTATCATAAATTTTCTAAATGCTATTGTGACTCGAAGAACTATTGCACAGGTTACTATTATGGCACGGATGATATGGCAGAAGAAGATTCATATCGCATCAAGTATTATAATAGTTCTCAGGATGGGAATAAACAGTCTGAGAGCCACGTAAGAAATAAAGATAAAAAACAATGTGAAGGCTGTATTTGTAGTCAGTTAGAATGTTTTGACCCAGGGACATTAGTAGATGTCTATCTTTCTGATGGCCATTGTTTTTGCGGAATTTACTTTATCTATCTCGATCCACATAGCTGCTGTGCCTATTTCCTTCAAATCGATGACATGGCTAGACCCGTTATTATTGACTGCCAGCAAGTGAATGCTATAAGCAAAACTAATACGGCAAGCTAGTGCATGGGCTCTTCTCTTTTGAAAGTAGCCTGTTGTAGGTGTTTAATAATGATCTTCCACCTACTTAGATTTCTGGTGATCAGCATGTGTACAACGAATGATCGGACTCCCCTATCTAACCATAGGGCGAAAGTTTTTCACCGTTAACGGCTACCCCCTTCCTATTTCTTTATGAAAAAAAGAGCAGTATGATAACATATACATGTTACCAACTACTGCTCTAATTTTTATAAAATTATCCTTCGTTTATCCAATTAATGAGCTGTTCATCAAATGACTCTGGCTCTTCAAACATAGGGTTATGACCACTTTTTTCAAATATAACTTTCTTAACCTGAGAAGCATCCTCTGCTGCCGCCCATAATGAAACAGGGGCAACTAAAAAATCATACCTACCTAGTCCAACAAAAACTGGTTTAGGGAAAGATCGAGTTAGTGGTAAAAGATCCTGCTCAGCGAAAGCTCTCCCCCACAGATAATCTATGACTTCCATATTCGTATAAACACCTTCCCACATAGCTGTAGCATTAAACGAATAATCATAGAAACTATGTGCACCCATACGAATACACATATGAACAAAACATCGTTCAGGTTCCTTCTTTAAATCTTGCGCTAAGAAAGCAATCTCTTGTTCAAATTGTTTTTTTCGCGCGACACTGGCATTCGCATCAAAAAAGGACAGACTTTGCTGTTGTCTTTCTTGGCTATTTGTTGTAGCTGTATTTAATAGAATCACCTTCCGAACATGCTGAGGGTATGTGTTAGCATACGCCATCGCCATAAATGCATGCCCTGAGTGCCCTAAAATAATGAAATGTTCCAACTTTAACAATCGTCGAGCTTGTTCAATATCGTCGACAATTTTCTCTAAAGTATAATCCTCTTGTTTTAAAGGACGAGGAGGCTTCACAAATCCACGATGATCTAAAAAAATAAGCTTAAAATGCTGGGAAAGGTTTTCTGAGAACAATCGCGGGTAATACACACTGCTTCCTATGACTAAAATAGGCTCACCTTGTCCCTTTATACAATAGTGCAATTCAAATCCGTCACAAATAATCTTTTGGTCTCTTGTCATTTTTTATCCTCTTTTCTTATTAATCTATCACTCCCTTTCCTCTTTGCATTCCCGTGTCTTTTCCATCGAACGCTCTAGCATTCTATTCACCTCATGGATTTACTTTTACACAAACAATACCATTACTACTGGTTTCTAGCAAATTATTGATTATATAATAAGGGAAGCATCTAAAAAAGGGTGGGAGGAAATGAAAGAAAGTTTATTAGAACGTTTGAAGGTATTTCAACTCAATAAGAATCTTTCTAGCAGCTGTAAGAATTTTTTTTGAATGGTTACCCATATGATGCGAAACATTACAAACAAGGGGTTTAATCAATGGATAAACAATTAGAGCAAGTTCTAATATTAAGAGAAAGTGGCCAGCTTAAGGAAGCCAACCAATTAATGGTGGCATTGGTCAAAGAAGAACCTGGAAATGCTTACTATCAATTTCAATGTGCCTGGACCTACGATTCTTTAGGACAAGAAAAAGAAGCTGTTCCCCACTATGAAAAAGCCATTCAATTAGGATTGGAGCCAGCTATTCTAGTGGATGCCTATCTAGGTTTAGGGAGCACGTATCGGACATTGGGGCTGTACGAACAAGCAAAACGGACATTGGAACAAGCTATACACGAATTTCCTGAAGCCGAGCATGTAAAGGTTTTTTATGCCATGACACTTTATAATCTTGGTGAACATGCAAAATCTATGGAAACATTATTGAATACTTTAGTCATCACAACCAACCATCAGGGCATTAAAGATTACAAAAAAGCTATTCATTATTACAGTGACAAGCTCGATCAAACATGGTCTTAACAAAAAAACAGGCTTCTATGAAAAGCCTGTTTTTTGCGTTATTTTGCGATATTTTGTTTTTTTAGCATAGAAAAAAAGATCAATGTTAGTATGCCACTAAAGAAAAATAAATAGCTCAATGGGATTAAAAAGAAGTTCTTCTCCACAATTACTCCATTTGCTAGTACCTCATCACCAATAATTCCTTTTATAAATAAACATAAAACACCTATCATCATAGGTATTGTTGCTAATAAATATTTCTTCATCATCGTTTCCTCCATATAATTTGTCTATTGTATGTGATCCATTTCCAAGCATATCGTCTGATTTCCTATAGCTATAATAATACCCATCACATCTTAAGTCAATATTTTTTTATCGAAAAACAATAAATCGTTATTGTTTTCAGTTTTAGCAAAAAGATAGAATCTATGATAAAATAAGAACATACATTCCATCTCTCTTAATTCTTTTACGTGTGGTAGTTGAGTCATTTGAATAATCTTTGTGCGAGTGGCATTAAATAATACTATTATATAATGTCGGATAATCTGTTATAGGATTATAAAAAAACAGCTACTTCAATGAAAAGTAACTGTTTTTTAAACGGTTAAATAGAAGCTGAAGCTTGTTTTATTAAGGCAGCGACCATTTTATCCATTTGAGCAAAGCGATCATCCTGGGTTTGCCCTTTGGCATAACGATAATAGATTTGCTGACAAATGACTGCTAATTTGAAATAGGCAAATGTACAATAATATTGAATGTCTGAAATATCTCGCCCACTTTTTTCAGCATAGCGTTCCATAAATTGCTGACGGGTATAAAATCCTGGCAATACCGTAACAGGTGGGTCGCCTAGTGCATGTAATAGCATTTTTGGATCATCCGCTTGCAGCCAGTAACTCATTGCGACACCTACATCAGCAAGTGGATCCCCTACTGTGGTCATTTCCCAATCAAATAAACCAATCATTTCGGAGTAGTCCTCAGAAAACATAGCATTATTCAATTTATAGTCATAGTGAATAATGGTTGCCTCCTCATTATGAGGAATATGTTTTTTTAACCAATCTGTTAGAGCTTTTACTTCAGCATACTCGGCTGTTTTAGCCTTATCATAGCGCTCGATCCAACCATGTACCTGTCGTTCCATAAATCCGTCAGGCTTCACCATGTCCTGTAACGGCGTGTCCTCATAAGGAATTGCATGGAGTGCTACTAATGAGTCAACCATCTTTTCAGACAGCTGACGGGCCAGTTCCTCCGTCGGTTTTATTCCTTTTGGAAAATAGGTATCGAGGACGATGCCTTTTTTTCGCTCCATTAAAAAGAAATCACTGCCAATAATGTCTAGGTCCTCCACATAAACATAAGGTTTTGGAACCACAGGTAAAAATGGATGCAAGGCCGATAAAATGGTAAACTCTCTCTTCATATCATGGGCCTTCTTAGCAACTGGGCCAAGTGGCGGTCTACGAAGGACCACTTCAAACTCAGCTATTTTCAAGCAATATGTTAAATTGGAATGACCAGCACTAAATTGTGAAATTTCCAATTGCCCCTGCGGTAGTTCAGAAAAATGGCTTTCTAAAAATGCGCGCAATTTGACTACATCTAGTCGTTCACTTGCTCTTACTTGCATTGTATCCATCTTATCCCTCCTTTAAATAATGGAGCTCATGCCCCCATCAACAACAATGACATCACCTGTCACATAATCTGATGCTGCCGATGCTAGAAATAACGCCACACCCTTTAAATCATTTTCGGAGCCAAGTCGTTTTAATGGTGTAGCGCCCATCAAATAATCTTGACCACGTTCAATTAATACATTGGACATTTTGGTTGGAAAAAACCCAGGGGCAATGGCATTGACATGGACACCATGAGGTCCCCATTTGACGGCTAAATCCTTCGTTAATGTTATAACAGCCCCTTTGCTGGCATTATAGGCAATGGTATCCATAAATGCAGGTAGTGTACCACCAAGCCCTGCGATAGAAGCAATATTAATAATTTTCCCGCTTTTCTGCTCTAACATGATTTTGCCGACGGCTTGGCTCATTAGGAATGTTCCATTCACATTGACATCAAATACTTTTTGCCATGCTTCATACGGCATATCGATAGCAGGTGTTCCCCATGAGGCCCCACTGTTATTGACTAAAATATCAATTTTACCGAACGTAGTCATCGTTTGCGCCACAACATTGGCAATATTCTCTGGTTTTGTCACATCACAGGCTAACGCTAATGTTTGAACCCCTAATTTTTCAAGAGCTGTAGCAACCTCCTCACATGCCTCCACTTTTCGCGAGCATAAGACAACATTGGCTCCAGCCTCGGCAAAGCCTTGGGCAATTTGTGCTCCGAGTCCACGTCCCCCACCTGTCACAATGGCTGTTTTCCCCTGTAAGCTAAATAACTCCATTACAGTCATTTCACCAGCTCCTTATGTTTTTTCGCGTGCTTTTTTAATTCCAGCTTGGCAACTGTATTACGATGTACTTCATCTGGCCCATCTGCTAAACGCAATGTTCGAGAATTTGCCCACTGTGCAGCAAGTGTTGTATCAGGCCCTACACCAGCAGCTCCAAATGCTTGAATCGCTCTGTCTATAACTCTCAGTGCCATATTTGGCGCAACTACCTTAATCATTGCAATTTCTGCTTTTGCCTCTTTATTGCCAACCGTGTCCATCATATAAGCAGCCTTTAATGTTAAAAGTCTTGCTTGCTCAATATCAATACGTGACTCGGCAATACGTTCACGCATCACACCTTGATCTGCTAGAGGTCGATGAAACGCATGACGCTCCTGTACCCGTACACACATTACCTCTAATGCTCGTTCAGCTGCGCCAATAAGACGCATACAATGATGAATTCTTCCTGGGCCTAAGCGACCTTGGGCAATGGCAAAGCCTTTTCCCTCTCCCCATAAAATATTGTCTACAGGTACGCGTACATTCGTAAAGATAACCTCTCCATGTCCCTCTGGTGCATGATCATAGCCAAAAGCCGTTAACATGCGCTCCACTTTTACTCCTGGCGTATCCATTGGTACAAGAATCATAGATTGTTGCTCATGAATAGGCGCCGTTGAATCTTTATGTTTGCCCATGAAAATAGCTACTTTACAGCGCGGGTCGCCAGCACCAGTTGTCCACCATTTATGACCATTTAAAATATATTCATCGCCATCTCGTTCAATACTTGCCTCAATATTCGTAGCATCACTCGACGCGACTGCAGGTTCAGTCATCGCAAAGCAAGATCGTATTTCCCCTCGTAATAACGGTTCAAGCCATTGCTTCTTTTGCTGTGTGGAACCATAGCGAACTAGTACCTCCATATTACCTGTATCAGGTGCATTACAATTAAACACTTCTGGTGCCAAAAGTGAACGTCCCATAATTTCACATAATGGAGCGTATTCTAGATTTGTTAAACCCGCTCCGTATTCACTATCTGGTAGAAATAAATTCCATAAGCCTGCTTCCTGCGCTTTCTGCTTTAACTCATCCATAATGGGCGGAATCGCTCCCCAACGATCCTCCATCGCCTCGATTTGTGCAGCATAAACGGCCTCATTCGGGTAGATGTATTGCTCCATAAAATTCGTCAGCTTGTCCTGTAACTTCACAACTTTTTCACTATAGGAAAAATTCATTGGAAGAAACCCCCTTTGCTTGAACTCCGAAAAAAATGAATGATTGTTCATTTTTATTCTTACATTAAATGTTACCGCTATTTTTCTAGTAAATCAATTCCATTTCATGAATTTTCTAATTAAAAGGAAAATTTCATGTATATAGCAATTGGATTAGTTTACATTGGTTTCGTTTCGAAAAATTGCAGCACATCTTTCAGTAATTGACGGATAGCAAATGGTAAATGGCGATTTTTTAAGTACACCAAATAAACATTCCGACATAGATTCGCTCCTTCAATTTCCTTTTTAACAATGGTTTTAGCTGTCGGACCTTGTAAATAGTTTTCTGGTAAGATGGTTATCCCTAAATTTTCTCTTACAAGTGATACAGCCGTTTCAAAACGTTCAATTTCAAATTGAATATCAATGCTCTTCCCTGCTTGTTCAAAAGTATTCAAAATATCACGTCTTGTTTGAAACCCCTCTGTACTTATAATAAAAGGCTCTGCACTAATGTCTGAAATCGATAAAGTCTCTTTCTTTGCTAACGGATGATGGAGGGGTAAAACAGCTACTAAACGTTCCTCATATAAGGTCTTAACTTCAAGCTCAGGATCATCCATTAGCTGATTGGTAATAATTAAATGGGTTTTATAGCTTTTCAAGGATTTTTTTACACGTTTACTGCCTAAAATATCTACTAAATGGATCATCATTTGCGGATAGTCTTTTTTATAGTTAGCAATTACTTTAGGAAGCCAATGCTTGATTGATTCCATCACACCAATGGTGATTTCACTCGTGCCATGTACAACGACTTCATCCATTTCTATTTTTAACACTTCCATATTTTTCACAATAACTTTTGCACGTTCAAATAGCACCTCACCAGCTTCCGTTAACTGCAGATTTCTAGTATTTCTGTCTAACAAGGGAGTGCCAATCTCATGTTCTAATTTTTTGATGGCATTGCTTAAGGAAGGCTGCGAAATATGCAGTCTTTCTGCGGCTTTTGAGAAATTCATATGCTCTGAAACAGCAATAAAATATTGTAATTGTTTAATATCCAATACGGTGATCCTCCCTCATTTATAGTTTAAAGCTATAGATTAATATTAATTATATATTAGTAAATATAATTATGTGAATATATAATGAATTACAACAATATTTTTTCTACAATAATATTTGCAATGGGGATGATAAGATTATGTACACAATGACAGATCAAAAACAATGGAAAGGCCGTATAGACTCAACAACCAATAAAAGCAGTTTCCGTTTACATCAACAAGTAAAACGAATCGCGATTAATGATGTAAGCGCTTCAGATAAGAAAAGTGCTGCAATGATTGGCTTTATTTGCGATGAGGGTGTACGTCGAAATCAAGGTCGAGTAGGAGCAGCAAGTGGACCAAACGCACTACGTGAAGGATTATCTAGTTTACCGTGGACGTTTGAGAAGGAGCAACAAATCATTGATGTAGGGAACATTATTTGTCTCAATCACGCCCTAGAGGAGGCACAGCGAGAGCTTGGTGATGTTGTTAGCACCCTCCTACAAAAGAAATTACAATGTGTCGTGCTCGGTGGTGGTCACGAAACACTGTATGGTCATTATTTAGGTGTTCGTGCGGCATTACCAAAGGAAGCGAAAATCGGCATTATCAATATCGATGCTCATTTTGATTTACGACCATATGACGAGCAGCCTTCTTCGGGTACAATGTTCCGTCAAATTTTAGAGCAAGACCCATATGTCGATTATTTTGTTGTTGGCATACAACGCTATGGCAATACAAAAGAGCTGTTCGAAAAAGCGGATGAGCTACAAGTGAAGTATGTAGTAGAAGATGACATGACATCATCGGTCAATCTTCAACCATTATTGGATGATTTACAAAATTATATGGATCAACACGATTATGTGCTTTTAACATTATGTATGGATGTATTAAATGCAGCATCGGCACCAGGCGTAAGTGCACCTTCACCGTTTGGACTTGAACCGACAACTGTGCGTACAATTCTTCAAAAGGTAACTTCGCATCCACATACACACTCTTTTGATATTTGTGAGGTTAATCCGTCATTAGACGAAAACGGACGTACGGTGAAATTAGGTGCTTATTTTGTCTATGAAGCACTAAACAACTTACTTGGGGGGCAAGGTTCATGATCGAAATTAATCAAATTACAACGGTGTTTCTAGCCGTTGCACTCTTTGCATTAGGTGGCTTTCTCATTAATAAAATTGGATTCTTAAAACGTTTTTGTATTCCAGCACCAGTGGTCGGTGGCTTGCTGTTTGCTGCACTTGCGACCATTTTAAAGACTACAGGAACTTTAGAAATATCACTGGATACATCATTACAAAGTTTATTTATGATTACGTTTTTCACAACTATCGGCTTAGGAGCAAGCTTTAAGCTAGTTAAGCTGGGCGGAAAATTACTTATTATTTATTGGCTAGCATGTGGCTTCCTTGCCCTCATGCAAAATGTTATTGGAGTTTCTCTTGCGTCACTGATGGGGATTCATCCTCTGATCGGTATGATGGCCGGTGCCGTGTCCATGGAAGGCGGCCATGGTGCTGCAGCAGCATTTGGACAAACATTAGAAGATTTGGGTATTTCCTCAGCAATGACAATCGGTGCTGCGGCTGCAACTTGTGGTTTAGTAGCTGGTGGTTTAATTGGTGGGCCAATCGTTAAATATTTAGTTGGTAAATACAATTTAACACCCAATGAACAAGAAGCTGAAGAAATCGAATATGAAAATAAACATGAACAAATTACATCTGATTCATTCTTTACACAAGTCTTATTAATTACTTTCTGTATGGCTGTGGGTACCTATGTTGGAACATTATTCTCAGAAGCGACAGGCTTCGTTCTGCCAGGCTATGTAGGAGCTATGTTTGTAGCTGTCCTAGTCCGCAATATTATGGATAAATTTAAACCAGAAGCAATCAATATGAAGAGTATCTCATTAATTGGAGATGTAACATTAGGTGTTTTCCTTTCAATGGCTCTAATGAGTATTAAATTATGGGAAATTGCAGATTTAGCGCTTCCATTATTTATCATCGTCTTTGCGCAAGTATTCTTTATTGTTGTATTTAGCACTTTCGTCTTGTTTAAATTACTCGGCAAAAACTATGATGCGGCCGTGATGGTTGCTGGTTTCGCAGGACATGGTCTAGGAGCAACACCGAATGCCATGGCCAATATGTCAGCCGTTGTCCAACGCTTTGGTCCTTCTAAAAAAGCCTTTCTCGTTGTACCAATTGTAGGCGCCTTTTTAATTGACGTGTTTGGTATTCCTATTATTATTACAACTATTAATTTATTTAAATAAAAACAAGCCGTACTTTGGTCTCTAAAAGACTAGTACGGCTTTTTCTATGATTATTCCACTTCACGTAAACTCGACTCTAAAAGTTATTACAGCTGAAATAACTAGCTGCGCGTCGCCCCTATTGTATACAAGGTTCACAGAAAGGATTTCATCGGAAAAAATCTAAGTCAGCAAAATATCAGACTTAGATTTTAGGTCGTATATTATTGTAAAATCTCACTAACCGTAACAAATTCATAGCCTTGCTTTTGTAAGTAGAGAAGGACATTATCTAAACCATTGGCAGTCGTTTGATGGATATCATGCATTAAAATAATACTGCCGTCTTTTACAGATGCTTTCACATACGCTAAAATTTTATCTGGATTATGATGCTTCCAATCAAGCGTATCAATTGACCATAAGATCGATGGAATTGTCATTACCGAACGAACTTGATCATTTGTCGCCCCATATGGTGGACGGAAAACAGTCGGATACTGACCAATTGCTGCATAGATGGCATTGCTTGTGCCATTTACTTCTTGTTTGACACCAGCGATGGATAATGCAGTTAATTTTTTATGGTTGGATGTATGATTGCCAATTTCATGCCCAGCGTCATAGATTTGCTTGACGATTGTAGCATTTTTTGAAACATTTTTCCCTACCATAAAAAATGTTGCCTTTGCATCGTATTTTTGTAATGTAGCTAAAATTTGTGGTGTTACTTTGGCATCTGGTCCATCATCAAAGGTTAAAGCTACTCGTTTTTTTGAACCCTTTGGTGCTGACACCCCTTTATTATAAACTTTATTATTAGTAAGCTGGATATTGGCTAATTCAGAAGCTTTGACATACCCTTTTTGTTCGCCCGCTTCTACATAAGCCCAGCCAGCCAGCGTTATGTAATGCTGCACAGTCATCTTATTAGCAATTGTTCCTAGAACTTCTCCATTTGGACTAGCCGTCAAGCGTAACTCAGCACCGTTTGGAGCATTAATTTGTTTCTTTATTGGTACAGGTTTCTTTAGTGCAATTGTTGCTACATAGCCTATATCCTCTCCATATTGGACGAAAGACCAACCACCAGGTGCTGTGCCATAGACATAGACCATGCGTCCTTCATATAGTTGACCAATATGCTGAGCATTTTGACTTGGTGCCGTAAATAAAGTTGTGCCACCCTTCTGAATAACTAAGTAGCCCTCCGACTTTACCTTCACTAAAACGTCAGATGTTACATAGCCTGCCAGCTCTGGCGTTTGAATATGTGTCCACCCTTTACTTGCTTGTGTCACTTTGAGGAAGCTCCCTTTCGCAACTTCACCGATTTCCGCGCTATTTGTGGATGGCTCCTCGTAAATAACCGCATCTTTATTGATCTTTTGAATCTTCACTGATCCTTCAGCACTTGCTGACAGCTGCCCCACCATTAAGCCTAGTAAAAACGTCAAGCAAAAAGCATAAACATAAGGTAAAAATTTTTTCATTATTCTACACCGCCCTTGATGTCTTTCCATGTCTGTAAATTGCTAAGATTTAACTTTAATTATAGAGGAATCGTCTATACCAGAAAATAGTTATAATCAACCAGATTCCAAATTCATGTTTTTTAGAAAGGCATGGATACAGTACTACTACCCTATTTTCTATAAAACTAGTCATCAATCAAGTTGATTTCAGTACCATGTGTGTTGCTTCGATAAAGGATAGTGATTGCCTATTATAGTTGCGCTTTAACAATTCGAACAAACGATCGCCTGTCTTGCGCACAACAATTACGGTGCTACTAATTCAACCTTTATTCTATCAGGGTCCTCAAAATAAACAGCGTAATGCTCTTCTCCCCCTCCAAATGGATGCTTATTAGCATAAAGAATAGGAACGCCCTTTTCTTCTAATTGCTTTGTTATACCATCAACCTGTTGCCTCGAATTTGCGTGGAATGCCAAATGATTTAAACCTACACGACTTCGATGATAGGTGATATCCATAAACTTTTCGTTCGTTTGGACAAAAACAATATAGGTGTCGTCTATTTTCCAGCTCCGACCACTTTCCCATTCCTGATAAGGTTGATAACCTAATTCCTCTAAAAACCATCCCCAAAAATGTATGGTGTTTTTCAGATTAGAAACATTTATTTCTATATGGTGAATAAGTCCTTGTGACAAATGGATAATCTCCTTTTCAACAAAGTTTTGAACTGCTAAATATTCATTTATCTATCCATTCATATTGAATATCTGGTAAATTCTCTTCATTTTCATGTCCTTTTCCAATGATGGTAAATCCATTCTTTTCATAAAACCGCTGTGCGTTTTTATTTACTTCGAACGTAAATAGCGTTAATCTTCCACTTGATTGTTTTTTTACATGGTCTAATAATGTTTGGCCTACTCCTAATCCTTGATAATCAATATGAATATATAGCTGACTAATCTCCTTCTCATTATAAGCAATCATTCCGATTACTTGATTATCCATGAACGCTAAATCGATTTGAAATTCTTCAAGTAATATATGGTTTAAAAAATAAATGTGGCTTTCCATGCTATGCCGCTCTTCCTGCCCAATAGCCTGTTTCTTGCTGTCTCGCCACATCACCACTGTTTGTTCCGCATATGTGGGATCATATGGGATGATTTTAAATGGGTGTTGGTTCACTACGACTCTACCTCCATGGCATTTGGTCACTGCTAGATAATTTCTTCCATTCCTTGCAAACAAGTATAGCTTAACATAAATAGCCAATCATTCGTGAGTTAAGCCCTATTAAAGAGCATCGTAGGCTGTCAAAGCATCTTCGATATGTGGGGGTGGTGTCCAAGCATAACCTGGAGCATTTGTCGTAATGAATAGAAATTTACGTCCATCTTTTTCCATTAATGATGCTAGACATAACCCTGCTTCTGGCGTATATCCCGTTTTTCCACCCAAAATAGTTCCATCCATGCTAGGCATTCTCGTAAATAATGAATTTGCTATTAGCAATTCTGTTGGAACATGTGTCGTGTAAGCTTTCGAAGTAAAAATTTGATAAAAGGTCGGGTTTTCTAATGCATAACGGAGAAGCTTACTCATATCCTGTAAGCTTGATACATGTGCCTCATCATGTAGGCCGCTTGTATTGATAAAATGCGTAGCGTCCATGCCAAGTTCCTGTGCCTTATTGTTCATGTAAGTGACGAATTCATCCTCGCTGCCAGCAATGGCTTCAGCCAGTGTAGCCGTTGCATCTGCACCTGATGCTAGCAATGTGCCGTATAACAAATCTTCAATCGTGACAAAATCTCCTGCATGAAAGCCTGCCATAGAGGCATTTTGAGCAGTATATTTGGCGATTGTTTGAGGTTTGACGATCGTTTGCATTTGTAAATCATCCGTCATTTCAATTGCCACAATAGCGGTCATAATTTTTGTTAATGAAGCAGGATATATGATGGCATCCGCATTTTTTTCATATAATACGTCGCCCTGTTCATTAAGTAGCAAAGCATTTTGACTATGTAAGGACGGCAGCTCAAGATGTGCAAACTCTTGTGTTTTGTTTGTATCATATAAAACGAAAATCACGATAACCAAACAGCAAAATAAGACCCATTTTTTCATAAAAAAACGCCTCCTACACAATTATAATAGGCGGCAATTTTGAATATTCCTTAAGTTTGAATAAAAGCAAAGAAGGTAAGGCTCCATACGCTTTAACCCGTTAATAGATATCTTCGAAATTAGAACAAATTCTTGTCACTTCTTGATTAGCTAATTTAAAAAACACATCTTGAGAAACCTCTAATTTAAGTGCATCTTCTTTATGAAGCCCTGCATAAATCCCCCGTAAAATACGACCCGTTAGACCGTGTGAGACAACGATCACCTTTGGATGATGTTGGATTTCTTTAAGCCAAGAGGACAGTCTGCTCACTACTGCTTCATAACTTTCCCCATCTGGCGCATGGAAATACCAATTAAAAGCATCTGTGTTCGTCAATAAATCTGGCCACGTTTGCTGAATGTCTGACATTTTTAAACCAGCCCATTGCCCAACTGCCACTTCTGTTAATCGTCGATCAAACTCCACCTTATTGTAATTGTAGCCGATCGTTTCACAAAGTATTTCTGTGCTCTCCACGGCTCTTCCGAGTGGGCTTGATATAATTTTCCAATCATGAGCATGATCAATGAAGGTTTTCAGCATTCGAGCATTTTGTTGCACTTGCTCACGACCAAGCTCCGTTAGTGGCGAATCTAGTTGTCCTTGATATCTTCCCTGCGTATTATATTCAGTCTCGCCATGACGAAGTAAGTAAATCATTTGCTGCATTAATTGGTTCCCCCTATTCATTAGCTTACTCTCATCATGTTAGAGGATTCATTCTTTTAAAGCAATAACATGATATAGACTAAGCCCAAAAACAAACATAAGGGGCTGTATAGCTTCGTATCATTTCTAGCAAATTGAGAATGCTTGATTGTTTTAAAAAACCCAACATATTTAAAATCGCCCATTGCTCGTATACTAAAAACAATGGCACAGGCGATACATCCTACTTTAGAATAGGTAGAGGCAGGTAAAGCTGTCATATAACCCCCTTGGACAAGAATGATAACACTCGCTGATAGAAGTAGCAAAGCCACACAGAATGTCCCCCATTTCCTAGGACTGAAAACTTTTTGTTGACTGCCATCTTTAATGGGTATAACTGCTCCAGTCCCCCATTGCCCACCGAATGCCCAATACACATGAATGATACTAATCAACCATAATAGACACACTGAAACTAATGATAAAATAAACATAATCAGTTCCTCCTTTTCCATCAATAACATACGCCACCGTATGTTTAGGGGATAAATAGGGTCCCTAGAGATTTGTTTCACCCTCTTAGAGACATATAAATTTCTATAACAGCAGCTTCACCATTTTCTCTAAATCAAAATGGGGGTTGGCTTCATATCGAGTCATCCAGCCAACATAGGTTAAATAAGCTAGCCTTGCTCGATCGATTGATTGTTCTCCATCCATCCCTTTTTTTTGATAAAGCTTGGCGACACAGTCAATTCGTTGTTCTTCAATTTGAACAATTCGAGTAGCGACATGCGCATCATACTTAGACCAAGCATAGATACCCATTTCTATTTTTTTATCTTTATGAAAGCTTATGCGTAAGAGCTGCTCTAAAGTAGCCCCTTCCTGCTCTATACTTTCAATAATGGCTTTTGTCGCATGTGTTTCCCAATAATCAAGGATGGCATCTAATAGTTCTTGATGATCACGAAAATAATGATAAAAGCTACCTTTACTAATGTTTAAGGATCGAGCTAGTGCCTCGATACGTACTTTATGTATGCCGTCTTCCCCTAATTGTTGTAGGCCTGCTTTTATCCAATCATCTCTCGTTACTTGCATGATCATTCTCCTTAAAAATACGATGGCGTATGTTTCGTCTTATATTACCACCTTATTTTTAATTCTTCAACTTTTCTCTCCTTTATGATGAACATTGATATGATTATTCACTGTAAAGTTGATGGTGATTACACGTGGTAAGATAGCACATACTAGCATAATAGCTATGAGCTTTTTCATTCATTTCCCCCTTTTTTTCGGCATTGTTATTGCTCTGGTATAAAATATAGGAACATCCGATTTGGACATTCCTATTCTCTACAGAATCCTTTTTAACAGTCGTGTTGCCCTGGCCAAACATCCTGCATTTTACTTAGAAAGACGATTTGCCCAATATGATAGGCGTCATGCATGGCTATACTTTTCAGCTCAAGCACTAATGTTCGTTCTCCACGAACCTCTCTATCTAAATCCTCTTGTGCTGATTTTGCTAGTATTTTTTCAAGTTCGCGGTGTACATATAAATATTCCTCTTTCGTTTCCTTCCAATTTTGCAACGTCAAAGTTGGTAAACGGAAAGTAGCATCATTATTTTCTGCCTGCGGTTCATTCTCTGTTTCATCAAGATATCGCACGAGAAGTCGCTTTTTATAGAAAAGTAAATGACAAACTATTTCCCAAATGGAATTCGTTGTCCCCTTAGTTGGTTTCCAAGTCGCCTGTTCAAGCGTAATATCCTCTAGCACTTTTTCAAGCGGTGGAAACCAGTCTTCTTGATCTAAGCAGCTTGTCCATTGTTGCAATAAAAGTGTCTTCACATCCATTTTCTTTTCCCTCCCATTTGGTGTTTAGTATAAGTGACTACGAATATTTGTTTGCTTTTGCTCATCACACTTTACACTAGCTAAGGCTTTTAATTTGATTATCCGCTAGCCGACTTGCTCTAGAGCAGACGTACAACCATACTATCTTTAAAAAGTATTATCAAATAAATTTTCTGCCATGCCCAATAAGATATCATGCTCCTCAAATGTCATCAGCTGTTCTTTTGTTATCGATGCCTGTTGAATTAGTCGGTTTGATTGAATGGTTACCAGTTTTTCAAACAAGTTTCGAATATAACGACCGTTCGAGAAGTTAGTGATGCTTTCAATTGGTATTTGATCTAGCCGCCTTTTCATATGATGTGCAAAGGATTCACCATATTGATAGTCATTATTATGACAAAGCATAGCAAAAATCTCATAGAGTTCCTGTGTACTAAAATTATCAAATTGTACAAAATGATTAAAACGTGATTTAAAGCCTGGGTTGGATTGTAAAAATTCCTCCATAAGCTCTGTATAACCGGCAACGATGATTACTAAGTCATCTCGTAAATCTTCCATAGCTTTTAATAAACTATCAATGGCTTCCTTGCCAAACGCATCTTGTTTATCATTGATCAAGGAATAGGCTTCATCAATAAAAAGAACACCTCCTTTTGCTTTATGGACCACTTCTTGAACCTTTAACGCTGTTTGTCCCACATATCCTGCCACAAGCCCTGCACGATCTGTTTCCACAAAATGACCGCTTGATAGGACACCCAGATGCTTATAAATTTGACCAATAATACGTGCCACTGTTGTTTTACCTGTGCCCGGATTACCAGAGAAAACAAGATGATAGGTAATAGGAAAACTTGTTAAGCCATGATCCACCCGCAAACTTTGAATTTTAATAAAATTGATTAAATTATGTAGTTCCTTTTTGGCATTTGGTAGACCTACAAGGCTATTTAGCTGCATTTGTAGTTTCTCTATCTCCTGCTCGATTTCAGGTGTAATCCGCAGCCGTTCATCATCGATAAATTCGCCACTGTAAATGATCTTTCCTTCTTCATTATAAAAGTCCCCACGTCCATGCTTTTTGCCATGCACGAGCTCTCCTATATAAGAGGCTTGTCCATTTGCATAATAAAGTACCCCTTGTCCGGTCATCGCATCCTCTTTAAATTGCCCCTCCGCTTCTAGAACCCCTTGCCGAGAATAGATTTTCCCTTTACCATGCTTCGTATCTTCAAAAAAGTAGCCATCATATCGGAGCGCTGTCACACCAATGGAAAGCTCCTCGGCTGTCGGTGATTCAGTAGGATAATAGAGCTTCCCTGCCCCCTGCATATGATGCCAAATAAAATCACCCTCGTATTGTAAAAAACCATTTGGATAGTATTGTTTGCCTTTGCCCTTTTTCATGCCATGAACAAAATCACCCTCGTATTGAGGCTGATTTAAATGGGGATATTGTTCGCGCAAAGCTTGATAAGGGGCAATAAGATCCTCTTCATAATATAAAATGCCGTAACCATCCATTAAATCATTCCGGAAATGACCTTCATAATGAATGGCACCGTCCTTATATAAAATGCCATGACCTTGTTTTTTATTTTGAATAAATTCGCCCTGATAAATAAGCTGCCCTTTTAAATACATAATGCCATTTCCTTGTTTCATATGATTGACGAATTCACCCTCGAATAATCGTTCACCATCTTGGTCAAATAATATGCCCTTGCCGTCATAAATATCGTGGCCGAAATCATTTTTTTTGACACCACCTTGATACATGATCGTTCCGTCTGGGTAAAAAAGTTCTTTTTCTGCATGATTATGTGTCATTTTATTGCCTTCCTTTATCATTTCAGTATATGCTCAATTATAGCGTGGATAAGAATACATATGTGCGAATTTTTAGAATTTAAGGAGAAGAGCATGAAAAAAAGATATAAAATACTTCTAGGCATTTTACTACCTCTACTTATTCTGTATATCTCTACAATGCTGTTAACGCGTGACACGGATTTTTCAAAGGAGGTTACGGAACGTCTTGATGTAGAGGCAATTAAGTCGATTGAAATTATTCGTGCCTCAGATGAAAAAACAATAACGATAACAGATGAAGCTGAAATGAATCAAATCATGCAGCAATTAAACGAGCAACCATTAAAAAAGGTATGGTTTACTAAATCTAATTTTAAAGAGGCTTATTGGATCACTTTAGCGATTAATGGCGACCGAGAAGTTGGCTTACGTTTAGATGATGCCGAGCATTTATTCGTTTATTTATATGAAGAAAATTACATGAAGGATTACAAGCTTACTAGTGATTTCGATACGTCATTCATTGAACAGCTTTTTCAATAAAATAAACATAGACACCACTCCATGCTAATGATGTTTCATGTCCATGATATACGTTCAAATACCATTTGAAGGATGTATAAGATAAGGTGTAAACTTTTTACTATTTCACCTTGTATGTTGTTCTTATCAGGTTGTAAACCAAAGGCTTTGACTTTTTCAGATGAAAATGAAAACGGGTACGTACAATTTGAGGTTACTTATGACAACAGAATCGATACCTTTAACAGGTAGGCACAAAACAAGAAAAAGAGAAATCGCAGTCCGATTCCTCTTTTTTGTTTTATCTACTTATATTCCATACAACGATAATTTTGCTGCATAGACAGAATGATCTCAATCAGCTCTACTCTAAGCTTAAGAGGCTCCATTACTTCTATATGAGCTCCTTGACTAAGCAAGTGAATCCACCATATATCCCACTCTTTCTTTCACGCCCAAACTTTAAACAATCTTTACACATTTAGCCTATTTCACCATAAAATTTCTAGTTAATTGGTATAATTGGTACTATACGCCTTCTATCCGAAAACTTCATTCCATAAACGAAATAGGTTGAATTTTTGACATAAATAACAAAATTTTAACATCAAATGACAGAAATGCGGAATAAAAAAGGACTTTAATCCATTCGATTAAAGTCCTCTTACTATTTATTTTAATCTGACAGCAGTGCCATATACTAATACTTCTGATGTGCCATCCATCACGGAAGACGTTGCATAGCGTACGCCAACCACTGCATCTGCGCCTAGTTGTTTGGCCTCTTCCTCCATTGCCTGTGTGGCAATTTCACGGGAGCGCACTAGCATTTCAGCATACTCTTTCATCTCTCCGCCCACAATATTTCGAAGTCCAGCCATCATATCACGCCCAATGTTTCTTGACTGTACAGAATTCCCCTTCACTAAACCTAATGTTTCAACCACTTCTTTTCCTGCCACCACATCGGATGTTGCTAATAGCATCGTTTTTCCTCCTCGTATTACAATTTTTGAATAGCTTCCACAGCCTCTTCAATAGAAGCTGTAATAACCCCATTACGTTTAATTAAGCCAATTACAAATAAATTACGGTAGACAAATTGATTCTCCAGCCCATCTCGTACCAATGCCTCTATTTTTTGCATATTGTCTCGCCCTTGTTGACGAACATCTGTCAGTACACCAATAATAGGACGATTCAGCATAGAAAACGCCCCAATTTCAGCGGCTACACCAGAATCAATCTCAACCCCATCTAATACAGCAATTAATACATCACTATTTTGTAGCATTTCTAAGTCTGCCTGAGCAATCGCTAAACTATCCGCATAAGCTGATTTATCATTGATAGCATCATTCTCCTGCGGAACATATAAGGCAATGCCTGGTACTGCTTCACGAATTGCTGCGGCTAGTTGTTCATTTACTAAACGATCCCCTAAAGAAAATAATCCATTTGCTAAATATGCTTTCATGTTGAACTCCTCAATCTATCGATTTTTCAAAAATGATTTTATGTCTTCCCATTTCATCCACAAATGTGGAAGCAATATCAAAACCATGCTTGAGATTGGTGATGAGCATGGTTTTGAATGTATTTCTGCCATATGTACGAACTTTGTCAAAGCCTAGTGTTTTAATATGTTCATGCTGTTTTTTCATTAATTGGCTAGCAATCCCCTGACCTCGCTTCGTGACATGAACACCACCCAACCAACTATAAAATACACCATCTGGATGTGGATATCCTAGTTTAAAGCCAATGACATTTGCATCCTCCACCGCCAAGAGGCAAAGGAGGCCCTCTTTCTTGGCTAGCTTTTCAACCGTTAGCTTAGCACCATCAAAGACATGGGCATGTAGTTCTTGCAATGAGCCGAGCCAATCATAGGGTAGACCTTCTATCGTCACAATATACATGTTCATCACCTCTATCTGTTTGATAGTATAACAGAAATACTTTACCTTCGTGATACTTGAACAAACAGAGCGAGAGCAAGAATCGTTTGTTGTGGATATACTTTACTAGAAATCAATGCTATGCCATTCCTTCATTGAAGGTCTAAGGCATTCCTCATGCTGAAAGTTAGTTGATTTCAGCTAATAATTCCTTATAATAGAAAGATACCATCCACAACATCACTAGAGGTGTATTTTTTATGTATTTTGGCATTATTCCACTAATTTTATTGTTCATTTTTCTATTTTCTTATTGGAAAGACCCAAGAAAGATGATTAACGGACTACTATTTAATATGTTTGTCTGTTCATTTCTGTTATTCTGCTTCATTGTTTCCTTTTCATCGGATCTTTACTTTTTAAGAATGGCTGTCGTTATTCCACTAATTGCCCTTTTTCTCCTTATTCCCTTTGCAATTATTGCTTTAATGTTTGGCCTATTTTTAAATGCTAGAGTTTTAATGAAACGGGAAGGTAGACGCTTGGCTAATTCATTAACCTTGCTAGTAGCCATTGGCATTTTATTATTTATGCTGTTACCGATAATCAATCCAGCTAGCTTGTTTTCAAGCCATCTCCAACCGATATTTGCAGGGGTATCCCTTATTACATTTTATTTCTTTATCCATTTATCTAATTTCTTATCAGCTTATTTTCTCTATCAATTTAATCGTCCCAAGTATAATCAAGATTTTATCATTGTACTGGGAAGTGGCTTAATTAATGATAAGGTACCGCCCCTGTTAGCTAGCCGCATTCAAAAAGCGATCGATTTCTATCATAGACAAGCTGCAGTAAGTACCCCTCCAACGATCATCTTGTCTGGTGGTCAAGGATCTGATGAGAATCTACCTGAAGCAGAAGCCATGCAAAGGTATGCGATTGAAAAGGGGATTCCCATTGAGCATACGCTACAAGAAAATCGTTCTGTCAATACGTATCAAAACATGTTATTTTCGAAACAAATAATGGACGATATTAAACAAGGCGAGGCATATAACAGTATCTTTACAACCAATAATTTCCACTTATTTCGTGCAGGAATTTATGCCAGACTTGCTGGCTTAAACAGTCAGGGCATTGGTTCGAAAACGGCCTTTTACTATTGGCCTAATGCCATGATTCGTGAATATGTAGCGATTGTTGTTTTAGAACGGAAACGACATATGAAACTGATTGCCCCTATCATTATTATGACCATCTTATTAGCTCTATTCAGCTTTTTCTTTGTCTAAACTGTTGAAAGGAGTCAATACATTTACGTATTTGAATCCTTTCATTGTGTTTATAGCCAGGACTTCTAGATTTTTTTATCTCAAGTAAATGGCGTTTGTTATCGGTCATTCACTATTTAATTTTGGGCTTATTCAGCAGCCTTATACGACCTTGTAGCTGTTTTATCCTCAAAAACGGTCTTAATGCGTTGGCTTGTTCTTAATTGCACTAAAACATTTATTAAAATAACTAATAATGGATGCAGAATAAAGACTATGGCTATTTGAGCATATGAGGCATCAAAATATTCAGCATCCGTATTGAAAAGATAAATATTCAGCACCATAAATACCGTTAATACAGCTATTACAGTGTATCGAATGGTATTTCGAGAGATAATCATTGAGCCACAAATATATAACATTGTAGAAATAAATATGAGTACATGTAGAGTAACGGCTTCATCTATTGCATATGAAACGGGTATATCAGAAGTAATCAATAACCGATAAGCGAAAGCCCCTAGTAAAATAAACGTGCCAAACAAAAGTAATAGATTAGAAATTAAACTTTTTCTCATGTTCTCACCTTTTTTAAAAATTTAGGTTGTTGTTTTGCTTTTAAATATCCCTTTATAGAGAGATGCAATATTGAATTTGTAATAACAACAGTAGATGGCTAAAATTATCAGTTTATTTCGTGCACTAAATAAACTAGTGGCACCAATTGCAGACAATAATAACGTAAGAAACACATACGCTTCCTGTAGTGGCGCTGTTTTAGGACTTGTATAAAAACAGAATCACAAAGCTTTTAGAATCTCACTTTACAATAGTAAATGGTGGACTCTTTATTTAGTTACCTTTTCTAATATGCTAAAAAAATCGTTATCGTTTACCATGGTATAATTTTCTTCCGTCCTATTAACGGTCAATGACCTTTTTTCTGAAACAAGGTACATAGTATAACCTGTATTTAATGAAATGGTGATTCGGTAATCGTAATCAACTGGATTTATAGTTGCTTTATCAAATTTTGCATTCTGAAAAGCTTGTAAAAGCCTTTTTTGCGTTTCTTCTGGAATTTTAATTCGTGTATATATATCTTCTTTGTCTGTATCTACGGTATGAATGGTTATAGATGGATTTTCAACAGTAAAATTAGCGTTCTCTAATACGTCTGTTGCAGAGTATCCTCCGTCTTTCTTTGCAATCAAAAAGCCAATAGCGATGACGATTATAAGTAAAGACAAAATAATTTTGATTTTTTTCATATAGCCCCTCTTTAATTGTAATGACGTGAACTTTTGAGTCATATGTAAAAGGTATTACAGCTCTGCTGACGCCATTGCACGAACCATTCTATATTCATTGCAAAAAAGCTTCTTTTTATAAATAAGAGCCAAAGTAGAAATTCACTTTTTCTTCTGAATAGCCGTCCTGACCTCTCCAAGTTGCCATAGACATAAAATCAGTTCCCCGCCCGCGTTCCTTGCGATAATCGTTTGTCGATTCTAGTAGGCGAGCATACCCCCATATTTCCATAACGGCATCTCGCTCATATTGATTGGACTTGAAAACATCCTTCCAACGCTTTTCTAATTGTCTAGCAGCATCCATATCTTCACAGGACTTTATAGCCTCTAGCATCTGTTTGAAAATCTCTATATCTGCCTCACAAACGATTAATGACTCTTGTTCTTGTATTAAACATTCAAGATCGAGCAAACAATACACTAGCCAGTTTAAGCGAACACCTCCCCACTTCACTCGTTCAAAATTAAGGACATTTAGATCTTCGTTTATATAGTTTTCATTCGACATTATTTTATGTTCATTACAATAGCCACAGGCACTGTAGGATACTAACTCTTCAGGTCGCTCATGATACGTATGGATCGGTAGTTGTGCAGTAAGAGCCCAGCTTGATAACGCACTCCGTAAATATACTTTACGGGTCGAGAGGCTGTGCAAAAAAGCCTTCACCACAAGATCCTTAGTTAGCCTGTCATCATGAAGCTGTCGCAGTCTTTGTATACATTCATCATGGGAAATCGTTAAACGATCAAACATCAAGCCCATCCTTTTCGCATACTGAAAATCCTCCTCTGTATACGTATACTCCCCATCTCTCCATCTACCAGATTGCCAAAATGTTTGCATTAAAATTTTCTTTGCCTTTTGATCCATTAAAAATTTCCTCCTACTAAAGTTCTAACTTGACCTGTAGTTTCTCCGCCATTTCTCTCCACTGCTGCTTCCAAGGCAAGCCATCCAGTTCCTCTTCTGTTTGCGCGAGCCAATAATCACCCTCCATTAACTCAAAGATGTTCATAAAGGTTATCACCGCACATACTGGATTGTTTAATGCCTCTATCATCGGCTCTGGCCCATCATCCCAGTTGTAATGATTGACAATGGCATGCAAAATAATAGACGAGGAAACCTTGCTAATTTGTTGACACATCTTCTCGAGATTTTCTTCATAAAGGATGGTATCCACTTGTCGCTGTTCTTCCGAATTCAAGGTCAATCTGATGGCGCCTGGTGTATCCAACAATAAATCGGCTATTTCGCTTTGCGCTCTTGCGGCATACCAGGCAGTGGCTGTCATTCCTTCTGTAGCCTGTAAAGAAATGCCTCTAGCAAGGAGTAATGAAATAACTTCTTTTCGCTTAAATTTCACGGCTTTTTTAAGTGCTGTATCACCCAGCTTATCTCGTACCTCCAAGTCTATATTTTGCGCAAGCAGAAGCTCAATCCCTTCCATTGACATTCGATTTGTGATGAAAAGCATTAACGGTGTTCTTCCTCGCGCATCGCGTTCATTTACATCCAGCTTGCTCACAGCTTTTCGCACAGTCTCCAGATTTTTAGATTTGCTAACCTCCGCCCATTCCATTTGGCTTCCCCTCCTAATTGACCCATTGTTGTAATTTTTCTAGCACTTCCTTCCTTTCTTCTTGTTTTATACGCTGCGCAAGCTTCTTAGCACCGCCAAATATTCGGTACAAAACAAATTCACGCTCATAGCTTTCTTTCGTTTCTAACTCCTGAACAAGTGCCTTTAGTAGTTCTACTTCCATATTTTCAATCCCTTTTAGCGGCTTTGCTGATTCATTAGCACCAAGAAGAATGCCTACAAACACAGGAATAAGCTCTACCGATAAGACGTGAGCTTCAATAAAAGCCTCCCCATAGGAATCCTGTACAGACTGATGCTCAGAATCGACCAGGGTCATGTAGCTTTGCACAAGCGGAAAATAATCCTTACTATATAGCCCTAAGCCCAAAACCGCATAGGTTCCAGGCATGGCTGATTTTTCACTTGGCTCTACATCCTGGTACCATGCATATTCCTTCATTGCCACCTGAGCATAGTCTGCTAATAAAGGAAAAAGGCTAGGATAAGCTAGGCAATTAGCAAAAAACTGATGAAGCTTCGATTTGGCTAGCTTTTTAAGCGGAAGGAAATTTTTCACTTTCGTCTTTAAAGTCATTTTATAGCCCTTCGGAAAGCCTTCCTGTAAAAGATGAATGATATAATGAAGCGCTTCACGATAAGCCGCTTCCTCTTCCTTTTTTATTTGTATATCAATCGTTTGCAAAATATCATTTGCTCTCCCCTCAATAAAAGCACTTTTGCACTTACTTTCAAAACGACCACTTCCATTTCGTAAATACTCTGTTGCCTGCTGTGAGCCAAGCTCTTTAGCTAGAGTAAGGTATTGTAAACGAGTAGCTGGTTCTTTATAACCGATTTTGACCGCCACATAGAGAAAGAAATCTAGCTTTTCCTGCTCCATAGAAGGTTCTATGTCTTCGTTTTTAAGTAACCACTCATTGGTGTAATCATCTGTTTGCTCAAAATAGCTCTTTAAAAAGTGGTCTTCTGCCCAATGTTTAAAAGCATTTGTAAAATAATAGCTCCACTGATTTAAACGCTCTTTATTCGCCAGATGTTTTTCCTGTAGCTGACGAATAATCGGTTCGATCTCCTCTGCTGTTTGTTGGAAAAAATGTGGATTGACTAAATGCTGTGCTAAGAAAAACTCATCATTGTCGCTTGGAAGCACAGGAAGCTCTGCCATAACTTTCGTTTCCATAAAAGACGCTAATTCATGTTTCATGAACGCTAGCTTCTGAACATTAAGCAGCTCCTTTTGAAATGCCCACATCGTCTCACCATACTCAAATTCAAGCAACACCTGAAAATGATAATCAAAAAATCGAGGACCATATGACTGTGCCTGAAACATTTGCTCCATCTTCGTACATAAAACCGAAAAAAGATCCTCCACATAGTTTTGTTCTATAATTTCCTGTATGTATGTCCCTGCATCCACCTT
The DNA here is from genome assembly GCF_003049525.1 of Lysinibacillus fusiformis. GTDB lineage: Bacteria > Bacillota > Bacilli > Bacillales_A > Planococcaceae > Lysinibacillus > Lysinibacillus fusiformis. The sequence goes on along the minus strand of NZ_PYWL01000016.1, from coordinate 31,117 downwards.
ATAAGCACTATCACTCCAGCTAAATGGTTCATAGACATCTATACAAATAGTCCCGTATTGACTTTTGCCTTTTTTCCATGTGATTTTTAAATAGTTAAAGATACCTGCTTGTAGTCGGCTTTGATGTTGAATACCATCAAGACGTTTACTTTCTTGCTGATAGACTTTGGTAAGTTGATCCCACACATCCGCTAAAAAATATTGTATAGACTGCTGCATCTGCTCCATCCTTTCTTAGAGAAAAATCTCTCGCCAAAAAATATTTAGCGAGAGATTACCTTATCCGATTGTTTTCACAACCGCTCCTTCTTGATTCTTTATATGTGTTTTCATAATTTGGAAACTTATACCTTCTAATGAAGATAGGGCAAACCGCTTTTCTTGCGGCACTAAATTTTGACTTAACTCCTCAGCTGCCTCTTTGTTCAATGTAATGGTAATTTCCTGTTCATTTTCCTGATAACCCACTTGATGATCTGGTTTAAATACTATAGTTAAATCTTGACCGACTAAGCTAAGATTTCTTTCCTTTACTATTCGCCCACGTAATAATTTGCCGATGACATCTGCCTGCTTCGCCCCTAATTGAATAACATGGGATTGTTTGTTAAACCAGCCCTTTTTCCCTACCTGCCAAGCCAGCTGATCGACAAATAAAAAGCCTGTACTTGAACCATCTTCCATCATTCCTCGCTCTACCGCCTCTACAATCTCAGGGCTTTGTAATAGTGAGGGACGTGTTAAGTCCGTTATATAGCTTGGAATTTGGTTAATACCAGCCTGTAGTACACCAAGAGTTTTCCATGTCTGCATTGCTTCTAGTTCATCCTCTGTAATGCCGACCATTTGGATAAACTCCACCTTGCCATTCGGCGTATCCATTTCAGCAAGCTCAGGATCATGCGTAAAGGCTAGCGCTGTTAATTGCGTATCAGCATCCAGACAGATCGGACCATTTGCATCTAAATAATCACCCGCTCTAAAAACATTCCCACTATTAAAAACATATCTACCCATATTCTGTAATAGATTCAACGCCCACGCTGGTGGTTCATCCTCCTCTTCGGAGCGCACTAAGCGAAACGTCAATTCAAATCCATAACCACTATAGTCTTTATTTTCAAGCTCTTTTTCATATAGTTCCGAGAACCCATATGTGACAAAATGCCAATGGGGAACTGGAATTTCACTTTTATAGGCACTTATACCATCCAAAGGGTCTTGTCCACCTAATGAATAAGGAATCATGGTGCCGTAATGCTTTGGCTCCTGCTCCCCATGTACCTGTGATACAGCTTCATCAATCGCATCCCAGCCTACCGCCATAACCTCTTCACTCATTTACGTTTCCTCCTTGCAATTGTCGCTATCGACTCTACTAACCTATTCATTATGATACCAATTTTATGGTAGCTCATTAACAGCATTAGGACTCATTTTCACTTATCGTGCAACTAGGTTTATTTTCATTCTACATGAGGAAAATATTACTAACGCAAAAAAATCAGGCCATCTTCTGGATTCCAAAAAGATTGCCTGAATAGCCTTCTATTCTGCCATTTAAATTTATACGTTCTATCAATCGGAATAGGTTAGCCATACATCATAGCTGGCTCACGCACAACATGTAAATAATCTGCCAGCTTCCCTACAAATACTTGCTCTAAATATGGTAATTGTCCTAGGCAGTGAGGCGTCATTAATGCTGGATTTTGATAAATCTTTAAACCTCCCACCTTTAATAGCGTCGCTACAAACTGGGAACAAAAATAAGCGCGTTCTCTTCTTACCTCCTTTTGCATCATCACGCCAAAAAGCCCGATAAAGTTGTATTTATAACGATCTCGATTCCAATACATATAACGCACGATTTTAGCCATTTCTAAATATTGATAATGAGAAATTCTACAACGATAAATGACACAATCCGCTGACTCAAATAGCCCTCTTTCCGCATCCTCTCGCAAAAAGCCACCACTTAAAGGATTGTTTAATTGCCTACGTCCAAAGCTAAACATTTCGTATAGCCTCTCATCAAATGCGATTGACGCATGATTCATCTCTTTACCAGTATACATACCTATCGCTTTCGATAATAATGTCCCTGTTTTAGTTAATACTATGTAAATCGTATGTGCCACTTCTTCACCTACTCCAATATTCTTTCTACAACTACCAATACGTTTTAAAACTTCAAATGGTTTCGTGAATTTCCTTTTTTTATAAGTATATACTATAAACTTAAATATTTTCTTAGTAGAACCTGAAGAATTTCTTAAGATTTAGTTTTATTTACTAGTATTTTAAGTTAGTGAACTATCATTAAATCAACGTTCTGAAAATTTTATTTTTGAACTACCTTTATTTATATGCCGTTAATTGTATTCTTATGTGGGGTACAAATGGGGTACAGAAGATTTTTTACTGGGGTACTTGGGGTACAGAAAAATAAATGGACAGATAACTAGAAAACGATAATAATAGTCACTTAGTTTTCCTGAATGACTAAATATTTTAATTTCTTTATATATTTATTACCCTGCCAACGGCTTAGAAAGCTGTTTATAGATTTTCTAGTTTTGATACATTTCTATAGAACCCTATCCTACAGGCTCACTAAATCTTTCTCTCTATTTATCTACTTTTATATTTATTTGGGCACCAGTTGAATTCTATACTAACAACACCTACCCAGTATTGATACAATTTTATTGTATTGCATTTGGAAGGAGGAATTCTGCTGTAGCTACATACACATCACTAAAATACTCGTCAATCTTTTCTACTTTGAATAATCTTATTTTCTCTTTTGCCAACAACCTTTTTGAAACGTAATAATCTTGGCCTATGTCTTTTAATAACTTATCGAGGATTGGTAAATAACCTTTACTCATTTTTAAATTTTCTATTACTGAGAAATCACGTTGCAATGATTGAACTGCCATTTCTAGAATTAAAAATTCATGAAATAGTCGCCGTTGCTCAGGATTCGACATACAACTCCATCCCCTCGATAAGAACATTCGTTTGTGTAATTACATAACAAACGTTCGTATTTTTACGAGTGTTAATTTATAGAAGTAAAAAAAGCACAGAATCAAACCTCAAGAGTTGAGGAACGGATTCTTCTTCAACTGACGGAGCAGGTTAGTGAAAGAAGGTGTTATTTTCCGCTATAGACAATGGTATAATTTGGGTAGGAGGTGAGATAAATAAGTCTTATTCTTTTTGCTTTTGTATTTTTACTATGAGTTTTCTTTACTAGGGAGTTGTTTTATTAAAGTAACGGTGCAGGTTAGTAAATAACTTAATGCAGTTTAGTTTAATAAGAACGAAAATGATTAGAATTAATTATGCTATAGAGCTGGTCAGTTATAATTTTATAAAGGAGTTGTGAGAAGTTGAAATATCGTAAAGCAAATGTCGATGATATTGATAAATTGGTCGAGTTAAGAAAAAAGCAATTAGTTGATGAGGGGATAGAACCTAATTTAGATATTGATAGAGAACTATTTGTTTTCTTTAAAAATAAACTAAGTGATGGTACTTTAATTCAATGGCTAGTGGAAGATAATGAAGAAATTATAGCTTGTGGTGCAGTAATTTTTTATGAATTTCCACCTTGTTACACCAATAAGACTGGAAAAAAGGCTTATATCACAAATATGTATACTAATGAAAATTATCGTGGGCAAGGAATCGCAACAAAGCTGTTAACTAAATTAGTTGATGAAGCTAAGATTTCAGGTATTTCACAAATCTGGCTTGGGGCTTCAAAAATGGGTAGACCAGTGTATAAGAAGTTTGGTTTTATGGAAACTGATGACTTTCTAGAATTAAATATTTTTTAATAATTAAAGCCCATTACCAATTAAGGTAACGGGCCCGTAATGTTAAGCGCTATGCTGTACAATGCTGATCTTCAAACCTTCAAAATCTCCACCTGTTAATGTGCCAGTGTCAAATTTATCTAGGTGTGACTTATCAATAATTTTTTTATCTACTGCTTGTTTGCTTTAGTTGTATCGTTAGTGAATTCATTGTGCCATCATCCTTTTCTGTTGGTTTCTGTGTTTAAAAATGATTGAACCGATTCAAGTGTCAACATAGCCCCTTGACCGTTTCCTCCTGGTGCTGGCTCCGATGTAGGTTCAAGCGGGCTCTGGATTAGGATTACCTTCTCCTACAAGCATCTGAATATCTTAAGGTATAAAAGTTTTTAGGTTAAATGGATTGGGTTTCATGTTTTCCTTCTTGCCCAATTTAGTTATTCGATTGACTAAATTGTTCGAAAATATTTTTGTGCTCGTTCTTTATAGCGTCTACGAGAAAAAAGACAAAAATAAAAAAAGCCACTCAAAATGAATGGCTTAATCACAAATTTATCATTAACTTCACATACGATAAATTTGTAAAAAACTTGGATTAGATTAACCGTATAAACTTAATAAGATAACAAATCTACAAAGCATGTTTTTGAAATGTAAGATTGTCCAAATTACCCTATTATAAAATGAAGAAGTTTAAAATCTTTGTTGCATAAAAGTGCCCTTTTGCTTAACAAGAAAACTATTTATTCAAAAACAACCATTTCTCCGATTTCTATAAAACCAAATCGCTTATAAATATTTTTCCCATCATTGGAAGCCTGTAATACAACCGGTTTTTGTTTATCCTTTGTTTGATTTAGAAGAAATTGAAACATTTCACTGCCATGTCCTTTACCTCTAGATGTTTCTTTTGTCATCACATCATAAATACCATAACTATCTTTGCTTTCTATTAATAAACCGGTAGTTACAGCCATTTCGTCTATACAACCAATAAACATTTGAACTTCTGAACCTAATTTTTTTAGTGAAAACTCGTTAAAATAACTTTTTAGTGCCTCTTCTTCTGGTGTACCTTCAAATAAGCTCTTAAATACCTCTATATATTTTAAAAGATCTTCATTATTTTTCACACTAGTAATCATAAGTTGATGGGAAATTCTTTGACCTATATTAAGAGTATTTTCAAGTTTCATCATTACATTACGTTCTGCTTCTTTTAGGTCATATTCTTCCATCAGGTCTTGCCAGCTTGCGTTCAAATACCGAGAGTCAATCCACGTACTAAAGGGATATTCTTTAAGAGTCATACTTTCGATGCTACTTCTAATGTTAAATTCATTTTTTATCTGTGAAGATTTCGGCAAAAGTATATTAAATGTATCCGTGGGTATTTCTGTATTCGTAAAAATGAAGTCCTCTTCATTGATAAGCTTTCCATTAACTGTGTGAGTGAATATTCTTATTTTTTCTTCAAGATTGTTTATAACTAATTGTTGATCTGCAATCATTTCGTTGCTCCTTCCAATTAAATACAGCGCGCGCTCTTTTTATTATAGAAGCAATTCATTTAAAATTAAACATTGTTCACATTTTTTATATCCTCCCATAATTTTCAGAAAACTTAAAGCACACTTGTTTATTCAATCACCCTTCACCACTAAACTGTTGTCTCCATTCCTCAAAGCTTATGAATGGCACTGTGACCCTAGGCGGTTTCACCTCTTTGTAAGCCTTATTTAAAGCTTGTTTGTAGGTCAATCCTTAAGCAGACATGTAAGCTTCAATTAGAGTAGCTAATTTCTTTTGGTAAGTATCATCCATGTAATCTCTGCCTCGTCTGTACTCAGGGAGTTTGCCATTGATCATGTAAAATTGTATGGCAGCGACACTGAATATCCATCGATGCTATGCCCCAAAGCCGTGGAGCTTTTGATTTCCACTTGCCATAATGATAATAGCCGTCTTTATCAGCTCTTTGCCCGTCTAGCTATCTATGAGACTTGCGAACTGTAGTATCAAGTGATGATATCCACACCTTGGTTAGCCGTGCTGTCTTGCTAGCCTGTTCCTCAATAGCCAAATCTACTTGTGATCTAACTCGACCACCCTCTGTACGAGCAACAAGGATAGCTTTCTTCCTCGTTCATCCCATAGCTTGCTCAATTCGTATTGCCATGTCTGTATAACCATTTCCTCGCCAGTAGACTGTTGTAAGAGGTAAGCTATCAATAAGTATCTCTCGATGTAAAGACGCTCCAGTGACGCTTGTATGAGCTTAATAACTTCTTTATAAACAGCATTTAACTGTTGAGCAATTAACTTCATCTCTTGATTAAAGCGATTGTACTTGTTAACGTCAATCCAGGTAGCTTGGCCGTTCTTACCAAACTTACGATGCCCCTCTAACATATGAGCGAGAATAGACTTTAAACTTCTTGCAAATACAACTTCAATATCCCTCTCTGCTTTAGCTCCCAGTTCATCTAAGATTTGATTGATTTCCTGTTTATTCATGACTCATCAACTTCTTTAGGATCAAGAGCAGTAATGAACTTTCGCTCCATTGTTTTGCAATTGTTCTCGAGCCGCATAAGCTTATACTTCATTGCCACACCTGTAGAATTACCTGCAAACGATTCATCACTGAAGTTCACGCTTTTGGCTATACGCATGATGTTCGCTTCTAAGCGATTCAGGTGTTTCTCGATCATTTGATCATTAACATCTTTTGTTAGATATTTAATGTCATCATCTTCACCCCATCAATTCAAAGATGCCAGTTTGAGCAAATTTCTTCGCATCTTCGTCATCCATCCCCATACATTACCTTTCGGAGCTCCTGCTTTATTCGGGGTACTCCGTTCATCTGATTGGAGTACTCCATTAAGTTTCTCATTCCAATTATCCTTTGATTTCCATGAACCATTTGTTTTTTCTGGAACACCAAACATTTTTGCAATTGCTCGATTTGTATCTCTTGCTCTAGCCATCTCTCATATACCCCACCTCCATCATTTGTTTTTAAACCACCTAAAACTAGTTACATTCTTTCTCAGAGTCTACTTAATATAAAAAAATAGATTTTAATATATAACCAGGTAATATTTTTCCAATTCGCAGAATATAATTAAATAAGGAGGTGATAGTAAAATGAAAAAGAAATTAGGTATGATTTTATTAGTTGCTGCACTTTTCGGAGCTGCTGCTGCTTCTACAGCCCCTACTGCATCTGCTGCTCAGTGTTACTGGGTAGGGAAAGCTTGGATATGTGATTACTAAAAGATAGAGATCAATATTAAAAAGTATTTTTTTATTTTGCCACAGTAATAGTGGCTTTTTTTAATTAAAGATAAACTGCTTTCTCATATCTCATACATCACCACCTCCAACAAAAAATGCTACCACCCTGAAAGTGATAGCAAGATTTATGTATTTTGTTCAGATTTTTTTATATCTAATAAAGCTCTAACTATAGTTTGTAATCTAATTTTTCTTCAACCGTATATTTTGGATATACGTTATACCACAAGCGTAGTTAAGGTTACTATAAACAGTGATACAGATATTAAAGATACTACTTTATCAATTTTTGCATCATTTGCTTTAAAGCCCATTCTAATCGCTGCATATCCTACTACTTAAGAAATAAGTATACTAATCCCTAAACCAAGAAGTGAATTAATTAAGTTGCTATTATTAATATCTTTTTCTATTGTCTCATCCATTAATTTTAAATCTTCATAACTAAATTCTTTCCATTTCACTTGTAAGTGAGACTTCATAGTATCACTATCATAAATATCAAGTTTAGAATAGGGTTTAAAATATTTTTCCATACCCTTTGTTTGCAACAATAATTTATAATTTCTTTTCAATCTCCACCTCCCAACCAGTCTTAAACCTGAGAATGAAATATATGTAATACCTTTTTGCTCTTAAAACCACACCAAACTCCGCCCTCTCTACTCATAGCGTTTTGGCTGTTGATGTAGTTTTCAAAGCAAAAGAAAAAGCCTCCATCCTAAGATGAAAGCTTTGCTATTGTTTTTGTCGAGTTAGCTCATTTGCGACTCGTGGTAGAGCTGCACCACGTTATATTTGTAAAGCGAATTGTGTTTTTATTTATAGTGCGTATCCGCGCACTTTGTTGCTCAGTTAGTTTGACTAAAAGGTAAGTGGACGAAGTTCACATAAAAACCAAGCCATATTTAGAGCAATATGAAACTCTGAATTGACACAAATACTGAAAATAAAAATATCGCAATTAGTAGCCAACCATAAACTTTTCGCTCTTGTTGAAATTCTCTAATTCCCCAAATTAACATTACTAACCCTAAAAAGAAAATCGTTAAAAAATTCAACTGGTAATTCTTTGTGATAAGTCCATAAGCTGAGAGTTTCACCCCACTATTATTTTTAGAATATGTTAAAAAGAAATATAAAATTGGATATAAACCTATTTTGGTTATAGAACAAACCTGCGCTATTAGTTTAAGGATCAAGTCTTTTATAAAAACTAAAAAGAAGCAGCCTTTCGGCTACTTCAACATTTGTTTCAATATGTTGTTTTCTGACCCTAAATATTGTTGTACTAGATAACCCCATATGTTTACCAATTACCCTCATTCTATCCCCGTCTAGCAATCTATGAAGCACTTCAACCTCTCTGTCACCTTGTACTAACAAAATACGTTTTTGCACCTCTGCAATCTTTTGCTCGTATTCCTTAATCCGATAATTTAGCGAATAAACACGTCGTTGTACCTCTGTAAACACTGGATCACTCGTCCCACCACTTACCTTTGGTAGTGTAGCTTCAATACCATACATAGCTATTTTAGTTCGAATATAGCTGTTGTTATCGATTTAGGCTACTGGCTGCCTTGCTTCCTCGATTGTTTCCACCATCCAACGATAATTCTCAATCCACTGAAGTAAATCTTCGTGAACACCATCAAAGGGCATAATCCAATTCGAGCTGTAGCGTCTGCAAACGCTGCGGCTTTTCTATTTTGGACTGATCTTTTATTCATCATCGGCCACAAGCTGTAATGCTGAGTGTTTTAAATATGAATCATTTCCTCAAAGTTTTCAGTAACACTCGTGTACATTTATTGATCTTAATACTTACTATAAGTTTCATGTAACCCAAATTTAATTGTTAAAACTAAAATCGTGTTATAGGATTACTATTGTTAAAAAACTATTAGAAAACATGATTTAAGGAAGAATTTTTTATGAATGACAAACTAATTAAATATTTATCTATTTTTGGTGGTACTACAATTATCGCTTTAGCTCTAGCGGCTTTTTCCTTATCGACCAAGGTATGAATAAGGAATTTAGTGAAAAAGCATGGTCAGATACAAAAGAATAAGCAATACAAGTTACAGTTGAGCATTTTAAAAAGGAAAACAATATCAATGTTACAATAAATGAAGTTAGTTCTTCAGGTGAATATGCGACAATGAAGTATATATAGAAGGTCATGTTGTTGGTAATGAGAATAAGAAAAAATCAGCTGTTGTAGATACTTCTGAAGAAAATTACCAAGTAAAACACTTTTAAAGAGCCCATTGAACAGTTAACTTTATTGTTAGCTGATCTTTTTATTGCACATTTTTTCATATTGTTCAGTCAATCTCCATGCATATTTGAAATTAATAAACCAATCTCACCTTTACTATTATCTTTTAATGACTTCAGTCCAGAAACTATTCTTCACTCCACCTTCCTTTTGGTCCAAACAACTGTATTCGATATGAATAAAATATTGTATAGAAGAGGAGGTGAATATAAATTGGCATCATTTGAAATTGGAGCGAGAAGTCTTTTTAATTTTCGAAACGAGCGCTTTTTCCTATTAGTTGAAGATGAAATTACAATTCCAGAAAAAGGTGTGGAGATTGATCCAGTTAATATCTATGAGATTGACCAGCAAACTTTCAATTTTATCAGAGAGGAAGGAGATACACCTGTAGTTGTACCACGTTTTAACCTTCCTCCTGTACCACCTGGATTTAAATTAGAACGAAAATGTATTTTTACAGTCGATAATTCTTATTTTGTCATCTATGATTTAGAAAATGGCACTGATAACAATGTTTTATTAAGAATTAGTGCAGCTTTATTTAACTCATTAAGAAATTCTGGTGTTCGTGAATGCGTTCCTCAAGATTTCATTAATTAATAAATAATCCAACCTTCAGTAAAATTATTATCATCATATTTAAAATAATGTTCAGCAAGATTCCTCCTTCCTTGCTGAACATCTTCTTTTAACTACCACCTTCTTCTTACCTAACAACCCACCAGCTCTTGGCCCAATCCGTCCCGCCAACACAAGGTCCATAACAATTAAAGCTACATTAGCGTTACTGATTAAAAACCTTTGAGCTATCTTGTTGATTAAAAGCCCTAGTTTCAAAAGTGCAATATGCTTTGCTGTAAAATCAAACTTAACCGTTTCATGAGCATCACCAGTAAACAAAATGTATTTTTCATTTAATCGTCACCTCTGCTCTAGACTGCTCTGAATAAAACTTCCGTACATTCATCTCAACTATTTGTGAATCATCATTCCAAATGATTTTATTGCACTCACCCTTAATGTTTTAAATCAAGTTATCGAGATCCGGCTTTTTAGTTGGACATAATTCACCACTAGCTAAAAGCTTTCTCTTTGGCCCTGTACAAAGATTCTGTGGTGGCGAATTCTGAAAAATAAAATATTTGCAATGTTTGCAATTTTATCCTAGCTTCTTTAATACGATTTTTCAGCTTGGTTATACTGTATTAGTAATAAAAAGACACTCCTTCATAGGAATGTCTAAACATTTATCTATAAATATCTAATAAATTTAATAAGTACATTTCTGTTTCATTAATCGAAAGCATTATTTCTTTATGCAGTTGATCCTCCATACTATCTTCAGAAATAAACTGTAAGTATTTATTTACTTCTACAAAGAATTTTTCAAACTCTTGTAAGAATTCATCAATTTTTTGATCGCCAGGTGTTACAGATAGATAAATAGTTTTGAATAAATTAAAGTCACTATATGCATTACTTAAAAAATAGATAGCCAATATTTTATCGCTAGTGACGTATGATTTTACAAAGGTCAGATTTTGTTTTAATTTATTCAATGAATTTATAAGATTTGTTGTTTGTTTTATCATATTTGCAGTATTACTATACATCTACTAACCACCTCCAATTTAATAATAAGCAAAAAATCACCAAATTGGAATAATATTCTGCATTTTTCATCTTTTAAAAACTTTATAGAAACTGCCATTGAATGAAGACATCGGTCCAAACACCAATAATCAGTAATACAAATACCCATCCTACCAACTGGATGTAGATTTTTAATAATGGGCTTTCCGCAAATCCTCTTGAAAAGGGGCTCACCTTTAAAACATCATGAGGATATTTCAACATTATATATGAAAAACTGCCAAAAATGAACGTTACCCATACAGCGGTCATGAACATTTCCTAGTGTCACTCCTAAACATCAAGATTCAACAATCGCATACTTATTATATTGATCCCCCTACACTCTTGTGCCATCGATGCTATTATGTCAAATTCCTCATTTAAAACAAAATAAAAATGAGCTCGATCAAAACGTGAGCTCATAGACTTCTTTAAACTAATGGATAATAAGGTTCGTAAATGGGATGCCAATAATATGGGGGTCTAACACCAATACTCGGTGTAAACCAGCTGTAATTTAAATAATGAATGTTTAATTAATATACGTTATTTTCTAGTAACCGTGTCACTTCTGGGAAAAATTCAATCTCCATTCTAACCATCCCCTGCGATGATGGTCTTTTTCTTGCTAACATACGAAGGTAATCAATCATAGTATATGTTGAAAAGGAGGGATTGGTTATTAACAATCCAAGTGACGGGCCAGCTCAAGATAACCAAGATTTAATGGAACAAATTCGTTTTTATCAAAAATGGTTTGAGGACAGTAAAAAAGAAGATCCATACCCTCAATATCCTGTCTATGGAAAGATTACGCAATATAAAGAAGTACCTCTTACCCAACCTGAACAAAGGCAGCTTCGTCAACCAGGGCTCGAAAGCTTAATGGTGCCGAAGCCTATCATTGAAAACCCTCATTATAAAGGTAGTGGAAAATTAAAAGGGAAAGTAGCCCTTATTACTGGGGGTGATAGTGGGATGGGTGCAGCTGCTGCGATTGCCTTTGCGGAAAGAGGAGGCCGACGTAGCAATTGCTTATTTAGATGAGCATAGGACGCTACTCGAACTAAAAATTGAATTGAGGAACTAGGAGAAAAATGTTTACTCCTTCCTGGGGATCTCCGTGAAAAAAAACATTGTGCAAATATTGTTTATGAAACCATTAATACGTTTGGACGCTTAGATATATTATGTAACCATGTTGGCATTCAGTTTCAACAAAATGACCTGACTGACATTACAGATGAACAATTCGATGAAACGTTTAAGCTTAATATTTATTCACATTTTTATACGACAAGAGCGGCCCTCCCTTATTTACAGGCTGGTAGCTACATAATTGGTACCGCATCTGTAGTAGCTTATGCTGGTGAGCCTTTATTAATCGATTACTCTGCCACAAAAGCAACTGTCGTCGGCTGGACTCCTTCTTTAGCAAAGAGCATGGCTAAAAAGCAGATTCGCGTCAATGCAATTGCCCCGGTCGAATTTGGACACCATTAATCCCCTCCAGTTTTTCCTCTGACGAAAACGCATTGCACGGAGGGAATCTTTTTAACCGAATGGCACAGCCCTTTGAAGTGGCCCCGACATTCGTTTATTTAGCATCAGATGATTCTAGACATGTAATGGGACAGGTTTTACATGTGGATGGCGGAAAATCCACCAATTCGTAGCTACGTAAAGAAAACTCAGGCAACACGTAATTGTATGCTGAGTTTTTTTAATTTTTCTTTTCAATTTTTTATAGATGGTTCAAAAAAGATGTTAACGATTCAACTTTGCCTCTTTATTTCATTTACTTTTCAATTTATTGACAGTGGTTATGTTCATAACTACAACAACATACATTAATTGCGGGATAGCAACTTTAACATCGCCCCCAAGATGTTTTTGTACAACGCTATCCCAGCTTTACATCGTGGTTTTTGGCGATCATAATTCTCTCCTATCGGCTTTCTCTACGTTGTTATCCCTTCCGTAGTAAAGAATAAATCAACATATCTCTACATTCGCCAGTCACACTATGACATTCATATTGTCTTAAATAGCCCTCTTCTTTAAAATTGAATTTCGTTAATAACTTCCTTGATGCTATGTTTTCTTCAGCAACAATGGCTTGTATCCTCACTAACCCTAACTGATTAAATCCAATTGCCAATACTTCATTCATAGCTTCTGACATAATACCCTTATGCCAATATTTTTCTGATAACTCATAACCTATTTCAGCCCGTTTACCCTCAAATTCACTTAAAAATATAGTGCCTATCACCTCATCTGACATTTTATCAGCAATAGCAAAACGAATTATCCACCCCTTTTCAAAGCCCTCATTCCAAATATGAATGACCTCAATACTTCTTTCAATGGATTCTGGACCATTCCAATCCAAATAACGATAGATGTTTTCATTAGAATAATAATTGTATAATGATGGCGCATCGTCTCGTTTTAATTTTCTTAATCGAATTTGTTCTGTTTGGATGGTCGGAAATGACATGCCCAATAATTCAGTAAAATTCATCGCTCTCTCCCATTTGGTAATTCTTGTTATACCTGTAATATAGCTGATTATTAATTTTGATAAAACCTCAATATTCCTTCATAAAAGAAAAAAAGCCATCGCGATTTAAAAACGCAATGACTGTTGATTTGCTGCTTTTCTTTTTTCATTTAAAATGATTCTCTGGATGCTCTTTAGGGATAAATAATATTTTTCAGCTAGCGTTTCTCTAACCATTCCAGATAAAAAAACATTATAAATATTGGCATTTCTCAAATCCAATTCAGCTTTTATAGTGGTACGAGATCCCCAGCTTTATGTTGTTCTTTCCGCGGGATATAAATATATTCGCCATCCATATATTCCTGAATGGCCGCTAACAACTCTTCAGGTAAAATATGCTTTGCTTTTTTATAGCTCATGTTGCACTCCTAAATGTGTAGATTTTTTTAGGAAAAGCAACGGCTATGCTCAATATTTTTTTGCCATAGCCATTGCTATGCAAACATCATATATTTCCTCACGCAATTATCACCCCTTCATTCACGCCTTTTTATATCCATATTATAGCATATAAACCAATATTTTAATGGTGTAATTAATAGTCCACTTTAAAGTGATCCCACCTTAGGCATTCCCCTATGCACCTTTGACCATTACATTCATATAATTAGATTGAAGGGAGTGGCATAGTGCCTTGGCAACATAAAATTTACTATTTAATCGGGCAACCGGTCGGTGTTTCATTGACGAATGGGCAAGGAACATCTGGTGTTCTTTGTGGCGTTTCAGGTGGGAAGCTTCTTGTCCTCGAATATTTGTATCAAAGTCAATTTGCTTTAAAGCAGTATGATTTTCATATGATTCAAGATGTCAATGGTTTTCCGCCTTGTCAAACGCGGCAGCCGTTATATTAAAAACATCCGTGTAGGATGTTTTTTTGATGGCACCATTTAATATTAGTTACTTAGATGATGATCGCTCCTCCATTTGAATCTTATACATACAATTGATATGGAAACCTTTGTGGGATACTGTGGAAATGTAGGCAATTTCAATAATTATTTGTGGCGGAAATGATGGCAGTGGTAACAGTTCAACTTTCGTGCTCATCGTTGTCCTATTCATTCTTCTCAATATTGTTGGTGCAAGCTTCATTTGCTAATGGTCATATGAAGGCTTTAGCTTCTGTTTATTTCTAATGATGAAAAAGCTTAAAGCCTTTTTTATTTCCCCTTCACCCAATTCTAACCTGTTATGAGATAATAAAAATATATTTCTTACGCCATTGAAGATAGATAACTATCTCCAAATGATAACTTAACATAATAATAGTATTGTAAAGTTCTTTCTACTTTACATGACACTCCTTTATTGGTTCTAGGGGTCACTTTCATCCAAGTGGCCTCTTTTTGCATCCTTTTACTCTATTATAGATTTTCTAGAACTATCGTTTTAGTAGAGAGGAGGAAAACAAATGGGCATTAATTTAAATTTTTGGTCCTTTATTTTATCTTTAGGTTGCATCCTATTATTTTTTCTGTCCGGTTCCTTAAAAGACTTTTTTGTCACCTATGTCCATCTTCACCCATTGACACTGACAATGCTATTGTCAATCGTATGCTTCTACCTAAGTGTTGTAGGAATGAAAGATGTCAGAAATTTAGCGACCTTGCTGAGAGGCATTGTGACAATGGCTTTAACACTGATTTTAATTGTGAGTATTTCTTTTATTTTATTTTTTGGTAATTTATAAAGTAAAAGAACGCCAGCTTGCCTGATTATTAAACAAGCCTTCTTGACGAACATTTGTTCTATGTATACAATAATAAAAAAGGAGGCTTGTTTATGCAAGACACAATTAACATTGAATTAGTACATTTTTCAGAAGACTATGCAGACCAGTTAAATGAGTTTGAATTGCCCGTAGAACAGCACCAATTTACTGCCTTACCAAAAGAGATTACTATCGAAAAAGTGGGACAGTACCCTATTGTGATTTTAAGTAATAAAATACCTGTTGGTTTTTTCGTACTTCATACAACTGAAAGAGTACAGGAATATTCTAGCAATCCACAGGCGATGTTACTTACCGCTTTATCTATGGATCATAAACAGCAAGGTAAGGGTTATGCAAAAAAAGCAATGCTTTTACTGGCTGACTTTGTCAAGCATGAATTTAAAGAATTTAACGAAGTAGTGTTAGTGGTAAATCACAAAAATATCGCTGCGCAGAATTTGTATCTCAACGTAGGTTTTGAAGATAATGGTGAAAGACGAATGGGACCAATTGGTGAGCAAATAGTGATGCAATTGCACCTATAAGGAGACAGTCACTCATTTTCGATGTTCAAATGAGTGACTTTGTTATCCGCTGTCATTCGTACCATTCATTATTAGGCACTAAATTCACTCACTGATTGTGCATTCAATACCGCTATTGCCATCCACCTCTATATAGCCAGCATAAATATATTTCAATGCGATATGTTTCGTTGTTGTAATCGTTTCTAGCAGAAGTTCCATCTCATTCATCTCTTTAATAATGCCACCATATTGAACAAAATTAGCCTCTTCCCAAATAGTTAACATAATATAGTTACGTTCTGCTAATGCACGTGTGATGGTTTGCTGTAATTCCTCCAGCTCCCATTCTGCACGTTCCCGTGGCGGTTCTGTCTGCACCTCTTGCTTCCACTTTTTCAAAAGCAGTAAATGCTCTGGAAGCATCATCGATGTCCATTTCATAGCTCCTCGATCTTTAATCATATTATCTCATCCTTTCAGCTCAGTTACGGGGGACGCTTGCGAGAAAACTAAAACGTTGAAAGTCATGACTGCTTTGCTAAGATTTCCACGCCGCCCTCAAAACAAAACATACGTTCTTTTTATTATACGCACATACGTTCTTTAATAGCAGTGGTAATTTAATACAATTCCTCTAGCATATGCTTGCTAAGAGTTCTAGACAAACGCTAGGCATTTGTATAAGTCTATAAACATTTCAATCATAATCTGTGATGATGATGAATATCACAATTTTAGTGAGAAAGGATGTAAGTATTAACACAAATGTCGATTATACATCGCCTTCTGCAGAGTTTACCTTTGATGTCAACAAAAGTACGCTTTTTAAAAAAGATGCACGAAATTACATTAATATCCTTGGCGTAGAACAATTAAATACATTAGAAAATACATCTTTACTGGATATTTTTTTAAGCAAAGATAATGTCATTGAGCCACACTATCACCAAAATGCAGCTGAGCTTGTCTATTGTATTTCTGGTGCAGCAACGGTTTCCCTTTTAAATCCCTTTACAAAAAAACTTCAAAACTACCCGATTAAGCCTGGGCAAGTAGCTAATATCCCACAGGGCTGGTGGCATTATGAGGTTGCCACAGAGGATAACACCCATTTGCTTGCTATCTTTGACGCTCCAACACCAGAGGTTATTTTAGGCTCCGATATATTGAAATTTACACCTGCCAATATTATGGCGCATACCTATTGTTTAGATGAGGAACAATGGAAGAAAACCATTGCACCCATTGTTCCATCTACTTATATTGGGCCACCAAAAGGCTGTAATCGAGTGGAATCGGCAACTGATAATTCTTCATGCAAGCAAAAGAAGCCATCCATGAAACCATGTCCATACCCAAACCCATACCCTTATCCATATCCATACCATTACCCTTCCCCACATATGTATGCGTATGGCACGTATTATTAAAATACCCCTTGTATTAAACTTTTATTGTAAAAGATGAATAGAATGTCATAAACTGTTCCATCCTAATCTTAGATAAATACTAGGAGTTAGGAAGTGTCACAATAACGATGATAAATGACAAACTAGCATCATTACAATTTAAGGAGATGTTTAGGCTTTGGTCGCAGCTCGGTGTCAATCAAAGCTATATTGCTTCAAGCCATGCCTTTTTTAACCATACCCGAGATAAAAAATTAAAGATTATGATTTTGGAATTCATTCAATGTTTAAAAGAGGAAAATAAACAGCTGACATTATTATTAAAGGAAAATGGTGTTCTTGCCCCCACTACAACTATGTCATACAGTAAAATGAAAATGACGGATATACGTGGAAAATCCATCATTAATGATAGTGAAATTAGTGCCATTTTATCTATGAATATTGCTTCCTCTTTACTTGCTGTAAGCCAAGCATTGGAATTGTCAGTAAAGAAAAAGCATCTTGCCAAATATGGTGAACTCCATATGCGCTATGCTATACTTGGGTCTAAGTTGATCGAACTGAGTAAAATTAAAGGCTGGCTTCTAGCACCAGCCCAATAAAAATGTTGGCTGAACGAAATCATTCATTACGTTGCACATTATTAAATCTACTTTTAATAGTGTGTTTTTTTGTACATTTTAAATATTAAACAATAGCAAAACCACCTACTCGTTATATGTAGGTGGTTTTAACATTCAATCATCTTCTATCGACTTCTTACAAACAGGAGCTTATACCATTGATTTACGAGGAACGGTAACACGGATAGACTATAAATAAAGCCTAATTGGGCAATTGTTAATGGAGCCACTTCAAAGACCGTTGTTAGCATTGGCATAAACAATACAATGTGCAAGCTTAGGACACCGATTAAAAATGCAATCCATGCATATTTATTCGAAAAGACACCAATCGTAAAGATCGATTGTTTAGCTCTGGAGTTAAAGCCATGCACTAATCTTGATAAACAAAGTGTTGTAAACGCCATTGTACTTGCCGTTAATGTATCGCCAGTTGATAATCCAATTTGAAAAGCAATGATGGTAGAGATGGCAATTAAAATTCCTTCTAGCACCACCTGTGTCGTAAATGATTTATTTAATAGAGGGGTATGAACATTTCTAGGCTTGTCCTTCATCGTTTTCTTATTATTCGGCTCTAATCCGATTGCGATTGCTGGAAGACTATCTGTTAATAGGTTGATGAATAATAGATGAACGGGTGCAAAAGGAACTGGTAAGCCGAGTACTGTAGCATATAGCACTACAAATATAGCTCCTGCATTCCCTGATAATAAGAACAAAATGGCATTTTTAATATTTGTATAGATGCTCCGACCATTGGCGATCGCCTTGACAATCGTAGAAAAATTATCATCTGTTAAAATCATGGATGAGGCATCTTTTGCGACCTCCGTCCCAGTCACTCCCATTGCCACCCCGATATCTGCTTGTTTTAGTGCCGGCCCATCATTGACGCCATCCCCTGTCATCGCGACAACATGACCCTTATCCTGCCACGCTTTGACGATACGAATCTTTTGAGCAGGTGTAACACGCGCATACACAGAATAATCATCAACTTTTTCCTGTAGCTCTTGATCTGTGAATTTTTCGAGAGCATGTCCTTCAATGGCTTCATCTGGATTTTTTAAAATCCCAATTTGTTGGGCAATCGCTGTAGCTGTAATTTTATGGTCACCTGTAATCATAACTGGCTTAATGCCTGCCTTAATACAATTTTCTACAGCTTCTTTGGACTCTTTTCTTGGTGGGTCCATCATAGCCACTAAGCCGACAAATATTAAATCTCTTTCTACTCTTGTATCAATTGTTTGCTGCGGTAAAACATCTTTGTAGGCAATGGCTATCACCCGTAAACCATTCCTCGAAAAATCATGATTGACCGCTTCGATTTTTTGGCGATGCTGAGCTGTCATCTCAAAAATGCCTGTTGCCGTTTTTATTCTAGTCACTTTAGGCAAGAGAACATCTAATGCTCCTTTAGTAATCATAACAGGCTGTTTATCTATTTTATTTACAGTACTCATAAGCTTTCGTGCCGAATCAAATGGAATTTCAGCTAGTCTTGGATATTGCTCGCGAATCATCAATTCATCTAAGCCGTAATGCTTTCCTAATTTCACAAGCGCTATTTCTGTCGGATCACCAATTTCCTTGTGCTCACGCTCGACAGCATCACTACATAAAAGTGCCTTTACCATCAGTTCTTTTTCCACTGAATTTGTTGGGTTTAGCCAATCATGAGGAATTTTTTTCTGATCGACAAAAACTTCCTGTACAACCATTTTATTTTCTGTTAAAGTACCCGTTTTATCAGAACAAATTACAGATACACTTCCTAAGCTTTCTACCGCATAAAGCTTACGGATAATGGCATTTTCCTTCGCCATCTTTTGTGTACCGAATGCTAAGACGATTGTAACGATGGAACTCAAAGCCTCAGGAATAGCTGCGACAGCTAGAGATACGGCAAACATAAAGGATTCTACTAATGCTCGTCCACGAATAAGATCAATTGTAAAAATGGCTAAGCAAATGATTGTAATACCTAATGCTAATTTTTCACCAAATTGATCCAGGCTAATTTGTAAAGGTGTTTTCTTTTCCTTAGCCGTATCGAGTAAATTAGCAATTTTCCCGATTTCAGTCTGCATCCCGATAGCTGTAACCATTACAATGCCTCGTCCATTGGTCACGAAGCTACCTGAATACACCATATTTTTCTTATCGGCAATCGTAACATTGTTTTTTCGAATAGGGTCAGTACTTTTGGCAACGGCAATTGATTCTCCAGTAAGAGAACTTTCATTGATATACAAATTATGACTTTCCAATAGTCTGCCATCTGCATTGATGTAATCGCCAGCCTCTAACATAAGAAGATCCCCCACCACAATTTCCTCAGAAGGAATTTCCATAAGCTGATTATTACGCATTACTTTGGCAATCGGCGAGGTTAGCGCCTTCAGATTGTCTAAAGATTGTTCAGCTTTAACATGCTGTACCGTGCCTAAAATAGCATTTAGAAAAACAACAATCATGATGACAATTGTACTTTCTACCTCTCCAAGTAGAAAGGAAACGAAGGCAGCGACCAATAAAATAATGACTAATAAATCTTTGAATTGGCCCATAAAAACAGCCCATGTACTAGTCTTTTTACCTTCCTCTAATACGTTATAGCCATAGACTTGTTGCCTCTTTTGAACATCCCCATCGGTCAAGCCTTCTGTGGTGACGTTCAATATCTTCATGACTTCAGTAGACGATTGTTGATGATATTCAGTCATAGGGTTCTCCTTCCATTCACAAGATTTAAAGGTCACATACTATTTTCTGGAAAATAATAGGCACCATAAAATCTCAAACTTCATCAGTCTGTGTGAAATTCATTAACTACAACAATCTATTCCATAGTTAACTAGAGTATGATAATAAACTAGTGAGAAATTAATTTTTATAGAGAAAACTCAAATAGATTCACTTAGACAAAAAAAAGCACTGGGAATGTTTTATTTTCCCAATGCTTATAAAGGCAGTTATGATTGTATGGGTCTCTCTTTATGGGCCACTAATAAGTAATCCAAGGCACTCATGCGCGTAAGCTTGTGCGTGAACTTTATGGCATCTGCATGAGAGGCAAATGTAAAGTGTTCGAGTTCGTCTGTTGGTATAAAATGATCCACTGTTTTCCGAGTCAATTTTCGTACAGATAATGTGTGTGAATCCTCTTCATATAATATGATAGCACCTACATTTCTATAAAAAGTTTGATCAATCGTCGCGATGACTTTGACATTTTGAAAATCGGTTAAATCTACTTGCATCTATTACCAACCTCCTCTATCCTTACATTCGCTATCAGGCTGCTATTATCCTGCTATAGCAGGATCACTTTTGGATAATTTCACCATTTATTATGAGTGATGCTGCGCTGATGAATAATCCGCAGAATGCTCATGTGAGACAGGCGCTCTTTTAATGGAGAAGATAGCACATCCTAAAGCACAGAGAACTAATAGAGTTCCGAAACTTGCTAAATGCATGACAGAACCAGTAAAGGCAAATACGGCACCACCCAGCGCTGAGCCGATGGAAATCCCGATTTGAAGCGCAGCGGTATTTAAGCTTTGCTGTATATCGGATGATTGAGGATCTGCTTGAATTAAATAATTTTGTAATGGCGGTGTTAAAGCCCAGCTCAATGCTCCCCATAAAACGGTAAACAGTAAAAAGACCGGTAAGGCAATGACTGTATAAGGGATACTAAACAAGACAAGCGCAAATGTAGAGACGATTAAAATAAGGGCTTTACTTGTCCCGATTTTATCGCTCACCCAACCACCTACAGCATTACCGCTCACAGAGGCAATACCAAAGATTAAGTAACAAATACTAATCCATGAAGCATTCATATCAAAGGCTTCTACTAAAAAGGGTGTTAAATATGCGTAGAGCATATAATGACCTGCTAGCATAAACAAAGTCGTTAATTGCGCTGTAAGGATTTTTAAATTCGCCAATGACTTCATTTGCTTCTTCAGTGGTACGACTTCCCCGATTGGCATTTTGTCTAATAACAAAGCTATTAAAACCATTGAGATTGTTGAAAGAATACTAATGCCTAAAAATACGGCTCTCCAACCGAAAGCTTCCGTAATAAAAATCCCCATTGGAACACCGATAACAAGTGCAGAACTTACGCCCATAAAAACAAGCCCCAATGCTTTCGCACGGTGTCTAGGCTCTACAATTCTCGTTGTAATCGTTAATGATAGAACGATGACTAATGCTGTACTCATCGCTGTAAAAATTCGGGCAATTAGGACAACGGTGAACGTTGTACTAAAGAAGGTCATTAAATTACCTAATGTAAAAATAAATAAGGATATAAGGAATAAGCGTTTTCGTTCTACCTTCGCTGTCAAAGATAGTAGAACAGGCGCTGAAATCGCATAAACAAGTGCAAAAATAGTGATTAATTGCCCTGCTGTTGCTAAAGAAACATTCAAATCCTTTGCAATATTTGGTAGGATTCCACCTACGATTAATTCAACTAAACCTACTGCAAAGGTAGTCACCGCAAGAATATAAACTCTCCAATTCATTGAAATCTCCCTTTCGTTACATTTTCACTTTTATAGGAGATTTTTCATCAGCCATGATACCCCTGTCCAGATTTTGCAGAAGAAGTTGCCACATAAGCTCTACTGCAAAATCTGTAATATATGTTTGAGGCTGCATGAGCTTGATTCAGCAGACATTTCTATATCAACATCATGGGCTGCATCAAAATAAAAAAATCCTGACTACAAAAATGAAACAAAGTTTTGTAGTCAGGATTTTATGGTTCCTGGTAGAGACCCTCAATCCATATTATTGAGGTTATACAGTTCAAATATTTACTTTAGCTATAGTAGCACATGAAAAATTTATTGACAATACCTTTTTTTCATAGAGTTCATTTCATAAAAATTTCGTTTACTCGAGAGAAAATTTCGATTTTCTGCTTATATTTTGATGAATTTGACCATACATAATAACATACAATAACTATTTTACGAGGTGATTGTTTGCGAATAGTAGGATTTGTATGCTATTTTTTATTACTATTTTATGGTGTTGAATTAGTAGCCGAAGAGCTCACAATCGAAGAACCAGCTCTCAGTTCTCACATAAGAAGTAATCAAACCCCTATTAAAGAAACCGTTGAAAATTCAATGATTTGTGTTTATTATCCCTCTTATAAAATATGTAAAGATGTACCATCCCATAAAGAGAAAGAGGCCACTATTAAAGTAGCCTCTTAATCATTTCTTATTTTGAGCCAACGTGAAAATGCTTAAATGGATAGACGATTAATTTCGACTCGCCATAAACAGCATCCTCTGAAATTAAACCATAATGGCGACTATCACTACTTTTTAGGCGATTGTCCCCAAGCACAAAATACATGCCCTTTGGCACCTCTTTTTCATTCACTAATTGCTCTAATGTAAAGTTTTCAGTAATGCGTAATTGGTTAGGATCATCTGTTTCACGATTGACGTAATCTTCTTTGTAGGCTTTGCCATTCACATACAATACATCATCTTTCATTTCCACCTTATCACCTGGTACACCGATGACACGTTTAATATATAGTTCATCTTCTACAGGTGATTGGAAAACAATTTGATCAAAACGCTCGATTTTACTTGTTTTACTTACAATTATCACATCTTTATCATGGTAGGTTGGGTACATCGATGCCCCCTGTACTTTAATGGGGGCAAATAAAAATTGCTTACAGCCAAACACGACAATTGCTGTAATGACAATAATTTTGATGTAGGATAATAGTTCTTTTTTAAAGCTTGTTGTTTTTTCCTCTTGCATGTTCATTCCCCGATACTGTTTTTTTAATAGTATAACATTTTCTATACTTCATTGACGAATGAATCACACAAATTGTTTCATTCGCCATAAAAAATAGACAAGGCTACTATGTAGCATTGTCTAGAAATATCTGATTCTGTTTATTTGCCAATTAAGAATGGTTAGATTGTGGAGCAACCTGTTGCTGCTCGTTCAATAAATCTACTGCTAATACGATACCAACTGGTAATGCAATTGCTAATAAAATTGTGCCTATAATCATCACAATCACTCCTTTGAACCATTTCTAATATCAGTATACATCGAATTTTCAGATATTTCAAGAAATATAGATAAATGATTCATGTCAAAAAAAATCATTCAACTAGGCATGCACCCTACATGAATGATTTTTTATGCACTACATAAATAATTTTAAACATAATATTTGTAGGCCTCTAATAGTTGAACGGACTGGATTTCTTCGCGTTTTGCGTTTAGGTACATAGCTTTGCATGCAATGATTAAGAGCTGTATACCTAAGGACCTGGGTCCTCCCATTCATTCATCTCCCTCCCTTCATGGCCAAAAATTTTACATATATATTATACTTGTTGTAAGCAAAAGCTTACTTGCTTTGTAAATGGTTTTTTAGATCGGCTTGTATTTTTTGAAGCTCTTCCTCGTTCGGAATGTAGTACCAAATGCGGTTAATCCTTTCACCATCACCTTGTTCAAATGATAATTGCTCAATACCCTTATCCATTTTCTTATAAATACCTTGAAGCTGAATAAGCTCTTTTACTGAGAAATTCATGCGAACGTTATCGCCTAAAACCGTCAGCATATCTGTTGCCTTTAATAATGTAGCCGGAGTTGAGGCCTTTTTCATAACCGCTTCAATAATTTGTCGCTGTCGAATTTGACGTCCAAAATCTCCTCGTGGATCTTCATAACGAATACGGGAAAAAATAAGTGCTTCATTACCATCTAATGTGATTTCTCCTTTTGGGTAATGATATTCGTCATAGGTTAAATCCATATCATTGTTAATTGTCACGCCACCAAGCGTATCTATAATTTGTAAAAAGCCCTCCATATTAATAAACACATAGTAATCAATCGGTATATTTAGAAAATTTTCTACCGTATCTACAGCCATTGGAACACCACCAAAAGCGTAGGCATGATTTATTTTATCAACGGTATCATGACCGACAATTTCTGTACGAGTATCACGGGGAATACTAAGCATTTTCATTGTTTGCTTTTCCGGATTCACAGTAATCACAATCATCGTATCAGAACGTCCACTATCATCTTTTCGTTCATCTACGCCTAGCATCAGAACCGAGAAAGGTTCTTTTTTAATCACTGTTTTTTCTTCTAGCTGTGCTGCATCTGTTGTTTGTAAAAGTGGTGTATTTATTTTGTTCATTGTTTTTTGGATGGTAAAGTAGGCAGTTCCTATAAAAATTAAAAAAATAGTTAGTAGGCTACCAACGATCCACAGCCATAATTTTTTCTTGCTCTTTTTCTCTTTAGAGCGTTTCATGTTTTTTTCCATACGTTAGTCCTCTCTTGCTTAACAATTTTGCCCCTCTTTTTGACGTATTAAGTTGGAAAAAAGTTTATCTAGTCTACTTATATGCATATTAGACGAAAAAAAGACGTACACTAGTATTTACTTTATTTACCCCAAACTATTCCTACATTTGTTATTTCATTTCCTTTACTATTGTATGTTTCTCCGCTTTAATAAATTGAAAATTCATTATTGTTGATTTATACTATTTTTAAGATACAACGTCTCTATATTAGAAACGTTTTACCGACTTATTATTGCTTACCTTTAGGAGGAATCACCCTATGTTTCAAACAAGAAGAGAGAAGTTAGTTTCCCGTATGCAGCAGCATATGGATATAGCTATTTTGGTACCAGGGCCAAATATGCATTATTTTACTGGTCTTCATCTAAAGCAAAGTGAACGTCTAACATTTGCTGTTATAACGGCTAATAATGATTTATATTTTATTTTGACACAAGTAGAACTAAATAAAGTTGATCTTAGCAATGGTGGCGTTATTTTATCCTATTCTGATGAGGAAGGGCCTACACTGGCGATTCAGCGACTAAAAAAGGAAATGGGAACATTGCAGACCATTGGTGTAGAATTTGACACTATGCGTGTCCATGAACAGAAATCGATTGAAATGCTTACATATGAAAACTTATCTGATATTGGCGAGTCCATTCGCGAATTACGCATGAAAAAAGATCTGCAAGAACTAGCCTACATGCGACAGGCTGTACAAATTGTCGAGGAAAGTCTTGCAGCTACTTTACCGACGATACAAGTGGGTGTGACCGAAATGGAAGTAGCAGCTCAATTGGAATATGAAATGAGACGTCGTGGTTCAGAAGGAACACCATTTGGCACTATTGTTGCTTCAGGTTATCGTGGTGCACTCCCACATGGCAGAGCAAGCACTAAAAAAATAGAAGCAGGCGAATTCATTGTCATTGATTTTGGTGCTATTTATAAGGGCTATGTGGCTGATATGACTAGAACAGTAGCTTTAGGAGATGTATCTCCAACGTTACAAAACATTTATAGCCTTGTTAAACAAGCCAATGAAGCAGCAATAGAAGCTATTAAGCCAGGGACGACTGCCCAAAGCCTAGATTGCATTGCAAGAGAAATTATTCGCGATGGTGGTTATGGTGACTATTTCACACATCGACTTGGTCATGGCATTGGTTTGAGCGCTCACGAAGAACCTTACTTAATGCAACGTAACTCACTTGTGTTAGAAGAAGGCATGGCATTTACTGTGGAGCCCGGAATTTATATACAGGATGTTGCCGGGGTTCGGATCGAGGATAATCTCATAGTTACGAATAATGGTTACGAGAATTTAATGACCTTTTCAAAAGAATTAATCATTTTATAAGGCTGGTGAATGCAATGATGGATATGATGACCATTCAAAAGGATATGCCCCTGCTAGAGCAATATATATATTTGAATACAGCTGCCGCTTCGGCCATGCCTCAGCCTGTAGTGAATGTTATGACAAGTTATCTTCAAAAACAGGCGAGTATCGGCCCTTATTTACCCTCTTTTCGTAAAGAAACGTATGAACAGGTAGAGCAAATTCGGGAAAAAACGGCTTTATTTATCGGTGCCAAAAAAGAGGAAATTGCCTTTGTGCCAAATGGTTCAATGGCTATTAATTATATTTCAGGTGGCATAGATTGGCAATTAGATGATGAGGTGATCATACTTGATACAGAAATGTTAAGTAATTATGTACCTTGGCTTGCCCTTCAGCAACGAGGAGTTCACTTAAAAGTTTTGAAAACGAATGCGGACTATATAGTGGACTTACAAGAGCTTGAACAGCTCATAACGCCTCGTACAAGATTAATAGCCTTTGCCCATATGTCAAACGCGGCAGGTGCCCTTCAGCCAGCAAGGGACATCTGTCAGCTTGCTCAACAATACAACGTGCTTACGTTCATTAATGCCAATCAAACAGTCGGTTTACTCCCTATCCATGTGGTAGAGCTAGGCTGTGATTTTTTAGTCGCTAGTGGGCGAAAGTGGCTACGTGGTCCAGAAGGCTCTGGTCTTTTATATGTGCGACAAGCCTTGATTCCAACCATTACCCCTATCATGATCGGCTGGGGTAGCACGAACTGGAATTATGAAAACAACGATTACTCATTCGTAGAGACAGCTAAACGTTTCGAGCCAGGCTGTCCTGTCATTCCAAGTATATTAGGGTTAGGGTCGGCCATCGATTACGCAAATGCGATTGGTATGCAGCCAATATATGAGCGTGTTCAACAGCTGACGAAGTATTTAATCGAGCAGCTTAAAACGATTCCAGGCATTGTCCTCTATGGCCCACAAAATAGCGAATATCGATTATCGGTTACACCGTTTAATATTGAGGGACTTGCTCCAGATGATGTTACTAATTTTTTAGCGGATCGAGGCATTATTATAGAAGCTGGTACTTTTATGGCTAATACTATCATGGAGCGCAATCATATTCGTAAAATGGCTCGCTTTTCACCTCATTATTTTAATACATTCGAAGAAATCGATAGCGCGGTAACCAGCATCAAGGAATTCATTGAGCTAACCAAAACAAAGGCCCCAGATAGTCATTAACTATCTCGGGCTTTTTTACATCCTTATTCTTGGTACAATTTAAAGCTATATTGATCGAAATATCGTTGAATATTCATCGCGCCGTACTGAAGAACGTTAATCATTTCAGGTAGCTTCTCCTCTGTTGGTTTACGATAAATTGGACCCGCAATGGTTAGAGAAGCAATCACTTCTTTTTTGCTATTAAAAAGAGGGACCCCTACCCCAAATACCGAGTGAGAATATTCTCCCGTAGTAAAGCACCAGCCTTGCTGTTGAATTTTCTCCAAATCGGCTAACATTTGATCAGGGTCTGTAATCGTTTCTGGGGTTACTTTTTTCATGCCATGGTCCATAATCTCTTTTTTCTTCTCCTCTGGAAGAAAAGCCATGATTGTTTTACATGATGCCCCGATATGTAATGGGGTGCGTGTGCCAATTGACACAGAAAACTTAATAGTTTGAGAACTCTCTGCAATCTCTACTGTCACGCCATCTGTGCCATCTAGCCATGTTAGAAATACGGATTCCTTAATGGCTTCAGCCAGATTTTTCATAATGGGTAATACAAAATCAGAAAGGTTTAATTTATCCTTTACCATCTGACCGTACTCTAGAAAACGAAGCCCAAGTTCATACTTCTTTGTCTCAGGGTGTTGAATTAGAAAGCCCTGATTTTCAAATGTAGCTAAAATCCTATAAATAATAGAATGGCTAATGTTCATTTCTTTCGCTAATTCTCGAACACCCCATGTAGGATTTTCTTTATTAAAATATTTTAGAACCTCTAATGAGTTATCTAATGTTTTTAATGTCATCTTACACCTCATATGTCTCTATAATAGAACCGTAATTGTATTATAAAATGAAGGCGGACAATTTTCAATAAATTCAACTATTTTACAAATTGATGCACATATTTTTTCTGCAAAGATACAACAACATTTAGTAGATGATCAGATGTACCTCTAGCTCGCTTTCCTGTTTATGGTATTTGACTAGTCTTGAGGCTATGCTTTCATTCCTTCTTGTTAGTTAATCAACAAATATACAATAAAAAATCAACCCACCTCTAAAAAATTGATCGAGGTGAGTTGATTTGGATAGGTCATCTTCTTACATAAAATAAATTTTAGTTATTCATTTTTATTTTGAATGCCCTGTACTAGCTTCTCTTGAATCTGTAAATATTGGGCAATTTCTGTATCATCTAATACTTCAAAAAGTTGTACAAAGACTTCTTTCCCTATAGATTGAGCCTTTGATAGGGCTACTTTTCCCTCATCAGTAATGTCCAGGCGAATGGTACGGCGATCAGATGGATCATACAGTCTTTCAGCTAATCCAAGCTTGACTAATTTTTCAGCAATGCTTGTCATTGCACCTTTTGTATAGCCAATGGTTTCAGCTAATTCTGCCTGTTTTTGAGGGCCTTTAACATGCAGCTCATTTAATACTAAAATTGGTGAAATTCCTAATGGATAAGGAAACGCTTTTGTAAAACGTATAATATTGGCGTTATTCACCTGTTCAATCATATGAATCAGTTTAAAAATACTTGTCTGTTTCAAAAAAATCCTCCTCAAACGCCTAGCATTAATGAAGCATTAATGAACCACCATCTACCATAATCGTTTGACCTGTAATGTATTGCGAATCGTCGGAAGCTAAGAAGACAGCTACTCGTCCGATATCCTGCTCAATATGACCAAAACGACCTAGTGGAATTTTATTTCTCACTGCTTCATAATACTCTGGCTGTGCTTTTGCCCATGCTTGTACACCTGGTGAATCTGCAAGTGGGCTAATGATATTGACGTTAATGCCATATCTGCCCCACTCATTTGCAGCAACACGAGAAATGCCTCGGATTGCTTCCTTAGCTGCAGCATAGGCTGCCTGTGTCTCATGGCCTTGGATACCTGCTCCAGATGCAAAGTTAATAATATTACCTTGTGTTTCTTTTAAATGTGGTAATGCAGCCTGCATTAAATAAAATGTCGGATAGAAACCTGTTCCAAATGATAAGTCAAGATCCGCTTGTGTTGTTTCTTCTATTGTAACTTGTTTCGCAGCATGAGCGTTATTAACTAGCACATCTAGTTTACCGTATTTTTCTACAACTGTATCGATAATTTTTGGTAATTGATCTCGTTCCATTAAATTTGCTTGCAAGAACATAGACTTTGGAGAAATTTGTTGTAAATCTTTCTCCATGGCTTCGCCTGCTTCTGCATTTAAGTCAACAATCGTGACAATGGCTCCTTCCTTTGCCATTGCTTTAGCCATACCACTGCCAATACCACCTGCACCACCAGTAATAATGACTACTTTGTTATCTAATTTACCCATTCATACACATCTCCTTCTAATCTATTCAAAAAATAGTTTAACACTAAACTATTTATATTTAAACTATTTTACTTCCGTCACAGCTCCCATTCTATTTCTGTTAGAAAAAACAACAAAAGACATATATTTTCAAATACATACAAGCATCATTTTTATTTGACACGAATATACTGTAGCAGCTAGCTAAATTCACTTTCAGGAAAGGAGTTGTTGAAAATGGGTGCTAAATGGATAAAGCTCTCAGTCTTCTATTTATTGATTGTTTTTGCTTTTGGACTGTTTATGCATTATACTGTTCAACTTCAATGGAAAGCGACACATGCTCATATTGGTGTGGTAGGTTGGCTGACTACTGGATTCATTGGTTTAATTTATTCGACTTATAAAGATGCTGCGGAAACAGGTCTCGCTAAAGCACAGTTCTGGCTTTATAATATTGGTCTTCCATTCCTATTAGTTGGAATGATGATGGTCTATCTTGATGTGCCACGGTGGTTATTTGAGCTATTCGTTTCAGGTGGCGGCATTGCTGTAGCCCTTTCCGTACTGTTATTCTTTGTCAATGTCTTTAAATATGTGAAATAAATAAAATGCCCTAATTTAGTAGAAGTGGGATTAGACTATAGATCAACTCTAAAACTTTTGAGTTGCCTATAGTCTTTTTTCATTTCCATGACAATCCATCAAGAGCAGTAAAATTCATGAAGAAAAGTACTAGTTACCTCGGGAGCGTCCAGGAGGAAAATGATAAAAGCCATCGAGATTAGTATTGATCTGACCCAAAAAAGTTAGACATATTTAGTTAAGCAACTGCTAAGACCTGAGTTCGGTACTCCACCGGGCTTAGGTCTTTTAATTTTTCTTTCATTCGTTTGTGATTGTAGTAGTGAATATAGT
>NZ_PYWL01000015.1 GCF_003049525.1 Lysinibacillus fusiformis | reverse complement strand
ATGAGGTAGATAGGTTCGAGGTGGAAGTGTGGTGACACATGGAGCTGACGAATACTAATCGATCGAGGACTTAACCAAAAAAGTTTGAAACCTTCAATGAACCGTTTATCCAGTTTTGAAAGAATAAGCTTTCAATTGAATAAGTGAAGTGATGATGGCAAAGAGGTCACACCCGTTCCCATACCGAACACGGAAGTTAAGCTCTTTAGCGCCGATGGTAGTTGGGGGCTTCCCCCTGTGAGAGTAGGACGTCGCTTCGCTTATTTTTTATGGAGGATTAGCTCAGTTGGGAGAGCACCTGCCTTACAAGCAGGGGGTCGGCGGTTCGAGCCCGTCATCCTCCACCATTTTGGTCCCGTGGTGTAGCGGTTAACATGCCTGCCTGTCACGCAGGAGATCGCCGGTTCGATCCCGGTCGGGACCGTTATTTTTTTATTGGCCGGTGTAGCTCAGTTGGTAGAGCAACTGACTTGTAATCAGTAGGTCGTGGGTTCGACTCCTATCGCCGGCACCATTATTCCCTTGGAGGGGTAGCGAAGTGGCTAAACGCGGCGGACTGTAAATCCGCTCCTTAGGGTTCGGCGGTTCGAATCCGTCCCCCTCCACCATTTTAGGGGCATAGTTCAACGGTAGAATAGAGGTCTCCAAAACCTTTGGTGTGGGTTCGATTCCTACTGCCCCTGCCAGGTATTGAGGTACTCGTTCATATATGGCTGTTATTATATAGTGGCGGTTGTGGCGAAGTGGTTAACGCATCGGATTGTGGTTCCGACATTCGTGGGTTCGATTCCCATCAGTCGCCCCATTTTAAAATTGGGGTATAGCCAAGCGGTAAGGCAACGGATTTTGATTCCGTCATGCCTAGGTTCGAATCCTAGTACCCCAGCCATTTTTTATTTTACGAGCCATTAGCTCAGTTGGTAGAGCATCTGACTTTTAATCAGAGGGTCGAAGGTTCGAGTCCTTCATGGCTCATCATTTTTTATTAATTTTGCGCCCGTAGCTCAATTGGATAGAGCGTCTGACTACGGATCAGAAGGTTATGGGTTCGACTCCTGTCGGGCGCGCCAATTTATTCATGTTTTCGGAATGTAGCTCAGCTTGGTAGAGCACTTGGTTTGGGACCAAGGGGTCGTAGGTTCGAATCCTGTCATTCCGATCATCTATAAATGGGGCCTTAGCTCAGCTGGGAGAGCGCCTGCCTTGCACGCAGGAGGTCAGCGGTTCGATCCCGCTAGGCTCCACCATTTTAATATTTTTGGAGGTATACCCAAGTCTGGCTGAAGGGATCGGTCTTGAAAACCGACAGGCGGGTAACACCGCGCGGGGGTTCGAATCCCTCTACCTCCTCCATTTCGGGTCAGTAGCTCAGTTGGTAGAGCATTAGATTGAAGCTCTAAGTGTCGGCGGTTCGATTCCGTCCTGACCCACCATTATTTGCGGGTGTAGTTTAATGGTAAAACCTCAGCCTTCCAAGCTGATGTCGTGAGTTCGATTCTCATCACCCGCTCCAAAATGGGCCTATAGCTCAGCTGGTTAGAGCGCACGCCTGATAAGCGTGAGGTCGATGGTTCGAGTCCATTTAGGCCCATCATTATTCCGAAGTAGCTCAGTTGGTAGTAGCACCTGACTGTTAATCAGGTTGTCGCAGGTTCGAGTCCTGCCTTCGGAGCCACGGCCCGTTGGTCAAGTGGTTAAGACACCGCCCTTTCACGGCGGTAACACGGGTTCGAATCCCGTACGGGTCATCAAGCATGTAGCACAGTTGTGTGCTACATGCTTTTTTTATCTTTGCATAAACAGGTATCAAAGCTATAAATCCTTTGACAAGGTTTTGTAGCTTTTTAATGTTAGGTCTAAACATTTCCTTCTACCAAATGCTCATAATCCCTCTCTTTTTATAGGCTCGTTTAAAGGAGTACTATAATTCAATTACTACTTGGAACGATGCTTTATAATAAATTTGAACAAACTATTTCATATATGCAATATGTATGTTTTTTCACTAGCTATTTTCATGGTGCTTATTGCCTCGTTCCTCTAATATGAGGATAAGTGGAGGAATCGATATGAATATACAGGAGATACAATGTTTTTTAAATCAATACCAGCTGGAACAAAATGAATCCAAACTTTGGTTAGAAAATAGATTACAACAGATTAAAAGTGCAGGGGAATATAAGCCTACAACAGAGGAGCTAGTTTTTGGCGCACGAGTTGCATGGCGTAATAGCAATAAATGTATTGGACGGTTGTTTTGGCAATCATTGCATGTAGTAGATGCACGAGAAGTTTTAGATGAACAGGGCATTTTTCAAAAGTTACTAGAGCATATTGAGTATGCCACTAATCATGGGAAAATTCGTCCAACTATAACAGTGTTTGCAACTGACAGAGTACGGATTTGGAATCATCAGCTAATTCGTTATGCAGGCTACGAAACAGAAGAAGGCATTATTGGAGATGCACATTCCATCATTTTTACAAAAGTATGTGAATCGATGGGCTGGAAAGGCGAGCGTACGCCGTTTGATGTATTACCACTTGTCATACAGGTAGATGGACATGCTCCCCAACTATTTACGATTCCTACCGAGTATATTTTAGAGGTTCCAATACGTCATCCGGAATCGGAAGCTGTAGAGAAATTAGAATTGAAATGGTATGCTGTTCCTATTATTTCGAGTATGCGTTTTCAAATGGCTGGCATTGATTTTCAAGCAGCTCCATTTAATGGCTGGTATATGGGGACTGAAATTGGGGCACGCAATTTAGCCGATCATGAGCGTTATAATATGCTCCCAGCTATTGCGGATATATTTAATCTGGATACAACCAAACAAGCTTCTCTTTGGCGTGACCGAGCATTAGTGGAGCTCAATATAGCTGTCCTTCATTCTTTTAAAGAGAATGGTGTGAGCATTGTAGATCATCATACTGCTGCTCAGCAGTTTAAATTATTTGAGGAAGCTGAGGAATCAGCAGGGCGAGAAGTTACGGGTAACTGGACATGGTTAATCCCACCACTTTCCCCTGCGACCACTCATATATTCCATAAGCCTTATGTAAATACCTACCATACGCCCAATTATTTTTATCAGAAACCATGTTATTAACTTTAAAGGAGTTGTTCATAAACGAACAGCTCCTAAGTACCTTTTTAGGAGAGAGGCAATTCAAGATGTTGAACCAAAATATTTCGAATATCCCTTGGCAACAATTGACGACACCTTATGGCAGAGGAACAGACATTCCTCGCCTAATTGAACAGGAACAATATCAAGAGCTGACTGAACTAATCGAACATCAAGGAACACTTTGGCAGGTGACGCCATGGATTTTGCTTATTCTTTTAAAAAAGCTTTCAAGTAAAAATGTGAAGGAAGTCTCCTTAGCAGAAATAGAGCTTTATTTAGCTGTGGCTCATGCAATAACTGAGGATTATCAAGATTCAACACATAACGTTTCAACGATGCAGGAGCTTTTGGATACGAAATATTTATGGGTGGAAAATGAAGAGGATGATGAGCTGGAATGGGAGGAAGATACACCTAGAGGCTATGAACCAGAAGCTTTTTTAGGCTATTATTATTTTAGTTTTTTACTCCTTCAAGAGGCAATCCCTGTTTTTACTGCTATTAAGGCACGTACCAAGAGCACAACAGAGGAACTTGAGGAACTGCTAGCCTTACTAAAACATCAAAAAAAGAAATGGATATAGACAAAAAGCAGATGGGGTCAGATCACTTCCCCAACTGCTTAAATTTAATGGACATATTCATCTTTAGAGGCTCGCATGGAACATAAGAAGAGTGTCATAGCAACAACAACAAAGAGCCAGCCGGCAATATTCCAACCACCAAATAAATCATGGAGGTATCCGAAAAGAATCGGCCCAATGGCAGCGAATAAATAGCCCAATGATTGTGCAAACCCTGATAGATCAGCGGCTTCAAATGCTGTACGTGTGCGAAGTGTAAAGAACATCATTGCTAATGCGAATGAAGCTCCACCTGCTAAACCTAGAAGGATCATCCATAATATCCCCAACGTTGTCCATTCCATTACAACGCCGACAAATCCTACTAAATAGAACGATGTAAACATAAGGACAAGTGGTCTTTGTGAAGTCATTTTACCAGCAATAATGGGGACAGCCAATGCCATGGGGACTTGTGAGAATTGCATAATGGAAAACATCCAACCAGCTTTATCAGGAGCCAATCCCTGCGCAATATAAATTTCAGGAATCCAAGCTGCTGTCGTATAAAATAATAAAGATTGTAAGCCCATTGCACCTGTTACTGCCCATGTAACAGGTGATTTCCAAAGGGGTTTACCTGTTTTTTTGGCCGTAGTAGCTGGTTCTGGCTTATTCAATTTCAATTGAGGTATCCAAATTAAAATCGTTAATACGACTAATATAAGCGCCACAGCCAATGCTCCCTGCCAACCTAGTGAAGAATTAGCTATTGGATAACTAATACCTGCTCCAAGTCCAGCCGTTAAGTTCATCGACATAGTAAAAAATGCCATTAGTAACCCTACATGGTATGGAAATTTTAATTTTAATAAACCTGGAATCAACACATTTCCAAATGATATGGCTACGCCAATGAGCACTGTGCCAAATACAAGTAACCCTGTTGTACCGAGGGAGCGTAGTACAATTCCTAAGGCCAATAAAATCGTGGATAAAAATAAGGTTAGCTCAAGCCCAAGTTTTCGTGCTACAACAGGTGCGAACGGTGATATAGTGGCAAAAGCAAGCAATGGAATAGTTGTCAAAAAACCGGCTAGAACATTGGAAATACCAAGATCTTCACGGATAAAGGATACAATTGGACCCACAACAGTTAGTGGCATTCGTAATGTAGACGCTATAAATATTATTCCAAAAACTAACAATAAGGTTGTTCCCTTCCAGCTAATTTTTCTATTCGTGTAGCTGGCGGAATGATCATGTAAAGTCAAAATTATTCCCCCCGTTATTACCATTCTAATTGAACTACTATAACACTTTATTACACTATTAAAAATAGTGGAAAATTCACAATATACAAAACATTAATGGTTATATTGAAATGTCTTAGGTCTTATGTTAGTATAGTAAACATCATAAATTTAATAATTATATGCCTCATGTTTGTAATGAGGTAGAGGTCGCGATATTTATAAGTAAGCTAATTGAAATGACAAGCATTGAAGAGATTAGCTGAAAGGAAATATTGCCGAAGTGTGAGGGGACTTGAAAACCTCATGCTGGGGCTGTCTCCGAAAGGAACAGAACTGTCACGTTTGTACAACGTGTTGAGCTATCGTTTAGGAAAAACTGAGGATTAACTTAGCCATCACATTGTTCATGTGATGGCATTTTTTTGCCTCATAAATAGGAAGGAAGCTATATCGTGAGTGAAATAAAAGTAAATCAGCTCGGCCATAATGCACCGAAGCTGAAAAAAGAATTAAAAAGCCGTCATATCACAATGATTTCTTTAGGCGGTACAATTGGTACAGGGCTATTTTTAGCCAGTGGTGGTGCCATTGCACAAGCAGGACCGGGAGGCGCATTGCTTGCCTATGCCTTAATCGGTATTATGGTATATTTTTTAATGACAAGTTTAGGGGAAATGGCTGCCTATATGCCATCCTCGGGTTCTTTTAGTACGTATGCGACAAAATTTGTAGATCCCGCTCTAGGCTTTGCACTAGGCTGGAACTATTGGTATAACTGGGCAATTACGATTGCAGCCGAAATTGCGGCAGTGTCATTAATTATGAAATATTGGTTCCCAGATAGCTCATCAGCACTTTGGACAGTATTATTTATTGTAATTGTACTGACATTTAATTTATTGTCTGTAAAGAGCTATGGTGAAAGTGAATATTGGTTTGCGATGATTAAAGTGGCTACGGTCATTGTATTTATTATTATTAGCATATTAATGATTTTTGGTATTTTAGGTGGACAGGCACCTGTAGGTTTTACAAATTTCTTTATTAGTGATGGACCATTCCATGGTGGCTTCCTTGCTACATTTGGTATTTTCCTTGCAGCAGGATTTTCATTCCAAGGAACAGAGCTACTTGGGGTAACAGCAGGGGAAACAGATGATCCTGGAAAAAATATACCGAAGGCAGTAAAATCGGTGTTTTGGCGTATTATTTTATTTTATATTTTAGCTATTGCTGCTATAGGGATGTTAATTCCATTCACAGATGAACGCTTATTATCGGAGGATATCGCTGTATCTCCATTTACTCTCGTGTTTGATCGTTTAGGTATTGCTTTTGCTGCCTCCTTAATGAATGCCATTATTTTAACGGCTATGCTATCAGCAGGTAATTCTGGACTGTATGCATCATCACGTATGCTATGGCAATTAGCAGTGGATGGTCATGCTCCTAAATTCTTTGCAAAGCTAAGTCGTCGAGGTATTCCGATTTATGCATTGATCGCAACATTAGCTGTAGGCTGTGTAGCGTTTTTAGCATCATTCTTTGGTGATGGGGTTGTTTATATCTGGCTATTAAATGCCTCTGGGATGTCAGGTTTTATTGCTTGGCTAGGTATTGCATTTAGTCATTATCGTTTCCGTCGTGCTTTCGAGGCACA
Organism: Lysinibacillus fusiformis; assembly: GCF_003049525.1. GTDB lineage: Bacteria > Bacillota > Bacilli > Bacillales_A > Planococcaceae > Lysinibacillus > Lysinibacillus fusiformis. The sequence continues at coordinate 60,847 of NZ_PYWL01000015.1, read as the reverse complement.
GGGCTTAGATCCAAAGCTATTACCGTATAAAGCAAAGCTATACCCATTCGGTCCACTATTCGCCTTTACTATTTGTATGATTGTTGTAATTGGACAGAATTACACAGCGTTTATCGGAGGTACAATCGATTGGTATGGTATCCTTGTTTCCTATATTGGTATTCCACTGTTCCTATTGCTATGGCTAGGGTACAAAATTAAACATAAAACAAAAATGCTTCCTCTTAAAGATTGTGATTTAAAAGTGGAAAACTAAATAGAAGAGCTGTTCTATAAACCGCTGTATAATGGTTGATGGAACAGCTTTTTTTTATATAGAGACCTTTAAAATTATTACTAAATTAATATCATATATATGGTAGTATACTATAGATATGGAAGTGTGATTTTTGACTTTCTAGTAGAGAGAGGTGCATGAAAATGCAAAAACATATTTTACTAGTGGAAGATGATGAGGCTATTCGCGAAATGGTAGCGAATTTTTTATTATTGGAAGGCTTCGAAGTCACCACTGCCAATAATGGTGAAGAGGCATTGCAATATTGTTTAAATCAAACCTTTGATTTAGTCATCCTAGATATTATGATTCCTAAGCTTAATGGATTAGAAGTTTTAAAAGTCATTCGAGAACAGGCAGCACTTCCTATCATCATTATGTCCGCAAAGGATAGTGATGTAGATAAAGCGCTTGGCTTGGGATTAGGGGCAGACGATTATATTGCTAAGCCATTTTCTATGCTGGAATTCTCTGCTCGCGTAAAGGCCGTTATTAGAAGAGCTACAAAATACGCTGGCCAAACAGATCACAAACAAGATGTAGTAGTCATAGGCGATTTAAAGATAGATATTGTTAATTTTTCAATAAATAAAAGTGGAAAAGAAGTGAAGCTAACATCAAAGGAATTTGCCATCTTAAAGCTATTTGTAACAAACCGTAACCGAGTTTTTACCAAAGAGCAAATTTATCAGCTAATATGGAAAGATGCATATTACGGTGATGAAAATATTATTAATGTACATATTCGAAGGCTACGCGAAAAAATTGAAGATGATCCATCCACCCCCCAGTATATTAAGACGCTGTGGGGAATTGGCTATAAGTTTGAAGGATAACAAATATGATAATCATTCTATTAATCATAATTGTGGTGCTTATAGGAATAGTTATTTTTCAATGGAAAACAAAAAAAGAACAAAATCAGACGATCCAATATATGAATGAAAAACTCCAAGGCATTGTTCAAGAAAAAAGTAACGAAAAGATTTTGGTAACTACAAGCAACTCACAAATTCAACAGTTACTTATTTCGATAAACGCTTGGCTGGACCATCACCAAAAAGTTCAGGCGACACATCGCAAAATGGAAGATTCCATGAAAAAAATGCTGGCGAATATTTCACATGATTTAAAAACGCCCTTAACGGTTGTGTTAGGCTATATTGAAATGCTTCAGCTTCAAGGCTCAGCTAGTGAAGGGGAACGTCAAAGACTATTAGCGGGCGTACATGCTAAAACACTAGAAGTATTAAAAATTATCCATACATTTTTCGATCTTGCCAAATTAGAGGCAGGGGACACAGATTATCCAATCACTAAAATCAATGTCTGTGAAATTAGCCGTAAAAATATATTATCATTTTACGATATGGTCACGTCGATGGGACTGAATATTACTATTACAATCCCTGAAACACCTATGTATGCCCTTGGCAATGAAGAAGCGTTAGATAGGGTTCTCAACAATCTTTTATCCAATGCTCTTGCCTATGGGGCGGATGGTAATGTAATTGGCTTAACCGTAAGAAATGATGAAACGACTATTTATATAGATGTATGGGATTGTGGTAAAGGAATCGATGAATACCATATTGATAGTGTTTTTGAGAGAATGTACACGCTAGAGGACTCTCGCAATAAATCCTTCCAGGGGAGTGGCTTAGGTTTAACGATTACAAAGCGATTAGTGGAAATGATGGACGGTTCCATCCAGTTATCAAGTATCCCCTATAAAAAGACCATTTTTACCATTGCATTAAAACGAATGATGTATTGAAATCACAGCTTGTGGAGCTTTTATTGTGCTTTACAGGCTTTTCTTATGCTCTTAAGAAATTTGTAAGAATCCAGTAATAAATTAGAGAGTTTCATTTTTTATAATGATAATAGCCACATTTGAGGGAGAGATTGACATGACATACATTGTGAAAACAAACCAGCTTACGAAAGTGTACGAAGGAAAAGAAGTGGTTTCTGCTGTCAATATGAACGTGAAGAAGGGAGAGATTTATGGCTTTTTAGGCCCTAACGGAGCGGGTAAAACGACAGTTATGAAGATGCTAACGAATCTGACGAAGCCAACAAGTGGAGATGTTGAAATATTTGGTGAGAGGTTGACCGATCGATCGTATGAACTATTAAAAAGAATGGGAACGATTATTGAATATCCTATTTTCTATGAAAAATTAACGGCTAGAGAAACGTTAGAACTACATTGCGAATATATGGGCTATTACAATAAGCAGGAAATTGCTCATGTCCTTAACCTTGTAAAATTGACAAATACAGAGGAGAAGAGGGTAAAAGATTTCTCATTAGGGATGAAACAGAGACTAGGTATTGCACGCGCTATTATTACAAAGCCAGAGCTCCTTATTTTAGATGAGCCAATTAATGGACTAGACCCTATTGGGATTAAAGAATTGAGAGAGCTTTTCAAAATGCTCTGTACGGAGTATGGCATTACAATCATTATCTCTAGTCATATATTAGGGGAAATTGAACAATTGGCCGATACAATTGGTGTCATCAAGGAAGGTAGACTCATTACTGAAGTAACGATGGATACGATTAATCGTAATCAAGCCGACTATATTGAAGTGATCGTAAACGATGGCAAAAAAGCAGCCTTTATTTTAGAAAGTAAATTAAAAATGGCTAATTTCAAACTAATGGATGATAATTCTATACGAATTTATGATTTGACAGTATCTCAAAAAGTTCTAACAAAAACATTGATTGAACATGACATTGAAATAGAGGAGATTAGCAAGAAAACAAGCACATTAGAGGATTACTTCCTTAAGCTAATAAATGGAGGGATTGTTCATGCTTAATTTAATGCGTTTAGAAATGAAAAAATATCATTTAGGCTCCTATGTTAAAAGTGCTTTGTTTGCTAACTTTATTATTTTAGGATTTATGTTTATGATTTTATTTATTTCTAAAGTAGAAGGGGAAGTTGGTATTGAAAATTATGAAATGGCTTTAAGTGTCATTGATTCATTTGTCAGAGCGGTATTTATTATTTTTGCAGCTACATTAATAGCTAAGCTGATCATCGGAGAATATAAGTTTAAAACAATCACATTGGCCTTTATGTATCCTATAAGCCGAAAGAAATTAATTGCTGCTAAGCTTGCGATTGTCATGCTGTTTACCTTTAGTGTAATCATCGTTTCCAATGTCTTGATTACAACCATCTTTTGCATCGTAAGCGATAAATTTGATTTAATTCCTGATATATTATCTAATACTTTAATCATGCAACATATACCATCTGTACTCATGAATGCAATTGCTGCCTCAGGGATGGCCTTAATTCCGTTGTATTTCGGTATGAGAAAATACTCTATTCCAGCAACAATTATTTCTTCTATTCTAATCGTATCAGTGACTTCATCCAATACAGGTAACTTCACATTAAATGACATCATTATTATTCCAATCTCGTTAGCAATTATAGGTATTAGTATTGCCTATCTAGCTATCCGCAATATTGAGAAGGTTGATGTTTAATGAAAGAGCCAGGTACTCATAAGTTTTGTTGATATCGAACGATGATGATAGCAATTCGATCGTTTGTTACACTCACATAGTTAGTCTTGTAAAATAGGTAACTAAACTTATTAAATATAGAAATAAATTAACGTAAAGCAATAAAAATAAGTAATTAGATTCCCATAATAGAAATTTAATTAAAATAGAAAAAGAGATGGCCAATAAAATAGTAAATAAAAGATTTCCTTTTTTGGCATGATGGCATTGTATAACTATTAATACAATAATAAGTATAGGTATATAAAATTGTATGGAAAAACCTCCTATATTAAAAATGATAAAAAAGGAAATATATGTTTTATCAATCTTATATTTATTTAAAGGTGATTTCAATGAGGAAATTAAGAATTGCAACCATTGTTGCTTTATTATCAACGTAACTTCTGCACTGCTTTAGCTAACCTACTAGAGCATCGGATCATGTATGATCCAATGGTAGTAAATTTGTTTATAATTGTCACCTTTAGATTATCAACAAAAAGGCATCGAGATTTTTCTTCTCGATGCCTTTTGTTAGTCTATTAATTCACTATTTTACCCAAATATTGTTTCACCTAGTAAGTAAATATTTAATGCCACAACGATGACAACTACAAACCATCCTAAAATAGTAGTAATACGGTGGTTCACTAAGCCACCCATAATGTCTCGTTTGCTTGTAAACATAACGAGAGGGACGAGGGCAAATGCAATACCGAAAGATAACACAACCTGACTAAGAACGAGCGCATGGGTTGCGTTTACACCGGATGCAATAATCGCTAACGGAGGCACCATTGTAATGGCTCTCCGTAAATAAAGTGGTATTTTTCGTTGAATGAAGCCTTGCATTACTACGTCACCTGCTAATGTCCCTACAGAGGAGCTAGCTAGCCCTGCAATTAGTAAACCAAGACCAAAGGAAATGGCAGCCATTGGGCCGAGAGCATCCTTTAGGCCGTTATAGGCAACATCTAAATCCTCTACTACAATCCCCTGTGTGTGAAATACTGCTGCCGCGATAATGAGCATACTCATATTGATGGCTCCAGCAATGATCATTGCGATGATAATATCAATAAATTCAAAACGGAAAATTCGTCTTTTTTCTTCTTCATTACGACCGATAATACGACTTTGTGTTAAAGAAGAATGTAAGTAAATAGCATGGGGCATGACGGTCGCACCTAAAATACCTGTTGCTAATAGTAATGAGTCCACCCCTTCAAATTGAGGCGTAAACATACCAAACGCTACTTCGCCCCATTCTGGCTGTGCTAAAAATGTTTGGAAGGCAAATGCTAATACGACAATTAAAACCATGCCAGAAATGCCTGCCTCGAAGGCTCTGAACCCTCTTCTTTGAAGCTCTAGAATAGCAAATGATCCGACTGCTGTAATGATAGCTGCTGGAAGCATAGGGATATTAAATAACAAATAAAGCCCTAATGCGGCCCCGATAAATTCAGCAAGGTCGGTAGCAATAATGACTAATTCAGCCTGAATCCAAAGAAATATAGATGTCTTTTTAGAAAAATGTTCACGTGCCACCTCAGGTAAATTTTTTCCTGTCGCAATACCAAGCTTGGCAGATAAGGATTGGATGAGCACCGCCATTAAATTAGAAAAGGCTATTACCCAAAGGAGTAAGTAACCATATTGAGAGCCAGCTGTAATATTTGTGGCAAAATTGCCAGGGTCAATATAGGCGACCGCTGCAATGAATGCAGGCCCAAGAAAAGGTAAAAACCGTCGCCAACCTTTTATATCTCCATCTAAAACCGCCTCAGCAGACGATTTTGTGACTTGTTTGTATACCATATTTGTTCCCTCATTTCAAAATGTATCGTTCGTGAAATAAAGTTTCCTAGAGGAAAATGAGATAATAGTATTCTAACGCTAGGATTAGAAAAAGGGAAGCGCTTTGCTTAAAATTTTTAAAAAATAAGTATGCACATTTCTCATCAATTTCTAATTAGACTTTCCTTACCTGTATCGTTTACGATGAAAGAAAAGGTGAAGGACTGATTCGACATGAGCAATCGAATTTTAATTATAGAAGATGAGGAAAATATTGCGAGAGTGCTCCAGTTAGAGCTTCAGTTTGAAGGCTATGAAGCGGTGATGGCCCATACAGGAGCAGATGGTTTATTGCAATATCGTGAGCAGCAATGGGATTTAATCTTACTGGATATTATGTTACCCGAAATGAGTGGCATAGATGTGCTAAAGCGTATTCGCGCAACAGAATCACAGACCCCAGTTATTATGCTGACTGCTAAAAGTGAGGTGGAGGATAAGGTAAAGGGATTGGATTTGGGAGCTAATGATTATGTGACAAAGCCCTTTGAAATTGAAGAATTACTGGCCCGTATCCGTAATGCTCTACGGTTTTCTCAAAAGGCTAGTCCAACAAAGGTTGGTGTGTCGTTTGGACAGTTATCGATCAATGAGCAGACAAGAGAAGTTATTTATTATGGTAAGGAGATCCAACTGACTCCTAGAGAATACGATTTATTGCTATATCTAATGAAGCATCCTAAGCAGGTGCTCACAAGGGAACAAATATTAGAGACTGTATGGGGCTTTGATTACTACGGAGATACAAATGTTGTGGATGTCTATATTCGCTATGTGCGCCAAAAGCTTGAAATCGCTAATGTAACACCCATTATTCAAACAGTTCGCGGTGTAGGTTATGTGCTGAAGGAAAATAAATCATGAAGCTAAAAACAAAAATTCATCTACTTACCACTTTATTAATGCTAGTAATTTTAGTGGCAACTAATAGTGGAATTTACTTTTTGTACGAGAAATTTGCCTATAATACGGAATATAGTCAACTTCATACACGAGCGAATGATTTAAGCTCAACATTAAGTCAGTTAAATGCACAAACCAACCTACAGCAAGTATTAAGAGCATATATGCCAGCTGGTGGTGCTATCTATGTTTATGATGGAGAAAATTTGAAGACGAAGGTTCAGGCCACTCTAGACATGCCAGATGTTACTTCCATTACCTATACAATGCCTACTATTTGGATTGATGGGACAATTGTGGACATCACCTTACAGCAATCAATGGAGGAAGTAGAAAGTACACTGGATTTATTAAAGGCTATTTTGATCGTTGTGTCCATTATTGCCACCATTCCAATCTTTTTAGCGAGCTTGGCACTCGGTCGCCTAATTTTGTTACCACTAGAACGCTTAAATGCAACAATGCGCAAAAGTGCATTGACGGGGAAATATGAAAAAATGGACATCCCAGCTAAAGGTGGGGATGAATTAGCAAAAATTAATCGAACGTTCAATATGATGATGGTGAAGCTTGAACAGCACTATCAAAAGCAACAGGAATTCGTTTCAAATGCTTCTCACGAATTAAAGACGCCCATTACTGTCATCGAAAGCTATGCAAAGTTGCTCTTACGAAGAGGCCTTGACAATCGTGAAGTAGCGCAGGAATCGCTGCAGGCTATTGCAAATGAATCTTCTCGTATGCATGAAATGGTATTGCAATTATTAGAGCTAGCCAAAAATAATGAGCATATGGATATTCATATTGAACAGCTAGAGCTGGCTCCCTTCCTTAATAAAGTGGCTGCGCAAATGCAGCAGGCATACCATCGGAATTTTATAGTCGATGCAGAAGCACCACAATTTATGGACAGTGATGAAAAAATTTTGAAGCAATTACTCTTTATTTTGCTTGATAATGCTAGGAAATATAGTGAGGATGATGTTCATATTTCCACAGCTGAAACTACTACGCATGTACGAATGACGATTCAGGATTTTGGCGTCGGTATTCCTGCAGAGCATGTTCCACATTTGTTTGAGCGTTTTTACCGTGTCACAGAGGATCGTAATCGTAAAACAGGCGGTTCTGGCTTAGGGCTTGCGATTGCACATGAACTTGCGGGACAATTGGGCATCACCATAGATGTGGAAAGTACAGTTGGAGAAGGTTCAAGTTTTACCTTGTGTATACCAAAGGAGGGGCAGCAATGAAAAAGTGGGCTTTAATACTTATTGTGATTGTCCTTCTTTGTAGCGGAGTGCTTTGGTTTATTCAAAATCGCTATTTTCAAAAGGAGCCTCTCAGTGAAGAGGAGGCCATACGCCATATCGAAGCTATTTATAAAGGTCAAGTTTCAGAAGTAAAAAAGCGTGGAAATTCATTTGAAATACAATTTACACGTGAGAATTTGAAATATACAGCCATGCTTGATGCTACAACACAGCAGGTTTCTGATCTAACGTTACAAAAAGGGCAAAGTAAATTATTGTTAACGGAAAATCAAATAAGAAAAATGGTGAAAGAAAAATATGGTGAGGTAGAAAACGTCATGCTCACGGAAACTATTTATACCGCACGTGTTGAAAAGGAACATAAGCAAAAAGATATAACGGTAGATGGCTATTCGGGTGAAGTGTTATCTGAAAAAGATGTAGAACCACTAAATCAGCCTGAAAAACCCCATATTATTTCCGAACAGCAAGCCGTTGATATAGCGCTGCAACAATTAACTGGGAAAGTGGATTCTGTAGATTTTGAAGATACGGCGGAGGGCGGTTATTATTTAGTTGAAATTGAAACAGAGCATGAAGAAGCCACGTTCCAAATTCATGCTGTATCTGGAAGGGTCCTTTCTGTTTCATGGGACGATTAAACGAGTTTTCTCATGAAATTCTAATGTTCCTCTTATAGTTCTATCATCTTTGCTTGGTAAGCTAAAAGCAGATACAACAAAGGAGAGATGAACATGAAAAAAATAATTATGATTCCCGCATTAGTGGTGACTCTTGGTGTTGGAGCGGCAATTGGTTCAACAACTTTATTATCAGGAAGTGCACAAGAAAAAAAGATTCTATCCATGCAAGAAATCGAAAAGAAAGCATTAGCAGTAGTGGATGGGACAGTAGCAGATATTGAACTAGATCAAAATCGCTACCGCTCTGTTTATGAGGTAGAGGTGCATGCTGATAAAGAAGAGTATGATTTAAAATTCGATGCCTATACTGGAAAATTACTTAAGCAGAAGAAAGAGCGTCAAGATGACGATGATAATGAATGGGTTAACGCTAATACTGCTACTAACCTTATAAGTAAAGAAAAGGCTATTGAAGCGGCTCTAACAAAAGCAAAGGGTACAGTCACAAAAATTAAATTAGATGATGGTATTTATGAAATCGAGTTAAAAAATGGGCAATATGAATATGATGTTGATGTTGATTCGATTACAGGAGAAATTGTTGATTTTGAACAAGATATGGAAGACTAATAATAGTTGTTGCCTTAAAAGTAGAGCATACTTTTAAGGTTTTTTTGTTGTAAAATGCCTTTAAATTAGGTATTCGCGGGTAAATTAATTTCTACCATGGATATTAACAATGTATTTTAAAAAGTCTATGTATTTCACTTGTAAAAAATAAAAATTTTCTTCTTTACTTTTTTAATCGCCAGGCGTAATATGACATCATTATTAAAGTTTCAAATTTCTAAATCGCTGAAGCAAACTAGACGCGGGGGACCCATTTTAGACGGAGTGCATAAGCAATCCTTGGGGTGAATCTCTTCTTTTGAAGGGTAGGGCTACTCAGGCCCGAATCCGACAGCTAACCTCGTAAGCGTTAAGAGCAGATAAGTTGGAGCTTGGCAGACAGATGAGCGTCTACAAGTCTTATTTAGTGATGACTTGTAGGCGTTTTTTGATCTCATTTAGGAAGGCGAAACACAATCTAAGAAACTAGAAGGTGTTTATTGATGAAATCCTCATTTAAACGTTATGTAATCGGCAAACCATTAAGATCCGATGCGTTAGGGGAGCAAAAACTTAGTAAAACAAAGGCATTGGCCATATTATCGTCCGATGCTTTGTCTTCCGTAGCTTATGGACCGGAACAAATTTTAATTGTCCTGATGACTGTGGGAACATTAGCATTTTGGTATTCTTTACCGATTGCGGCAGGGGTTGTTGTCCTATTGGTGGCACTGACTTTATCATATCGTCAGGTTATATTCGCCTATCCACACGGGGGCGGCGCTTATGTAGTATCTAGGGAAAATTTAGGTGTGAACGCGGGTCTTGTAGCAGGTGGCTCATTGCTCGTTGATTATATTTTAACGGTAGCGGTAAGTGTATCAGCAGGGACAGATGCTATTACATCGGCATTTCCAAGTCTGCATCCATACAATGTGCCAATTGCTATTATCTTTGTGATTTTTTTAACGGTCTTGAACTTACGTGGTGTAACAGAGTCCGCCTCGGTTTTGGCATACCCTGTCTACCTGTTTGTAGTCGTTATGTTAGTGTTGATTGGGATGGGGCTCTATAATGTTGCAACAGGTCAGGTGCCAGCAGAGCTGCATCCAAAGATAGGTACACCCGTCGCAGGGATTAGTTTATTTATATTATTAAAGGCATTTGCGTCAGGGAGCTCAGCCTTAACAGGGGTAGAAGCTATATCGAATGCGATCCCTAATTTTAGAAATCCAGCTCCTAATAATGCTGCTAAAACATTGTTAGCAATGGGCGGAATCTTAGCGGTTTTATTTATCGGTATTGTTAGTTTAGCTTATTTTTACGGAATTGCGCCAACTTCGGAAGCGACAGTCGTTTCCCAACTAGCAGAAGCAAGTGTTGGTCGAAATTTCTTTTATTATATAGTACAGGGTACAACAGCGATGATTTTGGTACTTGCAGCAAATACAGGCTATTCAGCATTTCCTCTACTTGCTGTCAATTTATCAAAAGACGGTTTTATTCCAAGAATATTTCAAATGCGTGGGGATCGCCTAGGGTATTCTAATGGCATTATGATGCTAGGACTAGCAGCCATTGTTTTAATCATCTTATTTGATGGGGCAACAGAGCATTTGATTCCACTCTATGCTGTTGGGGTATTTATTCCGTTTACATTAGCACAAACGGGAATGATGCGAAAATGGTGGCGTGAAAAACCTACTGGCTGGATGACAAAATTTACGATTAACACAATTGGTGCAGCCATTTCGTTTATTGTAGCGATGATGTTTTTTGTAACGAAGTTGCCTCAGGTATGGCCAGTGTTTGTCTTTTTACCAATTATCATTTTTGTATTTCATCGGATCAAGCTTCATTATCAAGCCGTTGGGGAACAGCTGAGATTGAGTAAAGAGGAAGTCGCTACTATTGAAGGAAATGTATTCATCGTACCAGTAGCTGGTATAACGAAGGTGGTTGAAAATTCCCTTCATTATGCGAAATCACTAAAGGTTGATAAAATTATTGCCTTTTATGTGGCTTTCGATCAAGCGGATGCAAAAGCCTTCGAAGAAAAATGGCAGGCTTGGCAACCAGATATTCGACTAGTAACCTATTATTCAGCATATCGTAGCATCACACAGCCATTGATCAAATTTATAGATAAAGTGGACCATCAATGTGCGAAAACAGGTCATAAAGTAACGGTTGTCATCCCTCAATTTTTACCTAAAAAAGGCTGGCATCATATGCTTCACAATCAATCTAGCTTATTAATACGTACAACATTGTTATTTCACAGAAATGTCGTGATTATGACAGTACCCTTTCATTTATCAAAATAATGCTAGCATGCTAGAAAATTGTCTGTTATAATCAGTACGTTGATTGAAAACACGAACGTTTACAATTAAAAAGTCGCAGAATACCATTAAATTCCGAAAAATTAAACATTTTTCAGTAGGAGAAATAGGTTTCTACCGAATAAAGTGTTAAATTGGGTATTCTGATAGATTCATACAATTTTACTCATATAATAGCGAGGATATGGCTTGCAAGTTTCTACCGATTTACCGTAAATAAATCGACTATGGGTAGCAATGCTTTTAGAGAACTTCTTTCATGATGTTTTCTATTCCTTTCGACGTTTTAACGCTGAATGCTTTGCTCCACTCGTAGCTGAATGGGACCAAGGTGTTCAGCTTTTTTTATTAATATTTAAGAAAGAAGGATATGACAGAAATGAAGTTATTACACGACAAAATTATGCAAGAGGGTAAAGTTCTATCATCTTCAGTATTAAAAGTAGATTCATTTTTAAACCATCAAATTGACCCATTGTTAATGAAGGAAATTGGTCATGAATTCGCAAACCGATTTGCTGACCAAGTAATTACAAAGATTTTAACAATAGAATCTTCAGGCATCGCTCCTTCTGTCATGTTAGGGCTAGAAATCGGTGCACCGGTAGTGTTCGCTCGTAAACGTAAATCATTAACACTTTCAGATAACCTTTACACATCAAAAGTACATTCATTTACTAAAAATGAAACGAATGATATCTCTGTATCACGTAATTTTTTAAGTGAAGACGACAATATTTTAATTGTTGACGATTTCTTAGCAAACGGAGAAGCTGTAAAGGGTTTACTTGATATTGCAGCTCAAGCAGGTGCTAATGTTGTAGGAGTTGGCATTGTTATTGAAAAAGGCTTCCAAGATGGGGGAAAATTATTACGTGAGCAAGGTGTTCGCGTGGAATCATTAGCGATTGTAGATTCTCTTGAAGATGGCAAAGTGACATTTGCTACGGAGGCTCGTGCGTAATGAATACCTTTAAATCAACGACGCTAGCAATTCAACATTTACTTGCGATGTATGCTGGAGCCATCCTAGTGCCACTTATTATTGGAGGGGCAATTGGCTTTAATTCAACACAAATGACGTATTTAGTGGCGATTGATATTATGATGTGCGGGATCGCAACACTTTTACAAGTTTACTCAGGTAAATTTATTGGTATTGGCTTACCTGTAGTACTTGGTTGTACATTTACAGCGGTAAGTCCAATTATTGCTATAGGTACAAACCCAGAGCAAGGTATCACAGATATTTATGGTTCCATTATTGCATCTGGTTTGATTGTCGTGATTATTGCGGGCTTCTTCGGGAAGCTAGTGAAATTTTTCCCACCAGTAGTAACAGGATCTGTCGTTTCTATTATCGGTATTTCTTTACTGCCAGTAGCTTTAAATAATATGGCAGGTGGACAAGGGGCAGAGGATTTTGCATCCGGCTCAAATATTGCATTAGCATTTATTACACTAGTCATTATTTTAATCGTCTATCGTTTTTCTACAGGCTTCATCCGTGCTATTTCCATTTTAGTTGGGTTAGTAGCTGGTACAATTTTAGGGGCATTCATGGGCAAGGTTAATTTCGACCCAGTAGCAGAAGCGGATGTATTCCATATGGTACAACCATTCTACTTTGGAATGCCAACATTTGATGTAACGGCTATTATTACAATGACGCTTGTAGCAATGGTATCTTTAGTTGAATCATCTGGTGTTTATTTTGCACTAAGTGATATATGTAATAAAAAATTAGATTCAAAAGATTTGGCTCGTGGTTATCGCTCAGAAGGTCTTGCATCTGTAATCGGTGGAATTTTCAATGCCTTTCCGTACACTACATTCTCACAAAACGTGGGACTTACACGTATGTCAGGTGTTAAAGATCGTAAAGTCATTTACATCACAGGTGGTTTACTTGTAGCACTTGGTTTCCTACCAAAAATCGCAGCGTTAACAACGATTATTCCAACGTCTGTACTAGGTGCAGCAATGCTTGCGATGTTCGGTATGGTAATCACACAGGGTATGGGTATGCTTGTACCAGTAATGAACGAATCAGCAGAAAATGCGATGATTGCTGCGATTGCAGTAAGTTTAGGTGTCGGTGTATCAGTGGTTCCTGGAATTTTTGATGCACTACCAGAAAAAGTGTCAATTTTAACATCTAACGGTATCGTTTGTGGTTCAGTCACAGCAATTATCCTTAATATTTTATTCAACATGATTGGGCCGAAGCATAAAAAAGACCCGATGCATGGAGAAGCATAAAGAGATCATTCAATAGCATGTATCAGAATTCAAACATATAAAGAACAATGTCACCTACTTTTATCTATTGATTTAGATTGGAGGAGGTGGCATTTTTTTATGCGAAAAAAGGGCAGAAAATGTTCGAAGAAAAACATTAGGTAGTAATAAGCAAGTTTCTTGTTTATTATGTGTCTGATCAATGTATGATTAGAAACTTGGTAAAAATACTTCTTTGACCAATTAAGAGGAAAATGGTTGAAAGGAGAAGAATAGTATAAATCATAAGAGGTGAAAACATATGGATAATCTGCTACAACATTTCCCAAGTGTTGGCGTACATTACCTAAAAAGTGATAGTGTAATGCTGCTAGAGATTTTAGAGGATAGACTTGATTTTGCCGCTGAGATAGATGTGTTAATAAATGAGCTTTTAGATAACTTACAGAGTGGTTTAGAAAATGTTAGGTTTGAATGTCCTAAAGTTCTTTTAGATAGCTTGAATTGTACAAGAACTAAAATGGAAATTGTTGATAAAAGAATAGCATTTAAGAGATCTTTACTGACACCATTAACTATTTCAGAACTAGATTATGAAATATGGTCATGCTCTGAGAAAAAGTCTATCTTTTTTTTATCTGAAGTGATGAGTACAAGTGTTATAGATGCAGAGAAATTTCTGACGGAAATGAGGACGGAACTCCCATCACAAGTCAACAATATGTATACAGTATATATTGTTAACGGTGAACCTGTTGGTGTAGTTTTCCCTCATATAGAACCAAATACAAATAATGAAGGTCGTATGTTTTGGATTGGTATTCATCCTAATTTTATGGGGACAGGATTAGGTAAGGACTTACATTTAATAGGCCTATATAGATTGAAAAATGAATTTAAAGCTATGTCTTATTTAGGGATGACCCGAGTTGACAATATTCCAATGAGAAATATAATGCTTTCAAACGGATGCATTCAAAGTAATTCTGTAATTTCTTTACAATATTCTATTTAAGGATTGGCTATTTTCATTTATCAATGAGGCTTTTTAGTGAGGAATTCTTAATGAAGTAACGAATGTTTGTTGAGATGATATAAAAGCTATCACATTTACATAAAAGGTAAAAATTTCTAAAAATGTTCGGCTGTAGAACGTTTTTTAATATGTCCCTTTATCAAGAGATCCGCAAGAAAAAATATGATTGTCTTGCATAAAAGCTTTTTACTATTCAACTGGTATGGGTATGTTAACGAAAGAAGGTATTCACATTTAAAACTAGAATTTAAATTCATAACTAATTGGTAGGAGGGAGATCTTTATGAAAGTAAAGGGATTGGGAGGAGTCTTTTGGAGGACTGAAAATCTAGAAGAAATTAAACAGTGGTATAGCAAAGTTCTAAACATGGAAATTGAAAGTTGGAATGGTACCATGATTACACCACAGTCAGGCAATGAAACGATCTTTTCCTTCTTCTCTGAGCATGACAGCTATTTTCCAACAGATCAGCAAGTGATGCTAAACTTTCAAGTGGAAAATCTAGAAGACAGTATCAAACATCTTGAAAAAATAGGTGTGCCCCTTGCAATGGACAAGACAATTCATGAGTTTGGAAAATTTATTTGGATTGAAGATCCAGAAGGAAGACGTATCGAGCTTTGGGAAAAATAAATCAAAGGAATTAATTTGAAAATGACCGCAATATGTTAACTTCGTTTAAATAGTGGGGAAATAGCTTGTTGTTTTCCTTTAAAGTCGTTGGAATAATCGAACGGCTTTTTTTAGTACACAGCTTGTTTTAGGCGTGAATGTTTAGAATTGAGTGGCGAGGGAATTTATAAATAAGGTATTTTTAATAGAATGTAATTCTCTATTTCAACATACACTTATATAACTACTCTTAGAAAGGTCTAGTATAAATGCAAAGTATCGTTTTGATTTTAATACTTCAATTAGTATATGTACCCTTTTTAACTTTACGTACAATATTTTTGGTGAAAAATATTACTTTCCTTGCTGCCATATTCGGTATGCTAGAGATGCTCGTGTATGTATTTGGCCTTTCGCTTGTTTTTAGCGGGAAACAAAGTATGTTAGCTATGGTCGTTTATGCAATTGGTTTTGGCTTAGGTATTTTTTTAGGAGCCAAAATTGAACGGAAGCTGGCGATTGGCTATGTTTATGCAACCATTAATACTCAAAATAAAAATGAAGAGCTTGTGAGGTTTCTCCGTAATGAGGGATTTGCTGTTACGATTTATGTTGGTGAGGGGCGAGATAGTAATCGCTATAAATATGAAATTTTAACAAAGAGAAATCGAGAGGCAGAACTCTTTCAAATAGTAGAGCAATTTGAACCGAATGCATTTATAATTTCCTACGAGCCAAAGTCATTTAAAGGCGGTTTTTTACTAGCTCGTATGAAGGCTAGGCAAAAATAATAGGACCTTAGCTACTAGCTGAGGTCCTTTTCGTTGCTATTTAAACTTTGCATCCATCCAGTTTTTAAAGAGGTGATAATCTGAGTAGACTGTATCTTTGTAGTTCATAGACTGTAAAATTACTTGTTCAACAAATACATGTCGATCTTTCCCAATCGTTTTTAGTATCTCATCCTCACTATGATAGGTGAAAACAGGAGAATAATCGATATCCGCTCGTGCATGTATTTTAGCGGCAATTTGTCCCATAATCGAGGTTGTTGTATAGTAATCGTCGACATTTTTATAGTTTTTAGGCTTTACTTTCTTTTTATAAGGGGAACGCTCTCGAATGTAAAATTCCTGCTCATTCATGGTGATATAGTGTAAATGAGGGTCCTCTAAATGGTGCATAGCTTTTTGTGTCCCAACTACTCTCGCACCTTGATGCTCATAATGCTTCCAAAATTCATGATTGTAAGGAAGGAAATAGGCAGGGATCGCTGTACGGACCTCTTTCATTTCTAATACTAAATCGTCTACTCCCGATGCATCTTTTTTGTCTTCCACTAAAATATAGTAACGTTTTAATCCGATTGAAGCAGTACCTGAGCCATGCTTGTAAGCAATGTCCTTAATCTTGTAAGCAGGAAGTGCACTCGAAATTGCATTATATTCCTCGGCAGTAACGGGCTTAATTTCATCATTGCTAATAAATAGGCGTTGCCCGTCTTCATCGACATAGGAAATATCCTGTAAAAACTGGGAGCGTTGACGTTTCTCTAGCTTTTTCAATAATTTTTTGGCGGGTCCTTTTGTGTTGTCTTTCGTAAATACGAGCGTTAGAGGATCATCCTGTTTACGCTGAAATCGTTTAAGCTGATCTATATAGCTATTGAGCAGATGTTGAATGGCCGTTTCCTGAGCAGCCTTATGTATGCCTTGTTCTTCTAAATAAAGCGCAATACTTACACTCATACGAACAATATCATATAAATAAGAACCAACATAACCCTCATCAAAATCATTGACATCAAAGACAATCGTGCCGTCTTCATTTTGAAAGGCACCGAAGTTATCCATATGCATGTCTCCTTGAATCCAAGTCGGTTTGAGAGTAGGCGTATGGAAAATGGAGGAAGTTTTTGTCATGTCAAAATAAAATAGATAAGCACTTCCTCGGAAAAAGCGGAATGGACTTTCAAGCATTTTCTGATACTTCTCCAAACGCTGTGCCTCAGTTAACTTCATTCGTTGAGCATCAAACTCCTCAAAGATGGTATTTAATAGCTCCCTTCTTAAAAAAACTCTTGTATGTTTCACCTGTTCCAATAATGCATGCTTCATCTAAAAACCCCCTTTAGGTTACATGTATATACGAAAAATAAAGGAATAGGTTTCGAAGAAATTTATCAAAAGGGCTCGATAAAAATGGCTTAGGATCTAGGGTTATTTCGTAACATGTTCAATCACCTATTTTCATACTATAAGACATGCTCAGTTACGGAGGGGGGTTATATGTATTTTTTGACGAAAAGCCTTGTCATTATAGTAGGGAGTATTTCTTTGTCGTTAGGAATTAACTTATTCTTAACGCCCTATGAAATATTAGATGGGGGAGTAGTAGGATTAGCGCTGATTTTACATTATTTATATAAGTTAAAGATTGGTCTAATGATTATTATCATTAGTATCCCTATTTTTATTATTGCCTGGTTTAAATATAGAGCTTATTTTTACAATAGTATTCATGGCTTAATTACCTCTTCCTTGACTATAGACTTGTTAAAGCCAGTCAGAAATCTCGTTCATATAGATGCTCTTTACAGTGCTATACTTGGGGGGATTCTCGTAGGCTTTGGAATCGGCTTAATGCTTCGTTTTCAGACAAGCACAGGAGGGACAGACCTCATTGCGCAATTTATTAGTGATAAAACAAGTATTAATGTAGGGATATTAATATTTTTCATTGATTCTATCTTTATTGTTGTGGGCGGCTTCCTGTTATCCTCCACTACTTTTTTATTGTCTATTATTACGGTTCTAGTAGTAGGCATAACGACGAGCATCATTACGAGTCGTGCTTCATAACATTCGTTTACTCCTGAGCGTGTCGCATAAAAAAATAGCTCCAGTAAGAGACTGAAACTATTTTGGCGTTTGATTGTCGAGTGTTTTCATAAGCTTCTTTTTAGGATGTGCTGGTTTGACCTCTGCAATGAGTATGGCGAGTAATATAAGAACAGCTCCTACAACCATACGGCTCGTTAAAATTTCGTGCAGGAAGATAACCGATAAGATCATGCCGAAAAAAGATTCCGTTGATAGAATAATCGCAGCCTTTGTAGCAGTTGTATATTGATTCGCCACATTTTGAAAAAGGTAAGCAATCGTTGTTGAAAAAATTCCTAAGTAAATAATCGAATAAATAGCTTCTTTTTCTAGTGACGTAGGGATTTCTCCTTGGCTAATGACCACAAGAATACCTATAAAGGAAGCGGTAAGAAATTGAATGATAGTTAGTGCAATGGCATCTTCCTTTTGAACAAAAAGATTTGTACAAAATATATCAAAGGCAAAAGCAACGGCACAAGCTAACGAAAGGGCATCACCAATATTCATCGTCAATGAACCTTGTAACGATAAAAAGCCAATTCCAATAATGGCTATTAAGGACCCAATAATTTCATACCCATCAATACGACGCTTATAAACCGCATAGGCGATTAACGGAACAATAACGACATTAACTGCGGTTAAAAAGGCATTTTTCGATGGTGTTGTATATTGAAGTCCAACCGTTTGAAGAGCAAATGCTATATACAATATGGTACCTAATAAAGCACCTTTCCATATGACCGATTTTGACGCTTTTTTTAATCGGGAACCAAATAAAACAGTTAATATAATTGAAGCTAATAAAAATCTACCAGCCATAACTTGATAAGCCGTTAAATATTCTAAGGCAATGGCTGTTATAACAAACCCACTGCCCCAAACAATGGCTGTAACGAGTAGCATGCCATCCGCTATGTAAGTTTTCATGAAATTCTTCCTCCTAACTTCAATTAGGATAGCATAAGAGAGAAGAAAATAATTTGATTTTATTTCTAAATATTCAGGCGTTTTTTTGTACTTATTCCAAAGCGATTATTCATCACTCAATTTGCTATGTAATAAGTACAATTTAACGGCTGCAGCTAGACGCTCATAAAATACATAGTCATTATCTATAGGTACTACTAACTGACGGATTTTTGCCATACGATAGCGGACGGTATTGGGATGACAATAATGGTCAACAGCTACTTCTTTAATGTTTCCTTTTTTTGTAATATAGGTTTTGGCCGTTTCCAATAAATCTGGATATGCCTTATCATCGAATAAAGGCGCTAAAAAGGAAGTAACATAATCCATCGCAAATGTAGGATTTTTACGATACAGCTCTATTAATAAACGATCTGATGCAAGGGACTTATAATGGCAGCTTAGTACCTTATCAATTTCAGCAAAAACACTAGCAAAAAAGGCTTCTCGTAAAGCAGTAGAGATGCCTGTTTGTGTGTCGTACCAATTGCTATAGCCAAAGGTGAATGCTTCGGTAGGGATAGCACTTAATGTTAGCCATTCATGTATAAACCTCTCAGCCTGAAACTGCTGAGATGGGTGAGTGATAATTATAAAATGACTTTGCTTATAGGAACAAAGTAAACCAGATTTTAATAAAGGCTCCATTGATAAAAAGTTCTGTTGCCAATCACTTTGAGATAAACCCCTTCCCCGTAGATTAGCGACAAATACATACTTGTCAAAGGGTCTATCAATTTGCTGTAATATCGACTTCAGCTGCTCCTCTGCAAGATCCTCCTCCATTAATCTTCGTACAATTGTTTCTAAAAAGAACGAGTAATCCTGTGTTTTAGCATAAGCCATCGTTTCTAAAATGATTTTTTCAAAAAACTCATCTCCACCAAATCGAAGGATAGGAAAATTACGTTCTTCCGCATAAGTTAAAACCTCTTTAGGTAAATCTTTATAAATAACAGGCTTATAGGCTAAGGCACTTGCTCCAAGCTCGATCAAGCTTTTGACGGCATTTAATAAATACTCAGGCTTTTGCTTTGCAAATAATAAGCTACTTAACACAACACTGTTAGGAGTGAATATTGTATCTCGCACATGATGTATATCTGGGGAGAATTCAAAGTCGAGTATTTCTACGTTGTGAACAGCTTTATGCAAACCGCTGTGACCAGCAATAACGGTAAATTCTTTTGTAATGGGTAATTGTAAAAAGTTCTCTACATTCATGAATGGATCATTGCCTTTCTTGTAGTAAGCTATTATCTTCTATTATAAAAGTACGTCTTAATAAAAAAACATTAGTTTGAAAAGATTATACATACAATAAAAAAATCTGCTCCTGGTGAGCAGATTTTTCAACGTTATTTATCGATTAAATAGTAGAAAAAATATTAGGCTTTCTATTTCTTAATGGGTTTGTTTGTTCGATAGCATACCCAACATTTAAAATTCGACCTTCTTTAAAGGCAGGACCAATAATTTGAAGACCTATTGGTAAATTTCCTTTAAAGCCGCAAGGAACGGAAAGGGCAGGTAAGCCTGTTAAATTACTTGGACCTGTAAAACGAATAATATTATCAATTAAATCTACTTTTTTGCCATTTAGCTCAGCGAAATCATCACCAATGGTATTTGCCACCACAGGTAGAGTAGGGGTAATAAGCACATCTACTTGATTAAAAATTTCGTTAAACTCCTGCTTAATTTGAAGACGTACTTGCTGTGCCTGTAAGTAATCAACTGCAGAAGGCAGTTCCCCTAGCTCAAATAATAACCGGATATCGTCTCCGAAATCTTGAGGTCTCTTTTGTAAATCAGAATGGTGTATAGCTGCTGCCTCTGAAAGGGATGTTACAAGCTCTGCCCATTCTGCATATTGTAAGGATGGAATTCGCACTACTTCCACTTTAGCACCTTGATCTACTAAACTTTGAATGCTCGCTCGAACAGCCTTTTCTATGTCAGCATCTACGTCTTTAAAGAAGTAGTCCTCATTAATGCCGATGACTAAATCCTTACTATTACCTGAAAGTTGCTGCACGTAATTGTCAGTAGGTACATCTATGCAAGTAGGGTCTCGATGATCAAAACCAGAAATGACTTCCAGCAAGCCTGCTGCATCCTTTACTGTCTTTGTCATTGGGCCGATATGGTCTAAGCTCCAAGCAAGTGGGTAACAGCCATATTTACTTACACGACCATGCGTAGGCTTTAAGCCAACGATACCACAGGCAGAAGAAGGGATTCGAATCGAGCCTGCTGTATCCGTTCCTAGTGAGGCGACACTTGCACCTGCCGCAACAGCGGCACCAGAGCCACCACTAGAACCACCTGGAATCTTATCTAAATCCCAAGGGTTGCGAACGGGTCCGTAATGAGGGTTATTATTAGTAATTCCCCAAGCATATTCATGCATGCTTAATTTTCCAGTGAAAATAACACCAGCGTCACGAAGTTTCTCTACTACTGTTGCATCATAATCTGAAACGAAGTCCTTATGAATTTTGGAGGACATCGTTGTAATTTTATCTTTAAAATATAAGTTATCCTTTAAGGCCATCGGAATTCCGTGATACATTCCTTTATATTGCCCTTGGAGAATCTCTTTTTCTATTTCATTTGCTTGAGACAATGCTTCTTCTCGATAAAAGGCCATATAGGCATTAATTTTAGGCTGGCTTTCCTCAGCAAAGTCTAGAATAGCCTTCGTAAGTTCCACAGGTGATAAAGCCTTCGATTGTAGTAAAGGTGCCAGCTCTTCAACAGATTTTAAATGTAAATCAGTTGTCAATGTGATCACCTCCAGGAATGCTACGTACAGCGATATCCGCGTCATCAATCGCAATACCTTCTAGGTGGTTACGTAGTGACTGCATACCTTCCCAGCGTACTTTTAATCGTTCAAGGTGTTCAGGTTTCGGTGTAATTCCTTTGTTCTCCAATAATTGTTGAATAGACAAGCTCATTAACTAGATCCTCCCTTGAATAGTTTTATTATCTAAATAGGTTTCCCCATAAAGACCAATATCGTCAATCACAAATAATTATAATAGGTAAGATAATCCTATTATTACAATCATACACTAACAATAGTTTATATCAAATAAATAATTCTAAATAGAAAGAATATTATGAAATTAAAACTATTTAATAGATATGAATAAAAGCTTACTACTCGGAAAGGGATACCCTGAATTCTAGTGCTAGAGCTTGCTCTTTTTACATGCGATTCACAGTCTATTTACAATTGAAGCGTACAATGAACCATAATAACCAATTAAAGAGGTGCAAGCATGGAGTCAGCTGTGGAACAAAATATAAAAACGAATAATGTTTTTTCTTTATTAAAATATTTATACGGGCAACATCAACAAAATACGTTATATATGAAACGTTTAAAAGCATTGAAGCAAATTATTCAACAAGGTTCTTTACATACATACTTTCAGCCTATTGTGGATTTACAGACAGCACAAACAATTGGATTTGAAGCTTTAAACCGTCCAATATCCTCGGAATTGTTTACAAGTGTCGACCAGTTTTATGAGTTTGTAGGACAAACAGATTGTGTATTTTTATTTGAATGTTTTTGTAGAAATCTTTCTTTACAACGTTTCAAGGAACGTATGCACAATGATTTGATGGATAAAAACCTTTTAGTGTTTCTTAATATACATCCGAATGTATTATTAGATAAAAAATATCATAGTGGGGAAACGCTACAATTATTAAAGGAACTCGGCATTAAGCCACAACAAGTAGTTTTTGAATTAACGGAGCGTAGTGCTGTTATAGATTTTGTTGAGTTTGAACGTGTATTATCACATTATAGATCGCAGGGCTATCGTATTGCGGTAGACGATGTTGGCTCAGGCTACAATAGCTTGAAAACACTTATTTATTTAAAGCCAGAATTTATTAAACTAGACCGTTCATTAATTCAAAGTATTGATCAGATTAGTGAGCAGCAGCAGCTTGTTACATTGCTAATGAAATATGCCGAGCAGGCCAAAACTAAAATTATTGCTGAGGGAATTGAGAGACAGGAAGAGCTTGAGTATCTACATCGTATCGGTATTCACTATGCGCAAGGTTATGCGATAGGAAAGCCCGCAAAGGAAATACATTTAGGAAAAATAAGGGTGGGTGACCATGAAGATTGGGGAAGTCATTGAAAAGGTTCCATGTATTGATGAATATGTGAAAAATAAAGAAGTAGATGTACTTTTTACGAGTAATCCTTCATTACGTAGTGTTGTGGTAGTTCGTGATGAAAAACCTATTGGGCATATTACACGTACACATTTCTATCAAAAAATAGGTACTCAATATGGCTATCATTTATTTATGGGACGGCAAAATCAATTAATCATTAAAGAGAATCCTTTAATTGTAGATCGGAATATACCGATTACTGAGGTTAGTACTCAAGCAATG
Organism: Lysinibacillus fusiformis; assembly: GCF_003049525.1. Classification (GTDB taxonomy): domain Bacteria; phylum Bacillota; class Bacilli; order Bacillales_A; family Planococcaceae; genus Lysinibacillus; species Lysinibacillus fusiformis. The sequence continues at coordinate 37,235 of NZ_PYWL01000015.1, read as the reverse complement.
TCTAGACCTCCGGAGGATTTATATGATGATGTGATTGTCACTAAAAAAGACCTATATTATGGAATGGTTAGTATAAGGGAGCTTCTGTTAAAGCTCGTCGATACACAGGTGGCCATTGCTAGCTTTTTGAATCCACTAAGTAGTTTACCAGGTAATAAATTAATCAATGAAAAGCTTGAGGAAGCCTTAAAACTTCCACAATATAGTTTAATATATTTCGATTTAGATCATTTTAAATCCTATAATGACACCTATGGCTTTAATAAAGGCGATAAAATCCTACTATATTTAACAGATATACTTAAAAGACATATATGTGAGGTAGATGATTTTTTAGGGCATATTGGTGGCGATGACTTTGTAGCGATTTTGCCCTATTATGATGCTGCTTCGATTTGCCAAAGAATTATTGATGATTTTGATGCTAATATTTTGAGTTTTTATGAATTAGAGGATCTTGAATATGTGCAGGTAGCCAATAGAATTGGAAAACTGGAGCCATTAACATGCACTACTTTATCCGTTGCAGTTATTACGAATAAATTTCAATATTTTGGCTCCGTAGAACAATTATCTAATGCGGTGACACACGTGAAAAAACAGTGTAAAAAAATTACTGGAAGCTGTTATTTGATTAATACACAAGAAACCTACTTCGTTCATTAAACGATGTATGTTTTTGTTAATGTTGGGGTATTTTGGGGTATTAATTTTGTAATCACAGGGATCGTAACCCATTAAAGTGATGATGTTGTCACCAATTGAAGCATGGGAGACTAAAATATTTTAAAGAAGTCTCTTTAAAATGATCGTTTTACGTTTTGAGGGCATAATGAATAGCGACAAATCGTTTTTATTTTATGAAATTATTAATCTTAATAAAACATACTTGAATTATAGGGATTATAGGTATATAATTCGATTACATTATTATAAAACACCTTAGGAGGCATTCCATTGTCGAATTTACAAATCATTCTTAACGTAGCAGTTCTGCTTGTGTTCGTTGGAATTTTATATGTGATGAATAAAAAACACGTCAAGTTTTCGAATCGTGTTTTTGCAGGTCTAGGTTTAGGGATTTTGCTTGGTCTTGGACTTCATTTTATCTACGGTATTGATTCTGAAGTTTTAGCTAAAACAACATCTTGGTACAATATTATAGGTACTGGGTATGTTAAATTATTACAAATGGTAGCGATGCCATTAGTATTTATATCTATTCTCATTGCCTTTACAAAAATGAAAATTGGTAAAAATTTTGGGAAAATGGCTGCTCTTATTTTAGCTATTTTAATTGGTACGACAGCTGTTTCGGCAGCAGTAGGTATTCTTTCTGCAACAGTATTTGATTTAGATGCAACACACATTTTACAAGGTGAAGCGGAGACAGCACGTGGCCAATACCTTGAGGAAAAAACGACTGGCTTAGCAGCACCTGATTTACCAACACAAATTGTTGAGTTATTCCCAGCCAATCCATTCTTGGATTTAACAGGAGCTCGTTCAACTTCAACAATTGCTGTCGTAATTTTCTCAGCATTCCTTGGCTTTGCTTATTTACGTGTAGCACGTAAAGATGAAGGAACAGCAGCAACAATTAAAAAAGGGTTAGATGCTATTTATGCCCTTGTCATGGGTGTTGTAACAATTATTTTACGTTTAACACCGTACGGAATTTTAGCTATTATGGCTCGTACTGTAGCAACATCTGATTTCGGTGCCATCTATAATTTAGGTAAGTTTGTGATTGCCTCTTATGCAGCTTTAATAATTGTATTTTTAGTACACTTGTTAATCTTGACATTAAGCGGATTAAACCCAATTACGTATGTGAAAAAGTCTGCGGAAACATTATTATTCGCCTTTACTTCACGTTCAAGTGCGGGTACTTTACCGATGAATATTAAAACGCAAACAGGTCGTCTTGGGGTATCTGAAGGTATCGCCAATTTCTCAGGTTCATTTGGTTTATCAATTGGTCAAAATGGCTGTGCTGGTGTATATCCTGCCATGCTAGCAATTATGATCGCACCTACAGTCGGTATTAATCCACTTGATCCTGTGTTCATTATTACAGTTATTGCAGTAGTAGCAGTTAGCTCATTTGGTGTAGCAGGTGTTGGTGGTGGTGCAACATTTGCAGCGATCCTTGTATTATCAGCTCTTGATTTACCAGTTGCCCTTGCAGGTGTATTAATCTCAGTTGAGCCTTTAATTGATATGGGACGTACAGCTTTAAATGTAAGTGGTTCAATGACAGCTGGTGTTACAACAGCACGTGTTACGAAAGAATTGGATATTGAAATGTATAATAATAAAGAGTTAGGTGCTCAAGTAGCAGACCTATAAGATAGAAGAACCCCCTTTAAAGGTGAAACTTTAAAGGGGGTTGTTTTTATATGATCTTTACATAAAAATCTTTACCATTGATTATTTCAGTAATTTCAATATTAAAGTTTTCTTTATAGTACTCAAAAATATTGTAGGCTAAACCGGAGTGTCCATTTAAATATGTTCCTTTTTTAATCTCCTTACGAGGGTTATGAAAATCAAAATATAAGCGGGAATCCCTACTCATAGTCCTTAAAATGGCTAGAAATTCTTGTTCTTCGATATGAATGCCACGCGTATAGCTACACTCTCGGCGATACGTATCATGAGCAATATTTATCGGAGAAGCTTCAAAAATTACTTCGATTTGTTTCTTCAAATGTGACAGCTCCTTTCGAAATGTGATCAAAAAGTTAGCTACAGACAACCTAATTCATAATACTAGTATATAATTGTCGGAAAATTATATCAATTAATATCTACCAATCTTGTTGCTGTATTTCCTCTGCTATAATTTGTAAATCATAGGCATTTATTGTCAAAAGTGAATAGTCATGAGACTCCATAAATTTTTCTGCCAGACGTTTGATATATTTTGGAGAGCCTTCATTTTCTTCATCATAAATTAATAATAGACCATCTGTATTTTGAATAATAAATTTATCCTTCTCAATAAATTGCCAAGGAGCCTCGTACGGTTTTTTCGTAATGCTTGTGACGAAATCTGCTCGGGCAATTATGGTTTGATATTTTTCCTTTTTATGGTCCTGCCAATTTTTCTCTTGTTCTAAAAAGGGTGTGATAACTGCATATTTTAAATGAGGAAATTCCTTTTTTAGCGTCCATACAACTTCAGCACTCCAAGATTCTACACCTTGTTGGCCGCTAATAATCACCCATTCGAGCCCTTCATCAAGTAGAAGACGTAGACGGTTTTCCAATGCCTTTTTAATGATACTAATCCCAGGATGTTTATCGTTAAAAATACCAAGTTCATGTGGCTTATAGCCTGTAATCATTATACGCGTTAACAAGAAAATGCCCCCTAAGCTGTATGGTTGTAGTAATAGTATACAGTAGGGGGCAAGGAAAACGAATGCCGATATTATCGATTAAAATGCAATAGTGTTAAAATTACTGCTACAGCCGCACAAATACCTAAAAACCACCACGAGTCTGTAAAGTCTTCTTTAGAGTCACTATTCATATGAAATAATTCCTTTCGTATATAGTAGTTTGTAGGAGTCTTACTTCACCTGACCGGTCCACGACCAATTCGTCCATACACGTAAGACTGTTTCAAATGGGCCACGTTTAAATTTCTTTAAATAGGCAAGGCTGAGGACACATTGTAGGCTGTAAACAACGATACCGAATAAAATACCACCAAAGACACCTAACTTGCCATATAATCCGAGACCATAACCGTAAAAAACAGTTGTACAAATAATAGTTTGTAGTAAATAATTGGTTAAAGATAATTTTCCCACGCTCTCGAATGCAGGAGCAAGGAGTTGTACAGGGCGTGTTTTATAGAGTAAAGCTGCAAGGCTGACATAGCCAAGTGCTAATAGTTGAGATCCGCCCATCAATAAGATGGAAGAAAAATCACTTTCTATAAAACTTACACTTTTACATGCGAGTCCTATAGGAACTAGGAGTGCCCCTAGCTTATACCACTTTACTTCCTCGTCCATTTTCGTAAAGGCTTGCTTTTTAGCGAGTGCCATACCGAAGAGGAATAGGGGAGCATAAAACATTGGCGCAAAAATTAATACAATAAAGATGAAGGAAGGGTCTTCCATTCCAGGTACTTCTGCATTTGCTCGGAAATCAAAAATTTCTAAGTAGCTTCCATTAGCATAGACATCATTTGCTTGTTCAATGTAAGTATCTAATTCCTTTTGTTCCTTTTTAGTTGCCTCCATAGAACCGTATGTTAAAGCCGTCGTAAGGACAAATAGAATACCCGCCCATATAAACAAAGTTTTGGGTTTACGATTAATAAAGGGAATTAAAAATAAAGTCATACAGCCATAAGAAAAAAGAATATCGCCTTCCCATAAAAAAATGGAATGGAGTAAACCGAGGGCAATTAAACCAATTGCCCGACGTAATACAGACCAGCGGCTTTTATTTTTTTTTCTTCGAATGGATTCAATTAATTTAATAAGCGAGAAGCCGAATAAAATAGTGAAGATTGGCATAAAGGAGCCTTCAATCACAATCTTTACAAAATATAAAGCTCCATTATCTAAGGTAGAAAGATTTTTTAATTCATCTTTGCCATACATCCCAAATTGGAATATCAGCAAATTCGCCATTAAGATGCCAAATAAACTAAACCCACGCATTGTATCAATGAAAGTAATACGATTAGTTGTCATTGCGTTTTATCTCCTTAATTGGTTATCTTATACATAGAATAGTTGAGGAAGCTTATGGTGAAATAATGACTACCTTAAAGTAATCTTAAAAGTAGGTGAGGATATGCAGAAAGCATCCATATTAGTATTAGAGGATGAACGCGCGATAGCTGAAATGATTGATATCATTTTAAGAAAAGAAGGAATGACAAGTATTACAGTATGTAACACGATAGAAGCAGCGAAATCCGAGATTTATGCTAAAACATTTGATTTTTATCTTTTAGATATTATGCTGCCAGATGGTAGTGGATTAGAAGTGGCTCATATTATTCGGGAAAAAAGCGATGCTCCTATTTTTTATTTAACAGCTAAAAGCAGTGACGCCGATAAACTTCGGGGTTTTATGAATGGTGCAGATGATTATATTACAAAACCATTTAACCCACTGGAACTTGTTGCAAGGGTGAAGGTGCAGCTAGCACGTTATATGAAGAAAAAGCAAGTCACAGAAAATCATCTTTTTACATGTAGCCGTTTTACATTCGATATTGATGCTGCAGAAATCACTGTGGATGGCGTAAGGGAAATCATTAGTGGCCGTTTGTTTCATTTATTGAAATATTTATGTGATAATGCGGGGCAAGTTTTATCTAAGGAACAAATTTACGAGCGTGTATGGGGAGATTGTTTATTTGATGATAATACAGTAATGGTACATATTCGAAAACTGCGAGAAAAAATTGAAAAGAATCCTGGAAAGCCTACCTGTATTATAACGGTCAGAGGTATTGGCTATAAGCTTGTTGGGGATGTTTCTCCATGAAGCCAGCAGGGAAATTAACGCTTCGTTTTGTATCTTATTTCATCATATTCTATTTATTAATTATTTCAGGCTTTATTATGAGCTTGGTATTTTTTGCGATCTTTATTAATGATCGTGTAGGAGACAACATTCATGTCATGAGCTCCTTTGAAATTGAGGATGATGCTGTCGTCGAAAAAGGAGAATCCATTAAAATTGCCGATTATTTAGTAAAACGTGCTGAGGAAAATGCAGGACAACTTTACTTATTTGATCAGTCGATGACCATTGTAGATTATACAGGGGAAAGATGTGAACTATGTGGAATGCCTGATAGCGAAATTTTTGCATTAAAGCAGCCGGGTATGCATACATGGGAACTCCCAAAAAATTATTTGTTATTTCTACCTATTTCTCCTGTTCAGCCACTATTTGAGGAGGCTCTTGATAATTGGTTAGCCACAGGAGCGATTTCAGAAGTGACACTACAGCGTTTAAAGGAACATAAAGCTAGTGTTGAAATTTATGATACGGAATGGAACCGAACAGACATTGTAGGAAAGCGTTACGAAGAGCTGAAGAAGCCGCAACTGGTTGAGGAGAAATACGATATTTTTGAGCATGAGGAACTTAAGCAAAGCACGACCTTAGCGGATGATTCCACATTTGTTGTCCGCATGCCGAATCCATCCTATAAACCGTTCGAAGAGCCTTTCAATAAGGCAATGATTTTATTTGTTTCTATTTTCTTTGGTGGGCATATTATTTTATTACTGGGCGTTATCTTTTTATCGATAAGTATTTCGCGACAATTTGTACGACCACTTGTTTATGTCATATCACGTATTGAGCGACTTACCCAATTTGATTACAGTGATATAAGTGATAAGAAAATCCATCATAAGAAAACAGGGAAATTGAAACGGAAATTTAAATTATTTCAGCCTGTAGAGGAGTCCCTAAACCATTTATCTGAGCGGCTTGATTCAAATGAAAGGCAAATTAAGCAATCAGAGCAGTTACGTGAGGAGTGGATTACAGGCTTATCGCATGATTTAAAAACGCCTTTAAGTTCTATTTATGGCTATTCCACAATGCTTGCCTCGGAGGATTATGAGTGGACAAAGGAAGAGATGCGTATTTTTGCACAAACGATGCAGGAAAAGGCAACGTATATGGATGCGCTTATACAAGATTTAACGTATACGTATCAGTTGAAAAATAAAGCTATACAGCTGGATAAGGTATTACTGCCTTTGACAACATGGTTAACACAATTTGCAGATGAACAGGTAAGCGTAAAGGTTTATGGTGATGTGATGCTGCAAGCAGATGAACTTTTACTCAAGCGGATTATGGATAATTTAATAACCAATGCAAAGAAATATACACCTGTAGGCACGAAGGTGATGGTGGAAGCGCAACATACTGGTAAAGAAGTGATGCTAACTATTGCTGACCATGGTCCTGGCATTCCTCAGGAAGAGCTCGATAACCTATTCGAACGTTATTATCGTGGAACTAACACTACAGATGATACAGCAGGGACAGGGTTAGGACTAGCCATTACGAAACAGCTCATTGATCTCCACAATGGCACCATAAGTGTACGTTCAGATCGTGCCGGTACGGTATTTATTTTAAAATTTCAATGTCATTAAAAAGAGGTATCAAAATTCACTTTGATACCTCTTTTATTATTGTCTATTTTTATTGCACCGCTCAGCTGGGCGCTCAATTTTTACATAACGCCATAGGCTATTAGCGATATCGCGGGCTTCTGCGACATGTTCTGTTCCAACGAATGCTTTACGGAAAGGTGTAAGAAGTGATTCGATAATAAAGAGCTTTGGATTTTCGCGTTGAAGCTCTTCTAATAAGAATTCCGCATACTCCAAGCCTTCCACTGTTTCATTGTTCGTTAATCCTTTGGCAAAGCCATGTAATTGATCAATGACCATATCTTTTGTAACGGTTTTATAATTCACTACATTTTGAATTGTATTGATCATTTCAACGCTAACGATGATTTCTTTCGATTCAAGCATCGTAGGTATAATAACGCTAATATTGCGCAATGCTACACGTACAATGGCTTCTCGATTGATATATTTATTATAATCAGCAATAAAAACTGCGCGCAATGTGAGGTTAATCATTCCAAGTGTTTGCACAGCACATTCATAGCTTATTGGGCTAATTTCTTCACCAAAGACTTGAACAAGTCGATTAGCTAACCATTCTAATTCCTGTAGGTGGTAGTTAATAATAATTTTTTTCAGTTCTTTATCTCTTGAATGGAAGATTGATTCAAAAATTTGAATTAAATTATGTTCACGATTGACGTACATGAGAACAGCGACTTGCTGCGTTAATACTTCTAAATCTGTAGGATCTTTCCCGTAAATAAGTTCATGTCGACGATTACTTGCTTCCTCACGTCCTTCATCTAAAATTGCGATTAAGCATTCGTTCTTCGAAGAAAAATGATTGTAAAACGTCCCCTTTGAAATTTTAGCATCATGGATAATGTCGTTAATCGATGTATCTAAAAATCCTTTTTCAATAAAAAGTGCGCGTGCAGCTGTAATAATCTGTCTTTTTCTTTTGTTCATGACCTCACCTTTTTTAAAATATTATACTCTTATTCTACACTAAAAACACTGATATATCAACGTTTATAAAAAATATAAACTTATTTGTTGAAAAAAGTAGACTACGAGTATAAAATAAGTTTTATCGAAAAACACAAGAAAGAATTGAGGGATATAAATGAATAGTGAGCAGACAATGAAGAAGCCCCCTTATGGCATGATAGCTATATTATTTGTGGGTGCTTTTGTTGCTTTTCTTAACAACACATTGTTGAATGTGGCACTACCAACAATCATGAAAGATTTTGGGATCACATATTCAAAAGTACAATGGCTCGCAACAGGTTATATGCTAGTAAGCGGTATTTTAGTTCCTGCTTCAGCATTTTTTGTGACACGCTTTAAAAATAGACATTTATTTATTGCGGCAATGTCCATCTTTACTATTGGTACAATTATGGCAGGCTTCGCTCCTAATTTTGACATGCTATTAGCAGGTCGTATGGTGCAAGCAGCCGGAGCATCTAGTATGTCACCATTGTTAATGAATGTTATGTTAACTAGCTTCCCGAAAGAGAAGCGTGGGGCAGCAATGGGGATCTTCGGTTTAGTTATGATTATGGCTCCAGCAATTGGACCGACATTATCAGGTTATATTGTTGAGCACCATGATTGGCGTATGCTTTTCCAAATGATTATTCCATTTGCGATTATTAGTTTATTATTTGGTGTTTGGAAATTAAGAAACGTGATGGAGACACGTGAAGTCCACTTAGATTTCCTATCAGTACTTTTATCAACAGTTGCATTCGGCGGTATTTTATACGGCTTCAGTACAGCAGGAGATAAAGGCTGGTCAAGTCCTTGGGTATATGGCACAATTTCAATTGGCTTTATTGCCTTAATTATTTTCATCATTAAACAATTAAAAATGGATCAACCATTATTGGAATTACGTATTTATAAATACCCAATGTTTGCATTAGGGTCTGTTATCTCTGTTATTGTTTCGATGGCAATGTTCTCAGGGATGATTTTAACACCGGCTTACGTACAATCTATTCGCGGTATTGAACCATTTGAAGCTGGCTTAATGATGCTTCCAGGAGCGCTTGTAATGGGGATTATGTCACCAATTACTGGTAAGCTTTTCGATAAGTTTGGTCCACGTATATTGGCCATTATCGGATTAACGATTACAACAATCGCTACATTCGGTTTAACAAAATTAGAAATTGATTCAAGCTATACATTTATCGTATCGATGTATACAATTCGTATGTTCGGTATGTCGATGGTAATGATGCCTATTATGACAAACGGTTTAAACCAATTACCACAAATTATGAATCCACATGGTACAGCTATTAACAACACATTACAACAAGTATCAGGAGCAATTGGTAGTGCGATTTTAGTTACATTCATGAATAATCGTACAAAAGCCAAAGCTGAAGAATTAATTGTCGAGGCGAAAGCAAATGCGGCACAAGCAGGTGCAGCACCTACCGCAGAGCAAATGCAACAAATGCAAGATCAAATTATGCAAACTGCTTTATTAGATGGGATTACACACTCATTCTTAATTGCAGCTGGTATAACAGTGATTGCAGTCGTGCTTGCATTCTTCTTAAAACGCGTAAAGTTTGAAAGCGCAGCAGCTTCAATGGATTTGAAAAAACCAACTAAATAATGGGAAAAACTCTCTATTAAGTAAGAAATTACTTGATGGGGAGTTTTTTTATGTGAAAAAAAATTTTAAGATTGGAGTAATTTTTTATCATTTTATTTTATATGATAATACTAATTTACAGAAAATTTAGATAGTTATAATTGTGGGGTGTTCATTTGGTAGATGCCTATATAAATGAATTAGTGCGGAAAAAGGAAATTCCAGGTGCAGTATTGATTGTTCAACAACATCATAAAAGAATTTTGTCTCGTAGTTACGGGGCTTTTACAGCGCAGGATGGCAGCAAACAACTCATTTTGAGCCATACATTATTCGATGTAGCGTCATTAACAAAAGTAGTGGCAACGCTACCAGCTACTTTACTGCTCTTGAGTCGACAGCAAATGACTGTGGACGATAAAGTTCAAACATATTTACCGAATTTTAAGTATGCCAATATAACCATTCAACATTTATTACAGCATAATTCAGGGTTACCAGCAGACTTAATGCCAGTAGTGAAGAGGCATCATCAACGCGACATCATGACAGAGATATTTTCCAGTAAAGTAGTGTTTCAGCCAGGCAAGCAAGTACTCTACAGTGATTTAGGTATGATTTTATTAGGGAAAGTAATTGAAAAAGTATCAGGAAGGTCACTTAGCCAATTCGTTGAACAGGAAATATTGAAGCCTTGGGGGATGAAGCATACTCGCTTTCAATTACCGGACCATCAACAGGCACTAGCGGCATCCACAGAAATGGTGGATGGAAAATTTGTTCAAGGAATTGTCCATGATGAAAAGTCCCTGCTGTTGGAAGGTGTGGCTGGTAGTGCTGGTCTATTTTCATGTGCGGAAGATTTAGCGAAGTTTGCAGAAATATGGTTAGGTTTTACACAACAAGATGTTCTTCCATATGAGTGGCTAGAACTTGCTCATACGAAGACATTTCGGAATAGGGGGCTTGGTTTTGAAGTATGGAACGGAGACTACTCATCATCTTGTTTTGCTAGGAGGTGGAGTAAGGGGTCATTTGGTCATTCAGGCTTTACAGGCACAAGTATTTGGATGGACCCTGTTGAAAAGGCCTTTGTTATTTTCCTGACGAATGCAGTTCATTATGGAAGGAATACAAATATGAGAAGTATTCGGGAAAAGCTTCATACGTTGATCTATGAAAAATTACTTATATGAAGGGTGGATTAGTTGATATGAAACAAAAGAGTAAATGGTTATGGCTGTTTCCATTATTAATCGTTGTAGCTTTAGTGGGGTGTACCTCAAAAGAGAAAACAACGGTTTCAACAACACCTGATAAGGAAGAAGGGGAGAAAACGGAAGAGATTTCTCTCACGATAGGAAGTTGGCGTACTGAAGATGTGGCAAAATATGAAAAAGTGATTGCTTTATTTAATGAACAACATCCCGAAATACACATTTCCTTTAATCCGACTAAAAATACAGAGTATAACACTGTTCTCAATACAGCACTACAGGCTGGGGAAGGCCCAGATATTTTCCACTTACGACCTTATGCAGCAGGATTAAAGCTTGCTGAAGCAGGATATGTAGAGAAAATAAATGGCTTAAACGGTTTAGCTTCGTTTCCTGAAGAGGCATTACTAGCTTCACGTGATGAAGATGGAAATCAATATGGGGTACCGATCAATTTGAGCTCCACGCAATTTTTCTATAATAAAAAAATCTTCAAGGATAATAACCTCGAAATACCGACTACTTGGGAAGAGTTTATAGCATTAAATGATCAATTGCTTGAAAAGGGCATTACCCCGATAGCAATGGGTACTAAGGAAGGGTGGCTATTGTCATTACTGCACGGGATTGTTGGACCAGCGATTTACGAAGGGAATGATTTCTACCAAGCAGTGCTCGCTGGAGAAAAGGATTTTACAGATGCTCAATTTATAGAATCGATACAAGTAATGAATGACTTAAAGAAGTATTTTCCTGCAAATTCAGAAGGCTTAGGAATGGATGATATTCGTACTTTGTTTGCATTAGAGGACGCTGCTATGTTCCCGTTAGGTAGCTGGGAAATTCCTGTTGTATTAGAAATGAATCCAGATTTAGAGTTAGGGTATTTTCCTATTCCATCTAAAGGGGGTCAGAAAACAGTGACGACTTGGGTGGATGGCTCATTTGCTATTAATGCAAATTCGAAAAATATAGAGGCCGCCAAAGTATTTTTAGAGTTTTTAACAACAAAGGAATTTGGTGAGTTGTTTGTGAAGGAGTTTTCCATGATCAGTGCTATACCTGATATTACCTCTGACGATGCCCTATTAAATGAGATTAGTAAATCCACTGCAAATGAAGCGATACCATACATGTGGGTGACTAATTTTACAGGTGGGGACCCAACAACAAAAAGTTTACTTGAAAGTGAATTACAAGGTATGTATCTAGGTCAGGTAACGCCTGAAGAGGTCGCTGCAAAAGTACAAGACAATGCTAAAACTTGGTATACGCCATTTCAAAAATAAATAATGCTCCTACAAGGAATCTTCCTTTTTCAAAAATTTAAAGGGGGCTGTTCATCATGAGAGAACCTACAGCTTCACCGTTATCAAAAAGAAAATCATGGGCAGGGTGGTCTATCCACCTTTTCCCTATCCCTGCAATTATAATTTATGGAATGTTTGTGCTTTATCCAATTCTAGCGGCCTTATCCTATAGTTTTTTTGAATGGAAAGGGATGGCACGAGGGGACTTTATTGGCTTCCAAAACTTTGTGACGCTTTTCACAACAGAACCTTATGGCTCCATGTTTTGGAATGCCTTCAAACATAATGTTCTTTATTTTATTATGCAAATGGTGGTCATGAATGGTGTAGCTTTCTTTTTAGCATTTATTATCTACCAAAAAATTAAAGGTGCTGAGTTTTTCAAGGCAGCCTTTTTTCTCCCGCGAGTCTTATCTGTAATTGTCGTAGGTTTTTTATGGAAGCTTATTTTAAACCCCAATTTCGGAACCTTAAATGTCCTTTTAGAGAAATTAGGTTTAGAGACGTTACAAAAGGCTTGGCTCGGTGATCCTGGAACAGCTTTGATTACAATTATTTTAGTCAATTGTTGGTTTGGACTAGGATTTGGCGTCTTAATTTTTTTAGCTGGGTTTCAGGGCATCCCCAATGAATTAATTGAGGCTGCAAGACTAGACGGTGCAAAGGGCTTCACCTTATTACGTACGATTTATTTACCTTTAATGGTGCCATCGATAATGATCATGGGCATTTTAACATTTATTCAATCCTTTGAGGCATTTGAACTTGTTTATGCCATGCAAGGTTCGATGGGAGAGCCTTATTATTCTACAGATACATTAGCCGTGTTTTTCTATCGCTTAGCATTTGGTAGTTCTACAGCTTCTGGTGCGACAGCTATTGGCTTAGGGTCTGCGCTAGCGACAGTACTGTTCCTATTTATATTAATTTGTACAACGCTATTTTTACGCTTGGCCAATAAAAAAGACGTCCAAATGTAAGGGGGAAGTATGTGAAGCAAGGGGCCATTTGGTTTCGACCATTCTATTATCTTGTTGTGTTTACAGTGGCGACAATCAGCTTATATCCTATATTGTTAATGATCTTGTCCTCCTTTAAGAAAAGTGTGGACATTTATAAGGATCCATTAGGCTTTCCATCTAGCTTTAGCTTAGATACTTACCGCACATTATTGTCTAAAATTCCATTTACCACATATTTTTTGAATAGCCTATTTGTCAGTGTTGTATCTGTTGTACTGATTGTTGTTGTTTGTTCATTGGCATCCTTTTATATTGCACGCTTTAAATTTTCTTGGAATCATGCCTTATTCTTCATTTTCTTATTAGGCATGATGATCCCAATAAAATTGGGGATTGTCCCTCTTTTCATTTTAATGCGTGATTTAGGACTAATTAATTCTTTATGGTCTTTAATTTTAATGAATACAGCGACAGGTATACCTTTATCCATACTCATACTAACAGGCTTTTTTAAAACGATGCCGTCTGAATTGGAAGAGGCTGCCCGTATGGATGGAGCAGGTAATCTAAGGGTCCTTTGGTATGTTGTTTTGCCATTAATGCGACCTGCACTAGGAACAGTCGTGATTATCAATTTTATCGCAGCATGGAATGATTTTTTCTTCCCGCTTATTTTTATTACGGAAAAGATGAAACGGACAATCCCGGTCGGAATGATGTCGCTGTTTGGGGAGCATTCGGCTGATTGGGGCTCACTATTTGCTGGACTGACATTAGCATCATTACCAATGATTCTATTATTCTTTATTGCTTCAAAGCAATTTATGGAGGGGCTGACGGCAGGTGCCATTAAATAAGCAATATATTATTGGAGTCGATGGTGGTGGAACGAAAACCCGTGCCATAATCGGTACAAAAGAAGGAAATATTCTCGCCTTTATGGATGGACACGGTACGAATATAAAATCAACTCCAGCCCATGAGGTAAGGCAACATATTGAACATTTACTGGAGAGTCTAGTGCAAAAAATAAGCGCTACAAAATACGATGTTTCAACGATTTTCTTATGCGTAGCAGGAGGGGATCGTCAGGAGGATATAAAACGCTGGAAGGCGTGGATAGCTCCTATGTTCCCTTCTACTTCCTGTAAAGTTACTGTCACCAATGATGCAGTCGCGGCACTTACTAGTGGGACGTTTACACAGGAAGGGTTAGTAGTTATAGCGGGAACGGGCTCAATTGTTTATGCGGTTCAACAAAATTCAATTAGTCGTATGGGGGGATGGGGTTATCTATTGGGAGATGAAGGAAGTGGCTACTATATTGGACAAGAGGCATTGCGTACCATTACTCGTCAATATGATGCTTATGGTTTAAATGAAGATGCCTTTTCTAAAGCCATTTTAGAGCATCTAGCACTAACAGATCCTACGGAAATTATTACACTAATTTATGAGCATTCGCAGCCACGCATATGTATTTCCTCTATTGCTAGGACGGTATTACTTTTAGCTACCCAAAATAATGAGATAGCGAAGAGGATTGTTGACCGTGCAGTTACCCATTTAGTTCAACTTCTCCAAATGATGTATAGAAAAGAACCACAGGTGAAAAAATTTCCAATTGTTACTTGTGGAGGATTATTCGAAAATCAATACTTTGTTCAATGCTTTCAAGCAAAATTGCAACAATCTACTATTGATAATCAAATTATTCAGCCTGAAGTACCACCTGCTATTGGTGCTTTTATAAATGGACTCTTTAGTGAAGGAATTCCAATGACAAAGGCTTTACAACAAACAGTAAAGGAAACTTGGATGAGTGTAAAAAAATCGAATGGAGTGATTTGATTTCGATGGAGCGAATGACAAAACTGACGACTGAGGATTATCATCCAGACACAACCAATTTGGATTTAATGTCCATTGCTGAAATTGTAAGGCTAATGCATGAAGAGGATCAAAAAATTCCACAGGCTATTGCCAAAGTATTACCTGAAATAGAACAGGCTATTATGGCTGTTGTACATGCGCTAAAAAATGGCGGTAGATTGTTTTATGTAGGGGCAGGGACAAGTGGGAGAATAGGGCTGTTAGATGCTGTTGAATGTCCACCCACATTTAGTACTTCGCCTAAACTAGTGCAAGCCATATTAGCGGGTGGCTCAGAGGCAGTAATGATCGCCATAGAAGGGGCAGAAGATGATTTATCTTTAGGTCGTCAAGAATTGGAGAACCAACGCTTAACAAATCTAGATATAGTCATTGGTATTGCGGCAAGTGGTAGAACGCCTTTTGTCAAAGGAGCTTTAAATTATGCTCAGCAAATGGGAGCCAAAACGATTAGCTTGGTCAGTAACGCTCGTTCCACCATTAGCGAAAATGTAGATATAGCTATTGAGGTTATTACTGGTCCAGAAATTCTAACTGGTTCCACTAGACTAAAGGCTGCAACCGCCCATAAACAAATACTCAATATGATTACAACCGCAACTATGGTCAAGCTTGGTAAAGTCTATAAAAATTTAATGGTGGATGTTCATGCTAGTAATTTTAAATTGCGAGAACGTGCCAAGCAAATTGTTTGTGAAGTGACAGGAGTATCGTATATTCAAGCTGAGCAAGTTTTAGAGCAAACCAATTATCAAGTAAAACTGGCTATTGTCATGTTACTAACAAATACAGTGTTAGAAGAAGCGACAGCATTACTCGCCCAATCCGAAGGGCATGTCCGTAGAGCAGTAGAATTACGTAAGCTTTGAAGAAAGAGGTGGATGGAACTGCTCCATTCACTTTTCCCTGAAGGCTACATACTAGAGGTGGGGATGGACGTATGGAAAAAATAAATGCCGGTTTAATTATGCTATCAGAAATGCGTGAGAAGCTGCCCCCTTCCGAGAAAAAGGTGGCGAGCTTTATTTTAGAGCATCCCACTCAGGCGATTAAAATGACCGCTGTAGAGTTGGGAGAGGCAAGTCAGACAAGCAGTGCAGCTGTTATACGATTATGCAAATCTCTGCATGTCAGCGGCGTTCAGGAATTAAAATTGCGTATTGCTGGTGATTTACAGCGTAATAACACCGACGACAGAGATATAGAGGCAAATGAGCCGTTACAATCAATTGTAGAGAAGGTGACCTTGCAAAGTAGTGAAATTTTGACACAAACGGCTAATTTAATAGATAAGGCTGAATTAGAACGTGCTGTATCAGCTTTAGCAAAGGCTAGAAGAATTATATTTTTTGGCGTAGGTGCTTCTGGAATTACTGCAATGGACGCAGATCAAAAGTTTTTAAGAATTAATAAGCATAGTAAAGTATTCATGGATTTACATTTAGGAGCTACAGCGGTCGTCAATGCACAGGAGGGGGATGTGGTAGTCGGGATATCCTTCTCTGGGGAAACGCACGAAGTGGCCAAAATCCTTGAAATAGCGGGCCAAACTCCTGCTACTACCATAAGTTTAACGCGTTACGGTAATTCATTAGTATCGAGTTTAGCCGATATTTGTTTATATGTGTCACCGAATGTCGAAGCGACCTTTAGAAGCGGTGCCACTTCCTCTCGTCTTGCCCAGCTTCTTGTCATTGATATTTTATTTATGGGAGTAGTGACCAGTGCCTATAATCAGACAATTGATTATTTAGATGAGACACGAACGGTTATTCAAGGACTGCATAAAAAAGTTGCTAAAAGAAAAATAAAGTAGAACGAAGACGATTTCTTAGCATCGTCTTCGTTTTTATTGCTCTGTCACAAATGGAGTGTTGATACAGCAGGATCAAAAAACTAAACATGGGAGAAAGATTACTAGCTCCAAGTAATTCAGTTACATCCACTGTAGTATCCAAAGGCAAAGCAATAGGGCCAGAAAAGATTTGTAGCAGCTCTTTCTAGTATTCATACAAAAAATAACACGGATATTAGCAAGTAGAGTTGCTAATGACCGTGTTATTTAAAATAGGCTAGACTTCTTTTTTGAATAGTTTTCCTGGCCAAAAGGCGTATTTGCCTAGAACCGTTGTAATGGCTGGTACAAGCAATGGTCGAACAATGAATGTATCCAGAAGGACACCGATTGCAGTGACGACACCGAATTGAACAAGTACTTGAATTGGTAATGTTGCCAGAACAGCGAAAGTCCCTGCTAAAATGAGACCAGCGGATGTTATGACACTTCCCGTACGGACAACTCCTTCTTCTACAGCTGTTAAATGATCCGTTGTTTTACGTTTTTTCCAAATCTCTGAAATCATAAAGATATTATAATCTTCGCCGAGCGCTACTAAGAACACGAATGCATACAACGGGATAGCTCCAGAAATGGCTTCTGCCCCCATGATATGATGTAAAATCAGCCAACCTGCCCCTAATGCTCCAAAGTAAGAGATGATCACGGTTGCTAATAAATAAACAGTGGCCGTAATGGAACGTAAATAAACAAATAATAATAATGCTATTAAAGCAATCATAGTTGGCATAATAACCGTTTCATCACGCTTAGTTATTTGTTGGGTATCATACTGACTAGCAGTTTCTCCACCGATCCAAACATGCTTATCAGCATTTTTAAGCCCACTTTGCTCCAGCATTTCGACAACTTCTGCCTTTAACTCAGGAATATGAGCCAATGATTCCTTTGCATAGGGGTTGGCATTTAAAGATAGCTCATATAACTGAATAGCGTTATTTTTTTCACCTATTTGCACATCTGCCACGCTATCAATATAAGAAATTGTTGAAAGCTGTTGCTGTAAATTAATTTCATTTTCCTCTGTATCAATCACTAATTGTACAGGTGCTAATTCTCCAGGCGAAAAATTCTCTTCTATTAAAGTGAAGCCTTCTCTTGACGGCATGTCTTTTGGGAAGGATGAAAGTAGATCAAACGTATATTGAATACGTGGAACGAATGCCGCTAATCCACCAAGTAAAATAACAGTTACAGTAATAACTATCCATGGCTTATGCGTAACGAAATGTCCGATTTTATGACTAATCTTATGTGACGGCTTATGTTGTTTCTTCCCTTTGCTAAGTGCCATTTCTTCTGTACGTGGAACAAATGGAAAGAAGGCTACACGACCAATGATAACAAGAATAGCAGGGAGGACAACGAGAGCTGCAATTCCCATTACAAGTACACCAAAGCTGAATGGTACTGCAAAGCGTTGGAATGCGCCGTAATGAGCAAGACTAAGGGTAGCTAGGCCAATGACCACCGTCAGGGCACTCATTAAAATAGCACCACCTGATTCTTTCACAGCGAGTTTCATTGCGACAGTTTTATCCTCAACATGGAAGAGAACTTCTCGGTATTTAGAAATCAGGAATAAACAATAATCCGTACCTGCGCCAAAAAGCAATACCGTCATAATAGAGACAGCCTGCGAATCTTTATCAATCCATCCTTGATCCGCAAAGAAGCCTAATGTTGGGCTGATCACTCCATAGGCAAGACCTACAACTAGTAAAGGAATAATAGCCAGTAATGGCGAACGATATATGATAATAAGTAATACTAAAACAAGCAATACGGTTGCAATTAATAGCTTCACATCTGCTTGGGAGAATAAACTAACAGCATCAGTAGCGATTCCAACTGGCCCTGAATAACGTACATGAAGCATGTCATTCGAAAGTTTCTTATCTAATTGAACTTTGTTACTCTCCATTACTTTTGTAAGTTTATCTAAACTACCTTGTAGGGCATCTGTAGCGACACCTTTTTCAAAAAACACAGGTGTAACAATGGTTGTGCCATTTTCTGAAGCAGCGGCTGATAGAGCCTGCGGAGGCATTTTATCAAATGGTGGAACCATCGTTTGATGAGCTAATGGTTTAGCTTGAAGCTCACTGTATATACTTTGTATAGCCGAATAGTCTTCAGTCGTTAGACCGCTGTCTCGGTACCAAACTAATAATAATGGTGTACCGGCATCATTAGGGAATTGTTCGGCAATCATTGCCGCGGCCTGTTCAGACATTTCCGTGTCAGGTAGGTTTTTGCCTGACTCACTTTCGATGCTATTAATTTGTGGCCAAGCAAAAGACAATACAATGACTAATAATACCCAAAAGGCTAGTGCTAATAAGCGCCCCTTTTTACTTGCAACCATTGAGCCCCATTGCTCAAGTGGATGTTTTTTCATGAGAAGACCTCCATTTCATGTAAGTGATTTAATTATATATACTAGAAGGTTAATTAATCAATCTAGAAATACTGATATGTTATAATATGAGTAAAAAGACTGCTTATTTATAAAGGAGGTGAACTTGTTGAAACAGTCACCGCGTATGCTTGGAAGACCTCGCCATGATGAAAATGCGAAACCGACAAAAGATCTAGTCCTTGAGACGGCTACAAAACTTTTTATTAAAGAAGGCTACAAAAATATTTCGATGGATGATGTAGCGAAAGCTTGTAACGTAACAAAGGCGACTATCTATTACTACTACCCAACTAAAGGCGAATTGTATACATCGGCACTCATTGCTATGATGGATCGCATCAGGCTATCCATTCTACAAATTTTGGAGCAACAAAAACCATTTAAAGAACGACTTGAACAGCTCGTTGAAGTTCATTTATCAGCAACTATTGATATTGATATGAATAATTTTATGCGGGAGGCCTCCATCAATTTATCGGAATCTCAGTTGAGACAAGTACAAGCATCCGAAAATGAAATGTATCAAACGATTGAGCAGGCTATGCAAATGGAGATGGAGAAGGGCACGATTCGAAAAGGGAATGCCAAGTTTTTTGCTCATAACTTTATGGCATTGATGACAGTAGGGTATTTTAAAGATGGCGATGGAAAAACTTTGTTAGGTTCAGTAGATGTAACAGCAAAAGAAGTAACAAATTTCTTTTGGCTGTCTGTTCAAAATAAATAAAGCTTTGAAAGGAGTTATCTCATTAAATTAGAGATAACTCCTTTCATTGTTATATTTCAAAAAAGGGTTCTAAAAACGACAAGAAAGTGAATGATCATAAAAAAATTTGATGCATTAGAAAATTTATGATAGTAAGGCAGTTAATAGTTGATAAAATCAATGAATTTTGAAAAGATTGTCGAAATTGTGATTTAGCGCATTGAAATAATGTACAAACAGTCTTATAATGAAGGTTGTAATGTCACCAAGACAAGATAAGGATGGTATTATGATGCGCTTTTTGCGACTTAAAGTTAACATTGTAATAACAAGTCATACGAATCGCTATCCAGCCCTTGTGACTGGTGATTGTGTAGGATATACGCTGTAACGACTGTTAAGTTTTACCTTAATGGTCTTTTTTACATGTAAGCAATAAAAAATAGTACTAGTGATGGCAAAGGAGAGTTCAAAATGTCAGAAACGAATAACCAAACACAGGCTGAACAAGTAACTGTGAGTAAAGAGCAATTAGATGTACTAGATCAATTACTAAAACCTGAAGTTCAAGAATCACTTACAACTTTAGTTGAGCAATTACCAAAGTTAACTGAAATGATGACTTTATTAACGAAATCATACGAGTTTGCTCAAGCTGTTGCAACAGATGAAGTGCTCAAAAATGATACTGTTGGTGCAGTAACAGAAATCGCTGGACCTGTAGTAGGCTCTGCGAAAAACCTAGCAGCAACTGCAATTGAAGCGAAAGACCGAGCATCTGAAAGCCACGAAGTAATTGGTTTATTCGGTCTTGTGAAAATGTTAAAAGACCCTCAAGTTCAAAATGTATTCCGTTTTGTTAATGCTTTCTTACAAGTAAGCTCAGAACGCAAAGCTAAATAAGACTTAAGGTAAATTCAATTCGTAAGGACGGAGGATTAATTAATCATGTCAAAAGAAATCGTCATCTTAGGTGCAGGTTACGCTGGCGTTTTAACTGCATTAACAGCACGTAAGTATCTATCAGCTGATGAAGCTAAAATTACTGTAGTAAACCAATTCCCAACACACCAAATTATCACTGAACTTCACCGTTTAGCAGGTGGTACAATTGCAGAGGGTGCTGTTGCATTACCACTTAAAAAAATCTTTAAAGGTTTAGACATCGATCTACACATTGCAAAAGTAACGAAATTCAATGTAGATAATAAAAAAGTGGATTTAGATAATGGCTATACATTAACGTACGATACGCTTGTAGTATCTTTAGGAAGCCAAACTGGTTTCTTCGGTATCCCTGGATTAGAAGAAAACTCAATGGTTCTTAAATCAGTAAATGATGCCAATAAAATTAACAAACATATCGAAGATCGCATTAAAGCATATGCACAATCTAAAGATGAAGCAGATGCAACAATTGTTATCGGTGGTGGCGGTTTAACAGGTGTTGAGCTTGTTGGTGAAATCGTGGACAACTTCCCGAAAATCGCTGCAAAACACGGTGTTAACTTTGCGGATCTTAAAATTAAACTTGTTGAAGCTGGTCCAAAAATCTTACCAGTACTTCCGGATACACTTATCCAACGAGCTACTGAAAGCTTAACAAAACGCGGTGTAGAATTTATTACTGGAACACCTGTAACTGGTGTTGACGGCAACGTTATTTCTCTAAAAGACCGTGAACCAATTATTGCAAACACACTTGTATGGACAGGTGGGGTAGCACCACTTCCACTAGTAGGTGAATCAGGCCTTGCAGCTGATCGCGGTAAAGCAACAATTAATGAATTCCTACAATCTACATCTCACGAAGATGTATTTGTTATTGGTGACGCATCTGTAGCATTACCAGCTGATGGTGGTCGTCCACTTTACGCACCAACTGCGCAAGTTGCGTGGCAAATGGGTGAGCTTGCTGGTTATAACGTCTTTGCACAATATAAAAATCAAGAGATGAAAACATTCTCTGCAGTGAACTCTGGTACACTTGCAAGCCTTGGCCGTAAAGATGCGGTTGCTACAATTGGTGCAAGCAACACAGAACTTAAAGGTCTTCCTGCAACATTAATGAAAGAAGCTTCAAATATTCGTTATTTAACACATATTAAAGCTCTATTCGGTTTAGCTTACTAAAAATTATTATCCCACTTCCATTAGGAGGTGGGACTTTTTTATGGAAAGTTTGCTCTTACGATATTTGTTTATTAATTACTTCAAAGAGAGTAAAATTAATACAAATCTAGTTACTGGAGTGATGACATGTGTTAACGATATTTCAATCAAAAAGAGAAGATATAGAGCAATTTAAGGATAAAATTGATGAGTTGAATGCAAAGCTAGATAAGAAGGACCATGAATTTCAAATTTTTCTCAATGAATTACATAAGGAATTAATTTCGACGATTGGACAGCACGATATAGTTAATCATCAACATGTCATTTTGGGTGAAATGGTTACTACTATTTTAAACGAGTTTAAAATAGTAGAAAACAGCACCATTGAATCCAATATCATATCTGGCCATGCTCTAGAAAAAGGAAACTCTTTAATTCTTTCATCAGATGAAATGGTTTCTTTATCGATTGATAGTAAACAAGCTGTAAAAGAAGTTCAGCATGTTATTGATGAGCTTGGTGAGCAATCAAGAAAAACAACAAATAGTATGAACCATTTAAGTGAACGTTCAAAGCAAATAACAGATATCGTCAAAGTCATCAGTGAGATTTCTAATCAAACCAATTTACTAGCATTAAATGCATCTATTGAAGCAGCGAGAGCAGGGGAGCATGGCAAAGGGTTTTCAGTCGTTGCAGAAGAAGTACGAAAGCTTGCTGAAAATACCAAATCAAGTACAGAGGATATTGTGAATCTTACGAAAAAAATTGAGGATCAAATATCTGAGGCATATGAGGATAATAAAAATAATATGCAACTGGTGACAGAGGGACTTCAAAAGAGCACGGATACGTCTGAGCAAATTAACGTATTACTCCAAATCATTATGAATGTCCAAGGTGAAGTGAAGGAATTACTTCACTATATAGATAGCCAAAAAATTTCGACTGAAGATGTCATGAGTAAATTTAAAACAACGACAGTACTTTTTGATGAAACAAATAAAGTTTTAACTGACCATATTGATGAATCAGATATGGTCACAAAAAAATTACTAGAAGCAGTTGAAAAGGTGAAGGGTTTCCCTCATTCAATTTAACTATAGTTTTACTTGATACATAAAAAAGCACCGTTCTAAAAATGATTAGAATGGTGCTTTTTCGATACTAAAGTTTGGATTTGAATATTTCTTTTGTAGCTTTCTGTATTAGCTTTGGTAGCACGCCGAAGGAATAAGGCTTATAAACTCTCTCAGTCCATTTGTGTCCATCTTTTCCGTATACACCCATAGTAACAGAAGGGATATTCATTTCCTTTATTTTCTCAAATGGTAGGGGATAGAGTGTATCCCATTTTGGGAAGTTATTGAGCAACTCTTGAAGTTCCTCTTGGGTAGAATGAATAGATAAGAAGCTTCCATCCGCTAAGTAAGGGAAAAAGCGCTTAACTTGAAATACTTCGCCTGTTTCATACGCTACCTCATCAACGACTTGTGATATGGTCTGCTTTAATAACTGATCTCTTACCACATTTTCCTTTAAATAATTATGGGGTAGGAATGGTGGTGCAAAGAATAGCACAACTCGAGGCTTATGCTCTGGATCTGCCTTTTGCATGGCATCAACGATTGCAAACGACTGTTGGCGTAATTCCTTGCCTGCATTTTTTCTCAAGACATCAGCAATAATAGGCTCGGTTTGAATACCCTTTCCGTTTAAATAAACAATAAGCTCATCATAAGTAACAACCTCTATATGCCATGATAATGAACGCTTAGGTACGTTGGAGCGTTCAATATATTTCTCATACTGAAGCTGTAAATATTGTTCTGCCTCAAGACATGCCTGTTGTGCGACAGACTTAAGTTTCTTAACAACATGATCTGGTGACTCTTCATATAAAAAATAGTTAAAATAAATGTGGCTAGTAGACGCCGTTTGTACCGTATAGGATTCTTTGGTGTCACGTTGGTATAAGCATGTAGGTGGAAGGATAGTTTCTCCTGCAATTGCCTCCGTTAATGCTAAATTATTATGAATATGCTCTGTTATTTTAGCTGCCACATAATTGGGATCGATACCACTTAATGTATCTCCCACATGTACTTCCCGCCCATAAATGTGGAAGGAGGGTAGTAACTTTCCTGCAACACCAGTATAAATATAACGGTGAGGATCTTCACCATATAAAGGAGTTGTAAAGTCAGTATTAATCGCCATTAGAAAATCTAGTGCTTGTTCCATTTTTAAACGATTAAGCTCATCTAATGCATCAATAATTCCATTATGCTCTGCTTCTTCGCCACCGTTTAAAATAAGTAATATATTTCCTTCTAATTCATGAAGATGATTGGTGAAATATTGAATATTGGCAATATGGACTGCAGCTCCGCTTTTCATATCTACAGCTCCACGCCCAAACATCCAGTCGCCACTTTGAGCATCCTTCTGTACATCCGTATTTCCTTCATAGGTTTTAAAGAAATCCTCAAGCTTGGTAGGAGAAAAAGCAAACTCTTTTAAATGACCATAATCTTCTATATCCACTGTATCTAAATGAGCGTGATAAATAATTGTCTTTTTTGTTGCATGAAGACTTTTTACGAAGGCAAAAAGATTTTTTCGGCCAATGGGGTCCTGTTTTACGTTTAAAGTCCAAAGAAATGCAGGGTTTTCTTGATAGTAAGGGAATTCCTTCATTTTCTCATAGATATACTCGATAATTTTCCCTTCACCTTGAGTACCATTAATACTATTAATAGTTACTAACTCATTTGTAAGCTCTTCAATTTGCTTTGCGATGGGTAACTGTCTTAGTTGTGAATACATGTATATTGCTCCTTTTTTGTTCGATTAGATATCATTCAAAATAGCAACTATATTTACTTAATTGTTTCGTTATATGAAAATAAATCCGCATTGTGGAATATAATTCATCATATAAGAAAAAATCGTAAACGTCAATTTTCATTTTTATAAAATTCTGTTTCTTTTTATTAATTTATTCGGTTGCAAGTCTATATAAATGAGTAAAAATTCGTTAAAATGAATAAAAGGAGGATGAGCAATGATTCAATCCATTGAAAGAGCAATGATGATTATTCATGTACTAGCCAAGAATCCTAAACGATTCTTTTCTGTTCAAGATATATATAATGAAACAGACTTACCTAGCAGTACAATTTATCGTTTATTGTATACATTAGAAAACTTTGATTTAGTAGAAAGAAATGAGGAAAAAAAGGAATTTCGTTTAGGGTATACATGGTTACAGCTCGGCATGAAAATGTACCACCATACAAATATCCGAGAAAAAGCCCATCCTTTATTAGAAGAGCTTGCCATTAATGTGCGGGAAACAACATATTTAAATATTCCAAAACTAAATAATTCTATTATTATTGATCGTGTAGATAGCCCAAAAAATGTACGTATCATTGATATGATAGGTGAAAAAATCCCCTATCCGATTGGAGCAGCGAATAAGGTATTACTTGCATTCTCAGAGAAGGAAATGCATGCAGGCTTTCTAAAAAATATAAATGATCTTGAAAAAATAGAGTTAATGGAACAATTAAATGTCATCAAAGATAAGGGATACTCCATTAGCTATGGAGAAAAAACAAAGGGAACAGTATCGGTGGCGGCACCTGTTTTTGATTTAAATAAAGAACCAATTGCAGCTATTAGCGCAGAGTGTTTTGAGTATGATACAGATACTGAAAAATTAGAAAGTATTGCAAAGGAAGTCACAAGAGCTGCTCACCTACTTTCACAAGAGCTAGGTCATATGTAAATAGGTCTTTTCCACGTAAGGAAAAGCCCTATTTTTTTTGTTTACCTAGGAGAAGTACTTTGATACAAAGTCGCTTTAGACGGGCGTATCGTTAAAATAAATAAAATGAAAGCTACCATCACCATGACAAATGAGGCACTTACTATAACAAATCGTATAGAAATAAATTCAGCAGTCATTCCAAATGCAGCAGTCAGAATTATGATGAAAAGGGCTTCAAAAAAACCATAAATACTCCCTATACGTCCCATGCTTTCAGCAGGGATATTATTTTGGTAAAAAGTATAGAAACCTGTATTCGCAAAAGCTGTTGCGAATGATAAGAGAAAGCAACCTAAAGCTGCCATAAAAAAAGTATAGGAAGAAGTAAACAGTAAATAACCGAAGGCCGTCATTATAGACCCCATGCCGATTAACCAAGCAGTAGAGGTTTTTTCAACAAAGGCTGAATTGGTTAGAGAGCCAATTAATACACCGACACCTGCAATACTGACTAAAACCCCATATTCTCCCTCTGATAAAGCAAGTACTTGAGTGGCAAAAGCAGCCTCTAAAGAATCAGTCGCTGTCATCAATACAATGGTAGCACTAAATAATAAATAGACTGCCATCACATAGGCATTTTTTAAGCTAAAATGGATGACCAATTTCCAATCATGGAGCCATATTTTATAAAGTGTTGCATTTTCTGTACGATGAGCAAAGCCTAATTGTACATGTCCTTCAACGTCTGGCATCTTTATAGTTATGCAGGCAGATAAAAATAAAGCAATAGCATTTAAGTATATAGCCATATTCGGTGTGCCTATTGTAAATAGAAAGCCTGCTATAGCTGGACCTGTTAGGAAGGCCCCAGAATCAAGCAAACTACGTAATGAGTTAAAGCGTTTTCTTTGCTCTATCGGTATCAATTTAGTGATATAAGTTATAGAGGTAGGATGATACATAGAACTAGTAGCTGTAATGATAAAGACTAAAATATAAATCCATCCTATGCTCGAAAAGCTGGGAAGTGCGACAATCAATATGGACCGGCAAAGATTCAATAGAATCATCAGGTGTTTTTTATTAAAGCGGTCTATTAAACTACCAGACCAAAAATTAGTAAACAATGTGGAGAGGGCCCTTACAATATACAAGCCAGAAACAGCAAGTGCTGATTCCGTCAGATTGAGTACAGTAAGGTTCAAAGCAATAAAATAAATCCATTCACCGATACTAGAAATACCAATACTACTTAAAAGGATAATTGGATAGCGCCACGATTTTAAAGATTTTTTCATATAAATTCCTCCTTCAGCAAAAGTGATCTTGCAAAATAAAAAATCCCACCCCCAAGACAGTAGTCTTAGGGACGAGACGGAAGAATTTATGCTCACGTGGTGCCACCCTAGTTCACTAGTATGTTGCCATAATAGCCTTTTCAGTACGGCATGAATGAATGCTTATACTGTAACTCTATAACGGGAGTACCCGTCGCACCATCATTCTAATAGAAATCCAATGCGCAACTCTGAGGCTTGTTTCAATAATTAGTTCTTGCTCGTTTTCAGCAACCGGAGCTCTCTGGGAAGAACAGCCTTATTTACTCTTCTCTTCACTGTATTTTGGATAGTGTAGCATATATAGATAATTTTGGTAAAGCGCTACATTGAAATAGATGGTCCATTTTTTTGAATGTAAGCTTTCAGTTGCATGAAAAGCGACTCGCAAAACTGGATAGTATGAATCATATTGGAAGCATCCTCAAGGGAATGATTAAGACCATCAAAAACAGCGAGATCGAGAGTAGTAAGTTGAGCTATTTTTTTCTGTGAAAAATGTGGATCTGCTGTGCCAATCGCCAAAAATGCTTGTTTATCTAATAGATTAGCCATTGTATGGTCTAGTGACAATAGAGGTGTTAAGAGTATATATCGAGTAGGTATTAAAGACGACTGTTGCATATAAAAATCTATTATAGGTAAGGTGCCTAATGATTTGCCTATATAAACGGCATTTGTATAAGGCTTTGTTCTTAAGCAATGTTCTACAATAGGATTGACAACGCTATAGACCATATTTGAAATGGCCTGTGGTTCCTGCTCAAACAGTTGTTGTTCAAACGAATAATTGATTTGGATAACATCATATCCAAGCTCTAACAGTAGTAATCGTGAATAATAAAGAACAGGTTTTTCGTAGCTATAGCCTGTACCAGATAACATAAAGCATATGCTATTGCTGTTTTGATCAAAAAAATCATAGGGCATTCCATTACAATTCTCTTGCTTAGGTTTAATTTTCATAAAGATATCTCCAGTCTTTGGAAATTTAGTTTATAATTCGACTATAACAAGGAGGGAGAAAAAAATGAAGGCTATAGTAATAAATGAATTTGGTACGTCTGATGTATTAACATATACGGAATATCCAAAGCCTACAATCTCTACAGGAGAAATCCTAATACGTACAATCTATACGAGTGTGAACTATGCAGATATTAAAAACCGTACAGGTAATAAGGCTAAAGGAAATTTTCCAATGATTCTTGGGTTAGATGTTGCTGGTATTGTAGAAGAGGTTTTTAATGAGAAAAGCAATTTTCAGAAGGGGGACCAGGTCATTGCATTTCCGATAAATGGTGCATATGCAGAGTATGTCGTAGCAAAGGAACAATTGGTTTTTAAAGTCCCCTATGATGTACCGCTAAAGAAGGTAGCAGCTGTGCCAACTGTATCGTTTTTATCGTACATCTTAACACATCAGATAGCACCTATTAGTCAGAATGATTCGGTATTAATTCATGCTGCATCTGGTGGGGTAGGAACAATGCTTATTCAAATGGCCAAAAAGCTAGGCGCTAAACAAATTATTGGAACTGTAAGTACTTTGGAGAAGGCATCGATAGCTTATCAGCTTGGGGCAGATCTTGTTCTTACATACGATCAATTTAGTGAACATGTAAGAGGCTTTACTGGAGGTCTTGGTGCCGATATTGTCTTTGATTCCATTGCGGGAGCTATAACAGAGGAAAGCTTAACTTGCCTAGCACCATATGGCACACTTGTACAATTCGGCAATAGTGGAGGCAAGGCAGGAATTATTAAAACATCGAATTTACATAGTAGCTGTCGTAATGTAAAAGGATTTAGTCTTGGTACGACTAGGGACTTAAGACCGGAAATGTTACAACAGGTTGCTCAACATATTTTTACTTTATTAAAAGAGGATAGTTTTCAAGTGCCTATTGCTAAAGAATTTTCATTAGAGGATATGCCGAAGGCTCATGAACTGATGGAAAGTCGTCAGCATCAGGGAAAAATAGTAATAAAAATATAGAAACAAGGGGAGAGTGACGCTCATAGGAAGAGCGCCATCTCTCTTTATCAACGGTCTAATTCATTTAGTTTTTCATATATACGTCTTTTTCGATATAGCATAATACCCGTTTCAGCAACATCTTGAATCATGCCTTTATTTGCGTATGCGCCGAAGATCATACCAGCAATAGGTATCATTTGAAACAGTTTTTTCCAGCCCATCTGGTCCCGATACGTATAAAATACCTCCTGCCAGCCTTGTAGCTGGGAAATCATATTATCAGTAGCTTTATTAGTACTATTCATAGTGGAAAGCTCCTGTAGGATGGCTTCCTTACCGACGATATCTGCTGATGTGAATTGCAGGCATTTCACAATAAAAATTCGCTCCATTTTATCGTTAGGGTCATAGCCATGTATAATAGCAATTTCTTGCAATGTCTTCAGTGCGGTTCCTAAAATAACAGGTATATCAATAGCCAAGGTAAATATTCCGCCAAATCCAGTAGAAGCCCCTTGAACAGTCGCAAACTTTACACGCTCATTTTGCAATTTATCACTAAGAGTAATCATATCCTCTAATGGGATTTGACCAATATCTGAAATGCCCAAAATATGCTCTGTGGAAGAATGGTTACGGATTTTTTGAATCATGGCTTGTTCATTGATTAAATATTTTCCACCGGATTGTATGTAGTTCCCTAATTCATCGACTAATAATGCAATTTTATTTTGAATAAAAGTAGGCGTCATTTTATCTAACAACTTAAACGGTATTCTACCTAGTTTCTCCCAAAACCATAAATCCTTTTGATCCTTTTCCCAAACCTGAATTTCCTGCAAGTGCTGCTCTAATAGCTGACGGTTCTCCATTATTGTCTATCCCCTTATGTGTTCTTTTACTTTACATACGAAAAAAATAGTATAAGGTTTCGCCTTGTCTTGATTCATCTGTATATTTTTTGTGTCGAAAATAAAGGTTCAAGTACAAATGGACTCCGACCATCTAATAAAATGATATGTTATTGCCAGATGGAAGCAAGGAGTGCAATACCTTCATCTATTTGCTGAAGTGTCAGTCCCCCATAGCCTAAAATGATTAAAGTATCCTCTGTACCATGCTGATAGGAAGTAGAACATGGATAGACAAGAATTCCAATGTTTTGAGCAAGTTGAATCGCATTTTTCTCAGAGAGTCTATTAGGTAACTTCATCACGATATGTAGCCCAGATTTTTCACCGATGATTTGAAATTCCTCCGAAAAATGAGTGGAGATAGCAGTTAGTAGAGCTTGTTGTTTTTTACGATAAACTGTCCGCATTTTCGCTAAATGTTTATCAAATTGACCTTGTCCAATGAAATCAGCTAAAACAAGTTGCTCTACTCTGGAGACAACTGATTTTTGATCATGGTTAAAGGCATTAAACGATGCAATTAATGACTTTGGTAAAATCATATAACTGATTCGCAAAGAAGGCAGCAACGTTTTAGAAAATGTTCCAAAATAAATAACTCGCTGAAGCTGATCCATTTTTGCTAAAGAGGGGATTGGCAGCCCTTTATAACGAAATTCTGAGTCATAGTCATCTTCAATAATGTATGCCTCATTCAAATTTGCCCATTGCAACAAGGCGGCTCTTCTCTCTACGGTCATAATCATGCCCAAAGGAAATTGATGAGCTGGTGTTGTGTATAACATGTGAATTGTTTTTGAAGGAAGAGTTATACCGGCTTTATCCACAGGGATGGCCTTTGTAGACAAACCGCATTGTCGTAAAGTAATATGTGCCCGTTTAAAACCCGGTTCTTCTACTCCGACCTTACTCTGGGGACCTAAAAAGAGACTAAGGGCTTGAAGTTGACTTTGTGTTCCACCATAAACAAACACTTGTGAGGCATCACAAACAACGCCACGTGAACGTTGTACATAGCGCGCAATTTCAGATCGTAAAACGTCTTCTCCTGCCCAAGGACTTGTGGATAAATTATTCCTGTTTACATGTTTTTTCAGGAGCTTATGCCAAAGTGAATAGGGAAAAGCCTCGTTATCCACATGCCCGTTATGAAAATCATACTGAATGTCATTGGATATGATTGTCCTTAGAGGAACCTCATGCTGCTGTTCATCTTGTACCCAATCAAATTCAAAGGGAGCAATAAAATAACCCGACCGTTCTTTACTATAAACATAACCTTCTGCCAGTAATTGTTCATAAGCCTCCTTCACAGTATGTACACTTACATCGAGAGTTCGTGCAAGGGCTCGCTTAGAGGGTAATTGCTCATGACCTAATAGCCTTTTAGATAAAATAGACTGTCTAATTTCTTCGTAAATCTGAATGTATTTGGCTGAATCTCCTGTCAATGAAATGGATAGCTCCACAAGATAACCTCCTCTGATATGGTCTGGTTTTTAATAATTGGTACTTTCCATCCTACCAATTTTACCGTTAAATAATTAAAAAAAGGAGTGATACATCATGGAATTTATTGCATTAGAAAATGAAATAGTTAAACTAAAGCCTTTAGAGTTAAATGATTTATCGGGGATACTAGAGGCGGCGAGTTATCCAGAAATATGGTCACATATGTCCACAACGATTGAAAAAATCGTGGATGTGAATAACTTTGTGGAAAATGCTTTATTAATGAGGCGTAATAAAACAGAATTTCCTTTTGTTATTGTGGATAAAAAGACGGGAGAGATCATAGGGTCTACACGTTTTATGGATATAGATGATACACATCAGCGGGTTGAAATAGGAACAACATGGCTGACACCAGCCTACTGGCGTACCGCTATTAATACAAATTGTAAATACCTATTATTACAATACTGTTTTGAAATCCTTCTTTTACAGCGAGTTCAAATCAAAACTGATCATGAAAATATTCAATCTCAGAAAGCTATTGAGCGTATAGGAGCGACAAAGGAAGGTGTATTACGGAATCATATGATTCGTAAAGATGGAACCACTCGCCATACAGTCATGTATAGTATGACGTTAGAGGAGTGGCCGCAGGTGAAAATTCACTTAAATCAATTATTAGGCGAATCTATTTAATATTTGGGTTTTAATGGATTTTTATTGGCCGCTAAGACTTTTTTTTCTATTAAAAAGTGTCAAAAAATAAGGGGAAGGGTAGAGTACTTAAAAATTGAAAGAGGGTAATCTACTTGAAACCAAAATACACGCTAAGACAAATCTATGGTGAGAATGCAGTTTATACACCAAGAACGCCGTTTAGTGATAATCCATGGATGATGGACGATCCTCATAAACTGGATGCCCTAACCTCTAGAGAAGTAGCAATTGCTGATATTCCTGTATTAGTGCACCGAGCTACCCAAACTGGAAAAGCTCAGGAACTACATCGATTAACAGGTTTACCATGGGTCGAACAGCCTTTTAGTTATGACACACAGGAGGAGTATTTAGCTCATATTCGTTCTTGGTGTGAAGACGACAAAACGATTGTTTGTCAATATATACATGACTTGGATCATATGGACCGTCAATGCTATTGGATGGATGCCGAGAAATTTAATGAATTGAATTCAAAAGCATATATTGATCATTTAATCGATAGCAAATTTGTTCCGAGTCGTTTAAATGTTGAAACCTATAGGCTCTCAGATGCCATCAAAAATTGGCAACCGCCTGTGGTCCTTAAGCCGGGCGATGATTCCCCAACCTCTGGAGGATATGGAGTCATCATTTGCCATAATAAAGAGGAACTGACGGAAGGTCTGCGGCAATTCCGAATGACTGGAACGGAGAGCATAATTATTGAGGAGTTATTACAGACAAAGGACAATTATAGCTGTCAATTTGTCTACTCCGAGGAGCTAGGTATTCAATATTTAGGAGCCTCTCAACAAATTACCGATGAAAACGGTATTTATCACGGTAATATAATAGTAGATGAAGTTCCTGAAAAGGTCATCGAAGTAGGAAGACATATTATGGAGCAAGGCGTTGCAGAAGGATTCGTTGGTGTGGCAGGGTTTGATTTAATTGTCACAGAGGCTGGTGATGTTCAGGCTATTGATTTGAATTTCCGCCAAAATGGCTCCACCTCTATGCTAATGTTTCATGATACTTTAGGTAAGCCTATCAATAAATTTGCCTCCTATGTTGCACAAAGTCCACAGGAAAATGAAGTTTTCTTTCAAACCATTAAGAAGTTTGTTGAACAGAAAATATTATTTCCGTTATCATTTTATGACGGGGATTATTTCGATGAACCTGTTCCCTCTAGATTCGTTGGAATATGGTATGCCGATCAACTTAGCGAGATTGAAAAACTTGAGCAGGAACTATTATAGTAAAAAAAGAATAGTCATTAATCGACCATTCTTTTTTTATAAATAAATGCAGCGAGAAACCAAGAAAGTAGAGACCATACAACTATCGTAATCATAGGAATGAATACATCTGACATTGAATATTTACCTTCTAATGCTTCTGCTAACAGTAATAATTGTGAGCTTGGTAACCATTCTGCAATCTTTAGGATTGGATAAGTAGAAGCAAAATTTAGGGCGATTGGGCCAAAAGAGAAAATTATGATAACCGGTAAAACAATGATGGAACCTTCCATAATAGACTTAGAAAATAGTCCACAAATCGTTCCAAGTGCAATATAAAATACAGTAGAAAGTACTAATGAAATCGCTAAAATGAGTAGGTTAGATGGTTTATATCCGACAATAAAAATAGACATAGCTACCACGATCATCGTTACGATAAGCACAAATAAGCTTTTACCAATTAATATATCTCCTAGTGAGGCAGGGGAGAGCATCAGGCTGCGTAATGTATTTTTCTCCTTCTCCTCCGCAATTAAACAGCATTGTATATAAGCCGTTACCATTGAAAATGTCATATTAATAGGTAAGAGATAAGCGTTGATAGAGGATGCACCGGATTGGTTATATAAAAATGCCAAAATTATCGGTAAGAGTACCATCGAAGATACAGCATAGTTACGTGAAAATTCCTTATAATCTTTCATTAATATAGCTTGAATTCTTGTCATTGAAATATTCATACTAAATCACTCCCTGTTATTTGCATAAAAATATCGCCTAATGTTGGTTCATTTGTATGGATTCGAGTAACGACATTGGCTTTCATCCATTGATACAGCTTCTCAGCATCTTGAGCGCCGTTTTGAATAACTTCTTGTGTACCATCTGTAAGCTCAACAGTCAGAGAATCGGTGCCAAATTCCTGCTTCAAGTCGCTTGGAGCACCAATTGCTCGAATTTTCCCTTTATGCAGAAAAGCAACTCGGTCACAAAGTATTTCGGCTTCGCTCATGTCATGTGTTGTTAAAAATATCGTTGTCCCCATGGCATTCAGTTTTCGTAAACCATTATAGATATGTTCTGTATTTACAGGATCAAGGGCAGAAGTAGGCTCATCTAAAAATAATAATTCGGGCTTATGCATAATAGCTCTAGCCAGTGTAACCCGCTGTATCATTCCCTTTGATAGCTGACTAATCTTCTTTTTACGATCAGCATATAAGTTCACAAAATCAAGAGCTTCTTTAACGGCAGTGACTGACAGCTCATATAACTTACTATAGAGTAATAAATTCTCCTCAATAGATAACCTAGTATACAAACCGCTATTATCTGTTAATATGCCAAAACGTTTACGATTTTGACTTTGTTTCATGTCAGCTGCTGGCTGTCCAAATAATAGAACATTTCCAGCCGTTTTTTCAGTTTGCGCAGTCAATATTTTAATAGTAGTTGTTTTTCCAGAGCCACTCGGACCAAGGAAACCAAATATTTCTCCTTTTTGTATAGTAAAGGAAACATCTTGTAGGGCGGTTTCTTTATTAAAGATTTTTTTCAAATGCTGTACATCAATTACTGCGTTCATGTGTAAGCCTCCTGTTTGTTGTTGATGTCTAAACTATAAACAACAAGTGAAAGGTTCACAGCAAAAATTAGATGAGAGGCGGAAAAAAGACCATCAACGAAACAATATGGAAGGTGACAGGAGTCGTTTATTTCCTGGGAAATCTACTAAATTCCGAGTATTTCCTTTAAATCTGCTAGTTTATTTTTCGACAAAGGCACAACGGTTTTATCAGTACTGTTGAGTGCAAGGCTATAGCTATTGCGTGTCCATGTAATGATCTCTCGAACCTTTTGTAGGTTAACAATGTATGAACGGTGGCTTCTGAAAAAGCCGAATGGTGTCAGTTTTTGCTCTAGCTCATTCAGTGATAGTGTACATGGGTAGGCTTCACCTGCAACATTAACAGAAACGATACCTTCCACACTTTCAATATAATCAATCTCTGGCGGATTGAATAAAATGATCTTGTCATTTTTCTTTGTTGGAATTTTATCAATGCGAATCGGTGAATTTTCAAGTTGGGGAGGTGGTGTTTGCTCTAATTCTTCCGCTTTAACATCCAAGGTATGTAAGCCGGCCCCATCTAATCTATGTATAGCGGTACTTGCAATCATTAAGTCTTCTAGATTATTAGAAAGTAAAATGATGCTTTTTTGCCTTTTTGTGAGTGTTTTTAGTATTTGTTGGACATTTTGCTTGGAAAACTCATCGATATTTTGAAAGGGTTCTTCTAATACAAGAAGAGACACTTCCTGAAGATATGTACCCAATAGCTTTAATCGCTGTTTTTCACTAGTAGAAAGCTTACTAATTCGAATGTTTCTTTGATCAGTTAAGCTAAATATCTTTAATAAATCCTCAACCTCATTAGTTGGACGTTTGAATAATTTTAAATAAAAACGTATATGCTCACGAACAGTAAGGCGTTCATAGAGTGCACTTTCGCGGAAATATGTAAATGTATGATCTCGTTTCATAAACCATTGCATTAAAGTATGTATTTTAGAAACATCCGTGTAGATGCCGATAATCATGCCGGGTTGTAAGGATATAGGAAAGCTCGGATATATCACATTACCTCCCTCAATATAAGGGTCAACCAAAATATCTATATGTTGTTCCATTGTTTGTTCCTCCTAATGTTGTTCTACTCGTAAAAAGTTTAAGATTTTTGCGTGTGCTTGCATGTAGCTAGCTGGACAAAAATTGGAATTATAAGTATCTATAAAACCGTGATATCCTTGATATTGCTCCATTTGAACATTGGATTTATGTCTGAGTTCCTGTTTTAATGCATTCACATCAAAGCTACTTTCATAGCTAGGTAAAATGACCAAAGTTGGACATGATGGTTGGACATCTAAGAATTGTCGTATTCGTGAGCCATAAACACAAATAACTCGATGTAAGGGAAGAGTTGATAATCTCCAGGCTAATGTGGCACCTACACTATATCCAATTAGCACTACTTCATCATATTTTTCACATGCCTTTAGTAGTTTTTTGGATAACATCTCAAGAGGTGCGTCAAAGCCGACTGTATGTAAGAAATAATCATAAGCTTGTTGTGCCTGTTTGTATGAAAAGGATTTTCCTTCTGGATAAAGTGAAACACAGCAAACGGAGGTATACTCGTCAAGGTAGGATTGGGCTTGTTCTTTGATAAATTGATTGATGCCGTATATTTCATGTAATATAAATATTTTTCTTTTCATGACGACCTCTTTTCGCTTTTTCCAATAGTGTAACAAAAACTAACGTTTACGTATATTTTAGTAATTAATGGATTGGGTTTTTTTATTTTACTAGAATAATTTATATTTAGGTTAGATGGGGAAAAGTGTTGAAAATAAAGGGCCACACAATTTAGATATTGAACTGAACCCCGAATAGTGGACACTTTAAAAAGTGACCCTATTCGGGGTTTTTTGTTCATTTCACAAAAAAATCTCGTTATACTAAATATACGAAATTAAGAACGGGAGAAATTAGCATGAGTA
>NZ_PYWL01000014.1 GCF_003049525.1 Lysinibacillus fusiformis | reverse complement strand
CTCGACTTGCATGTATTAGGCACGCCGCCAGCGTTCGTCCTGAGCCAGGATCAAACTCTCCATAAAAGAAATTTGATTAGCTCAAATTGTTTTGCTGGCATCAATTTTGATGTCCAAAATTTTGTTTTGTTCACTAGCTAGCTAGTTACTTAAAACTTTATTGATTACGTTTTGCTTGTTCAGTTTTCAAGGTTCATGTTGTTTGTTTCACTGTCACCTCTTGGCGACTTATACATAATAACATCGATTATTCATGAAAGTCAACACTAAATCATAAGTTTTTTTAAAGAGACTTATTTTTTATTTAAAATAATAGAAATGAGGTTATTATTATGATCCGTAAAACGTTGATTTCACTGCTTCTAATCGGAATTCTCTTTGTTTTTCTAAAGCCTATAAATTCTACAATGATTTCTGTATTTAATATTGCGAACGCACCAGTTGTCGTTACAAAAGGTCATTACGGCACATCTCTTGTTGTCGAGGTTTCATTCTCTGATGAGTCTCTAATGGATTGGCTTAAAACGGTAAAAGAGCCTTATCCGCTTCTTCTTCTAGATACAGATTGGATCAAGCGTTCCCCAGACCATATAAAAATTATTCAAGAACGGAAATTACCTACAGGACTACTTGGACCAGAGGATTCAATAGAAGAACCTATTAACATTAAGCTTGTACAAAAGGATATAGATATTTATGAACAATATTTCAAGGAAAAGCCACTTTGGTTTGCTACTCGGAATCACCAGTATTCACAAGACTTACAAAAATCTCTGTTTCAGCAACAAATGAATTTGCTATCTCCATCCCTTATTTGGCAGGGTGAGAAAACACCAAAACTCCAAAAAGGGGACTTTGTCTTTGTTCCATTACACCAAGATAGCTCAATTACTTTTAAAGAACTTAATACTTTAATACAGCAACATAAGTTTATGTCAATTGAGGAAAATATATTTGGCTATAAAGTACAAACTAAAAAATCTCCATAAAAAAAATTGCCTCTATTTTGTAGGAGGCAATTTTTTTGCATTTAAGCATTTTTTGCTTGTTCTTGGCGCGCTTTGCGACGTGCTTCTAATTTTTGACGATCCTCATCGGATTTTGCATTATATTTTGGCAATACTAGTAATTGATATGCATTAACCGCCAATAACGGGAATAATAATAACGCGACGTATTCATTGATATTTTCATCACGACCCATTAATGCAATTGTCCATTCCAGAGTTGTAATGACAATCATGAAGAACAGAGCAGAAATGAATACATGTTTTTTCCCTGTTAACTTTACTTTTTGAACGGCCGTAGCTATGGCTCCAAAAATGAGGACGATTAATAATCCAACATAAAACAACCAGCTTTGTCCATCCTTTACACCAGGTACAAAACGGAAGAAAATAATATCAAAAATAGTAATTGCAATGAGTAAAAGCTGCACCCAATTCCACAATGTAAGTGTTCTAAAGATATTTACACCTACTTGATGGAGTGTTAAATAAGCGAAAAAGCCAGCCTGTGCAATAACAC
Organism: Lysinibacillus fusiformis; assembly: GCF_003049525.1. Classification (GTDB taxonomy): domain Bacteria; phylum Bacillota; class Bacilli; order Bacillales_A; family Planococcaceae; genus Lysinibacillus; species Lysinibacillus fusiformis. The sequence continues at coordinate 67,270 of NZ_PYWL01000014.1, read as the reverse complement.
TCATTGTAAATCCTAAGAAGACCATCCATAACAGTCCAGCGAAAAATTCTCCCCAATGACCGTTTGCTATGTATGGTTGGAAGAAATCCCAGCGAATAAATAAACTAAAAACTCCGTTGACTCCCCCACCAACGAGCATTGCAAAGAAGAAAAACTTTGCCCAATTTCGTATCGTCACAACTAAAAGTCCCCCAATTTCTCAATATATCTGTCCTTATTTTATCAATGCATTGTTAAAAAAGCTATTTCTCATCTTTCCCAATACATAAAGTCATCAGAAATGTGAACAATAATTGAAAGAGTCTATCTATAGAAAGGACTGATTGTTGATGCGAAAATTCACCTTATTACTGATTCTAATGCTATTTCTTTCTGCCTGTTCACAAGATAAATCCTCTACTATGTCCTATGATGAAATAAAAAAAATTATGATTGACTCTTTACAAACAGAGGACGGTAAAAAGGCATTGCGACAGCTTTTAGAAGAGCCAAGTTTCCGTGAGCTGTTGATTTTAGAGCATGATGAAGTGAAAAAAGCTACTGAGGAAACATTACTTTCCAAGGAAGCTGAAGACTTTTGGAAGAAAACCTTTGAAGATCCAAAGTTTAAGGAAACCGTTGCAAAAAGTATGCAAAAACAGCAACAGGATATTATGAAGGATTTAATAAAAGATCCAACTTTCCAAAAGGATATGGAAGCCTTTTTTGGACAGCCTGATATGCAGAAACAGCTAGAGACTATCCTTAAATCATCCAATATGCGAAAGCAAATGGAGGAAGTAGTGAAGGAAACGATCGAAAGCCCATTAATGCAATCAAAATGGCAAGAGTTAATTAAAAAGAGTGGCGAAACAACTTCATCTGGAAGTGGCGATAAGAAAGAAGCAAGTGGTGGAAGCGGTGGTAGCACTGATAAGGAGCAAAAAGGCACTGAATAACTGTGGATTAAAAAAACGGATTTCCTCCAAAAGGATGGAAATCCGTTTTTTATTATTTATTTAATTTTTCAATGATTGTCGTCGCGATGTCTAAATAAATTTGTCCGGTAGTATGGTTTTCAGCATATACAGATGGTGCAAAATCAGCATCAGTCCAATCTGGTTGACCAAGTGGAATTTGACCAAGTAGCTCCGTACGAAGCTCTTCTGCTAGTTTAGGACCTCCGCCTTGCCCAAAGACAAACTCTTTTTCACCTGATTTCGATTGGAACCAAGCCATGTTTTCAATGACACCTAAAATTTCATGGTCCGTTTGTAGAGCCATGGCACCTGCACGGGCTGCAACAAATGCTGCTGTTGGGTGAGGCGTTGTGACTACAATCTCTTTTGATGAAGGTAACATTTGATGAATATCTAATGCAACATCACCTGTGCCAGGTGGTAAATCTAATAATAGGTAGTCAAGCTCTCCCCACTCTACATCACGGAAGAATTGATCTAATACTTTACCTAGCATCGGGCCACGCCATACAATAGGAGCATTATTTTCTACAAAGAAGCCCATTGAAATCATTTTTACACCAAAGCGATCTACTGGGAAAATACGATTATCGACTACTTTAGGCATATCCGTTACACCCATCATATCGGGCACACTAAAACCGTAAATATCTGCATCGATTAAGCCCACTTTTTTGCCTAGACGAGCTAGGGCAACAGCTAAGTTAACCGAAACTGTAGATTTACCTACTCCACCTTTACCCGAAGCAATTGAAATAACTTGAACTGTGCTAAGCGGTGATAAAATATCCTGTGCTTCAGATTCTGTTGCTGTGCCACGGAAGCTTTGAAGCTTTTCTGCTGATAGCTCTTCAAAACGAATACCAACCGTATTTACACCCGCTTCTTTTAACAACTCAACAATCTTCATTTGTAGTTGTAATTGTTCAGGTGTATTCAATTTAGCAATCGCAACTTTTACACTGACATGATTTTTTTCTTCTTTTATTGCTACGTTTGTAATTCCATCTGTTTCTGCAAGCGATTTATGTAAAAATGGATCTTGTAGTTGTCCTAGTATTTCTCGTACTTGTTGTTCAGTAATCACGACGAACACTCCCCTTATATTGTCTCCATGTTAGTATATCATAAATGATTTAATTTACGTTGTGATGTTGCTCTACTCAACTTTGGCTAATAGATACTCTTCTATACCTTCAACAATTGCATCTGCCATTTTTTCTTGGTAGTTCTTATCTGTTAATAATGCTCGCTCTTCATCATTACTAATAAATCCTGTCTCTACTAATGCCGCAGGTACTTCTGCTTTTTTCAGTAAATAAATCTGCTTAATAGACAATGCTTCTCGGTCTGTATTTTTTATATTAGTACGAATTGACTCTTGAATACTTTTTGCAAGTATCTCACCGTCAGCATGTCCTTCCTTATGATAAAACACCTGTGCGCCACGCCATTTTGTTTCCGGAATAGCATTGGCATGAATGGTAATAAACACATCTGGTTTTTCTTTCTCTACAATATCCTTTCTTAAAAAGATATCTTGTTTTTTACGCTCTCTTAACGTTCCATATTTTTCTGATGGCGCGTGTTCATCAATAACATCACCACTTTTTGTTCTTGTCATGATGACTGTTGCGCCTTTCTTCTTCAATTTCTTCTCCACATGCTGTGAAATTGCAAGTGTAATATCCTTTTCAATGACTTCGCCCTTTGAAGCTCCTCCATCCTCTCCACCATGCCCTGCATCAATGACAATTTTTATGCCACCAAGTGGGTCTGGTAAAAAGAAGTTACGGTCCGAAGCATTTGTTTCATATGCCACGAACACTATACTCATAAGCATAATTACTCCTAGTGCCAGCCAGCGCTTCACCCATATCCACCACCCTTTTACATTTAGTGTACGAAGTTAGTGGATAAACTATGCCAGAAAGAAAAAAAAACTCACAAGTATTCAACTTGAGAGTTTTTAATTTATTTTATATAGAGGGAGGATAAACAATTTTATTGCAGTGTAAATTCTGGTTTAAATTCCCCTTCATATGGTTCATGCTCAACAAACACAGTTATCTCATTTCCATCTTTATCTTTACCTGTTCGTTTATACGTAAACTTCTTCTCATTCATTTCAGTAATTTCTAGAGCCACACCATATTTATTATCACCAATTGAAACGTGAGCTCTGATTTTATTGTCATGAATGACGTCAAAGTAGCCATAGTCGCCGCGACTCTCGCCTGTTTCAGGGTTAAAGAATTCATATTTATTCGTTTCTGCATCGTATTTTGCAATACTAATGAAATTTGAATTAAATTCGGTTACATCATTACCATCTTCATCTAAAGCAACTGTGCCCTGCCACAATGTATTCGCTAAAATTTCATCACCATCTACATCAGTTACGATATCGCCTGTAGTCGCATTAAGAGTTTTGTCTGAATCTGTAAATGTAAGCTCTTTTTCCTGATAAGGGATATGCTCTACAAAGACTTCTACATCGTTTCCAGCAGCATCTTTGCCCATTCGTTTATAAGTGAAAATATCTTTGTTTAATTCTGTGATCTCTACAAGCGCTTGATAATTTTTGGACTCAGAAATTAAGATTCTTTGTTTTCCATCATTTGTAATGAAAAATGTTCCCTTATCATCACGACTTTCACCAGTAGTAGCATCAAAGAATTCGTAATGACCTGTCTTCACATCATATTTAGCCAAGCCAATAAAGTTTGAGTTTTCCTCAGTTAAATCATTGTTATCTTTATCGTATACTTTTGTACCTTGCCAGTTTGTAGCACTAAGAATAGTAGCCATTTCTTGACCCTTTGTTAGTTCCTCCTGTGCTTGTTCTTTCGTTGTATTATCTGTAGCTGCACTTTCCGTTTTTGTTTCCTCACTATTTGTAGCGTTGCCTTTCGCAGGCTCCTTATCTTGACATGCTGCAAGTAGTGCCATTGCTGCAACAGATATAATCAATAATTTTTTCATACCTACTTACCTCCATTTTTGCTTTATTTTTTTAGTTACACCAGCCTATCTCTTGAAAGGCTTGCTGTAGCTTTCATAATTTATATTAAAATGAATTGTTAAACTCCCTCTAAATAATTTCTTAAAAAAGCATAAACTTATCCGAAAATATTTTTAATAATTTTAAATCTGTGCAGAATTAACAATTATTATGCTAAGAAGACTATTTAAACGTTTTATAAATATACTAAAGAACGTGTTCTACTATATGTAAAAGCTAAGCGTAGTATATTTTTTTCATATTATTCGGGCAAGATGTTACGTGTTACCATATTTTTATAATATGGAAAGAGAAGGTGATAGAGATGAGCGATCATTTGGTTATTGCCGCTGCGAATGGAGAAACTGATAAAGTCCTAACACTTCTACAAGAAGGGGCCGATATCAATGCCACCGATCAATTAGGCAGAACAGCGGTATTAGCAGCCACTTATTATAATCAGGTGGAAACAGTAAGGGCTCTTATTCAGCATGATGCGGACATAAATATTCAAGATAATCATCTAGAAAATGTACTCCTTCATGCAGGGGCATCAGGTTTTCTAGAAATCGTGAAACTAGCCATCGCTGCTGGTGCCAATACGAAATTGACGAATCGCTTCGGAGGAGTGGCCATTATCCCCGCTGCAGAACGGGGTCATGTAGAAGTAGTTCGTGTCCTTTTGAACCATTCAGATATTGATGTCAATCATATTAACAATTTACATTGGACAGCTTTAATGGAGGCCGTCATTTTAGGGAATGGCGGTGAGAGACATCAAGAAATCGTTCAACTATTAGTGGATTATGGGGCAAATTTGAATATTACTGATAGAGATGGAGTCACACCGTTACAGCATGCAAAACAATTAGGTTTTCATAAAATAGAGTTAATTTTAAAAGAGGCTGAGTCATAAAGTACTAGGAAGAGTTAATATAAGCTGCGAATGTGGAGGTGTTAGCCGAAGATCGAAATCATGTGTCTGGTGGCGACCATACGCAACATCCTGAGTTTGCATTAGCACGTTGGGAAGCTAAACATATGTCCGCTAAGGAAAGAAGTATCACAACGGTTTATACTTCCGGTGAGCATTGCCCTATGTGTGCAGCGGCACATGGTTGGGTTGGGTTGTTTTAGGGAGAATTGTTTATGCTAGCTCGTCCAAACAACTTGCACAATGGTTGAAAGATATGGGCATCACTACTGCCTCACGTGTTCGTCATTTATCTATTCAAGAAGTGATTCGAGATACACCTATTGATGGTCCAGCTCCTGAACTAGCTGAACGGGTACATCAGCTCCATCGACAATTTCATCAGAAATAATAAGAAATAATATTGAGCAATCTTCGGACAACAACTCCAAAGATTGCTTTTTATAATGGCTACTCTTTTCATACAAAAAGACCCTTTCCACAAAAGTAGAAAGAGTCTTTGATAGAAAAATTTGTAATTAACGTTTTGAGAACTGAGGTGCACGACGAGCGCCGCGTAGACCTGGTTTTTTACGTTCTTTCATGCGTGAATCACGAGTAAGTAATCCAGCTGATTTTAATGCAGCACGGAAATCTGGGTCTACTTGAAGTAGAGCACGAGCGATACCGTGACGAACAGCACCAGCTTGACCAGTGTATCCACCACCGTTAACGTTTACGTGGATATCATAGCTTCCTGTAGTTTCAGTAGCTACTAATGGTTGTTTAATTACTTCACGTAATGCAGCGAATGGTACGTATTCTTCGATTTCACGTTTGTTGATAACAATTTTACCTGTACCTGGTACTAAACGTACGCGAGCTACAGAGCTTTTACGGCGACCAGTGCCGATGTATTGAACTTGTGCCAAAGTAATATCCTCCTCTTAATTTATATTATCCGCGAAGCTCGTATGCTTCTGGTTTTTGTGCAGCATGTGGATGCTCTGTTCCAGTGTAAACATTAAGTTTAGTGAACATTTTACGACCTAAAGAGTTTTTAGGAAGCATTCCTTTAACTGCTAATTCGATCATTCTTGTTGGGTACTTGTCTAGCATTTCACCAGCAGTACGAGTTTTTAAACCACCTGCGAATTGAGTGTGGTGACGGTAAAGTTTACCTTCTAATTTGTTACCAGTTAAATGGATTTTGTCAGCGTTGATGATGATTACGTGATCACCTGTGTCAACGTTTGGTGTGAATGTTGGTTTATGTTTACCACGTAAGATTGCAGCTACTTCAGAAGCTAAACGTCCAAGAGTTTGGCCTTCTGCATCAACTACTAACCATTTACGGTCTACTTCGTGACCTTTAGCCATGAATGTTGTACGCATGTATATATCCTCCTAATCGATTCGATTACCGTTATTTTTCATTAAACTACACTATAAGTTTTCGGGGCTTATTTGTGGTGGTAATGAAAATACCATCTGTTATCATATAATGAATGACTTTTAAAGTCAAGCAATTTCATTAAACACCTGGTAAAGTTGTTTCGAGGTTGAAAGTGACACTAATAGAACACTTTTTCTAAGTACAAACCTTGTGGTGGCGCGGTTTTTCCAGCTTTATCCCGATCTTCTGAAGCAACTACCAGTGCTATATTTTCAATCGTCCGGCGATCAATACCAACTTCCCACAATGTACCTGCAATAATTCGCACCATATTATATAAGAAGCCACTGCCTTCAATAACCATATGAAGCTCTTCCCCATGCCACTCAAATTGTAGTGAGGTTACTGTCCTTACTTTATCCTGAACACTTGTATTGGATGCGCAGAAGCATGAAAAGTCATGTGTCCCAATGATAGCTTGAGCAGCCTTCTGCATGGCAACTACATCCGGTTTGACCCCGTTTGTCTCAACTGTATAATGTCTCCTAAATGGATTTTGAATAGGCTCACAGGACCAAATATAACGGTATCGCTTCCCAGTTACACTATAGCGTGCATGAAAATCATGTTCTACTTCTTCTACAGACATTACGCGAATATCTCTAGGGAGCTGCACATTCAAAGCTTTGCGATACTTGTCAGCTGGAATGGCTAGTGGTGTATCAAAATGCAATGTTTGCCCTGTTGCATGAACCCTAGCATCTGTACGTCCACTTGCGGTTACCTTCACCTTTTCCTCTTTATGCATAATGGCTAATACACGTTCTATTTCTGCCTGCACGGTGCGTTCCCCACGCTGTACTTGATAGCCTGAGAAAAGTGTGCCGTCATAGCTAATAATTACTTTTAATCGTCGCATAAAGCATACTCCTTTAGCTTCTATAGAAGAATAGCAATACACCTATTGCTACTAATAATACAAGCGCAAATGTATCACCCATATCCCATTTTAGCCTACGATATCTAGTACGCCCTTCCCCTCCGCGATAGCCTCTTACTTCCATCGCTGTGGCTAAATCTTCAGCCCGTTTAAATGCACTGACAAAAAGAGGTACTAGTAATGGCACTACAGCTTTAATACGGTCTTTTATTGGGCCTGAGGATAGATCAGAGCCTCGTGCCATTTGTGCTTTCATAATCTTATCTGTTTCATCCATTAAAGTTGGAATGAAGCGTAAAGAAATCGACATCATTAAAGCTAATTCATGGACAGGTACTTTCAATACCTTCAGAGGATTTAAAAGGACTTCAATACCGTCTGTAATGGAAATCGGTGACGTTGTTAAAGTTAAGATAGATGTTATAAATACTAATACTAGAAAACGTACTGAAATATAAATCCCCCGTCTAATCCCCTCATCGTATATGGTAATATACTTCGAGTCAAAAACGGGAACGCCTTCCTTCGTCATAAAAATATGAAGCAAGAAGGTAAAGGCCATTAAAAAGAGAACCGGTTTAAGACCATTTATCAAAAAATACAAGCGAATTCGTGATATTAATACAACAAGAAGCGTGAATGCCAAGAGCATAGCATACGTCACTGTATTATTGGCCAAAAATACTATAATAATAAAAGCAAAAACAAAGATTAGCTTAGAGCGTGGATCCAGTTTATGAACGGGAGAATCTCCAGGTAAGTAGCGTCCAAAAATCATTTTTTCCATCATGATTCCGCACGCTCCTCTCCTAGCACTTGAGCAATTTCAGCTGCAAGTTCTTCTTCGGTTAAGCAAACTTTTGATAAGGGTTTCCCCATCATTTGCTCTATCTTTTGTTGAAAGCGTACAATGCGTGGTGGCTCTAAGCGGAAGCTCTTTAATGTATCAACATCCTTAAATATATCTCGCGGTGTTCCACTTAAAACATTTTTACCTTCATGCATAATCACAATATTATCAGCATATCGAGCAGCATCTTCCATGCTATGCGTCACTAGAATTGTTGTCAGGTGACGTTCCTGATGAAGCTGATAAAACATATCCATAATTTCTTTCTGACCACGTGGATCTAAGCCTGCGGTAGGTTCATCCAACACAATTACTTCAGGCTCCATCGCTAAAACACCTGCTATCGCTACTCGACGCATTTGACCTCCCGATAAATCAAACGGAGATTTATCTAGAACGTCTTCTGGTAACCCCACTAAGCTGACAAGTTCTCGTGCCCGATCTTCGGCTTCCTTTTCTGGTACGCCAAAGTTCATGGGACCAAACATAATATCCTTTAACACCGTTTCTTCGAATAATTGATGCTCAGGGAATTGAAAGACGATGCCGACCTTTTGTCGTACAGCTTTTAAATCCTTTGCTTTTTTTCCGGCTACAACTACACGATCCCCGATATGTACTTCTCCTGAAGTAGGTTTTAGAAGCGCATTAAAATGCTGGAGAATAGTTGATTTACCGGAACCCGTATGACCAATAATTGCTTGATAGGTGTGTGATGGGATATCGAATTTTACATCGAATAGTGCCCGTTTTTCAAAAGGCGTCCCTTGTGCATAAGCATAGCTTACTTGTTGAAGTTTGATGTCCATAAATCATTCACCAACTCTTCTTCTGTCATATGTTGTCCCATTAATGGAACACCTTCCTTTTGCAATAGCTTTGATAACTTTAGTGCAAATGGCAAGTCTAGTCCAAATTCCACTAGCTTGTCCCCAAGAGCAAATATTTCAGCAGGGATACCTTCTGCAAACTTCTTCCCATCATTCATAAAGAGTACACGATCTGCTAGCATCGCCTCTTCTAAATCATGGGTGATGGATAGGACAGTAAGTCCTGTTTCAGCACGTAAAGTTTGAACAGTTTGTAATACCTCTCCACGTCCCTGCGGATCTAGCATAGAAGTAGCTTCATCTAATATAAGAAGCTTCGGCTTTAACGCAAGTGCTCCTGCAATCGCGACACGTTGCTTTTGCCCTCCCGATAAATGGTGTGGCTCATGATCTAAAAAGTGGCTCATTTTTACTTGTTCCAGTGCCGCATGAACACGCTGTACCATTTCTTCAAAAGGCACGCCGTTGTTTTCCAATGCAAACGCAACATCATCCTGTACGGTTGCACCGACGAATTGATTGTCTGGGTTTTGAAAAACCATACCCATGAGAGAACGGGACTCCCAAAGGTTTTCTTCACTTAATGGTTCTCGTAAAATGCGGACATCTCCTTTTTGAGGAAATAGCAAACCATTCATCAACTTTGCTATGGTCGATTTTCCAGAACCATTATGTCCTACTATAGCAATCCATTCTCCCTCTTCAACGGCGAAGCTAACATTTTCGACAGCATTACGACTAGTTGGTTCTTCTGGTGTATATGAAAAAGTCACATTATTTAAAGATAAAATTTCAGGCATTTCTAGAACTCCTCTCTACATGCTCAGCTCTACTAACTAACTTACACTTTTTTATGTATGAATTCTACTACAATCCTTATGTCGATAAAAGTAAAATACTAAAATAATGAAACGATCTCGTCATGCTGTGATTGGGGAAAACACGAAACCCATATATTAAAAAAAGCACCACAAATTGGCGCTATCCTTAGTAATAAAAAAGCGCGCACCTCATTCAATAGAAATGCGCTAGTCGTTACATTTTCAAGAAATAAGGGTGCTCAAGCCCTTATCTCTCCTGAATGAGGTGCGGAGAGCTAAACGAGACGCCACACCTTAGTGTCCGCTCATCATAACGCTCAGCTTAATTATTTGTCGTATAAATCATTTATAAAGAAAGAGGGTGGTGATTCCCACCCTCTTCACCACAAGTTTTCTCTTATGATTAAACTAGTTCAATCACAACTACAGGTGCACCGTCACCACGACGAGGACCTACTTTAAGAATACGAGTGTAACCACCTTGACGCTCCGCATAACGTGGTGCAACATCATCAAATAACTTTTGAAGTGCAAATGATGTTGATTCGTTACCTTCTGCATCAGTCGTTGTTACTAGTTCACGACGGATGAATGCAGCAGCTTGACGGCGTGCATGTAAATCTCCGCGCTTACCTAAAGTAATCATTTTTTCAACAGCTTTACGTACTTCTTTAGCGCGAGCCTCAGTAGTTTCGATACGCTCGTTGATGATTAAATCAGTAGCTAAGTCACGTAACATCGCTTTACGTTGAGAACTTGTACGACCAAGTTTTCTGTAACCCATGGATGTTTCCCTCCTTTATAGAAAAAAATCTGACCTTGTTAGTTTTGTTTAAATCGCTTAGTCTTCTTTGCGTAATCCTAAACCAAGCTCTTCTAACTTCGCTTTTACTTCTTCTAGTGACTTACGTCCAAGGTTACGAACTTTCATCATGTCATCTTCTGACTTATTCGCAAGTTCTAGTACTGTGTTAATACCAGCGCGTTTTAAGCAGTTATAAGAACGAACAGAAAGGTCAAGTTCTTCGATAGTCATCTCTAAAACTTTTTCTTTTTGATCTTCTTCTTTTTCAACCATGATTTCAGCAGTTTGTGCCTCATCTGTCATGCCAACGAAGATGTTAAGATGCTCGGTTAAAATTTTTGCTCCGAGCGAAATCGCCTCTTTCGGACCGATGCTGCCATCTGTCCACACATCAAGAGAAAGTTTATCGTAGTCAGAAGACTGACCTACACGAGTATTTTCCACTTGGAAATTGACGCGTGATACTGGAGTGTAAATAGAGTCGATCGGGATCACGCCGATAGGAAGATCCTCACGTTTGTTTTGATCAGCAGGAGTGTAACCACGGCCGCGTTGTGCGTACATACGCATACGTAAATGACCGTTTTTAGCGATTGTTGCAATATATAGATCAGGGTTTAAAATTTCTACATCACTGTCATGTGTAATGTCAGCAGCCGTAACTGTACCATCGCCTTTTACATCAATCTCAATAACTTTTTCTTCGTCAGAGTAGATTTTAAGAGCTAGTTTTTTCACGTTCAAAATGATTGAAGCTACATCTTCTACTACGCCTTCTACAGTTGAGAATTCGTGAAGAACGCCATCAATTTGAATGGACGTGACAGCAGCTCCTGGTAATGAAGACAGAAGGATACGACGTAAAGAATTACCCAAAGTGTTTCCATATCCGCGTTCAAGCGGTTCTACAACAAACTTTCCATACTTGGAATCTTCGCTGATCTCCACCGTTTCAATCTTTGGTTTTTCAATTTCGATCATTTTATTTACCCTCCTTCAAAACATCGAATGTATAGGTTCTTTCCATCATAGATTCGATCGTCAATGACGTATCGTTTATTATCTGCACAAGACAGTCTGTACAAAAAATGATGTTCTCATACAATATGAGACGCACCCATTACACGCGACGACGTTTTGGCGGACGGCAACCATTATGAGGAACTGGAGTAACGTCTTTAATAGCAGTTACTTCTAAACCAGCAGCTTGAAGTGCACGGATTGCAGCTTCACGACCAGCACCAGGACCTTTAACAGTTACTTCCAACGTTTTCAGACCATGTTCAAGGGATGTTTTAGCAGCAGTTTCTGCAGCCATTTGAGCAGCGAATGGTGTAGATTTACGTGAACCACGGAAACCAAGAGCACCAGCACTTGACCAAGATACAGCGTTACCTTGCATATCTGTAATCGTTACGATTGTATTGTTAAATGTAGAACGAATGTGTGCGATACCAGATTCGATATTCTTTTTCACACGACGTTTACGAGTTTGTTGTTTACGAGCCATGTTAAGAAGGAACCTCCTTTACCAATTATTTTTTCTTGTTCGCTACAGTTTTACGAGGACCTTTACGCGTACGCGCATTGTTCTTCGTATTTTGGCCACGAACAGGTAAGCCACGACGGTGACGGATACCACGGAATGAACCGATTTCCATCAGACGTTTAATATTTAATGAAGTTTCGCGACGTAAGTCACCTTCAAGTTTGTAAGAATCTAATTGTTCACGGATTTTGTTTAACTCATCTTCAGTTAAGTCGCGTACGCGTGTATCTTCTGAAATACCTGCGTCAGCTAGTACTTTCTGAGCTGTAGTTTTACCAATACCGAAAATGTACGTTAATGAAATTACCACGCGTTTGTCGCGAGGAATATCAACACCAGCAATACGTGCCATGTACGTTGTGCACCTCCTTTAGAATTAACCTTGTTTTTGTTTATGTTTAGGATTTTCACAGATTACCATTACTTTACCGCGTCGGCGAATTACTTTACATTTTTCGCAGATCGGTTTCACAGATGGTCTCACTTTCATCTAACCTAACCTCCTTAGTAGTCCGGAGCGCAAAAGATTATTTAAAACGGTATGTGATACGACCGCGAGTTAAATCATAAGGAGATAACTCGATAGTAACCTTATCTCCAGGTAGAATACGGATAAAGTGCATACGAATCTTACCAGATACGTGTGCTAGAATCACATGTCCATTTTCTAATTCTACCTTAAACATCGCGTTTGGCAAAGTCTCAACAACTGTCCCTTCGACTTCAATTACATCATCTTTCGCCATCTACTCTGTCTCCTCTCTATATGCAAATTAAAGTTCTCATCGTTACATCAAACGGATATCTGCTGCAACTATAGAAGCAACCTCGTTTCAACATATGTTTGGATTGTATGAGAGATGTTTGAAAGACGCTCGTCTGGTTTCGCTTCACACAATCCACGGAATATCCAGAACCTATAAGGGCACTGTAACTCCCATGTTTACACGAATACCGGAATGTCTTTGATGAGATATTCATACCCGTTACACAGATGCTTCCACGAAACCCATTATACTCCTCCAAAAGATATGTTGCACTTTTTAGAAGAAATATATACCGGGCACAATATGCTTTTGCAACTCTCAAAAAAATTATGTTTCGTTGTTGCTCCCGCATGCCTCCCGCGGAAGCAGTATTCTGCGCCCGGAGCCGGGTATCAGCTGCGGCTGCCCTGTAAAAGAGCATCAAGATCAGCAAACACTTTGTTTATATCTTGCTGTCCATCTATATTAGTTAACACACCTTTTAATTGATAGAAATCAAGTAAAGGTTGTGCTTGTTTCATATTAACTTCCAGACGGTTCGCAACCGTTTCAGGATTATCATCGGCACGTGTGTAAAGCTCGCCACCATCTTTATCACATTTTCCTTCCTCAGCTGGAGGATTGAAAACTAAATGATAGGATGCGCCACAAGTTTTACAAATGCGTCGACCTGAAAGACGAGCAATTAACTCATCCTTTTCAACTTGAATGTTTAAAGTATGTTCTATTGCCTTACCAAGATCAGCAAGAATGCTATCTAAAGCTTCAGCTTGAGGAACAGTACGTGGGAAACCATCTAATAGGAAGCCCTTTTCACAATCAGGTTTAGCAAGTCGCTCACGAACAATACCAATCGTTACTTCATCCGGTACTAGAGCACCTTGATCCATAAACGACTTAGCTTGTAAGCCAAGTTCTGTACCTTCTTTAATAGCAGCACGGAACATATCGCCTGTAGAAATATGAGGAATCGCGTACTTCTCAACAATTTTATCTGCCTGAGTACCTTTACCAGCACCTGGCAGACCCATTAAAACGATATTCATTAGGAAATATTCCTCCCACCAAAGGTTTGCTGATTTAAGGAAACGATGGAACGTTCCCTAAAAACCAACATTATTTCATAAAGCCTTTGTAGTGACGTTTAACAAGTTGAGATTCTAGCTGTTTCATCGTTTCCAGCGCTACACCGACTACGATAATAATACTAGTACCACCGATTTGCACTGAGGCAGGTAAATTCATAAAGTTAATGAATAAAATCGGCATTACAGCAATAACAGTTAAGAATATCGCACCAACAAATGTTAGACGATATAACACGCTTGTTAAATACGCTTGAGTGTTTTCACCAGGACGAATACCCGGAATATAAGCACCTTGTTTTTTCAAGTTGTCTGCCACATTTTCAGGATTCACTTGTACGAATGCATAGAAATATGTGAACGCGACGATCAATGCAACGTAAATAATCATTCCAACAGGTTTCGTATAATCAAACGTGTTTTCAATGAAAGTTGTTACGTCATTTTGACCAAAGAACGTAGCTAACGTACGTGGTGTAACAATAAACGCTACTGAAAAGATTACCGGAATAACCCCTGCAGCATTTACTTTTAAAGGTAAATGTGTTTGTTGACCACCAGTTTGTTGATTACGTCCAGTAACTCGTTTTGCATATTGAATTGGAATTTTACGAAGTGCTTGTTGCACGTATATAACTCCAACAACAACTGCGAGTAAAACCAATACAAGCAATGCAAGGACTACAATATTGATAAATAATTTATCACCAGCACCCTCGATTTGCTGTGCAAAGATTTGGTTCATTCCTGTAGGCAATGCTGCGACGATACCTGCGAAGATTACAACAGATATACCATTACCAACACCATGTGCAGTAATTTGCTCTGCAAGCCATACAAGGAAAGCTGTCCCCGCTGTCAATACAATGGCGATTGTAACATATGTTAGAATCCCTTCTTCTTTAATCAATGATCCGCCATACATTCTATTAAAACCGAATGACATTGCGAATGATTGGATGAAAGCAAGAATAATAGTAAAGTAGCGAGTGAATTGTGCAAGTTTACGTCTTCCGACTTCACCTTGCTTTGCCCATTCAGCAAACTTCGGTACTACGTCCATTTGCAATAACTGAACAATAATTGAGGCTGTGATGTAAGGCATAATTCCCATCGCGAAGATAGAGAAGTTCTTTAAAGCACCACCGCCAAAAGTATTCAGGAAACCAACGAGGTTAAACTCATCAGTTGCCTTTAATACATTTGCGTCAACGTTAGGCACTGGAATGAATGTTCCAATACGGAAAACGATTAACATTAAAAGTGTGAAAATGATTTTATTTCTTATATCTCGAACACGCATAAAGTTAGAGATTGTCTGAAACATTAAATCACCTCAGTAGTTCCGCCGGCATTCTCGATTGCTTCTTTAGCTGAAGCTGAGAATTTATGAGCTTTTACAGTAAGCTTTTTGTTAAGAGTTCCGTTGCCAAGAACTTTAATTCCAGCTTTTTCATTACTCACAAGACCAGTTTCAAGTAATAATGCAGTTGTTACCTCTGCACCGTCTTCGAAACGGTTTAAAGCATCAAGGTTAACGATCGCGTATTCTTTACGGTTAATGTTCGTAAAGCCACGTTTTGGTAAACGACGGAATAATGGGTTTTGACCGCCTTCAAAGCCTGGGCGTACACCGCCACCAGAACGAGCGTTTTGACCTTTATGACCTTTACCTGCTGTTTTACCGTTACCAGAACCGATACCACGACCAACGCGGTTGCGTTGCTTACGAGAACCTTCTGCTGGTTTTAACTCATGCAGTTTCATAGTGGGTGGCACCTCCTTGTTCATTAATTAGAAATTAAATTTCTTTTACAGTAACTAAGTGAGCTACTTTATCAAGCATACCGCGAGTAGCTGCGTTATCAGCTTTCTCTACAGTTTGGTGTAATTTACGTAAACCTAGAGCTTCAACAGTTTTGCGTTGAGCAGGTTTAGTACCAATCACAGATTTAGTAAGGGTGATTTCTAATTTGTTAGCCATATTATCTTTCCCCCCTTATCCTAATATTTCTTCCACTGATTTACCACGTAATTTTGCTACGTCCTCTACGCGTTTTAATTCAGTTAAACCTTGAACAGTTGCACGCACCATGTTGATTGGTGTGTTAGATCCAAGAGATTTTGAAAGAATATCAGTAATACCAGCAAGTTCTAGTACTGCACGTACTGGACCACCAGCGATAACCCCTGTACCAGGAGCAGCAGGTTTAATTAGGATTTCTCCTGCACCGAAGCGACCAAGCACTAGGTGTGGAGTTGTTCCACCAACACGTGGCACTTCTACTAAGTTTTTCTTCGCATCTTCAACAGCTTTACGGATAGCATCTGGAACCTCTTGAGCTTTACCAGTACCGAAACCTACATGACCGTTTCTATCGCCAACAACAACAAGTGCTGTGAAGCGGAAGCGACGTCCACCTTTAACAACTTTAGCAACACGGTTAATAGTAACTACGCGTTCTTCAAGTTCTCCAAGTTTGTTTGCGTCAATTCGACTCATGAAATGTGTCCCTCCTTCTTATTAAAATTCTAAACCATTCTCACGTGCAGCTTCAGCTAAAGCTTTCACGCGTCCATGATATAAGTAACCACCACGGTCAAAAACTACAGCAGTAATATTTTTTTCCGCAGCGCGTTTCGCGATTGTTTCACCGATTTTTGATGCAGTTTCAACATTGCTACCAGCACCTTCAAAACCTTTTTCTTGAGAAGATGCGCTAACAATTGTTACGCCTGCTACGTCATCGATAAGTTGAGCGTAGATGTTCTTGTTAGAACGGAATACGTTTAAGCGTGGACGCTCAGCAGTACCCGAAATTTTAGAACGTACTCGCGCATGACGTTTTTTACGAACTTGATTTTTATCCTGTTTCGTAATCACAAGGGTCACTCCTTTCTAATGCTTAAGCAGCATTATTTACCTGTTTTACCTTCTTTACGACGAACGTATTCGCCTTCGTAACGGATACCTTTACCTTTATATGGCTCTGGTGGACGAACGTCACGGATGTTAGATGCTAGAGCACCAACGCGCTCTTTGCTAATACCTTTAATGATGATTTTAGTGTTAGAAGGAACTTCAATTTCAAGACCATCTTCAGGTGTGAACTCTACTGGGTGAGAGTAACCTACGTTAAGTACAAGTTTTTTGCCTTGTAATTGCGCACGGTAACCAACACCGATAAGTTCTAAAGCTTTTTCGAAACCTGCAGAAACTCCAGTAACCATGTTCGCTAGAAGCGCACGAGTAGTACCGTGGTTTGTGCGGTGTTCTTTTGATTCAGAAGGACGTGATACTGAGATTACGTTACCTTCTTGCTCAATTTTCATATCTTGGTGGAAAGAACGAACAAGTTCGCCTTTAGGACCTTTAACAGTAACAGTGTTGTCAGCTGCAACAGTAACAGTTACGTTAGCTGGTACCTCGATAATTTTTTTACCTACACGAGACATTTAGTTGCACCTCCATTCATTTATTGCTAATTACCAAACGTATGCTAGAACTTCGCCGCCAACTTGTTTAGCGCGAGCTTCTTTATCTGTTAATAAACCTTGTGAAGTTGACACTAAAGCGATACCAAGACCGTTCAGTACTTTAGGAACTTCATTTGTTTTTGCGTATACGCGTAGACCAGGTTTAGAAATACGTTTTAAGCCAGTGATAACACGCTCGTTATCTTTACCATATTTTAAGAAGATACGGATAATACCTTGCTTGTTGTCTTCCACGTATTCTACGTCACGTACGAAACCTTCACGCTTTAAAATTTCAGCGATTTCTTTTTTCACGTTGGAAGCTGGTACTTCTAACTTCTCGTGACGAACCATGTTCGCATTACGAATGCGAGTAAGCATATCTGCAATCGGATCAGTCATTGTCATTACATTTACCTCCTTCCCAAATTAGGGGATTACCAGCTGGCTTTTTTCACGCCAGGAATTTGTCCCTTATATGCAAGTTCTCGGAAACAAATACGGCAAAGTTTGAATTTGCGATATACAGAGTGTGGACGGCCACAGCGTTCACAACGTGTATATTCTTGCACTTTAAACTTTTGCTTACGTTGTTGTTTAACGATCATAGATTTTTTAGCCACGTTTTCGCCCTCCTTGTTTGATTACTTTTGGAACGGCATACCGAATTGTGTCAATAACTCGCGAGCTTCTTCGTCAGAGTTCGCTGTCGTTACGATCACGATGTCCATACCGCGTACTTTTGAAACTTTATCGTAATCGATTTCTGGGAAAATTAATTGCTCTTTAACACCTAGAGTGTAGTTACCGCGACCATCGAATGCTTTTTTAGAAACACCACGGAAGTCACGTACACGAGGAAGTGAAATTGAGATTAATTTGTCCAAGAATTCATACATACGCTCACCGCGTAATGTAACTTTAGCACCGATAGGCATACCTTCACGTAAACGGAAACCAGCGATCGATTTTTTCGCTTTAGTTACTACTGGTTTTTGACCAGTGATAATTGTTAATTCTTCTACAGCTGCATCTAATGCTTTAGAGTTTTGAACAGCATCACCAACACCCATGTTGATAACGATTTTGTCAACTTTCGGCAATTGCATAACTGATTTATATCCAAATTTGCTCATAAGAGCAGGAGAAACTTCATTTAAATACTTTTCTTTTAGGCGGCTCATGTGTGTACCTCCCTTCTTTTATTTACTAATTAGTCGATTACTGCACCTGATTTTTTTGCAACACGAACTTTTTTACCGTTTTCGATTTTATAACCTACACGAGTCGGCTCGCCAGATTTAGGATCGATTAGCATTACGTTCGAAACGTGAATTGCAGCCTCTTGGCTTACAATCCCACCTTGTGGATTCAATTGGTTAGGTTTAACGTGTTTTTTCACGATATTAACACCTTCAACAAGAACGCGATCTTGTTTAGGGAAAGCAGCTAGGATTACTCCTTCTTTGCCTTTGTCCTTACCAGTGATAACCTTAACCTTGTCACCTTTTTTTACATGCATGCTGTCGCACCTCCTTGATTGGCACTATCATGAAATTAAAGAACTTCTGGAGCTAGAGAAACGATTTTCATGAAGTTGCTGTCACGTAATTCACGTGCAACAGGTCCGAAAATACGAGTTCCGCGTGGTGATTTATCATCACGAATAATTACACAAGCATTTTCATCAAATTTGATGTACGTACCGTCTTTACGACGAACGCCTGATTTAGTACGAACGATAACAGCTTTAACAACGTCACCCTTCTTGACAACGCCACCTGGTGTTGCTTTCTTAACTGTACAAACAACGATATCACCGATGTTAGCAGTTTTACGGCCAGAGCCACCAAGCACTTTAATTGTAAGAACTTCACGTGCACCTGAGTTGTCAGCAACTTTCATACGACTTTCTTGTTGGATCACTTAGGTTACCTCCCTTCGGAAATGGTTGTTCCGAAATAGTTATTAAATAATAACCGCTTTTTCTACAACTTCAACTAGACGGAAACGTTTAGTAGCTGATAGCGGGCGAGTCTCCATGATACGTACGATATCACCGATTTTCGCTTGGTTTTGCTCATCATGAGCTTTAAACTTTTTAGAGTATTTTACACGTTTACCGTAAAGCTTGTGCTTTTTGTGAGTTTCAACTAAAACAGTAACAGTTTTGTCCATTTTATCTGAAACAACGCGGCCCGTGTAAACTTTGCGTTGGTTACGCTCAGTCATACTTGAAAACCTCCTTTATCAGTTATTTGCACTGATTTCTCTTTCACGAATAACAGTTTTCATACGCGCGATTGCTTTACGCACTTCACGAATACGAGCTGTGTTTTCTAATTGACCAGTCGCCAATTGGAAGCGAAGGTTGAAAAGCTCTTCTTTCAGTGATTTCACTTTTAATTCAATTTCAGAAGTGGCAAGGTCACGGATTTCATTAGCTTTCATTAGATTCACCACCAGTTTCTTGACGTTTTACGATCTTACATTTAACAGGAAGCTTATGTGATGCTAAACGAAGTGCTTCGCGTGCGATCTCTTCAGATACACCAGCAATTTCGAACATAATTTTTCCTGGTTTTACTACTGCTACCCAACCTTCAGGAGAACCTTTACCAGAACCCATGCGGACTTCTAGAGGTTTTTTAGTGTAAGGTTTATGTGGGAAGATTTTAATCCAAACTTTACCGCCACGTTTCATGTAACGAGTCATCGCGATACGTGCAGATTCGATTTGACGGTTAGTAATCCAGCTAGCTGTTTGAGCTTGTAAGCCCCATTCGCCGAAAGATACTTCCTTGCCGCCTTTCGCTTCGCCACGCATGTTTCCGCGGTGTTCACGACGGTATTTTACGCGTTTAGGCAATAACATATTATTTGCCTCCTTCCACAGATTTCTTCGTAGGAAGAACTTCACCACGGTAGATCCATACTTTAACGCCTAATTTACCGTAAGTAGTGTCAGCTTCTGCGTGTGCATAATCAATGTCAGCACGTAGAGTATGAAGTGGAACAGTTCCTTCACTATAGTGTTCAGCACGCGCGATATCAGCGCCACCTAAACGACCAGATACTTGTGTTTTAATTCCTTTTGCACCAGCACGGATTGTGCGTTGGATCGCTTGCTTTTGCGCACGACGGAATGATACACGGTTTTCTAATTGACGAGCGATGTTTTCAGCTACTAGACGAGCGTCAAGATCTGCACGTTTAATTTCAATGATGTTGATGTGTACACGTTTACCAGTTAACTCGCTAAGGTATTTACGAAGATTTTCAACTTCAGTACCACCTTTACCGATTACCATACCTGGTTTCGCAGTGTGAATTGTAATGTTTACACGGTTTGCAGCACGTTCGATTTCCACTTTAGAAACAGAAGCGTCTTTAAGAGCCGTTTCAATATATTTACGCACTTTGATGTCTTCGTGAAGTAGAGTTGCATAGTCTTTTTCAGCGTACCATTTTGACTCCCAGTCACGAATAATACCAACGCGTAGTCCTATTGGATGTACTTTTTGACCCACGGATTAACCCTCCTTCTTCTCAGATACCACTAGAGTGATGTGGCTTGTGCGTTTGTTAATTGCGCTTGCACGTCCTTGCGCACGTGGACGGAAACGTTTTAAAGTTGGACCTTCATCAACGAACACTTCAGAAACTACTAAAGAGTTGATGTCAAGATCGTAGTTGTGCTCAGCATTAGCAACTGCAGATTTTAATACTTTCTCAACGACTGGAGACGCCGCTTTTGGAGTATGACGTAAAATTGCAACTGCCTCACCAACTTGCTTGCCTCGGATTAAGTCTACAACTAGACGTACTTTGCGAGGAGCAATGCGTACTGTACGAGCGATAGCTTTAGCTTGTGTCATTAGGATTTACCTCCTCTCAAAATTAGCGTCTTGTTTTCTTGTCGTCTGCACCGTGACCTTTGTAAGTACGTGTCGGTGCGAACTCACCAAGTTTATGGCCTACCATATCTTCTGTTACGTATACAGGAACATGTTTACGTCCATCATATACAGCAATCGTTAAACCGATAAAGTTCGGAAAGATTGTAGAACGGCGTGACCAAGTTTTGATAACTTGTTTTTTCTCAGAAGCCTCTTGTACTTCCACTTTTTTTATTAAGTGGTCATCGACAAAAGGTCCTTTTTTCAAGCTGCGACCCATGTAGGAACCTCCCTCTGTGATTCCACCACGGCTCTCACATAGAACCGTAGTTTAACCACTTTATTTTTTACGACCACGGATGATAAATTTATCCGATTTGTTTTTCTTCTTGCGAGTTTTGTAACCAAGTGCTGGTTTACCCCAAGGAGTCATTGGTGATTTACGTCCGATTGGAGAACGTCCTTCACCACCACCGTGTGGGTGATCGTTAGGGTTCATTACAGAACCACGAACTTCTGGGCGTTTGCCTAACCAACGGCTACGACCTGCTTTACCGATGTGTACAAGTTCGTGTTGTTCATTACCAACTTGACCGATTGTAGCGCGGCAAGTAGCTAACACTAAACGTACTTCACCAGATTGAAGACGAACGATTACGTACTTTCCTTCACGACCAAGTACTTGAGCAGAAGTACCAGCAGAACGTACTAATTGTCCACCTTTACCAGGTTTTAACTCGATGTTATGGATTGTAGTACCCATTGGAATGTTTGCTAATGGTAAAGCGTTACCTACTTTAATATCAGCATCCGGACCAGAAACGATTGTTTGACCAACCTCTAGACCTTTAGGTGCTAAGATATAAGCTTTTGCTCCATCAGCGTAATTGATTAATGCGATATTCGCAGAACGGTTTGGATCATATTCAATAGTAGCAACTTTTGCCGGAATGCTATCTTTAACACGTTTGAAATCGATAACACGGTATTGCTTCTTATGACCACCACCATGATGACGAACAGTGATTTTACCTTGGTTGTTACGACCAGCTTTGCGTTTAGTTGGTTCAAGCAATGATTTCTCAGGCTTGTTAGTTGTAATTTCCGCAAAGTCTAATGACGTCATGTTACGACGACCATTAGAGGTAGGTTTATACTTTTTAATCGCCATTGTGTTTTCCCTCCTTCTTGAGTGTTCAAATCATAAATCCACTAGGGATTACATTTCGAATAATTCGATTTCTTTGCTATCAGCAGTTAATTTAACAATCGCTTTACGACGTTTGTTAGTGTAACCACCGTAACGGCCAACGCGTTTGAATTTACCTTTGTAGTTAAGAACGTTTACTTTCTCAACATTTACACCAAAGATTTCTTCTACAGCGTCTTTTACTTGAGTTTTATTAGCGCGAGTGTCTACTTCGAAAGTATACTTTTTCTCTGCCATAAGTTCTGAAGAACGCTCAGTAATGACCGGACGTTTTAAAATATCACGTGCTTCCATTATCCAAGCACCTCCTCAACTTTTTCTACTGCAGATTTAGTGAATACAACTTTTTCGTGACCTAAAAGATCAAGAACGTTGATTCCATTTGCAGTTAAAACTGTTACACCAGGGATGTTACGAGCAGATAATGCTACGTTTTCATCTAGGTCAGCAGTTACGAATAAAGATTTTTTCTCTAAAGAAAGATCTTTAAGGATTTTTGTGAATTCTTTTGTTTTTGGTGCTGCTAGAGTTAGAGCATCAAGAACTAAGAAGTTTTGTTCTACTACTTTAGCTGATAAAGCAGATTTAAGAGCTAAGCGACGAACTTTTTTAGGTAATTTATAAGAATAGCTACGTGGAGTAGGACCGAATACGATACCACCGCCGCGCCATTGTGGAGAACGGATAGAACCTTGTCGAGCACGACCAGTTCCTTTTTGACGCCATGGCTTACGACCACCACCAGCAACTTCAGAACGGTTTTTAACCTTGTGATTACCTTGACGTAGAGAAGCGCGTTGAGCTACTACTGCGTCGAATAATACTGCTTCATTTGGCTCGATTCCGAAGATCGCATCGTTTAATTCGATTTCACCAACTGAAGCACCTGTTTGACTAAGTACAGATACTTTTGTCATTCCTGTTTCCTCCTTTCCTTAAGTGATTACTTAGCTTTAATTGCAGTTTTTACTGTAACTAGAGCTTTTTTAGAACCAGGAACATTACCTTTAACAAGTAGTAAGTTACGATCTGTATCAACTTTCACGACTTCTAAGTTTTGGATTGTAACTACATTGCCACCCATTTGACCAGGTAATTTCTTTTGTTTAAATACGCGGTTCGGAGCAACTGGACCCATTGAACCAGGACGACGGTGGTAACGAGAACCGTGGGCCATAGGACCACGAGATTGTCCGTGGCGTTTAATTACACCTTGGAAACCTTTACCCTTAGTAACACCTGTTACATCGATTACATCGCCTTCTGCGAAAATTTCTACTTTGACTTCTTGACCAACTTCGTACTCTTCCACGTTCACGTTGCGGAATTCACGAATGAAGCGCTTAGGAGCAGTGTTCGCTTTTGCTACGTGACCTTGTTGTGGTTTGTTAGAAAGCTTAACGCGCTTATCTTCGAAACCAACTTGAATTGCTTCGTAGCCGTCTGTTTCAACAGTTTTCTTTTGAAGTACTACGTTTGGAGTAGCTTCGATAACTGTTACCGGGATTAAATCGCCGTTTTCAGCGAAAACTTGTGTCATACCAATTTTTCTACCTAAGATTCCTTTAGCCATTTGTCACACCTCCTGTAAGTTTTAAAAAGTTATATTGTTTTTACCATTAAAGTTTTATTTCGATATCAACGCCAGATGGTAAATCAAGTTTCATTAACGCATCAACAGTTTGTGGTGTTGGGTTAACGATATCGATCAGACGTTTATGCGTACGCATTTCGAATTGTTCACGAGAATCTTTGTACTTGTGAACAGCACGAAGAATTGTGTACACAGACTTCTCAGTTGGAAGTGGAATCGGACCTGATACACTTGCACCTGAACGTTTTGCAGTTTCCACAATTTTCTCAGCAGATTGATCTAAAATACGGTGATCATACGCTTTTAAACGAATACGAATCTTTTGTTTTGCCATTATTTTCCCTCCTTCTCGCCTATTTTCTAGACATTCTCCACGAAAATTTTCCCACACACCGCCATGGCAAAGCGGCCGGGTGTGTCGGCAACCTCTCGCTTCATCGCAGTCAAAGACCAACATTCAACATTATATACAATAAAAAAAGAATAAGCAAGTCTTTTCGCTAAATTCTTTTAAATGTTGCAGATATTCTTAGTACTACTATTACTTCGCTTTGTTAAGCCGTTTATTAGTATATAAAATTTCACTACATATTGCAACACCTAAGGTTATCAAGCAACAATGTCGAACATTTCAAATAACTTATGAAGTCTTTTTAAATAGTAGTACCCCTTTAGTACCCCTTCTTACTTCTATAGAAAGAACACACATGCAATCCAACCAAATAGAATTAGTGGAATGTTAATGAATATAAAAGTAGGAACACAGGTGTCCCAAATATGATGATGTTGTCCATCTACATTTAATCCTGCTGTTGGACCTAATGTAGAATCTGATGCTGGAGAGCCTGCGTCGCCTAAAGCTCCTGCTGTACCTATTAAACAGAGGATCGCTAATGGGCTCATTCCTAACCCTTGTGCAAGAGGAACAAATAGTGTCGCGATAATTGGCACTGTTGCAAAGGAAGAACCAATCCCCATTGTCACAACTAATCCTATGACTAACATAATAAATACCGCTAAACTTCTATTTCCTTTTAAAATAGTTATAGAGCTTGTAATTAAGCTATCCACATGTCCAGTAGCATTAATGACCGCAGCAAAGCCATTTGCGGCAATCATAACAAATCCTATAAAGGCCATCATCTTCATTCCTTCGGATAGAATGTCATCTGCCTCTTTCCATTTCAGCGCCCCTGTAAAATACATAACCATAATACCTGCAAAGGAACCAACAATCATAGAATCTGTTAACACTTGAGCACATAATGATACGACTAATGCAAAGGCTGTGGAAAACATCACAAATTTGCTGACATTAACATGAAGAGAATCAGCCTCTATTTCATTATTTTTATAATGCCTTGGCTTACGATATACAATAAAGGCTGTAAATAATCCAACCAACATACCTAGCACTGGAATCGCCATTGCCACAGGAACATCACGTGAGGATACTACCATCCCAGCCTCAGACACCTGTGTAGCAACGATATCTTGAAAGATCGCTCCAAAGCCAGCTGGTACAAAGCTATAAGTACCGATTAAGCCCACTGCAATTAAGGTTGCCACTAGACGTCGATCGACCTCTAGCATATTTAAAATTTTTAAAACAGGAGGAATCAATAGTGGAATAAAGGCGATATGAATAGGTATGACATTTTGAGATAAAATGGACATCAAGAAAATAAGGAAAAAAATTAAGACCTTTACTAAACCTTTGCGATTGCTTTCACTATTTAAAATCTTTAGCATCCCTGTAATCATCAATTCAGGTATCCCTGTTTTGGCAATGGCGATGGCAAAGGCGCCAAGTAAGCCATAGCTTAATGCTATCGTTGCACCTGCCCCTAACCCTTCTGTAAATGATTCTACTGTTGCCTCAATGCTCATTCCGCTTGTAAGACCGCCTACAAACGCTCCTAGCACTAAAGAAAGAACGACATTGATGCGAAGTAGGCTTAATATTAACATAACGGCTACCGCCACTATTACTGCATTCATTGTTACACTCACTTTCATACACTAAATTACTAACATGTTAAAGATTATTATTCTGATAATTGAAAGTCAAGGTTTTTCATCGTTCGAAGCAATAAAAAAAACAGTATGATCTATTTAGCATCACACTGTTTCTAAGTTTTACTTATTTAATTGTTACAATGATTCTCGAACGACTTTTTTATAATAGCCTACCGACAGAATGGCAAAAATCGTATACAACGCTATATAACAGCACATTGCAATCCACAAGGGTGCCGTTAACTCTGTACCAAATAAAAACCATCCTGATTTAACAGCAAAATAACTATGCAATAGTCCAATTATTAAAGGGACTCCAAAATTAAAGGCTTGTTTCATATATATGCCTCTCATAATATCTTTTTCTGCAAAGCCAATTTTTCTGAGGATTGTATAGGAACCACGCTCTTCCTCTGCCTCAGACATTTGTTTGAAGTACAGAATGCTACCAGTTGTCATTAAGAAGGCTAATCCTAAAAAGGCAGTTGTAAAAATAGTGAGACCTAATGATTCAATATTATCTTTACGCTTCTCTTCATATGAAGATTGAGTATATTGCTGTGTTTTACCTTCATGATCTTTAGTTATAATCACCCCGGCATTTGTCTGTACATATAATTTTTCTGCCATTACTAAGTCTTCTTTTGAATTAATAGTAATAGATGATTGTTGATGCCAAGGGTAATGCTCTGATTGCGTAGTTAGACTTTTAAACATGTCATCTGTTATAACAAAGATGGGCCCGCCACCTCCAGCTGTAACAATACCACTAATAATACTTTTATCGTGTACATCTACAACATGAAAAGTTTCTTCAAGCTCCCCTGCAGAAACTACTACATCACGATCTTTCTCTAATGGGAACATCTCAGCCATATACCCGCCATAGTTTGTTAAAATCACTTCATTTCCTGATAGCGAGGCTTCAGGAACACTCTTCTTGTAATCAGAAAGTGGAATCGTATAAATTGTTCCTTCCATATCATATAAAGGATTATCCTGCTGCTTTTTAGACATTAATTGTCCTACGGAAGCTGTTACTCCCTGCAAACGATAATCTATCTTATCGTAGACTATGTTATTTTCCTCTAACGCATGTAAGAAAGACATCCCCTGCTCTTCTAGCAAGATAAAATCACCTGGTACTTGGCTATATGCTGATGCTTCTGAGGAATAGTAGGAGATATAGGATAATGTCGTCACACCTAGTGATACACCTGTTAATACGGTTATAAGCGTTAATGACTTAGCATTGCTCTTCATACGATGCATAATAGGCGTTAATGCCAATACATCCTGAATGGAAAGATGCCCTTTTTTCTTTAAGCGAATTGTGTTCATAATAAACGCTACAGAGAATCGAAAGACCAGAAATGTTCCACCAATTGTAGTAGCTAGAATAATAATCATATTAATAAATAGGTTACCGGCTGATTCAATATCAAACAGCTTTGTTGAAGCATAGTAGCCATAAACAATTAAAACTAGCCCCATAAAGCCTATGGCCATTTGTAATGCACTAAAACGTCTTACACGTTCATCTGCTTGTTTAGCTGCGGTAAATAGTGATAGTAAAGAAACGCGATGGATCATCCAGGCCATTTGTATAAGGACAATCAACAAAAGTATAGTAAATACAATCATGGATTGCTGTAATGCCTGCGTACTAAATGTCATGGTTACAAGAGCTTCTTTCTCAAGTACACGCAATAAAATCATTGCAAACACACGTGAACTAAAGAAACCGGCCAGCATACCTAAAATTACAGCTCCTACAAATAGTAGAATATTTTCGATTGCTAATAGGCGTACAATCAATCCCTTGGTCATGCCAATCAATTGGTACAAGCCTATTTCCTTACTACGACGCTTCATAAATAAATGATTGGCGTACAAGACGAAGAACAAGACGATAAAATATAAAATATAAGTTGCTGCTTTAAATCCAGCTGTCGCCGTTCCACTCATTTGAACAGCATCCCATACTGCAGAATTATTTTGTAATGTTACAAAGGAAAAATATAAAGTAACGCTAAAAATAAGCGCAAAGAAATATAAATAGTAGTGCTTCATATTTTTCTTCATGCTTCTTAACACTAGCTTACTAAGACTCATAACCATCACCGCCTAGCACACTTTGCGTATGCATGATTTCCTGGAAAAAAGCCTGTCTTGATTTATCCCCTTTATAAAGCTCACTATAAATAAGACCATCCTTTAAAAATAAAACACGTGTACAGAAACTTGCAGCTACTGCATCATGCGTAACCATCATGATTGTCGCTTCTTTTGTCTCATTAATATTTTGTAGATTTTGAAGCAAGGCTGTTGCTGATTTGGAATCTAATGCACCAGTAGGCTCATCTGCAAATACCAATGATGGATTTGTAATAAGTGCACGCGCAGCGGAAGTACGCTGTTTTTGCCCTCCGGATATTTCATTGGGGTATTTATTTAAAATTTCTGTTATGCCTAGTAAGGATGTTAGCTCTTTTACACGGCTTTCAGCAACTGCTCTAGGCAATTTACTGATTGCTAAGGGGAGAAGAATATTTTCCTTTACAGTTAATGTATCTAATAAATTATAATCTTGAAATATGAAACCTAATTGCTCTCTACGGAAGTTGGCCAAAGCCTTTTCCTTCATTCCCCTTAAATTATGACCGTTTATTTCAATGACTCCTTCTGTTGCAAAGTCGATTGAACATAAGACATTTAAAAGTGTTGTTTTTCCTGATCCAGAAGGTCCCATAATACCTACAAATTCACCTTTACTTACTTTCAAATCAATACCCTTTAACACTTCCTGAGCCGTTGATTTCTTTCCATAAACTTTTTTTATTTTACGACCAATTAACACTGTCACTGATAAACGCCCCTCTCTATATTCCAAGTGTACCCTGTTGCACCTATTCATTCGTGCGTTTTACATGACAATATAAAAAGGTAGGTGACATTTTCGTCATCTACCTGTTAGTTTGACATATTCATTTTGTAATGGGAACCGTAGCGTAAATAATGAACCCTCACCTACATTCGATTGAACATTTATACGGATACCTATTTTTTGCGCCACATTATATGCTAAGTAAAGACCCATACCAGTAGACTGAGTAGATTCTCTCCCTACGTTACCTGTATATGACTTTTGAAAAATTCTAGGTAAATCCTCCGAAGGTATACCAACACCCATATCTTTAATATGTAATAAAGTCGCACCTGCTGGGTCAAGTTCAGTAAAAATCGTTACCTCTGAATTGGCTGAACTATATTTTATGGCGTTCGAGAGAATTTGACGTACAATAAATGCTAGCCATTTACCATCTGTCATCACCTTTTCAGTCAGTTCATCTACTTCAAAACCAATTCCCTTTTCTATACACCAGGCTTGCATAGCTCGAATCTCTTTATAAACAATTGGTTTCAACTCAATTTCAGTTAAATAATTGTCCTTTTCTATAGAAGTAAGTCTAGTTTGGTGCAGCTGTTGATCGACTAACAGATGTAGTCTTAACCATTCATTTTCTAATTTTCGACGTGTGGATAAATCCTCCACATGGTCTAACATTAGATTAATAGTTGTTAAAGGTCCTTTTACTTCATGAACCCATGCCAGCAACTCATCTGAATACTCTTGGAGCTGCACTTTGGCCTGATTCAATTCCATATTCTTTTCATGAAAGACATCCTCCATTTTTCGAAAGCCCACTTCTTGAAAAGGTGATAATGATAAGCTACTTTTATGGGCTTCATCAAGATGACTATCCATATTTCCCAGGAAATCATTTAATTTCCCAACTTCAGCGATAAAGCGCCATACGAAAAAGAGTGCGAAACTAACAAGCAAACTAACATTTACATACCAAATAGACACACTATTTAAACCAACATCTAAAGAAAATAGCACGTTTAATAGTACCATTATAAATGCAAAAAAACCGATCCATGCAAAGCGCTCTTTTATAAATAATAGTAACAAATTAGTTCACGTCCCTTGGGTTACTGCTATATAGCCAAGTCCTTTTTTGGTTAGAATCACTTCATGTAGGCCAATATCCTCTAGCTTTGCACGTAAACGGTTAACATTCACCGATAAAGTATTATCGTTTACAAAACGTTCATCATCCCACAGTTTTCGCATTAATTCATCTCTTGAGACGATATGATTAGCCTGTTCCACTAAAATGCGCAATATAAAGAGTTCATTTTTTGTTAAGGAAGCTATAGCTCCATCACACATAATTTCACTCCTTGCATAATCAATAACGGCTTCGTTAAAGCGTGTAACATCCATCTTTGCTTCAACATAGTCATATGTTCTTCGTAAAATAGCCTGTGCTTTAGCGAGTAATACTTCCATATGAAAGGGTTTTTGTATAAAATCATCTGCTCCCATTTGCATGGCCATCACCATATCCATTGGATGATCTCGCGAGGATAGAAAAAGGATTGGCACATTGGAGAGATGACGAATTTCTCGACACCAATGAAAGCCATCATAGGCAGGCAACTGAATATCAATTAGCACAAGATGTGGCTTCACTTCTATAAAATCATCCATCACCTTTTGAAAATTTTTAGGTCCAACAACTTGTAATGACCATTGTGCAAAACGTTCTTCAATCATACTAAATATCGACGGATCATCTTCTATCAGTAAAATTTTCATCTCCATATTCAAATCCCTTTCTGCTTAATTATTTAACCTAGATGACATGCTGGCTGTTATGTATTCATACACTAATTAAAAGCTTAATTACTTTTATTTTAACATAAAAAACCAATCTGTAAGCGTCCCTACAGATTGGTTTGACTATTAGCGAAAGCTAAAATTATTTTTGGATAGAAGCAACTACGCCAGCGCCTACAGTACGGCCACCCTCACGGATAGAGAATTTAGTACCTTCTTCAAGAGCGATTGGAGCGATAAGTTCAACTGTCATTTCGATGTTATCACCAGGCATTACCATTTCAACGCCTTCTGGTAAGTTACAGATACCTGTTACGTCAGTTGTACGGAAGTAGAACTGAGGACGGTAGTTAGAGAAGAATGGAGTATGACGGCCACCCTCTTCTTTTGATAAAACATAAACTTCAGCTTTGAAGTTAGTGTGTGGAGTAATTGAACCTGGTTTAGCTAATACTTGACCACGTTGGATTTCTTCACGAGCAACACCACGAAGTAAAGCACCGATGTTGTCACCAGCTTCAGCATAGTCTAATAATTTACGGAACATTTCTACACCTGTTACAGTAGTAGATTTAGCTTCTTCAGCGATACCGATGATTTCAATTACGTCACCAACTTTAACTTGACCACGTTCAACACGGCCAGTTGCAACTGTACCACGACCAGTGATAGAGAATACGTCCTCTACTGGCATCATGAATGGTTTGTCAGTTTGACGTTCTGGAGTTGGGATGTAAGAATCTACAGCGTCCATTAATTCAACGATTTTTTCTTCCCATTCTGCTTCGCCTTCAAGAGCTTTAAGAGCAGAACCTTTGATTACAGGAATATCATCACCTGGGAAGTCATATTCAGATAGTAGGTCACGGATTTCCATTTCTACTAATTCTAATAATTCTTCGTCATCAACCATATCACATTTGTTCATGAATACTACTAAGTATGGAACACCTACTTGACGAGATAAAAGGATGTGTTCACGAGTTTGTGGCATTGGGCCATCAGCAGCAGATACTACTAAGATACCGCCGTCCATTTGTGCAGCACCAGTGATCATGTTTTTAACATAGTCAGCGTGTCCTGGGCAGTCAACGTGTGCATAGTGACGAGTTTCTGTTTCGTATTCTACGTGAGAAGTATTGATTGTGATACCACGCTCTTTTTCTTCAGGAGCGTTATCGATGTCAGCGTATGATTTAGCTGTACCACCCATTTTTTTAGAAAGAACTGTAGCGATTGCAGCAGTTAAAGTAGTTTTACCATGGTCAACGTGTCCGATTGTACCAATGTTAGCATGCGTTTTAGAACGGTCAAATTTTTCTTTAGCCATTAGAGATTGCCTCCTCAAAATTATATGTTTTATTTTTGAAATTTATAGAATGAATGCTGATAGAGAACGGGCCCATCCCCTATCCTGCAATCATAGCTTACAAATTAGTTATACTTTATGCAAGATGAAAATTCAATTATTCACCTTTATTTTTTTTGATGATTTCAGCAGCAATTGATTTTGGTACTTCTTCATAATGATCGAATGTCATTGAGAATACACCACGACCTTGCGTTGCAGAACGAAGAGTCGTTGCATAACCAAACATTTCTGCTAAAGGAACCATAGCACGAACAACTTGTGAGTTACCGCGAGCATCCATACCCTCAACGCGTCCGCGACGAGAAGTAATGTTACCCATGATATCACCAAGGTATTCTTCTGGAATTACAACTTCTACTTTCATCATTGGTTCTAAGATAACAGCATCACATTGTTTAGATGCTTCTTTAAGAGCCATAGATGCAGCAATTTTGAACGCCATCTCATTCGAGTCAACGTCATGGTAAGAACCGAATACTAATTTCGCTTTAATATCGATTAGAGGGTAACCAGCTACTACACCGCGGTCAAGAGAGTCACGAAGACCAGCTTCAACTGCAGGAATGTATTCACGAGGAATTACACCACCAACGATAGCGTTTTCGAATTCAAAGCCTTTACCTTCTTCATTTGGAGAGAACTCAATCGTTACGTCACCATATTGTCCACGACCACCAGATTGGCGAGTGAATTTACCTTGAACTTTTGCAGAGCCACGGAATGTTTCACGGTAAGATACCATTGGAGCACCTACGTTAGCTTCTACTTTAAATTCACGGCGCATACGGTCAACTAAGATATCAAGGTGAAGTTCACCCATACCTGAGATGATTGTTTGTCCAGTTTCTGTGTCAGTGTGAGCACGGAAAGTTGGATCCTCTTCTTGAAGTTTTTGTAAAGCTTGACCCATTTTATCTTGGTCAGCTTTTGATTTTGGTTCTACAGAAAGAGAAATTACTGGCTCAGGGAATTCCATTGATTCAAGAATAACTAGGTTTTTCTCGTCACAAAGAGTATCACCAGTAGTAGTATCTTTAAGACCTACTGCTGCTGCGATGTCCCCAGCGAATACTTTAGAAATCTCTTCACGAGAGTTAGCGTGCATTTGTAGGATACGACCTACACGCTCACGTTTACCTTTAGAAGAGTTTTGTACGTATGAACCTGAATCTAATGTTCCAGAGTACACACGGAAGAACGTTAATTTACCTACGAATGGGTCAGTCATAACTTTGAATGCAAGAGCTGAGAATGGCTCTTCATCAGAAGATTTACGTTCTAACTCTTCGTCACCATCAACAGAAGTACCTTTGATTGCTGGTACATCTACTGGAGATGGTAAGTAATCGATAACAGCATTTAACATTGGGCGTACACCTTTGTGTTTGAACGCTGTACCACAGATTACTGGGTAGAATTCTACTGCGATTGTAGCACGACGGATTGCCGCTTTAAGTTCCGCAACAGAAATTTCTTCGCCTTCTAAATATTTTTCCATGATATCTTCATCAACACTTGCAACAGCATCGATTAATTTTTCACGGTATTCTTCAGCTTGTGCGCGGTATTCTTCAGGAATTTCTCCCTCAGTTACTGCTGTACCTTTTTCGTCACCATAGAAAGTAGCTTTCATTTCAACCAAGTCAATGATTGCAGAGAACTGATCTTCAGCTCCGATTGGTAATTGAATAGGGTGAGCGTTTGCTTGTAAACGATCATGTAGAGTTCCTACAGAATATAAGAAGTCTGCTCCTGTTTTATCCATTTTGTTAATGAATACAATACGTGGAACACCATAAGTTGTAGCTTGACGCCATACAGTTTCAGTTTGAGGCTCAACACCAGATTGAGCATCTAGTACTGTAACAGCACCGTCAAGTACGCGTAATGAACGTTCTACTTCTACAGTGAAGTCTACGTGTCCAGGCGTATCGATGATGTTTACACGATGGCCTGCCCATTGGGCTGTTGTTGCTGCAGAAGTGATTGTAATACCACGTTCTTGCTCTTGCTCCATCCAGTCCATTTGAGAAGCGCCTTCATGAGTTTCACCGATTTTGTGAATCTTACCAGTGTAATAAAGGATACGCTCAGTTGTTGTTGTTTTACCAGCATCAATGTGAGCCATGATCCCAATATTACGAGTATTCTCAAGTGAGAATTCGCGTTTCATAGGAAATTTCTCCTTCCATATTGGGGTAAAGACGATAAAGACTGTATAAGAGACCTTGTGCTAACCAATCCGTTAACACATAGGTTATATTACCAGCGGTAGTGAGCGAATGCTTTGTTCGCTTCTGCCATTTTGTGCATATCTTCACGTTTCTTAACTGATGCACCAGTGTTGTTAGAAGCATCAAGAATTTCGTTAGCTAAACGCTCTTCCATAGTTTTTTCACCACGAAGACGAGCATAGTTAACTAGGTAACGAAGACCTAAAGTTGTACGACGTTCTGGACGAACTTCAACCGGTACTTGGTAGTTAGAACCACCAACACGGCGAGCGCGTACTTCAAGAACTGGCATTACGTTATTTAGAGCAGCTTCGAATACTTCAATTGGATTTTCACCAGAACGTTCTTTAACAATTTCGAACGCACCGTATAAAATCTTTTGAGAAGTACCTCTTTTACCATCAACCATCATTTTATTGATTAAACGAGTTACTAGTTTTGAACTATAAATTGGATCTGGTAACACGTCACGTTTGGAAACAGGACCTTTACGAGGCATGTGTTTTCCTCCTTTCGAATAAATATCGATTATTTTATAAGTTAGCCTTTTTATATTCGTCAATCAAATATCAAATCTGCTAGCAAGATTCGATATTTGTGACAATTAGTATAAGGCTCAGTTTTAAATAACGTTATTGAACGTTAAATTATTTTTTTTCTTTAGGGCGTTTTGTTCCGTATTTAGAACGTGATTGTAAACGACCGTTTACACCAGCTGTATCAAGAGCTCCACGTACGATATGGTAACGAACACCCGCTAAGTCTTTTACGCGTCCGCCACGGATAAGAACAACACTGTGCTCTTGTAAGTTGTGGCCTTCACCTGGGATATAAGCTGTAACCTCAATTTGGTTAGTTAAACGTACACGAGCGTATTTACGTAACGCTGAGTTTGGTTTACGAGGTGTCATTGTACCAACACGAGTACAAACACCACGTTTTTGAGGAGATTTAACATCAGTTAAAGATTTTTTAAATGAGTTATATCCTTTGTTTAACGCTGGTGATTTTGATTTCGTGCTTTTAGATTGACGAGGCTTACGTACTAATTGGTTAATTGTAGGCATCGATTTTTCCTCCCTTCATTTATTCCTTGTTAATACCACACATCCAGGTGGTTCATTTTTTGGGTAAAAACAAAGTCTTTGTGTTTAATACACAAAAACTACTCTCCAGTAATTGCAACTACCGCAGCTCCAACGTGGATTCCACAGGCCTTGCCCAGTTCCTTTTTGGACTCAACAAGAATAACTGGTATACCGATTTCTCTCGCGAAAGATATGGCCAAATCGGTTACCCAATTGTCTGCGTCAAGTGCCACAAGGAGTTCTTTCACTGAACCGGCTCGCATTGCTTTTACTGCTTGCTTTGTACCTATGATTGTTTGACTAGTCCTTACTTTATCATAAGACATTTTCATATCCTCCGAAGTATAGACAGTTAACTATCAACCTTCAATATATTATCATTACCATTTTATACTGTCAACTAATATCTTTAAAAAGTCCGAAGAGATGGCGTAATTCCATCTCTTCGGCACTATTTTTAATGTTTATTCAGCAGAAACGACTTCTGTGTCAAGCTCATCTTTTTCGATGCGGATTTGACGGTAACGTTGCATACCAGTACCTGCAGGAACAAGTTTACCGATAATTACGTTCTCTTTTAATCCAAGAAGCTCGTCACGTTTACCCTTAATTGCTGCATCTGTTAACACACGTGTTGTTTCTTGGAACGATGCTGCAGATAAGAATGATTCTGTTTCAAGAGAAGCTTTTGTAATACCTAGGATTACAGGACGACAAGTAGCTGGGTTTTTGCCATTCATAACAGCATCTGCGTTAGCCTCTGCAAATTGGTGGATATCTAGTAATGAACCTGGTAATAAATCTGTATCTCCAGCTTCAATTACACGTACTTTACGAAGCATTTGGCGAACCATTACTTCGATATGTTTATCTCCAATTTCTACCCCTTGCATACGGTATACTTTTTGAACTTCTTTTAATAAATATTCTTGAACAGTTGAAACGTCTTTGACTTTTAACAATTGTTTTGGATCGATAGAACCCTCTGTTAGAACCTGACCACGCTCTACATTATCACCTTCGATAACTTTTAGACGTGCATTATAAGGCGCTTGATACTTACGAGTTTCTACGTCACCTTGAACAGTGATTTCTTTTAAGCCCTCACGGATTTCTGTGATATCTGAAACAGTACCTGCGATCTCTGAAATAACAGATTGACCTTTTGGATTACGTGCTTCAAAGATCTCTTGGATACGTGGAAGACCTTGTGTAATATCGTCCCCGGCAACCCCACCTGTATGGAATGTACGCATTGTTAACTGTGTACCCGGTTCACCGATTGATTGAGCAGCAATAATACCAACTGCCTCTCCTACCTCAACCTTTTCACCTGTTGCTAAGTTCATGCCGTAACATTTTTTACATACGCCATGTTTTGTATTACATGTAAATGCTGAACGGATAGTCACTTCTTCAATACCAGCTTCGATAATTGCTCGAGCCACATCTTGATCGATTAAACCATCTTTGTTTAAAATCACTTCACCAGTTTCAGGGTGTAAGATTGTTTTCTTCGTATGACGACCAACAATACGCTCATCTAGAGCCTCGATTAGCTCTGTGCCTTCCATTAATGCACCAATTGTTAAACCACGGTCAGTACCACAGTCATCTTCGCGCACAATTACATCCTGTGCAACGTCAACAAGACGACGTGTTAAGTAACCAGAATCGGCAGTTTTTAGGGCTGTATCGGCAAGACCTTTACGAGCACCGTGAGTTGAGATGAAGTACTCTAATACTGTTAAACCTTCACGGAATGAAGATTTAATTGGTAGTTCGATGATACGACCAGCCGGGTTGGCCATCAGACCACGCATACCTGCTAACTGTGTAAAGTTAGACGCGTTACCACGGGCACCTGAGTCAGACATCATGAAGATTGGGTTTGTTTTCTCAAGAGACTTCATCAGTTTCGCTTGGATTTCATCTTTGGCAGCACTCCAGCTTGAGATAACACGGTCATAACGCTCATCCTCTGTGATGAAACCACGGCGGAATTGCGCTTGAACTTTATCTACTTTTTCTTGAGCTACTGCTAAAATTTCACCTTTATCAGGTAATACGACGATATCAGATACACCTACAGTAATACCAGCACGTGTTGAATACTTGAATCCAAGGTTTTTCATGCGGTCAAGCATTTTAGATGTTTCAGTAATGTGGAAACGTTTAAATACTTCAGCAATGATATTTCCTAAGAACTTTTTACGGAATGGATTTACAACTGGTACAGATTCAAAATGCTTGCGCAATACAGCTGTACGTTGTGCGTCAATTTTCCCTTTTTCATCAAGGCTATTATAAGCACTATCTGATTCAAGCTCTTTTAGTGTGTCTTCGTCAATTGTTAATTTCGCAAAGTATTTTTCTGGTGTCACTTGCTCTAAGTTAAAATCAGTCGGCTCATTGATATAAGGGAATGATTCAGGCAAGATTTCGTTAAAGATTACTTTACCGACAGTCGTTAATAGGAACATATTATTTTGTTCCTCTGTGAATGTTGGGTTATTTAACGAACTAGCTTTAATAGCAATACGTGTATGCAAATGCACATGACCTGTATCATATGCGATTAAAACTTCGTTTGGACCGTAGAAAATAGTACCTTCTCCACGTGCATTTTCACGTTCAAGCGTTAAGTAGTAGTTTCCTAATACCATATCTTGCGAAGGTGTTACTACTGGTTTACCGTCTTTTGGATTCAGGATGTTTTGCGCAGCAAGCATTAGAAGACGAGCCTCAGCTTGAGCTTCAGCAGACAATGGTACGTGAACCGCCATTTGGTCACCATCGAAGTCAGCGTTATATGCTGTACATACTAATGGGTGAAGACGAATAGCACGACCTTCTACTAGTGTTGGTTCAAATGCTTGAATACCAAGACGGTGTAGCGTTGGTGCACGGTTAAGTAATACTGGATGCTCACGGATAACATCTTCTAATACATCCCAAACGTCGTTGTTTAAACGTTCGATTTTTCGCTTAGCAGATTTAATGTTATGAGCAAGACCACGTTCTACTAGTTCCTTCATAACGAACGGCTTGAATAATTCAATAGCCATTTCTTTAGGTAGACCACATTGGTACATTTTTAAGTTTGGACCTACTACGATAACGGAACGACCAGAATAGTCAACACGCTTACCAAGTAGATTTTGACGGAAACGACCTTGTTTACCTTTCAACATATGTGAAAGTGATTTTAGTGGACGGTTACCAGGACCTGTTACAGGACGTCCGCGACGACCATTATCAATTAACGCGTCAACAGCTTCTTGTAACATACGTTTTTCGTTTTGTACGATGATGCTTGGAGCACCTAAATCTAATAAACGTTTTAAACGGTTATTACGGTTGATAACACGACGGTATAAATCGTTTAAATCTGAAGTTGCAAAACGTCCACCATCTAATTGCACCATTGGACGAAGCTCAGGTGGAATTACAGGAAGTACATCTAAAATCATCCATTCAGGTGAGTTACCTGAGTTACGGAATGATTCAACAACCTCTAAACGTTTGATAGCACGAGTACGTCTTTGACCTTGTGCAGATTTTAACTCTTCTTTTAAAGAATGCGTCTCATCCTCTAGGTCAATTTTGCCTAATAATTTTTTAATTGCTTCTGCACCCATTGCAGCTTCGAATGTATTTCCGAATTTTTCGCGGTATGCACGGTACTCTTTTTCTGAAAGTAACTGTTTGCTTTCTAAATTCGTCGCACCAGCCTCAATCACAACGTATGAAGCAAAATAAATAACTTCTTCAAGTGCACGCGGTGACATATCTAAAATTAGACCCATACGGCTAGGAATACCTTTGAAGTACCAGATATGAGAAACTGGTGCAGCTAATTCGATATGACCCATACGTTCACGACGAACTTTAGCACGCGTTACTTCAACACCACAGCGGTCACAAACTACACCTTTATAGCGAACACGTTTATATTTACCACAATGACATTCCCAATCCTTAGTTGGCCCAAAAATACGCTCACAGAATAAACCATCTTTTTCTGGTTTTAACGTACGGTAGTTAATTGTTTCAGGTTTTTTAACCTCACCATATGACCAAGAGCGAATCTTGTCAGGGGATGCTAAACCAATTTTCATATATTCAAATTCATTAACGTCTATCAAGGAGCCTACCTCCCTCTAGTATAGGTCTTTATAAAGACTCTTTACGCAGCTCGATAATCGTTTGCAAAGAATTTCCTCTTTGACAAAGGATTAGAAATAGAATGATTTATTAAAAGAAAAAGCCAGGCAGGGCGTTAAATCCTGCCCGGCTAATTTGAAAAATAAGTTTGACCTTATTCACAATTGTGAATGTTGGTTTCCATTATTCAAAAGACTCTACTGGCTCTTCTTGAGTATCTGGCTGTGGTGCGATGTTAAGTGCATCAGCTGGTTGAAGATCTTCTTCCTCGTCTAAATCACGAAGCTCTACTTCTTCATCATTAACTGTTAGCATCTTAACGTCCATACCAAGAGATTGAAGTTCTTTAATCAATACTTTGAATGACTCAGGAACGCCTGGCTCTGGTACACTTTCACCCTTAACGATGGCTTCATATGTTTTTACACGACCAACAACGTCATCGGATTTAACTGTTAAGATTTCTTGAAGGGTATAAGCGGCACCGTATGCTTCAAGTGCCCATACTTCCATCTCACCAAAACGTTGTCCACCAAATTGCGCTTTACCACCAAGTGGTTGCTGCGTAACAAGTGAGTAAGGACCTGTTGAACGCGCGTGAAGTTTATCGTCAACCATGTGAGCAAGTTTGATCATATACATGATCCCAACAGATACACGGTTATCAAATGGTTCACCAGAACGGCCATCATACAGGATTGTTTTACCATCACGGTTCATCCCTGCTTCTTCCATCGTTTCCCAAACGTCTTCTTCATTTGCACCATCAAATACTGGTGTTGCCATGTGGACGCCTAGATAGCGAGAAGCCATACCTAAGTGTAATTCTAAAACTTGTCCGATATTCATACGAGAAGGTACACCAAGTGGATTTAACATGATATCTACAGGCGTGCCATCTGGCATGAATGGCATATCTTCTTCTGGCAAGATACGAGAGATAACCCCTTTGTTACCGTGACGTCCGGCCATTTTGTCCCCAACGCGAATTTTACGTTTTTGAACAATATAAGCACGAACTAATTGGTTAACACCTGGTGGTAATTCATCGCCATCTTCGCGGTTAAATACTTTAACATCCAGAATGATACCGCCAGCACCGTGTGGTACACGTAATGATGTATCACGAACCTCACGAGCCTTTTCACCGAAAATAGCATGTAATAAACGCTCTTCAGCCGTTAATTCTGTAACTCCTTTAGGCGTTACTTTCCCTACAAGAATATCACCATCGCGTACTTCCGCACCGATACGGATAATACCACGTTCGTCTAGGTTACGAAGTGCATCTTCACCGACATTTGGAATATCACGAGTGATTTCTTCAGGTCCAAGCTTTGTATCACGAGACTCTGACTCATATTCTTCAATATGAACAGATGTATAAACATCATCTTTTACAAGGCGCTCACTCATAATAACAGCATCCTCATAGTTAAAGCCGTTCCAAGTCATGAATGCAACAAGTACGTTACGTCCAAGAGCTAATTCGCCTTTTTCCATTGATGGACCATCTGCTAAAATATCGCGAGGCTTCACGCGTTCGCCAACTTTTACAAGTGGACGTTGGTTATATGAAGTACCTTGGTTTGAACGAATGAATTTTTGTAATTTATATTTTGTTAAATCGCCTTTAACCTCTTTGCCATCTACAACTTCAATGCGGCGAACATGGATAGAGCGAGCCTCAACGTGCTCAACAATACCATCATACTTCGCTACTACAGCTGCACCAGAATCACGTGCATCCACATGTTCCATACCTGTACCAACGAATGGTGCTTCTGGGTTAAGAAGTGGAACTGCTTGACGTTGCATGTTTGCACCCATAAGTGCACGGTTAGAGTCATCGTTTTCTAAGAATGGGATACACGCAGTCGCTGCAGAAACTACTTGTTTAGGAGATACGTCCATGTAGTCCATTTGAGCTTTATTGAATACTGTGTTATCACCACGGAAACGACCTACTACTTCGTCCTTTGCAAAACTGCCATCTGGATTTAATAGTGAGTTTGCTTGTGCTACGTAGTAGTTATCTTCTTCATCAGCTGTTAGGTAATCAATTTGTTCCGTTACTTGACCTGTTTCGTGATCAATACGACGGTAAGGCGTTTCGATGAAACCAAATTTATTTACTTTAGCGAAAGAAGATAATGAGTTGATTAAACCAATGTTTGGACCCTCTGGTGTCTCGATTGGACACATACGACCATAGTGAGAGTAGTGAACGTCACGTACTTCGAAACCAGCACGCTCACGTGTTAAACCACCAGGCCCTAATGCAGATAATCGACGCTTATGCGTTAATTCTGCTAATGGGTTTGTTTGGTCCATGAATTGTGATAATTGAGAGCTTCCGAAGAACTCTTTAATTGACGCAATTACTGGACGGATATTAATTAATTGTTGTGGTACGATAGCCGCTGTGTCGTTAATAGACATACGCTCACGTACTACACGTTCCATACGAGACAAACCGATACGGAATTGGTTTTGCAGTAACTCACCTACAGAACGTAGACGACGGTTACCTAAATGGTCAATATCATCTGTTGCTCCTACTTGATAAAGCAGGTTGAAGAAATAGCTTACTGAAGACAGTACGTCAGCAGGTGTAATATTCTTCACTTCTTCATCGATATAGGCATTACTAATGATATTAATTTCTTTTTGTGCTTCATCTTTGGGTGCATAAATTTTAATAGATTGGATTGTTACATCATCCTCAAGTACTCCACCAACTTGTGATAAAGTACGGAAACCAATACCTTTCGAAGAATCTTCTAGGTAAGGTAGGATTTTATCTAAAGTACGGCGATCAAGCACTGTACCTTTCTCTACTAAAATTTCGCCTGTTTCTGGATCTACAAGCGTTTCAGCAATCGTTTGGTTGAATAAACGATTTTTAATATGAAGCTTTTTATTCATTTTGTAGCGTCCAACATTCGCTAAATCATAGCGTTTTGCGTCGAAGAAACGAGAGTATAATAAACTTTTCGCACTTTCAACTGTTGGTGGCTCACCTGGACGTAAACGCTCGTAGATTTCTAAAAGTGCTTTTTCAGTACTTTCAGAGTTATCTTTTTCTAACGTATTACGTAAATACTCGTTATCACCGATAATATCGATAATTTCTTGGTCTGAGCCAAAACCTAATGCACGAAGTAATACAGTTACTGGTAACTTACGAGTACGATCGATACGTACATAAACTACATCTTTTGCATCCGTTTCATACTCTAACCATGCACCACGGTTTGGAATCACTGTAGCTCCAAAACCTTTTTTACCGTTCTTATCCGTTTTATCATGGAAATACACACTTGGTGAACGAACTAATTGTGAAACGATAACACGTTCAGCACCATTGATAATGAACGTACCTGTTTCAGTCATTAATGGGAAGTCACCCATAAAGACATCTTGTTCTTTCACTTCGTCTGTTTCTTTGTTGTAAAGACGTACTTTCACGCGTAATGGAGCTGCGTAAGTAACATCTCGCTCTTTACACTCATCAACATCATATTTAGGATCACCTAATGAATAATCGATGAATTCTAATGAAAGATTACCTGTAAAGTCCTCGATCGGCGAAATGTCACGGAACATTTCACGTAAACCTTCTTCAAGGAACCACTCGTAAGACGCCGTTTGAATCTCAATCAGATTTGGAAGCTCAAGCACCTCTTTAATACGCGCAAAGCTTCTACGCTGGCGGTGTTGTCCGTACTGAACTAGTTGACCTGTCAACTCATTCACCCCTCAATAAAGCGATATTAGGTCTTTGCAAAATCATACAAATAGTGTATGATTTCGAAAGACAAAAAGAAAACGAGTCTTCAAAAAGATCTCATTTTCGGTTAACTAAACTTATCTTGGCAAGTATACCCATATTAAAACAATTCTATACAAAAAGGGCATACGACCTCAAAATAATATTTTTGCATTTTATCATATTATCATAGCCGATTTGTCAAGTCAATAAATTATACATATTTCATTTATTTTTTTGCACGTACTATCCAGTATCCTTTTTTCTTCTCTACAACATCGACTTCGGAAAATTTACCTTCTAGGTAACTTACTGTCGATGGCGCTCCTTGTTTCTTCTGAATCACTACCCAAAGCTCTCCAGATGACACTAGTCTATCATAAGCTCCATCGTAAAAGCGGAAAATCGTTTCCTTCCCTGCACGAATTGGTGGATTCGTTAAGATAGCTGCTGCTTCTATATCTTTATCAACCATCGATAGGCCGTCACTCACAAATATTCGCACATTTTGAACACCGTTCACTTGCGCATTTTTTTGCGAAAGCGCAACTGCACGTTCATTTATATCCATCATACAGACGGTACGGTCTGGATTTGCTTTGGCTATGGATAATCCTATCGGCCCATAACCACAACCTATATCAAAAATCGCACCATCAATATTAGGCATTTGAAAAGCGTCTATTAAAACACGGGATCCAAAATCTACTTCGCTTTTACTAAATACACCTGCATCCGTTTCAAATGAAAACGTATGCCCTAGTAATTTGAATGTCCAGTGACGAGGTTTACTCTCAGTTTGAGGATTACTTGTATAATAGTGATCTGACATTTTCACGCCTCCTCAGAATGAAGAAAAAAGCTCGCCAATATGACGAGCTTTCCTTTTGTTTAAAAGTAACGCGAGATTACTTAACTTCTACAGATGCGCCAACTTCTTCAAGTTTAGTTTTGATTTGTTCAGCTTCATCTTTAGAAACGCCTTCTTTAAGAGCTTTAGGAGCGTTATCTACTACTTCTTTAGCTTCTTTAAGACCTAAACCAGTGATTTCGCGAACCACTTTGATTACTTTAATTTTTTCTGCACCAGCAGATGCTAATACTACGTCGAATTCTGTTTTCTCTTCAGCTGCAGCAGCACCGCCAGCAACTACTGCTACAGGAGCAGCAGCTGTTACAC
Source organism: Lysinibacillus fusiformis (assembly GCF_003049525.1). GTDB lineage: Bacteria > Bacillota > Bacilli > Bacillales_A > Planococcaceae > Lysinibacillus > Lysinibacillus fusiformis. The sequence continues at coordinate 22,649 of NZ_PYWL01000014.1, read as the reverse complement.
CGAATTCTTCTTCGATAGCTTTTACTAAATCGTTTAATTCAAGAACTGTCATAGCTTTGATAGCTTCTAAGATTTGCTCTTTGTTCATTATAATTTCCTCCTAATTGGATAATGTTTTATTTTTTTGCGGTCAGGCCGCGGAAGTTTTTGGACGTATTAAATTACGCGCCTTGTTCTTCTTTTTGTTCTGCAACAGCTTTTGTTGCAAGTGCGAAGTTACGCACTGGAGCTTGAAGTACAGATAAAAGCATAGAAAGTAGACCTTCGCGTGATGGAAGTTCTGCAAGTGCTTTAACATCTTCAACAGAAGAGATTGTACCTTCGATAATACCAGCTTTAATTTCTAAAGCTTCGTTTTTCTTAGCGAACTCGTTGATGATTTTAGCAGGCGCTACAACATCTTCATTTGAGAACGCAATTGCGTTAGGACCAACTAATACGTCGTTGATTCCCGCAAGACCAGCAGCTTCAGCAGCACGACGAGTTAAAGTGTTTTTGTATACTTTGAACTCAACGCCAGCTTCACGAAGTTGTTTACGAAGCTCTGTTACTTGTGCAACATTAAGACCACGGTAATCCACTACTACTACAGAAGAAGCGCTTTGGAATTTCTCAGTAATCTCTTGAACTTGTACTTGTTTGTTTTCGATTGCTTTGCTCATGATGACACCTCCTATTAGAATGGGTCATTTATACCGACAAAAGAAAAGCCCCTACGTCAAATAGACACAGAGGCTGAAAGTCATCATCTTTAAATAAGAATCTGAATTCCGATGTCCTCGGTAGGAACATTAAGTGACAAGTCACTCCTACTGTCTACGGTACAAATGGATAATTCACAACAGCAATGATTATATCATATAACCACTGCCGTTGTCAATATATATATATTTAAATTATTTTACTACTACGTTAGCAGCGTCAATTTTAACAGCTGGACCCATTGTAGTTGTAATATTTACAGATTTCATGTAAGTACCTTTAGCTGCAGCAGGTTTTGCTTTTTGAACTACATCAAATACAGCTAGGAAGTTTTCTACTAATTTTTCTGCAGAGAAAGAAACTTTACCGATAGGAGCGTGGATGATACCAGCTTTATCAGCACGGTATTCTACTTTACCAGCTTTGATTTCTTCGATAGCTTTTGTTACATCGAAAGTAACTGTACCAGTTTTAGGGTTTGGCATTAAGCCTTTAGGTCCTAATACACGACCAAGTTTACCAACTTCACCCATCATGTCAGGAGTTGCTACGATTACATCGAAATCAAACCAACCTTGTTGGATTTTTTGGATGTACTCTGCATCACCTACATAGTCAGCACCAGCAGCTTCTGCTTCTTTAAGTTTTTCACCTTTTGCGAATACTAATACGCGTTGAGTTTTACCAGTACCGTTTGGTAGCACTACTGCACCACGGATTTGTTGGTCGTTTTTACGTGTATCAATACCTAAGCGAAAAGCAACTTCTACAGTAGCGTCGAAGTTTACTGTGCTAGTTTTTTGAGCAAGTTCGATTGCTTCTTGTGCATTGTATAGTGAGTTACGATCAATTAATTTAGCTGCATCTTGCAGTTTTTTACCTTTTTTAGCCATTATATATTTCCTCCTTGATTGTGGTTATAGCGGATTTTACCTCCCACGAATAAAGGTTGCGTGTTCACAAAGAAACTTCGCAACCTTCCAAAAAACAAAACATCAAGTAACTGGGATTAGTCTTCGATAACAATACCCATGCTTCGTGCAGTACCTTCTACCATTAACATAGCAGCTTCTACTGAAGCAGCGTTAAGGTCTGGCATTTTAGTTTCAGCGATTTCGCGAACTTTATCACGTTTAACCGTTGCCACTTTTTTACGATTTGGTTCACCAGATCCAGATTGGATACCAGCTGCTACTTTAAGTAGAACCGCTGCAGGTGGAGTTTTTGTAATGAAAGTGAAAGAACGGTCCTCGAATACTGAAATTTCAACTGGAATAATAAGACCAGCTTGATCAGCAGTACGCGCGTTGAATTCTTTACAGAATCCCATGATGTTCACACCCGCTTGACCTAATGCAGGACCAACCGGTGGAGCTGGGTTAGCTTTACCAGCAGGGATTTGAAGTTTTACAACTTTAATAACTTTTTTAGCCACGAGACACACCTCCTTAAGTCCGTGATGTGGTAATTGGGTTGCCCCTCCCACTCAATATCTGTCTGTCAGCTAAGTGCCGATAACATTAAAATTATCATTACAGACGTCAAACAAAAGTATGACAGTCTGACCTATGAAATGATACCACTTTTAATTTTTTTAAGCAAGTGGTAATTAACAAAATCTGCGAAACATCTACCAATTGGCATGTCACAGTTCTAGTAATTGTACTATAATTTTTGAATTTGTTCGAAGTCTAGCTCCATAATTGTTTCGCGACCAAACATATCAACAGACACTTTCACTTTTCCTTTTTCTGTGTCAATTTCTTCAACACGTCCTTGGAAATGAGCGAATGGCCCTTCTAATACTTCAACCGCTTCACCAATAGAGATATCTACTTCGACAACTTTATCAGTCATGCCCATTTGCTGTAGTAGACGATCCGCCTCTTCTGGTAGTAAAGGTGTTGGTTTTGCTCCTCCACCAGATGACCCGATAAATCCTGTTACACCCGGCGTATTACGCACTACATACCAAGAATCATCTGTCATAATAAGCTCTACTAATACATAACCTGGGAAAACTTTACGCATCATTGTACGCTTTTTCCCATCCTTCATTTCTGTTTCCTCGTGTTCAGGAACAATCACTCGGAAGATTTTATCTTGCATTCCCATTGTTTCTACACGTTTCTCTAGGTTTGCTTTTACTCGGTTCTCATACCCTGAATACGTATGAACAACATACCAATTTTTCTCCATAACTACTAGGACTCCTCGTCCGTCCCTCCCTTACAAATAAAAGTGAAAATGAATCGCGATATGCTAGATGCATTTCTTACTCTTTTCACAAACATCTCATGTAGACATAGCCCTTCCCTATTAAGAAAGCCTGATGATATGTATCGAAACTAGCATAGTCATCTATTGCTACTATCATACTTATCATAATGAGATTATCTTACTGCCATTCACTTCACCCATATCACTCGCCCATAAAGATGGAATTGTCTGCTGAATGAAGGTAAAACAAACGAAAAAACCCGTTATTGCATTGGACGGGCTATTTCATAAGTATTAACATGCTATTTACTAAATTATAAATCTAAGTACCAGCGGAATAATGATGAAATACCTAAGTCAACTAACACAAAAAATAAAGCCATAACGACAACAGTTGAAATAACAACGACTGTATATTTAGTCAACTCTTTACCTTTTGGCCAGCTTGTTTTGCGCATTTCTGACATTACATCACTGAAAAAGCCTTTGATCTTGCCCATTCTAGCTTAACCTCCGAATCAATCAATCTGTCTATTTACATATCATTTTATAGCGTTTGTTTATGCACTGTATGTTCATTGCAATGCGAGCAAAATTTTTTTAATTCGAGGCGTACAGTGGAGCCTTCTTTAGCCGGGAACGTGTAATTTCTCGATCCACATTTCTCGCAATTTAGCACGACTTTTTTTGCCATATACTCACCTTTTTCGGCACTTTGTCTTTTTAAGACTAACACCTATATTTGTCAATGTCAATAATGCCTCTGCCCTCTAAGACATTTCCTCAAGGACTAAATGTCGCTCTAATTTACGCTTCACTCGCTGCAAAGCATTATCAATCGATTTAACATGACGATTTAATTTTGCAGAAATTTCATGATACGATCGGCCATCTAGATATAGAGCTAAAACCTGTAACTCTAGTTCACTTAAAATCTCACTCATTTTCTCTTCTAAATAACCAAACTCTTCTCTATGAATTATTAATTCTTCTGGATCATCCATGATAGCGCCTGTTAAAACATCCATGAGCGTTCGGTCTGATTCTTCATCAAAAATGGGCTTGTCCAAAGAAATATAAGAGTTAAGAGGTATATGCTTTTGCCTAGTAGCCGTTTTAATAGCAGTAATAATTTGCCTTGTAATACATAACTCAGCAAAAGCTCGGAAAGAAGCAAGCTTATCCCCTTTAAAATCACGAATCGCTTTATACAAACCGATCATGCCCTCTTGCACGATATCTTCCTTATCAGCACCAATTAAGAAATAGGATCTTGCCTTCGCTCTAACTAACAAACGGTATTTCGTAATTAAATAATCCAACGCATCTGTATTACCTTGATGCACCATTTCAATAAGTTCTTCATCATTGAATCGTTCAAAATCTTGTGTCACTTGTACAATGCTATTTTTAAACATGGTATCACCTCAGCCACAACAGATAATTAGGAACAGTATAACGGAATTGGAAAATATGCGTCAATCAATCATTTCAATCCACGTCTCCATTTTTCGAATGCTATCGCCACATCTGGCTTTAATTCTATACGTGAAGGTGGTCTACTTTCTTGTTTCCTTTTCACATCGTGCGATATTTTATGCTGGATAATGCTTGTATCTATTTCTAGTTCTCTAGCTGATTTTCTCAAGGCTCCATTACCAAAAATAACACTTTGCTCTGCCATATCGGAAGTTGCTACGTGTATTTGTACATTTCTAGCCTTAAGTTCATGCGTCATTTTTTCAATACGTTCATCTGCCGTTTCATTTTTCCGAGTATAAATGACTTCAACATCACTTTCTAAATAAGATTGCTCTACGCCTGGAACTAGATGTGCGTCAAAAACAATAATTACGCGCCAACCCATAGCTGCTTTATATTCAGCCATAAGTTCTATCAACCTTTTGCGAGCATCCTCAAAATTTGTATCCCGCAATGGTCGAAGCTCTTTCCAGGACCCAATCATATTATAGCCATCTACTAGCAAAATGTTTTTCATTGTTACTCAATCGCTTCTTGACGTTTACGATACACTTCGTACATTAATAGCGCTGCAGCTACTGAGGCGTTCAATGATGTCACATGTCCCACCATCGGTAAATGATACAAGAAGTCACATTTCTCTTTTAATAAACGCCCCATTCCCTTACCTTCACTACCGATAATGATAGCCAATGGTAATGTTGCATCCATTTTTCGATAGTCTACAGAGCCCTTTGCATCTGTACCAGCAATCCATACACCTCGTTCTTTTAGTTCATCTACTGTTTGAGCTAAATTGTTTACACGGACTACAGGAACGTGTTCAATAGCGCCTGTTGATGCTTTCGCCACGACAGCTGTTAAACTCACTGAACGGCGCTTAGGAATAATAATACCGTGTGCTCCTATTGCATCAGCTGTTCTCATAATAGAACCTAGATTATGTGGATCTTCAAGCTCATCTAAGATTAAGAAAAAAGGATCCTCTTGTTTTTTTGCGGCTGCAGCAAATAAATCCTCTAGTTCAGCATACTGATAAGCTGCAACAGAAGCAACAATCCCTTGATGATTTGCACTTGATAATTGATCGACTTTCTTTTTCGGAACAAACTGAACGATCACTCCGCGTTCTCTAGCTAAATCTAGCAGTTCGTTGACACCCGATTTTTTTACACCCTCTGCAATCCATACTTTATTCATATCGCGTCCTGAACGAAGTGCTTCTAACACTGGGTTTTTACCTGCAATAATTTCTCCATTTTGTTCTGTCATTATAATTCTACACTCCTTTCGATTCCTCGATGATTTGAATAGCATATGCAATGATTTCATAGACGCGTTCAAGTTCATTTAATAAATATAAACTACCAAGTACCGCCTCAAAGCCTGAGCTATTTCGATAAGTTTGAACATCTGTATTTTTTGGTACAGAGCCGGACTTGGCATTACGTCCACGGCGGAACACTGCCAACTCCTCCTCTGTTAAATAATTTTCATCCATCATACGATGAACAATCATAGATTGTGCTTTTGCCGAAACGTAACGTGTTGCCTCTCGATGAAGTGTATTCGGTTTAACTCGACCTGAACGTAGTAAGTGTTCTCGTATCTTTTGCTCCAATACGGCGTCACCCATATAGGCTAACGCCAACGCATTTAATTGCTTAACATCTTCATTGCGAAGTTTATCCAACTTAATTACCCTCGTTTCCATCTAGTTCCTTGTCGCGTATCTTCTAAAATGATACCTTGGGCTTGCAAATGGTCACGAATCTCATCAGAACGAGCAAAATCACGATTTTTACGTGCCTCTACACGTTCTTGTAGTAATGCATCAATTTCTTCGTCTAATAATTCCTCTTCTTTTGCAAATTTAATACCTAAGACGTCACCTAGTACTTCAAAAGTTTCAATAAAAGTTTCTAGCACTTTCTTGCAAGTATTCGTTTCGTTTAAATAAATATTAGCAATACGAGCTAACTCAAATAATACCGAAATTCCGTTAGCAGTATTAAAATCATCATCCATTGCCTCTTCAAATTGCGCTTTTTGTTCAGTAATTTTATTAAGCCACTCATCTGAGTGATCGCCTAAGCTTACCGTAGTCGTAAGGCGATGCTTCACATTGTTGTAGGCTGTACGAATGCGCTCTAAGCCAGCTGCAGCTGCCTCTACTAAATCCTTCGCAAAATTAATGGGATGGCGATAATGTACCGATAACATAAAGAACCGTAGTACTTGTGGATCAATTTGTTTACGAATATCATTCACCAGAATAAAATTCCCAAGAGATTTAGACATCTTTTCATTATCAATATTAATATAACCATTATGCATCCAATAACGTGCAAATGTTTTATCATTATGAGCTTCTGATTGTGCAATTTCATTTTCGTGGTGTGGGAAAGTTAAATCCTGTCCACCAGCGTGAATATCAATAGTATCTCCTAAATGCTCACGAGCCATTACAGAACATTCAATATGCCACCCAGGACGGCCATTGCCCCAAGGACTTTCCCAGAAAATTTCTCCTGGCTTCGCTGCCTTCCATAAAGCAAAATCCAATGCATCATCTTTTTTCTCGCCAGCTTCAATACGTGCACCAATTTTTAAATCATCCACTGATTGATGTGATAATTTACCATAGCCATTAAACTTGCGCGTGCGGTAATATACATCACCTGCTGACTCATAAGCATAGCCTTTTTCAATTAAGATTTGGATAAACTGAATGATATCAGTCATATGCTCCGTAACGCGTGGATGAACATCTGCCTTTTTGCATCCTAATGCAGTAACATCTTCAAAGTACGCAGCAATAAAGCGCTCTGTTAACTCATGCACTTCTTCACCAAGCTCATTGGCAGCCTTAATAATTTTATCGTCTACATCCGTAAAGTTGGATACAAACTTTACATCATAGCCTTTATATTGGAAATAGCGACGTACTGTGTCATAAACTATAACAGGACGTGAATTCCCGATATGGATATAGTTATAAACGGTAGGACCGCAGACATACATTTTCACTTTGCCTTCTTCTAGCGGCACGAAGGTTTCTTTTTGTCGTGATAATGAGTTGAAAATTTGAATACTCATTGTGTCTCTCTCTCCTTTTGTAAGCGTTCAATTTCTTGCTTTAATTCAATGATCTGCTTCTCAAAAGCTTGACAGCGATCTTCCACAGGATCAGGTATATTTTGATGATCTAGCTTTTTCTCTAGACGAACTCCATCCTTAATCACTATTTTACCAGGTATACCGACCACGGTGGCATTTGGCGGCACCTCTTTTAAAACAACTGACCCCGCACCAATTTTACTATTCTCGCCAACTGTAATAGAACCTAATACTTTAGCCCCTGTTGCTACAAGGACATTATCCTCTAATGTAGGGTGGCGTTTCCCCTTTTCTTTCCCTGTACCCCCTAGAGTTACACCTTGATATAATGTAACGTTATCACCAATTTCACATGTCTCACCAATGACAACACCCATTCCATGGTCGATAAAAAAGCGGCGGCCAATTTTCGCGCCAGGATGAATTTCAATACCAGTAAAAAAGCGGCTTATTTGTGAAATGGCACGAGCCATGAAATAAAAACGTTTCTTAAAGAACCAATGAGCCACTCGATGTGCCCATGTGGCATGCAAACCGGAATATGTTAATATCACTTCAAAAACACTACGCGCTGCTGGATCATTTTCAAAAATGGTTTCCACATCTTCTTTCATCCTTTTAAACACAAAAACTCCCCCTTTTTATGTTGGTCTTGCTCAAATTCCTAGAAATCCTTCACACAGAGCTGTCACTGTAGTCAATTTTCTGTAGAATTCTCTGCCTAAGATGATGTGGCATGTTTGTTTGAAATGCCTCCCTCTTCATCAATGAATGAAGATAAAATAAAAAACGCCCCTATCATCCCTAAAAGGAATGACAGAGACGCTTGAATTTGCGTGGTTCCACTCTGATTGAAGGCAAAAAGCCTCCCACTCTGGACGTTCTTTAACGAGAACGAATCGATAAAGCCTACTATAGTTCAGCTTTATGCTCAAAGGTGCATTTCAGTTTTGCCTAGACTCAGACCACTTTCAGCCGGTGATGGTCCTCTCTTTAGAGCATGCGCCACTTACTTCTCCTTATCAACGCTTTACCAATGTAAATACATTTTACAACGAACGAATCAATTGTCAATGAATTTCTATTTATTGCGCAAATTTTTCTACACGATCAATTGCTTTCTCTTTACCAATTAAGCAAATAGCATTTGGGAGCTCAGGTCCATGTGTTTCACCCGTTGTGACAACACGGATTGGCATAAATAAATTTTTACCTTTATGACCTGTTGTTTTCTGCACAGCTTTTATAGCTGCTTTTACTGCATCTGGCGTAAATTCTTCTAATTCTTCAAGTTGCGTCTTGAATGCAGCCATTACCTCAGGTACTTGTTCTCCTGCTAAAACAGCTTTAGCTTCTTCATCATATTCAATATGGTCTTTAAAGAATAGGCTAGATAATTCAACAATCTCTGAACCAAAGCTCATTTGGTCATGGTAAAGCCCAATTAAATCCGTTGCCCATGCATGTTGCTCCGCTGTAAGTTCCTCTGGTAAGAGTCCAGCTTTTTGTAAATGTGGTAAAGATAAAGCAACCACTTCTTCTAAAGATAGTTTTTTAATATATTGATTATTCATCCATGTCAACTTTTGTTTATCGAACATAGATGGTGATTTAGAAAGACGCTTTTCATCAAAGATTTTAATAAATTCTTCTTTAGAGAAAATTTCCTCTTCCCCTTCTGGAGACCAGCCAAGTAAAGCAAAGAAGTTGAACATTGCTTCTGGAAGATACCCTAAATCCTTATACTGAGTGACAAATTGAATAATGGATTCATCACGTTTTGATAGCTTTTTACGGTTTTCATTAATAATTAATGTCATATGACCGAAGCGTGGATACTCCCAACCAAATGCATCAAAAATCATCATTTGTTTTGGCGTATTAGATAAATGCTCTTCACCACGGAAAACATGAGAAATCTCCATGAAGTGATCATCTAGAACTACAGCATAGTTATACGTTGGAATTCCGTTTGCTTTTACAATTACCCAGTCACCAATGTCTTTAGATTCAAATGTAACTTGTCCACGGACTAAATCTTCAAAATCATACGTTACATTTTCTGGTACGCGCATACGAATTGTGTATGGCTCACCTGCTGCTTCTTTAGCAGCAACTTCCTCAGCAGATAGATGACGGCATGTACCATCATAAGTAGGAGCTGCTACACCTCTCGCTTTTTGTTCCTCACGAGATGCTTCCAGTTTTTCTGAAGAACAGAAGCATTTATAGGCTGCACCTTGCTCTAATAGCTTTTCAGCGTGCTCTTTATAAATATCAAGACGCTCCATTTGACGATAAGGCGCATAAGGTCCACCTATATCAATGGACTCATCATATTCAATACCTAACCATTTTAGGTTATCTAGCTGAGATGCTTCTCCACCCTCTACATTACGTTCAATATCCGTATCTTCAATACGTACAATGAATTTACCGTTATGATGTTTTGCATATAAATAATTGAATAATGCTGTACGCGCCCCACCGATATGTAAAAAACCTGTTGGAGATGGCGCGTAACGAACGCGAACTTCTTTCGTCATATTAAAAGCCTCCTAAATTTTCGATCAAAATTGACTTTGTTCATTTTACCACTCTGTAACTGGAAATAAAAGCGGAGTTCACTCACATTTATTTCTTCATCAAAAGAATCGTTGCCATCGCTGCTATACCTTCCTCACGACCGGTAAAACCTAGACGTTCAGTTGTAGTCGCTTTGACATTTACCTGTGACGGCTCAGCATGTAACAATTCTGCAATACGATTTTGCATTTGCTCAATATATGGTGCCATTTTCGGTCGTTGAGCCATAATTGTACAATCGACATTGCCTAGAATATATCCTTTATCCTCAACAATTTTCCAAATGTATTCTAATAATTTAGCTGAATCCGCGTCCTTAAAAGCTGGATCCGTATCTGGAAAATGACGCCCAATATCTCCTTCTCCAATTGCTCCTAGCGCTGCATCTGTCACTGTGTGTAATAAAACATCTGCATCTGAATGTCCAACTAATCCTTTTTCATGTGGAATAGTAATACCACCGATAATTAATGGACGCCCTTCTTCAAATGCATGTACATCAAAACCTTGTCCAATTCGAAACATAAGATAGAGAGACTACGTTAGCAATACATGTGGATTTTATTGCTCCTAGATTGCCTATAATGCAGTCTCATTCACCTTCCTTCACTGTTATCTATTTACTCACTACTATACCCTCACATTTTAACATATTTCCTAGGAAATTGAGCTGATAGCAATTAGTGAGCATTTTCTTGTACCGTTAGATCCATTACACCTTACCACCTAGGTGTGATTGCTTCTAGTTTTTTCAAGCTAACACATCATTATTCGCATTGATGTCGCGGTCCATTATTACAACAGGGATTTGAACGACAGCTAAAAAACAAGCATATCCTCTTCATCATTTCTTGCTACATCAATATAAAATCTCATTAGCAACTATCACTAATGAGATGTTTAAACTAATAACTATTCGTTTAGTTGCAATGCGCGTTTTCGTAAAATAGCTTCTCCGAATAGTAAATCCTCTTGTGTCGTCATTTTCACATTTTCGTAGCTGCTTTCTACAATATGCACCGTGTGACCAAGACGCTCGACTAGCATTGCTTCATCGGTACCAAGAAAACCTACTTTTTCAGCAACATCCTCTGCCTCAACAATTAAATCAAACCGAAAGGCTTGCGGCGTTTGAATCATCCATAGGCTGTCCCGATCTACCGTTTCCTCAATGACACCATTTCGAACTTTTTTCATTGTATCTTTGGCTCGGACACCTGCAATAGCTGCACCAAAGTCGTGGGCACTTTGAACAAGATTTGCAATAATATCATGTGTAATAAAAGGCCGTGCCGCATCATGAACAAGTACAATGTCTACCTGTTGCATTTCCTTCATACATGAATGTACAGAATGCTGTCGTTCAGCCCCACCATCAGGTAAACCTTTGACTTTCGTAATGCGATATTCATCGAGTAATTCTTGAATATAGATACGCTCCTCCGGTTTTACCGCTAGCCAAATACCTGTGCAAAAGGGATCTTGTTGAAAGACCTCTAACGTGTGTATCAGTATAGGCTTCTTTAAAAGTTTTAAAAATAATTTATTTTGTCCTGCCCCCATACGTTTACCGCTTCCTGCGGCAGGTAAGACTACTTCATACTGCATTTTTTCACATCCTAATCGTCCTTCGGCTTCGCAAATATCATACGACCTGCTGACGTCTGCAATACACTCGTTACTGTTACTGTTATGGCCTGTCCTATATAGCTACGACCGCCTTCCACAACAATCATCGTACCATCGTCTAAATAAGCGACCCCTTGATTATGCTCTTTCCCATCCTTAATGACTACCACCTGCATATCTTCACCTGGAATCACGACAGGTTTTACGGCATTCGCTAAGTCATTTATATTTAATACTTTCACATGATGTAGCTCACAGACTTTATTAAGGTTAAAATCATTTGTGACAATCTGAGTATCGTTACCCATTTTTTTTGCCAGTCGTACAAGTTTTAAATCTACCTCTTGCACATCCTCAAAATCCTCATCTGTAATCTCTACATTTGTCTTACGTTCATCCTGTAACTTTTTTAATATATCTAAACCTCGACGACCTCTTGTACGCTTTAATGTATCTGAAGAATCGGCAATATGCTGAAGTTCTGTAAGGACAAACTGAGGCACCACTAGAACCCCTTCGATGAATCCTGTTTCAGAAATATCTGCGATACGACCATCAATAATGACACTTGTATCTAACAATTTGTAACTTCCTCGCACTTCTGGAATTTCAGCACCCTCAGCAGCTTTTTTCTTCGTATGATTACTACGTAAAGTAAAAAGCTGTATTAATTCATCCCTTTTTCTAAAACCTAGACGGAAGCCTAAATATCCTAATACAAATGACAGGATAATAGGGAGCACCTCTGTAACAACGGGGAACTGCACACTATTAATAGCAAAGCCTAAGAAATACGCTACAATTAGCCCTATTATTAGGCCAAGCGTACCGAATAATAAATCTCCGACAGGGACCTTAAACAGGACCTCTTCCATCCAGCTAATGAGCTTCACAAAATAATCGGAAAACGCAAATGACAATGTAAACAGTAAAAGCGCTCCTAATGCTACTGATACGTAAGGATTATCAAGCCAAGGATTAGATGATAAATGAAGCAATTCGTATAATGGCGGTAAGAAAACAAGGCCCAACGCTCCTCCAATCAGTAAAAAAGCAATTTGAACAAATTTTTTCACAAGCTGTCACCTCCTATTGTTAGTTAAGATTATACATAGTTTACTGTAGAAAATCCTTCATCAGCCCATCAAATTATCATTATTTAATCTCTATTTTCCATCTCACCTTCACCATGCATTAACTAGGACGCCTATCCCTTTACTTGAGTTTCCTCTTTTTCCTTCAAAAATGAAGGAAAATGCATGTCAGAATAATATCTAACATGCATGGTTTTTCCTATAACTCTCTAAAGCAGGCATTTAATGCATCCTTTATCGTTTCTACCCCGATAATTTCAATCCCTTGTGGAAAATCCCATCCACCTATATTGGATGTAGGAATGAATACTCTTTTAAAACCAAGCTTCGCTGCTTCAATGACACGTTGCTCAATACGGGATACTCGGCGCACCTCTCCTGTCAGACCTACCTCACCAACAAAGCAATCCGTTGCTCGCACAGCCTGATCCTTAAAGCTAGAAACGATGCTTGTCAGAACAGCTAAATCGATGGCGGGTTCGTCCAATTTCACACCACCAGCAACTTTAATATATGCATCCTGCGCTTGTAGCATGAGACCCATACGCTTTTCAAGTACGGCCATCAGTAATTGCACTCTATTTTGATCAACCCCTGTTGCCATCCGCTTAGGGTAATTAAAGCTGGTAGGCGTTACGAGCGACTGAATTTCAACGAGAATTGGCCTTGTTCCCTCCATTGAGGCAACAATCGTGGAGCCCGCAGCTCCTTGTGAACGCTCCTGTAAAAACAGCTCAGATGGGTTCAAAACCTCTTTTAGCCCACCCTGTAGCATTTCGAATATAGCAATTTCATTTGTAGAGCCGAAGCGGTTCTTTTGACTTCGTAAAATACGATGATTATGATGCCTTTCCCCTTCAAAATACAGGACTGTATCCACCATATGCTCTAAAATACGAGGCCCTGCTATTTGCCCCTCTTTCGTAACATGCCCAACTAAGAAGATCGCAATTCCTTTTGTCTTAGCAATTCGCATAAGCTCAGCTGTACACTCACGGACCTGTGAGACACTACCTGGCGCACTTGTTACCTCTGGATGAAAGACGGTTTGTATGGAATCAACAATGACAAATTTCGGCTGTACTTCCTCAATCGTTTGATTCAAAAACTCAAGATTTGTTTCAGAATAAATATACAGCTCTTGTGAAATTACCCCCAAACGCTCCGCACGTAGCTTCGTTTGACGGATAGATTCCTCACCAGAAATATACAGCACACGATGACCTTTATTAGAGAGCAAGGCTGAAACTTGTAGTAATAAAGTGGATTTCCCAATCCCTGGATCACCACCTATTAATACTAGAGAGCCAGGCACAATACCGCCGCCTAATACACGGTTCAGCTCGCCCATTTCTGTCGCTACACGGGACTCTTCACTAGCCTCCACCTGAATGATAGGGATTGCCTTTTGAGTAACAGTAGCAGAATGCTGGAAAGCCCCACGTGGTCCTTTCGCAATCACTTCTACTTCCTCCACCATCTTATTCCATTCCCCACACCCTGGACATCTTCCCATCCATTTTGCTGATTCATAGCCACAGCCTGAACATACAAATTTCGTTTTTTTCTTTGCCAACTTTCTTTCACCTCGAATATTTGTTCTTATATTAATTGTACAAAAAAAAAGACAGCTTGGCACTTAATGCCTCACTGTCTTTCGTTCGAAATTATTTAGAGATAGAAACTCCCTCTTTTTTCTTCACAATAAATTCATCGTTTACATAATCAATGACAACATGATTACCCTTCTCCACATTACCTTTTAGTAATTCTTCTGATAATCGGTCTTCCACTTGTTTTTGTAGTGCTCGACGTAGTGGACGTGCACCGTATTGAGGGTCATAGCCCTCCTGTGCGATTTTTTCAAGCGCTGCATCGGTTAATTCTAGTGAAATATCTTGTTCTTTCAAACGTTTTGTTAGAGCATTCCCCATCATCGCAATGATTTCTTTTAAATGCTCTTTTTCTAATGAATGGAAGACAATCATTTCATCGATACGGTTTAAGAATTCTGGGCGGAATGCTTTTTTCAATTCTTCAAGCATCGTACTCTTCATATCGTTATGTTTAGAATCTGCGCCACCAACATTAAAACCAAGACTTTTTTGATATTTAAGTGCATCCGCGCCAACATTTGAAGTCATAATGACTACTGTATTGCGGAAGTCTACTACACGACCCTTAGAGTCCGTTAATCGTCCATCTTCAAGAACTTGCAGTAGAATATTGAAAACATCAGGGTGTGCTTTTTCAATTTCATCTAGTAAGACAACAGAATATGGTTTACGACGGACTTTTTCAGTCAATTGACCACCATCGTCAAAGCCTACATAGCCTGGAGGCGAACCTACTAAACGAGAAGTCGAATGTTTCTCCATGTACTCAGACATATCGACACGAATCATAGCATCTTCGTCACCAAACATCACTTCAGCAAGTGCTCTTGCAAGCTCTGTTTTACCAACACCTGTAGGACCTAAGAAAATAAATGAACCGATTGGTCGTTTTGGATCTTTAAGGCCCGCTCTTGCACGACGGATCGCACGTGAAATAGCTTCTACCGCTTCGCCTTGCCCTACAACGCGTTTGTGTAGCTCTTCTTCAAGTTGTAATAATTTCGAAGATTCTTCAGAAGCGATTTTAGCTACAGGAATTCCTGTCCACATCGATACAACTGCTGCAACATCATCTACAGTCACTTTGGACTCGGCCTTGCCTTGCTCTTCTTTCCAATTCTTGCGTGTAGCTTCAATCTCATCTTTAAGCTTTTGCTCAGTATCTCTAAGTGCTGCAGCCTTTTCAAACTCTTGACCTGATACAGCAGCATTCTTTTCCGAGCGAACATTTTCAAGCTTATCTTCAAGTGCCTTTAAGTTTGGTGGCACCGCAAATGAACGTAAGCGAACCTTTGAACCCGCTTCATCGATAAGGTCGATTGCTTTATCCGGTAAGAAGCGATCTGAAATATATCGATCACCCATTTTTGCCGCTGCTTCAATTGCTTCATCTGTAATTTTCACTCGGTGATGTGCTTCATAGCGGTCACGTAAACCTTGAATAATGAGAATAGCTTCTTCCACCGTTGGTTCATCCACTTGGATCGGTTGGAAACGACGCTCTAATGCTGCATCTTTTTCAATATATTTACGATATTCATCAAGCGTTGTCGCACCGATACATTGAAGCTCACCACGGGCTAAGGACGGTTTTAAAATATTTGATGCGTCAATCGCACCTTCTGCACCACCTGCACCGATTAAAGTATGCAATTCATCAATAAATAAAATGATATTGCCGGCTTGGCGAATTTCATCCATTACCTTTTTCAAACGGTCCTCAAATTCACCACGATATTTTGTACCAGCAACGACAGTTCCCATATCAAGCGTCATCAC
Source organism: Lysinibacillus fusiformis (assembly GCF_003049525.1). Taxonomy (GTDB): domain Bacteria; phylum Bacillota; class Bacilli; order Bacillales_A; family Planococcaceae; genus Lysinibacillus; species Lysinibacillus fusiformis. The sequence goes on along the minus strand of NZ_PYWL01000014.1, from coordinate 6,421 downwards.
TCGTTTGTCTCGAAGAATTTCTGGTACTTCATTATTAATAATTTGCTGTGCTAACCCTTCAGCAATTGCTGTTTTACCAACACCTGGCTCACCAATTAGGACAGGGTTATTTTTTGTACGACGCGATAATACCTCGATAACACGTGTAATTTCCTTGCTTCGACCAATAACAGGATCTAACGTACCTTCACGGGCAATTTGCGTTAAATCACGGGCTAAACTATCTAATGTTGGGGTATTCGCCGCTTGTGCCGCTTGTTGACCAGACTGCGCGTTATCATTATTTCCTAATAATAATAAAACTTGCTGACGTGCTTTATTTAAGCCTACACCTGCATTATTTAAGACGCGAGCTGCTACACCTTCACCTTCACGTATAAGTGCTAATAGTAAATGCTCAGTACCGATATACGAATGACCTAATTTACGTGATTCGTCAACCGATAGTTCAATTACTTTTTTCGCTCGTGGCGTATAGTGAACTATTGGACCAACATCTTCTTTCCCTTTACCGACTAATTCTTCAATACCAGCTTCAATCATTTGAGGACTAATATCAATAGCTTCTAACGCTTTTGCAGCAATACCGCCGCCTTCACGTATAAGCCCTAATAAAATGTGCTCTGTACCAATGGATTCGTGCTTCCAACGAATAGCCTCTTCCTGAGCAAGCTGTAATACTTTTTGCGCGCGTTGTGTAAAACGATTAAACATCATATAAATCCTCTCCTTTTTCCCCATTATTAGGCTTATTCGTGTGTGTTTGAAATAATGCCTCACGAAGCATTTCAGCTCGTACACGATCACGTTCAGCAGGCGGTAATGCCTCACCTGCATAATGCTGTAAAAAACCTGGTTGCATACTGACGACACACTCATTTAAAGTTGTTGCGAGTATACCGTCAATCAACTGTAGGTCGACTCCTAAACGAACATTCGAAAGACAGGTAGCCGCTTCCTCACTCGTTAAAATTCTTGCATACGTAAGGGTACCTAAAGCTCGATAAACTCGATCTTCTAAAGCCAGCTCGGCCTTTTCCATCAATCTACCTCTCGCGTGCCGTTCTTTTTGGATAATTTTTTCAGCAACACTTTGTATATCTGCTAAAATATCTTCTTCTGTCTTTCCAAGTGTAATTTGGTTGGACACTTGATAAACATTACCTAAATTTTCGCTTCCTTCACCATATATACCTCTTACGGTCATACCTAGGCGTGTCATCGCATTTATAATTTGATTCATCTGTCCCGTTAACGTAAGAGCAGGTAAATGCATCATCACAGATGCTCGTAGCCCAGTACCAATATTCGTAGGACAGCTTGTTAAATAGCCAAACGTATCTCGAAAAGCATAAGGTAATACCTTCTCTAGAATACGGTCAATTCTATTCGCTTGTTCATAGGCATTTTGAAGCTGGAAACTCGCTGTCATACATTGAATGCGTAAATGATCCTCTTCATTCACCATAATACTCACGGATTCATCTTGTGACAGAAGCACGGAGCCCACCTGCTCTTTTTTGGCAAGCTGCGGACTAATCAAATGCTTTTCTACAAGAATTTGACGTTGTAAAGGTGTTAGATCATTGATAGCAAAATATGCATAATCATTTTGAAGGGTTGGACTATCGCTTACTGCATGTGTAACTGCCTGTTCCACCTGTAAAGCCTCGTTCTCTGAAAACGATAGTGGAAAACGATAGCCATCTAAATTTCGAGCAAGGCGAATTCGTGTACTAATGACAATATCAGAATAATCGTCTTCGATACCCATCCAAGTAGGTGTCGCACGCTCTAAAAATGATTCAATCATCAAGACACATCACCACCTTCAAATTGTAGCTGCTTCTCAAGCTCTTTGACTTCATCTCGAAGCTTTGCTGCCTCTTCGAATTGCTCTTCATCTACAGCGAACTTCATACGTTTACGGATATCCTCTATTTGCTTTTTAATGACATACACATTGCTATGGGCACCAGGCATTTTCCCAATATGTTGGGGGCCCGCCTGTATGCGGTTAAAGAGCTTAGGTAAATGCTCACTAAAAGTGTCATAACAGCTTGGGCAACCAAACTTACCTTCTTTTAAAAATTGCTTATACGTAAATTCACATTGTGGGCATGTTTGCTGTTGTGGCTGTGTTTGTTGTTTTTCTCCTACCTTTTGCCATGTAGGTGAGCCAAACCAGTTTGATAATAACTGCTGTATGGAAACTGGCTCTTGTTTAAACTCTGCATGAAATGGATGGAACTGTGAGGCGCAGACGTCACAATAATGGTGCTCCACCTTTTGCCCATTTTGAACTTGTGTTACAGTAACTGTCGCATTACGTTGTTTACAATGTTCACATATCATTTCCATCACCTCACTATTTCTGTTGCTCATATTTTATAGTTGTCAGCATCGCCCGTAATATTTTTGCACGAATTATATCTCTTAGAGGGAGATGTAAATCGATTGTTGAGCGATCAATTGCTGCTAACATTAATTTCGCTTCTCGCTTTGAAATCACCTGCTCATCGATAAGTCGATATACTAAATCTTCTGCCATTGTTTGCGATGCTCCACCTTCAATATGCTGGAGAACATCGTCGATTAAATCAATCTGTGAATTCGCGCGGACACGTAAAATTCGAATGTATCCACCACCACCTCGCTTGCTCTCCACAAGGTAACCTCGCTCGGCGGTAAATCTTGTATTAATGACATAATTTATTTGTGATGGTACACATTGAAATTTGTCTGCAATTTCACTACGTTTTATTTCAATATGCCCTTCTCCACCTAATTCAAGTACTTGCTTTAAGTAACCTTCTATGATGTCTGATATATTACGCATTTTAGGAATACACCTCGCTTGCTTCACTGACTTTGACTATCTTTGACTTTCTTTGAGTATATTATACAAAACGCTTGAAAATAATTGCAATGATTTCGCCTAGAGAAAAATGAAAAGGCTAAAAAACTATATTCAAGCGTAGAAAATAGCACTAATTAGTCGTTATCGAGCATATCTTTTTGCTTCCTACACCTAATGTACCCTTTTTATCTATAGAAAAAACGCAAGCATATGCAACTAGCATATACTTGCGTCTATAAAAATTATACCCAACGACCTACAATTGGATAACGCCAAGGCTCATCAGTTAATGCTTTGACGATACCGATAATTGGTACTACAAATAGCATAATACCGAAAACAATTAAAAATGGAATGCCAATAATGAAAATGCTTAAGAATCCAGAAACAGCAAGTAAAATTGCCATGACAAGTTGGAAAAGAATAGCTTGAATAGAAATTGCCTTCACTTCCTCATCCGAACTAACTAAAAAGAAGATAATGGGAACTAACCATGGCGCAAAAAACGAACTTGCGTGTATGATTACTTTAGACCATTTACTCTCCATATATATCAACCCTTTCTTTATACGTTATCTATTGTTTTATGTACTACTATTTACGGAACTATACCCGTAATAGTTTCAATTTAAAGTGAGTTTTTTTAAAAATTTTTGAAAGGTCGTGATGAGAAATGGAATTCAACCACACATTAGCAAATGAATATGAAAAGGGGATTCGCCGTACTCTACCAAGCTATGATGCAATGCTTCGTTTAATACAAACTTTTTATCGTTCCACATTACATGAGCATGCGGATATATTGGTTGTTGGTGCAGGTAGTGGCAATGAAATTTTACAGCTAGCAGATGGAAGACCAAATTGGTCATTTACAGGTATTGATCCGTCAGAATCCATGCTTGATAAAGCAAAGGAGCGTCTCCAATCTTTACCGAATGATCTGTCATTCTATCAAGGAACCTTGCTGGATACCCATCTACCTGCTATAAAATTTGATGCAGCTAGTTGTGTACTCGTCCTTCATTTTATTCAAAGCTATGAAGATAAGCTATCGACCTTAAAAGAAATTTGGAACCATTTACAACCTGGCGCACCGTTTGTCCTAGTTTCGAAATACGGTCAACCCGGTACTATTGAAACGGAACTGCAATTCGATTTATGGCGTTCCTATTGGCTCCAACATACAAAGCTTTCCGTAGCTGATGTTGCAGAAATGGAAAAATCCATCCGGGCCCTGTCATTTATGCCCGAGAAAGCGATTTTAACATTATTACAAGAAGCAGGTTTTATAAAACCTTCTCGATTTTTTGCCACTACTTTGTTTGGTGGATGGGTATGCTTTAAAGAAGAACATTAAATATATTTTGTAGTAAAAACTTGAGGTGAAAGCTGTGATAAGCACCATTGGCATTACAAAAAAACAACAATTACTAAAAGATTTCCCTTTGGAATCCATACATCAACAAGAATTCGAATGGTACTGGGTCGATTTTAATTGCCCTACTGCAGAGGAAGAATCTTTGCTAGATTCATTTTTTCATTTTCACCCACTAGCTATTGAAGATTGCTTAATGCGATTACAACGACCCAAACTCGATTTTTATGACGATTTCCATTTTTTCGTCATTCATCGATTAAACGAGCTGACCTTAGCTGCAGAAGAGGTTAATATTTTTGCCTCAAATAAGTATATTGTGACATTCCATAAGAACCCAGTTCCCGAAATTGAAAAGGTACAAAAGATGTTAGAAAGCCAGCCAAAAAACTGGGAACGTGGCACAGTCTACTTAACGTATCAAACCATTGATAAAATCGTTGATAGTTATTTTCCACTTGTTTATAAAATTGAAGATCATTTAAATGCACTTGAAGGCGAGCTTACATACCAAAGCAATGTAAATGCCATGAAGATTGTCTTCGAGTTTCGTAGTGATTTGCTCGATTTGCGGCGTGCCATTTTACCAATGCGTGACCTTTTATATCGAGTACTTAATTCTTACCGCTTTTCATTAAACAAATCTGAAAGAGCTTATTTTGGAGATATATACGACCATCTTCTTAAACTGACAGAAATGGTTGAATCAAATCGAGAGCTGACAGCAGATATGCGAGATAGCTATATGGCTATGAGCTCAAGCCGCATGAACGGCATAATGATGACTCTAACAATCGTCTCAACGATCTTCATTCCACTAACCTTTATTGCTGGTGTTTATGGGATGAACTTTGATAATATGCCCGAGCTGCATGGACGATACAGCTATTTTATTGTCCTCGGTATTATGATTATTGTTGTAATCGCTATGCTTACTATCTTTAAACATAAAGGCTGGTTTAAATTATTTAAGCCTTAATTCCCACAAAAAGCTGCTCGTTTAACAATCAAACGAGCAGCTTCATTTATTACTATTAGTAAGGACCTCGGTCGTCAATTTTATTGTCACCCTGCTGTGGGAATAAAAAGTATGCTAAAACCCCTGACCCTAGAGCGGCGCAAATTGTAATTAATAGCTGTTCAATATGTGGTACTTCCGCATAGTAGTTTCGTAGCATGTAAACGGAACCTATTGCAACAATGACCATGACTGGAATAACGAATTTAAAGCGTTTTTTCTCCATATAGTACCTCCTCCTATAATCTTTCACGTTCAATTTTTCTCACCTTAAACAGTTCGTATTTTACAGGTTTCCCAATTTAAATTCAAATTTACTTCGCCTCACTAATCGGACTGCCAATAAAGTAAAAAAATAAAGAAATAACCAAATTTTTAACCAAATATTCAGCAAATAATAGTAAAATAGATTTAATACCAATTATTTATCAAATTTACAGACCTAACAAATTCAGAAGTGCATTTTACTCACAATTATTATGGATATTAAGAATGGAGCAAACAATAATGAGTTGGTTTTCAAAAAACAGCAGTTCCAGCTACTCAATTACATTAACACCTGAAAATTTTAAGGGCCATGTACAATTAGATGTTTTAAGTCATCCAAACCTTCAAAAGCAATTACAGCTTTTAAATTTAACAATTGAGGATTTAGCCATTATTAAGCAACTACAACCGTTAGCTAAGGATCTAATTCCTGCAATGGTGGAGCAATTTTATGCAGCCATTAGCTTGAGCCAAGATTTAGTAGACATTATTAATAGAACCTCGCATATAGATCGTTTAAAAGTTACGTTACATAAGCATTTAAGCGATATTTTTGAAAGTCATATTAATGACGCCTATATCGCTGAAAGAAAAGCCATTGCTGAAATGAACTGCCCCGTAAAAGTTAGACATTAATCTAACTTTTACGGGGGTTTTTTTATGACAAAAGTAAGTGTTGAACAACGTATTCAAGCAGTTCAACGATATTTAAATGGAAATGAAACTTTGATCGAAATTGCGAATGATATCGGTGTGACAGCTCAGATTGTCAGTGAATGGGTTCGCCGTTATCAAAAAAATGGCGTAGAGACTTTCTTAAAGTCCTATACAAACTATTCAGCTGACTATAAAATGAATGTACTTAATTATATGAACGAGACAGGTACATCTTCGAGAGACA
>NZ_PYWL01000013.1 GCF_003049525.1 Lysinibacillus fusiformis | reverse complement strand
TTACTCATGCTAATTTCTCCCGTTCTTAATTTCGTATATTTAGTATAACGAGATTTTTTTGTGAAATGAACAAAAAACCCCGAATAGGGTCACTTTTTAAAGTGTCCACTATTCGGGGTTCAGTTCATTAATTGGAGCCTGGGCTTTGCTTAAGTATTTGGAACGAGGTGTTACTTTCTTGCCTGAATTAAAGTAAACCAATCGTTGTCGTTGAACTTGCCAGAAACATTGTATATGGGCTGATAGAAGCCTTTTGTATCATACATATACGAAAGCTCAATCGATTCAATTTCAATTTGGTCTCCTTTTTTTATAATTAGGTCTTCCTCCTGTACGAGTGCGTTATACTTTATTTGAGGAAAATCGCCTTCCTTTATTCGTTCATATATTTCTGCAGGAGACTGTATGTTTACCTCTCGTATAAATTGATTTTCATGAAGACTGTAGGTTAATGAATAAATGTGACCGTCCGGTTTCAGGCCAAGACTGACATCTCCAGTCCAGTAATCTTTAGTTACATCAGGACGGTCTGGTAAGGTCCATTCAAATTCACCATTCTCCTGTACAGTAAATTCTGCATCTTGAGGTAGTATAGAAAGTTCATCCATCAATGACTTCGCCTTTTCTTCTTGCTCTACAGCTGAAATTTGCTCCGGCGTATAATTATTCTCGGTTAACCACCATTGTCCCTCTGAATTATTTGTAACCAATGTATACGCGACCCCATTTTTATCTTCCACTAGCGTTTCGTCATTGTCCTTGACATCAGATACATTCATCTCTGATAATCCTAGTTTCTGTTGTAATAGGTCTTTTACGTCATCCTCTTGAATGATTTTCTTATAGACAGGAGCAACGATTGGTGCTGCGCTTAATTCCAATGATGTGGATACATGAACATCTGACATTTTTGATTTTGTATAAGCGTTAATTGCTAGGTGACCAAACTCCTGCTGGGCGTAGACAATGTTCATAACGATAAAGATTAAGCCCATCAATAGAGGTATGGCAAGGTTTCCAATCAGACTTTTTACCTTTACCTTTTTGTTATGGGCCATAGAAGCGATAAGTTTGTATAATTGGTAGCCAATAATACCGCCAAGTGAGTTATTGATTAAATCATCAAGCTCAAAAATCCCTGCTCCTGAAAGTGCCTGATACGTTTCGATGGAGGCTGTTGCACCTACAACTACTAGGAGAAGCCACTTAAACTCTTTACATTTAGCCATAAGTAAAGGTAAAAACATTCCTAATGGCACAAACATCAATATATTAAAAAGACAATTTTGAAGATCACGTAAAGAGTATTTTTTCCACGCGTCTATATAACCACTGAATGGCTGAAGGTTCAACTGCATGAAATGTGAAGTGCCACGACCAATCACTGTTAGCTCCAAAACAAAGACAATATATCCGATAAAAATTGCGCCAAGCAGAAGCTTCTTTACAGGAATTTGTTTTTGGTGATCGGATCGTCGTCTTTGATAATAAAAGAAATAAAGTCCAATTAGTAAAAATTCAAGGCCAATAATTATGATGACGGGCAGCATCAAAATTTTGATGTTGCTCATGATTTCAGTAATTCCCAAGGTGTGATGCTCCTTTTTCTGATGATGATTTTCAAATGCTATACGTAATGTCGACCTTCATTATTGTAAATGGAAATTATTAATAATTAGAGAGAATATTTATGAAGATTTCTTAAGAAAAGGGAAAGCCCAAGCACGCAATTATTTTGTGCTTGGGCAGTTAGCTTGTTCGTATAATTAGATAATAAATTGGATTGTTCATAAGGATTTAGTGTAGTTTTATAAAAAAGTTTGATTAAACATCCTGTGTTGATATGCAGGATGTTTTTGTTCAACAAACGGGCCAGATTGTTGAATAACATTCTTTAACAAAAAAGGTTCCAAACGACGCTTTGGGAAGATTTTTTGGGTTTGAAGAAAGTAGTAGTTTCTGGCAAGAAAAGGGAAATGCAGATTTGTATCGAAAAATTAGAATAGAACGTCCAAATAATTTCAAAGGAGATATTTACCTTGAAAATGAAAGCTGGATTTTTTATTTTATTCTTTATACTTTTAGTTTCTGGTTGTAATAGTGGACAAACATCACAAGATATCTATATGTATACAGACGATAACCCTCCACCTTATATTAAAACATTAGACGATATAATAGATACAAATGGTAAGTTAGAAAATAAAGAGCGATTTGATGAATTTTTCAACAGTGTACAACAAGAGAGAGACGATAGTATCAGAGTGGTTAAGTATACAACAGAGGGTGACCCAATAATTTATGGTTATGAATTTGAAAATGAAGTTATAAACGTAACAATTGATACAAGAAGAGATGGATATGGTCAAGGTAAAATAATTCATAAAACTTGTACTTCAATTATAGTGAATGAAGATAAAGAAAAAACAAGCTATGAACTTGATGGTTGTACTCCATCAATAGGAGACAACATAATTTTAACTATTGAATAAAGTATACAAAACAAACCTACATAACGTTCCCAAATGCAAGCTTGGTAACATTTCAAACAGCGACAAACACTGTTAAATCTGTGTTTGTCGCTGTTTTTTGTTGATGGAGGACGCTTTGGGTCCGTTTTTTATTCAACTAACGGAGGGAGTTTATCCAACAAGGATTTACGCTTTTTTTGTTGAATAATTTACTAAAGAGCAGGATTGTTGATGATCTATTTTTTTATCCAAAATATCCAGTAAATCTTAGAAATCCATTGTGAAATGTTATTATAAAAGTATCTATAATGAACCTTTCGGAACCTACTATATCAATCCCAACGAAAACGTACCACAAAATGTAGGATTATACTCAAATAAAAATAGTGGAGGAAATAATCTATGAACTATCAAGTGAATGATAAACTATTAAAAATCTTAAAAAAAGTTTATAACAAAAAGAGATATGAAAAAGACGAAAAAGGTTATTATCGTGAAATTGATAATGGAGATGTCTGGGATAATGAAAGAGCTGTTTATATTTTTTCAACAAATAATTTAAAAGATGAGGAAAAGACATATTTGGAAGAAAGTTTTTATCCATTAAATGAGATTGAGCATTTTACTCACGATAAAGTGATCGATGAATTTAAGATATTAACCAAAAATTTCAATGTAACGATGGATAAAGCACTTCAAGCTTATGTAGCAGGTATGAAAAGTTTTCCAAGGGGAAGACAACCAATATTAAGCTATCTTTATGCCAATCAGTGTAAAAATCATTCCTACCTAAGCGATACAGAGTACTGCCAAAAATGCAGTGTTAAAAAAGAAAAATACTTAAATGTGGGAGAAGGGTTATTCAGTCATTATTATGGTGGTTCTTGGAATGAAGGTAGTGAATTGATGCTGATAGAATTAAGAGAGTTTTCACAGCTAGAGGTTCCAACCCCAACAGAAGAAGATATAGCAATATTTAGAAAATTAATAGATATAATCAGAAATGCCCCGCAAGGAGAAACGCCAGGAAAGTTAGAACAGCGAATTAAATCGGAAAAAGTATTTCCTAAGTTCAGTAAATATAGTGTTCGTGGGCAGCTATTATCCTTGGCGGAATTTGGAATAATGCCAAATGATTTGTATCCGCCAATGGTTGATAGATTCGTAGATACCGTTGAAAAAATGAAACTTTATGAGAAGGCAAAAGGCTCCCCACGTTCCGATATTATTCTTCCACTAGCTGCATGGCGTGGAGAGTATGCAATTGATGAAGAACGTTTAGAGAAATTTTTCGGAAAGTATAGTAAATAAAGTATAAGTCAATGTTATTCCACAATCGGGCGCTTTCCTTGAATAGGAGAGTGTCCTTTTTCATGAAAGGCCAAATAGTGGAATAACAGTTTTTGATAAGTTGCAAACGACGCTTTGGGAAAATTTCTTCACCTAACGATGCAGGTTAGTTTAATAGTGAAACTTAATTCATTCAGATTCGTACTTAAGATATAAGTGAAAATTAAACCACTTATGTTAAATACAGTTAACTACATATAGGGAGAGAAAATGATGAAGCCAAAAGACTTATCTGATGTTTTACTTAGTGGAAACTTTGAGAAAGTGTACAAACAAATGAGCGAATATTTTCAAAATGAAGTATCCTTTAAGCAGTTTCAGGAGTTAGGTGAAGAATTTAATAAAGATATTACTAAATTTATATTACAGTCTGAGCTTCCTTACGATAACGGGGCAAAACAATATGTATGGACTGATGATACTGGTACTAAAGGAATAATTGCAGTTTTTGACGTAGATTACGTTATACAGGCATTACAGTTGATTCCACTAGCTGTTCATCACGAAACAGATGAAATTTTTACTAAAACAAATCTACATTTACCTTTTCGAGACGAGTGGTTCGTATTTTGGGGAGGTACGAACAAGCTGGTAAATTACCACTATGAATTTGAAAATCAACGCTATGCTTATGATTTTGTAATAATGAATGAGAATAGGTCCTTCGAAAATGATCCAACCTTAAATGAAAGCTATTTTGCATTTGGCAAGGAATACCTGGCTCCTGCTGATGGAGTGGTTGTTAGTATGGAGAATAATGTAGAAGACAATGAACCAGTTGGTACATTTAATGAGGAACAACCTTTAGGTAATTATGTTATTCTTGATCATGGAAATGAGGAATTCAGTTATCTTGTTCACTTTAAACACCAGTCAATTGTAGTGAAGCAAGGGGATAAAGTAAAGCAGGGTGACTTGCTTGGACTCGTCGGAAATTCAGGAAATTCCAGTGAACCTCATATCCATTTTCATGTAGCTGACTCTCCAGACCCCATGAATTCAAAAAGTATCCGTATCAACTTTAACGGAAATAGGAATCTCATTCAGGGGAATTTTGTGAAATAAATCCTTATTGAATTAGAGGGTAGCTTTATAAAACACTACAGGGGTTTTAGTTGAAAACAATCTTCAACGATCGGGCGCGATTGTGGAGCAACACAGGTAGAAAATAATCAAACTTTTTTATAAAACCTAACTTAAAACTGCTAAAAAAGAATCCCTTTTGATCAATCTTTTTTCAAAAGGGATTCTTCTTATTTAACGTAAAATAAGGGATTCGCGAGGCATTTTTGCTCAAACTTTATTTCAAAGCAACATTTAGATCACTCTTTAATGTATAAATAAAAATACAATAATAGGGATTATTAATGAGGGCAGAAGATTTAAGGTATTGCATTTTTTTATGCCTAAAATACTTAAACCGGATGCTAATATCAATATACCTCCTATAATCGTCAATTCATTTAGAAGATCATTATTGATGGAATTCTCCATTAAACTAGCTATTAAATAAATGGAACCTTGCCATAGAAATAATACAATACCTGCAACAGCTATCCCAATACCAAATGTAGTGGCTAAAACAATCGAAGTAATTCCATCCAATATGCCGTTCGTGAGCAGATATGTATAATCTTGCTTTAATGCAGCCTCTATAGGACCTAGTATAGATAATGACCCAATACAAAATAATAAAATTGCAGTCGATAATCCTTCAGCTAAATTCCCCTTAGAGTATTTATTCACTAAAGCATTGAATTTTGATTCTAAATTAAGTTTTTGACCTAATAATCCGCCTATAGCTAGACTGACAATAAAAAGTACCGGATATTTACTGGAGGGTAAATGTTGAACTAGAGCATTTATTCCTAATCCCATCGCTGCTAATCCCATGGCCTGCATGAGGATTTGATGGTATTCATCTTTTATCCCATTTTTAAAAATACTTCCAATGATGCTTCCGACTATAATCATCATTGTATTAAATATCGTTCCTAGCATAATTCATTCTCCTTAAAAAATTGTCCTTACGTAAAAAAATAAACCCTCCAGTAAGGGGAGTGTCAATACTTTATTGGTATTTGTATTTCTGTCAAATAATCTTCTTTACTTCCTGAAATGTAATGGTCAATTATGGTTCTTTCAATGGAATCTCCAATCACTTGGAAACCTTGATCTTTAATAAAATTCAGTAAGGATTTATAATGTGCGGGAGAATGATTATGATTGCCGTTAAAATAAATACAGGCATATTTTCCTTCAGGAAGCGTGGCCAATAAAGGACTTTGCCTATCCTCCTCCTCGACTAAAATAAATATCGAATTGTATTCATGAAACTGGTTATTTAATAGATGGTGAATACTTACAGTTAGGCCAACGCCTCCAATAAATATAGAAGAATTCATATTCGACAAATTTTCTAATTGTCGCAGAGAAACTTCCAGTTGAGGCTCGGAACTGATTTTTTCCATTAATCGCACGATTCTTCGCTCTTGTTTTTCCATTATGAATGGGACTCCCAATGCCTTTATCTCTCGTGCCACTTTAATATCCTTAATTCGATCTTGGAACCTGCGATTAATTCGTTCCAGTTCTTGAATCTTTTCTTCGGTTAATCGTTTCTGTTCCTCTAAGAGATGCAAAAAGTCGTCGATATCCCTGTGATCTAAGTGTCCTTTAATTTCCTTTAATGAAAAACCTAATTCCTTCAAATAATTTATAGTATTTAATTGCTCAAATTGTTCTGTTGAATAGTATCTATAGCCGTTGTTTTTATCCGTGTGCATAGGTTTTAATAAATCAATTTCATCATAATATCGAAGGGTTTTTATAGTTGTTTTATGGAGCTTAGCCATTTCTCCAATTGAAAATCTATTCTTCATGTATATCTTCCTTTAAAAAACGTCCTATTATCATTATAGTACTTGATTTTGTCCATGAGCCCAATAATAATTAGATATTTTACGAGAGCATCGATATGCTGACAAAAAAGAAGCCATTATTTCGGCTAGGGTATGAATCGCGGAATTAAGAGAGGGGACATACGTGAATGTATTTTACAAATTGCCCAGATGTTTAAAAGAACCGTAGTTGGATGAGATGCAGTGTCCAATTACGGTTCTATCTGTTAATGGTATAAAATGATTGTCACTAGCATGAATCAAAAGTTTTAGGTGATACTATTCATTGCTTAATTTTTATCTTTCATGGTCCAATCATTGTGTATGATGTCTTGAAGAACATTTTTTAGTTGTATAAATTGCTGCTCTGAAATATTCGATTGTTGCATGACTTGACGCGATACCTCAGGTAGCTTGCGACGAACATCATTGCCTACCTCTGTTAAATAGATTTGCATTTGTCGTTCATCATCTTTGGAACGCTCACGACAAATATAACCCTTTGCCTCTAATTTTTTCAGCAATGGTGTTAAGGTACCTGAATCCAAAAATAAACGTTGTCCTAATTCTTTCACCGTTATTTGTTCGTTTTCCTCCAACGCTAAAATGGTGATATAGCCTGTATAAGTTAAATCATATGGCTTCAATAATGATGTATAGTGTTTAATGATTTCCTTGGATGTGGCATACAAAAGAAAGCATAGTTGATTATCTAAATGATTAGGCATAAAAATCCCCTCTTTATGTTCTTCTATTAACATTTATATTAAAAATAAAGTTCCTACTTGTCAAACGCAATTAAATTGTGTACAATTCAATTTGTAAAAATTAAATTGTGCACAATTTAAAATAAAGGATATAGAAAAGGAGTTTTCGATTTGAAAGAATTATACTCAACGACTATGATTAATGAGGGTGGCCGTAGTGGCACATCCTATGCAGAGGATCAATCCCTATCTTTAAAAATTGCACCACCAGGCTCAAAATTAGACCATGTGACAAATCCAGAGCAATTATTTGCTGCGGGGTATAGTGCCTGCTTTAATAGTGCATTAGATTTGATTAAACGCCAAAAAAAGCTTAAACATGCATCAACTATTCAAGTTACCGTTAAGTTAATGGAGCAAACTACTTTTGACTATGTACTTGCTGTAAATATCGAAGGACATATTGAAGGAGTAACGCTGGAAGAGGCACAGCAATTATTAGAGCTAACACATACGGTATGTCCTTATTCAAAAGCGACAATGGGAAATATTGATGTAACAATTAAAGCAGTTTAAATTTTTTGAAAAAGAGGGAAATCATATGTTATCAACTTCAACATTAAAACAAATTATGCAGGAGCGTAAATCTGTTCGTAAATATAATGCGAATACTAAAATATCTCGTGAAACCATTATGCAGCTACTACAAGACGCTATTTCAGCGCCTTCTTCGAGCAATATGCAGCCATGGCGATTTATCGTCATTGATGATAAGGAAATCCAAAAGAATATTAATTTCTTTTCATTTAATCAAGAGCAGATCGAAACAGCCTCTGCTATTATTGCTGTCATTGGAGATATGGAGATGTATGTAAACGCTGAGGAAATCTATGCAAAAAATGTGGAGTTAGGCTATATGCCAGAAGAAATTGCGAAAAAACTGGCACAGGACGCATTAACAATGTATGGGTCAGCTTCGACAAAAACATTAGAGAACATCGTCCACTTTGATGCTGGCCTAGTAACGATGCAAATTATGTTATTAGCGAAAGAAATGGGTTATGATACAGTTCCGATGGGTGGGTTTGATAAAGCTAAGTTTGCGGAGTACATGGAATTACCTGCAAATGAAATACCTATTTTATTATTAGCAATTGGTGAAGCGGCGGCACCTGCTTACGGTTCTTCACGTCTTCCAATTGATCGCCTTGTAAGGTTTAATCAATAATTTTTAGGCAGTTCGCTCATTGCGGGATAAATAATTAAGCAAAAACAAAGCACAGTCGCTAGGAGGCTGTGCTTTGTTTTGGTATTGGTGCTTTTTTGATTTAATTATTTTTCTTGTGGAAGAATTCCTTTGCCATTGCTATACGTTCACTTGGCAAGGTACGATTAAGCTCTTCCTCTAACCATGCAATTGTTTTACCTCGTAAATAGTTCCGCATTTGCTCTTCAGCTTCTAACATCACTATATTAATGGTGCAATTGGATGTACCTGATGCACAGGAATCACAATTTTCAGTTTGGTTGGCAAAATTTGCTTTGATGTTCTTACAGTGAAATATGGGACTTTCACCCTCTACAGCTTTTACAACGTCCCAAAAAGAAATATCTTCAGGCTTTTTACTAAGCTTATATCCTCCTTTAACACCAGATACTGAACTGACAATCCCGGCTTTAGATAGCTTACCTAATACTTTTGATAAATAGGTTTCTGATAGCCCTTGAAATTCTGATAAATCCTTTATTCCAATACTTTCCTCTGGTGGTACATCTATTAAATAGACAAGGCTGTGTAATGCGTACTCTACCATGACACTATATTTCATTTATTCACCTACTTCTAATCCCTTTAGAAAACTTACATGTATCTTGTATATTATCATACCTCAAAAATACTTCATCTAAATTAAATCAATTTGACAAAAATTAAAAACAGGCATATATTAAAGACAAATATAATCAACGATTAAATTAATCGACGATTATATTTGTCTTTAATTTCGTATGGGGGAGGCAGTATAATCAGTAAATTTAATCGGAACAAATGGTTTTCCATTTCTTCATGCCCAAGGAATAGCATGATGGAATAAGAATGAATTTTACTAAACTATCATCAAGGAATTTAATTGAATCGGAGGAATGTAACGTGGAACAACGTATAGATTATTATAATATTGCACCTGATGCTATGCAGATAATGATGGAAATGGAGAAATACACGAAAAAGAATGGTATCGATAGAAAGCTTCGTGAGCTCATTAAAATCCGTGCTTCACAAATAAATGGATGTGCCTTCTGTCTGAACATGCATACCGCTGATGCCCAAAAAATGGGGGAGACTGAACAGCGTCTATTTTGTCTAAGTGCTTGGAGAGAATGTACATTCTATTCAGAAGAAGAAAAGGTCGCTTTAGAGTTAACCGAACACATTACTTTAGTGTCTGAAATGCGTGTACCTGATGATTTATATAAACGAGTTCGTAATTATTATACAGAGAAAGAATATGTAGATTTAGTAATTCTAATTAACCAAATCAACAGCTGGAATAGAATCTCGATTGCTATGGGCAACTTCGCAGAATAATATAAAGGATTTGCTCAAAATGAATCAATAGTAGGTAGAAATGTTGATAAACCAGCATTTCTACTTTTTTATTTAATTGAAAATCAGCCTTCACGATATGATCTAATGAATGGATGATCCATTCTTTTTCCACGTCACATGTTTGCGTTGAGCAAATGGTGAACTCCAAAGCCGTTTCATCTCCAACGTTACTTTCGCTTCTTTTATTCCATATTTTTCTGTAATTTCACCTTTAATCCCTGTATCATCTTACAAATTAAAATGAATGTTAAAATTTTATTTTTCCATTTTTTTGTTTCCAAAAATTTAATCTTGCTAAAAAGCAAACGTTTGTTCTAATATGTATACAAACAAGTGTTCTTACATATGATAAGTGAAGGGAAATCTATTCGTAAATTTGGATAAATTCAGGTTGCCTGAAGCTGTTACTAAAAGGCACAGTTGTAGGAATGGAAATGAAAGGTACATCAAATCAAATTTTGAGAGATAGTGGAGGAAACTACGATGAGAGAGCAACTGATTAAAGCTATGCAACGCAATCAATTAGTGGACATTATGTATATAGCCAAAAATGGTTCCGTAACAAAAAGACGTGTAAGAGTCATTAAAATTGTTGGCGATTCATTTCAAGCATTTTGTTTTACGAGGCAAGCAAAGCGTTCCTTTATCATCAGAAATGTTCTCGCGGTTACTCCTGTTTTCCGAAAAGAGCGTGAGGTTGTATGAACTATGAGGAAATGCCGAATAGACCTATTATGTGTATAGATATGAAGTGCTTTTATGCCAGCTGTATCGCCATGCTACATGGAATCGATATTTTAGAAACACCTGTCGCTGTAGTAGCCAATTTCGATCAACCAGGCAGTGTAGTCCTTGCTGCCTCACCATTGATGAAGGAAAAATATAAAATCAAGACCGGTAGTCGTCGTTTCGAAATTCCTAAACATCCCGATATCCAATTATTTGAACCTAAAATGTCCTTTTTTATACAGATGTCCATGACGATTACTAAGCTCATCGCTAATTATGTTCCTGTAGACGCCATACATGTTTACAGTGTAGATGAAAGCTTTGTCGATTTAACAGGTACTGAAAAGCTTTGGGGATCGCCTGAACAAGCGGCTCGAGAAATACAGGCCGCTATTTTGGATCAATATAATGTACCAAGTGCTGTTGGCTTAGGTCCCAATATGCTAATGGCTAAATTGGCATTGGACCTTGAAGCAAAGAAAACGGGTTTTGCTCAATGGACGTACGGTGATATACCGAAAAAGCTTTGGCCAGTCAGACCCTTGTCCGAAATGTGGGGAATCGGCAAACAGATGGAAGCCAACCTAAATAAGATGGGGATTCAAACAGTTGGTGGGTTAGCCAATGCAGATTTGAATGATTTAGAAGAGCAATTTGGTGTTATGGGCAATCAGCTATATCATCATGCATGGGGAATCGATCTATCAAAGCTAGGGGAACCGTTAATTACTAATGGAGCATTAAGTTTTGGAAAGGGTCAAATGTTAATGAGAGATTATCATACACGAAAAGATTTATCGGTAGTGCTTTTAGAAATGTGTGAGGATGTCATGAAGCGAGCGAGAGATGCTGGTTTTGTTGGTCGTACAATTAGCTTGGGTCTTTCATATAGTCGGAATGCGATGACCAAAGGGTTTCATCGATCTAGAACGATTGATACACCAACAAATGAAACACTTGTCATGTATAAAACGTGCATAGAATTGCTGGATGAACACTTTGCGGGAGAGCCGGCAAGGCAGTTATCGGTAAGGATATCTAATCTTGAGAGAGAGCATAGTATCCAATTGGATTTATTTGATGAAAGAAAACCACAACGGCAGCTCATCGGACCTACGATGGATGCCATACGCAACAGGTTTGGAGCAACAGCCTTGTTACGAGCGGTTTCGTTTACTGGGGCAGGGACAGCCATCAAGCGTGATCGCTTAGTTGGTGGTCATTTGGCATAGGAGTGATTGGATGATAAAAGACAGAGGTAATATAAAATGGGCATCTATGATGATGCCGGAGCATTTGGACCTGCTAAGGGAATGCAAAGAAGTCTATACAGCGCAACCAAGAGAGCTGACAGAATGGGAACTGGAAGAGTTACAGCAAACAATCGATATAGCCTATCATCAGCAGCAAGATCTTCAATTAAATGTTTGGAACGATGGAAAAATCATGCATTGGACGGGAATCATCCATGCCATTAACCTATCTACAAACGAACTGTTACTTGAAACACTACTGACAACGAGACGTGTTCCAATCCATCATATTCAATCAGCTCAACTAGAAGCTGATTATTATGATTAAAGCTGAACAACGCCAGCTATTACACAAGTATTTATTGTTGGAATTAGCTGTAAAATCAGTACAGCATGATTACCGATTTGCTGAACAATTTAAAATGAAAATCGCGTTTGTACCTTTAATGGATGCATTATTAAAAGATTTACGCCAAGAATATTTTGATCTCAAAAGGCAGCTTAACCAGCAACATATACGAGTGGTAGGTTGGCATCGTGTGGACGAATATTTTAGCGATGTCCAAATTGCAACGGCAGGTAATGATGTAGTCCTCCGCTATGCTAACCAGGCATTGAAAACACAGGTGGAAAAGCTCGTCATCCGTTATCTCGATAAATGAATTGGTTCAAAATGAGTCATAAGTTACAATATACTAAAAGGGATATTTTGGAGGAGGATAACTGTGAGCATTTCTAATTGTACAGCTACTAGCAATGATTATTATGCCGTGAATAGCCTTGTGAGAGAAGGGCATGAAGAGCATGTTAGGGAAGAACCAGCCATTTTTAAAAGCGTTGAATCGGTTATGCCTGAATCTTATTTTAAAGACTTACTTGAAGATCAAAACAGTCATATTTTTATCGCCAAGAACGATGAATTAGTCGTAGGATTTGCAATAATTAGCATTGAACATTCGCCTTCATTTCAATTTTTAGTACGACGTAAATATGGCTATATTCATGATTTTGGTGTGAGAAAGGCTCTACAAAAGAAAGGTGTTGGAGGATTATTATTTACAGGTTGTAAGGAATGGGCAAAAGCAGGGGGAGCTACATCTATAGAATTAAATGTTTGGGCGTTTAATGCCAATGCCATTGCATTTTATGAGCATCTAGGAATGAAGGGGATAAGTAGAAAAATGAGCATGAATATTTGAAGCTACGGCAAAAAAAGATAAAACCAGGTGCTCAACTGAGAACCTGGTTTTTATTCTTCATTGTATTGCTTCATCAGTTCCTGTAGCTTACTTTTAATTTGTTCCCGTACGATTGGGGGATGTTTGACATTGGCCTCCATGCCTAAGCCGAGAAAAAAATGGACTAACCACGGTGTAAAGGAAGAGTTCACCTTTGCGAATATCTTCCCGTATCCATTTTCACGAAGCTCCATCCACTGGGATAACCAAAGTTCGGATTGACAACGTCTTACTCCTTCTGGTGTTAACTCTACCTCAAGATCTAACATATGTTCTTCATTCGCTGGCACGATCCACGCCTTGATGTGCTCATTTGTCATGTCCAATTTCAGGCTTTGATCTTCAGCTAAAGAAAAATCTTTCACCCGATCTATGCGAAAAACTCGATAATCCTCTGCTAGGAAGCAATAAGCCTGGCAGTACCATAGCCCGTTCATCGTATAGATTCCAAGAGGTTGAATCGTTCTATTTTTAGTAGTGGCCGCTTCATATAAGATGGTGACAACCTGCTGTTCAAGTGCAGCCTCCAGTAATTCCTTTAAAAAGGGCACTTCTAATTCATGAGGAGGCACCCAAAATAAAAGACGTTGCTGCATACTTTCAATCTTTTGCTTGAGCTCACCTGATAAATAGTAGAAAAATTTATCCAATGCAGTATTTACTTCATTTTTGAAGGGGAGAGCTTTGTAATTATGTAATGATTGGCAAGCAAAGAACAATGCAATTGCCTCATGCTCGGTAAAGCTAATAGGTGGTAGCACTTTTTCACGCAAAACACGATAACCACCATTAGGCCCAGCTTCGGAATATAGCGGTACACCTAGTTCGCTCAGTTCCATTAAATCACGAATCATTGTTCGACGTGAAACACCACATTCCTCAGCCATCTCCTGAATGGTAAACTTTTTACGTTCGTTGACCTTCATCATGAGCTGAATAAGTCTTTGCGCCTTGTGCATCAAAGCTCCTCCTTAAAAACAAAATTAATAGTGACAGTAGTTGTCACCATTATCCCGTATAGTAAAACTTGAAGTCAATGTTTATGAATTTTTAATAAAAAGTACATTGACCACGTCATAAAGAGCATAAAAGGAGAAAAAAATGGCACAAGACAAACACAACTTTGAAGTGGAAGTTATGTTAGCGAAAAGGGGGATGGGTCATGGCTGACACATTTGAGGGTAAATATACAACAGATTTCTTCCATCAATTTATCAATATCGTACAGGCTGAATACTCTGCCTTTGATTCACATAAGTTCATGAATTTAATCCATGATGACGATTGGGAAATGAAAAAATTCAAACAGCGTATTAGGCATATCAGTATTTCATTGCGGGCAACCTTGCCGACATCCTACTGTGAGGCATTATCAATATTGATAAAAATTGCACCTACATGTAAGGGAGTGGAGTATTTATTTTTGCCTGATTTTGTAGAAGTATATGGACTAGATGATTGGCAGGCTTCCATTCATGGATTAGAGGTGTTTACGGAATTCTCCAGCGCAGAGTTCGCTGTTCGGCCTTTTATTTTAAAAGATCCTCAGAAGATGATGGCTCAAATGTTAGAGTGGGCGAGCCATGCTAATCCTCATATTAGACGATTAGCTAGTGAGGGGTGTCGCCCTAGGTTACCTTGGGCATCGGCATTGGAAATATACAAATTGGACCCGTCACCAATCTTACCGATATTGAACCTGCTCAAACAGGATCCATCTGTCTATGTACAGAAAAGTGTCGCTAATAATTTAAATGATATTGCCAAGGATCATCCCGAACTAGTGAAACGACTTGCTCATGAATGGCACGGAGAGAGCTCCATCACAGATTGGATTATTAAGCATGGATGTCGAGGTTTATTGCGAAAAGGAGATGCTGAGGTGCTTTTCTTGTTCGGCTTTGACATCTCTCCAGATGTAACAATCCATGAGTTAGCGCTAGGAAAAGTTAGGTTGGCGATTGGACAAACCCTTAATTTTGTATTTACGGTTCAAACTACTTCTACAGCACCACAGAAGCTTCGAATCGAATATGCGATAGATTTTGTTAAAGCAAATGGAGCAACTTCAAGAAAGCTATTCAAAATTACGGAACGCACCTTCGAAAAAGAGAGTCACCGATACACACGAAATCACCATTTTAAAAATTTAACAACCCGAAAGCATTATCCAGGTCAACATAAGCTAGCGGTAATAATAAATGGAAAAGAGCTAGCTACAACAGAGTTTTGCGTTGAACGCTAAAGTAAGCATACAGATTGGATGAGCGATTTTAATGAAAGTACTGGAGAGAAATATAGGGGCTAATAAACCACTAAAGGGTCACTGAGATGGGAGTGACCCCATTTCACTAGGGATTATTTAAAATATTGCGGTTTTTCCACCTTAATGGAGGCTACTTCTCCGCAGTCTTTACAAAAGTTAAAAATAAATGGGGAGCCAACTGAAAAGACAGAATCAATAGGCCTAACATTACCTTGATTAAAATCGCCACCAACTTGTCCAATCGTAAAAGAATCACTACCACAGGACTTGCAAACTAACTTTTTATCTTCCACGCCATCACCTCGTTATGTAATATATGTAAATTGTATCATAAAAAGGAGAATGTGACATTCAAACTCCTATTTCAACATGATTCGCGACTTTATATCGACATATTTTAGAGGATTTACTTGAAATTTGAAAAATGGTTTTATAGTAACATAGGGTGTATAAAGGTGGAGGAGGTTTTATATGCCTAATTTATTGCTAATCCTTTTTTTATTAAACCTATCTATATTTCTTTTACATGAAATGGATGCAATAAGGCGCTCGGAGTGGCGATTATTTATCGTATTAAAGGATATGGAAGA
The DNA here is from genome assembly GCF_003049525.1 of Lysinibacillus fusiformis. Classification (GTDB taxonomy): domain Bacteria; phylum Bacillota; class Bacilli; order Bacillales_A; family Planococcaceae; genus Lysinibacillus; species Lysinibacillus fusiformis. Next base: position 58,200 of record NZ_PYWL01000013.1, on the reverse strand, counting down.
TTCAAAGGCTTATCAAGTATTCACAGGGATTCATCTTTTTCTTTATGTCATTATACTTTCCTTACTATTCAGCCCCTATCAAACCATAACGTTTTGGGTTCTCGATATATTCTTTATCACACATACAATCCTACACTTATTATTTGAAAGACATCCTCGAAATGGATTTAAAAACTCATTTTCAAGAGCTATCATTTATCCGATGGGAATTCTTGCAGCCATCCACTTATTCTTTTTAATAAATGTTTAAAATAAGACGATTCTTTGGTACAAAGGAAAAATGAAAAGCCCTATACTATACGAATGTATAAGGCTTTTCGGCATGAACTAAAATCTAGAAAGTCTGTGTTAATTCCGAATTTACAAACCGTTGGGCAGCAATGATAGTACCAGAAGCTGTGCGTCCATAAACGCTATATATTCCACCATTTTGATTGGGAACGATTTCAACTTCATACTGAGGCGAGCTTCCAACACCTGGCGTTACAAAAGTAGAACCATTGGCAACTGCCGCAAAAGGAGTAGTGGACAATAATTGTCTTGAACCGTTTAGTCTAAAAACTCTTACTACCCCAGTTAGTAAACCTCCAGTGAGATTAAGAACTTTGACACGAACACTACTTGCATTAGCTGGTTGATTTCCTGTGTTTTCAATAGGACCAGTAGTTAAAGGCATGTATTCACCTCCTTGCAACTAAAAAATATATAATCTGCAGATTACCTTGATATAATATGTAGCTCCTTGTTACACTCTCTAGTTGTATTCATCATCTACCTTTGATTAAAAAATAGATGGGTAGATTAGTAGAAGATTTATCGACTAATGAAGAGGGAATAGAGATAGAAAAAAGCTGATCAGATATTATAAACTGCCCTGTAAAGGTTAGATAGATGTCTAACCTTCACGGGGCAGTTCAATTACTCTAATCAGCTTCTATTTTTAGCTTTTTTCCGTGTCAACTTTTTTACTTCTAAGTAGCAATGCTATAAATATAAAACTCGCTACCCAAAAGGAAAAGAATAAATTTTCGAGCAAAGCCCAATTATCATTTATGAAATAGTCCCAAATCATAGTGATTAAAAATAATGTTACAAGGAAAGCGAAATACAATAATTTTGCTAATGTGGTCAACCGAAACACCTCTTATGTAAGTTATAATGGTGTACTACTCATCACTCTAAGGAGGCTGCGACGGTCAACTAGCGCCACAGCCTTAAATAGTGCGTGCGATACACTCCAACATAGTGTGTGTCATTTATAAATACTTATACATGAAGTTATTGAGATAGGCGTTCATCGAACAAGCCTAGTACTAGGAGCTCTTTATATTTGTAACCATTCAATTAAATAGTGATCCAGCATTTAAAGAAAAGAAGCCACAGCGATCGAAATCACTGTAGCTCTTTAAGTAGTGAGACACTACGCCATTTTATATTGGCTGTTTATTGTCAAATTATACGTAAAATTTATATAAAAGACCATTTGTTAGATAAAACGGCAAAATCCATTTATTATGTATGGATTTTTGCCGTTTTTTAATGTGTTACCACTTTTTTGAAGTAACCATTTAAAATAAATTTAAATTATTTGCAACCTTTTGTGACCTATATACGAGGGTAGGTTGAAAGGTGGGAAGAGATGGAACTTGAAACAATATATATCACCTATATGAATGATATATATCGCTATTTATATTCACTTACGAAAAATCATAGTGCAGCGGAGGATTTGCTTCAGGACACATTTACAAAAGCGCATATTACCCTTCTTGGTCAAGAAATTCAAGACATCAAACCTTGGCTTTTTAAAGTAGCTTACTATACATATATCGACAGTACACGAAAAGAGAAGCGGTATGTAACTTCCGACAATATTGATCAAATGCATTCCAATACACCAGAGCAAATCATCGTTGAACAAGATGCTTTTTTGAAATTAATCAACCTACTTGAACAAATTAAACCAATCGAAAAGCAAATTATTTTGTTATGTGATGTACATGATTGTACAAATGAGCAAGCTGCAAACATCTTGCAATTAAACGTGAATACGGTGAAAAGTCATTTAGCGCGAGGTCGCAAAAAAATGCGCACACTAATAACAAGGGAGGAATAAAGGTGGATTCTTATCAACAATTATTACAGCAAGCAAAGAAAAGTGAAAAAGGGGATGCACCTTCAACAAATGTTATAAAAAAAGCCATTGCATCATCCAAGTGGAAGCTGATTGTAACAACGCTGACGATTGCCCTTTTAATTGTCCCCACTTGTTATATGCTAACTTTTTTGTACTATGCCTTTGGCACAAAGTCTACAACCTTAATGGATGTGACAAGTCAGACTCTTTATGTAACGGAACCGAATACGACATTGGAGGAACTTGAATTTGATATGGAATTCTCGCTCTTTTCAATGGGATTATCATTTGAGCAATACAAGCAGATCGGTGACGAGGTCTATCCAGTGAAGCATTATGATACACGCTTTATGTTAAATAATTTAGTGGGAAAGAAGATTACTTCAAAACTGGAAAAATCGTATCCAAAATATCCAACAGAAACGAATCAATGGCTAGTACATCCTAATAATCGAGGAGAATTTAATACAATTGAGGAGCAAAGGAAATTAAAAGGATTACCCAATGAAACCGTTGTAGAAGCATATCTTTCTTTCAATGATTTATATACAGTAGATCAAGTTATTCAGCAAATGCCAAATGTAGATGTCACATGGGCAGCCATTTATACAGGAGTAGAAGACACCATGCTAAGTGCAAATGGGAATGTTGTATCGCCTATTGGCTATCCTGTACAACCAGATCAAACAAATTGGTCCCCATTTAAAGGTGCTACTTCTCATGAACAAACGTTTTTATCCATCTTAAATTTTCTAGTTGATTATGAGGAAACGGCTACTGCTGTTTCCGCTCATAAAAATCTGGACCTAAAAGAGAGAATCCATTATTTAAAACAGCATGATATGAAAACATATGGGGTTGTCGTTACAGGACCTAAAGCTGAGGTTGAACAGCTACAAAGTTTAACAATGATGAAGCATATGAAACTAGGGGAGGTTAAATTATGGAATTGGGTACGTTAAAGCAAACCATTTTCAATGTTTTTGGCTGGGCTAGTGTTAGCATTGGCCTCTGGACACTTATCATGGTTAATAGTTGGATTATCATTGGCTATGGTGCTCCATTTACTAGTAAGAATTTCATTACCTTGACAATCATTTTTGGATTCATTGCGATCCTTTCGAGACCCAGTCGTTCTCTAGGCAAGTGGGGAATCTTTATTGGTGGCTATCTTATTTTGTTTATGACGGTTCTATTTTTTGTTGGTTGGACTATTACCCCATTTCCTTAAGACAAGCAAGCATGGCATAACCTATGCGTTGTAAGTCTTTTGAAATATAATTTGTATAGGTAATAAAGTATAGATATGAGTTTTCTATAAGGCGACAGTTGGGATGTCATGTCAGTCTTTGTAATCAAAAATAGCAAAAGTAATTGTCAGAAAATATCAATATATTCTATAATGAGTAAAAAAATAGAGAATAAGAGGTGGACTTATGGGTAAACCAGTAGATTACAATCTATATCCGGGTTATCAAAACACACAAGATTCTAGACTAGATGAAAGAAAAGAAGAATATATAGAAGTATTAGAAAAAGCAAAAATAGATGGGTATATACTTGAGTTTGAAAAATCCTCTGAATTACCCCAATAACTATGTTTAAATCTCAATCTAATACAAGGAAGCCAGGCGCTCTGCGGAGTACCTGGTTTTTTACATTTTTAAGCTTTATTTGCCAAGCCATTATAAATAGCGGCTCCTAGACTATGTGCTTGTTCATATTTCATACATATTGTTTTTAATGATGATGACCTAGGTCTAGCTCATAATGGACTTAATGTAAAAGTTACTATAATCTACTAATTAATGCTGATATGGAAAGGATGGTAAAAATGAGTAAAAATATTATTGTATTTGGAGCAAGTCAGGGGTTAGGCGACGCTTTTGTAAAAGGCTTACCTGCCAAGGGGGATACTGTATGGGTAGTTTCACGTACACAACCTAAAAGCTTAGAAATCAATGATGGCGTAAATCGTCAATGGCTTTCTATTGATTTGTCTAGCCAACAACAAATACCGTCATTAAAAGAACAATTAAAAGATATCGCTATAGATGTATTAATTTATAATGTTGGGGTTTGGGAAAAGCGTGGCTTCGAGGATGATTATTCATTTGATAGAGATGAAGTCGAGGATATTTCAAATTTAATCAATATCAATCTAACGTCCACTATTACATATATTCAGGCACTTTTACCGAATTTAAGACAAGCGAAAAATGGAAAGGTTATTTTAATTGGTTCAACGGCAGGGTTAGACCATACAAACAATGCACAGGTTTCATTTGTCACATCTAAATTCGGTTTACGAGGCATTACAAATGCTTTACGTGAACATTTAAGAGAAGACAGAATTTCTGTCACTTGCATTAATCCTGGGGAGCTAGCAGCAGAAGTCCCTTATGAGGAAGGAGCCAAAAAGGCCATCCAATTATATGAAGGTACACGTATCCCTGTCCAAGATATTGTAGCTATTGTGCAATGTGTGGTTAATTTATCACCCGCTTCATGTGTCAAGGAAATTAATGTCCCTGCCATAACGGATGTAAATGCTTGATATTCCTAGAGCTAATGAACTGTTAAGGTTTGAATTAAAAAGGGCCACAAAGAGGAATGTGACCCTTTACACAATGAATGGTATTAGTAGTTATGAACATTAGAGGCGAACAATATCATCAGAGAAGTGTTGGATGGTTTTACTATTTGAACATAAGCTTGCATCGATAATAATTAAACTGAATGCTGATTTAGAGCCATAACCATAACCATTACCCTAATCCCCTTCGCCCAATCTCTAATTGTTCATGAATAGAGGGTCATATGAAAATGTGAAAATATTGTTATGGTTGGGGGAAGGGGGAATAGATGTTTAGTCAGATGATTTGGGATGGATAAATGGCTCTAATAGGGCTATCTATCATTATGATTTGTTCCTATATAGGACAAATGAGTAATGGGAGATTAGTATAAAACTGAAGCGCCGACAATAATTAATAGAATAAATAGAACAACAACTAGAACGAATGTTGAACCGTAACCGCCGCCGTTATTGCCTCCGTAATAACTCATAAAGTATCCCTCCTTTCTCTCTATATGTATAGTATGTATCGTTATAGGAAGTTTAAAGGTATTTATCCAGACCTATAGAGCTATAAAAAAGAAATTTTATTGTGACAAACTGAGACAAATTGATTGGGTATGGAAAATTGATTGAAAGATATTGATTACATCTGGAGTAGCGGAGCATAGGGAAAGAGCTTGAGCAGTTGAATCATTTGCTAGATGGGGTAAGCGATAGTTGAAAGAAAAAAATCAATAGAAAAGGATTGATTTAGCCTTTTAATGAAAAAAGTAACCAAAAAGAAATTCATCTTAGTGGCTACTTGAAAGTTTATGTAAAATGCCCCGTCTTGCCTTTAATAGAAGAATACGACATAAAGAAGGACAGACAACTCTGTCTCCTGAAACAAAAGCTATCGAGAAGAAGCAATTCTCGATGGCTTTTATCAGTTTTGCTCCCTCTTTACTTTGTGAACGCCTAAATTGGATTGATAAACAAAATCGTTAACATTTTAGTAGTGTATGGTCAAAGAATTGAGTGATACCCCCAAATCCATTCATTTATCACACAACACAAGCTCCTCAAATCAAAACTTTTCAGGCTTGGCTACCTTGAATGATGCCACTTCACCACAATTTTTACAAAATGACAAAATAAGTGGGGAGCCCGAAGCCATAAAAGAGCCTATAGGTCTGACATTACTATCAGTGGATAATTTCCCATGACCAAGTTGACCGGTTGCAAAAGAATCTTTCCCGCAAGCCTTGCAGACTAATTTTCTGTTATCCATCTAATCACCTCTCGATGCAGTATATGTAAATTGTAGCATAAAAAACTACAACAACCTTTAGTTATAAGAGGAGATCCATACGAAGAAAGTTAAGGGTAAAAATAATATATTGAAATAAATGTTGGAGTGACCGAAGACTGCTTCTTTAGGAAATGATTTTTTCCTGCAAACAACTCTTTTATATCCCTTCCACTTATGTAGGCTTAGGCAAAAAGGTTGCTGTAGACCTACTCGGGGTAGGGCTGTTATTATAAAAAAGTACGTAAGTGGGAGGTAATGAATTGGAAGAAGAAAAATACAATAATCTTAAATTAGGTGAACGTGGTGCCATTATAAGTATTATTGCTTATATAATTTTGTCCGTAATAAAAGTTGGAATTGGCTACATGAGTAACTCAGAAGCTTTAAAGGCGGATGGGCTAAATAATACGACTGATATTATTGCCTCGATTGCTGTACTTATAGGCCTTAAGCTTTCACAAAAACCTGCCGATCATGATCATCGATATGGTCATTGGAAAAGTGAAACCATTGCCTCTATGGTAGCTTCGTTTATTATGATGGCAGTAGGTATTCAAGTATTATTTGGTGCATGTACTTCCATTTTTCAAGGTGGAAAAGAATCACCTGACATTTTCGCAGCGTATGTAGGCCTTGGATCAGCATTGGTCATGTATTTTGTATATCGTTATAATAAAAAATTGGCTGAAAAGATAAATAGTAAAGCCGTTATGGCCGCTGCCAAAGACAACTTATCAGATGCCTGGGTAAGTATTGGAACAGCAGTAGGGATATTTGGATCACAATTACATATGCCATGGTTAGACACAGTAACAGCTATTATTGTAGGTTTTTTAATTTGTAAAACCGCTTGGGATATTTTCAAAGAAGCTTCTCATGAACTATCTGACGGATTTGATGAAGAAATCCTTCAAAACTATAAAAATATTATTTTAAAGTTAGACGGTGTTATTGGGATTAAAGAAATTAGAGGCAGAAATTATGGCAATAACGAAGTGATCGATGTTGTCATTCTAGTCAATGCAAATTTAGATATTACAGAGGCTCATGATGTAGCTTGTCATGTTGAAGATAAAATGATTCATGAGCAGGGCGTATATGAAGTTCATGTTCATGTGGAGCCCAATGAGGAAAAACTATAAAAAAGATTAGGAACTCAATGAATTTGAGTCCTAATCTTTTTTTACTTTGTCAAAAGCTTTTCTCTATTTGTCCATATGTAAGTCATTTCTTTCGAGGGAATGAATGAATTTGTTTAAATTTATTAGAAATTATTAGTATAATAAACTTACTTTGGAAAATTGATTATAGTGGGAGGATGTCTTCATGCCAATTCATATAGACATAGGAAACAGAAAAGGGGCTAGAAAGGTTAGTGAAATCCCTGAGGAGGTGCTAACGTTATTGAATGAAGGAGAAATAGAGAGTGTTAATTTAACTGAATGGTTGGGGATCAATCATATTACGTTAGTAAAACATGTTTTACCTAAAGTAGGGTTATCTCATCAATTAGAAAATATAGTAGAAGAAATGTTAAAACAGAATGCTGAATCGGGAATGAAAGCTATTCGTTTAACTGGCGAACTATTGAATACAGCTATAGAGGAAGAAAATGACCAAATGAAAGAAGAAATTATTAAAAAATTTGCGACGCATCCTTCAGATAGTGTTCGCTGTTGGGCAGCGTTTATGAATAAAAATGGAAGCACCTCTTTGAAAGAAAAATTAGCTTATATTTATCCATTTGCTGGCGATCATCATTTTGGAGTTCGAGAAATTTCCTGGATGTCTATTAGAGAGGATATAGCGCAACACCTTGATGAAAGTATTGAGTTGCTAACCGAATGGGCAAAAGAAGAGGATGAAAAAATACGGAGATTTTCCATGGAAGTTATTCGTCCTCGTGGTGTTTGGGCCAAGCATATCGAAGATTTAAAACAGAACCCTAGTAAAGCCCTTCCTATTTTAAATCAACTGAAATCAGATCCATCAAAGTATGTACAGGATTCTGTAGGGAATTGGTTAAATGATGCCAGTAAAACTCAACCTGATTTCGTCATGATGCTTTGTGAAAAATGGAGTAAAGAATCTGATACAAAAGAAACATCAAAAATTATAAAGAAAGCTAAAAGAACAATAATGAAAATATAGCTCATACAAAAGCAACAGGTTCTTTTCTTGATGTGAACTTGTTGAATAGGTGGGTAGGGGAAGGAAAGTACCTTAAACTTTCTGATTACATGCTGTTATTTTGTTTCTTCCCCGATTCCATTCCTGCCTCAAAAATAAAGATGAGCATAAGAAAGAAAATAACTATTTTTATTGTGAAGGTTTCTGTCCAAAAGCCCAAATAATACATGAACACCATAATAATAGATAAAAGTGTTTTAATAATCTTTAGGGTCATTATGATACCTCCTAATAGTCGGATTACCTTATAATAAAAGGCGAAATGCTTTTTTCATAAAACAAAAAGTAGCCAAAAGGAAATAAATTTCAATGGCTACTTGTAACGTAAAATGAATATTTTTAAATGCTAGGCTGTTTTGAGTAGTTTTCAATCATTGCTTGGTCATATCATTTAACCGTTAACCCGAGTAGTGAAGCAAACCCGATAGCTTGTTCAGAAGATACTTCACACCCATTCAAACTTTCGAGAGATACTTGAAGTCTTTTAAAGGTACACGTACTAATATCTATCCCCTTTAAAGAGGTTTCAGTAAAATCTACCTCATTAATATCACATTCATGGAATGCCACTTTATTGAGTAAGCAATCAAAATAATTCGCTCCTTGTAGGTTGGTGTTATCGAATACTACTTGTTTTAAACGAGCCTCAGGAAAATTGCTTAAGGTTGCCATACAATTTTCAAAAAAAACGTTTCCAAGATTAGCCTCGGAAAAATTCACACCTAATAATTTACAGTTTTTAAAAACCACTCTATGTATAAGGCTTTCCTTTAAGTTTAAATTAGATTAATCGCAATTTTCGAAAATGACATCCGTTACATCCATTTTTTTAAAGGAAGAATTGATGAATGTGACATTTTTAAAAATAACTTTAGATACGATTAATCTCTCAACAGCCTCCTTATCAATGACTGTATCTGCGATCATGCAATTTGATAAAAAAGGTTCTTCCTCGTAAAAAATATCTTGAAAATTGGCTTTTTCTAAATCAGTAGGTATTTTTGGCGATGTAAGTTGGAAATTATGTGACATATAAGCACACCCTTCGAAAGTAGTTAGCACCTATCTTATAGAAAAAGAAATAAAATAAAAAGTCTTTCATATTAAGGGAAAGTGTGTGCAAATCTAAATTTCTATCCCATTACTGGATTGAGGTGTTCATTCCAATGATATTGTGAAGTAGGGAAAGAGGCTTAGGCTTAGCAATGGCCACCATACAAAAAACATTTGTTGCGGAATCATTGTCTTCAGTAGAAGAACATTCTATAGCATATGACAAATACCTATTTGATGTTCCACTGAGTAAGCATACGTGTTTCAGTCGTACTGAAAGTCAATAAGTAGGTTCCCAACAGTTCATGAATGGAGGGTATCGGTATCATTTATTTAGAAATTTCAAATAAATGAATGACCAAAACCACATAAAATGGTAAAGTATAGAAAAAGTGATTGGGGGAATTGTCATATGGAAAAATTGAACAGGGTTGAACTACAGCATTTCACAAGTGAATATAAGGAAGAGTTAAACTCTTTTGTCCTTACAGAGGAACAAAAACAATTCTCTGCGCTTCCAAGCAATTTTGAGGAAATCAATGAAGGACAGTATCGTATTGTCATTTTAAGTGATCATACACCTGTTGGTTTTTTTCTATTGAATTCAAATGAAAGAGTAAAGAAATACTCTACTAATTCGAACGCTTTGTTAATATCGGCACTATCCATTAATCATGCTGAACAAGGAAAAGGTTACGCCAAACAGGGAATGACATTACTAGCTGAGTTTGTTCAATCAGAATTCCCTCATTGTGATGAGCTTGTCTTAGTTGTAGATAAAGATAATATACCAGCGCAAAAGTTATATTTAAAGGTAGGATTTGAAGATACGAATAAGCGATTAATAGGTCGAATTGGCGAAGAAATTATTATGAGCCAATTAATAAAATAATTCGCGACACAAGTACATAACGACCTACTTTTATGTATGGGGACGGCCATGTACGACGATGTTCAGTAGCAGAAACAGTAAATTGAAAACCAATGATGAAGTAGCCAAGTAGCTGCTTCTTTTTAATTATGGCTAGATGAAATTTAATAAGCGGAGGTGATGATCTAAGATGCGAGAAAGTGTCAATCATTTTATGAATGATCCGTGGTGGCTGATTTCAAAAAGTATGTCAGAATCATTAAATGAAGAGTTAAAGAAAGAACTTTCACCACAACATATTCTTTATGGGAAAGAGGCAATTGCGGTGGCTAGAAGAGAAGATAATGATGATGTGATTTTTTGGATTGAAAAGATGAATAAATACGCAGTCGTTCATTTAACCTATTCGATAGAAACTTCAAGCGAATACCCTATTACATCATTATATACACGGAGAGAGTTAGAAGAATACTGTAAGAGTGTTTCAAAGCTTTATTAAATTATTAGAGATGAAATTCTAATTTTATACTATTTACAATTATGGTAATATAAAGGGGGTTTATTCGATGAGTTATAAAAATACCTTTATTAAAATTTCAGAGGATTCGGAAGTTACTTCGGCTGTTACCCCTGTCCCAAGAAACAATAAGCCTACTATAGCTTCAATTGAATTTGATTTAATTAGACATAACCCATACAAATACACTGAGGAAGACGTGCAATTCCAAACGTATTTGATTAAAAATCAAATTGACTCAGATTCATTAGATGAAATCAGAAAAAATTTTTTCCAAAAGTCTAAAGTGTGTTTTAGAGCCTCACCTTTAGTAAAGAAATACGGATGGGGAATTCACTATGACGATGAAGGGAAACTTGCACTATATGATGTTAATAGTGAAGAGTATGAGCAATTTCTCCATTCGGGCCAAATCACTTTAATAAATGGTATGCGTTCTAAACGAAGGGAAAATAACACTCATGAATAAAGTTACTCAAGAAGAACTAGATACGAATTTTTAAATGTATTTTAGGAGGGGAAAAAATTGTTATATATAGCTCTATTAATTGGCATCGTAGTTATTATAATAGCCGATAAGCTTACTCCAGCTTTTAAATTATCAAGCATTTGGGGATTAATTAGTCAAATTTTTGCTGCACTTGTCATCATAATGTTTGGTAGTCTTGAGGTGAATTATATTAATCTTAGTAGCCATATCGAATTAGGGTATTTGGCGATTCCTTTTACTTTATTATTTCTTGTAGGCTTTACAAATGTTATGAATATAGAACGCGGACAAAATCCTTTACTATTACTATTGCCATTGGTCTCTTTAGTTTGCTTCTCCATGGCAGCCTTCTTTATGGGCCATTCATTTGTTTTAATTATTGGGATTTCTACTTGTTTAGCGATTATGCTTATTCTGCTATATAGCTATTTCACAGGTAACCTATTTATAGGACACACGCTTACTACATCAATAGGTTTTATCATAGCGGTACTTTCAATATCGCTCATTAAACATTTTATTGTATTCATGTATATTCCGATATTTACGTTAGCACTACCATTCACTTTATATTATTTTATTCAAAATAAATTTACGAATGTCCAAGCCATTACAATTAGCACTTTAACAGCTGTACTATTTGGTGTATTCATATTCATCGTCCCTACTCATCTATTATGGTATCCCGTTGTCGGGATAACAATTATTTTGGTCATCATGCAATCTTCACGTAAATTTCGTATCATTTGGTAATATCGTTCGACTTCACTAATATGGGTATGGATGCTTTTTTTACAGAATATAGGTTCTTAAATGTTTTAATTTTGCATTTGTAACCATATAATACCATAAGCGCTATTATTAGTGTGAGTGGGGGTGAGGTAAATGAATAGGAAGGCACAAACTAATTTTATTGATTTAGTAAAAAATACGATGAGTAATAACGGACAATCTATTGAAGAACGACTTGAAGAAAAGCACAAAGGCTTTGAAAAAGGTTGGAAAATGGATGAAAATGAAGTTGTGTTTTGGGTCAGTCCTACATTAAGACTTAGTGATTATACAGGAAGCATAATGAACGAATTTAGATTCAATCTATTTTTTGACGAAGAAAGTGAAAAGTTTATAGTATCTGGTAACAATGTTAAGTCACGAAGTTTATTATAAATAATTAATTACCAAGTCACATCCAACAATAGATGTGGCTTTTTAATATGTAAGAATTTAAAATTTAAAAGAGAGTGTAAGGTTCATCAATCATTTTATAAATTATCTAAATCGAATATGTACCTATTCAATTATGCTATTTTATGGTGAAAAGGAGAGTTATTATGAAAAGTGGGTTCGAATTTAAAGATTTCCCTAAATTAGAAACAGAACGTTTCATTTTAAGAAAAGGCACAGTGGATGATCGTAATGATCTTTTTGAGCTTTATGCTAATGAAAATGTGGTTAAGTATCTTCCATTAAATTTATTTAAATCAGTTGAAGACGCAATGGTTGAAATCAATTGGTATGAAAAAATTTTTAAGGAACAAATCGGTTTAAGATGGGTAATCGAAGAAGCCAAATCGAAAAAAGTGATTGGAACATGTGGCTATTTGAATTATGAAAAAGAACATAACCGTATAGAAATTGGTTATGATTTGAACCCTGCTTATTGGCGGCAGGGTATCATGCAAGAGACTTTAGGCAAGATTATTCATTTTGCCTTTAGATCGATGGCAATAAATAAAATAGAAGCGAAAGTTGAACCTGAAAATAAAGCATCCATCAGATTGCTAGAAAAATTAAATTTTTGCCAAGAGGGTGTTTTAAGACAACATGAATTTGAAAAAGGGAAATATGTTGATCTGGTCCTCTTTTCAATGTTGAAAAGTGAATATATCGCGCTAAATGAGGAGTCACGCTTGTAATGAGCAGTGGCTTTTAATAATTAATAAAATTTCTTAGAAGATTTTTTCTAAATGCTGAAGTTAGATTTTTTTTATTCAGGTGGTAATGTATATGTTTTTAGGTGTGTGTGATGAATCAATTTAATTTCAGGTCCGTAAGAAATTTCATAGGTCATACGGTCTTTTCCTATGGGGATATTATGTCCGCCGTCGGTAGGTTCAATTTCAAATGTGATTTCCAATATAAAACCACGAAAACCATTTACTCTTCTTGTTTCAATCACGTCAATTTTCCATGGGGTGACATGAGGTGAAAACTCCTTAGATATCTTTGGATAATAAAAATTAGTCAAATCTTTTTCAATATAAGGAGCAAGCATATTCATAAGCATATCCTGTAACCTTAGTTCTTCAGAGTCCTCGGTTGATTTAGCGGAAGAATGTTGAAATGAAGGAGTAAGAACAAGGGATAGTATAAAAACAATTAATACCTTTCTCATATTGTTGTCAAGACACCTCTTTACGATTTTATCTATTTGTATTGTTACCATTCCTAAATGGGATATGTATACAAATTATTTAACTTGTACTTGCGAATCGGGGTAGTTGAAGAAGATATTATGTATGTAAATGAACTGTTGGATATAAATAGTAAAATTTTAATGTGGAGGTTAAAATGATTGATTATTTTGAACGGAAATTAAGATTTAAAGATATGGAAATATGGGATATTCGATTGGGGAAAGATATTTATAGAATGTTTATAGTAGATGAAAACCGAGCTTCTGAAATAAAGGATCTGAACTTGCCTCCTCATGCAAGGGTATTTGAAGAGGATGTAAGAGAGAATCTAATCACGGTGAAGGTATACTCCGAAAAACAAGTAAAAAAAGAACATATAGAGTTAATCGATCAGTTTGCTAAACAATTAACGGATCATGTTGCATTAGCTCATTGTGATATCCATCTTACGTTTTATATGGGGAAGATAAATGATGATATTTTTGAAAAAATTCCCTTAAAGCAATTGCTACATTTCAACCAGGACTAATGCGTGGTGGAAATCAACGGTAAAAGAAAAAAGACTGTAGGCAAACTCAAAATGCGTTGAGTTTGCCTAAAGCCTGTCAGGATCTTCAAATTGAAGATTCTTTTGCTATTTCTTTGCTTGATTTTTTGTATGTTGTTTGGTTGTTTCTTAACAAGCTATCTTTATCTAATATGGTTGGCAAGCAAATACCAATAATAATTGTTACGATACCTGCTATTTGCAAAGTTGTAACCGTTTCGCTTAATAAGATAATGGATACCATCACTGCGATTGGTAATTCAACAGCACTTAAAATGGATGACATCCCTAATCCAACTTTAGGAACGGCAATAGTGAATAAGAACACAGGTATAATCATACCAAATAATCCTAATGCCAATCCGTAAACCCAAAGTCCTTCGTTAAACAAAGTCCCATTCCAAATAATTTCTGGAGATTGAAAAACCGCCGTAATCATAAAGGCAAAGAACGAAACAAATACTAAACGGTTAGATGTGGACATACTGGCAGTAGCTTTTCCATTCACATATAAAAATAAGGAATAGCAAAGGGCAGCTGCTAGCCCCCATAACCATCCCTGCATAGGGATTTGGGATAAATCAACATCAATGATGCCAGCAGCCGGAATAGTACCAGCTACCAATATGATTAAAGAGATTAATTCAATTCTACTTGGAAATTGTCGTTTTGTAATACAAGAAATCAACATACCAATCCATGTAAACTGAAACAGTAGTACAACTGCCAACGAAGCGGGCAAGAAGTTTAAAGAATGACCATATAAAATGTTTGTTAATCCAGTTAAAATACCTGCGAATATAAGGATTTTAACACCTTTAAAGCTCAATTTGGATCTGTTTGTAACTAAGAAGATACATACCGCTATACAAAAGCCTATAAAAAACTGACTTGTCACGGCCTCAGAGACAGAAAACCCACTACGCATGGCCAGTTTTATAATAGTTGAAACGATACCAAAACTACTAGCTGCGATAATGACTAGTAGGGGATAAAGATACATCTTCATTTATCCACTTCCCTCCTAAAACGTTTATATAAATTGAATTTGGTTATGATTTTGAGATTTAGAAAAAAAATCATAATCTCCAATATAAATCACAGATTGCTATTTTACAATCTTTTTTTTCGATAATCATGGCTGATGAAAAAGAATTTTTCAGTGGAGGAAAGGAGATTTTTAGAAATAGTAAAATGGCCAAAACCATATGTATCAAGGCTTTGGCTTATCATAGTAACTAAAATAATTTTCAAAGGGGAGTATCGGATTTGCTAGCAAGAGAAAATGAATAGTATTGACACTTCGAAGCTTTTTTTATACAATTGTCCTAATTTTATAAGCAAACGCTCACAAGTTCGTGAGTGGCGGAATTTTGTAGAGTTTTCACTCTGTTTCATTCGCTCGTCGTCTATTTATAGACGACGAGATTTTTTATTTTTTGGAGGGATTTTTTGAACAAGTTGAAGTTTTCTTTAGTGGTTTTATTAGGTGCCTGTAGCTATGGGATCCTATCTTCCATTCTGAAAGTTGGATTTTCAAATGGCTATACTTTTCCTGAACTTTTAGGGGGACAATATGTTTTCGGTTGGTTTGGACTATTATTACTCGTTCTTACTTTTTCTCGTCATAAAGTATCCTTAAAAAATATAGTAACACTGTTAGCGGTTGGGACAACGATGAGTTTAACGAGTATTTTTTACGGTTTTTCTGTAAAAGAACTGCCAGCATCTATTGCGATTGTGCTGTTATTTCAATTCACATGGATGGGTGTTCTCATTGAAGCGATTGCTAATAAAACTTTCCCAAGTCGCGAAAAGGTTTTGTCGATCATTATCTTATTTGTAGGAACGATGTTCGCTGGGGGTATTTTTGAAGGGTTAGGACAACAATTATCTATGAAAGGAATACTCTTTGGACTACTAGCAGCTATAACTTTTTCTTTATATATATTTGCAAGTGGACGTGTTTCTACCGAAGTTCCGATTTATTCAAAAAGCTTTCTTATGACAACGAGTGCAACACTTTTTGTTTGCATAATGTTCCCCCCAACATACTTGATGGATGGTACATTGCAGGCTGGTTTATGGAAATATGCGCTAATCCTAGGTTTCTTTGGTGTCGTTATACCAGTTATTTGTTTTTCTATTGGTATTCCAAAAGTAGGGACGGGTTTAGGAACAATTTTAGGAGCTGTCGAGCTTCCAACAGCCGTTATCGCTTCAATTACGCTTGTACATGAGGTCGTGTCTCCTCTGCAATGGCTAGGAATTGTATGTATTTTATTGGGAATTTTCATACCTCAAATGTTAAATGTACGAAAAGAGAGGCAAATAGCCCGTTTTGGTAATGAAACCACGGAATTTTAGAATGCAATCTAAGTGGCTTGATCAATCTAAATATAAAACGTAGTTTGCCTAAATAGAAGCTTTCATCTTTGGATGAAGGCCTTTTTTATATGGTAAGAAGGAAGAGCGTATTGTTGCAATGGCTATTTATTGGTAATTAATGATAGAAATAACTATATAATTATAAAAAGGGGGATGAATGTTATATATGTATCTAAAAAAATAGGAATAGTGAGTTGGATTGTTACCATTTTATATTTTGTGATAGAGCCGATTTTTATTATGACTTCACTTGTACCTTATAATATGATGCAACAAGCTATGAGTGATTTAGGAGTGACTACATGTGGGAAATATACTTACGCAATTGCGCCAAATGAAATTTGTTCGCCGTATCATTTTTGGATGAATGTATTGTTTATTATAAATGGTTTATCATTTTCAGTTGGCATATTATATCTATCCCAATACTTAGAAAAGAATTTAATCAATAAATTAGCAACAGTATGTATTCTTATTTTTGCACTAGGAAATAGTGTTTCTGGTGTTATACCAGCAGATGTTCATTTATTTTGGCATTCGATTTTAGCTCAAATAGGCATGATGACTGTTTTAATTGGAATGGGGATCTATGCAAAATCATTGGTTAAAGGTAAAAAGTGGACTTATTCAAACTTAATAGTACTTATAGCTTTACTTATCCTTATCGGTCTTTTATTTTTCCTTCCTTTGCCAGCAGGTTTATTACAAAGACTTTATTATGGTGTAATTTTCGTGTGGGGGATGGGACTAACAATTTTATTACGCTCATCAGAAATAAAACCAGGTACTCAATGACTTGAGCCTGGTAATTTTTTTATATAAAGGTAACAAGAGACTATTGTGAAGAGAATGCAAGAACGATACATAGTATAGCAATAATAAAAGCTGCTTAATCTGACTAGAGATTAAACAGCACATGGATATTGTAAATATAAAACATAAAAAGGAAAAAGTCAACAAATCATCGGAAAATATAGCATCAAGCACAATGATAAAGCAAATAACTCTTTCGGAATTTACTTATATAGTTTCTTCTTTAAAAATCACCTTATAACAGATGACGATACTGATTTGGCTTTAAGTTCTCCTTGAATTAAAGCAACGCCAATCCCATACACAATCGAAATAGCTAAAGGTACAAGTGTGAAAGCATAATCAACAAAGAAACCACCTAAGATAAGGGCCGAAAAACAGGTTCCTAAAGTAACGAATAAATAGGCTTTACTTTTATAAATCCATATGTATGGAAGAAAATGAGAGCCTGCAAGTAAACCAATTGTGAAGGGAAGGTATTCAGGTATTTTCATATACACGATGATAAATACAGGTATATAAAAAGCTTGAGGAGCTGCCACTATTCCTCCTAAAACTCCTAGAGGATTGTCTGTAGAATTTAAACTGACGCCGAGAATTTTACCAATGAACATGCCAATAGGGAAAATAGCGCCCAAACCAAATATCCAAATTAAACGGACAGCCTCTATTGGAAGAACAAAATACATGAGGGTGAAAATTAAAAAGACTAGGACGCCAGATAGTAGAATGGGGAATCCTTTTTTCGTTTCAGCTATAAGCTCATTTTGTAAATTTACAAGAGTTTTACTCATAAATGTACCACCTTTCATAAAATGGGGAGAAGATATTATAGTATAACAGTTCATTATTGTATTTACCTTAATTATCTCAAAAATGGTATTTTTTTCTGATTATTTAGCGGGGGATATAGGGAAAAGGCAATGGAGGGAAAACGTAAAAAATCATTCAAATGAAGGGGTAGCCAGCATCGCATTCGTCAGTTGTTCTTCCATCACATTCTTTTGAAAACGAAACGTTCATAATCACAATATGAAGCATTTGGATATGTTATGATCAAATTTGTGAAAAATGTTTACGAACGGTCAGTATGTTAAATGAATTAGGGGGACAGATGATGGATAATCAATATTTCGTAGGTTGGGGTACATTAGCATTAATCAATGCTGGATTGGCGCAAGGGAAGAATAGAAGAGGGTTAAATTGGTTCTTACTTTCTCTTATATTAGGTCCAATCGCCACACTAATTTTGTTATTTGTTGAAAAGAGACCGTAATACACCTTCAGCATCGAGAATTCGCCAATGAAGGTTAAAAATTTTTTACCTTGTGGTGATTCTATTGATTTCAACTAGAAATAAAACTACTATGTTTTACGGGGAAATAAGTATAGAAATATTGTTGACGGATCGCCGTATGCGATGAAAGTCGCCTGTACGGTGAAGGCTCGTTATAAAGCATCTGAATGTATAAGACGAGAATAGCATTTTAGTAGGGCTAGATAAAACTTCTGTAAGTGGAACTAGTGCTAATTCAGTTACATTTGAAGTAGGAGAAGACATTTATCTTTCTCATAGTCTAATTAAAGTTATCGATGGATCTAATATGATTAGCCATTTTGATGACGACTCTCAAGATCTCATTACTTCTGCAATATGGAATGACACCGATAAATCTATCGTAGTTTTACTGGACAACAATGCAAGCATTGGTCAAAAAATTACATTTACAAAGGGCAATAAACAAAATTTATCTGGTAATAAAATGACAAGAGACATTATTGCAACATTCAACGGAGTTAATTGGGAATAAGAATGGACCTCACCTTATTAGGTGGGGTTTTTCTTTCATAAAATTTAAATGTCGTACAGAAAAGGTGAGGTTGATGATAAAAATTCAATTTTGGTAAAGGTTAAAAATTCTTTACCTTCTGAAAATCCTATACAACTACTTTTGATCCAAGTTAAATAAGTTTTTTTAATGTGGCCTCACCTATAATAATTAGGTGGGCTTTATTTTACCTCAGTTAGGCAACCTTAGTTATGTTGTTTATGGTATTAAGAAGGTTGAGTACGATTTTAAAGGTAAAGAGTTCTTTACCTTGTTGAAATTCTATTGAATATATTTAGAAATAAAACTACTATGTTTACGGGGAAATAAGTATAGAAGTATAGTTGACGGATCGCCGTATGCGATGAAAGTCGCCTGTACGGTGAAGGCTCGTTATAAAGCATCTAAATGTATAAGACGAGAATAGCGTGCCAGGTGCACCTTTAGTTACTTTGGGAACAACAAATAATAAAGATGGCTTTTCTGTATTATTTTCAGAAACAGTCCATATGCAATTGGCAGGATGGTCTGGCTTAATGGTACAAGAAGAATTTCGTCCTGATGAGACAGTTCCATACAATAACTTTGATTTTAAAGTGGACATCCATTCAACTACTGGTGAAATTAGCCTCCTATTTGGTGTTCAACAAGTAAATAGTACAATAAGCATATATAAAGCAATTTACAATGAAGTTTCTGAAACATGGAGTTTGGTAGAAATTACAGCTCCATAATTAATTTAGATGAACCTCAGCTGATGGGGTTATTTCTTACAGCAATAGTCTAAACGTTGCGGTGAAAACTCTTTTCAATCATCAAACGGTTTCTTCATTGAAATTATATGTAGCGAACTTGTTGTGTAATCTCCTTGGATTATTAGCGTGTAAAAAGCAGCTTGCATGCAAGCTGCTTTTACTTCAATAATTTCTATTGGAACAAAACGATACTGAATTCTCTTACTAGAAAACTAATTTTTATTTAATTTCTTTCCATAAAGACAAAGCGTTTATCCAATTTGGATCTCCATAGCCTTGATAGCTTTGAACCGCTTCATAATTCTTACCTTGATACTCTACCTTATCACCTTTTTTGTATGCCTTGAATGGACTCCATTGCTCATAAGAAGTACTTTGCTCTTTAGTTGTTACAGTTAAAATGGAACTTTTAATAGATTCATTCCCAGCTACATCTACAGCAGTTACTGCATATATATAGGAAGTATTTGATTGAAGATTCATATCCATAAATGATGTGATTGTTGAAGTCCCAACAGCAGTCATTTGTTCTTTTGTTGTCCCTCTATATATAACATAATGGTCAACGCCTACATTATCCTCTGAAGCACCCCACATTAAGTCGACACTTGAAGAAGTGATTCCCATTGTATGTAGTGAAGTTGGTTGAGTAGGCGATTCTGTATCTGGAGCAGCATGCAATGTTTCTACAACTAGAGATTCACTTACTGTAGAAACATTCCCAGCTGCATCTACTGCCTTTACTGAGTAAGTATATTTTGTATTGGAATTCAAATTTTTATTTGTGAATGTCGTTCCTGGAACAGTTGCAACTACTTTGCTATCACGTAATACTTGATATTCTTTCACACCTACATTATCTGTAGAAGGGTTCCATTTTAGCTCGGCACTAGTAGAAGTAACTTTTGTTGTATGTAATCCATTTGGCTGAGTTGGGGCTTCCGTATCTACATTGCCACCATTATTCACCAAATTTACATCAATCACATTATAGAACGCATTTGAAGTGTCAGCGACATCCCAAACGGCTAGGATCACGTGATAGCCACTACGATCTGTTGGCACATTAATAGTATGAGTTAAATTAGTCGATGCAGCAGAACCATTATGTGCTACAGTTCCAATTGGCTCAAGATCAGCGCGGGTTAATGGTTTATTAGGATTCCAATCATGTTTAGTAATATAATAGTGCCATTTGCTTGTTAAATGTGGTGCAGTATACTTCCATGTAAACGTATTGGGACCTCCCGTAATTGTATTCTTAAACCAGCGATCTGTCGTTTGTTGATCAAGGATACCACCAAAAAGACCTCCTGCAGATGCAATTTTTCCATCCATCGGTCCACTTTGCGGAAATCCTTTAGGCGCCTCTAGGCTCTGTGGTTCATACATTATGCTTCCACACATTAAGTTAAGTGCCCCATAATTTTGAGTACATAAGGCTGCACGGCTAGCTGGTTTTTCAACAAATCCATGTGCATATGCATTTGGAGCTGTCGAAATCCCTATGATTCCGGCTGCTAATAGGGCAGCACTCAGACCTTTTTTGCTTAATTTTGTAAATTTAGTGTTCATCATCCATCGTCTCCTTATTTTGAAATTGTATTGCGACTAGTATGATAGCAATAGATTAATAATTATTCAAACTACGGATAAATAATACAATAGTTTTATTTTACAAAAAAACATTTTTGTAATAATGTAGGTATAAAGTGCTTGTTTAGCTGAAAATGTTATTTTAATAAGCTAATTTCTATTAAAAAAAGCTATAAATTCTAATAAAATATTTAAATTTGTCTATTTTCGTACTAATTGATATTATTCCGAACTATACAGCCGATTGGGCTTGGAAAGCTCATTAGACATGTCAATAAAGGACAGACTAAGTTTCGCCCCGTAGTAACAAACCAATAGCATCCCAAGAAGTGGAAGAAGTGGCGCAATCACCGCAAAAAGTTGTATTTGGACTATAAAGAAAACCCATTTATGAGGTTACAGGGTAGAAGCAATAAGTTGAATAGGGGATATTAACTTGGGTGGTCATTAACTTTAGATGGCTTATTGCATGGATACGCAGCGTATATTTATGATGAAGATAGTGTTGATAGCTGGGTGACGGAAGTAACCCAATGTTTGGGCTCCCCAAGGGAAAATATTTAATTCGAATGCCTAAGTCTTTTCAAATGATATACCCTAATCAATTATCAAGGTCGTTGAGGATTATCAACTTTTTGTTAAGCAAATTCAACATGCAAGTCAAGGGATTTTAAAATATTTAGGTTTGACCCTACAAAAGAAGCAGAAGTCTGGAGAGAATTTCCTAATAAAGACGGCTTTGATACATATAGTACGGATTATCATTTTATCAGTGCTTTACAGGGTACTGATGAATTAGATTGGATTCGAATAGGAGAGGCATCCTTTGTACTTGCAAACGACTATGGAGATTAGAAAAATCGGATTATTCAAAATTTTTTTCAAAGCCCGTTGTAGAATTAGCTGTCAGAATAACAATGCCCCATATAGACATATAAAATGAAAATCACAAGTGCAATTGCAAAAAATCTGTGAGTTCGGCTGTATTTATGTTGGAGACATTCAATAATGAAACAATGAAAATAGTGATTTTGAAGGTTTGAAAACTATCCCACTTAATCGTTTCATAAGCGTAATGATTTTTATTAACATCTGAAAAATTCCCAACTACAGTGTTAAAAAATGCCCAGCAATCAATTAATTTTGAGCCAGGGCATTTTTTAATGAACATATGTTAACGCTATCATTTTAGAAGATAACTACAATTTATCTACTTATTATAATGTCATTGTCCAATTTCCATCGGCTGATATATCAAAGAAATAAATTTAGCTATTGTAACTATCATTACAGCTCTGGTGAATTCTCCCCGAATTATGTATATTTGTGTATAAGGAGGGATTAGATGAAAAGAATTCTTCACCTAATAATCATTTCATTAGTTGGAATATATTTCTTGTATGGTTTATCTAGCACATTTTTAAACACTAAAGGATATAATGGTGCGGACATTATAATTTCAGCTATTGTATTGGTACTTGTTGCTCTATTTGGGGGATTTTTAATTCTACTTTATGGAAGAACCTATAGTGCTGAAGCTATAAAAGCACGCAAACAAAGAGAAGCTAATAGAAAGAGAGAACAATTTGATGCAGAGAGTAAAGTACTTGGTTCAAGAGCTCGACAACAACTTTTCAATGCAGATTTATGTATTAAAGTAAAACATACAGCTGGTTTACCAATTGCTGAAGGTGCTGAAATCTTTGTGTACAGATGCACAGATAAAGTCATTTTTGAAAGGGGTCAAGACACAATCGAGTTAGATATAAATAAAGTTACCGATATTCTAATAAAAACAGATGTTGAGATTCAAAAAAGTTGGGTAAGTAGTGCTGGAGGAGCTATAGCGGGGGATAATGTTTTTGGTTCGTTAGGTGCTATAATTGGTGGACGAGCAAAAGAAAAAACGAGCACTGTCATAGAAAAGTATTTAATTTTTGCTTATGAAAAGAATGATGGACAAAAATATATATCTTTGGAAGTTACTAATGAACCTAATGCAAACTTATTTAATTCAAATTATTACAATCTCTCCAATAACGAAAGAAGATTTACGAGTCTTTAGAGTGCCAAAATTGGTGCTCTTTTTTGTATTGGAAATTAGCTTTGAATAGTATAGAAAAGAATTGTAAATGCGGCTACAGATCAACAAAGACCAAGACAGCTAAATGATATGCCGTCGTGGTCTTAATTATAAAAAATTTCTTCTATATGTATTGTAAGAAATGATTTATAGATATCCATATTAATATTTCCTTTTTGTAATCAATCCAAATTCATAAATAGCTTCTAGCTTGCCATTATTAAATTCTAAACTTACCATAGAATTTTCTTCTACACCGTTTTTTCCTCTATAATTAAGTTTATTTTCATCTTTGTGCAATGCACCATATCCTACGATTTCTTTTACGGTATCTTCACTCATACCAATTTTGAGCTTTTGAAACATTTCGGGCGTAATGGTTGAAACTTGTTTTGTCGGTTTTACCTCTTCTGAAAAGATCATTTCTATCGATTGTCCGATTATCAATAACCCTATTATACTAATCAAAATTAAGGCGATTTTTTTAGGCCATTTTGATGGAGCTACCTCTCTATAATAATAGGTTTTGTTTTCTGACTCTCTGACTTTTTCTGAATGATTATATTCTAAATAAGTTTCTTTTTCTATTATTGTATAATCTTCTGAAACTGCACCACAATATTCACATACGTATATATCTATATTTTCTTTGTAGAATTTTTTATATGAATTTGCAGCTAAACAGTTAGGGCAATTTTTCATAAATCCCTCTCCTTAACTTTTGATGAGCCATTTACCATTTTAAGCAATCTTATTATGTGCGTACATAACGAAAAAGTATAGGTATTCACTAATTTTGCCTTCTAAATATACTAGTTTTTAACCTCTCAATCTCTTCTTCTAATTACTATTTTAGGAAACTCAGCATGAATTGTATAGTTGTAAATTGAGAATAAAAAATTAGACTAGTAAGGTGGGAGAAAACTGATGAATATTTTTGATCTCGTTGTTGCCATAGTTGGTGAGGATCCAGTGACATTACCGAAGGCTAGTGGAGGTACAAGTGATCAAGTGTATACAGAAGTACAACATCGTGTATATTCGCTAAATTATCGTATTAAGGAATATGAGCAAAAGATTGCGGAGGTGCATAACCGCATTCCATTTGTAGAAGGGGATAGAGAGGTTGAAGTCCTCCATAGATTACTAGATGGGAATAGCATGCGTTCAATTGGAAAGCAAATGAGATTATCTAGTATGACAATTTTTAGAGTAAGGAAGTATATTTTGAGTCAGATGATGAAGTAGCCGAAAGGTTACTTCTTTTTTGTTATTTTTAAAAGTATTGTTTCTTCAACTGAAGGAGCAATTTAGTTGAACAAGGGTAGATGGTAAATTATGATAAGAATAGAAATAAAGTAGGGGGATTTCTAATGTATACAGACAATAAAAAAGTTTTGAAATTAGTGGAATTTGATAAAAATGATGTCTTAGGCTTAGTAGAACTTTCTACATCAGTTGGCTGGGATTATGATGAACAGGAAATTAGAACTATTTTGTCATCTGGTAAAATATACGGACATAAAAATGCTGTGGGGAAAATTGTTTCGAGTGCTGCAATAATACCTTATGATACTGATTTAGCTTCAATAGGTATGGTTATTGTTAATGAAGAATATAGAGGTTTAGGCTTAGGGAAGAATGCTACTCAGAAGTGTATAGACAGTGTTTCTCAAAATACCTCTATAATGTTAATTTCAACAGATAATGGAAAACCTTTATATGAAAATTTGGGTTTTATTACTGTCGATTCTGTACATAAGTATTTAAGCGATAATTATATTCCAACTAGATTGTTTAATAATCTTCAAGAAATTACTCTAGAGAGCTACCAAGAGAAAGACATTAATGAAATTATTGAATTAGATTCAGCTGCATTTGGAGATAAGAGGGGGAATTTGCTTCTTAACAGGATAAATCAATCCAAACAATGTTTAGTTGTTAGAAATCTAAAGGGGAAGATTATTGGATTTGGAATATCTATATTAGGTCCAGAAAATCTATTAATAGGACCTATTGTAGCACCAAATTCACAAACAGCTGCTTTAATAATAGATGGGTTAGTTATTAATCATCAAGGAAAGATAAGGATTGATGTGTCATCCAGTAATGACGAGTTAATGTTCTTCTTGGAGAAAAGTGGATTTATTAAAGTTAGTAATCCTCCAATAATGATAAAGAACTCTATTAAAATGCCATATAGGAATAAAGAGTTGTTTGCTATTGCTGCACAAATTTTTGGTTAGGGATACCAACATCCGTATTCAACTAACAGAAGCTTTTAATAAAGTTGTTAATGTAACGTTTGGAACAAATATAACAAAAGGAACAAATGTAAAACATGTAGCATGTTTTGTGATAGGAAAAATATGATGTAAACTCGGAGGGAGGTCGGCGCGAGGTGGGGATGTATGAGATATGGCTAGACCAAGAAATCCGAAACGTGATGAAGCATTTCAAATGTGGCTTGAAAGCAAAGGGCAAATGCTCCTGAAGGATATTGCAGAGCAGTTAGAATTATCCGATTCGCAAATTCGAAAGTGGAAAAACTAAGATAAATGGAAGCCATGAACGAACGTTCTCCAGCTGATTTAATCTGGGATCAAATACAGATTCAGTATGCTGCAATCATAAGGGCACAACGAATCATGCACGTTACAGATAAAGGTGAAATGATTAAGGAGCTCAAAAAGGCAAAGTACGAATACTATCCACGTTCTAAGGAAGAAGGTGGTGGTGTGGAGCAAGCTACAATCGAAGAAGAATACAACTTGCAATTCGCAGGGGAACGACAGGCGCAACTACTCACTGCTCAATCGAGAGCAGTTGGGGAGTTGCGTTCTTCTATTCGTCAGTTTGTTGAGAGGGCAGATCAGGATGACGAGCTCAGGATTAAACTTGAGCAGATGCAGTTGAACATTGATAAGACTAAAGCTGAAATGGAAAAGCTTGATGAAAAAGGTGAAGGACCTATGGAAATTGTCATCAAGAGAAAGTGAGAAGGGATGATTTCCTATTCGACTGGAGTTGCAAAACTCAACTTTTAGTCGGTGGGTATGGTTCTTCTAAATCATATCGTGTGGCACTCAAAATACTTTTAAGGTTGTTAGAAGAAAAACGTACAGCTCTTGTCGTCCGTGAAGTTTACGATACGCATAGAGAAAGTATGTTTTCTTTGTTTACAGAGATCATAGAAGACTTAGGGTTATCTGGCTACATGCTTTATTACGCATGGTTGTAGATCATGAGAATAAGTGTGGTATGGGCTGGATGATTATGATGTTGCCAGTGTGAAAGGGGTCAATTCAAAATAAGGAAGTGGTACAGTGAACGAATACATTGCTTATATCGATGAGAAAGGCGTTACACCTCTTTTACTCGATAAGCTAATTTCAGAAACAAAAGCAGAACGTAACAAATGATTACTCTACTACAATTGGTATAAAGCTGAACTATTAGCAGTGCCAATTTTAACACGTAAACCAACCGATTATGCGCAAGGTAATGACCATGCAGTTCGTGTTGACGACAAGGTGAACAATACTCTTAATAATCCTTTAGATGCTGAAATAATAGATACAAAGGTTGGCCCCATGTTCGGTAATCCAATTTCATACGTAGTAAACAAGCAAGTTCAAAGTCTCTCTATGTTTCAGTTGATGATAAAGAGGTTATTTAAGCAATTCCTTTCAATCGTAACGCTTGGCATTGCGGAGACGGCGGAGGCAGTAATGATCCTAACACTTTAAAGAAAGGTAATCGTATTTCTATTGAGTAGAAATTTGCTACAGCAAAAGTGGTGGTGTTCGTAATGGAGTTGCAGAAGAAAATGCAGTTCAGGCATTTCAAAATTATTGAAACAGTATGGCTGGGTATTGAGCGAGTGAAGAAGTACCAGGATTGGTCAGGGAATATTGTTCACATCGAATATTAAGTGAAGAACGGTGGGATAGTTTCTTGAAACGAATTGAAAATGCTATGAATGAGAAAAATGATTTAATTGAAAAGGATGATGATACTATGAAATTTACTAACAAAACACTTAAAGCTGCAGTTCGTGACTATCTCAAACAAGCAGTGTACAAAAAGCTGATTGATAAATCACATCTTGCATGTTAAATAGTTGTTGAAATTATATTCAAGTTCTTATATATTAAAAGAGACTAAAGGGTATCTTTTTGGAGGTTTAAATGAAAAAAGGTGAATTAACTAGGCGCAATATTATTCGAAAATCTTCTGCGATTTTTAACAAAAAAGGTTACATGACAACAACGATGAGTGACATTATTCAGGAAACAAATATTCAAAAAGGGGGGATATATCGACACTTTAAGGATAAAGAGCAGTTGATGGTTGAGTCTTTTCATTTTTCAACTGAAATCATGCAGGAGCATTTAAAGATGAGTGTTTCAATACACGAACATGCAACAGATAAATTAATCGCATTTGTGGAGGCTTTTCTACAATTAAGTTCAGGAAAACCCATAGTAGGTGGATGTCCTATTTTTAACGCAGCTATAGAAATGGATGATTTAGAAGGGAGTACATTACTGCCATCGATCAAAGAAGCTATGGATATGTTGATAATGTGGATAATGAATATTATAGAGGATGGAATTAAGCATCAGGAGTTGAAGCAGTCAGTGCAGCCGTACGACACTGCGATTTATATTGTGTCAACACTTGAAGGCGGGCTCGTCTTAGATAGATTAAAGAATGATGGACAATTAACAGAGATCATAATAAATAATTTGAGGCAATATATCGCAATGATTGCTAACTAGCGGCATTAAAGCCGTCTTTTTTATAATCAAAAAGAGACCGTTCGGTATCTTGTGTGGAGGTGTTTTTATGAAATATTTCTTATTCGTTGCTTTCATAACAATTATTTTCTCTCTAAGGAGATATATCATTCTTCATATTTTTACACCGAAAATGAAAGAGTGTAAAAAATACCCGAATTCGACTTATGAAAACATTGAAATAGAACTCGGCATTGGGACAGTTCGAGGATGGCTTATTAAAAGTGAGCAGGCAAGAGGTTGTTTTCTACTGATTCACGGGTGGAGCTCTAATAAATCAGACATGTTGCGGTATGTCGATCCCTTATTAGCTAACGGTTATGACGTAATAATTGTGGATGTTATTGGTCATGGGGAAAGTGAGTCAAAACAAAAACAAGTAAGTATTGCATCGTTTGTTCAAAGTATAACATCAACGATAGATTATGTATGGACGAGACCAGATATTAATAGTAATGCGATCTACGTTTTAGGACATTCAATGGGGGGGATTGCTGCAAGTATTGTGAATTCTACAGATTTTAGGTTACAAGCACTTATTACCGATTCAATGCCTACATCATTAAAAAGTATTAGCAAATCAATGGCAGAGAAAGTAAAAATACCGTATATTCCTTTTGGCTGGCTATTTGTCAGTTGGTTTTTATTACGGGGAGGTGTTTTTTTAAAAGCAAGAAGAGAATGGTGTTTAGAAAATATATTAAAAACACAACAGTCCCCAGCTCTAGCCATACACTCAATTAAGGACAAAAAAGTGCCTATTTCAAATGTGGATGTCCTAATAAAAGATAGTAATTTTAAACAAGTAATTAAAGTTGTAACAAAAGGTCACCATAATTGTGTGAAAGATGAATTTTTTTGGGATAATGTTTTTCATTTTATAACAAGTAATGAGGGGGAAATAATAGATGAAGTATATTGATACACTTGTGATTGGTGCAGGCCCAGGAGGATACGTGGCGGCTATCCGTGCTTCTCAAATGAAGCAAAACGTAACAATTGTAGAGCGAGAGTATTTAGGAGGAGTTTGCTCAAATGTCGGCTGTATCCCATCAAAAGTACTGATTTCAGTAGGTCACCGTTTTGAGCAAGCAAAGCATTCAGATGATATGGGTGTTGTTGCACAAGAAATAAAACTTGACTGGACAAAAGTGCAAGAATTCAAAAAAGGCGTAGTTTCTAAATTAGTAGGTGGTGTTGAAAGTCTATTAAAAGGCAACAAAATTGATATCGTGAAAGGTGAAGCATCCTTCATAGATGCAAACACTGTACGTGTCATCGACGGCGACAACTCACAAACTTACACATTCAAAAATGCAATCCTTGCGACAGGTTCTCGACCAGTTGAAATTCCAACATTCAAATTCACTGAACGCGTAATCAACTCAACTGGTGCACTTTCTTTACTAGAAGTACCACAAAAATTAGTTGTTATTGGTGGTGGTTATATCGGTACTGAGCTAGGATCTGCTTACGCTAACTTAGGTTCTCAAGTAACAATCATTGAAGGTGGCAAAGACATCTTAGCTGGTTTTGAAAAGCAAATGACACAAGTTGTGAAAAAAGGCTTAAAGAAAAAAGGCGTGGAAGTTATTGTTGGCGCATCAGCTAAAGGCGTGGAAGAAAATGAAAACGGCGTAGTTGTAACGTATGAAGCTGGTGGAGAAGAAAAAACAGTTGAAGCGAACTATGTATTAGTCACTGTAGGCCGTCGTCCAAATACAGATGAAATGGGTCTTGAAGCAGTAGGCATCAAATTCGCAGAACGAGGTTTATTAAAAGTTGACAAACAATGCCGTACTTCAGTACCAAATATTTATGCAATTGGCGATATCATATCTGGCCCACAACTTGCGCATAAAGCTTCTTATGAAGGTAAAGTAGCTGCAGAAGCAATTGCTGGCGAAAAGTCAATCGTAGATTACTTAGCAATCCCGGCTGTCTGCTTTACGGATCCAGAACTTGCAACTGTTGGCTACAATGAAAAGCAAGCAAAAGCAGAAGGTATCGAGGTGAAAGTAGCAAAATTCCCATTTGCTGCAAACGGCCGCACATTAACTTTAAACACAGCAGAAGGTTTTGTGAAACTTGTTGTACGCAAAAAAGATGAGGTATTAATCGGTGCTCAAATCGTAGGTGATGGTGCATCTGATATGATTGCTGAGATGGGTCTTGCAATCGAAACGGGCATGACTGCTAAAGATATATCTTTAACACTTCACGCTCACCCAACTTTAGGTGAGATTACAAGGGAAGCTGCTGAGGTAATTATAGGGAGGCAAACTCATATTATGAAAGCATAATTTTGCTTTAATAGAAAGTTTGATCAAAGATACTAATCTTCCTGCTAAATGAACAAAAAGAAAAAGTTAGTAAAAGTTTATCCTTTGAGAATGAATTGTATCAACACTGGTAGATGTTGTCATTATAATAAAAAGAATATAAAAATCACTCTCATTAAGAGAAGTGATTTTTATATTTTTAGCACCTGCCCAGCATCTTTCGTTTTTTAATGTTTGTTCCTGAGTGTACCCCAATTAAGCAGTGTACAACTGGCAAAAAAGGAAACCAACATTTTTTAAAAATATTTTTTTGATCTAATTTTAAATCTTCGTAGAAATACATATTTTAACTTCTTCTAATCAATAGAGCAAAAACCCCAGCAAATCAACATTTTTACGCTATAATGTAGGACGAGGTGAAGAAAATGTTTGTGAGTGAAAAACAGATTGAGATTCGATATGCAGAGACAGACCAAATGGGCGTTATCTACCATGCGAACTACATCATTTGGATGGAAAAAAATAAAACGTTGATATATGAGGGAGGGGAGGGGTCACAGTAAAAGCGAACCACAAAAAGTACCCCAATTTGATGAGAAATCGCTATTAACTTTTATTTTATCCATTTGCAAACTGGTTCATTAGATCGATAGATTTAATTTCGTCTTTTTCAAATGAATGTACATATACTTTTAATATAGTATTTGAGTTATCTCCAAGTATTTTTGCCACTGTAACAAGTGTTTCCCCACGTGCCAGTAAAATGGAAGCAACTGTATGTCTTAATCCATGTGGAGAAATTCTTCTTAAGTTATATTTAGTACAAATCATGTCTAATGCATCTTCAACATAAGTTAATCCTATTGGATTACAACCTTGTCGTGAAATGAAAACAAAATCCTCGTCTTTATGGCATGCTGTTTTCCCATTTCTTCTTTATACACCAGGCTTTATAAATTTTTAACTGCGAATATAATTCATTATTCATACTTACTTTTCGATAACCGTTATCGCTTTTTGGCGGACCAAGACCTGTTCTTGTTCTAGCTTTGTTTATCGTAATAGATTTTGCTTTAAAATCAAGGTCATTCCATGTTATTCCCATCATTTCGCCTTTCCGCATTCCTGTCATTGCTAAAGTAAGAATAGCAGTATATCTAGTAGTAGGATCGTTATCTTTCACGCATGATAGAAAAGTTTTTAATTCTTCCTCAGTATAAAAATTTGCTTTATCCCCAGTAGGTGCGGCGCTAAAATCCATCTTCGTAAAACAATCTTTCGGCTGGATTTCTTCCTCGACAGCATATGAAACAGCTGACTTAAAAACTCTAAATATCTCCTGTATGGTTGCACGTTTTAACTTATAAGAAACCAATTTATCAATTAATTCCCTTTGAAGAGTCATTTTTGTGGGTTTTTGTAACTTGTGATTGCCGATAGGTGGTTTTATATGATTGTTATATGACTCTTGATAATGTATATACGTACCAGGACGCCATACACTTTTCTTCATATCAAGCAAAGTCACAAAATCAAGTATCAAAGCAAGCTTCTCCTGAAACATCCTGAAATGCTTTGTTAAAAAAATGGGACCTGAAATCCAACATGCTTTACCAAAACACATGGATGCTGATCGCATTGCTCGAATCGCTTTAACAGCAGTTCGAACACAACTCCAAAATTACTAGACTGCGACCAATTCAGTCTTCTAGCTGCACTTATGCAATCTGCTCAATTAGGAGTGGAGCCAAACACAGGGCTAGGACAAGCCTATCTAATCCCATACGGCAAACCAGTTCAGTTCCTATTAGGTTATAAAGGCTTAATCGATTTAGCAGTACGTAGTGGGCAATACAAGGCAATTTATGCATATGAAGTTTTCCAAGAAGATGAATTTTCTTACTCATACGGATTACACAAAGATCTTGTTCATGTTCCGTCTCAAAACCCACAGGGTGAACCAATCGGTTACTACGCTGTATACCACTTGAAAAATGGTGGATACGACTTTGTTTACTGGACAAGAGAACGTGTTGAAAAGCATGCTCACAAGTTCTCACAAGCAGTTCAGAAAGGTTGGACAAGCCCTTGGAAAACCAATTATGACGCGATGGCTAAGAAAACTGTACTGAAAGAAGTATTGAAATACGCTCCTAAGTCAATCTAGGTTGATGAAACGATTAAAACAGAGGTTTCCGAGGATATGAGCGATGTTATCGATGTTACGGATTACTCAGTTATTGAAGATGAACTAACTCAAGAGGAATTGATCATTGAACAGTAACGTACCCCACAAAGTCCTTCTGCCTGCTTGGATATTTCAACAGGCGAAGGATAACGATGAAATCAGACGCTTGGTACTGGAATACGTGACTAGGTATCCAAACTATAGAGTTATCAAAGTTAGTGGTAGTTTTGCGGTTTGTGAGAAGTTAGAGAGCTTTTTATAGAAGCTCTCCATACTACATTACTTTTCTAACTTTTCAGCAATTCTTAATAGAATTTCAGTTTGTTCTTTTTGGATATTAATGATTTTAAGCACGAACCAGACTATAAATACTATTGGTACAAGATAGAAAACTAATAAAAAGAAAATAGGTATAATTCCAAATAATATTTCCATAACTGTATAAAAACCTCCTTGCTGGATTATTGTACCACGAGTAATTGAATATTGGAGGTCAATTTTAGGCTAGTAATTTAAGATTAAAAATTTAAAAATTTCAAATATTGACCGTAGGAGGGCAAACCTATGTTAACAGGGCAAATTAAAGTTACGAAAGAGGATTTACTTCAGTGGATTGAGAATTATCGTTGGATGGTTGAAACAATTGAGGAAGCAAAGCAGCCGGTAGCGAAGATGAATAACAATAGCTACATTGGAGCTAAAACAGCTATGTATGGCCTTGAAGCAACATTACCAAAGGCAAGTGGTGGAACTAGTGATCCAGTGTTTACAGAAGTACAACGTCGTGTATATTCGCTGAATTTTCGAATTAAGCAATATGAGCAAAAGATAGCAGAAGTGCAGAAACACATTCCATTTGTAGAAGGCGATAGAGAGGTTGAAGTCCTTCATAGATTGCTAGATGGGGATAGCATACGTGCAATTGGCAAGCATATGGGGTTATCTAGCACGACAATTTTTAGAGTAAGAAATAATATTTTGAGTCAGATGATGAAGTAGCCGAAAGGCTGCTTCTTTTTAAAACATTTATTCAACAATCGGGCCATATTATTGAATAACAATTTTTAAAGATATATTACCAAACGACGCTTTGGTAACTTTATTTGCTTAATTAGACTTGGCTCTTTATTCTTAATAAAGGTTGAACAAGTAACAAGAGGGGCGATAAATAGTGAGGATTCAAGAAGTAGAAGGTTATTTGAAAGGAAAAATAAATGTTGATACAGATTCAGTATCGTCAATTTGGACAACATTTAAAGAATTTTGTGAGGAAGATATTGTAGGAGAAGATGAAAAGGAAATTTTATTCGAATGTGGTACTTACCGTAAAGAAATGTTTCATTTTTCGTTTGTACGCCAGTTTACTGAATACGAAGATGATGAATATTTAGGAATGAGCCAGCTTCATTGCAAACTATTATTTACTCCTATTGATGAATTTAAAAAATTACAAGTTACAGAATGGTCAATGGATTTTGAAAGCTTAGATGAATTTTTTAGACATATAGAAAATCTTAAAGTATTTAAAAATATAGTTAATTTAAAACCTAAAACAGTTCAAATTTATCAAGATGAATGTTAAGAAGTTGAGCTGTATATCTGTACATCCAATAACGAAATAACGTTCCCAAATAAAAGTTTGGGTAGACACAAAAGCCAAGAAACGCTGTAAAACAAACGTTACTTGGCTTTTTCATTGGATATTGTTTATACATTTTTTATACAAAGGTATATAAAGAGAGTTTACAATAAGACTTTTCAAAATTTTGCAGAAAACATTGTAGGGATGTTATATGAATAAAAACCTGTATATGGAGACTTTCTAAATCTGTATTCTTCTCAATCCTATATTACAATTGCTGGTGGTTTAGGTGAAACGATCTTCAACAAAATGGTCAACCAGAAATATTTTCTGGCTGACCTTATAATACGATCGGGCGCGATTGAGTAACAAAAGGAACAGATGTAACAAAAGGAACAGATGTAACAAAAGGAACAGATGTAACAAAAGGAACAGATGTAACAAAAGGAACAAATGAAAACATGTATCATGTTTTGTGAAAGAAAAAATATGATGTAAGCTAGGAAGTAGGTCGGCCCGGTAAGGCTTTCCTATATTGGTATTTATAAAAACCAAAATATTAGAGAAAGACAGACCGACGACCGACCTGCGCTGAACAAACTTGTTCGGAGCATGACAGACATGGCCAGCCCATATTTTTTTAAGAGATTAGGTATCTTAATTAATATAAAAGGCTAAAAATGCCTGCAAGTTGAAAGAAATAAATATCGAATGTTATACTTGTCCAAGCAATACTTTAATTATATGGTTAATAAACTATAATCTGGTATTTAAACCAAAAGTGGGAGAGAAGCAAGTGAAACTAACTATGAAATATATCATTCTTTACGTAAATGATTTTGAAAAAACGATGAGTTTTTACAAAGACATTCTAGGTTTGCAAATCAAAATGCAACAAGATACATATGTTGAATTCGACACTGGTGTAACAACTCTATCGATTAATACGCGTAAATCTGTCAAAGAAGAAATAGGTTTAGATGTACCTGAATTAACTTCGTCAACTCAAACTTTTGAAATCGCATTTGTTGTTGAAGATGTGTCTGCAACAATCGAGAAACTCCGTGAACAGGGTGTACCAATCATAAAGGAACCAGCTACAAAACCATGGGGACAAACAGTTGCATATGTAGCAGATCCAGATGGACATTTTATTGAAATTTGCACATTGGTTGAATGATAAGGAAGTTTGTTTAAAATAAATTATTCTTTTTAATAACGACTTGAACTGCCCCGTAAAAGTTAGACATCAATCTAACTTTTACGGGGGCTTTTTTCATTCTTTTAACAGAAAGACCGAGATAGCATAAATACCCTTGTTCATATAACAAACTTTTATTTTATAATTTAATAAAGTTTAGATATAGTATCAATAATAAAATAAAGGATCATAAGTCCTATCCCAATTGCTAGAGCCTTACCTGAAGATTTTTCTTTTTGCACATCATTTTGGACTTCGTTTCGTACTCTCTCTGACACTTCTCTCGTTTTTCTCGTTGAAGTATCTTCAAAGATTGTATTACAATATTCACATTTTACAAATACTAAACCATCTCTATATACTTTCTTAAAAGGGTTACTGGCTAAACAATTAGGGCATTTATTCATCAATTTCCACCTCAATTTATCTATCTACTATTTACCATTTTAGGGAATTTGATATGTTTTGTATATATAAATCGATTATCAATTAACTGGAAGGGTTTTAACTGTCTCTGTAGAACTATTTGAAAAGGGGTGTGGTTAAAAATTACGATATAATAGTACCAGTAAAATTTTTATTAAACGTGAACCTGACCATGTACCAATTATAGGTTTATCAAGCTACATCTAACACACGAAGTACATGAAGCACTAAAAGATGATGTGGCTCTAAACCTTTTAAAGGAACAGGGTTACAACGTAATTAGAATGGTCCACAGAGATGAGAATATTATAGCTGTCAATTTCAAAGAAAGATTTTAAAGGTTATCAAATACGATAGCCTTTTTTATTTCCAGCCATTTTATCTTGCTGGAAAGCGAATGTATCTTCTGATATATATACAAACGAATGCTCTGTTAAGCGAGAGGTTAAAATGGCAGCTAAAACAAAAACACCTACAAAAAAAAGAGTCAAAACATCCTGAGCGAGATGAATTTGATTTAGAGGAAATCGCAAACTCCCTAACTGAAGCTATGCAGGGTAATCAGACAAAGGTATTCACCATTTATAAGCAGGAAGATCCACTAACAGGTACAGTCACAAAAATGGATGCAAACACTAAATTAATCCATATTAAAGATAAGTACATGAATATTCACAAAGTGCATTTCTTAGATATCCTAAAAATTTTAGATATCGATTAAGAATGGAGAGTGATTTGTATGTTACATGATCGTGGGAATTAGAGGAGATAGAGCAAACTTTACAGCGAGCGTTTAAATTGCAGAAATTAGGTAAATTAACGCTGTAGGACCACTATAAACTACATGACCATGTAGGGCTGGTAACTGGCATTGATACGTACAAAAAAGAGTTATTATTAGATACAGATTTATCGATAAAACGAATTACATATGATCTAATTCAAAAAAAAGCATCATTCGTAGACGATGATTAAGCCTGAAGAACGGAGAGATGTACATCAATTTATCCTTTTGGAGCTTGCAGTAAAGTCTTTACAAAATGACTACGATAAACTAGGGAATCTTAAGATGTCCAAGGTCTATATCGAAATAGTTGATGTCCTTTTAAAAGTTATAAGGCCTGATTACTACAATAAAAAGCGCATGTTGACTAAACAAAGAATCGAAATAGTTAGGTGGATCATATAGATCAATATTTTAGCGACGTTGTGGTGAAGAATCCTGGAGAAGATGTAGTACTACGGTACGCAAAACAAGCGCTAAAAACACAAGTTGAAAATTTAATTTTTAACTACTTAAAGGAGATTAAACAATAGTTCAGTACAAAGACTAATTAATTTTCAATCAAGCATAACCCTGTTCTAAGCAAGGGCGGGGTTAAAATATTATTTTTGAAATAGGTTCTTCTTTACATTAAAAATTATAAAATCTAACTTCCAATTCCTTTTTGAACTAAAGCCTCCGTTATTGAATAATAATGTTTATTCATTACTCATTTTAAATAACTCACTTATTGAACTCTTGCACCTGTTACTTTAAGTACATTTATTCAAACTTATCCCTTTTTCGCCTTCTTTCGTATAGGAACACCCCTAATTTAAGAAGCTATTATCCTCCAAATCAAATCTAAATATTAATTAATAAAAAAAATCATCTCTATTCATTGAGATGATTCATAACACTTTCGAGAGTTTTATTCTTTAACTCGTTTTCCATTGCGGTTTGTACACTTTCAAAGGTTACATTCAGTGTATGTTGAATTTTTTTACCTACATGGCAATCAGGATTAGGGTTATTGTGTATAGGAAACAACTCTTTTTCTAGATGAACGGCTTTATAAATATCAAATAAAGTGATGTCACTAGGGTCTCGAGTTAAGGAAGAACCTGGTACGCCAACTTTAGAAGTCAGAATTCCAGCTTTTTTTAAGTCACTACTAATTCGTCTTATGACAACAGGGTTTGTATTTACACTGCTGGCAATCTTTTCAGATGATAATGTTGAGTCTGTAGAAATTAACGATAATACATGGATCGCTACAGAAAGACGTATATTTATCATGCAAATCACCCCTCATGTAATAATATTAGTTACATATATTTATTTGTCAATTAGATAATATCCAAATAATTATTTAAAAAGATTATTACTGAAAAAAGATTATTGACATTCGTATAAGGTGTAACTATAATCGTTACAGAATGGTGTAACAATTATAGTTACAACTCAATAACCCTTTGTATTTAATAAAACTATTACTTTGCTTTGGAAGAAAGGGAGTATTACAAAATGACAACAGTATTATATATCACAGCACATCCACATGATGAATCAAAATCTTACAGTATGGCGACAGGAAAAGCGTTTATTGATACGTATAAAGAAGTTAATCCTAACGATCAAGTAGTTCACATTGATCTATATAAAGAAAATATCCCTCAAATTGATGCAGATGTTTTTAGTGGGTGGGGAAAGCTTAGATCAGGGTCAAGCTTCGAGGATCTATCAGAGCAAGAGAAATTAAAAGTAACTCGCCTTGGTGAAATAAACGAACAGTTTATTACGGCTGACAAGTTTGTCTTTGTTACGCCATTCTGGAACTTTTCATATCCTCCCGTTATGAAAGCTTACTTGGATGCAGTTTCTGTAGCAGGTAAATCTTTTAGATATACAGAAAACGGACAGCCAGTAGGGTTGCTAACAGACAAAAAAGCATTGCACATACAGGCACGAGGTGGTTTTTACTCTGAAGGTCCAGCTGCAGAACTTGAAATGGGTCATCGTCATCTCCAAGTAATGATGAATTTCTTTGGTGTTCCTTCTTTAGAAGGACTCTTCGTTGAGGGACATAATAAAGTGCCTGAAAGAGCACTAGAAATTAAAGAAGATGCTATTGCTCGTGCAAAAGATTTAGCTAAAACTTTCTAAAATTATCAGGGAATAACTATTTAAATTAGGGGGATTAACATGAAAATCGGTATTATTGGAGCAAATGGTAAAGCAGGAAGTTTTATTCTTAAAGAAGCCTTTAGTCGTGGACATGAAGTAACAGCTATTGTTCGTAATGCTGCTAAAGTATCTCATGAACAAGTGGCAATATTAGAGAAAAATGTATTTGATTTAAAAAAGGAAGACCTTAATCAATTTGATGTAGTGGTAAATGCCTTTAAGGCTCCCAATGGACAAGAACAACAACATGTGGAAGCTGGTAGAGTTTTAATTAATGCATTACAAGATGCTCCTGAAACTAGATTAATTGTAGTAGGCGGTGCAGGAAGTTTGTATGTAGATGAATCTCAAACAATGAAAAAATTTGAATCACCAGGTTTTCCAGAAGCCTATTACCCAACTGCAAAATATATGGGCGAAAACCTAGAG
The DNA here is from genome assembly GCF_003049525.1 of Lysinibacillus fusiformis. Classification (GTDB taxonomy): domain Bacteria; phylum Bacillota; class Bacilli; order Bacillales_A; family Planococcaceae; genus Lysinibacillus; species Lysinibacillus fusiformis. Next base: position 18,782 of record NZ_PYWL01000013.1, on the reverse strand, counting down.
GATCTTCGAAATACTAGTAGTGTTCATTGGACTTATATTAGCCCAGGTGGTGTTTTTGACCCAGAAGGTGAGAAAAAAGGTTCTTACCAAAAAGGAAAAGATCAAATTATCTTAAACTCAACAGGTGAAAGCTACATTAGCTATGCAGACTATGCTCTTGCAATACTTGATGAAATAGAAAATCAACAACATAAAAATGAGCGTTTCGCTGTAGTGGGAGAACGCTAAGTACAAAAAAATATTATTCTTTTGAAAGGAGCTTTTAGTATGAGTGATAAAGAAATTTCTCTTGTATATGTATGGGATGCTTATTGTGGTTGGTGTTATGGCTTTTCGAAAAGTATTCGTACTTTGCACGAAAAGTACCCAGAATTACCATTAACAATTATTTCCGGCGGTTTATTTGTAGGAGATAGAAGTCTTCCTATAAATGAATACCCTCACATTCCTGAAGCAAATAAGCGCATAAGTCAGCTTACTGATGTAGTGTATGGTGAAGCTTACCAAGAACTTCTAGCAAACGGAACTTTTGTTATGGACTCTGAGGTTGCAGCCATTGGGTTTTCTGCATTAAGATCTATTGCACTTGAACGTGCAGTGTATTTTGCTTCATCCATGCAACACGCTTTTTATTACGAGGGAAAAAGCCTTAGTGCTGAAGAAACTTATAGGGAGATAGCTATTGCTCATAATCTTAATCCTGATTTAGTTATTGAACGGATGAAGGAAAAAGATACTATAAGCGATGCTTATGCTGACTTTACAAAGGTTCATCAACTTAACGTTAATAGTTATCCTACACTTTTATTGAAAAAAGGTGATGAATACATCAGCTTAGGCGGGGGTGCTATGACTGCTGAAAAGCTTGAAACTCAATTGAAAGAAATTTTAGAAAAATAAAAATAAGGTTTCGGTTTATTCAAGAATTTAATTGATATTCAATAAAAACATCCTCTATGTAATATACAAGATAGAGGATGTTTTATTTAGTATTATTAATGGGTTCTTTATATGTCTCCCATGTACTTTCCTCAACAACCTGTCCCGATTGTTGCATAAACGCCATTTAAAATAAATGTATAATGTCTAGTGAAGATGAGGATGTATGGATAGCTGATGGGATAAAGATTTCAAAGGTACAGAAAATTTTCAATGATTTGTGGAAGAAATAATTTGTTTTCTATAGAAATACATAAAAATATTTAACATTGCACCTGCTCATTACTTTGATACTTTTATTTAAAATGATGGTACCCCAGAAAGTACCCCACTTAAAAGTGTTTATATGAGTTTATATGAAATGTATTTCATTTTAGAAAAATCCATATTTATTTTAGATATTCAAGAATAACTTCCATTTATTTTTCAACTCTCTTATTTCCGTAGAGCAAAAACCCCACCAAATCAACATTTTTACGCTATAATGTAGGACGAGGTGAAGAAAATGTTTGTGAGTGAAAAACAGATTGAGATTCGATATGCGGAGACAGACCAAATGGGCGTTGTCTATCATGCAAACTACATCATTTGGATGGAAATTGGACGTACGCAGCTTGTAAGTGATGCGGGCTTTAAGTATGCGGCATTAGAAGAAGATGGTTATGTGTCGCCGGTTATGGATTTATCGATTTCCTATAAGGCTGCGATGCATTACGGGCAGGTGGCAACGGTTCGCACTTGGGTAGAAAAGCATGACCGGTTACGAACAACTTATGGCTATGAAATTTTACATGAGGATGGTACGGTGGCGGCCACTGCACAGTCTGTACATATTTTAGCTCATAAGGATACATTGCGTCCGGTATCGTTAAGTAAAGTGGATCCTGCTTGGGATGCAAAATATAAAGAAATTGCCGTTGTGGCAAAATAGGAGAGCCATAGATGGAAATGTTTTTAGCGTTAGGCGCGGTTTTGGCCTGTATGGGTGTTATTTTAGGTGCTTTTGGGGCGCATGCTCTAAAGGATAAATTTGCATCGTCTCATTATGCAGCCATTTGGGAAACAGCTGTGCAATATCAGATGTACCATGCATTAGCGATTATCGGGTTAGGTATTCTTTCGAATGAGGCGCTTTTAGGAAGTTCTAGCCTGCTTTCATGGGCAGGATATTTAATGTTTACAGGGATTGTTTTCTTCTCTGGTAGCCTGTATGTCCTTGCAGTGACAGGTGTGAAAAAACTTGGGGCGATAACACCCATAGGCGGAATGCTATTTATTTTCGCTTGGGGACTTGTAGCGATTGCGGCATTCTCATAAAAGAAAACGAGACAGTTCTCACAGGAGCTGCTCGTTTTTTTATGCGTGAATAAAGAAAAGTGAAACAATTTGTCTGATTATGCGTATTACATATTGTTTATAGATGATAAAATAAGCTAAACATCAATGTGAAGGTGGGAAATTAAATGGGTTTATTAAAAGCGGGAATTGGCGCATTTTCTGGCGTTTTAGAGGATCAGTGGCGTGAATATTTCTATTGTGAGTCATTATCGGCCGATGTGCTGGTGACTAAAGGTGTGAAGCGCACGTCCAAACGTGGGTCAAATAAAGGGAATGACAATATTATTAGTAATGGTTCTATTATTGCGATAAATGAAGGGCAATGTATGATGATTGTTGAGCAGGGGAAGGTCGTAGAGTTTTCTTCAGAATCAGGCGAGTATGTTTATGATACGTCAACTGAACCTTCCATTATGTATGGCTCAGACCTGTCTCAGGGGATTATGGAGACTTTCAAGCAAATTGGCAAACGTTTTACATTTGGTGGAGAGCCTGCAAAAGATCAGCGAGTGTATTATTTTAATAAGAAAGAAATTGTAGGTAATAAATATGGAACGCCTGCACCTGTCCCTTTCCGTGTAATTGATCGCAATATTGGCTTAGATATTGATATTGCCATTCGTTGTCACGGGGAATATTCTTATAAAATTATAGACCCCCTATTATTCTATACAAATGTTTGTGGCAATGTAGAGCGTGAATACACTCGGGGCTCGATTGATAGCCAGTTAAAATCAGAATTAATGACAGCGCTACAACCGGCGTTTGCACAAATTTCAGCAAGCGGCGTTCGTTATAGTGAAATACCTGCCCATACAGTTGCATTAGCAGATGCTCTTAATAAAGTATTATCAGAGAAATGGCTTGCGACACGAGGACTAGCGGTTGTGTCATTTGGCATTAGTACACTAAAAGCGTCTGAAGAAGATGAGGCAATGATTAAACAATTACAACGCAATGCTGTGATGCGTGATCCTGGGATGGCTGCGGCTCATTTAACGGGGGCACAGGCAGATGCGATGATTGCGGCTGCCAACAATGATGCGGGTGCAATGTCAGGATTTATGGGCATGAACATGGCTGCACAAGCTGGTGGCGTTAATGCTAGTCAGCTTTATCAATTGAATGAACAAAATAAGCAAGCTCAAATGGCCCAAGCGGCTATGCAAAATCAAACAGCAAATGAAGCTAATGCGTGGACATGTACATGTGGTCATGAAAATACTGGGAAATTCTGTTCAAATTGTGGGACATCAAAACCAGTTGAAGAAGGTTGGTCATGTGCATGTGGAGCGGTAAATAAAGGAAAATTCTGTAGTGAATGTGGGGCAAAAAAACCTACAGGAGCGTTAGTATATGCATGTGATAAATGCGGATGGGCGCCAGAAGACCCTACTAATCCGCCAAAATTCTGCCCTGAATGTGGCGATGTGTTTGATGAAAACGACGTGAAGTAAGGAGAGGATGATTCATGTCAACGCAAGAAGTTGAGAATGTCAAACAAGTAAAGCTTGATTTTGATGCGGAATGTCCTTCATGTAGTGCATCAATTGAATTTAATCCTGCGACAGGTAAGCTTTCTTGCCCTTATTGTGGCTTTGAGTCAGAAATAGCTACCCCAGAGCAAGAAGAAGAAAAAGCTGCTCAAGAAATGGATTTTTTAACAGCGGAGGAACGAGGCAATTTCAATTGGGGTGTGGAGAAAAAAACAGTGATCTGTGAAGCCTGTGCGGCGGAAACGATATACGATGCACTACAGGTGGCTGACAGTTGTCCTTACTGTGGTTCCCATCAAGTCATGGAAGCAAGTGCTGAAAACACACTAGCCCCAAATGGTGTATGCGCTTTTGAAGTAACAGATAAGCAAGCTGGGGAACATTTTCAAAAGTGGATAAAAGGTAGATTGTTTACACCGAAAGCTGCCAAAATTAGTGCTCGGCCGGATGCCTTTAAAGGGGTCTATCTTCCATACTGGACATTTGATACGAAAACAAGCTCCAGATATTCTGCCAGATATGGACGACATCGCACCGTTACAGATAAAGATGGTAAAACACATACAGAAACAGATTGGTATTCAACAAGTGGCTTTTATCAGGAATTTATCGACGATCATTTAATAAGTGCAACTACTCGCTATGATCAGAATATGATGCGAAAAATCGAGCCTTTTAATCTTTTAAACAATAAGGCCTATAAACCAGAGTATGTATCGGGCTTTTTGTCTGAACGATATAGCATTGGCTTACAGGATGGCTGGAATCATGCCAAGAGGGATATCCATGATCATCTTCAAGCGCAGATCACTTCAAAAATTCGTTGGGAAAATAGCGCGGATGTCGTATCGAATTTACGTTTTTCGACCAATCATGATGATATTACATACAAATATTTAATGTTACCGATTTGGTTGTCGTCCTTCCGTTATAAAGAGAAAATTTATCGCTTTATGGTCAATGGGCAAACGGGTCGAGTAGGTGGGGATGCTCCAATATCACCACTACGTGTAACGATAGCTGTTATCTTATCATTACTAGTGATAGCTGTCATTTGGTATTTCTTCATGTCTGAATAACGATGAGCAGTATTCCATCAGGGGCTTAGTTGACCATTTGGAATACTGCTTTTTTCATAAAACTGTCCATTAATGCTAGGTAATTGACTACTTTATGAATCATTATCATCCTTTATCCCAGCCGCTAGGGAAGCTCATAGCATAAATTATAATGAATAGTAAAAAGAGCGAACAGCCTTGAATAAATAACATGTTAGGTAGAACGAAAGCATACAATGACAAGATGGCGTAAAAAAGTAACCTATCCCATTAGAAATGATGGGAAATTATAAGGTTGACAACGAAGATGATGAGAAAATTTCAGACAGATACGCCAGAAATGTTAATAAGTGAAGTTGCGATTTTACAATAAAAAACTTATTATACAGTCAGAGAGCATTTTTTTAGCTATTAAAAGACTATGAAATGTTATTTTTGAATAACAAATAAAAGGTTATTCATAATGGAGGTTTCGAAGATGGACGCAATTGAAGTGTTAACGAATTTAGATCAAATACATGGGTATTATCAGCCGATATTTAGCGCAGACGCGCATACGGTGATAGCCTACGAAATTTCCGGACATCTACAAATTGAAGGTCAGCAAATTAATTTAGAGGATTTCGTTAATAATGAAGATATTCCAGAAGAATATCGAATAGATATGGAACATAAAATTTTGCATGCAGCACTAGCCCAAATTGGGGAAATTGCATCAGATATTGATATATACATTCCTAGTAACCCCAATTTATTGATGCAAGATTTTGGTGAAAGTCATTTTAATATCATCCAACAATATATTGGAGAAGAAGATTTAAACCGCATTGTATTTGTCGTATCTGAGCATCGATTTTTAGGAGATATTAATAAACTGCACCATGCACTGAGGTATTTTACGACATTTGGGGTAAAAATCGCTGTTCAGGAAGTAGGAGCTGAAAGTCATTTAGAGCATATTGCGTTATTGGCGCCCCATATTTTAAAAGTGAATACACGTGATTTAAATTATGATTCTTGGTCTGCTCAATCCGATATGATTTCTGCTATTGGCAGTCTTGCCTATAAAATAGGTGCGAATCTATTATTCGAAGATATTGAAACGGTTTATCAGCTACAATTTGCTTGGAAAAACGGAGGACGCTATTATCAAGGTCCTTATTTAGCCAATCCTGCAATGAATCTTGTCGATAAAGAGGTATTAAAGGAACGCTTTAAAAAAGAATGTCAGCAATTTATTACGTCTGAAAAGAAAATGCTAGAGGCACAATTTTTGCAGCTAAAGAAATTAAGAGAAGAATTAGAGGCGATTGTACACCGTGTGAAACCAACGAGTGATAATACCTCACAATTAGAGCATTTAGCTGAATTACTGGATAACTATTCTTTCAGACTATATATTTGTAATGAGGATGGCTTCCAATTAACGCCGAACGTCATGAGAATAGAGGGAAATTGGGAGTTGCAGCCACGTGCCATCAACAAAAATTGGAGCTGGCGCCCATACTTCTTACAAACGATTATTAAAATGCGAAACGATCAAAGTGGCGAAATCTCTGAGCTTTATCGTGATATTGAAACAGGCGAAATTACAAGAACCTTTTCAATTGCTATCAACGAACATGAATACTTGTTTGTTGACCTTTCCTATGACTATCTTTACGAACACAATATTTTTAGATAGGCTTTGAAATGCTGATATAACAAGGGTTGTGGGGTATAACTTATGAATGTACCCCACTTTGTACCCCAAATTTGATGTTTATCATGATTTATTCAATTTTAATTAAAGAAGAAAGAATTTGTGTTGCCTTTAATTCCTCATCCGCGAGGGAATGTGCATATACCCTCATCACCATTTCAGGAGTATCCCCAATGATTTTTGCAACTGTAGTTACAGCGGTTCCCTCTGCAATAAGAATACTTACAAATGTATGGCGAAGAATATGTGCTGAGAAACGTTCAAAATCATGTTTCTTCTTTAAAGCATTAAACATTTTAGATATATAATTACTGCTAATTGGTTCTAGGTTAGCAGTAATAAATAAATAATCATCTTCTTTTAATTCAACGTTGTAAATTTTTTTCATTTCAATACACCATATTTTACAAGAGAACCCCACCGAATGGTGAGGTCATAAAAAATTTTACGGAAACGTTATTGTATTTGAATAAGGGCTCTCTACTCCATTTACAACTTGTGTTACGCACCAAGATGAACCAGAAACAAATTGAGGATTTTGATGGGTTATTATTCCATTGTTATTTGGGAAAGGAAAATAATAAGAAAATACAATATTTCCGTTGATAACTTGATACACTTTAAAATCTGCATTTGGTTCCAAGTATATAGTAATTGACGTTGACGTAAAGTCAGAGGTGATGCTTGGTGCTGGTGGTGTTAAGCTATTCTCGTTTTATACCTTGTCTATATCAAGGTTTTATAACGAGCCTTCACCGTGCAGGCGACTTTCATCGCACACGGCGATCCGTCAGCGATAAAAATAAGAAACTTATTTCCCCGACGTTATTATATGTCAATTTAGGTCAGGTAAATACTGACGAATGTTAATGGTCTTGTTAATACGACAAAAGTGAATAGAAAAAAGCCGCAGCTTCATCATACGCTACAGCTTTCAAAAAAAATAAAGGGTCACTCGGGATAGTAGTGACCCTAAGTAACAATTCGAGAGGTTTCAAGTTAAACTAGTTTAGCTTAACACTACTATTTATATGCTTAGTTAACTTAGGTTCTATAGTTTATTGCCTTTGGAATAGAAAAAGAGCGACTATAATATAGCTCTAAAAAACTCATAAAATCCCATGTTCATTGGGATTGCCCAAATAATGAAACCCAACAGGGCAATAGGACCAAGCAAAAAGTTGTAAACCTTCTTTGGCAAAATGCTGCCCAATAGGATTTTATAAATCATTGCACATCCTATCATTACAACTGGCAGTAAGATCAGTGGTGGTATAAAAAACCACAGACTTCCCACAATTGATATATTTGTAAATATGTCCATTAAATTACCTCGTTATGTATTTTATGTAAATTATAACATAGAAAAAGCCGCAGCGTTCGCACACGCTACAGCTCGAATTGGCTGGTTTATGATCTTTGAACAAATTCTCAAAAATTTAGCTTTAGAAGGAGTTTCTTGTACATGCTATTATTCAACAACGGTTTAAGGAGCTAAGTATTGAATGGATCACTTTTTTACACTTAATTTTTGGGAAATGACTCTTAGAACATTATTTTCTTTTTTTACACTACTTATTTTGGCACGAATCCTTGGAAAAAAACAACTTGGCCAACTTATTATTGTTACACATAACAAGGAGTTAATACTAAAGGAGATGATTATAAAATAATGAAAAATATGATCTATATAGTAGGGTTGTCTATTTAAAGTTTAGATATAGTATCAATTATAAAATAAAGGATCATAAGTCCTATCCCAATGCTGTTGTACCCCACTTGAATTACTTTAATAACCCCTTATTACAAACATTGATTTAAAAATAATTATTAGAATTACTTTAACTACACCATTCTTCAAAATTAAAGAAGCTTAATTAAAAACCTGACGTTTATGAACACAATATTTTTAAGTAAGTCTAGAAATGCTTAACTAGCAAGGAATGTGGGGGATACGTATGATTGTACCCCACAATTGACGTAAGGATTTATTCTATTTTAATTAATAAAGAGTGTGCTTGAGTTGCTTTCAATACATTCGTTAATTTAAAAACCCAACTACAAAAAAGTTTGTAGTTGGGTTTTCATAACATGATATTTATACTTGTACAACAGTTTAATAGCTACTTAATTTCTATACATTAACTCGGTATACGTATCACCATATGGGGTTGCAGTTTCAGTAATATACGTGTTGATAATTGTACCAATAGGATTTCTTACTACATTTTTTACTTTGTGGTAAATAACATCTTTTCTAACACCAACACGGATATATTTAGTAGGGTACTGAGATTCATAAGTCCTTGTAGACGTAAAACTATGTGAAAATGAAATACCGAACGTTGATGAACCTTGTGCAAAGGAGCCGTTTATACTCCAAGTGATTCCACCAGCGATGGATACACTTTTCACTTTATCCCAACCTGGTGTAGCGGGGTGATAACCAATAAATGCACGTGAAACAGTGTATTTTTCAAGTGTTGTCTGAGTTGTTTGATTACATGTAGCACATAAAGGTTGTATGCTGTTATTCAGATAAGATTGGTAATCTTCTTCTGATTCAAACAAAATCATGCCACCGTCTTCTGTTGGTACGCTATACCTAGCATCTGTCACAAATTCTAAATCTTCAAAGGGTAGTAATTCTGAATCACTCTCGGCTGCATGGACTAAAAGGCTACTGCAACTAAAAACTAAAAATAACACAAAGCTAAAGAACAACGAACTAAGTAACTTATTTCCAGTAATTGCTGTCATCTTTTAACAACCTCCCCTGTATTTGTAATTCAATTTCCATTATATACTAAGTGGCAATGTTTGTATATACTAGTTTAGGTTATTGTATAATATGTAAGTATTGACCAAGATTATTAAATTTTATAAAAAGGTGGAAAAAGAGTCGTGAAAAAGAGGTTAACATTTTGTGCTTTACTTGGATTATTGTTAATGCAAACGGCTTGCAGCTATAAAGTGGATGTAAACTATGAAGAGAACAATCCCGAAATTGTTCTTTCAGAAAATACAAATTTAGAAAATTTAAGAGTACTAGAACTGGATGCTAATCATGAAGAAGGTAAGAAGGTTCTTAACATATTTGGAGAAGAGTTAAAGGATGGAATTTATGCTTACGATGAAAATGAACATAAAACATATATTTTAATAAATTCAACTACAAAGAATTACTCTGATTACTCTTTTAAATATAATAAGGAAAAGAAAATTTTAACTTTTACCTATACAACTACAGAAGGAAGTAGCACAAATAACAAAAAGCTATTTCTTTTAGAAAGTAACAAGAAGAATCCCTATGAGGAAATCAAACTTCTTAATAATGGGAATGAGGATGGTTTCATAGGTGTTTATACACGATAAACAATAATTTATAAATGTTTTACGTGGTGGTCGAATCATAGGGGCGGCCGTTCTTCAAAAAAAAGGTCGACGATTCTACAAATGGTAGCAGGATAACCGATGACCATGGGGGTACGAGAGAAAGAAAAATGCATCATTTTGTGCTTTAGTAGCTGAGAATGACAAAGAGGGGAACACTGAAACATCGAGCTTGGAATTCTCTCACTCATAAAATGTAGGCTTCTATAAAACCAGTAAGGCACAGAAAGATGTGTTTTACTGGTTTTATTCTATTTGTGAAAAATACTTATGATAAGAACCTTGTCACTTCCAATTTAAAAGAAAATTTTACAGATTTTGAACGAAAAGAAGAATCACTCCGTCTAATGGAGGAAGGAGGCGAAAAGGATGGAATTTGAATTAGAGCAGCCTGCTATACGGGGGGATCATGAAGTGATACTTTCCCTTATTGAAATGGGTGAGGATATTTTTTACATATATTAAAAATGAGCAAGATGCTATGGACGTGATGCTATTTTAATGGTGATATTTCCGCGGCGGAGCAAAGTGTATCAGTAAAGATGAATAAGGATAATCAAGGTGAATTTTTAATGTTCTCTGATGCAATAAAAGAAGATGGCACGCTGTTAGAGTTCAAAGGTATTCCGATTTCACGAGATGAGCAATACGTAGTGGAAACGACACAATTTGAAGATTATAATGGAAAGGCAAAAATATATTTAAACTATTATGTCAATCCTACTGGGAAAAATATTGAATTGAATATTCCTTTGCAATAAAGTAAAGATGTTCAAAAAGGCTCTTCTTTTTGGGCATCCTTTTTTCATTATTTCATCATCAATGAAAAACCTCCATACTTTCTATTAATGATCAAAGCTGCCTAGAACCATAAAGTCGACAATAACGCCGCTTACTGGATTTTCAGACCCCAATACACTAATGCCTAATACCGTCACACCACTAATATTTGTCACATTAGCAGAGACATATTTTGCAGCAATATTTTTCTCTCTCATTTGTACTCTAGGTCTTAAATTAATCGAAGCATTTGTAGAGTAAACGCTTGATACTGCGAAATCAATAGTTGATAACAAAGGATTGCCATTCGCTAATGCATTGTCTGTAACATACAAGGTAGCGATACCATTTGCGTCTGATGTAGCTTGTCCATAAATAATGCGCTTTTCTGTTTTTGGAATCAACTCACCAGCTTTAAACACATGTAATAATGTTGGTGCGAGTTTAATAATTTCAATGCTCATCGTCATTCTCCTTCGTTCAATATTTTAGTATCCATCGTAATCAAATGAATGATGCAATGTTATTCTATGAACTTTTTATTCGTTTATTACTTTATTAAAGTATAAGAAAAATTAATGTGATTTCTCCTTTAAGAAATTTAAGGGTCACTTGGGGATGTAGTGACCCTCGAACAAAAAATAATGGGAATTACTAAGTTATTACGTTTGTGTAACTAATTCTACCGCTTCTATTACTAAAGGCGTACCGGCAGTGAGTGTACCCGTAACGTCGTTAAAGGTTAACTCTGTTGCAGAAACTGTATAGGAGCCACCTTCCTGTAATACCCCATTAATATAGAAATTATAGTAGCCATTATTGACTACTGGGAAAGCAGTAGCGGCATTTCCACTATCATTTAAAAAGGCAGTTGCAGCAATAGTCGTGCCATCTGTGACAGCTAAATTTGCTGCTAAAATATTAAAGAATTTAGTGGAAGTTCCTGTAACATTTACATGGATATTTATAATTGAAAGTGCCATTTTTTCACCTCCCTTCAAAAAAATAATCTTTAGTGAGAAAATCAGATTTACGAAGTTGTTATACAAGTCCAAAAGTAGATTGTTATCACACCAGAAAATGAAAGTTTTCAAGAAAATGCAACTTCCTTTATTTCCTCTAATATTATATGAATTGAATATGGAGGATGGTTTGGCAATATGTCTATTAAAGAAAATTTGATATAGGATGAAGGGAGAGTGGCAGATGCTCGAACAACACTACATTAACGTATTGATGGCAAGACATTCTTAGTAAGGAAATAAATACAATTCATGTGGAAATTAATTATGAAATGGAATAGTATGAGGGAAAATGCTTGCTTTATCACTTAAGCAAGTCATGGATAATGATGAAATCAGTCGCTTAGTGTTGCTAGCGAAGACTAAACTTGTCATTTCTTGCGCTTACCCGGGAAATTATTTTTTATTTCCAAGCGATATGCTTTTTGTAAGGGCAAGATCATGTAAAGAAAGAACAGCATGCTAAAAGGAAATAGACATATTCGTCTATTTCCTGTTCCATAGCTTTTAACCTTGCTTTATGCTTGGTTTTTGGAATCGAATGATACTGCTCATAGCGGCACATTCTACAAGAGCAATGCACTTTACCTTTGCTCAATGTACCCCGTACAGGCATGTATTCATTTTCCCGTAACATAATATTCTGTAAAATAGCCCATTTCTTTTGAATCATTCGCTCTCTTTGATGGCGAATATAGGCCCTTGATCGATTTTTCATTCATATCAGCTCCCTTGAGAAACCCAAGCTTGCAGAGAGGTCAAGGGATGTATCGGCACTCCTTACAAGCTTGGTATGTCGCTGATAGTCCACATAAATCTTTTCATCTTATCAGTCCTTTTTACGAAAAGCCGCAGCATCATCGCACGTTACTTCTCAAAATAGTTTATGGTGGAGCTCATTCAACACAACGTACTTTCAGTCCTTATTAATGTACCATTTTTGGTTATAAAAGAGTATTTTCTTTTCCAGATGAAGAATATAAGACAATCTTAGTCGCGAGACCAGAAAGTGAATTACAATAACCATGGTGATTTTGAAGAGTTAAAATGAGAGGATATGGCTCCCAAAGCGGAAAGATTAATTGCCGTTATTTTACATTTTTTAAGAGCTCAATAAATGTATAAAATATTTCCTAATTTGCCGCGGATAAAGACTTCTAAGTGTCTTGAAACTGCAATACATAATAATTAGAAAAAATTTCAAATTTTGATTCGTTCAGGTCGATATTTAATGAGATAATATTCCTTATAAGGGTGGTGTTTGGCAGTGGGAATGAATAGATAGTGTCACTTCGATTTCATTTCCACAACATTCACTCTTGTGTCAAGTCACTGTTACAGAAATAAAAATGGTTTCATTTAAAGGGGAGATAATGTATGGGCGAAAAAGAGAACTCTTTAGAAGAAAAAAATAAGGAGGCTATAAAATTTTCAATTGTAATACCCGCGCATAATGAAGAACAGTACATTGGGAAATGCATAGAATCCATCTTAAAAGCTTCTAAACCATTTGAAAATCAAGTTGAAATCATTGTTATATTAAATCGATGTACGGATAAAACGGAGGAAATTGCAAGATCGTATAATTGTATCGTATTAAAGAATGACGACAAGAACCTTTCTAAGATAAGGAACACTGGTGTTGGAATAGCGAGAGGTGAAATCATCGTTACGATTGATGCAGATACACTGATGAATGATCATGTGTTGTCAAAGGCAGAGGAGTATTTAAGCTCAGGAAAGTATATTGGCGGCGGAGTTACAGGAAAGTTTGAAAGAATGTCCTTAGGAATTTTTGTTTCAGCTTTGTTACTAATTGGCCCATTATTCTTTAAATATGGAGCTATTTCTGTGGGGATCTTTTGGTGTTATAAAGAGGACTTTAAATTGATTAATGGTTTTAATGAAGAAATGCTTATGGCAGAAGATGCAGATTTCGCTAAACGATTAAAAGTGTTGGGCAAAAAGAGTGGGAAAAAATTTGGGACCATTCAAAATGGAATGATCACTTCAAGTAGGAAATTTGATAAAAATGGAGATTGGATATTACTTAAACGTCCATCAATCATCCTAGCCTATCTGAAAGGAACTGACCGAAAATATGCGGATGAAGCCTATTATGAAAATCAAGATAGATAAAGAATGGTCTTAAGCTAGATTTCAAGTATGAGAGATAAGAATAAAGAAACCATTGTGCCGTTAATCCTCATTCGATTAACGCTTTTTTTTTCGTTTGTATTGATCGATAGTGATATACCTTCACTAATAGAGGGAAAAAATGAGGGGATGTAGAATTCAACAGTAAATGTAAAGCTTTATGAAAGGAGAATGTAAGTTGACTACACCTAATAATACGCCCATTAAAAACAGAATCGGTGCTGTGTTTATCCCAGTTCGTAACTTAGAGAAGGCAATAGAATGGTACAGAAAAATAGTGGGTTTGGAAGGGGGAGAAGAGCATTTTGGACATTTATTCGTGGCACCTATGGAAGGAACGGCAGGATTAATTTTAGATGCTATGCCAAAGTGGAGAAAAGAGGATGGTGATATTGCCACCTATCAAGTCCCATCCATTCAGCTTGTAACGGATGATCTCCAAGCTTCTTATCAATTTATGAAGGAGCATCATGTTGAACTTGTGACAGAAATACAGGATGATTTTTATTTTGTGTTCAAAGATCTAGATGGGAATGTATTAATGATTTGTAAAAACACTTAGCACTTTATATAGGCAGCTATTTTTCTGGATAAAACCAATCGTACTGAATAGTAAAGGGAGGAAGGTAGTACTATGAAAACAACTGAAAATTTTACAGATAAGGCTGAAATATATGCGCAATATCGTCCTAGTTACCCTAATGAATATATTGATGACTTGCTTTCAGCTAACCAACTTAAAGGAGAACAGATAGTGGCCGATATTGGTTCGGGTACGGGGATATTGAGCCGTCAGCTGCTGGAAAAAGGTATGAATGTTATAGGAGTAGAGCCAAATGACGACATGAGAAAGATGGCTGAGGAGTCATTAAGCATACATTCTCGTTTTAAATCAATAAAAGGAACTGCCGAAAACACTACTTTAAAAGGTAATAGCGTTGATTTAGTAACAGTTGCACAGGCATTTCATTGGTTTGATAAAAAAGCATTTAAAATTGAATGCCAACGAATAGTAAGGCAAAAGGCTAATGTTGCTCTTGTGTGGAATAGCAGAGATTTAACTAGTCCGATTATTCAAGAGAATGCAGAAATTTGCCAAAGGACATGTTCAAATTTCAAAGGATTTAGCGGTGGAATGGAAGAAACCCAAGACGTTTTTAATAGCTTTTTTAAGGATGAAAAGTATGAGTTTAAAAAGTATCAAAATGATTTAGTATTTGATTATAAAGGTTTCTTGGGAAGGAATTTATCAGCATCGTATGCTCCCAAAAAACATGACGAAAAATATAAAGAATTCGTTTACTTACTGTCGGAGTTATTCGAAAAATACAGTAACAATGGAAAAATGGTTCTCCAAAATATAACGCGAAGCTATTTAGGTAATGTCTAAAAGAGTTGCTAAAATCAACCTAACCAGAAATGATTTTCATTTTTTTGATAGTCATAAAAACCCCAATATTCAACTTTATAAAGTGAATATTGGGGGTAATTCCACATGAATTACTTATTTTTTTCATTTTGAATACGACTGAAATCTACTTCCTCAGCGAACTCTTCTCGGTTTTTACGCTCTCTGTTAGCATTTTGATTTTGATTCTGTTGTTTTTTGTTGTCTTGTGTTTTATTATTCTTATGTTTATTATTACCCATGATCTTCTCACCTCCACCATTAGTGTGGGTGAAAGATGTTTTTTTATCCGCATAAAGTACAAATTGTGATGCTTCATAAGGTATGGATTGAGTAACATCCACTCGATTGTCAAAAATGAAAAAAGTAGCCATGGTATATTGAATTGAAGCAACATAAATTTAAAACAAAAAGACAGAGTTTAATCCACAAGCTCTGTAGATTAAATCTGCCTATTTGTTTTAATGACAACAATCTTAGAGAAAGCAGTATTACTCTAAAAAGAGCTTCTCCAGACAGTCATTGAACTTTTTTACACGGATGTAAGAGTAGTTCTACTGTGCGTTTTACCAGATAGAAACTCGATCCTCTGGAGCTATATACATGCCATCTCCAGGTTTAATTCCATAGGTATCATAGAATTCCTGGAAATTTACAATCGTGCGGTTTACTCGAACTTTATTGGCTGAATGTACATCGTTTTTGCTCAGCATTGCCGCAAATTCTTTTGTAGTAGTGGATTTCCACATTTCTGCATTACTTTCGAAATATGCTTTATAGTCTGGATTACTCATTTGGGATACAACTTGCAGTGAAGCTGCCATTCCACCTAAATCAGCGCCATTCTCGCTCAATGTAAGCTGACCATCATTGAAAACACCAGGGATAATCTCTATAGCATTATAAAACTCAATCAGTTTCTGGTTTTTCTCTTCGAACTTTTTAAAGTCCTCTTCTGTCCACCAGTTATTTGCATTGCCATTTTCGTCGTATGCAGATCCGTTGTTATCAAATGCATGGCTGATTTCATGGCCAATAATCATGCCAATGGCACCATAATTTTCTTCAGGTTTAGCATTTATATCATAGAAAGGCGCTTGAAGAATACCAGCAGGGAACGTAATTTCATTATTAAGAGCGTTGTAAAAAGCATTTACCGTATATACGCTCGTTACCCATTGCGTTCTATCTACCGGTTTATCTAGCTTGGCTTTCGTGTTATCAATATAAGCTTTCGTTACTGTGAAGGTATTAGAGAATAGCGAACCACCTTCGTCATATGTTTTGATCGCTACTTTGTCTAATGTCGTATCCCATTTGTCTGGATAACCAATTTTAACAATCATCGTATCCAGTTTTTTAATGGCTTTAGCTTTTGTTGTTTCTGACATCCAATCAAGAGATTTGATTCTTTCCTCATACGTAGCAATTAACTGATCTACCATTTGTTCAACATCTTTTTTAGCTTTTGGAGAAAAATGTTGTTCGGCATACATTTGCTCCAAATAGCCGCTCATTGTACTAGTTGTCTTAGCTACTGCGATTTCTTGATCTGTTTTTTCCCCTGTAACTCCGTATAATGTTGCCGCAAACTCATTAGCAGCATCTCCGAATTCATCTGACAACAGACCGCCAGTTGCCATAAGAAGTTGTACTTTAGAGTAGGCTTTAAGCACATTAAGATTAGTGTCAGTTAAGAGCTCTGCGCCTTTTTGTGCCAGCTTCACATCAAATACGATTACTTTATCTGCACTGTCAACTTTCATCGACTTCAAAACTTGTTTCATATCTACGGTTTTGAACATGTTATCGAATTGTTCGATTGAATATGGATTATAGTATTTAGTAACGTCGCCTTGTTCATGAGGATCAAGCGATACGGAAGCTAAGGCTTTTTCCATTTCGTAAATTTTCTCGGCGAATGCTATTGCAGCAGACTCTTTCTCACCTGACACGACTAAAAGCTTAGTCATATATTGAATATAGGCCTTTTTCGCATTAGCGTCTTCGCTTACAAAACTGTTCTTATCTAAACCAGTAGCTAATCCAGTGAAATACAGAGCATTTTTACTGCTGTTCTTCGCATCATTCATGATGGCAAAGCTAAATAGTGAGCTTAGACCCAATTCTTTCTCTAGGGTAAGATCTGCTTGCACAAGATCATCAAGGGTTTTAGCATCATCAATTGCCTTTACATATTTTTGAATAGGCTCAATCCCTTGTTTATTTCTATTGCTTGTATCCAATGCCGTCGAATAGAAGTCGGCAATTTTCTGTTCTTTCGTTCCTTCTGCAAATTGTTTGCCAGAAAGCTCAGTAATTATTTTTTCTATTTTATCTGTATTCTGTTTTTGAAGCTCAGGAAAACCACCGCCCATGATTTCTCCTACTGGAATTGTCGATCTATTTAACCATTTTTTATTGATTGCTTCATAAAAATCGTCATGTAAGTGGGAGCCTTTAAGTGTCCATATTCTGGCGATCAGATTTTGGAACTCATCAATTGTAATAGGGTCATTTGCGCCTAACTTGCCGTCAGGGTTGCCCGTCAGTACGCCTGCTTTTGTCAGATTATCGATATCTTTTTTAGCCCAAGTAGGTACATCAGTGTACTTAACTCCAAATGTGCCACTGCGAAGATCATTGCCAACAGGCTCTGGCAATTCGCCGAACGCTCTGCTCAACATAACTAAGGCTTCAACTTTCTTGGCTGGCTCATTTTCTCGTAAATCCTTGTTTTTTGAGCCTTGTATAATCGCCTCTTTATTTAGTCCTGATTGATATGCATCTGCTGCTACCAACAAGGTTTTAACAATCTCTCCTCTTGTCGCTGGTGGGGACTTTTCATCGGCATACACCGCTACACTTACTGATAGGACCATTATAATGGCCATGAGTAAGGATAAAAACTTCTTTTTCATCTTCGTGCTCCTTCATAGTGAATTTGTATAAATAAAGGTAATTGGGTAGATTTTAGAATTTCTACCATTTTTACATTGTAGTTGATTTTTTTTAGTTTGAAAATATGTTAGGAGCTATTTCGCTTCAAGAGAGCATTATCTAGCTAATTTTGCGCAAATAGAGCGAGAAATAAATTGTTAAGGTTTTATTTTATACGAATAGTAATAAATCTATGCTCAGTTGAAGGTTTCATGTACTGCTAAATGATAGGATAGTATAACTGTGTTTGTTTTACCAAAGCAGTATGACGGAGAAATTTGCTTGAAAAAAACCATTTGACGTTTCGTACTATTTTTCGTATTATATGGAGGAAAAGAATGCCCGGACTTAAACGGGAGAGGTTCATAGCTGATACCCTCTATAAAAAACTATGGAAACATGACACTATGCCATGTCCATATTGATCTGACCCAAAAAAGTTAGACATATTTAGTTAAGCAACTGCTAAGACCTGAGTTCGGTACTCCACCGGGCTTAGGTCTTTTAATTTTTCTTTCATTCGTTTGTGATTGTAGTAGTGAATATAGT
>NZ_PYWL01000012.1 GCF_003049525.1 Lysinibacillus fusiformis | reverse complement strand
CGGTTCTACTGGAACTACAGGCTCTACTGGTGTTACCGGAGCTACGGGTGTAACTGGAACTACTGGCGCTACCGGTTCTACTGGAACTACTGGCTCTACTGGTGTTACCGGAACTACTGGAACTACTGGCTCTACTGGTGTTACCGGAGCTACCGGAGCTACCGGTGTAACTGGAACTACTGGCGCTACGGGTGTAACTGGAACCACTGGTGTAACTGGGGCTACTGGTGATATCGGAGCTACAGGCTCCACTGGCGCTACCGGTTCTACTGGACCTACTGGCGCTACTGGCGCTACTGGCGCTACGGGTGTAACTGGGGCTACTGGTTCTACTGGTGATATTGGACCTACTGGTTCTACTGGTGTTACTGGTTCTACGGGGGCTACTGGCGTTACTGGAACTACAGGTGTAACTGGAACTACTGGTTCTACTGGCGCTACTGGTGTTACTGGAACTACTGGTTCTACTGGCGCTACTGGTGTTACCGGAACTACCGGCTCTACTGGAACTACAGGTTCTATAGGCCCTACGGGTGTAACTGGAGCTACTGGTGCTACTGGTGCTACTGGTGCTACTGGTGCTACTGGTGCTACTGGTGCTACTGGTGCTACTGGCGCTAATGGTATAACTGGAACCACAGGTTCTACGGGTGTAACTGGAACTACCGGGGCTACTGGCGCTACAGGAGCTACAGGTACAACTGGGGCTACGGGTACAACTGGGGCTACTGGTATTATTGGAGCTACCGGGGCTACTGGACCTGCGTTTACTGAAGGATTCTCTGCCTTTAAAAACACGTTGGTTGTTAGTGGATCTACTTCAATCACTAACTGGAGTGTCGCGTCACCATACTTTACAACACCTGCATTCAATCCAACAACTGGCATATTCACTGTACCAACTACAGGTAGATATTCCTTTGAAGCAACCATTAACTACTCCACTACTGCGGCCATTAGTGTTACTTTAGGAGGGGGAATAAACCCATCATTTGCAATTAGGCAAAATGCTACAACAAATTTAATTAGTGGCTTGTTCCCTGTACTAAACGTCAATGTGGCACTTGTATTAACTTTACGAGCAGTTCTTGGAAATGGCACAATCACTTTAGCAGGAGAAGTGAATTTAAATGCTGGAGATACGATTGATTTGTTCTATGAAGCCAATGGATTGACTATCTCTCTTACACTAGGTGGAGCTAACTCTGGTGGTATCGTTTGGTCATGTCATCGAATTTCTTAGAACTAGGTTATCTAGAAAATTGGATGTATAGATGTAGAAATAGCAAACTAAGAAATAGTTAGTTTGCTATTTCTTTTTGTCTTTTGAACTTACTTCAAAAAAAATAGTACAAACATAATGTTTGTACTATCGTGCTTCTACTAACAAAAAATTTCCGCCAACACTTCATCGGCAACATGTTTACCTTGTTGCACACATTCTGGGATGGATATTCCTTCGAATGAGCTACCTGCCAATTTTACAGTTGGAAAATGTTCTCGTAATTCCTGCTTTATCCGTTGGACCTTCGCCTCATGTCCAACGGTGTATTGTGGCATCGCATTTTTCCAACGTGTAACTACTGTCGTTATTGGTTCTCCATCTATACCGATAGTTTTATTTAAATCCTGTAGCACTGTTTTTTCAATCTCAGTATCTGATAATGCTACAATCGCCTCGTCACCCACTCGACCAATATAACTACGTAATAACACATAATCATTAGGTGAGGTACCCGGCCATTTTCGATTCATCCAAGTACATGAAGTGATTGAAAAATCACTATTTCGAGAGACATAAAATGAGAGTGCGTCTAAATCACCAAGCTGGTCCTTTTTAAATGCCATTGTAACGGTTGCGATAGTGGCAGCTTTCATTGTCCCTAGTTCATTTAACAAATTATACTTACTGAACATCTTATCTGCCATATTAAAGGGTGTAGCAATAATGACCGCATCCGCTTTAATATGTGAGAAATTGTTTAGCATTACATGTACAGACCCATCTTTTCCATGCTCAATTTCTTCGACCTTGACACCTTTCATCACTGTCCCAGGAAGTAGAGATTCCTCAATACTTTCGATTAATGTTTCAAGCCCATTACTAAAGGTTTGAAATATCCCTTTATTTTCATCAATAAAATCATTACTTAAGAAATTTGTTCCAGCCTTTTTCATCCCTACTAATAAGCTACGATATTTTTGCTCTAGATGATAAAGCTGCGGGAAAGTTGAGCTCATGCTTAATTGCTCAATATCACCTGCAAATGTCCCTGCTAGTAATGGTTCCACTAGATTTTCAACAACCTCTGCGCCAAACCTTCTTCTAAAAAATGCCCCCAATGGTTGATCATCGTCTTGTGCTGAGCGGGGGATAAAAAAATCACCTGCCGCACGAACTTTACCGCTTAGTGAAAACAAGCCTGATGTAATAAATGATGAGATATGTGGCGTTTCTCCTGATAAAAGATGGCTTGGTATTGGGTATAACTGGCTTCCGACAGCAACATAGTTGGGTCCTGCGTTACTTGTCATGATTTTTTGTTCAATACCGAGATCCTTTGCTAAAGCATTTACATAATTTTCACGGTCAAAAAAAGATTCTGGCCCACGCTCAATAATAAAACCATCTTTTCTTAGTGTTTGAATTTTTCCGCCAAGACGTAATGACGACTCGACAAGTACGATATCTAATGGCAATTCTTTTGTGCTTGCTTGTTTTTGCATATAGAACGCAGCTGTAAGGCCCGTAATACCACCACCTACAACAACTACCTTTCGTCTTTTCTGAGTCACCAACATCATCACTTTCTTTTCGCTTAGCTTAATTTTTTATAAATTGCATCGACCATCGCATCAATAAATAAAGGATGTGTATTTGGCATCGACGGACGATAATATTTTGCGCCTAGTTCATCACAAACGACTTTACATTCAAAATCATTATCATATAACACTTCTAAATGCTCTGTTACAAAACCTACTGGCGTATAAACAAATGAACGGAAGCCTTTTTCTTCATAAAGCTCACGTGTTAAGTCTTGAACATCTGGACCAATCCAAGGCTCTGGTGTCTGTCCTGCTGATTGCCAGCCGACCTCAACGTTTTTCAAACCAGTTGCCTCTTGAATAAGTCGAGCTGTTTCAATTAATTGATCCTCATAAGGGTCACCTAAATCTTTAATTTTTTCAGGAAGTGAATGAGCTGAAACGATTAAACATCCTGTTTCACGTTCTTCTTCAGACATTGACTTAAATGTATCATTAATTTGTTGTTTCCAATACTCAATAAATTTAGGTTCATCATACCAAGATTCTACTGATGTAATCGTTAAGCGATCTCCTGCTGCTTCCACAGCACGGCCATTATAAGATTTAATAGAGAATGTTGAGAAATGAGGAGCTAAAACAATTGATACCGCTTCTTTGATGCCCTCTGCCACCATTTGCTCTATTGCGTCTTCAATAAATGGATGAATATGCTTTAAACCAATAAACAATTTATATTCTACAGCACCCTGAACTTCATTTAAACGTGCACATAACGCTTCAGCTTGTGCCTGTGTTGCTGCTGCTAAAGGAGATAAACCTCCAATTGCTTCATAGCGACTACGTAAATCTTCTAAATGCTCTTCCGAAGGTTTGCGACCATGACGAATATGTGTATAGTAAGGTTCAATATCCTCTTCTTTATAAGGTGTCCCGTATGCCATTACCAATAAGCCTTTAACTTCTTTCATTACCCTTTTCACCTCTAAAATTGTTTTATGTTTTTATACATTATGTGATAAAAAGAAGCTGTCCAATCTATGATGTTGGACAGCCCCCTTTCTATGATGAAAATTTCGTACATAGAAAAGGACATATTTCACATTTGAATCCGCTTTTTTAAGAACGAGCTTGAATTTGTTGTGCACTATATTCATGAATAAGTGTCGTTAAACGCTTTAAGACCTCTGGATCAACCTCTGGGAAAACACCATGACCTAGGTTAAAGATATGACCTGGCATTTCTAAACCTTGATCGATAATATCCTTAGTTCGTTTTTCAATGACTGACCAATCTGCCAATAATAGCGATGGATCAAGGTTACCTTGGACTGGTTTTGTAATACCATTCGCGCGTGCTTCTTTTATTGGTAAACGCCAGTCTAAGCCGACAACATCAATCGGTAAATCATTCCATTCCTTCGCTAAATGACTTGCCCCGACACCAAATTGAATCAATGGTACATTTTCTTTTTGTAATTCCGCAAAAATTCGCGTCATAATTGGTTTTATAAATACACGGTAATCTTCCACATTTAAAGCGCCCACCCAAGAATCAAATACTTGGATTGCTTTTGCACCAGCTTTAATTTGGGCAGTGACATCTGCAATAATCATGTCAGCCAGTTTATCCATTAATGCAAACCAAGCTTGTGGTTCTGACACCATAAATGACTTTGTTTTGTTATAGTTTTTAGAAGGACCACCTTCAATCATGTAGCTGGCAAGTGTAAATGGTGCTCCAGCAAAACCAATCAACGGGACATTTAATTGCTCTTCTGTCAAGATTTTAATAGTCTCTAATACAAATGGTGTATGCTCTTTAGCATTGAATTCACCTAAATTATCAACATCTGCAACTGAACGAATTGGATTAGAGATAACAGGACCAACACCTGCTTTAATTTTTACATCTACGCCAATTCCAGGAAGAGGTGTGACAATATCTTTGTATAATATAGCTGCATCAACATTGTAATTTTCTACAGGTAGACGAGTGACATATGCACATAGCTCAGGTTGATGTGTAATTTCTTCTAATGAATATTTTTCTTTAATGGCACGATATTCTGCCTGAGAACGTCCTGCCTGACGCATATACCATACTGGCGTGTGTGTAGTTTTTTCTCCACGAGCAGCACGCAGAAGTGTATCGTTAAAAGTTGTCATGAATAATTCCTTCCCCTCGATAAATTCATTACTATCCATACGCCCTGGCGTAATTGTGTCCAGATTTCTTGCTCTTTACTCTTCTCTTCAAAATCTGCAATATCGACCAGAGGCTTTATCTTGAATCAGTGGGTTCACCACTCTCTATAGCGGAAAGAGTCTTCTGTGTTTTATACTTCGATTTCAGTACAAAAAACCTTTGCTGAGTCAAGAAAAAAATGTATTATTTATTCCTTTATTATTGATATCCGTTTCCAATAGTAAACGCTTCCTCTGTTATTGTATAGTTTTCCTAGTGAAATGTCATAAAATTGTTCATTCTAGACAGATTCTTTTTGGACAAAGCGTTAGACTTATGCTGAAAAGGGTATAATCACGCTATAATTAGTAAGATTCATAAGGAGGATAAATTGATGAATATTTATTTAACTTCTGGTACTGGTGATTTTTTAGAACAACTGAAAAATAAGTATCCAAATGAGCATATGATCTTAATTCATGGAGAGGGAAATTCTGTATTAATTCATGAAACAGAAGGGAAATCTGTTTTTGCCACACCTCGCAAATTTGAAGTGTTAGATTCGGTAAATGAGCTAGAAGAACGTGGATTCTTTGTTCTTAATAATATTCCTGTAACAGATGAAGGACGCCCTGTTTTCGAGCATCGCTTTTTACAACGTTCACATGCCATTGAGGATGAGCCAGGCTTTGAGTCCTACAGATTACTTCGTCCCATCAAGGATGACACTTATATTGTCATGACTCAGTGGCATGGACCACATTCATTCGAAGCATGGAAAAGCTCTAAAGCCTTTGAAAACGCACATGCAAAAAGAGATGATTCCAGTGGTGTAAATCAGCAGAACATCTTCTCGGCAGCTTCCTATGTAACAACTTATAGTGCTATGCCAAAAGAGGATACAGAATAGATCTACAACAAATAAAAGCTCATCTTCTCAGCACAGGCTGGGAAAATGAGCTTTTCATTATTTAGATACTTTCGCAGTCAATTCACTAATTACTAAAACAATGACAACTACAATATAAAACATCGGCTGTGTAATCGCACATAATCCTACGATGATCGCTTGTGTAATCATAGCTAGACGTACAATTTGCTTCACAGCTAGTTGACGAGCATTATCCGGCAACGGAAACAGCATGTCCATGCGGAATTCCCCACTTGAAAGTAATGCTTGTTTTAATTGGATAGTCGTTGCAAAGCTTAGTGCCGCGGCAACAATCCATGTAACTATTGGAATGTCTACAAATGCTGCAATTACTGCTGAAATGGCCGTAAGACGGAGCCATAAATAAAAATGATCATCTGTACGGACAAAAGTGCGAAATACTAAATACTTTTGAGCGTTATTTTTACCATATGGAACGAATTTATAGAGCCAGTCCATCCAGCCTCGACGTCGGATGCTTCCATGTAAATGGGGTACATCTGTAAAATAATTTGCGAAACGATAAAAGCTCATCATTCGATTTTGCTCAAGCTTTACAAAATGTTCGTAAGGTACTGGTTCTCCTACAGATTTTTTTCTAAAGACAATAATATAAATAACACTTATGACTGTAGCAACAATTGATAGGAGCAACTGAGCTTGCAGCCCCATATAAACAGCGGCAGCAAATATTATTGCTCGAATCAGCCTGTCCACCCAAACCATTTGACCACGTTCACTATATCGATAGCTGAATTCTCCTCGTACACTTATATATTTCAGCACAATCACAAGTAGGAATATCGACCAAATGTCAGCCGTTGTTAAATCCGTCACTGCTTTTAATAGTGGAATACTAACAATGTAGACGATCGCTACAATCCAAACCTGAGACCAAAATGTCCAAGCCAGTGCCTTGCTAAAATACAGCGACATTTTTGACTCTAGGGGCAATAGGTACACTTGGTCTGGCTCTCTCAAAAGCGTAGTAGGGCGACTAAAGGCTAATAAAACGCCTATAAAAACAGCAATAAGTATTTCAGCTGGGAAATCTGTCTGTACAACTTTCAACCATTCACTATATTGGTAGCCTCCTGCTCCAATTAGAAATACAAGTACAATGGCAATATGCCCTGTAAAAATAAATTGCATATATTTTTGTACTTCTCCTATATAATGCATGAAGCGAGAGGACCATACATCACGCAAGTTCTTCATGGTCCCGCTCCTTTGTCATTGCAATATATAGATCGTCCAATGTTGCATTGGGCATCGCAAATGTTTGTCGCAAATCTGCCATCGTTCCTTGCGCTCGAACTCTTCCCTCGTGCAATAATATAATTCGATCACAATGCTTTTCGGCAGTCGATAAAATATGCGTAGACATTAATATGGAAGCACCTTCTTTTTTCTTCTCATCCATTTGATCTAATAATGATTGAATTCCGAGTGGATCTAACCCCACAAAAGGCTCATCAATAATATAAAGACTAGGATTCACTAGAAATGCACACATAATCATAACCTTTTGACGCATTCCCTTTGAAAAATGTGATGGGAACCAGTTTAATCTTTTCTCCATTCGAAATTCCTTTAAAAGTACTTCAGAACGAGCATCTAGAGTTGCCTTATCAATACCGTAAGCCATCGCTGTTAATTCTAAATGTTCCCTCAATGTTAGTTCATCGTAAAGCACAGGGGTTTCAGGGATATAAGAAAAGGCTGTACGATACTTGTCCGTATCTTCCTTTAACGTTACCCCATTAAGGTAAATATCCCCTTCTTTTGGCAACATTGTTCCTATTATATGTTTAATCGTTGTACTTTTACCGGCCCCATTCAAGCCAATTAAGCCAACAAGCTCTCCTTTTTCAATAGTAAAAGATAAATCTTTAATAACAGGTTTTCTTGTATATCCGCCTGTCACATGCTGTACCTCTAATACTGACATAACCTCACTCCTCTTCTTGTTTTATATTTTATCAAAAATTAGCAAATGATACAGGTTTGAGTATGATAGAATGAATTTACATATACGATAAGGGGGAAATTCTCATGAGCGATTGCCTATTTTGCAAAATTATCGATGGATCCATTCCAAGTACAAAAGTGTATGAAGACGATCATGTCTATGCATTTACAGACATTTCACCAGTTGCAAAAGGTCATACTTTACTAATTCCAAAGCATCACTGCCAAGATCTATACGAAATGCCAGAGGATGTTGCACGCAACTTATATGCTGCGGCACCGAAAATTGCGAATGCCATTAAGGCAGCGTTTGAGCCAATCGGTTTGAATACGATTAATAATAATGGGGCAGCGGCTGGACAAACTGTGTTCCACTATCATCTACATTTTATTCCTCGTTATGACGAAAAAGAAGGCTTAGGTTTAGTTTGGCAAACACAAAAATATTCACCAGAACAATTGACTGAAGTGGCAGAAAGTATTAAAGCCAACCTATAACGTTTTTTGTAATATATTAACATTTTAATAACCCACATACTGTATTGCAAATATAAAAATTTTAGCGTACAATCACAAATAAGTTTCGCTAACGGTCAAGAGGACACGTTGGGAAACTAATAGATTAGCTCAGTCGAGGAGAGATAAAAAATGAATACAAAGAATTTAGTATTAATGGCCCTTTTAGTTGGGATCGGTGCGGCACTATATGTCGTTACACCAGGAATGATTAACGGCATGAAACCCGATTTCATGTTAACAATGATGTTTATTGGCATATTATTGTTTCCTACAGTGAAAGAAACGTTTTTACTTTCGCTAGCAACAGGTGTACTTTCAGGTTTGTTTACAACATTTCCTGCCGGTCTAGTTCCAAACATTATTGATAAAGCTGTAACAGGCTTTGTGTTTTTAGCTGCTGTAATTGTTCTAAAAAAGATAGCAAATAGTTTCGCTGTCTCTGCAGTTTTAGTTGGTTTGGGTACTATCCTATCAGGTACGGTCTTTTTAGCAGTGGCACTTTTTGTTTTCAATGCAAATGTAGGTGCAACGTTTGCGATGCTCTTTATTGGGGTTGTCCTTCCAGCGGTAGCATTTAATGTCGTTGCTTTTGCTATTATTTATCCTATTGTTGCAAAATTAGTGAAGCGCTCTAAATTTGTGACTGCCATTTCTCAGATTTCATAAATACTAACTTTAAAATAATCGAAAGAAACTGAACGGTGATGCTCTATCACTTGCTCAGTTTCTTTTTCTTTTTGTATTTATGCAATTCATGGTTTAATAGTAGTTAATCATGACAAGAAATGAGGTATATAATATGAAAGCAAAACCATTTTTAATTGGACTAGCAACAGGTATTATTGGTGGAACAGTTGCTGTGCTGTTCTCAACCCCACAATCAGGCCAGCAGTTACGCACAACGTTAAAACAAAATGCAGACCAAACAAAAGGTATGCTCCTTGATGTTAAACAACAAGTAGGGACTGTGAAACATTCTGTCAATACATTAACAAACGAAGTTAAAAATAATATCCCACAAATAATAAATGATTTAAAACAAACAATTACGACTTTTACAGAAGAAATAGAGCCAAATAAAAATAATTTGCAACAAGAATTAGATGCTTTACAGAATTCGATAAGCGAAATCGAGAAAAACATTGCACAATTCACAGAAAACAAGAAAAAACCGCAGGAAAAAATTAGCGACTAAAGTCCTTTCTAGATGCTAATTAATCTATTTTTTCATCAAAAATTATTGCTATAATATTATTTTTTAACCACTTTTCAATTTTTTAATTTTTCTAACTTTAAACTTTTTTTCTTTACTGCTATAATATTTTTAAAAATGTGAAAGAAAGCAGTAGGTGATGGTTTTGTCAGAGGAATTATACACACAAAAAGAAGCAATGCTCTACAGTCAAAGAATCGCGCAATTATCGAAAGCACTATGGAAAGCGGTTGAAAAAGATTGGCAACAATGGATTAAACCATATGATTTAAATATTAATGAACACCATATTTTGTGGATTTCCTATCATTTAAAAGGAGCCTCTATTTCTGATGTAGCAAAGTTCGGAGTCATGCATGTTTCTACAGCATTTAACTTCTCCAAAAAATTAGAAGAGCGAGGCTTCCTTAAGTTTTCGAAGCGAGATGATGATAAGCGTAATACGTATGTTGAGCTAACTGAAGCTGGCACAGAGCTTATTGTAGAGATGAATAAAAACTACCATAATACTTATCATTCTGTATTAGAAGGATCATTGGCCTTAAAAGACTTATACGGCCGTTTCCCAGACTCTTTAGACGTAATGGCTGTCATTCGAAATATTTATGGTGAGGATTTCATCGATATTTTTGAACGCTCCTTTCAGCATTTCCGTGATTCCTTTGACACGCTTGAAGAACGTCCAACTGTAAAAGGATAAAATAAGGCTATCGTACAGATATTTTCCTGTGGGTTCTAACTGTTCATTCAGAAATAAATCATGTGAAAGGAGGTATTTCAGAAATATTTCTGAAGTACCTCCTTTCTCTTGCATTCTAAGACAATTCAATTTACATTAAATAGGACACTTCCTATTTTCGGAGTTGATAATAAACCATGCATTGTTGGAAAATTTTAAATCTTGAACATCATTACGGCACTACGCGTATTATTATAATGGGTGTTATTACTTTCTTATCCGTTTTTTCAGTATCGTATGTGACGTTTAATTTATTCAACGAGGAGCATTATACAGATCGTTTATTCTGGCTCTTTGTAATAGCTGTATTAACACTTTATCCGGTTCACAAGTTTTTACACTTTCTCGCTCTTTACGATTTACGCCAGCATCTTAAATTGCGTGTCCGTACGCAATTTTATCTAATTCCAGTATTACACATGCGTATTCGTGAACCTTTATCCAAAAACCGTTATATACTAGCACTTCTTACGCCATTTATCGTTCTTAATACTAGTATTATAATAGGTACTTGGCTACTACCAGCATACACACATTACGGTACTTTGCTGTTAGCGTATCATTGTAGTCTATGTTTGATTGATATACTTTACGTGAAATATTTATTGAATTCACCAAAAAACTCACAAGTTGAAGAAACACCGAAGGGCTATGAAATTTTAGTTCCACCAACGGTTCACTAAATTGCTTGTACTTGTTTTTTAATGGCGTTCTTTGTTATGCTATTACTATTGAAAGAGGGGAGGAATAGACTTGCTATTAATGATTGTAGTTCTATTCTCGGTATTCTATTTATTTCAAATTAACCGTATGACATATGCTCTATGTATGCGACGTGAAATTCCCGAAGAAAACCAGCCAAAAATATTCCGAACTATAAATATACTTATTACCATTTTACTTGTCTCATTTTATATTGAAATTTTATACGCGGTATAACAACTGAAAAGTAAAATACATTCACATCCGCATGCGACAAGATAAGTTGAGTCCCCATAAAACAACTTACTCAAACCATTACTAATGGCTTGGATCTCTGGCATGCAGCGTGAATGTCTAACACTGTTAAGAAAAGCTAAGAGTTATTGGAGCTCTTAGCTTTTCACTGTTTTATTAATTAGTATAGGAACGCTGCACCAACGATAATTAATAAAATAAATAACACAACTAATAAAGCAAAGCCTGAGCCGTAGCCACCGCCACCGTATCCTCCGTTGCCCATAACTTCACCCCCTTTCTTTTCTATATCCTATGCGCTTCAAAAATTGAAATATAGGCAATACTCAAGGGGGAACCATTTTGTTTTTAAAACGTTTATGTTATAGTAAAAAATGGACGAAACCATGTTAGGAGAGAATATCCACTATGAAAAAAACAGTTTTATCTTTAACTTTAGCTGCTTCTGTTTTAGCGCTCGGTGCGTGTAGCGGCGGAGATAGCAAAGCAATCGTTACTTCTAAAGTTGGCGACATTTCAGTTGCTGACTTTAATGAAAAAGCCAAATCTTTAACAGGCTCATATGTATTACAACAATTGGTGACTGAAAAAGTATTGTCTGACAAATATGAAGTAACAGATAAAGAACTTAAAGAAGCTTATGATACTACAGCTTCACAATTTGGTGATGGTTTTGCACAAGCACTTGCTGAAAGTGGCTTAACAGAACAAGGCTTTAAAGATTCTTTACGCGTGCAACTTCTTCAAGAAAAAGCTTTAAAAGATCAAGCTATTAAAGAAGAAGATGTGAAAAAATACTATGAGCAAATGAAAACAGAATTAAATGGTCGTCATATTTTAGTAGCAGATGAAAAAACAGCAAAAGAAGCCATTGAGAAAATTAAAGGTGGCGCTAAATTTGCTGATGTAGCAAAAGAGTACTCTACAGATACAGCTTCTGCACAAAATGGTGGGGAGCTTGGTTGGTTCTCTGTTGGTTCAATGGTTGATGAGTTTAACGATGCTGCTTATGCCCTTGAATTAAACACTTTAAGTGAGCCAGTAAAGTCTAGCTTCGGTTATCACGTAATCGAAATTACGGACAAGCGTGACGTGAAAGATGTTGGTGCTTTTAAAGATGAAGAAGAAAAAATTCGTACATCGATGTTAAGTAAACTGAACCAAACAGGTGAAGCGCAAACTATTCTAAAAGATATCGTTGCGAAAATGGCAAAAGATGCAAATGTTAAAACTTCTGATAAGGATTTAAAAGATTCCCTAGAATTCTTTACTACAACAAGTGAAGAGCAAGCTAAGGCCGCTGAAGAAGCAGCTAAAAAAGCAGAAGAAAATGCTGCTAAGGAAGAATCTAGCGACAAAGCAGAAGATACAGATAAAGAATCTAAATAATTAGGATGATTGACCTTTTTCATTAAAAGAGCAACATTCTCAAAGAAAGGGAGCATCTTATAATACAGATGCTCCCTTTCTCTTTTGCTATTTTACTTTAAATTGGCTTATTTCGGCTTGTAAGTCATTTGACATCGTCTGGAGGACATTTGCTGCACTTGCAATTTCCTCGTTAGAAGCCGTTTGCTGCTCAATAGAGAGCGCGATATGCTGTATACCTGAAGAGGTGCTATTTGCAATACCTACAATTTCTTTCGTTGCATAATCGGTTTGGCTCGCCTTCTCATTTACACGCAATACTATATCTGTAACTTCCTTTGTACGATGGCTAATTTGTTGTAGATATTCTACAATATTTTTAAAGGCACCGCCTGTTTGTTCAACAGCCTCTCGCCCTTCCTCTACAAATTGTGTACCACTATTAATAGCATAAACTGCGCTTGATGTTTGGCTTAAGATATCATCTACTAATGTTCTAATATTGTCAGCAGCCTTCCCAGATTCCTCAGCTAGTTTTCTTACTTCATCGGCGACAACCGCAAATCCTTTTCCTGCTTCTCCTGCACGTGCTGCCTCAATGGAAGCATTCAATGCAAGTAAATTTGTTTGATCCGTAATGCTTGTAATGAGTGCCACAATTGTACTAATTTCCTTCGATTTTTCCCCTAATGCATTGACAACCTCTGTTGATTGGTGAACAGATTCATTAATAGTATTCATTTTTCCAATCGTTTGTTCAATTAACTGTAATCCTAAATCGGCCTTTTGGTTCGTTTCATTCGCTATATCCGCAACTGCCTGTACTGCGGATGAAGCATAATCCATATCTTTGGAAATTAAGTTAGCAGAATCAGATAATAAGTCCATTTGCTGCAATTGACCTTCCGCGCTAGCGGCAATTTCTCGAATTGCAACAGAGATGGTTTCAACTGTATTACTACTTTGCTCTGTAATCGTAGTAAATTCATTTGTATAAGCAGAGACATCCGTAGATGCTTTATTCGCCTTTTCAATAACTGAGCCGATTTGCTCTAACATATGATTAAATTCAGTCGATAATTGACCAATTTCATCTTTCAATTTATCATCTATACGTACTGTCAAATCGCCATCCGCAGCTTGCGTCATTGCTTTTAACACACGCTTTACACGCTTTAAGACGATATATCTTGTACATAAAGAAATAATTACTGTCCCAATAAATAGCGAAATAAATGTATTGATGGCAACACCTGCGCTACCATTTAACTCCACTACCTTTTCGATTTGTTGGCTAACGAACTCAGAAATATGTGAGCTAATAAATAAACTGATTCCAATAGCTAGTATCATTTTGAAAATCAAACTTTTCCAAAACTTTATTTTACGTGAAACAAGTCCCTCTTTATCCATTGTTTTTCCCCATTCCTATAAATTCTTCCTATATTCTAAAATAAATACAGTATTGGTACAATGGATAGGTACTGAAATTCCGCAGATATATAATTAGACTTATATAAAAGCTCGCCCACACAGTTATTTAGAAACGAAAATTTCACAAATAATGTGTTGAATGATTAAAATGTTGGCTTATAAAACGATCGGTTATCCAGAGGGAATAGTCGCTCTGTAAATTCACCAGGTGCCGTTTTACCTAATGCTCTAGTCAACATATTCATCTTAGCATCGATGTTATCAATATAATGTAAAATTTCTGCTTCTTGAACCATCGGCTTTTTTGGACTACCCCACTCTTCCTTGCCATGGTGAGATAATACCATATGCTGTAAAAGCATCACTTCTTCACCTTCGATTTCTAGCTCACTAGCAATCTTAGCAATTTCATTCACCATAATCGTAATATGTCCTAACAGGTTGCCCTCCACTGTATATGTCGTGGCAATAGGTCCAGACAGCTCCACAACTTTTCCAATATCGTGCAAAATAATACCTGCATATAACAGGTCTCGATTAAGAGTCGGATATAAATCAGCAATGGCTTTACCTAGTTTTAACATGGACACCATATGATCTAATAAGCCAGAAGCATAATCATGATGATTTTTAGTTGCCGCTGGAAAAACTAATATGGCGTCCTGATGTTTTTTAATGGCTGCTCTCGTCATACGTGAAATATTTGGATTTTTAATATCAAAGAAAAATTGATTCAACTCTTCAAATAGTTGTTCCTTTGGTGTTGCAGAGGAGGGTACTAAATCATGAATGGCAATTCCTTCTTCTGGCTTTGCCACACGAATGGCTTTGATGCGCAATTGATTTTTCCCTCTGTAGTCGTGAATTTCTCCGCCGACACGTACAATGGCTTCAGCATGATACATCTTTTCATGATCCTCATTTGTATCCCAAAGCTTTGCCTCAATATCTCCACTTTTATCTTGTAATATTAGCGACATAAATGGCTTCCCAACAGTAGTAACTCCTTTTGTCGCTTGTTTAATTAATAAATATTGATCAACTGCTTCTCCAACCTGGAGCGTTGTAATTCCTTTCATGTTGACGCCACTCCCCTTTCATTTGCTAGTGCTCCTACATCAATAATTTGCTCTTTCGGCCAATGTTTGAGCATTTCGTCATGGCAAGTAAAATATAAAATTTGACGCTCATATCCTACTTCTTTCATTAATTGTACCATTTTGTCTGTACGGTTTCGATCAAAATGGACAAACGGATCATCCATAATAATCGGGAATGGCGCAGAGGTCATCAACGTTTGGGCAAGTGCCATACGTAATGCCATGTAGGCTTGCTCCTTAGTCGCCTGTGATAATTCAACCATTTGATAACGAATTCCTGCCACATCTTTCGCAATAAAGTAGCCCTCTTCATGAATCGTAAGTTGATCGTAGCGCCCTCCAGTAAGTAATTGGAATATCGCATTAACCTTCGATAAAACATGTGGTAATTTTTCTTCTCGAAGACGAAATAATGTTTCATGAATAGCAGTCGCCACAGCTTTTTTCGTTGCCCAATGCTCAATCAATTGCTGTAACTCCGATTTTTCTTGTTCAAACTGTTGAAGCATTTGGCCATATTTTTCGTCATTTAATAACTGTTCCTTTTCAATTTGCAAGGCAGCACGATGTTCAAGACATCGGTCTATATCCACTTGCAAAGACGTTTGCTCCTGCTCTAAAACACGCATATTCTCCATAACAGAGTCCTCTATTAACTCATCGTGTTCAGATAAATTCAACGAGACTAGTTGAGCCAGAACCGTTTGAAGCTCTGTCGTAATTTTTCTCTGCTGCTCAAATTGCTCATATCTCTCATAATAATCTCGTTCGTTTTGCACCTGTGCTTCGTTCAATAGCTGTGTCATATCAGCGGTATAACGATCTATTCGTGTTTGTCCACTTTGTAGTTTAATCTTGATGTCAGCTAGCTGCGCTTGTGCTTGCTGCACTTGTTGTTGCTGTTGCTGCGCTTCCAGGTAGGCTGTGCGCAAATACATATATATTTCATGTTCATTATAAATTTCATTTAGTACTTGTTGAAGCTGTTCATAAAGGCCATTCTTTTCATCCTGAATTTCTTGCAAAAGGCTAATGGAACCGTCCCTTTTAACCGCCAGTTCTTGCACATTTCGTATGCGCATAAATAACTCTGGCATTAACGTTCTAGCGATCGTACCTTGTAAGCGATAGCGTTTTAAAAATTGCTGCAATGACTGCGTAGTTTCCTCACTCTCTAACTCTGCTTGCTGAATTTTATATTCTAATTGGGCATACTGCTGCTCCTTCTCGCTTTGCTGGTCATTGACATGTAACCAGCGATCTTCCAATCTTTGTTTTTTTAGGAGTATAGTTTGTACAGTCATTTCATCTTGCTCTAATTGTCGTAAGAGGTGACTATTTTCTTTATTGGGCGCCTCTGTGGTTTGTCTAACAAACTTCATCAACAATATTGTTATGATTGTTAAAACTACACCAATAATGGCCACCGCCACATTTTTTTGAATAACCCCATAAACAAATGACAATAGACCAATTAATAAAATCATCCAAGAAAAATAATTAGGCTGCCTTTGTTTAGTCCGTTGCGATTTGGCAGCACGCAATTGCTCAAGCCTCCGCTTTTGTTGAGGCCACTGTGCTAAAATATGTTCTTCTTCCTTTGTTAATGACTCCTGGTTTAACCTTTGCTTTTGTTGCGTTATGGCATCTAATTCTTGATGGATTTGCTCTAGCGAACGTAAATGAAACTTTAGCTCATCCTCCGCCTCTTCTAGCTTTTGTAATTGCTGTTGAAATTGCTGTTCCTGCTGTAAGGATACTGTTTCTCCAAGAAGAATGTTCTGTGCCTCTTTTTCTTGCACACCTAATAAACGAAACTGCGTATCAATTTCTTGCTCCAGCATAAAGAGATCATCTCGTAAGTTTTTCTCCTTCACGATCAACTGATGCCATGTTGCCTCCTTTTGCATAAGGCGGCCCATTTCATTTACGGTTTGCTCATTCACAGTAGCTAGCACTTTTTCCTGTAGCAATTGATATTGTTCTTTTAATTGCAGCAACTGCTGACTTTCGTGTAAAAGACGGTCCTTTGCTTGTTCATATCGTCTTACACCTTCTGCTGGAAATTGAACATATTGATCATCCCCTAATGCTTGCTGCAACATCTGTTGTTGCTTGATAAGAGGAAGGGCCTGCTTTTGAACCGTTAAGTATTGCCATTGCTGTTGTTGCTTTTTTTGAGTGGCATAAAGTTTCTCTAGGTTTTGCTCAAGAAGTTGCAATTGTTGTAATTTATCCTCAAATGTTTGGATCTTACCTTGCTCGAGTCTAATCGTTCGCTCCAATTGCTTTAACTGCTCAATTTTTTGATTAATTACTGGAACTTTACCTGTTTTCTTAAATAACTCGTTCGCTTCTTTATCCATTTTTTTCTCAAGAGCAGACAGGTGCTGGATACCTGTTGTGCCAGAGGAGAGGAGAAGATGTGTTAATTCCTCCTCTGACATTTTTTCAATGCCTTGAAGCTCATGCAAAGAAAATGAAAAAATAGATTCAAAGGATGCTCTAGAATAGCCATATAAAAGCTTAGCTAACAACTCCTCCTGTCCCGTTGTACCATCTTCAAGATAAACAGTAACATCACCTGAAGCCTTGCCTTTCACACGCTCAATAATGCAGGAACCATAAATAGGGTGTAATAGTGTCAGTTGACCACCAAACTTAGTCGATGTTTTTGGTTCATATTTGCGCTGAGTCTGCTGCCTTGTTGGAAAGCCAAAGAGCATCTGTAAAACAAATTGCTGAATCGTTGTTTTTCCTGCCTCATTTAAACCATAAAAAATTGTAACGCCTTCATTTAAGGGAATTGTCAGGTTTTGATGCTTACCAAAGCCATAAATTTGTAGTTTTTTGATTGTTAGCATGTGCATCACGCCCTTTGAATTTCTTCCGCCAATAGTGACTGTGCGTTGTGCGTTAAATTCTTTATATCCTTTTCAGATAAAGGCTCGATCAGTCTAGCACCACCAGCATACTGGTACAAGTCTTTTAGTATATCCTTCCAGTCAGTACTATCCCATTGCTCCATTAAACTTACGACTGATTGCGTAGCAGCAGAATATTCACCGTGAATTGAAGGTTTTTGTAACACCATTTTTTGTACCCAGCACATTGGCTCAATCCCTTCTTCTGCCTCGCGAATAGTCTCCAGCCATGCGTCCACCGTCGCATGCTCAAACAAGGCCTCTGTTTGCTCATCAATATTTTTTAAATAAAGCTCCACTACCGTCGCTCCCAATGAAGTTCTATTGACAGCAATTGCTTCCTCGCATCTTTTAAGTAATTCATTAGCATGGACGATATTCGTACAATCCACCTCTATTGTGTTATAAACAATGGTGGAGGTAGGAATAAAATCAAGTTCACATGCTGTTTGAGATAAAGTTACATCATAGCAACCTTTTATTCCTTGTTCTTTACGATGACGGCTTTGAATATTGCCTGGATAAACGATAGGAGGGTTTTCATGTAAGAGCTGTCGTTTATGAATATGCCCCAACGCCCAATAATGATAGTTCCGTTCAAGTAGTTGCTGTTTTGTAAATGGAGCATATAAAGCGTGTGAAGTATCGCTTGCCTCACTGCCATGCAGCATGCCAATATGAATTGCATGAGAATCTTGAGCGATTGGATAAGTATCAATAACCGACTCCTTTAAGTGGCGTTCACTATAGCTGAAGCCGTATATACAGACTTGCTGACCGCGGATTTTCAACTGGACAACACTCGTCTCAGCCGGTAATTCATACACATTACTTGGTAAAGAAAAACGTGTCCAAGTTCCTTTTAAATGATCATGGTTCCCATAGCTAATAATTACAGGAATATTGTGTTGAAAAAGTTTCTCCATTGCCTCTTGAAATTTCCTTTGGGCTTGTAAACTGCGATTTTCACCATCGTAAATATCTCCGACAATTAATAAAAAGTCGGGCTGCTCCTGAATGGCCTTTTGAATAATTTTATCAAAAGCATCAAACGTACTTGATCGAATCTCCTTCAAAATGTGTTCAGGTAAGCCAAATAAGCCCTTAAATGGACTATCTAAATGTAAATCTGCCATATGGAAAAAACGAATTGCTGACATCCAATCACCCCAACTATAGATAATTCCCACCTCAGTTAGTTACTACAAACTATCAACCAAAGCAGTCATATGATTACAAAACCGAATATTTGTTCTATTTTATCATACTTCCCTATTTATGAAAAATGGTAATGCTTAAAAAAAAAGGTCGACTTACTTTTTCCACAATTTTCGTAATTTATCAAATAGTTTACTAGTTTTACCGTGAAGTTTATAAATCTTCTATGTATAATAGATATATATTTAAATAAAGGGTGGGGTTTGTATGGAGAATTACCGTTTCACAGCTTTCGAAAAAACAGGGGAAACATTGTTTGATGAAACATGGACATTTGAAAATGATGAGGCTGCTAAGTTAAATGGCCAACAACAAATTGAAGAAAAAGGTGTTGCCAACAAAACTCATCGTCTTGTAAACGCTTCAGGTAAATTAATTTTATTCCATGTTTAATAATTGAGAAAAGGCACGTAGGATATCTACATGCCTTTTCTTATTTTTATTTCCCTACAAAGACAGGTGTTCTTTTCTCTACAAAGGCATGAATTCCTTCTAAATGATCTGTCGATTTACGCATGGTTGATTGACCTTCCGCTTCCATTGCAAGGATATTTTCGAGCTGTGCTAAATTTTGAGCGTGTAAAATATTTTTTGTCGTAATCATAGAAGAAATAGGTGAGGCAAGCATTTTACCAACAAGCTGATCTGCCATTGCAAAGACAGTACCATCAGGGGCTATATAGTCGATTAATCCTGCATCTAATGCTTCTTGTGCTGTAAGGACCTTCCCTTCCCAAATCAT
This sequence comes from Lysinibacillus fusiformis, assembly GCF_003049525.1. Taxonomy (GTDB): domain Bacteria; phylum Bacillota; class Bacilli; order Bacillales_A; family Planococcaceae; genus Lysinibacillus; species Lysinibacillus fusiformis. The sequence continues at coordinate 66,325 of NZ_PYWL01000012.1, read as the reverse complement.
TTGTTTCGCTTTCACCGTACCGACACGTTCCTTCATAAAGAAGTGACCACCTCCATCTGGAATGAGTCCTATGCCTATGAAATTCATAGCTAGCTTACTCTTTTCACATGCCACAACAATGTCTGCCCCTAGTGTTAAACTAAAGCCTAGACCTGCCGATGCACCATGAACTGCCGCAATGACTATCATTGGTAGCTGATAATAGGCCTTAACGATGCGTGTAAGATATACCATCGCTTCGTCAATATTTAGAGGCTTATTTGAATCAAGCATCGCCTTAATATCGCCTCCAGCAGAAAAGACCTTCCCTTCTCCACGAATAACAAGTACTTGTATATCTTTTTCCTGTTGCAAAGCCTCAAAGCATTCAGCTAGCTCTCGCATCATAACATCATCCATCGCATTCATCGCCTGAGGACGGTTTAAAGTTAACGTTGCACGGCGATCTAACATTTCTAATGTAATCGTTGAAAATTCCATCTCCATTACCCCCAAATATGAATAGTCATTCACTATGTACTATTCGTGTTTTTTTAGAAAACTCCTTCTCCGCTAAACAAATTCGCTTTTGTTATGCTATATTAAAGGACGAATATTGTTATAAAGGTGGTTACACATTTTGACGCAAAAAGACTATCGTATATTACTTTATTATAAATATGTTACGATTGAAGACCCTATAGCATTTGCTGAAGAGCATTTAGCATTATGTCAAGAACTCGGACTTCTTGGCCGCATTTTAGTTGGTAATGAAGGAATTAACGGAACTGTTTCGGGAACTATTGAACAAACAGACGCTTACATGAATCATATGAAGATAGATCCTCGATTTAGCGATATTATGTGGAAAATTGACGAAGCTGATGGGCATGCTTTCAAAAAAATGCACGTTCGCCCTCGCCGCGAGATTGTTCACTTAGGTTTAGAAAATGATATTAATCCATTAGAAATAACAGGGGAATATTTATCTCCTAAGGAATTTATGGAACAAATGCAAGAAGAGAATACGATCATTATCGATGCACGGAATGACTATGAATTCGACCTTGGTCATTTTAGAGGCGCTATTCGACCGGATATTGAAAATTTCCGTGACCTACCAGCATGGATGGAAACACATAAAGAAGAATTTGTGGATAAAAAGATTTTAACTTACTGTACTGGTGGAATTCGTTGTGAAAAATTCTCTGGTTGGTTAAAACGTGAGGGCTACGGAAAAAGTGTTGGTCAATTACATGGTGGTATTGCCACATACGCAAAAGATTCCGAGGTAAAAGGTCAACTCTGGGATGGGCAAATGTTTGTTTTTGATCGTCGTCGCAGTGTGCCAATTAATCAAGTGGAGCATGTCGTTATCGGAAAAGACTATTTCACAGGTGAGCCTTCCGAACGTTATACGAACTGCGCAAATCCCGAATGCCATAAATTAATGCTATGTGAAGAAAAGCATGAAGACTTTTATATGCGTAGCTGTTCTGATGAATGCCGTCGTGCCAAACGTAACTTCTTCGTTGAGGAGCATGGCTGGACGGTAAATCAAATCGAAGAGCAAATCGCTAAAATCGCAGATGTCCAAAACACAAATTCATGATAGACGTCACTCCATTACTTGGCGACAAAAAGAGCATCGTTTATGACGATGCTCTTTTGTACTGGCATTAAACTTCTGCTAAAAAACGTCCTACCTGCCTACCACTAAATATACAGCCACCAACAAACGTTCCTTCTAAAGCGCGGTAGCCATGAACACCACCGCCTCCGAAGCCGCTTACTTCCCCAGCAGCAAATAGTCCTGAAATAGGCTGACCATCCATCCCTAACACTGCCCCATTTAAGTTTGTTTGTAAGCCACCTAAGGTTTTTCTTGTTAAAATATTTAATCGTACCGCAATTAAAGGCCAATTTTTAGTGTCTAAAATTTTATGTGGCTTAGCAACACGTACTAGCTTATCCCCAATATAATTTCTAGCACCGTGAATGGCGTTCACCTGTAAATCTTTTGTAAACTTATTATCCATTTCTCGATCCCTTGCTAAAATTTGCTCTTTAATTTTCATGAAATCGAGTAAATCATTGCCTACTAGTTTATTCATTCCATCTACTAGTTCTCTTAAATCATTTGCAATCACAAAATCCTCACCATGGTTTTTAAAGGCTTGGATTGGAGCAGGTGGTCCGGGCATGATTCTTTTTAAAACATCACCAATGCTTTTGTTTGTTAAATCAGGATTTTGTTCCGAGCCAGATAGAGCAAATTCTTTTTCAATAATTTTTTCTGTTAAAATAAACCAAGAATAGTCATAGCCTGTTTTTTGAATCGTTTCTAGTGTACTGAGTGTATCGAATCCAGGGAAATTAGGCGCATGAAATCGGTTACCTTCTGCATCAAACCATAAGGAGGAGGGGCCTGGCAAAATTCGTATTCCATGATTAGGCCAAATCGGATCCCAATTTTTTAATCCTTCTGTGTAATGCCACATACGATCACGATTCACAATACGGCCTCCTGCATGCTCTGTAATTTCCAGCATTCTTCCATCTACATATGCAGGGACACCACATACCATATTTTTAGGAGGGGTCCCTAATCGTTCAGGCCAATTTTTTCTCACTAAATCGAAATTCGCCCCGATACCCCCACTTGCCACAATAACGGCTGCAGCCTCATAAGAAAATTCTCCGACTCCTAATCTTGAGCTTTTTTCCCCTCGACTAATAAAGGTTTCTGCTAGTATTGTTCCACTTATCCCCATAATCCTTCCGTCTTGCTGAATAAATTCATCCACACGATGTCGTGGTTTAAATTCAATATAGCCTTCTTTTATGGCCTTTTTGACTTTATCCACAAATGGCTTAACAATGCCTGGACCTGTTCCCCATACAATATGAAACCTCGGCACTGAATTTCCATGTCCACCAGCAAGAGAACCACCCCGTTCTGCCCAGCCAACAATAGGAAAAAATTTAATCCCCTTTGACTTCAACCAATCATATTTTTCACCCGCAGCAAAATCGACATAGGCCCTCGCCCATTTATATGCCCAGGAATCCTCATCTTCTAAACGATCAAAGCCTGCTGTCCCTAACCAGTCCTGCCATGCCAACTCCTTACTATCCTTAATGCCGAGTCTTCTTTGTTCAGGAGAATTTACTAAAAATATGCCACCAAAAGACCAAAATGCCTGTCCCCCTAATGAATTTTCAGGCTCTTGATCTACTAGAAGTATTTTTTTCTTTGCATCGACTAACTCGCAGGCTGCCACTAAGCCTGCCAGTCCGGCACCAACTATTGCAACATCGTATTTCATTACTACACCCCCAAATCAATCATCCTTAATTTAAATTCTTCTTTCATAGTCTATTTACCTTCTAAAAATCAAAGTTTTGTCTAAAATGTGACAAGATAAAATGTTCGTTTTCTTTCATGAAGCAAACTAGTTCTAACATAGAACAATTAATTAATACCATTTAATTGCCATATAATATTTTCGCTATAAACTTCATGGAACCTTGATACAATCAGTCTTTTTAAATATCGTTAACGCTTTCATTGTACACCCCTAAAAGACGAACATTATCAAACTATAATACATAAAATGTTCGTGTATTGGTATTTTTCAGACTTTTGAAGTCAATGTTTTTTTAGTTTTTTAGAAATATCGTTGACAAAGGTGAACAATAGGGATTATGATGTTAACAAATTTAATCATAAAAAATATAACGACGGAGACACACTAGTCGAAAGAAAATCCAAAGAGAGCTGATGGTTGGTGCAAATCAGTGATTTCTACGATAATAGTTCCACTCCTGAATAGTTAAGCTGAACCATCTAAGTAAGCTTATCCGTCTCATGCACGTTACGCATATTGCTAAGACTGCAAGAATAAGTTTTTCTAGCAGTGATTAAGGGTGGTACCGCGAACCAAGTTTATACAGCCTTTCGCCCCTTACAACACAATAACTGTGTTTGTAAGGCGTGAAAGGCTTTTTATATTGCTTTCGATTCGGAAAGGAGATTGTTTGCATGCTGTAAGAAGTTAGAATTTTACAAATTTCAGACTATCGTAGATAAAACCACAATTAACATTTATTAAAAAGGAGCTAATTATAATGATTACTGCCACAAAAACAATTAACGTATTTATCGCTGACCCACTAAGTGAGGATGGGATTTTTCCATTACGCCAGGAACAAGATTTAGATTTAAACATTATCGTAGACACTGGCCTAGCACCAGAAGAATTAATCGCTAAAATTGCAGATGTAGACGTGTTACTTGTTCGTTCACAAACTACTGTGACACGTGAAGTAATTGAAGCGGCAAAAAGCTTAAAGTTAATTGGTCGTGCTGGTGTAGGTGTCGATAATATTGACCTTGCTGCTGCCACTGAGCATGGTATTATCGTTGTTAATGCTCCAGATGGTAACACAAACTCAGCTGCTGAGCATACAGTCGCCATGATGACATCACTTGCACGTCACATTCCACAAGCTTTTAATACATTAAAAAATGGGAAATGGGACCGTAAATCTTATGTTGGAGTAGAGCTAAAAAACAAAACTTTAGGTGTTGTAGGCTTTGGCCGAATCGGTGTTGAAGTAGCTTATCGTGCAAAAGGTCAACGTATGAATGTTATGGCATATGATCCTTTCCTAACTGATGAGCGTGCAAAAGAATTAGGTGTCACAAAGGCGACAGTGGAAGAAATTTGTCAAGCAGCCGATTTCATTACTGTACACACACCACTTCTTCCTGAAACACGTAATCTTATTAATAAAGAAAAGTTTGCGATGATGAAAGATGGCGTACGTATCATTAACTGTGCACGTGGCGGTATTATTAATGAGGACGATTTGTATGATGCTATTGTAGCTGGTAAAGTAGCAGGTGCTGCACTGGATGTATTCGTATCTGAACCAGCGACAGACCATAAGCTGCTTACTTTGCCTCAAGTAATTGCAACACCTCATTTAGGTGCATCTACGATTGAAGCACAAGAGTCTGTAGCTGTTGATGTATCAAATGACATTATTAAATTTTATAAAACAGGTACTGTAACAAATCCAGTGAATATGCCATCTATTCCGAAAGAGCTTCTGGCACAAGTTGAGCCTTTCTTTGAATTAGCGGAAAAACTTGGTTCATTCTTATCACAAGTAACAACAGAGCCTGTAAAAGAAATCAACTTATCTTATGCTGGAGATGTAGCAAACTATGATGTCCGCCCATTAACATCAAATGCATTAAAAGGTTTATTAGCTAAAAATCACGGTAATCATGTGAATGATGTCAATGCTCGCTACCTGTCTGAGCGTATTGGCATGAAAATTATCGAACATAAAACGACAACGGCTAAAGGCTTTACAAGTTTAATTACGATTGAAATTATTACTGCAAATGAAACACATACCGTAGCTGGTACATTATTAAATGGCTTAGGTGCTCGTATCGTCAAAGTAGAGGACTATGTTGTAGACGTTATTCCACAAGGTCATCTTCTATATATTAAAAACACTGACAAACCAGGTGCAATTGGTCGTGTAGCCACTAAACTTGCAGAAAAGGAAATCAATATCGCCACTATGCAAGTAGGTCGTGCCCAAGTTGGTGGGACAGCGGTTATGATGTTAACGATAGATAATGTTGTAACAGATGAAGATTTAGCATTTGTGGCACAGCTTGAAAATATTGATGAAGTAAAAGCTATTAATTTATAATAAGCAAAACGAAAAGCAGGGAGTTTTTACTCTCTGCTTTTTTAAATACACTTTAAAGGGTAAGCTAGTGAGCATCATGATATTGGTGATAGCTTTTCCATTCATATGCTTAGCATAAAATATAAAGTATTCCAAACAAAAAAATGTACTGCATCCATGAAGGAGCAGTACATTTCTTTAAAGTTTTTCCACTAGTTGTAATAAGTCTGTCAAAGAGACTATCTCATACGTAGGTGTCACAGCTCCATTGGCCCTATTATTTTCGCGATTAATCCATACGTTTCGCATCCCTACACGAGAGGAGCCTAAAATATCAGTATTGAGATTATCGCCAACCATAATTGCCTCATCTGCTGTAATGCCTACACTTTCCATTACATGCTCAAAAATAGAAGCGTCAGGCTTACCTTTTCCAAAGTCTCCTGAGATAATAATATGATCAAAGTACGGAGCTATTTCTGGCGTAATTTTCAGCTTTAAATTTTGCAAACTAGGTGCGCCATTAGTAAGTAAAACAAGCTTGTACTTCCCTTTCAATTCGTCTAACACAGGAAATGTATCTTCATATAAAAATGGGGAGGCCTTACGCTCAGCTACAAAGCGTTCTCCTAGTTCTGCTCCGAATTTTTCATCCTCTATACCAAGAGCAGCTAAACCTTTTGTCCATGCTCCCGCACGATAGCCTGGAACAAGTCCCTTCATTGTTTGGAAAGATTCAGTCGGGTCATCAAAAGTTCCCCATAGTCCTTCGAAAGGATTAATGCCAATTAATACGGTATAGTCGTATGTTTCATAGCCTTCGTATAACGCACGAGCCTCTTGACGAACTGCTTCCTCTAGCTCAGTAGAATTCACATTATGTATCGTAGCAGCATAGTCACATGTTTTTTCAAAAGCAGTTTTTACTGATTTTTTATCCCATAGTAATGTATCATCTAGATCAAAAATAATAGTGTTTATCGACATTTTATCCGTCCGCTCCTAGCTTTTGATTAATACTATTATTTTAGCATATTTTCAAAATATTTAGGATAACAAATTATGTCCAACTCCCCTTAAATTCCATCCGTCTACAGGACTTTTCTGATTCAAAATAAAAACAAGCTGTGGATAACTTCCTCACAGCTTGTCATCTATTATTTATTGATGTTTATGACGTAAACGGTCCATTAAATTCTGGATATCGGCTTTTTTTTGTTCTGTTTCTTCCCTTAAAATATCAATATGGTAAATGCCATCTATTTCTTCTATCTGTACACGATCCCCAACAACGACAGGCTTATTCATAGCTGACTGTAAAATAATAATTTGTTCTTCTTCCTCAGGATACTTTAAAAAAACAGCATAACCGTCTTCCATACGATCTAAAGTATATTTAGTCGAGCTCACTAACAAGTTCCCCTTTCTCATTCCGTAATTGCGCAGCATCTCCATCGTTTAGCCATATCTGTTTAGTAGTCCATTTTAAATAATTATCCCCTTCACGAGCATTAGCCCCACTAGTAACATACATGATTTTACCAGGCTGTAATGATAGATTAGGAAAATTAAAAACTTGATTTCCTTCCAGAGAAATAAGCTGCCAATTGTTTAACGAAACAGCTTGTTGACCATTATTTTTAATGCCTACAATTTCTGTCACTAAATCTTTGCTGACAATCTCAACAGCTGTGGTAGGTAAAACAGTGGAGGGAGTTTTTGGAGCTACCGCTCTGGAAGCTTCCTTTCCATTCACCGTGTAGTTTACCCCATCTGTTGCCACCATAATCGTTCCTGATTCAGCAGTAGCATAGATGTTACTACCCATTGCTTGCAATCGATCCACTACTTCTGCATGAGGATGTCCATATTTATTATCTTCACCATAGCTTAATATAGTGACTTCTGGCTTCACTGCACGAATGAATTCTTCTGAGCTACTTGTATTAGAACCATGATGTCCAGCCTTCAGAATAGTGGCTGTCACATCATTTTGCATCATTTCTTTTTCTAATGCTATGCCCGCATCCCCCGTTAATAAAAAGGATACGTTGCCATAAACTACTTTTAAAACAATCGAAGCATCATTATTATCCGTTGCATGTTCATTTGCATTTAAAACCTTCACCGTTACATCCTTATCAAATTCAATAAGGTCCCCTGTTTTCGGCACATAATAAGGTATATTTTTTTCATCAATCGCCATCAGCATTTCTTCAAAAGTTTGAGAGGTATGTACTTTGCCCGAATCATAAAATTGCTCAATAGGGATTGCCTGTAACACTGGAATGAGCCCACCTATATGGTCAGCATCGGGATGTGTTGCCACTACCCGATCAAGTTTGTTCACACCAAGTTCGTTTAAATAAGAAACTACCTGCTGTCCTGCCCCTTTCACACCACCGTCTATAAGCATTGTTTTCCCATTCGGCGATTCAATTAATATGGAATCTCCTTGTCCCACATCAATAAAATGAACTCGCATCTCATGGCCAGCCGTTACAGGCACTTGCTCTGTCTTAACTGCTTCTGTACAGCCTGCTAATAAAAAAATACAAAGGAGTACTACTATTAATTTTTTCATGTGACTAACTTCCTTTCTATCTTCCTATTATACAAAAAAGAGAGCTTACCATGGGCAGCTCTCCCTGTACTTTAAACAAATATCCACCATAAAACCATTGTAATTATGATTGTAACAATGCCTTGTAATAATGTTGCAACCGTTTGTGCCTTATAGGCTTGAGTTACTTCCATTCCACTATACTGTGTAATTACCCAGAAGAAACTGTCGTTTACATGACTAACCGTCATTGCACCAGCTCCAATGGCCATTACTACTAATGCTAACGGGACAGCTCCCTCAACGCCAAGTGTCACGAGCATTGGTGCAACTAGAGTAGACGTAATAACAAGCGCTGTCGTTGAAGATCCTTGGGCAGTTTTTAAGGCAGCAGCTACTAAAAACGGCACTAGCAGGAATAAAGTACCTGACGCAAACATCCCCAAATCCATTTCCTGTAGCATTTCTCCAACACCAGCATTTTTAATAACGGTCCCAAATGAACCGCCCGCTCCTGTAATAAGTAAAATGGGAGCGGCTTCTTTTAAACTCTCTCCAATCCATCCCGTTAAGGTCGTTTCACTAATTTCAGGTAATAATAAAAAGGCAGCAGCCACCCCTAAAAATAAAGCTACCGTTGGTGAACCTAAGAACTTAAAGATCGTATTGAATGTTGATTCGGGATCCCCTACTAACGATGCTATCGAACCAAGTCCAATTAAGACAATTGGGAGGACGATTGGTAAAAAGGCTTTAAAGGTTGAAGGCATTTTGCCAAAGGATTTAATGACTTCCTCATAGTCTAATGCCTCTACATCATCTTCAGGTACTCGAATTTTGGTTGCAGCTTTCACGGACCACATATAGCCTACAAATGTAGCCGGTATAGCTACTAATAAACCAATGACAATAACTGTCCCTAAATAATCAGCCGCCCCAATATTTCCTGCTGCTGCGATGGGACCTGGTGTGGGTGGGACTAATACATGTGTCGCAAATAAACCCGTCGCTAAAGCTACTGCCATTGATGCAATCGTTACGTTAGCCCGTTTAGCTAATGATTTTTGCAAACTCGATAAAATAATAAAACCCGAATCACAAAACACTGGGATGGATACGATGTAACCAATTAAGGACATCGCAAGTTGTGGACGTTTTGGGCCGACGATTCGTAAAACTACTTCTGCCATTCGATAGGCAGCGCCTGATTTCTCTAATATTAAACCTATAATAGTTCCAGCGATAATCACTAAGCCAATGCTCGTCATTAAACCACCGAAACCAGTGTTAATACTTTCTACCACTGTTAATAATGGCATTCCTGAAGCAATTCCGACGAAGAAGGCACTCATTAATAATGCCAGAAATGGGTGTAGCTTTAATTTGGCCGTGCCCAATACAACAAACAATACCCCGATTAAAATAATAATGAACAACATCTAGTCAGCCCCCTTTTGTATGTAAAGCTCAAAGATTCTCTTAGTTTTTAACCGAATAAAACGAGCGGGTTCTTGCATTGCCTGCTGAGTAGTAATCTCCTCATCTACTAATGTTTCTACAACGCTAAAATACTTTTGAAGTGCAGGCTTAGCCGTACTATCAATGTCTCCCGATAATAAAGCTGCATCTATATGTGCTAGCGCTGCGGCTTTCGCAACCCCTAATGGAGCCTTACCATGTAATGTTTGGAGATCCGATTTCCCTTCTCCCGTTATTACTAACTGTGCGGCTGCTAAATGATCCTGTAACTGGACAGCATCTATGACGATATCAATTCCTGCATGAAATGTCCCTTTTAAAAATGCGATTAACGCGCCTCCCAATCCTCCTGCCGCTCCCGCTCCTTGATAATCATGCAATCGAATAGAAAATTGTTGTTCCACGATATCTGCAAAATGCTTTAAACAGTTATCAAAATGCTTGACTTGATCGTCCCGCACACCTTTTTGAGGACCAAATATAGCTGTTGCCCCTCGTTCACCAATGAATGGATTATCCACATCACAGGCAATGGTAAATATCGCTTCTGTTAATCTAGCATCCAGTCCACTTACATCGATTGCAGTTAACTTCAGTAGACTTGAAATTCCATCTTCTAAATCTGAGCCATCTTCCTTTATGAATCGCACACCTAATGCCTTGAGCATGCCAATCCCTGCATCATTTGTGGCACTTCCACCTATACCGATAATAAATTTTCTAAAGCCTCGGTCGAGAGCAGCCTTAATTAATTGGCCAGTACCATACGTTGTAGCAAATTCAGGATTTTTTTCATTGTCTTGTAGCAGCATGATGCCAGATGCCTGAGCCATTTCAATCACACATGTTTCTTTATCACCCAAAACACCATATTGTGCCTGTATATCTCTTCCTATTGGATCTAATACATCCACTGAAAAATATTGACCATTCGTAGAGGCAATAAGCGAATCAAGTGTCCCTTCCCCACCATCTGCAATTGGTAGAATTATAGTTTCTATTGATGGATCTGCATCCAGAATTCCTTTCTGCATGGACCTCGCTACTTCAACTGCTGACAGAGTACCCTTGAAGGAATCTGGACTAATAATGATTTTCATAAAATACCTCCACTTATGTCGTCCATTGATATTTACGTAAATTTTAAATCCCTAAGTTAAGCGCTTACAAATTATTATAATGACAATAAATTCAGAAAACATTATAATAAATGTACAATTTATCTGTGCTATAACAGACTGTTTTTTATCCGAGGTGTATAAACATGTTGACAAAAAAATTAGCAGAAGATATCGTACATCAAACAATGTTGCGCTTACGTCACAATATTAATGTCATTAGCCCTACTGGTGTTATTTTAGCCTCTGGAGACAAGATGAGAGTGGAGGATATTCACGAAGGTGCGGTTTATGTAGCACAAACAAAAAATACGTTGATTATTAATGAAGACAATATAGAGTTGTATCCCAATACAAAGCCTGGCATTAATATGCCTATTATGTATCAGGATGAAGTAGTAGGTGTGATTGGTATTACTGGAGATTCAGAAGACATGCTTGAAATCGCCAATCTTGTTCAATTAACGACAGAGATCATGACACATCAAGCACTCGTTGAGTCTAAAAGCGAGTGGCAACGGAAGAATAATGACTACATATTCGAGGCACTCGTTCATGGAAGTAAGCTGGATGCTACGTTAAATAAACGAATTCAGAAATTACCCTTCTCACTAATAGCACCCTTCCAAGTTATTTTAGTGAGTTTACATGAAACATCTTATTTAGAAAATACGATACCCTTCTTTTTTGAGGATTTATTTTATAGACAGCCCATTCTAGCTGGACATAGCCAATTACAGGAGTATTATATACTGCTAACCCATTGTCAGGAACAAAGCCGTCAATCTATCATAAAAGCTCTCAGAAAGAAAAAACAAAAACTACCTTCCTTACAAATTGGTATTGGTCCAGTTATCCAGCAACTTTCACTACTTCCCTATAGCTATCAGGGAGCTAGGACAGCACTCGAATTCGCTAACGTCCATAACGAGATTACCTTTTTTGAGGATGTAGAGTTATTTTCTCTTTTTAAACATCGTGAATCAGAGGAGGTACAAGCTTTTCATCACCGAATCCTTAAAAATATCAATGCAAAACAGCTGGAAACATTACAATCGTTTTTTGATTGTAATTTACAGTTAAAGCTTTGTGCACAGCAACTAAACATTCATCGCCATACACTTACTTATCGATTAAATAAAATAAGAGAGTTAACTGGCTATGATCCACAATATTTTGAAGATGCAGTGATCTTGCAAATGGCTTGTACATTACGAACTCTATAAATAGTAAAGGCAATCTGAATCACTCAGATCGCCTTTATTTTATAGTTTGTATAGCTCATCTAACAACTCGATTTTTTTCCCAATAGCCTCTTCAAAGGTCATAATATATGCTGCAGGATCTTTTGGGTTGTGGAATTGCGTAATTTTTCCTGTTTCAGGATGAACAAATTTAGAAGATGCGCCACAACCAATCCCTAAAATTGTCTGTACCTCTTCCATGATCACAATATTATAAATACTCTCTTCACCTGCTTTACTATAGCCGACATTTTCGAGATTACCTAAAATATTTTTTTGGCGATATAAATAATATGGAACATAGTCATTTTCCTTTGTCCAATCTTGTGCCATTTGCATCATTTCAGCGACCGTATCACGATCCGCTACTTTATATTTATCTTTATTGCGAGTCATTTCAGATGCACGTTTAAATGATAATGTATGGACAGTTAATGATTCAGGCTGCATCTTAGCCGATTCCACTAACGAATGCTGAAATTCCTCAATACCTTCATTTGGTAAACCAATAATGAGGTCCATATTAATATTGTTCATACCGGATTCACGAGCTAGCCAAAATTTATCAATTGTTTCTTGAACTGTATGATGACGACCAATGGCCTTTAACGTTTCATCTGTATAAGATTGTGGATTTACACTAATACGATCAATTCCCCATTTTTTAAGCACTTCTAATTTTTCAGGTGTAATCGTATCTGGTCTTCCTGCTTCAACGGTAACCTCTCGAATTGTTTCAGGGTTCGGGAAGGATTCATACATCGTTTGATATAAGGCGTCCATTTCATCAGCTTCAATGGAAGTCGGTGTACCGCCCCCCCAATAAATAGAGGTGATTTTCATATTATTGTCCTTGAGCCATTTTCCCATTTCACGTAATTCAATATGCAAGCCATCTAAAAATGTATTTACACGACCTTGCTTACGATTACTTCCGATCGCATAGGCTGGGAATGTACAATAGGCACATTTCGTTGGGCAAAATGGAATGCCAATATATACACTAATCTCTTGCCCAATTTGATCAATATCTGGAATGGTTACTAATTGTCGTTCCACGATATCCTTTAAAAGTGCTACCTTCTCCTTAGACAGGCGAAAATCTCGAATTAATAACTCAGCAATTTCTTGATCCCCTTTTCCTTCTTTTCTAAACTTGTGATAAAGCTTAGTCGGACGGACTCCTGTTAGAATCCCCCATTGCTGATGTACCCCTGTATGCTGCTCAAGAACATCTAAGAATACATGGGATAATGCTCGTTTCATTCGAATATTGAGCTCACGACCTGTTGCAGCTGATTCGTATTGGATGCTGTAATCATTTGTATATTGTTGTCCATCTACAGTCAATATCGCTTTTGTAGCTATTGAAAAATTCTCTCCAACGTCGTACGTAAATGAAACCGACATATCAGCTTCCTCCGGCTCCACTCGCAGCTTGGAATCCTCAAAAAATAAATTCGCTATATGATTTAATACGCGAATCCAATCCTCAGGATATTTTTGATCTATGTGAATCATTTTCATATTGTTTCGCTCTCTTCTTTTCTTATTCCATATATATTGCAGATTTTAGTTTAACAAATTTCTATGACTATAAGCAAAGTAACAATAAGAAACATCGAGAAAACAGAATATTCAGTCTACGTGTAGACAAACTATTTTTTTGTCATTATAATTTCTTACAAAAGGTGGTGTTGATAGTGTTTCTTTTAAAAAATAGTAATCGTCCATCCATCTCGAGCTTTATTCATCAAGTAGAAGTAGCATTTCACCATTTTGACTTAGCGCGATGTGATGAAAAAACATTATATGTCACCGTATTATTTAAATATGAAACATATAATGTGATCTGTGACTTTATCTACATCATTGACCAACAAGAAATGTACGGAGCTATTTCTATCAACAAGCACTACGAGAAAGCTAGGGCATTTGTTAAACAGCACTTCCAGCAATTTTTATTGTATTCAGATGAAATGATATTAGCTAAAAATTTTATGAGTACGGTTTCTTTCAAGCAATGCCTGCAGCAATTTGCCAAAAAATATCCTTCCAGAATAGTTTCTTAAAAAATAAAACTAGTATGCCACAAAAGTTGGCATACTAGTTTCAAATTTATTTCAAAAATTCTTCAATGAATTCAACAGGGACATAAGTTTTCGTGTCTTTCAACGTTGGTGCCACTGACAAAGTGCGTAATGATTTGTTATAACCAAACGTTTTATCTCCACGTGTGATTGTATAAGATCCATTGCCCTTTGTTAGGATAACCGTTTTACCTTTTGATTCTACTTTAAAGCCAAGCTTTTCTGCAATGCTACGTAATGGCACCATTGTTGTTTCTTCTACCATATAAAAATCTGTGGCGATGATTTTATTAATTTCCTCATCTACTGGATTCAAAGAACTTTCCGAATTGTCATCTAGAACAATCACTTTCGATGGTGTTGTTTGTGCTGGAATACTCTTAGTGGATGCTGTATAGAAAACAGCTAAATGCTTCTCTGCTAAATCTTTTGACGTTACTTTTTCACCTTTTGCATTAAGTAGTTCCGTTTCTTTACCAATATTTAATTTTAAAATATCATATGTGTTTGTTAAATCCTCAAAGAAATAATCCACTTCTACAAGCCCAACTTCTTTTGAATCTACAATGACAATCTCTGGATTGAATTGCGGTGGGTAGATATATTTTTGTGGTTGATTGGCAAAAGTGTATGCCTCTACTTTATCCCCTTCTTTAAGCTCTACTTTTTTACCCGTATTATCATACACAGGAGTATCTTTTGTAATTTCTAGTACATTTGTTTGCTCTCCGTCTTTAACAGTGTAATATGTAATGTCTTTAGCAACACGAACATCTTCAACTGTTCCATGTGTTTGATTGAAAATGTGTACTGGATCAATTTGGATTTGCGGAACTTCAACTTCATCCTTCTGCTCATTTGCCGAAGCAACAGGTATGACAACACTTCCCATTAATAATGCAGACAAAGCTGCTGGTGCTAATTTTTTCATATACATAACAATCTCTCCTTATTGTTTGGGTTCATAGTAGTAGTAGTTTCAAAATGGAAAAAGTTTCATTACCTATAAAGAATTTAAAAAAAGAGGTGACAGTAACTACCGACACCTCTTTCGATTTATTCTTTTACAAGTTCGCTCAAGCCTGTAATATCTATACCATTTAATGCTTGTGTAGCAAGCCGGTCTGCTTCTGAATTGTCCTTACGAGCGATTAGCTGATAGTCCGGTTGTATAGTAAGTTGTGCTAATTTGGCATCAATCTTATCTGCCCAACCTACTAGATCCTTTTCTAATGCTGCCCATTCCCCACTTAATTGATTGATAACTACTTGGGAGTCTCCTTTAATTTGGACAGGTAGATGATGGACATTTAGTAATTCTAGCTCCACTAAACCTAAATAAAGCGCAGCATACTCTGCTTCATTATTAGATTTAAGTTCGGATGAAAAAGCATTTTTTCTTAAACGATAGGGCTTGCCATTTTGTTCATAGTAAATAGCACATCCAAGCCCTGCCTGTCTTGTCCCACTATCAAAACCTCCATCGAAATAGACAATAATATTATGCGGCTCTGTATCTATTTCTTTTAAATAGGCTTTTAGCTCTTTTAATGTCCAACTTGTATCTTGACGATCTAAACAATGAATGGACTTGACTCTTCCGGTCTTTTCCATATCCTCAGCTAGTAATAGCGCTTGCGCTGCAGGCATTTCTTCAGAACGTAAAACAGTTGTTGCTCCCTTCGGTGTTTTATAGGTCCATTCAATGAATACATGCATAGTTATAACCTCCAATACAATTGACTGGTGTATATAAAGTAAAAACGTGCTCCGGTTAGCGGATACACGTTTTCCTCTTACTTGTATATGTGCAATTTCTCAAACAATTATTCCTTACGATATGGATGATTTATTGAATATCTTCATATAGGCCTTGAATTGGCTTTATTAAAATACGATTCACTTCTTCAATGACTTTACTTAACTTCATTTCTGCCTCAAGCATAGCTGAAATCTTTTCATTTTGCTGCACAAGCTGAGATGCCTTTTGAGCATAAACAAGCTCATCCTCCAATAAATCTTCTCCAGCTAATTGTTTCTTTTGTAATTCAATTTGAATTTTACGGAAGTTTTTAAAGACATTTAACGCCTCTTCATCACTCTTTACAACTTCAACCGCCGCTTGTAAAGCCTCAAACTCTGGAGTCTTACGGAATGTTGCCTCTAGCGCATTAATGTCATTATAAATATTAACCATTTATACAATCTCCTTTTTAAATAAAGTAAACAATTAAACCTTGCACAATTCCAATCAATCCACCAAGAACTGCACCTAATACGGTAATCATTTTAAATTCACGTTTTGAAATACCTAATACAAGTTCCTCTAATTTCTCTACAGGGAAAGAGTCAACCTGCTCACGAACAACTTCTTGTAAATTTAAACGTGTAAGTACATCCTCTAGTTTTTCCTCTGCCTTGACAAAAGCTTTTTCAATCGCCTGTGGGATGACCGAATTTTTCATCCATTCATTTCCTTCAGGCCAATAATAAGAAATTGATTGATTTAAACGTTCAGCGACAGCTAATTGCTCTTTTACATACATTTGTAATTTCGACAAAATTGGATCAAACTGCATGTCTTGTAAAAAGTCCATCGCTGGTCGATCTTTTAATTTTTCCCATTCTTGTGTAAATATTTTTGTTAATAATGTTGACGTACCTGGAGCTTGTAAAAACTTGACGAGCTCACGTTGAACTTTTCCTACAAGGGACGATGAATCACCTAAAAACATATTGATCATACCACCAAATGATCCTTTTGATGATAAGAAATCATCAATCATTGCTTTAATTGTCATTTCACCTTCTGGTGATAAAAAGTAATCCTCGCCTTTTTCTAGTATATGACTGACTGCTACAGGAATCTTGGTATCAAGAGTATCCTGCATATCTGAAGATAGCAGTGTACGAATTGATTTTGTTGATAGTGTATTCTTCACTGATGCAAATTGTCCCTCAACAATCGCTTCAACTTTCTGCTCAATCGTAGCTGGCATATGAGCAAACCCTGCAATATTTAACCAATCTTGAATCGTTTTATCGTTTGTAAAGATGGTTTCCTCTACTTTCGTTTGCACAAACTGTTCAACCTTTTCCTGAATATCCTTCGAGAAAAATTTCTTTCTAAATGTTTCAGGCGTTAATAAATAATTTACAACGGTAAGACCTAGCTGTTTTGCTAATTCATCGCGTCGTTTTGGAATAAGACCAGGTGTAAATGGAACGCGCCAGTTTTTAATATATATTGCGTTATGTGGACGAAAAAGCATTTTAATGGCTAGGTGATTGGTAACGCCTCCGATTGCTGCGCCAATAATTGCCATAAAAAGTAATATCACTAAAAAATTGTCCATTAGTATCCTCTCATTTCAGTTGAATTCACGATTGGCGTTTTATGTCGCCTTCTGCACTTATTATAGCAGAGCAATGATTTCCAACGAAAGAAATACCCCCTTTAGATTTCAGTATAAAAGTGAATAGTTGCAAAATTACCATTATCCTTGAATAATATGAACTACATACTATAGAAATGAGGTTGGATGATGATTCAACATTTCAGTTTTAAGTCATTATTTGAAAATACTCAACTTCCAGGATGGACTGTTTCATTTTTTTATCCGCGTGAACGCTACTCTGCTGAATATTTAAAAGACGGCACTATTCAATGGACAGGACCAACACCACCAAATGAAGAAGATGTTAAAAAAATGATTCATGAGCTAATGCTATTCCATGTGTATGATTAAAAAACATAGTAATTTTTTCGCTTAATTCCCCGATAAAAATACCTATATTTACTATATATAGCACGTCCTTTATGCTAATTATGTTGATACATGTTGAAATTCCTATATATTTCTTATACATTAGGGTTAGCAATTTAATAGTATATGTTTTTTATGCAGGGGGCCATTTCAATGAGTAAAGTCACGCTTTCAGATGACTTAAACAGTTATCAGTCAAAAGCATTAATACGTGTTAAAGTAAAAGAATTTTTTTCAGAATTTTCCGCGAAAATATTCGAACTAGCTGACGAAGCTGGTAAATTAGATCACAAAAAATTTGAAGCCATCTCTGGCATTAATGGCGATTTCTATTACGAATATTGTAGTCAACTTAAAGGTTTCTTTGACTCGTCTGCTAGCACTTTTGGTAAAAAGTCAATTAAAACAATGTACTTTACTTATAACGGTAAAAATTACATTTTGACTCAGCAAGGTATCACAGAAAAAGCACCAATATCTATAGCACCATTTACGGGTAATTTACCTTTGAAAGAATCCTTTCATGATGTAGAGAAGGCATGTTTAAAATTACGTTTCCAACAGGAATAAACTTAGAAGGAGCAGTCACATCAAAGACTGCTCCTTCTAAGTTTTTTCACAAAAAAAGGAAAGTCTCAATTGATGATCGAGTCTCTCCTTTAGCTATTAAAAATAATTCATTTAAAAAAATCCGCAAGTAAAAGCACTCTTGAGATTTTTGACGTGTCGTATTATATAAGATGCAAAATGCTTCTTTCCCTAAACAAACTATCTTTGCTCAATTTAAGTTAGCATATTGCAATCACGTTTACAATCACTTTGCTTTTGAATCTAGCTACTTTTTACATGGATAGAATATGAACATAAAAAGTTGTTGTCAATATTTGTGTTTTTCTATTAAATAATTTATTATTGAAACATCCAACAATTTTTTAAATCATAGGAGGTGTACACTTTGTTTACTTCCCTCATTTGGGCGGGAACAAAGGAATTATTTGGACGGAGACATATTGGAGATAACCATTAGGTTGGCGGCATTCGCCCTACTAATTATAATGACAGGATTTTTCGTTGCAACAGAATTTGCAATCGTTAAAGTGAGAACTACCCGCATTGATCAATTGCTCGCAGAAGGGCATAAGAAGGCGAAAAATGCAAAACGTGTTGTTTCAGATTTAGATGAGTACTTATCTGCATGTCAGTTAGGTATTACCATCACTGCACTTGGTTTAGGTTGGTTAGGTGAACCTACATTTGAAATTATTTTGCACCCAGTGTTTGAATTTCTAAATTTGAATGGTAGTATAACATCTATCCTTTCATTTATAATTGCATTCTCAATCGTAACGTTTATGCATGTTGTTATTGGGGAATTGGCGCCAAAAACATTAGCCATCCAAAAAGCAGAACTTGTCACATTAAACTTTTCTGGCCCATTAATTTTATTCCACAACATTACGTATCCAGTCATAAAGTTATTAAACGGGTCTGCCCGTGGCTTAACTGGCCTTTTTGGCTTAAAAATGATGTCGGAATCAGAAGTAGCTCATACAGAGGAAGAACTACGTATGATTTTATCGGATAGTTTAAAGGGTGGAGAAATAAATAACTCAGAATATGAATATGTAAATAGTATTTTTGAGTTCTCAGATCGTCTTGCAAAGGAAATCATGGTTCCTCGAACAGAGATTGTCGGCATTGAAAAAGAACTGACAATTAAAGAGGTATTTGATTTAATGGGTGTTGAACAATATACTCGTTATCCGATTATTGACGGCGATAAAGACCATATTATTGGTTTAGTTAATATGAAGCATTTATTAACCGCTTACATTAAAGACCCGAAAAATGGGGATAAACCAGTTATTGACTATATGCAACCAATCATTCGAGTGATGGAAACAACGCAAATTAACGATTTATTACTCAAAATTCAACGTGAACGTATTCATATGGCCATTTTAATGGATGAATATGGCGGAACATCTGGTTTAGTGACGATCGAA
The DNA here is from genome assembly GCF_003049525.1 of Lysinibacillus fusiformis. Lineage (GTDB taxonomy): Bacteria > Bacillota > Bacilli > Bacillales_A > Planococcaceae > Lysinibacillus > Lysinibacillus fusiformis. The sequence goes on along the minus strand of NZ_PYWL01000012.1, from coordinate 46,361 downwards.
GATATTATTGAGGAGATTGTCGGCGATATTCAAGATGAATTCGACGAAGATGAAATCCCAGAGGTACAAGAAATAGCAGATAATCATTTTATTTTAGATGCCAAAATGCTTCTTGAAAATGTAAATGATATGCTAGGTACTGACATAGAAGATGATGATATTGATACTATCGGTGGTTGGTTTATGACAAAACGCTTCGATGCAGTCGAAGGAGACAGCATTCAGGAGCAAGGTTATGAATTTATTGCAAAAGAATTAGATGGTCACCATATTTTATACTTAGAAGTTCTGAAGTTACCTGAAAGTGATTTATCAAATGAATTTGACGCTGTTACTGAGTAAGATTCATAAATATGGACTTTTCCTCACACCTTATATAGGTGGGAGTTAATACCGTGATAATAGATATAAACGACTCCCTTTTAAATAGGGGGTCGTTTTCTAATGTCCGAAAATTTTGCGAGGGGGAAACAAAATGGAGCTCTATACAAATTTACGTGAAGGGGAAAAAGGCGCTTGGTTATCCATTGGTACTTATTTAATCTTAAGCTCCATCAAACTAACGATTGGCTATATCGGTACCTCTGAGGCGTTAAAGGCAGATGGTTTAAATAACACCACGGATATTATCGCTTCTATTGCCGTCTTGATTGGCTTACGCATTGCTCAAAGACCGCCCGACTCCAATCATCAATATGGGCATTTGCGTGCTGAGACCATTGCCTCTTTAGTAGCATCATTCATCATGCTTGTTGTTGGTCTCCAGGTTTTAATTAACTCTTTAAAAAGCTTATGGGCACCACCTGGAACAACTCCTTCCCTCTTAACAGCATTTGTAGCAATAGGTAGTGGAGCTGTCATGTATATCGTTTATCGCTATAATTTGGCACTATCAAAAAAAATAAAAAGCTCCGCTGTCAAAGCAGCCGCCTTTGATAATCGCTCAGATGCATTTGTCAGCATCGGCACAGCAATAGGTATTTTTGGTGCAATTTTTGGTTTTCCCATTATCGATTCTCTAACGGCTCTTATCGTTGCCTTTTTAATTATTAAAACAGCAGTAGAAATTTTTTGGGAGGCTGTTCAAAGTCTTACAGATGCATTTGATATCGATGAAGTGGAAACGTTATCAGTCCTAATTCGTAATGTGGACGGTGTGATCGAGCTCTTAGACTTTAAAGGCCGCGCTCACGGTAATATGTATTTTATCGACATAACCGTAACGGTTGACCCCTATTTAAATGTTTTTGACAGTCACCGCATTACTGAAGAAATCGAACGTACCATCTTGCGAGAAAATCGTTTTTGTCAGGTTCTCGTGCATATCGAACCTCATATTGAAATAGTTCCCCCTCCAAACGATGAAAAGTCTCCTACCAATTGATTGGTAAGAGACTTATTTTTATTTAATAGCGATATAAACTTCCACCTGTGCCTCTTGTGGGTTTGCACAACGTTCATCATACAATTCAAAATCACCAGTATATGTTCGTTCTACCTCAGAATTTGCAAACCATGCCCAAATTTCTTGCCATGTTTGGATAACAATCTCCGGCATTTTTCCTTTCTGTGATGTGAATACTAAATATTTGGCTGCTGGAATAGTCTTGATGACTAAATCAGAATGTGCTGTGTTCAATGAGGCTTCTACACCAAGTGTTATGGAATAATTGCCGTTTACATCGGTTTCATAATCTGAATACAAACCGTATACGCTTTGATTATCCAACTTAGATAGTTGGTCAACAATAGTTTGCTCATAAAAATCATGCCATAATTGCGGGATTTTGGCTTGCGCTGTCATTTCATTGGCATTGCTTGTTTCCGTCGAAATTCCTATTATTTGGAATTCCTCTCTTTTTATAATTTTTGGTTCTGACCATTCTTGTTTTCTCCATCTTTTTAAGTTTGGCAAAAAAGATGTAAGCATATGACGGGCCTCGTTTTCAGGCATACCATCTTCCTTTAGATGTGGCACACAAATGTTAATCATTGCTTCAACGGTTAAATCAGGTTGTTTAAAACTCCCCTCCTCATAACAATATGTACAATAGTCTTGATTTTTGTGACCTTCTTTTTCCGTTCCTAATAAAGCCGCATCTGTTAGAGGCATTCCACAGCTTTGACAATAGTTTTGCATCATGTTTGATTCCACCCTTCGCTTTATTTGTCCTTACTATAGCAAAGGAAACCTGACAACTGTCTGTCAACTATTATCTGGATTTTTATATAATTGAACAATTTCCTGCGCACGTTTTTGAAGTATGTCCCTTATGTGTGGTGGTTCAATAACTTTTATGCGATTGCCAAAACTAAGTAAAAAGCCGTACAGCCACTCATCCTCTGGTATAGATATATTAATTTTGGCCTGCTTATGATCAACAAATTCTACTCCAAAGGATTCTTCCACTAATGTCGTCACAGCCATATCAAAACTAATTACTAAATCCACTACGTTTTCTGGCTGATACCATTCTTTCCCCCATGGAAGTTCACTTAAATTAATTTCCCTCCGCTCATAGTGTAGATCTTCTTGCATTAAGTTTTTAATTCTTGCCAATTTAAAGAGACGAAAGTCCATTCTTAACGTGCAATAGCCATATAAATACCATGTCTTCCCTTTTTGAACCAATGTATGCGGTTCAACTACTCGCCTTGTTAACTCTCCATGTGTCGTCGAATAAGTAAAGCTTACACAGTGCCTATTTTCTATAGCACTTTTTAAAATCGTAATATGTTCCTTAAAAAGTATATTTGGCCCCCATGGACTCAGATCTATAAATAGGTGGTCCATCGATTGTTTGACATGATCATCTGCAATACTTGTTAGCTTTTCAAGAACAGCTTCTGCATGAGAATCTTCATAGGTAGTCAAAGCACTTTTAATGGCAATTGTCAGAGATGTAAGCTCATCCTTTGTTAAAATCTGTTTATCCACACGATATCCATCTATCAAGCTAATTCCTCCGTGCACCCCTTGTTGGCTAATAACCGGTACCCCTGCACAGCTAAGTGTTTCAATATCTCTATAAATAGTACGAACCGACACATTAAATACTTCTGCTAATTCTTGTGCGGTAACCTTTTTTCGATTGATTAATATCATTATCATTGTAAGCAGACGCTCTAATTTCATAGCGAAGCCCCTTTCTTCATAGATCTTATTTTTTTCTCAGCAAAATGCATTTTAATTACTATCATCCTATATTTTTAAGTATTTTTTAAGTACTTTTTTAGTTTTATTTAAGACAAATGTACTATAATTACGCCTGATTAATTATTACAATCATTATACTATTTTTACAATATAAGAAAAAATATTACTTTTTAAAGTCGATCTCTTACAGCTTTATGTTCCTACTAAATATAAACTATTTCAATTTTTTATAAGAATAGTTTGATACATAAACGCCTAAACAATTATTTCAATTCTCTTAACACAAATAAATAACTTCTTTCTTCTATATAATGAACGGCGAATACTTTCTAAGAAGGGATTTGGCGTGATGTGACACCCCCACAGGATTACTAACTCTCGCCTGTGGAAGACCTACTATAAATTGCTTTATTTTAGTATCAAATTTTTAATAGAGAAAATTAAGTGATTTTAACTTTTCATGCCCTTCAGTATATATAGAAAGCCTTTTCAACCAAAATGAACTAGAGTTTAATGGTTTTCAATTTAATTGTAAAAAGGAGAGTTTGATGTGATTCGAGCCGTTTTAATAGACAATGAACCTTTAGCTTTACACTATTTTCAAAATAAACTACAAGTATTTCAGCAAATACAAATTATTCAAACCTTTACAAGTGTAGAAGTATTTCTTAATGAGCTACCCTCGATAGAATTTGAGGTTCTATTTTTAGAGGTAAAACTCAAAGAACTTTCTGGACTTGAAGTAGCGGACATTATTAAAACAGAGCGTCCACATGTCAGTGTTGTTTTTATTACTTCCCATCATGAATTTGCTTTACAAGCTTATGAAATTGGTGGACTTGATTATTTATTAAAACCCATCAGCCATGCTCGTTTAGAAAAAACAGTGACTCGTATTGAGCATGAATTTTCTATACAGCAGATGCTTCAACAGGCAACTCAAACGTTATTAAACGTACAATGCTTTGATCAATTTGCTGTTTATAGCAATAAAAGCTTAGTAGCATTTAAAACTGAGAAGACGAAGGAATTATTTGCTTATTTTATTTTGCATCCAAATATTCCTATTCACCGAGATTATTTAATTGAAATTCTTTGGCCAGATTTAGATTATGTAAGAGCCAAATCAAATCTTCATACAGCTTTGTCGTACTTAAGGAAAACATTAAATACGATTGGCTATGAAAACTGTATTGTTTTTTCAAATAAATACTATATCTTTGAAAAACCAAGCCTCGTGTGTGACTTATATGATTTTCAAAAACTTCATGAGGATTTTTCACGATTAGAATTTCCTTCTATTTCTTTAATTCATCAATGTCTAGCAATTTATAAAAATGGTTTATTTGTATTTGATGATTATGAATGGGCAAAAGCCTATAAGGATAGATTAACGAAATCATACATAGAGTTATTAGAAAAAGGGTTCCAAACTACAGTCTTTTCAGATACTGATAAAGCCATAGAATTTTTGCATGCTTTATTAGAATATGATCCCTATAATGAACAAAAACTTGAGCACTATTTATACACATTAATTCAGGCAGGTCTTCATGAGCAGGCGCACAAAATTTTCCTAACGTATAAACAAAAACTAAAAGAGGATTTAGCATTAGCTCCAAGTTCTACTTTATTAGAGATATCAAAAAAGTTGTTTGTGGAAAGTAAATAACCAAACTAAAAACGACGAGCTCCTACAATATTGTAGAAACTCGTCGTTTTGCTTTAGCTACCACTACCCTCTGTCAAACCATGTTTAACTGCATATAGAGCAGCCTGGGTACGATCTTGTACTTGTAATTTTGTAAATATATTAGAAATATGAGTTTTAACTGTTTTTTCTGTAACAAATAATGAGGATGCAATTTCTCGATTACTTTTCCCTTTTGTAAGCTCTGCCAGCACATCCTGCTCACGAGGTGTCAATGGATTTAACGAATGCGGGGCATTCTGTGCCTCCTGGCGATCCATTTCAAGCGTCGTTGTAGCCTCTGGGTGTAATGTATTTTCGCCACGCATAATACGACGAATAGATAAGACCAATTCATCTGGCTCAATATCTTTCAATTGATAGCCTGCTGCCCCAGCCTCCATTGCAGGGACAACATGGTCCCGATCTGAAAAGCTTGTCAGCATTAAAATCTCTATTTTTGGAAATTTTGCTTTAATGCGCTTTGTCGCCTGTATGCCGTCCAACTCAGGCATCACTAAATCCATTAAAATAATGTCAGGTTGGATACTTTCTGCTAATGATACGGCTTCATGTCCATTTTTCGCCTCTCCAACAACCTCAATATCCTTTTGTGTCTTTAAGAAAAACAATAACCCTCGACGCACTACGTGATGATCGTCTGCAATTAATACACGTATCATGTCCTCTCCCCTTAGTATGGCAAGCGGATCAGCAGCTCCGTACCTTTGCCCATTTCACTTACCCAGTCGGCAGTGCCACCCACTGATTTTGCACGGTCCTTAATGGATTGTAAGCCCATTGACAGTAGCTTCGTATTATTGTCAATGACAAATCCTCGTCCCTCATCGCGTATAACTAATAAAATATCTGTAGACGTGACGGTAATATAAAGTGCTGCCTCTAAAACACCTGCATGGCGTCTCACATTATTTAAAGCCTCTTGAGCTACTCGAAATAATGTCTCTTCAATCCGCGATGGAAATTGTAGGACTCCTGAAACCATAACATGTAATTTTAAGCCAAGCATCTCAGCATATACTTTTATCGCTTCCAGTAGGCCATTTTCCAATCCCTTTGGTCGTAGCTGCCAAATCAATGCCCGCATCTCTGTTAGCGCATCCTGAGTTAAATGCTGTATCTCTTTAAATGTTTCTTTCACATCGCTATCCTGTGTCATTTCAATTCCAGCCCTCGCCGTTAGCGTAACCGAGAATAATAGTTGATTGACTGAATCATGTAAATCTCTTGCTAGACGGTTGCGTTCCTTTACAAGGGCCATTTCTTGCTCTTGTTTCGTCAGTAAAATTCGCTTTATAGCAGAACCCATCTGAAATGCTACCGACTCCAATAGGGCTAGCTCCTCCTCTGAAAAGCGTACCGTATCCTTTGAGGCAACATTTAATACACCAAAACGTTCTTGTCCAGATTGAAGGGGCACTGTGGCATGATGGGTGATTCCTTCATGATCCCCAACATTAGCTGCAATGGCACTTTCAATACGTTGACATTCAATGATATTAGATGCCTTTTTTAGCTCCTCATTACGATAGCGCGATACACACCAACAGCCACCTTTTTTTAAATAATGACAGTTGTTAAATTCCAATGCCTCAGGTAAATTTTCATGAACAACAAGCTCCGAGCGTCCCTTTGCGTCAATAAAAAAGATCCAGCCTGTTTCAAAATTCGTGCCATTTAAAAATTTGATAAGGGCCCCTTTTAGCATCGTAACAATTTCAGTTTCTTCATTTAATAGCTCTGCAATTTCCTTTAATATACTTATATTGGAATGCTCATTTTCCTTCACGAAAACACCTCTTCTATAGCATTACTATTGTTAATGATACCATTAAGGCATTAGGGTCGTCTTCATTAGCCGTTCATACTTTAGACTGAAATTATCGTCCTTATTTTGCGTAAGTTAATTTACATATAAAACTAGAACAACTATAATCGTACAAGTAGTGTTTTTATAAAGGGGAGAATCGATATGTCTAAAAAAGAGGAAAATGGCTTATTATTTATATGGATAGTTTCTGCTGTAGCTACACTGGGTTCATTATACTTTTCTGAAATTCGTCATTATGAACCGTGTAAATTATGTTGGATACAGCGTATTTTTATGTACCCTATCGTCATTATGGCCACTGTAGCCTTCATACAAAAAAATGCTCGTATTGCTGTCACAACAGCGGTTTTCTCTGTTATCGGAGGCTGTATCTCACTCTATCATTACGGCATTCAAAAGCTTAGTTTTTTAGCGGATAATGCCCCTTCTTGTGGCGCCGTATCATGTACAGGACAATATATTAACTGGTTAGGCTTTATTACTATTCCATTTTTAGCATTAACTGCATTTATTTTAATTGCAGGGGCAAGCTTCTATTTAATAAAAGCTACAAAAGCTGCAAAATAATCAAGAGACCGTGTTCTACCTTTGGAATACGGTCTTTTCTACGGAGGAAGATTAATGTTTCTTTATACATTCAATGAAGATCACTTAACGATTGAGGAACTGTTACGTAATCATTGGCGACTAGGCAAAAAGCTCGTCCATGAACTACGTATGGCAAAAGCTATTACTTTAGAAAATGATGAGCTTGTTCAATGGAATACTCCTTTACAAGTCGGCACTATTGTTAAATTTACATTCCCAATCCCAGCATCTAGCTATAAACCAACCCCTGTTTGTGCGATTGATATAGTTTATGAGGATGATCATTGCTTAATCGTATCGAAGCCAAAGGGTATGGCAACGCACCCTAATGATGACCGAGATACCCATACATGTATGAACCACGTTATGGCACATATTCAACAACAAGGTGGTATGTATGCAGAGCATGTCCATCGACTAGATAAAGGGACACAAGGTTTATTACTCGTAGCCAAGCATCCTTTAGCGAAATCAATTTTTGACCGGATGATTGAAGAAAAATCTATTATTCGGACGTATGCGGCAGAAGTACAAGGAAATATACGCTCCTCATCAGGTACCATTTCCGAATCTATTGGTAAAGATCGACACCACGCATCTAGACGTGTCGTGTCCAAAACTGGACAGCATGCAGTGACACATTATGAAGTTGTTTCACGCTATAAAAATTCTTGTGTGGTCCATTTGATTCTTGAAACGGGTCGAACACATCAAATTCGTGTCCATTTAGCCTATATCGGCCATCCTATTATTGGTGATACTATGTACGGTGCAAGAGAAACGGTTAGTGATGACTATGAACTCCATGCTATCCAATTAGAATTTGACCATCCATTTTTAAATAAACGCATTACAGTCAAGGACGAGCAATAATCAAAAATCCCGCTTCTCTATTACGAGAGCGGGATTTTTTTAATAGAACTAAAAATCAAATTTAAAATGATCAGGATCTTGCCCAAATCGTTGATTACTATTTAATGACGCTATCTTATCCATTTGAGTCTGTGTTAATTCAAAGTCAAAAATCTGGGCATTTTCTGCAATTCGACTAGGTGTCACCGATTTAGGAATAATCAATGTGTCATTTTGTAAATGCCAGCGTAACACTACCTGAGCAGCCGACTTGCCAATCTCCTTGCCAATTTCTACGATAGTAGAATCATCAAGTACCCCACCTCGTCCTAACGGTGACCATGCAGTAACTGCAATCTGATGTTCATGGCAAAATGCGCTTAATGCTTGTTGTTGTAAATATGGATGCATCTCCACCTGATTAACCATTGGAGCAATATTGGCCTTTGCCAGTATTTTTTCTAAATGATGCTCATGATGGTTCGACACACCTGTTGCACGAATTAGTTTTTCATCATATAGGCGTTCAATGGCACGATAGGTTTCCTCAAATGTTTCTGGAACAGCCCAATGAGTCAAATATAAATCTACGTAATCCATATTAAGTTTCTTCAGCGATACTTCAAAAGCGCGTAAGGTTTCATCATATCCTTGGTCATTATTCCATACTTTTGTGGTAACAAAAATATGTTCACGTGGTACACCTGAATGACGAATAGCTTCTCCTACCTCTGCTTCATTCCCATACAAAGATGCCGTATCAATAGCTCGATAACCAACCTTCAGCGCTGTATCGATGGATTGTAATGTTTCTTCATGATCTGTCATTTTATAAACACCTAAGCCGAAGCGAGGCATTTCTACTCCATTTGATAATGTTTTCGATGATTGTAAATTCACGAATCACCACCCCTTTCTTTTTCCTAGTACCATTATACAAAAAATTGGATTTAAGAAAAATAAGGAAGCTACTGTTCTTCACCACTATTCATCCTTTTCCTCGATACTTTCCAATTGAATAGGGTCGGCAATACGCTCATCCTCCGCAAGCTCTAGACCATCACGTAAATGTTCCATTTGTTTGCCCAAATCTTTTAATTCCTTCATATCTCTCGCCATCGTACCATTTTCAATGTTTGGCACTTTTTTTTTCATATGAATCACCTCCTTAATAGTTTTCCCGATAACTATACGTTTGAACCATTTCTGACATATTTTATTCAGGTATGTCGTTTCATTTTCATAGTAGATAGGCTATACTAAATAGAGATGTCTTTATTACATGAGGAGGGTTACTTCCATGAAATTATTATTAATCATTGGTGTAACAGTTGCTTTCTTAACAGCTATTTTTACTGCTGGGTACGAAGGCGATTACAAAGCGGATAAATAATACCTCGAGAAAATCACTAAGCATTAGATGTGCTTAGTGATTTTCTTTTTTTGTCGAACAATAACATTCCTTACTTGACTTTAGGCTATTATTAAAATAAACTAACTTACATAAAGTAACTAAATAAATAAAAATAACTTGCTGGAGGTATTCTATATGCATTTCCATGAAAAACCTAACACATATGTAACAAATGTTGAAATAAAAGTAAGCGATCTACAACGTTCTTTAGCATTTTATCAAGACGTCATTGGCTTCAACGTTTTACACCAAGAATCACATAAAGCTACTTTAACAGCGGATGGACATACTGCACTATTAACAATTGTCCAACCAAACACAGTGGAAGAAAAACTGAACAGGACGACTGGACTTTATCATTTTGCACTACTCTTGCCAACTCGTCGTGATTTGGCAAATATTATCACGCATTTTCATGAAAAAGGAGTATATCTTGGGGCTTCTGATCATGCTGTCAGTGAAGCACTCTATTTAAATGATCCTGATGATAATGGTATTGAGGTATACGTAGATCGTCCTGAAAATGAATGGGGATGGCATATGGATCAAGTGCATATGGTGACAGAGCCACTAAATATTCGATCGATTTTAGAAGAAGGTAACGGAAATTGGAATGGCCTTCCTGCTGGTACAGTCATGGGACATATTCACTTATCTGTTTCTGACTTGGCAGAAGCTGAACAATTTTATACAAATGGCTTAGGGTATGATATTGTGGCGCGCTATGGTTCTCAGGCATTATTTATTTCTACAGGGCGCTATCACCATCACATTGGCCTAAACACTTGGCACTCAGAAAATGCCCCAAAGCTTGGCGAAAACCAAGTAGGCTTAAAAACGTACTCACTGCGTTTAGATAATGAAGAACAAGCATCAATAATGAAAGCAAACCTTCGTGCAATGGGTGCACCTGTTATCGATATGGACGGTGGATTCCAAACCGAGGACCCAGCTGGAAATGTCGTATTATTAAAACTTTAGTAAAAAGCAGTTCTCACAATTTGAGAACTGCTTTTATTAATGTAAACCTGGATATCCTTGTTGTCGTAATGCCTCATATATAACAATCGCAGCCGTATTAGATAAGTTGAGTGAACGGACATGATCACTTTGCGGAATACGCAAGCACATATTGCGACGTTCATACGCAAATTCTTTCGGCAGTCCTGTTGTTTCTTTCCCAAACATAAAGTAAATGTCACGCTCCTTATCACTAAAATCATGCGTGGTGAACGGCTCATCACTATAAGTTTCGATTAAATATACGTCACCATCTTTAGAATACGCTATAAAATCATCTAGTGAATCATGATAAACAACATTCACACTATGCCAATAATCTAAGCCTGCCCGTTTTAGCATTTTATCGTCGGTTGAAAAGCCTAGTGGACGAATTAAATGTAATGAAGTATTTGTACCAGCACAAGTGCGAGCAATATTTCCTGTATTCGCTGGAATTTCTGGTTGATATAATACGATATGCAATGGCATAACGATACACTTCCTTATTGTCATAATTTCTTTTAGTATTACTCATTTAGTCGAGTTGTTTTTTCTTCATTCATCATAAAAAAACTGCAAACCTTTGTGAATTTCATGCAATACTTCTTCGTCCTGCTCATTAGCCTCCGCATCATATAAGGCAGACTTAGCCTGTTCTCCGCCTATCTTACCTAAAGCCCATGCTGATGTGCCTCGAATGACTGGACGATCATCGTTTTTCAAAAGGTTGATAAGATCTGGAATAGCCGCTTCCTCTTTAAAATGAGCAAGGGCGAGGATCGCATTTCGTTGAATGGGCTTTTTACCTCGCCATGAACCAGAAACGTGGCCAAATTTTGCCTTAAATTCTCTATTAGAAATCGTTAATAGTGGTGTTAGTAATGGCTTGGCAAGCTCTGGATCTGGCATAAATTCTTCATGAATCCAATTAATTTTCCCTTTATTTTTGGGACACACAGTCTGACATGTATCACAGCCATAGAGACGATTACCAATATGGTTACGAAACTCATCAGGAAGTGTTCCCTTCGTTTGAGTGAGGAAGGCAATACAACGTTGTGCATCCAATTGCCCTCCTTGGATTAATGCACCGGTTGGACAAACATCCAAGCATAGGCGACATTCCCCACATTCATCCTCCATTGGCTTATCTGGCGAGAATGGAATATTGGTAATAAGCTCCCCTAAATACACATAAGACCCGAATTCAGGTGTTATAATCGAACAGTTTTTACCGCTCCAGCCTATGCCTGCACGTTCTGCTACTGCACGGTCTACAAGTGCACCTGTATCAACCATTGACTCAATACGAACACCTTCGACACGCTCCTCAAGCCAAGCAGATAATAACTTCAAACGTTCACGTATTGCTGTATGATAATCGACTCCCCATGAAGCACGGCAAAATATCCCACGTCTTGCTCCCCTTTTGCCAATGGGTGCATTTTGCATACGTGAGGGATAAGCAACCGCGATCGAGACAATACTCTCTGCCTCATTTAATAAATGCAGGGGTTCGGTACGTTTTTCAATATCACTTTCTTCAAAGCCAGACTGATAGCCAAGCTCCTGCTGACGACGCAGTCGGTTTTTTAATTCTGTAAAGGGAGCTGCTGTTGTAAAACCTATTTTATCAACGCCAATGGATATTGCATATGCCACAAAGTCGCGTTGTAGGTCATGTATGTTCATTTTATTTCCAACTCCTTACATGGTACAATAATAGAAATAGATAAAGTAGGTGATGTTCTTTGGAAATTTCCATTAACGAATCTCTATTAACACAACATCCCGAGCTAAAAATCGGCATTATTCATTATACCAAAATTGTTGTAGCAGAATCCCCTCAAATGATTAAAGGTCGGATGCAATTGTATCAAGAAAACCTTTTTCTGGACATGCAGGACCTTCCAGTGAACCAGCGTGAGGGTATTGCGGAATGGCGAGCACTATGGAAACAGCTAGGTGCCGATCCAAATCGTTATCGTCACTCAGCAGAAAGCCTTATGCGTCGAATTAGTAAACAAAACTTTTTAACACCATTTCATTCTGGTGTAGATTTAAATAACTTCTTCTCTCTTCAATATGAAATTCCGATTGGTCTATATGATGTAGCCCTTATGAAAGGGTGCGTAGAAATATCTCTTGGCCACGAAGACATTGGTTATGAGGGTTTAAATGGTCGTTTTAATACGTTTAACAAAATCCTCTATAGCCGTGATGAAAAGGGAGCGTTTGGTTCTCCATTTGTCGATTCTAAACGGACAGCCGTTACAGAGGATACGACTGAGGCGCTCCATATTTTTTATCTTAGACCATCACTAACACATGAAGCAGCGAATGACCTTTTGGCGTCAGCAGGCAAAATGTTTAACCAAATTCATGGTGGTGACTATCAAATTGCCCTCTTGTCAAATAATGCACCATCTACAATACTATAAAAAGGACGTGTTTTCGTGATCAATCTTGCAGAAGCTGTTAAACTAAAAAGTATTTTAGGAAAGAAAACGCAAGAGCTTATTAGTGAATTACATCGTAGTGCTTTTGTGACAGTAGAAAAGGGACAGGCTCCTAAAACAAGTAACCGTGCACTCTCCCTTATTGAAGCCGAATTGGCACAAGTTCGTGTAGATACGCGTACGCTAGATCGTTTAGTGTATGAAGCAAACATCCAAAACACAGTAGACTTTAAAGATCAGAAACTAGCACTAGTGGAAGCTATCGAATTAGCTACACAGCTGCGTGCTGAGGCTGAACTATGTAAAGAATTTAGTATGAGGGAAAAGGAAAGTGTTCGCTTTGGCTATGGTGATGGTGCTATGTTATACGAGATTGCATTATATGAGCCAGATGACTATAGAGAACGCGCAATGAAGCTCGAAAAACAGGCACATAAACTATCCAATCTTATTAATTCAAAAAATTACAGCATACAACTTAACTTTGATGATTCCCGTTATTTCTAATCTCGGGGCGGTGAGACTCCAAACCGAGTTGGATGTGCTGTTTTCAAATTTAGCTATTCGGCTAATTAAATAAAAACCAATAACAAGTTACCTGTTACTGTATGACCGATGACTAATGACCAACTATAGGTAAAGGCCATACTCAAAAAACTTGATTCCATTTGAAAACGCCATCCAAGGCTCTCCTACATCTATGTATGGAGAGCTTTTTTATCAGCAAATATGTAAAAATTCCCTATGTCTAGATTGCCGCTTTCAAGGACAAAATGGAAGTATCTCTTGGAAAGGGGTCATACTATGACGCAGCAAAATGATTCAACACATGAGCAAGATACAACATTGACAAATCGACAGGGGCATCCCGTTACTAACAATCAAAATTTACGAACGGTTAGTAATCGAGGTCCTGCAACACTTGAAAATTATGATTTTCTAGAGAAGATAAGTCACTTTGACAGGGAGCGAGTCCCAGAACGAGTTGTTCATGCTCGCGGTGCTGGTGCACATGGTTATTTTGAAACATACGGTGTAGTAGGCGATGAACCAATTTCTAAATATACCCGTGCAAAAGTCTTTCAGGATAAAGAAAAAAAAACACCTGTATTTGTGCGTTTTTCAACGGTTATACATGGTGGACATTCGCCTGAAACATTACGTGATCCACGAGGCTTTGCGGTAAAATTTTATACAGAGGATGGCAACTGGGATTTAGTAGGCAATAATTTAAAAATCTTCTTTATCCGTGATGCAATGAAATTCCCTGACATGATTCATGCATTTAAACCTGATCCTATTACTAATATTCAAAACGTTGAACGTTTCTTTGATTTTTGTGCTAGCTCACCAGAATCTTTCCACATGGTAACATTTGTATATTCACCTTGGGGTATACCCGCTAACTATCGTATGATGCAGGGCTCTGGCGTCAATACGTATAAGTGGGTTAATCACGAAGGTAAAGGGGTTCTAGTCAAATATCACTGGGAACCACTTCAGGGCATTAAAAATTTAACACAAAAAGAAGCAGAAGAAATTCAGCAGAAAAACTTTAATCATGCCACACAGGATTTATATGATGCGATTGAACGTGAAGAATTTCCTGAATGGGAGTTACATGTTCAAATTATGGAGGATGGTCCACATCCTGAGCTTGATTTTGATCCATTGGATGACACAAAGCTTTGGCCAAACGATCAATTCCCATGGTATTCAGTCGGTAAAATGGTATTAAACAAAAATCCTGAGGACTATTTTGCAGAGGTAGAACAAGCTACTTTCGGTACGGGCGTACTGGTCGATGGTTTAGATTTCTCCGATGATAAAATGCTACAAGGTCGTACATTCTCCTATTCAGATACACAGCGTCACCGTGTGGGAGCCAACTATCTTCAATTGCCAATTAATGCGCCTAAAAAGCGTGTAGCAACCAATCAAAGTGGTGGGCAAATGATGTATAAACGAGATTTAGCACCTGGTCAAAATCCACATATTAATTATGAGCCGTCCATGTTAAATGGCTTAAAGGAAGCAGCTCAGGATGGTAAGGAATATACTCCTTATGTTGAAGGAAACCTTGTTCGAGAATCCATTGATCGTCAAAGTAATACAAAGCAAGCTGGTGAAACTTACCGTAACTTTGAGCAATGGGAGCGCGATGAGCTGCTTGCCAATTTAATTCGTGATTTATCGGTCTGTCATATGGATATACAAAATGCAATGATTGCACTAGCGGAAGAAGCAGATGAAGAATATGGTCGTTTGCTAAAAGAAGGGTTGCATAAGGCTAGAAAGGAATCTTCTCCTTCAAAGCCACTTGGCAATATTGGTGGCGATCATGCCCCTCAAGATGCGATAGATAAAGGACATAATGCCGAGCCTTATTAAATCACACCAAAAAGACATTACATATTTTTGTAATGTCTTTTTGCATTATTGTTCATAGGCCTTATACCAGTGATATGGTTGTATCTCTTTTAACGTTTTAAATATTAGTGAACCGTCTGAATTCGTAACTGCTGCCTTCACATTCTCTCCCCAATAAAAGAGTCTTTCTTGGCAGACCCCACAAGGTGTGAGGACTACGAATTTAGATTTTTCATTTTCTCTAGCAACACAAATCGAATGTGTCACCTTTGTATTCAATTTATGCGCCTCTAAAATAGCACCCGTTTCCATACATAATTCAGTTGCTGCATTGATGACCTCTGGTGCGACACTAGTTAAAATATGCCCGTCCTCAGAATATAAAGCGGCCGCTCCGCCCCATCCTGAGGGATATCTTTTCTCCACTAATTGGACAGCTGCTTCATAGAGCTTTTTCTCAATATCCATATCATCAATCCCCCACAGTTAATATACTCCTGGTAATATCTTCAACACTTTTCCCTCTGCATCTAAATACGCATCTACCCCAAGAGGAATGCCTATATTCGTTAATTCATGTCCTATTTTAAAACCTGCCACAACAGGAATGCCTAAGTCTCCAAAATACTCTTTCATTAAATTATTTAGTGCTGCATCATCCGACTCTGTTTGTGTAAAGGAGCCAATGACAACACCTGCTAGCTGCTCAAATTTCCTAGCTTGCTTTAATTGCTGTAGCATCGAATCAATGTTAGGAATCGATTCAGCTAACTCCTCTATCAATAAAATCTTACCTTCTGTCTGTATCTCAAATTTAGTACCTAATGTGCTGACAAGACGATAAAGATTTCCTCCTATTAATTCACCGCGTGCCACCCCACCAGCAATTGTTATTAAAGGAGAAATTGATTCCGTATATTGTATTTCGATAGGGGAAAATAATTGTACAAACATTTTCTTCGATAGTTCATCCATTGTATTAGCAGCCATTAGCATAGGTCCGTGGAATGTTACTAAATTAGCGTACTCATTGATGGCACAATGCAAATAGGTAATATCTGAAAAGCCCCAGAAAATTTTTGGATTTTCCTCTAATAGCGTATAATCAATTTTTTCAGCTATTCGGGCAGCGCCATAACCTCCCTTTACACAAAAAATCGCTTTCACTTCAGGATTTTTAACCATTTCATGAAAATCAGCTAACCTGATTTCATCACTTCCCGCTAAATAATCATGCTTGGCATGGATGGTATCCCCTACGATATAGCGAAGACCCAACTCATCTAAAAAAGCTAATGCGTCCCCAAGCTTTTCAGATTCTACTAGACTCGATAGGGCAACTACACCTACTACATCTCCCTTTTGTAAACGTGGTACGGTATTTTTCACGTTCATTCCTCCTTTATTTTTCTAATGCTGTCTCTAAGTTAGTGCGAAGACATTTAGCTATTATTGCATCTTCTTCCCATCATTCTATACGGTTATTTTCTACTTAAGAAGAAACGATCGACATTCTGCAATTGCAACCTTCAGAAATTTAGACATACCCTTCAACAAGGGTGATTTAATTGTTATTGTAGCAGTAATTTTTGGGAGCGTATATTCATTGCTCATCCGTTTTCAGGAAAAACAAGAAAGCAAAGTCTTCAGTCATAAGAAGACTTTGCTTTTTATTGTTAATTTGTGCCGCCATAAATAATCGTCACGTTAGGATGTTTCAATAATTGACTTGCAGGGAAATCTTCTGTTATATGGCCACTTTTCAATTTTTGAATGGCCGCCAGCTTCTTTTCACCAAAGGCAATCAGGACAATTTCCTTCGCCTTCATAATGGATTGAATGCCCATCGTAATCGCATGTGTTGGGACTTCGGCTTCGTCATCAAAGTAAATCGCATTTTCTGTTCTTGTTGATGTCGTTAATTCGACAATATTTGTCATAGAATCGAACGGAGTACCTGGCTCATTAAAACCTATATGACCATTTACGCCAATTCCAAGAAGCTGTAAATCAATACCTTCTACCGCATCAATTCTTGCATCATATGCCTTGCATTCAGCAGCTAAATCCTCTGCCTCACCATTTGGCAAATGTATATTTTCTTGTTTAATATTTACATCATTAAATAAATTATTGTGCATAAAAGTCCAGTAACTTGCAGGACTTGTTCGCTTAAGACCTACATATTCGTCCAAATTAAAAGTTTGTACATCCTTAAATGATACTTGACCAGCTTGATGTCGGGCTACTAATTCTTTATACATTCCTACAGGTGAACCACCAGTTGCTAATCCTAGCACACTATTTGGCTTCTTCTGTATTTGCTCTAAAAAAATCTTTGCGGCCACTTCGCTCATTTCGTCATATGTATTGACTTCTATCCATTTCATTTTCCTTATCATACCTACCTTAAATTCTTATTCATTAACTATATTGTAAAAAATTTCACTTTATAGTAGCTAATATATTAATTCTACAAGTTATTTAGCTATTTTTCTATCATTTCCCTCGTAATATTATGCGTGTATTCTGTTGCTGTTTCGGTTATGTTATTAATAAGGAAGTGAGGCGATTTTATGAATGCACAGATTCAGCAATATTTACAGCAGATTCAATTTCAAGGAACTTTAGAGCCTACTGTCCAACTACTAGGACAGCTACAGACAAAGCATCTATTGACTATTCCCTATGAAAATTTAGATGTTGCCTTGAACCTCGGTATCTCATTCTCTATTCCTAATTTATTTCAAAAGATTATTGTTGAGCGACGTGGTGGCAATTGCTTTGAACTAAATATTTTATTTAGCTGGCTTTTACGGGAGCTAGGCTTCTCAGTTACCAATCGCTATGCTCAGTTTTGGCGCAATGTTGAAGAACATATGCCTCCTGAAGATATACCCATGCATCAGTTATTACTAGTAAAGGATGCGAAGCAATCCTATATTTCAGATGTAGGCGTTGGTGCTTTAGCGCCTTGTAAACCAGTACCATTAATAGCCGGATATAAACACCGAGAAGGTCGAGAATTATATAAAGTAGAGTATGATGAAGAAAATGGTTGGATGCTTTTTGAGCAAACCAAACAGCAATGGCGCTTGCTCTATTGCTTTCATGATGATGCAAATGATGCAAAATTTGCCCCACGACTCTCCAAGCAAAAAAATAAAATCGCCATGATTCGAACGGCTCGTGGTCGTCACACGATGATGAACAATGAATTTAGAATTTACGAAGGACCATCCTTAACTACCTATACAACAAACACCGAGAAGGAATGGCAGCAAGCATTACAGCGCTTTTTTCATATTTCTATACAACAATAAAGGAAAGCGAGTCCATCAGTGGCTTGCTTTCCTTTTCTGATTATTTCATTGTTCGATTGAGTAATTCAAACACAACTATATCATTGTGTAGCTCCTTGATTAAACCAATTTCATCTACGAAATAATAAGTTTTTATCACATCACTAAATTTTGACCTTTTCTCTACTATTATTACACCCGTATATTGCACTTTACCAGCTTGTACTGTGCTATTAGTTGATTTTACAGTTACTCTTTCTCCTGCAGTAACCCCTGGATCTTCTTCATGTAAAATAACACCTATTCTAAGTGGTAGTTCCATATATAAATCATAATGTGTGTTAGCTTCACTTGCAATGGCTTGACCATATGCACGATCATGACCATATAAAAGCTCATCAGCAAGTGATTGTCCTGTACTTACATTTTTGACTGTCCATACATCATTTTTACCGTCGTGTTGCTCATATTGATAGCTTAAAGTATAACGCTTATTGTCGCTTAAAGAATAATGGGCATACGTATAAACAAATGCCGGGTCCTTTAGCAAATTGGGCTTAGAAAGAGTCAATGCTCGTGCCAAAAATGCTGAGAAGTGTGCACGTGTAACAGGGTCATTAGGCTTAAATGCACCACCCTCATAGCCCCTTATTAAATGATTATGGGCCAGTGTTAAAATTTCTTTATAACCACGTGTCTGCTCCGTCACATCTGTAAAATAATAAGGATCTGAGCCTTTTAATTGAAAGGCTCTATTTAGCACAATAGCCATTTCTCCTCTAGTAATCGGCGCGTCTGGATTAAATGTATGAGCTGCATCGAATATCCCTTTGTTTTGTACAGCAGCTATTTCTTTGTAATATTGATTAGCAGTTGTTACATCTTGATAGTGGGGGTTTTCTATGTTGATTGTGTTTAGTCCTAAAGCACGTGTGAGCATGACAGCTACTTGTGCTTTCGTAACATAGGCATTCGGCTTGAATAACTGATTCGAATAACCCTTCACAATATCCTGCTCCACTAAATAATGTATTTCTGTCATCAAGGTATTATCCGTTAAATCTTTAAAACTGGCTGCCTGCACTTCCTTCGGTATTAAGCCAATCGTTATCAGGATCAAACATACTAATTTCAATATGTTCCTCACATTATCCCTCCTCCATCGATTCTTTACCCATAAAGACGTTTAATTATGCTTAAAATGAAAAAAGACTCTACTTAAAGAGACTTTATGCGTTATTTTTATGTTGAATTAATCCGATTCCTAGACCAGTAGGATCCACCAAATAAGCAAGATAAAAGTCATCAAACTCCATTTTCTCACGCAAAATAGTAGCCCCGTTCCTTGTTGCCTATTCGATAACTTCATCAGTTGCATTTTGAATTCGTGTACCAAGTGGATAGTCACTTGGACCTTCACTAATGCCACCATTAACCCCAATTTCGCTTTCTTGCCCAGTTGTCACTGGCCATTAATCTCAATTCGGGGCCGCTACCTCCCGGCCAAACAACTTACTATAAAAGCTGCCGTTTTCTTAGGTTACTGACTATTTAATTCCAAGCTAATTACTCTTCCCAAACATATCCCTCCTTTTTATTTTTGCATAACAAATAATTCAACAATTAATTGGATTTTCATTCCTAATAATCCTATAAATTTGCATGTCACACATATTTAACCTAAATGTTACACAAGGCTCCCTATTAGTGGGAGCCTTGCTTATTTTATAACACGACACCATCGCTCATTTTAATAATACGATCTGTATAAGCCAACATTTCTTCGTCATGCGTCACTAATAATGTTGTTATATTTAAAGTTTTTGTTAATGTTCTTAATAACAACATAATTTCTTTAGAGCGCTGTGAATCTAAACTTGCTGTTGGCTCATCTGCAAACAATACTTTTGGTTGATGAATAATGGCACGAGCAATCGCTACACGTTGCTTTTCTCCACCTGACAAGGAAGAAGGATAAGCATGTTGACGATGAGCTAACCCAACTAACTGTAATAAACGATTTACTTCATGCTTTTTCTCATGTTTCTTCAGTGGCGACCCAGCAACGTCCAACATTAATAGCAGCTGCTCCTCAACGGTAAGAAAAGGTACTAGATGTGCAAACTGAAAGACAAAGCCAAATTTACTTGCACGCAGCCCTCGTACCTGTTCCTCGTTCATAGCCGTTAAATTATGTCCCTCAAAAAGGATTTGTCCATCTGTTGCTGGTTGTAGTCCAGCAGCTATAGTTAATAACGTGCTTTTCCCTGAACCAGATGCACCTACCAATGCGGTAATTTCTCCTTCTTTTAAGGATAAATTAATGCCTTTTAAAATTTCCTCTTCGACATCACCATTTTTAAACGTTTTTCTTACTTCATCAATCGTAAATAACGTCATGACTAAGCCTCCCCCTGGTGTATTGCTTGTAACGGTTCGATTTTTTTAATTTGTAGACCTGACAGTGTAGCTCCCACAAAACCAATGACAAGGAACACTAACGATAGTTGTATTGTTGTACCTAGGTTTAACGTAAACGGCATCTCCTTTGGCGCAACTATATTGAATAATTGACTAAGGCTGACTGATAATACTAATGAAAAGGCAGTAATAATCACCATCTGTGTCCAGATCATGTTAAATAACCTACTTGTTTTTAATCCAATCGCCTTGAGAATGCCATATAGTCCAATCTTTTGTACATTCATCATATAGAAGAAAATAGCAAATAACATACCACTAATGACAACTAAAAACCAAATTATCATATTTAAAGACATCTGTTCCGCACTGTAACTCGGAATAGCATTCAGAAATTCTTTATTGCTATAAGACTGCAGTCCCTCAAATTCCTTAGCCGTATTTTTGGGAACGAAAATTAATTGCATATCCTTTACCCGATACATTTCCTGATAAGCCTCTTTACTTATATAAGCAACAGGGGCATGGCTATATTTCTTTTGCTCCACAAAGCCTTTCACTATAAACTCGCCACTATATTGATTGTTCGTTAATATATCTCCAACCTTAATTCCTTTATCCTGTAGCGAGCTGTCTAACAGCACCTCACCATGTCGTACATTTCTAAATAGTGTTGATTCCGTCGACGTGACAAAGGCCACACTTTGCTGTTTATCATCCTGATCACTTAAAAAGCCCATTTGAATAGAAAAGGCAACTGCCTCCTTCTCCTCAGTCATGACTTCCTGTTGTAGATCGCTAGAGATTCTCGAAAGATTAAACGTCCCATCTGCATCCTCCGTCATGTAAAATTGTCCTTGAGGTAAATCTTTTATTAAAGCTGCATTATCCTGTGACAAACCATTCGCCAAACCTGAAATAATAAACGTTAAAAAACTAACTAGGAAGATGATGGAGCCCAAGATTAAAAACCGCACTTTATTTTTCTTCATTTCTTTCCAGGCAAGATTCATCCTTAACCCCTCCATTACTTTGATTATCCTTAGCTTAAAATTGTTACATGAACAGAGCATGAACTAATCGTTAAAAATGTAGGGGAAAACAAATAAACCGCTCTGAAGGAAAGTAATTTATCCTACAGAACGGTTTATATCTTCATCTAAAAAAACTCATATAATCCATTTTTAAAGTAATTGTACTCGTTTTGATTAATTAATTTTCTCCCATACCCTTCATAAAATATCTGCCTGTCTCTTTCAGTTTCAAAGGCTTGTGGTTTAGGTCTTACAGCTAGCGCAAAATCGTATCGTGGGTCACCGAATGCTCCACCACTCCAATCAATAATACCCGATATTTTCTGATTATGAACGAGAACATTATCGATTGTAAAATCACCGTGTATGAATGTTTGCTGAATAGGTTCAGGTTTATTCCCTTTTAAGTCATCTAACAACTCTGACGTACCATCTACCTCAAAATTTTTTAGATTAAACTCTGCCTGACCCAACATATCATCGATCCAAACCCCAACTGCTCCCTCCTTTATTTCCAGTGGGCATGGCATCGAATGAATGGCTGAAAGGACCTTTCCATAATGAAAGATGATTGCATGCCTGTTTTCCTCTTTGGTTTCATTCTCTAACGCCTGTCTAATCGTGCTACCCTCTATATATTCCATCAATGCCCATGCCTGATTGTCTAAAGGTTGTTCAACAAAACAATATAAACGAGGGATAGGTAATGTAGAATTAGATAGACATTTTAGAACAGTCGCTTCTTTCTTTAACCATGAGCCATATTGCTTTCCTTTTGTTCTCTTTAAAAAGAAAGTGCCTCTTTCAGAAAAAAGGATTCCAACATCTGATGTATGCCCCTGTCTTGGAAAAGAAATATGGGTAACTCCACCAACATAATCGACTATTTCTTTAGGTATTTCTGTAAGATGTATCGGCTTCAACCTGATCACCACCTAGTTAAAAAGTTAGAACAAATATTGTAATAAAAAAACAGTTCCAATCGTTTACCTAAATAACTTTAGCATTTCAATAGTTTTCTTTTAATCTTATCCGTTTTATACGTTTATAGTGTTTTTATATACTTTATGATGTTGCTGATATTTTCAGAATTATATTCCGCCTCTGATAAAAGATAGTATCCACTTTTCGAAAAATCAATATGACCCAGTAAACTTTTTAAGTATGGAGAAATTAAAACCAAAATGCCATCGTTTTCTAATAATTCCTCTGGAGATTCAAATCCATGAGTAACTTCTACGTTAAAAGAACTCAAATGATTCTCTTTCAATGAATTTTCTATGCTTTTTTTTAATCTCGTTGACCTTTTCTTCAAGAAGAATCCTTCTCTATCTAAACCAGTGGCAAATCCCCTAAAACCCATTGCTAATTTCGGATAAATATAAATCGTTTTAATTATGAGCAACCCCTTCAAAAAAAGATTTATAACTCTCTCCATACCAATCCTATTATTTCCATTTTAACATATAAAAGAAAGGAATATATATTGTCACTACTATATCAATTGCTCCCCTTAAACGTTTGTGCAGCACATAATTTCACATAATTATGTTTGAAGTACTGTGCTACATGGTGGAAGTGATATTGTAGTAGCAAGGAAAACAAAAAAGACTCCACACAATTAAGTGTGAAGCCTTAACTATGTAGCATTCTCTGTTGCTAGTATAGGATACAGGTGGTCGAGACAGAGAATGCATTAAAAAGCCTTATATTTCAAGGTATTCTATCTGACGTGTGTAAAATTGGTGTAAAGTAATTTGGCAATGTAAATCTCAAAAGTACATACTTTTCTTTAAAAGTGATATGCCTCAAGATAAGTTTTTTCACTAATTACATCTTGCCGCCGTGAGGTGAAAGGTATTATCTTCTCTTTAACAGTATATGAAGATAGTTCGGTATATCAAAGTTTTTTTCAAATTCTGTTTGTAACATCTTTAACGAGAATTTATCCTTTTTCATTGAATTGCGGTAACAAAGTGTTAGCTCTTTGCAGGCGCACTTTTAGCAGAAATTAATTACCCAGTAACGGAAAAGTAACAATTAAATACATTACCCACACTCTACATACGTAGAGTGTGGTGGTGCTAGTGGGTTCAATACCGCATTCATTTCTGCCAATTTACTGCTTGATAAGCTCTAAACTTTTTGAGGCTACATCATTCTATACCATCGTCAATCAACATTATTTGATTGAAAGTTATTGAGCAATGCATGTACTTCATCTGTTGATTTCATGTTCATCAATTGATATCTTACATTGTCCTTCATGTTACTTCTCCGCTCTTTTCAACAACTCATGGTTTTTCATTTACAGAACGCTTCCCTGAAAGTGCGAGTGTCAGGTCAAAATCAGCTATCAGGTTTCTTAACACCTACTTGACTCCTTCTTCATCAACCAAAGGCAATCCATACATATAGGAGACCTACCAGTACTGTCCTTGCCCTAAGGCAATTGGCGTTTAATCTCTTTAATGCGAGAATTATGCCCGCTGAGGCTCAATATAAAGCCTACCAAAGTACATGCTGCTACGTGTATCTTATGGGCAATTTTTCAGTTGCGAAGTGCCTCACATTTCGAGTTTTGAAAAACACTGTTCCTCAATCATAAGATAGAGCCACTACCTTCTACCACTCTGGCCTTTTATAAAACCGGTGGATGAATTGGAACAGATATAATTATTACTGCAGCACTCAGTATTAAAATTGATAATCCAACATTTTTCTTCATATTCACACTCTCCTTTAAATTTCAATAAATTGCATAGCTTTCTCGAACTGCTTTTCTTGTCGATAATACTCTCCCAATAAATTAGAAAATTGTTGGTGCATTTCTTTTAATTCTTCATTATCTGCTGTAAATGGAATTAACCTCCCTTCTAAAAAATCCATTGCTTTCTTTTTTTCTTCTCCTAGCAAATATAAATAAAAAGTAGCAAATAAATTAAAACTTATTTTTTTCTTATTTTTTGCTTCTTCCTTTAGAATAGTAAAGGTTTTTATACTTTTTTCCGTTTGTCCTAAGCGAAATTGTGTAACACCTAAATTATATAAGCAAAGCAGATAATGATCACAGTTCTTTGACATTAAAGAAGCGCTTTTTTCAAAGTAAATTAATGCATTTTCATATTCCCATCTCATTTGGTACAAATCCCCCAAATTGTGATATATAGCAGGTAATAGCTGCTGTTGCTGTAATAGCTCCACATTTCTCACTAAATGTTCATAGATTTCGATTGCTTCGTGAAACACTTTTCCTCGAGAGTAATTGAGTGCCAGAGACATTAATGTATAAATAATTCTTTTAAAATTAAATTGGTCCTTATAGAATTGAAGAGCTTTTTTCCCATAAATAATTGCTTGGCTTGGTTCTTCTAACCGCCCTTTTATTAAAGCGAAATGATAGTAAAACTCTCCTTCTAGTGACCCTAGTTCTGGATGTATTTGAAGTATTTGAGTTAGTTCTTTAGCTGCTTCCTCATATTTACCTTTTGTAATTAAAACTAATGCATAATAATATGAATGTAAATACCTTTCATGTTGGGAAAAATTTTGTCGGTGGGCATTTAGCCATCTTAATTGATTGTCTGCTAATTTATGCTCTTTAACAAACACATAATAACGTAACTTATAAAGTTCATATAAATAAATAGATTCTGTAAAACCTATTATTTCTTCATATTCTTTTAATCTGCTCATTGTCTCTTTTACTTTCTCATTCTCTAGGTAATTTATATGTTTTTGTAAATCATTTAATAGGCAAATAATATTTTGTTCGTTATTCTCTACATCATGAATACTAATATTTAATCGTTCTAGCAGTAGACGTATTGTCTCGCTATTTGCTTCTTTATTATTATTCTCAATTTTACTTAAATGAGGAATCGAGCAAATCCCCATTGCCACTGAATTCTGTGTCATTCCTAGCTTTGTACGATAGTACTTAATTAATGAACCTATCTTCATTTTCATAACCTCCCGTATCGAATGACTATATTTTACATTTATTATAATCATAATTTTCCCAATAATCAAAAAACCTAAATTATGGTAGATTCAAATTGTAGTACTATAACTTAATTTGAAAAGGGGTTGGGATGAATGAAAAAAATGAAAAGTACGTTGCTAAGTCTTTTGATTGCAGGATCAGTAATAAATCCGGTGTACGCAACAGCGATGAATAGCGAAGATAGCTCAGGAAACGACGGTGGTCAGGAGAAATTCCGTGTTTATGTTGAGGCAAACAAAAAATCAGAAAAATCAACATTAAAAACTCAATATTCTGCTCGTTGGGAATTAACAGAGAACGGATTTTCAACTGATATGAATGAAAAACAATTCGAAGCATTACAGAAGAATAAAAATTTCACAGTTACAAAAGTTCCTATCGTTACATTAGATACGATAGGTTTGGAAGACGATAGTATGGTAGAAAATGAAACCCTGGATTTGGTAACTTCTTTAAGAGCTTCTCAACAAATACCTTGGGGAATTAAAGCAATTTATAACAATGATACTTTAACATCTACAACTGGAGGAAGTGGCATTAATATTGCCGTACTCGATACGGGTGTAAATACTTCTCATCCTGACCTTGTCAATAACGTAGAGCAATGTAAAGACTTTACAGGTGCGACAACACCCATTAATAACAGCTGTACAGATAGAAACGGACATGGTACACATGTTGCTGGTACGGCCTTAGCTGATGGTGGAAGCGATCAAGCAGGCATTTACGGTGTAGCTCCAGATGCTGATCTTTGGGCTTACAAAGTGTTATTAGATAGCGGCTCTGGATACTCAGATGATATTGCTGCTGCTATTCGACATGCAGCAGATCAAGCAACAGCTACTGGTAGCAAAACAATTATTAGTATGTCTCTAGGTTCTTCAGCGAATAATAGCCTCATTTCAAGTGCTGTCAATTACGCATACAGTAAAGGAGTTCTAATAGTAGCTGCAGCTGGTAATTCAGGCTATGCGCAAGGAACAATTGGTTATCCGGGGGCATTACCAAATGCAATCGCCGTTGCAGCTTTAGAAAATGTACAACAAAATGGGACTTATCGTGTAGCTGACTACTCTTCACGTGGTTATATATCTACAGCTGGAGATTATGTAATCCAGGAAGGTGATATTGAAATCTCAGCTCCTGGCTCATCAGTTTATTCTACATGGTATAATGGCGGTTATAATACAATTAGCGGCACATCAATGGCTACCCCTCATGTCTCTGGTTTAGCAG
Source organism: Lysinibacillus fusiformis (assembly GCF_003049525.1). Classification (GTDB taxonomy): domain Bacteria; phylum Bacillota; class Bacilli; order Bacillales_A; family Planococcaceae; genus Lysinibacillus; species Lysinibacillus fusiformis. Next base: position 18,978 of record NZ_PYWL01000012.1, on the reverse strand, counting down.
CAAAAATTTGGGCTGAAAATCCGTCATTGTCTAACACGCAACTACGTTCTAACTTACAAGCGAGAGCAAAATCAGTAGATATAAAAGGTGGTTATGGAGCTGCTATAGGTGATGACTACGCTTCAGGATTTGGATTTGCTCGCGTTCAATAATTTCAAAAGGTGAAGCATACTAACATTAGTAATACAAACCAAAGCTATGGTTTGTATTACTATTTTTTTGGTTCTAAACGTATTCACCAGTACCCCTAATACCTCCAAGTAGTATTATAGCTTCGCTTGTTATACGAGATCTAAGTCCCAACCAGCCTCAAACAAATTTCTACAGGTAGGGGTGAACAGGTAGAATTATTGAAAGGCACTTAATGTGCCTTTCAAACTTCACTAATTAAAATCATGAATAAATTCTTTTAACAATATTTTAAAGTAATCCAGATATCCCTCATTTAAAATGCTACTAGGAATATGTGTAGAATAGTCAATATGATTTACAAACTTAAATTCTTCTTTATCATACTTTCCTATTTCTTCGGTTTTTAGAGTAGTAGTAAATATTATTTGATTACGGAGTATGTTTCTGTTTTTTTAGTAAACAGACTATCAAAAAATAAAGTTCCATTTGGATCAATACTTTTATATTTTTCATTCATGGAGAATAAAACATTAGAGATAACTTCTTTTTTAGTTGAAATACCTTTGTCCTTTGCAATTTCAAACATAGTAATAATTGATTCTAATTCTCGTATTTGTTCATCTAGTTCTTGTACTTTACTCTCAGCATCTTCTGCATTAAATAATTGCTCTTTATAAAATAACAGTGATTCTAAAGAAATCTCGTCAACGAACATTATCCCATAGTTTACTTACCTGATTACACGAACCAGTCAAATCATTGAAGTTATATAGTAACTAATATCATTACTATCTGTTCTAAAATTCATCAAGTATAATAAAGCTTTAGTTTCATACTCGCTTCCAATACCTCTATTCTTTTCTGTAGCTTGAATAACATAGCTCATTCGTTAGCCCCCCTTTTCATGGAAGAATATTCAATCTTAATGTATACAGTTTTTCTACAAATTTTCAACATAAAAAAAGAACCCTTGAGTTATCAAGGATTCTTTCACTTTTTAGATACCGGTGGTCGGGGTCGAACCGACACTCCAAAGGAACACGATTTTGAGTCGTGAAAAGAGTGCGTTAGATACTCCGACATGCTAAACGTTAATTTGAACGGACATTCAATCGACTAATGCGTAAACGACCGTTTTCCTATTACCGCTAGTCTACTTTAACCCTAACGGAATGTCAAAATATTTCTGCTCGTTCTTCGCTAAATCAGCCAAGTCCTCACTAGCACTTTTGATTATTTTAAGTAAGTCTGGCGTATTAGTTCGCGATAAAACTAGATTTTCTAATGCCATTTCCATGCTTTTTAAACGCCTAACATCAAGCGCAAATACAGCATATTGTCCAAATTCATCACTAGTCAACATTATATCAACACCATTATATATTCCAAATTTACGCTTCTTTCTTATGTACTTAATATGTGTGATTATTTTCGGTATCTTGTTGTGAGTTGCTTCTGAAACTACAGTTAAATTATACATCGCTATACCTCTTCTTTATATTTCCTCAATATAATAACATTAACTATAGGTAAACGACCATTTATCAGACTTCACTCAGACGATTCCAAACGTACAACTACCCTACTTTGCGAATGTCGATGCGTTAGAATTGCGTCTGACAGCGTAAAAAGTCGGCTTGTTTTAAAAATGATGTATGTAATTCTCGAGTACCAGATGACGCCGTTCCGAATTGGTGGCCTTGGGGGTCACGCACTTTCAACGCATAAAAAGAACGACCAACATTAATCGTTGATCGCTTCGTTAGCTTTACGTTTTGCGCTTTCTCTTTTCAGTGTAGCAATTGAAATGCCCGTCAATTCCGCAACTTGCGTAAAGCTATGTATTTCTTTCAACTTCATAGCGTGGTCTAGCTGTTGCTTAGTATACGTCGGTTTACGTCCCTCGCGATAACCTTCACGCTGCTTTGCTACCGCTTTACCTTCGTTTAATCGTTCTACAATCATATCGCGTTCAAACTGTGCGAAGGCAAAGAAGATGTTACGTACTAGTGTAGATGCCGATGTATTATCGAGTAGCCCAATATTGAGTATGTGTACCTTAATACCGCGGTCTAGTAAAGTTTGTACTAGGTCACTACCCTTAGTAGCAGAACGCGCAAAACGATCCATTTTAGTTACTACCAACGTATCGCCTTCGTTAAGGCTCGCCAGTAGCTTATCGAACTCCGGTCTTTCCGTCGTCGTACCTGTAAACTTTTCACTGTAAATAACTTCGCAGCCTTCCGTCTTTAATTGGTCGATTTGCGCCTGTAAATCCTGTCCTTGCGTTGATACCCTAGCGTATCCGTATTTAGTCATTTCATCCGCCCCTTAAATGATACCGAGTTACGATACCGTTCTATACGTTGATAATACTACATCGTCTAAACGGTGTCAATTCTTTTAAGTTGCGATACCAAAGACAGCTATGTAAATTGTCAGATAACGATTTGTTTTCGGAGTATCGACGCGCGCCGGCTCCTTCTGCCCGATGTTTTCGCTGTATTTCGGAATCAGTCGGAAGCATCAACGCTACTTTAACGCAAAAAAAACGGCAGTCAGCCGAAGCCAACCACCGCCAATATAATACTTTACCGCTCTAAAACGTTGATACGTCAACGATTCAGTCCTTGTTTGATACGGGCTAACTGTGCAGCAACCGCAGCTTCATCTACCGCTTGCGTTTTAACGTCTAGTTCCGCACGGTCAATAAGCATACCTTCCGTTTGCATATACAGCTTCATCATCGAAGCATTCCCCGCCTCACATTCGCGTACTAGCGCTTGCATAATACGAGTACGATTATCAGTTAAATACGTAGCTGTGACTGCTGATTTATACTCGAGCATCGCCGGTAACTGGCGCCATTTACGTAGTGAGCGGTCAGACACCCCCACTTCTTTCGCAATGTCTGTGAATGATTTACGTTTGCCAGGCGGTAGTAAGTCGTTTTCATACAACAACTCCGCAGCCTTCGCTTGATCCATCGTTAATTCCTTAAGAATTTCGTCTAATTTTCTTGCCATTCCGCCATCTCCATTCGTTTTCGTTCGTAGTATTCAGTGTAGTTTCCGTCGTATTCATCGAGGAATAAATCGGCAGGCCTATATTCGTATTGAGAAAGTTCATGGGCAATACTGTCCGCCAGTTCTGCATATGTTTGCGTTGAATTGCCGTCAATACACGGCTTAAGTAAGAACTCGGTTAAATAAAAGCATGTATAGCGCAAGGTGTCCTCGTAGCATTCACCCGCAATCGTTAGTTCGTCAATCCATCGCTGTATCTCCAGGGACTCATCAATCGCTACGACCTCTTTAGCCGTTAAAAGTAAAGTTGCGTAATCTACCAAGAACGCTTTAATATCGGGAAAATGCTTGTCGTAGCACTCGTAAGACCACTTGTCGCTAACTGGCGGAAACGGCTCTCTCTGCTCACAATCAGCTAGGATAGCGTCTAATTCTCGATGCAATACGTCTGTTTCCATTCCAATACCTCCTCGCGTTTTGTCGCATAATATCCGTCAAAATCCCCGTCATAGTCACCTTTGTAGCCATCGTAAACGCTCGGAGGATAATGACTGCATGTTCTTGCGATTAATTGCGCTAGATTGGCGTAATTAAAGCCTCGGTGAGGTTTACCATCGATGGCTATCGCTAAATAAACACCAGCGACAAGATGGAGTTGTAGACGTAAATATCGGTCCTGGCACAATTCCGCGACAGACAGTACCTCGGCCCATTCTCTGATCTTGTCAGAATCGCCAACAGCTATGAGTGCTTTTGCATCTAAAATTAACGAAGCGTAATCTAATAAGAATGGCTTAATCTCTGGCCAGTATTTACGATGGACCTCCAATGCCCATGTATCGCTAACCTTTGGTGCGTAAGTGTTTCTCGGTAATATACAATAGCCACGATCCTTATCTTCACGTTCTTTAGCTTCACGTAATCTCTTCGATTTTTCTTTTAACTTTTCAATATCAAGAGTCGTCATTTCATCGCTCCTCAGTTCGTTTTATTAGAAAAGGCAAGCACCGCTGTAATCTCGATGCCTGCCTTCTTCGTCATTCATCTGATAACGATAATACATATAGTTGTTGCTGATGTTCCGACTCGAATACTAACACCCGAACGCCTACTTTCAGCTTATTGTCGTACTCAATAGTCGTGACCTGACCGTTAATCCTCACTGTTTCTGTATAAGGTAATAAATGCGGATTACATACGATAATATCATCGTCAATTTCCAAAGTGTCAGCATCGAGAAGAACTTTTAAATTCGGATGCTCACTTGTTACAGTTGCCGCCTTTAAAGTACCACCAGAGTTATATCCCACGGCCTGCATTATCCCAACCAACCGCGTACCCCCACTGCCTTCTGTCGGAACCTTTGGTTTAATAAGCAACGAACTTCGCCTCCTTCTCGATTAATTTCGCTAGTTGATACGCAATTTTTTCAATATCAACTTCTTCTCGAACGGTAAAGTTGTTGCCTGTTATAACGACTCCAGTACCTGTACCACCGCCATTGCTGTCTTGATCGTACGATCTATTCTCTTGCGCAGTAAGAACGCGTTCCCCTTTATGCAATCTCGCATAATAAGAATCGTAAGGAACGTCGCTGATTCCGTGATAGTGCGACTTCGGTTTATCTCCTGATCCTAACAATTTGCCTGCGAAGTTTACCGTTGAATTTATCCCTTTACTAATCCAGCTTGGCAGCTTAGCGCTAGAGATGAAGCCGATAAAGTCCTTAACGTGACCGTATGCTGTTGATACCCAACCGCTAAGTGTTTCGAACCAACCCTGTACGATTTTTAAAGCGCCAGAAAAGTTATCAAACGCATTTTTTACGCCTGTTAAGATGAAATTTACAAATGGAGCTAAAACGTTATCCCAAGCCCACTTTATTACCGCTGACAAAGCCTCAAACCCTAGCGAAAGTATCTTAAGTATCGGTTTTGCTATCGACCATAAAGTAGAAAACAGTTGAACTAGGAATGAGATAGCTGGAGATATAACATTGTTAAAAACAATTGCCCCAATGTCACCGACAGTCTGTATGTTACTCCACAATCCACTTAGAATCGGTTCAATGATTGACCAGGCATTCGATAGGATATCCGATACAGTAGACCACGCCTGAGAAAATGTGGATTTTAAATTCTCGAAAATCGGCTTAAATTGCGTTACTTTTTCGGCGATGTACGCTTTAATTTCATCAAACTTGGCTTTAAGAGTATTTGAAGTTCCTTTGCCGAAGATTGCATCAACTAATCCGCCTGTGCCGCCCGTCTTAAATGCGGACCATAGCGTTTTAACATTACCGACTATGCCATCAATAATTCCTCTAAATGTCTCGCTATTGTCGTAAAGAGCCTTAAAACCAACTGCTGCAGCTGATATCCCCATCGCTATTAACGCGATTGGATTCGCTAATGCTGAGATTGTACCCACGACCGCGAGAGCACCAAGAAACGATGCCACTGCGCCAACAGCATAAGCTATTGGTTTGCGCCATTTCATGAATGCGTCATACAAGGCAATTGCCTTATCCGTGACATTCCCTAGAAAATTCCCAAGTTTATCGCTAATGCTTTTTACGTCCAATTTATCGATTGAATCATTAATACGTTTTAAAAAGTCGCCTAATTTTGTATTTGATTTATCACCAGCATCACGGAAGAGCGTACCTAGGCGCTCCTTTAAGGAATTAAATCTGCCCATGGTTGTCGAACCCATCGCTTCTACAGTTTTTTGAGTGATATTCATCTTATTTAAAGCCTTATCTATTCCTGCGAGTTGTTCCTCGAATGAACCACCCTTAACATCATTTAAGATGTTCTTATCGAGGTTAAATACCTCACGTAAAGAAATGGTATCTCCGGACGATAGCTCGCGAAGGCCACGAACGGCATCATCGATTGATTTCGTTGGATCACTGGCAACAAGACGCTCAACAAGTTTCCACGCTGTTCCAAGTTGTCCCATATCTTTAGTTAAAGTAAGAAGGCCTTTGGATCCTGCGAACATGTCTCCAGAATTTAGCAATGGTGAATCGATAGCCATTTTATCAACCATCTTCATGTATTGCTTCGTTGCATTATCGTCCTGGAATGCGGCTTGAATAATTGCTTTACTTTGCTCAAATTGAGCAGCTTGTCCAATAGTTGCATTCAGCAACTTTGCAGCCCCATTTACTCCTATATAAGCACTAGCCAAACCAAGCAACGTGCTCTGTAAACCACCGAAAGAGGCGCTTAATCCGTTAGAGCCAACGTGGAGTCTGCTAATACTTGTGGAGAAGCCGTTCATACGATTGGATGTCGAAGATACTGCGCTACCAAACCTACTCACTGCTGATTGTGATCGACTTAGCGATTCACCTGTTGCTCGACTTGTACGATTCATGCGGTCCATCATTGATGTAATCTGACGAAGCCTCGAAGTTCCTTGATCTCTTACGCGAAACACCGCGGTTAAATTTACGGCCATCTATTTTCCTCCTTGCGATGTGCAAGTCTTTTTAAACGACCTAACTCTTTGGCAACTTCATTCCCGTGCCTACGCGTTAGTTTTGCGTCTGATGGCTTTCCACTAGAACAGTATCTAATCGCAGAATTCACAGTCATAATTACTAATCGTTTTAAATTTTTGTGAACCTCTAGTTGAGTTGCTTTAACTTCTGTTTCAAGCGCTTTTAACTTTGGTAACATCGCCTCACGTTTACTTTCATCTGCGGTTAATAAAGTGCCCGCTAATACAGTGGCATTTGTTAAAACTTCTATTTCTTTATCTGCTTTATTCATTTCTCTCGCATCCCCCTTGCGTTTTTATACAAAAAAAGAGGCGACGCAGCCGGTAGAAGCCACGACGCCCAAATGCGCGGCGCTACAATACCGCTTTTTCGGAGATTGGACACCAGGTTTTCCACGCCTAGTGCCCTATGACAATTTACAGCCTCGTAGGTAAGATACGACTCGCGCCGTATCAAAGGCTTGGTGGCGGAATAACCCGCCGTAATAAAAAAGAGGCAAACGAAATTAATCGTAAGCCCCTTGGAATCTATTAACCTAAGTTTTTAATGCGAGCGTGCGCTTTTTCTTGTAAGAACTCTAGCGTATATTCGCCGACAACGAAACCGTCTTTCGTATCGCCAGTTATTGCGGTCTCAACATGTCCAAACTCTCGACCTTTTAACGGTCTAACAGCAATTCGTGCTGGATCCACTAATAAAATTTCGTTATCTTTTACATTATCGTTCATTACAATTGAGAACGTTCCGAAGTCTGTAGCTAGTTTATCTACGACTTGACCACGTACTGTTTCTGCTTGTACAATTCGAATCTTATCGCCTTGTAAGTCGCTGATTGCTACTTTCTGATTGGAAGATACGATAAACACATATTGACCTCCGCTAGCAAGTCCGCCACTTTTATATACCGTTTGTGCCATATCTCGTAACATTTGAATGCTTACTTTTTGTCCGCCTGCATCAGTTAAGTTTGTCTTAATGAATTGTCGGATACCGCTCATTTGACGTACTCGTCCATCGTCGTATTTAATGCCGTTTATTAGAGCCTTCTCAAGCTGTAACGCTACTTCTAATTGCTTTTTCACTCGCTCATGGTCGTACAAATCACGAATACCATATTGATCTACCGCTTGAGCTGTCCCTGTCACAGATACGGATTCCATGAAAATTTGAGTATAATTATCGCCACGTGTACGAGGTTTAGAGCGTGCTTCTCGCGCAGCCATACCTTCCGCGCCTCTTGTGAATAGGAACTCAATAACAGTGTCTTTCGCAATAGCCACCGCTGTTGTATTAGAATAACCTCGTTCCACTGTCAGGGTTTTTGTCGAATGATTAATTGAAGAAATTAGTATTAACTCTTCATCAATTTGAGCAATGGAATCTACTGTAAAAGGTTCAACGTCATCTACTTTTAGTTCGGATGCTGTATCTGTTGCTGCTGCAGTAACCTTCGCTTTTGTTCGGAAAACTTCATCCTCATACCAGGCGTGAATAGTATTAGTTGTTGGTTTACTAAAACCTAGTAAATTAATTAGCGGCGTTTGGTTTGGATTTAATAATAAAATCTCATCTACTACCGATTCTTTTTTCCCGATTAATTCTGCTGAATACATTGTCTGCGTGTTTGTCATAATTATTTACCTCCGAATTTTTTAAGTGTTTGTTTTAATGCTGAATAACGTACGATGTCCTCTGAGCGACCGCTTTGCTTAGCGACTGCAGCTGCGTCTTGTAATTGCGCTTCATAGACTTTACTCTCGTTTGCTGGACTACCGTTTGTTGGGTATCCTATCTTCACCGGCTTCGGCTTTAACTCCGATAAAACTGCGACTAGTTCATCTAATGAATCGCCATCAAATTTTTCCGGATTTAAAAACGGACGCAACTTATCAAAGTTAGTCACACCCGCTTGTTTAAATTTCGACTGTAATTCTTGCTCAGCCATTCTAGCCTTAAGTTCATCAAGTTCCTTGGCTTTCGCTTGTAAAATATCTATACTTTGTTCTGATTGTGTATCAGATTCACCGACTCTTTGCGCGAACTCCTCGGCTTCTGCCCTAATATCATCCATCGTTAAATCTGCCTTTCTCTCTCGCGCTAATCGCTGTTCGAAAAGCTCACCGACTTCTTCTTGCGTAAATAACTTCGGTTCTACTTTTTCCTCATGATGTTCCATAATCTACTCACCCCCTTCGGAAATCACTTGAATGTAATCAGATAATTGCCGAATTAATTCTGCGCTCTTTTTACGTTCGCGAGCTAAACGTTTTTTAATTAGCGAATTAACTTCGTCTTGAGTAAATAACTTTGGTTCTACGGCTACTTCGTGTTTTTCGATTGTCATATTTCTTCCTCCTTTGTTTTGGACACCCTTGTTTTCGGGCTACGTATATTGACATGAATCTGTCGTTTCGCTTGATTTAAGCGACGATAGACAGGTAGGTAAGGTGTTTGTTCATCCGAATGCTATCCCGTGTTTAATGACGGTGTTTCAACGATTTCATGTACACTTTTGTTAATGTATTTTTCAATACGCTTCGCTGCTCGATAGTCCGACTCTGGAACTCGCCATTGCAAGCCAACAACTCGTCCATTCTTTTGGTATGTTGCTATGACGCTCCAATCACGCGACCTTTTAATGTTGCGAATTTCACGATCATGCGAGGTATCGACGTAGAGTGCGAAACTTGCGTTATCTAAACGCCACAAATCAGCGGACAAAATAATAACCCCCCCTTTACAAAGACATTATTTTGTGTTAATGTTAAATTGGATATTTATATGAATTTTCCTTTAAAATATCTAAAAAAGAATAGAATTCATCCGTTTTTTCAGAATGAAATATTTGATTAAATGAAACTAAAAAGCTTTCGCTTGGATTTCTTCGCATATTTTCAATATCATTCACAGCACTACGAGAAAAACCAAGCATTTCTGCAAACTCTTTTTGCGTTAATTTCTTATGTTTACGCATTCCATAAATTTCCCACAGCAAATCCATTGTCTCCCTCCTCATTTTGATTTATCGTGTTTCATTTAGACGCTACTACCCCAAAAATAAATGTGGGCTTAATCCGCCCTTAATACTTATATAGGGGATTTTCCGACCTATATTCCACTTTTCCGGTGGCAATATTTACAGTTAAAAACGGCTTAAATTCAGGCTTTCCAGCACTTTTTCGTTGTTTACCTTTCATCGGTGACGTGGCGATTCCTTTAGCATTCCTACGCTCGATTGCTTCTATAGGTTTGGCTATCTCACGCATCCTAACTGTGTCTCCGATATGTTCAGCGGTCTGCTCTAAGTAGAAATAGACAGGTAAATATGAGCCATGCTTTTTATATCGCTCCACGGCGTCATAAGCTGCTTTTTTACAAGTATCGCAGCAATAACGACTATCCGTTCGTTTAGAATCTCCCTGGCGGATATTATCGCCTTCAATCGGAAACATATTTAAGCAGTATTTGTAACGGCAACTCCGGAATTTCTTACGCTCACTTCTGTAATAATCCCAATCTAGACGGTCAGTATACGTAGATAATGCATCACTTCCGAAAATCAGCAGACGCATCAAGTATGTAGCGACACTATACCACTCCATGACAGATCGAATATCGTTATATAAGTCTTGCAATGTAAAGTCCGAGCGTTCGACGTATGAGCGATCCGTAACAGGCGGACATATGCGGGCCTTTTCTTGCTCGGCACTCTCCGATTTCTTTACTAACTGCAACGCATCATATTCTAGCGAACCTTTAGGCGCACGTTTTAAATACACCTCATCAACATTCGCAAATCGTTCTAGGATCGACGGCTTTTTCGGCTTCGGAAAATCTTTACTATACAACGGTTTATGTCGGGCTTTTAGAATCTTTTCTACGAAAATGGAACCTGGATATACATTTTCATACGTTATTGGGACACCTTCTGCTTCTGCGATTTCTATTAATGCACGACCCGCTTTTCTTAGTTTAGCTGCGACTGTTTTAGTCATTGGCTGATTCCCCCTAGTTTTTAAATTTCGTACTTTGCCCATCTTTCGAATAATTGGCGCATTCGTTGAGAAGGTACATAGGCATGAATAGGTTCACCTTCACGTATTCGTGAGCGCCAAAGCCACTGGACGAACTCACTTAGCGCATATAAGTCCTCATTGACACTAATTCCATGATCTTGGAAAAATGCAGCTTTATCACGATTCATAAAGCGATTAAGTAAATAAGCAACTGCTCGTCTGTTTGCATATTCATTAGTAGCGCGTGCATTATGAGGAATGAAACACTTGGCAACGCTATATCCTCTCGGTGCTAACTCTCGCTCTACTTCTTGTAGAGTCGAAATATAGACCTCAGATGCTTTAGCGTTCTCAGCATACCTTCGGAAGTAGTTTGAAACATTATCACGAATACGCTTCATTTTCTCGTCGTCGTATTTTTTGAGTTTACTCTGACTTAACTCGTTTCTGCCTACCCCGACGTCATTTAATTTACCTTCGTAAAGTGTCACTAGACCGCGAAGTTTTCCCCGATTCTCTTTATATACATCATGTTCGATTAACTCATAGCGCTCACCTTGCTTTTCCACAGCCTTATAATCAAACTCAAAACGATATAGATTGAAATAATATTTCTGCATTTGACATTTGAACAAATAAGTTAAAACTAACGCATTTGGGAACGCTCTGAATACTGCTGGCGGAAATGCCCAAACCATAAATGAGGTGCGGAATAAATAAAGATTACCCGCCTGTGCTAGTTCGCGTATGTCTCGATAACGGCTATCATCATTAGGATCACCCGTCCAGGTAACTTGAAAAGTTTTTTCATCAACAACAATATCGCCATTTAGTTTTAATCGTCTAATATCTGCGGGTCGGATTGCGACAGTTTCTACGATATCCATAACCTCGTCAAGAATTAACGTATACCCTGAATGTTCCAATAGTTCGATGATCTCGTCGTCTGCCTTAGAAAAAAGTTTATGTGTTGTAGCAATATCACGATTGCTCGCAATAAGCCGTTTTAAGTCCTCTAGCTTGTTTGTGCCATTAAAAACAGTTGGCTCGACGAATTGACGTTCAGTTACACTCTCTTTGATACGTTGAATTTCATCTAGGAATGGTGTCACAAATATAAAACTTTCTAGCTGATTAGATTCGTTCATATGTTGGATAGCATATTCAGTCTTTCCACTACCCATAATCGAATCAATAACAGTAATATTAGTCATACGATATCCTCCAATTATTCGCGTAGTCTGCGACAATTCCGTCGCAAAATTTCCTACAAACGTTGATATAACGCGGTTTATAGCGTGCGTCCCTTAAAGATAAATAACGTTGTATTCATTGCTGACTGTCGGAGGTTCTTTTCACCGACGACAAAGGTCTTGCTCTTAATCTCTTAATAACGTAATAGAACGACATAAAAGATAAAACCTCTACGTCCCTTAATGCTAAAAGCGTGCATTAAGAACCGCAGCTATCTGGATTAACAATTCATTTATTACGCCAATACATAACATCTAATATATGACGATACTATTCGTTATTTATTATGACGCCGACTCTCAGTTAAAACTCGCTGTAATGCCGGTGTATCTTCGAAGATGAATACGCTAAAATGTCGATTGTCAGCGCAAGGTTCTGTTCGTAATATGCGATGTCCATTTTGCGTAAGTAGATTCGCGACTCTAAGCGACCGAATCGCCTTTAGTTTGCGTGTCATACGGCTGCACCTCCTCACATTCTGTAAAATCACCGTCAATAATAGTAATCTTTCTACGAATACTGATGGCTGCTCTAATCTCATTAACTTGTGCTTGTAAACGTAGAATCTGTTTCTCTAAATAATCTACAGAGTCATCTGATGCGTGCTCAATGTTTGTTTGAAAGAATGCTCGTTGCGTTGTGTATGTTTCAATCGATAGAATCACACTAGCAATTGACCGAGTCATGCCTGATAACGCAGATTCATCGAAAGTTCGCAGTTTAGCATCAGATTTCTCTAACGTACGGATACGAGCATTTGCCTCATGAAGTTGGCCTAATAATTCATCACGTTCAGTAGCTAAATGAGAATAAGCACCGTCAATTTCACCTGAATAATCTTCATTTTGCATCTCCTCCAATTGGCTAATTGCAATTCGCTCACTCTTTTGAGCAGCTTCGACCTGTTCTTCAAGGATATAATTCTGTTGTAGTAAATCGGTAACATCGGACTCTCTTTCCGCCAGACGTCTCTTTAGCTCAGCTAATTCTCGAGAAGTCATTTCATCTATTGTCTTTTCTTGTCCGTTTGGCAATATGTGAGGTTTCTCAATTACTTCTGATATGTCACCGACTGTGCTTGAAATCTGCGCTAGTGTTAGCAATTTGGTAAGCGACTGACCCGACAGCGCTGACGCATGATCGTTTAATTCCGTGTACACTTGAATGAAGCGTTGTGACTGGCGTGGCTCAATATCCATCGACTGTAACCATTCCGTCCATTTGCCCGACTCAATGACGTTTTCTTTAACGTGTTTTAGGTACTTACCAATTTCGAATATTGCTTCGCCTGCTTTACGCATGTTCTTGCGAATCGCTGCCTCATTTGTATGTAAGTCTAATGGTAAAATTTCGATTTTTTCAATTGATGTAAGTTGCATGTAAACCTCTCCCTCTGCTGATTATTTGCTGAATATCACACGCCGATTGACCGACGAAATTGCCTCCTACTTTATATTCCCCGGTAAAATTGAATTTTTGGTATCATTTTTTATAAAATTTTTGTTCTACTATATATTTGCGAGTGAAATCTAATTTCGTTAACACTTTTCATAAAAATATTTCCCTACTTTCTATAGCACATTAAAACTCACAATTCGATATCACTTTTTATAAAAAAGTTGAAATTAAATCACCTACTATATATTCCCGAGTAAAATAGATTTTCGTTAACACTTTTCGATAAAACACTTACTACTACATACTGCACGGTAAAATTTTATTTCGTTAACACTTCCAGTAAAAAATTTTCCTCCTACTATATCTACCCGAATGAAAACTCAGTTTCGGACATGTATCTGATAATTTTCTTCCTACTTTTTATTCCCATGTAAAAATCACATTTGATATCACTTTTCATAAAATTTCCGTCCTACTATATAATGCACACTAAAACGTCCTTTTTTGGTACAAACCTCACCAAAAACTTTCCCTTACTTTATAAAGCACACCTGGATTGTCCATTTTGCAACAATTTTTCGGAAAAATTATTCCTACTGACTTATATACAGAAAATTTCCGTTTGGCACACTTTCTGAAAGTCTTTTTGTGTCGATTTTGTGACAATTTAACATCTATCCTTTCTACTTATCTACTATAGAAAGATTTACTGATCCGCACACTTTTTCGTTAAAATGAAAAAAATACCTACTAACTATGTTGGACTATAAAAAAACTAGAGGCGGTTGCAGACGTCTCTAGTCAAATTCGGAATATTGTTTATTACATCATTACGTACACAGACAAAGCCATTGCAATAGAAAACGCTGTTGTACCGTAATACCACGCTCTAAGTTCACCATCTTCGCCTTCTTCACCGAAAAAATATGCATCTACCTGCTTTGCTGTATTAGCGGCTGCTTTCGTTAGTAGCTTAATGTATGCCTTCTTATATTCTCGTTCAAGCGACTGCGCTGACGCTTTATGCTTCATGCTGGAATCCCCCCAATTACTAACTCCTGACCGTCAACTATCAAGGCGCGATAGAAGTCTGAACAAACTACATAAATATGCTCTAGTATCGGTATTGTTTTAAGTGCTTTATTTGATAAACGCATTACAATAGTTCGCCATGCGCCTTTCTCTGTGGATACAGCCTCGTAGTTATCTAAGTAGTCACTACTATCTGCGATAACAACTTCCGTTGCTTGATCGGCTACTCTTTTCGTATACTCTGCTACTAAACGCTTGCACTTACGAATAGTATCATCAATCATTTCCTGTACGTATATCGGAACTGGTGTCGTAGGAACTGTATAATCCCACCTACAGTTGCGTCGCTTCACAAACACTTGATAAGACGTTGAGAATACGCCTTCTTTTTCAAACGACACAATTTGATACTCCACTGACCAAACTTCGTTGTCTGTTAACCACTTGCCCTCGTCTAACGTCGTAAACATTTCACATTCCGCCTCTCACAGTGTTATTTTGGTACGCTTTTAAGTACCACTTCTGTTATCATTATATGGTACGCTATTGCGTAACGTCAAGTATATTTTAGGAGGAATTTTAAATGTCTAAACAAGTAGTGGTTAAGATTGATTACTTAATTAAAGAGTACAAGGTAGGTTCATTAAGAAAGTTAGCGGAGAAGTGCGATATAAGACACGCAGCACTAAGCGAATTGAAAAGTGGTAAGAGAAAAAACATTAACTTTGGGCATATCGAGAGAATTGCTGAAACATTTGGAATTGATGATATAACTGAGATAATAGATTTTGTAGAAATAGATGAAGAAAAAGACGACGCCGAATAGTGGCAATCGTCTTTCTTTTTTTTATTTATCGTTCTTTTTCGGTTTCTTTCTTTTAGGCGTAGTCGGCCCCCCATACTTCTCCGTTTGCTCACGGACTTTCTCTGCAAACTCCCTTAACTTTTCTTGGTTATACCTCATACATATGCACCATCCTTTATCAATCTACTCTAATTAAAAGATATGTAAAGAGTGCTACACTCTATGCTCCAATAACCAAAAACATCAATATTTATTGTAGATTAACGCTTGACAACTAAACCGACCTTTTCAACAGAATGGCTGTCTGCTTTAGGAAATGGACGCAAAGTTGTTACCTACTATCTAAAACTCAAATTAGAGTAATAGACAATAAGTAACTACCGATTTTCAACGTCATGGAGTTGCATGAGGTTTCTGTATCGTCTTGTTTCGTAGGAAATTTTCATTTCTCATAATCTCATAACATTACAGTCCGGTATGTGCTATTTGCAATTGATTCTAGCGTGATTATGATTACCGTTACCGTAGTAACCCTGTAATCCTCCTAGCCCTTAATGGTGGCTCTCACCAATTCAGATACACTCTAAACAAGAAAAGAGTTGTGCAGTATCCTAGCCATTTTTTATGCTATGGTATGGCAACCTTTCCAGTTTTGTTTAACGTCCTGTTATTGGGCCACCAAGACGGACTACCGAAAAATAGGCGCACTTAAATAAGCCTAATCGTTGAATTTCTTCTGAAAAGGCTGTAAAATAGCAGTACATTGGTGTGTATGCTATCGTTCTAACGGTAGTCATATTCAGTTAAGGTCGAGTGTTAGCGCACTCGGCTTTTTCTTTTTGTCTAAAGATTATTTAACGGACTAAACTCACGATGTTTGTCATGGACTTCCGTTGAAAATAGATTTACATAAGTTTTTACCATCTCCATCGTTGAATGGCCGAGTATCTTTTGTAATTCGAAGATTCCGGCGCCATTCATAACGGATAGCTTTGCGAATGTATGACGCATTGTATGAGGCGAGCATCTGACGCCCTTTATGCCTGCCTTATTACCGTATTGAGCGACTATCTTCTGCAGAGAATTACGTTTCATTCCTGTACCTTCTAAGGTGACAAATAACGCATCTGTTTCGCATGTCCCTCTTAATTGAAGATACCGCCGAAGCTGCTCCTTCATTTTCGCTTGTATTGGTACATAGCGATGATAATGATTTTTCGTATTACGAATAAATACGAGACCTTCTGATAGCTTCACATCTTCTACTAAAATACCGCAAGCTTCATTTAAACGAATGCCAGTTTCGAGCAGTAGCATCATAAACGTATAGTCTCGCTGGCCAGTGAATGTACGCTTGTCCGTCGCATTGAATAGCGCATGTAATTGTTTGACTGTAAACGTTTCAACGTTGTTCTTACGATCACGGACTAACGGAAACTTCGCCAGGTCATTTACGGCCAAATATTTATTTTCGAGTAACCAATGAAAGAACGCTCGAATTGCACGTAGTTTTGAGTTTATCGTTGTTGTCCGGAGACCGCGTACTTGCATATCCTCGACTAACTCCTCTAGGTGCTTCCGCTGTACGTCGTGAATAAATAGCGAATGACCTACGCTGACTAAGAACGTACGGAAGTGATTTAGTTCACGTTGATAGTAAGTAATCGTAAATTCTCGCAAGCCACGTCGCTTCGCATCCTTTATAAATACCGCTAACGCTTCATCAAACGTAGTCACCTGCATTGATACCGAACGACTCACGAGATCGAGTTCCCGTCCTACTAATTCGTTATTACGCTTAGACATAGAAAAAGACCGCCTTCCTTAGTATTTAAGGAAAACGGTCTGATAGCGTACATGCTAACGACTAATTTGGCGCACATTATACGTATAGAACGTAAAAAAGCGCCTCATGCTTACGCATGAAACGCCCGTCAAATCAACGATTTTATGATACCGGTGGTCGGGGTCGAACCGACACTCCAAAGGAACACGATTTTGAGTCGTGCGCGTCTGCCAATTCCGCCACACCGGCATAATGGAGATAAAAAAAATCGGATAAACCGATTAGCAGTAAAAATATGGAGGCGGCAACCGGATTTGAACCGGTGATAAAGGTGTTGCAGACCTGTGCCTTACCACTTGGCTATGCCGCCATCATACTTGGAGCGGAAGACGAGGTTCGAACTCGCGACCCCCACCTTGGCAAGGTGGTGTTCTACCACTGAACTACTTCCGCAATAAATGGCTGGGGTACCTGGATTCGAACCAGGGCATGACGGAATCAAAATCCGTTGCCTTACCGCTTGGCTATACCCCAAAAGATAATTATATATAAAAATGGGGCGACTGATGGGAATCGAACCCACGAATGCCTGAACCACAATCAGGTGCGTTAACCACTTCGCCACAACCGCCATTATTAATATTATTTTGTTTTATTTTAAAGTTAAATGGGGCGACTGATGGGAATCGAACCCACGAATGCCTGAACCACAATCAGGTGCGTTAACCACTTCGCCACAACCGCCATAAAATTTAATTGGCAGGGGCAGTAGGAATCGAACCCACATCAAAGGTTTTGGAGACCTCTATTCTACCGTTAAACTATGCCCCTATTTGATAAAAACTGGTGGAGGGGGACGGATTCGAACCGCCGAACCCTAAGGAGCGGATTTACAGTCCGCCGCGTTTAGCCACTTCGCTACCCCTCCGGGAATAAATGGTGCCGGCGATAGGAGTCGAACCCACGACCTACTGATTACAAGTCAGTTGCTCTACCAACTGAGCTACACCGGCAAAAAAATGATGGGTCAGGACGGAATCGAACCGCCGACACTTAGAGCTTCAATCTAATGCTCTACCAACTGAGCTACTGACCCATATACTATAAAAAATGGCGGTCCCGACCGGGATCGAACCGGCGATCTCCTGCGTGACAGGCAGGCATGTTAACCGCTACACCACGGGACCATTTGGTTGCGGGGGCTGGATTTGAACCAACGACCTTCGGGTTATGAGCCCGACGAGCTACCACTGCTCCACCCCGCGATAATGATATATGTTGTTTTTAAAAATGGTGGAGGATGACGGGCTCGAACCGCCGACCCTCTGCTTGTAAGGCAGATGCTCTCCCAGCTGAGCTAATCCTCCATCTGGGTATAAAAATGAATGGTGACCCCTACGGGATTCGAACCCGTGTTACCGCCGTGAAAGGGCGGTGTCTTAACCACTTGACCAAGGGGCCTTCGTTTGGAATAATTAAAAGTGCTGGCGGAGAGTAAGGGATTTGAACCCTTGAGACAGTGTTAACCGCCTACACGATTTCCAATCGTGCTCCTTCGGCCACTCGGACAACTCTCCAAGAATGGCTCCGAAGGCAGGACTCGAACCTGCGACAACCTGATTAACAGTCAGGTGCTACTACCAACTGAGCTACTTCGGAATAATTTTAGTATACAGCCTAGCGACGTCCTACTCTCACAGGGGGAAGCCCCCAACTACCATCGGCGCTAAAGAGCTTAACTTCCGTGTTCGGTATGGGAACGGGTGTGACCTCTTTGCCATCATCACTAGACTATTTGAAAGACAATACTTATTATAACATATTTTATCGAAATTACAAGTATAATATAATAATTTTATTCTTTCAAAACTGGATAAACGGTTCATTGAATGTTTCAAACTTTTTTGGTTAAGTCCTCGATCGATTAGTATTCGTCAGCTCCATGTGTCACCACACTTCCACCTCGAACCTATCTACCTCATCGTCTTTGAGGGATCTTACTTACTTGCGTAATGGGA
>NZ_PYWL01000011.1 GCF_003049525.1 Lysinibacillus fusiformis | reverse complement strand
TGTCTCTCGAAGATGTACCTGTCTCGTTCATATAATTAAGTACATTCATTTTATAGTCAGCTGAATAGTTTGTATAGGACTTTAAGAAAGTCTCTACGCCATTTTTTTGATAACGGCGAACCCATTCACTGACAATCTGAGCTGTCACACCGATATCATTCGCAATTTCGATCAAAGTTTCATTTCCATTTAAATATCGTTGAACTGCTTGAATACGTTGTTCAACACTTACTTTTGTCATAAAAAAACCCCCGTAAAAGTTAGATTAATGTCTAACTTTTACGGGGCAGTTCATATTGGACGTGGCTTTTTTATGTTTAGACGTATGTTTGAATAGACGAATGGGTGAAGCCTCTCTTGAAAAGTGTTGGGAAACATTTAACAAGGAGGTTTTTTTATGTCTGGTCGAAGCCATGAAGAAGGACTGCAGGATTTAACATTATTAGGTAATCAAGGGACGAAATATTCATTTGAGTATGCCCCTGAGGTATTGGAGGCAGTGGATAATCTTCATTCCAATCGGGATTATTTCGTCAAGTTTAATTGTCCTGAGTTCACTAGTTTATGCCCGCTTACCAATCAGCCTGATTTTGCAACGATGTACATTTCGTACATTCCGGACAAAAAAATTGTTGAAAGTAAATCACTAAAGTTGTACTTATTCAGCTTTAGAAATCACGGTGATTTCCATGAGGATTGCGTTAATATCATTATGAATGACTTAATTGCATTACTAGACCCACGATATATCGAGGTTTGGGGGAAATTTACTCCACGTGGGGGGATTTCAATTGATCCGTGGTGTAACTATGGGATGCCAGGAACTAAATACGAGGAAATCGCAAGTTATCGTTTAATGAACCACGATCTTAATCCGGAAAAAATTGATAATCGATAAATGAGGAATTGGTAAGTTCAATTAAAAAGAGGTTTTTAGCTACCCTCTTAAAAAAACTAAGGGGAAGGCAGCACTTTTTCTTAGAGTGCTGTTTTTTCAATCAAAGGGAGTTTTTATGGATGAAGCAGGAAAAAGCAATTGTTGTATTTAGTGGAGGTCAAGACAGTACAACTTGTTTGTTCTGGGCAAAAGAACGTTTTGCAGAGATTGAGGCAGTCACTTTTGATTATGGTCAAAGGCATCGTCTAGAAATTGATTGTGCGAAGCTGATAGCAGAGGAGCTCGGTATCAAGCACCACATTCTTGATATGTCTCTCCTAAATCAGCTCGCTCCGAATGCATTAACACGGCAAGACATTAAGGTGGAAGACGGTAAAAATGGGGAGCTTCCATCGACGTTTGTACCTGGACGGAATCTTCTTTTTCTTTCATTCGCGGGCGTTTTAGCGAGCCAGGTAGGAGCTAAGCATATCATAACTGGTGTATGCGAAACAGATTTTAGCGGATATCCGGATTGCCGAGACGTTTTTATTAAGTCTTTGAATGTAACGTTAAATTTATCGATGGATGATTCCTTTGTGATTGATACGCCGCTGATGTGGCTAGATAAGGCACAGACATGGGAGCTTGCTGATCAGTTTGGGGCACTTGAATTTGTTCGGGAGAGAACATTGACTTGCTATAACGGTGTAATAGCAGATGGTTGTGGGGAATGCCCAGCCTGTAAACTGCGAAAAAAAGGGCTTGATGATTATTTAAGCAATAGGAAGGAGTTTTAGGCATGTTAGATTTTAAAATTGTCGATAAGCTCCAAAAAATGGGTGAAGATATTCAAAGCAATCAATTGAACTATCATGCTAAGCGTGTGCTTGTAAGTAAAGAATTTACCTTCGATGCTGCTCATCATTTACATCAATATGAGGGGAAATGTAAAAATTTACACGGTCATACGTATCGTGTCGTATTGGGACTGAGCGGATATACAGATGAACGTGGCTTGATGATTGATTTTGGCGATATCAAAAAAATATGGAAACAAAAAATCGACATTCATTTGGATCATCGTTATTTAAACGAAACGCTTCCACCTATGAATACGACAGCAGAAAATATCGTTGTTTGGATATACGAAAAATTGGTAGAGGCCTTGCATGAAGAACAAAGAGAAAACGGTGCGTGCGTAGAGTTTATCAGGCTTTATGAAACTCCGACAAGTTATGCAGAAGCAAGACGGGAGTGGATGGAGGTTGAGTAAGGTACCTGTTATCGAGATTTTTGGACCTACAATTCAAGGTGAGGGAATGGTAGTTGGCCAAAAGACCATGTTTGTAAGAACGGCGGGCTGTGATTATTCCTGTTCTTGGTGTGATTCTGCATTTACTTGGGACGGGAGCGGAAAACATCTTATCGTTCAAATGACAGCGGGAGAGATTTGGTCTGAGTTGAAGCGCCTTGGAGGGCATGGCTTTTCATTTGTTACGATTTCAGGTGGCAATCCAGCCCTTTATCCCAATTTAGAAGCGCTTATTGCCATTTTAAAAGAAAACGGCATAAAGATCGGAGTGGAAACACAGGGCAGTAGGTGGCAAAACTGGATGTATGACATTGATGAATTGACAATTTCACCAAAGCCACCTAGTTCAGGAATGACCATTGACCATTCGGTGCTCGCTGATATTTTAGACAAACTTAAAAGGGGAAATAGGAATCACAATATTTCACTCAAAATAGTCGTTTTTAATCAAGAGGATTATGATTTTGCCAAACAAATTCATCATCGATTTCCAAGGATTCCTTTTTATCTGCAAGTTGGAAATGATGATCTCACAACGATTGACAATTCACGATTAATAAACGATTTATTAGAAAAATATCATGCATTGATTGGTAGAGTGATGAAAGATGATGAATTAAAAGATGTCAAAGTATTGCCACAGCTACATGCCCTTGTATGGGGAAATAAAAGAGGTGTATAGTGTGCCATTACAAAATGTCTATACATTTATTGGAGGAGTAGTAGGTTGAGAATTTTATTTTACTTATTATCGATTGTCATCGCTAATGTAGTAACGGCGGCATTTGCGCCATTGCAGTTTGGGATGTTTATTGTTCCCATGGGGACGCTTTTAATTGGGGCGACCTTTATTTTTCGCGACCTTGTGCAAAATAAATATGGACGAGCAAAGACGTATATATTTATTAGTGCAGCTTTAATTTTATCAGCAGTCGTGTCATTCATACTGGGGGATACACTTTTAATTGTGGTAGCATCGGCTGTCTCATTTGTTGTCGCTGAAACAGCTGATACTGAAATCTATACTCGACTGAAATTACCAATGGCTTGGCGAGTGTTATACAGTGGAATCGTTGGAGGGTTTCTAGATTCCGCAATTTTCGTTGTCATTGGTTTGAGTCCACTTGGAGCCAATATATTACCTTGGGAAGCAGTACCAGCCGCTATTTTAGGACAAATTATTGTGAAGACGATTATACAAATGTTCGGTGCCTTAATTCTCGGTCAAGTGGGAGCAATAAAAGAAAAACGTCTTATTTCAGGCTAATTCTTTGTAGTAGAGGGCTACTCGCTTCTTATGGGAAAAGTGAGTAGCCTGTATTGAGTAATAGTTATATGACATTGATTTTTCCATTTTTATGCCAAATCCAGCTCGAGTATGCTAAGCTTTTCTTTATAGATAGAAAAGATAGGGGGATTTTTGGTTTTGAATAAATATAATAGTGGAGATATTATTTTTAGTTTATTTTCAATTTTAGGACTGTTGTTTTACATAATTCCGATTGTTTTTATCATTTGGTTTGCTATTAGTACGACTAAGCAACTTAAAAGACAAACAAAATTATTAGAAGAAATTAAAGAAAGTATAAAAAAATAACAAGATACTATCAAGGGACTTGAAGTCGAAATCACTGCAAGTCCTTTAGTTATGCTTGTCAACATGTAGTAAAGGGTATTGTCCTAAAAACTATAACAAAAAACAGGTACTCTAAGGAGACCTGTATTTTTTAAGAATGGTAATCGCTATGAACTAGGGGATGGAATAAAGGGTTTAGTCACATTAGTGTTCATAGCGATTTCCCCCTTACAAAACACATCATTTACTTATTTTGTAAATTATATACCATGTAACTGTAAAAAGAGAAAAGATTATTATGGCTGTACATAGAGAATCGCTCTCCGTTTTTATTTAGTACTAACATGGTAACTATGCATACCGCACTTAAAGGTAGTTTGTTGAAAAATTGTAGAGGTTGACATGATATTCTATGGATGAACACGCATATTAACAAAAACTAGGTACTCCAAAAAGAGAGCACCTAGTTTTAATTATGAAAAAAGGAAGGGTCACTTGGGATGGAGTAACCCTAGTAACAATTCGGAGGTGTAAGGCTAATTTAGCTTTACACTATTAATTATATGTTAGGTTCGCTATCGTTAAATAGTTAATTGCCTGAAAGATCATAAAAAGAAACTCCTGAATAGTTTCAGTTATAAATTGAAAATATACGGATAGAAATGGTAACATGGAAATAACTTTAGGTAGAGGGGGAGAAGGCTTATGAAAAAAAGATCTATACGTTTTTTAAGCATGGGCATTGGATTCTCCACAGCTGTTTTTTTCTAGAATAGTTGATTAAGGGATAAGTCTGTCCTTTTTTAGAAAAAAACAAAAAACCTAAAGGAGATTCAACATGAAATCAAAACTAGTGCGTAAAAATCCAATGCAGGCACCTAAACCTGTCGGGAAATATAGTCATGTCACAATTATTCCAAAAGATGCGACAATGTATGCTTTTTCAGGTCAAATTGGTTTGGGCCAAGATGATCAATTACCACAGACATTATGGGAACAAATTATAAATACCTTTCAACATATTGAAACAATTTTAGCTTCAGAGGGAATGGATGCCACTCACATTGTAAAGGTCAATATTTGGGCTACGGAGGAAATAGATTGGGATCATTTCTATGAGCAATGGGAATGTATGTTTGGAGAATCCTATCCATCCATGACCATAGCCTACGTATCGGCACTAGGTTTACCAGAAATTAAAATAGAGCTTGAAATTTGGGCGGCTAAATAATTTGATGCTTCGTTAATATCGTTGATCACCTTAAACGTTTATTTTTACGAGGATGATTGGAACGAAGGGCGGTCCCGTTTGCGGAAAGTGTCCACCAGTAGTGACATTCACTTGCTTAACTTTATCATTGTACAATTTAAAGACGACAATATCAGTTGAATATTGTCGTCTTTTTTCGTCCATTGCCACCACTATCGGAACATTTTTTTTAATTGCTTCATTTCATAATTTAAATCGTCAATTTGTTTTTGCAGTTTATCAATATCATTATTTTTACTTTCGTTTTCCTTTAACTCATCTTCCAAAGCAAGACCTGCTGCAATGGTCGCTAGTGCATCACCTAGTGTTGTGATGGCTCCCGCAATAACAGCCAGCTTAGCTGCTTGACTCACTGATTCAGTTCCTTCACTACTCCGATAGCCTTTGTTAGTTTTCATAAAATCCTCCCTGCAAAAAAGGGTATTACTTACATAGTATGCATGCTGTAAGAGACAGGTGCAGAGCAACAAAGGTGAATAGCAGCCAAAAAAGGTCACTTATTGAAAAATAAGTGACCAAATAAAATGGGGATGTGTATCTTGCTGAAGATATGAGCAAAGATGGAAAGCGAGTAGGGTACATTACCAATATATGACGTTTCACTTTAGGTTGATAGGTATATATCCTTGGCTAAGAATCTTTTCTTTTTCTTAGGGGAGGGACTGTCCAATAGGTCCCCATTCGCCACAGCCACTCCATTGGTCCGAAGCGGAAATAGTGTAGCCAGAGCTTACTACAAATCAATTGGAAAACATAAATACCTAGACAAATCCATAGTGACTCGATGAATCGAAGTTGCCCGATTAGTTGGAATGTATGACCAATGATTAAAATGAGTGCTGTCTGCCCTAAATAATTCGTTAAAGCCATGCGTCCATAAGCCTTTAATGGTGATAATAGTTGTTGGAATAGTGCACTTTGTAGACATAGGATAATGGCTCCCATGTAAAACGCTGAAACAAACGGACTAAACTGTAATCCAATTAACGCAAATTGCTCCATATTCGTAATATGCTCTTCTAGCTGAATTTTGGATAATTGATCGATATTCACATTGGCTGTAGGGACATACTGCCATTGATACAACCAGCTACCTATGCTAACAAGGAACATGACAATTGTCGCTAGCAGAATTTTCTTTCCATGTAGTGGGATATTTTCAAATAGGCGATATTGGCCAGCAGCTAAACCTAGTAAAATTAGTGGGAAGGGCATGACGATTTTCATTCCAAAATAAGCTGTAAGGGCTAATAGGATGAGCCCAATTAACAAATTAATTTCTTTCCGCACTTTATAAAAAGGTAAAGCTAAAAAGCCAAAGATGGCATAGACAGTTAAAGCTTCTCCTGGTTGAAAAAAGAAATGAATAATACCCATTAGTAATAAGATCAGAAGTCTGCGACTAAATAAAACATAGGCTCTATCGTTTCTAGCCATTGCACGGGAAAGAAAAAGATAAAATCCGATCCCGAATAAAAATGAAAATATAATGAAAAATTTACCTTCTATAAAAAGTGTAAGAAATTGACTATAGGCAATATCACTAGCTAATTGGGGTGGTGCAATCCACATCAATGCAGGGATATTTACTAAAATAATACCAAGTAAGGCAAATCCTCTTAAGTAATCTAATGTATCAATACGTTTGTTGTTGTCGGTTGGTTGCAACGTTATCTCCTCCTTACAACCAAGTATAAAGACATTTCCTAAAAATTAGTAACGATGAAGGTTACGTGAATCTTACAAAATCGTCATATAGGAATTAGCTGTCCAGAGGGTATGTCGCTAATATGGTTTGCGCATGTTTCCGCAAAAGCTGAATTAATTCAAGCGGCTCTTGGACAATCGCATCCGGACCTAGGCGATAAAAAAAGGAGCTAATAAAGTGAATCTCTCCTTGATCAATCATCATATCGATATAGCCAGTTCCATTGCTATTAGTAACCAATACCTTCTCAAAGTTTGGCTCACTTCTGCACTGTCTTACACCTTCTCTAGTTAATTCAACATGTAAGCGTATAGGCTGCTGAGGTTCATGGGGACTCTCTAGCCATTGTTGTAAATGAACAGTTGTCTCATAGCCTTTATCGCTTACATGCATTGAATGAATGCGATCGACTCGAAATAGAAGGGTTTTTTCTGTTTGTAAATGAATGGCAGGCATATACCATAAGCCGTCATGCGCATACACCCCAATGGGATGGACATGCTTAGTTGTGATGCCTGATTTTGATTCATATTGAATGTCTAATTGTGAATGGTTAATAATCGCTTCTAATACATCTGATAATAGTGGTGTAGATATAGCGCGTTTAGGGTTCCAAAAGGCTATATAGGATTGCAAACTACCTACCTTTTTTTGAGCCTCCTTCTGCAAGGATTCGTATAGTTTTTGTGACACGGACTTCATTTCCGTATTAAAAGGTAAATCACGATAATAGTGCAACGATTGGAACGCAAAGAAAATAGCGACCGCTTCTTCCTCTGTAAATAAAATAGGGGGAAGGATTGTACTTGAAAGCACTGTATATCCACCATTTCTTCCTTGCTCCGCATAAATTGGTAGCCCCATATCACTTAAATCTAACAGATAGCGATGTACAGTTCGTACCGAAATGTTGAAGGCATCGGCAATTTCCTGGGCTGTAAATTGCTTTTTAGCGCTGACAAATAACAAAATATCAATTAATCGTTTAGCCTTGGACATATTTTTTCACCTTTTTAATTAAACATGTCAATAGTTGTCATGTTTTATGTTTAGTATAGACGTTGTACAAAAGATTTTCAAAAGAAGAGGAGCTGACATAATGTCACGAGAAATAGTGGTATTTATCGGAATAAGTTTAGATGGGTTTATAGCGAAAGAAAATGGTGACTTACAGTGGCTGGAAGAAACAGAGGGAGAAGGGGATAATGGCTATACGGATATGTATCAAACAATTGATACAGTTATAATGGGAAAACGAACATATGATTATATCATGGAACATAATGATACATTCCCATACCCTGATAAGAAATGTTATGTGTTCAGCGAATCTCAAACGGGAAAAGTTGAGCATGTGGAGTTTGTTCAAGGGGATTTGGTGGCATTTACTAAGAATTTAACACAACAACCAGGCACAAAAATTTGGATGGTCGGTGGTGCTGATATATTGGATGCTTTTTTACAGGAGCAGTTGGTTGATGAATGGATCATCACCATTACCCCACATTTATTAGGGGCAGGTATTCCATTATTTAAACAGCCCCGACCTTTTGAAGATTTAAAACTGCTTGAGATAAAGCGATACGGTCAAATGGTTCAAATGCATTACAAGGTGAAGAAAGAAGCGTAAGATACTATGGATTAAAAGGAAAGGATAGATGATGAAAATCTATCCTTTTTTTCATGGGATCATTTATATAAATGTAAGACATCTTATATAGTCATTCACCTTTCGTTAAACCGACAAGACAAAGGAGCGGTAAATATCACCCATAATTCCTTGCATTTGATGGACACCTGAATCCGTGTTAGACATTACAACAAAGCCTTTTTCTAAATAGGGGTAAGCAACTAGCATGCACTGATAGCCAACACCCCAGCCTAAAGTGGAAATTTCAACTTGTTCACCTTGGCCATCAAGAAATACGCCAAGCCCTACAGATTCATTACAACCTTGTGCATGCATGAGTTCATGCATGGTAGGAGCTGTCAGACCTAGTTTTCCTTTTCCTTTAAATGTTTGCATCATATCGATTAACAACTTAGCCAAATCCGAGGGTGTCGTCCAAATGCCACATGCTGCATAATAAGGATACAACGGGTGGCTTGGTATCGTTCTAGTACCATCCTTATGATGCCCACTTGCTGTATGAGCTATTGGGAGTGAAGATGAAAAAAAGCTGTGATGCATAGCTAATGGTTGAAAAATTAGGTCGTCCATGAGAGAAGAAAAGGGCGTGTTTGTGACTTCCTCAATTAGCAATTGAATGATGCAATAGCCTGCATCAGAATAATGAAATTTTTGATTGGGTTCAAGTGTGCTTACGATTGGACTCTGACAATAAGGCGTTGCACCTTGTAATAAATCCTTCATTGATGGCCATTGAGCCAAAGAATGTAGGGGAGAAAAGCTATCTGCTGGATCAACAATACCAGATTGATGACTTAATAAGCTTCGTACTGTCACTTTTTTTGCCCGCGTATACTCACTCTCTGGCAACTTCCAAGAGAGAAGATTACGATTAATATCCTCATCTAAGTCGATTTTTCCTTGCTCTGCTAGCTTTAGCACTAAAATGCTTGTCAATAATTTACTAATCGAACAGGCATTAAAAATGGTTTCCTCATTTACATAATCCATTGACCCAATTTCTAACACTCCAAGGCACTCAGTTCTTTGAATCTCTCCATGTTTAATAAAAGCAAGACTAAGCCCTGTAATTTGTTTCTGCACCATACGGTCATAAATTGTCAGCATATAATATAGACTCCTAGTTTTTCTTGTATGATAACATGAGGAAGGAATGTATGTTCTTATCTATAGTGAACGTACATGAATAATCATAGAGGGACTTTGTGCATGATATTCATGTTTCTGCCATGTACCATATAGGTGTATCAATTCAAAGCCATTTTGCTGTAATAGTCTCATCATTTCCAGTGGGTATGTATAGCGCAGTAAAATGGAATCCTCGTAGGTTTTTCCACCTTGTTGATGGACGGCATGGCACGTTAAAATTTGCGTGACAGGGTTATATTCCTCACGATGGAAGGTGATTCGTTGTTTACCATTGCTAGTGACCGTTTGTTCCTCATATTCATCAATGACTGAAAGCTCATTTAAAATAGCATTTCTTGTATCGAAGAGAAACTCGCCACCTGGCTGTAAATGCTTTTTAACAGATTGCAATAAGGCGTTTTGACTGTCATTCGTTAAAAAATGTTGAAATGAATTGCCTGTCATATACATAAATTTTGTAGTGATAGGCAGTTGTAGCTGTGTACAATCTTGTACGATAAATTGTACTTCTACATTTTGTTTTTGTGCTTTTTCGATAGCATGCTGAATCATCCCTTCATGAAGGTCAATCCCAAAGACAGGAATTCCATGAGTAGCTAATGGAATAGCAATCCGGCCAGTGCCACAGGCTAATTCAATAATGGGGTCTTTTTTCGTACCAAGATAGCGTTGAATATAGTGATGGTCGTCTTGATAGTTGGCATAGAGAGCGTCATAATCGGATGGATTATTATAAGTCTGTAAATTATTTTCGAAATTGTGTGGCTTCATCTTGTCCTCCTATTTTCTATTATTTAAATCATTGTATAATAAAGGTAAAATTTCTACAAAGATACACGAGAGGTGATGCTACAATGGCAATGGAATTTCCGCAAAAAATACATATTATTGGCTCTGTTGGTAGTGGGAAAACAACATTAGCACGATCATTATCCAAAACTCTTCAGCTTCCTTTTCATGAATTAGACAATGTCGTTTGGATTCGCAAACCATCGGGGGATATGAGAAGGACGGAGCAAGAAAGGCAGGAATATCTACAAAGTATTATCCAAACGGATGGGTGGATTATTGAAGGAATTCATCAAGAGGAATGGGTGACACAAAGCTTCCAGCAAGCGGATTGTATCATCTTTTTGGATACGCCTTATAAAATTCGTACTGCTCGAATTATTAAGAGATTTTTTAAACAAAAAATAGGGATTGAAAAAGCCCATTATGAGCCAACCTTTTCGATTTTTTTTAAAATGTTTCGATGGAATAAACGTTTTGAGAAGGTGGGGAAGCCTAAATTTTTTAGCAATCAGGAAGACATAGTAGGTAAACTAGTAGTCGTTCGGCATAAAAAGGATGTAGAAAATTATTTTCGTCAGTTCCAACCAATAAAAAGCGTATCCCGCTGAATGGATACGCTTCTTGTTTAGGCATTTTTCTTTGTGCGTGTTGTACGCTTTCTTGTCGTAGGCTTTTTCGTTTTATCTAAGGATGCCTGTAGCGCTGTCATTAAATCTGTGACATTGTCAGGAACTGGTCGTTGCTGATCGCTCGTGGCTACCATATTGGTTGCTCTCTTCTCTTCGATTAATTCCAGCAATGCATTCCGGTAGTCATCAGTATATTTCTCTGGGTTAAATGTGGTTGTTAATTGGTCGACAAGCATTAGAGCTGTCTCTAATTCCTTTGGTACAACGTCTTGCTCGCTTGGAATATTCGGGACATCACCAACACTTCTTACTTCATCAGGATAATGAATGGTCTCCATCACGAGGGCATTTTGATACACTCGCACGACCGCAAGCTGTTCTTTTGAACGAATAATGATTTTAGCAATGCCAATTTTACCTGATTGCTCTAACGTTTTGCGCAATAACGAATAGGCTTTAGCACCAGTAGAATCAGGGGATAGGAAATAGGTGCGTTCAAAATATATCGGATCGATTTCCGTTAATTGTACAAAATCGATAATTTCTACGGCTTTCTCTTCATTTTCTTTTCGTAGGTTCTCTAAATCATCTTGATCCAGTACGACAAATTTATTTTTTGTATATTCATATGCTTTTACAATATCCTCATCTTTTACTTCTTGATTGCAGCCTTCGCAAACCTTTTTATAGCTAATTGGTGTATGGCATTCCTTATGGAGCTGTCGCAGTTTAATATCTTTGTTTTCCGTAGCGGCATGAAGCTTTACTGGGATATTGACAAGTCCAAAGGAAATGCTTCCTTTCCATACTGTATGCATATAATTGTCACCTCGTTTTTCTTACTATGATATATTTTGCAGTTTTTTATGTATCGTAAATCGAAATCGTCAAACACTGTAGATAAAAAGCAAGGTAGGTATTGTGTCATGAAACCAATGCTTTTAACAGAAACAAATGACATTCCATTAGGGGATGAGTGGCTTTATGAAACGAAATATGATGGCTTTCGATGCCTCTTACTATGGGATGAACAACCGATGCTTATTAGTAGAAATGGACGCAATTTAAATCATTCTTTTCCTGAAATTATAGAGTATTGTCACCAAATATATGCCTCTGTAAAAGCATTTTTACCACTCACCTTTGATGGGGAGCTAGTGTATTTAAACAATTCATATAAAAGTGAATTTTTAGTTGTTCAACAAAGAGGGAGAATGCAAAATCAAGATGTCATTGCCAAACATGCACAAGCTTTTCCGATGCGGCTTCTAGTGTTTGATGTGTTAACGTTGAAAGGGGAATCATTCAGCAATCGTTATTTAAAAACTCGTAAAGAGCAATTGGCGAGGCTAGCGGCAAAGGTAAAGCTTCCAAATGTAGATTATGAAGACAGAAGTGCCATACAAATTGTGCAGGCTAGTGAGGAAAGTAAGATTTTATGGCAGGCGATCAAGGTCTACAATGGGGAAGGAATGGTTGCAAAGAAGAGAACAAGTAAATGGCTAGATAACACACGTTCAAGCCATTGGTTGAAAATTAAAAACTGGCGTTATGTGTCGGTCATTGTGACGCAATATGATCATAGTAATGGTTATTTTCAAGGCTCGATTTATGATGAAGGACATTTACGAGAGGTCGTTACATTTAAACATGGCATGAAGGAGGAAGAGCATCAAACACTCGTTGCTTTTTTCCAGGCTCAAGGGCAACGTAAGAAAGAATTATGGACGCTAGCGCCCTCTATTTGTGTGGATATTGCCTGCATAGATTTTGATGGTAGTAAGCTCCGCGAGCCAAAATTTCATGCCTTTCGATTGGAATTATCACCATATAGTTGTCAATGGCAGCATATGCAGCGTCAACTGTTTCCTATTCCTGAAACAGTTCCCATTACACATCCCGACAAACCTGTATGGCCAGAAATAGGTGTGACAAAGGATCATTATTTATCGTATCTACAAAGTGTTTCGCCATACTTGTTGCCATTTCTTCAAGATCGACCATTAACAGTAATACGCTATCCACATGGTGTGCCAGGGGAAAGCTTTTATCAAAAGAGTAGACCAGATAAACTACCTAACTTTGTTGCCACTGCGATGATGGATGAGATTGATTATATTGTCTGTAATAATCTTGAAACATTGTTATGGCTGGGCAATCAATTGGCATTAGAATTGCACATTCCATTTCAAACGCGACAAACCATGTATCCGACAGAGATTGTCTTTGATTTAGATCCCCCTTCAACGGACCATTTTTCTTTGGCGATTGCAGGTGCTCTAGATTTAAAAGAAATTATTGATTACTTTCAGCTACAATCATTTGTCAAAACTTCGGGCGGGAAAGGCTTACAGCTCTATATCCCGTTACCTGCAAACAAATTTACCTATGAGGAAGTTCGTGTCTTTACTGAATTTGTTTGTCGTTTTTTATGCCAGCAAAAGCCACATCTATATACGATTGAGCGCTTGAAAAAGAATCGTCATAATAAATTATATTTAGACTATGTGCAGCATGCTGAAGGCAAGACAATTATTGCCCCATACTCCACTCGTGGAAATGAATTAGGCTTAGTCGCAACGCCACTCCATTGGGAAGAGGTTAATGACGACTTAAAACCTTATTACTTTTCGATTCCTGCTGTTATGGAGCGGATGAAGAAAATCAGTAATCCCTTTAAATACTTTCGAGAAGTAGGAGAACAACAGGATTTTCAAGTGGTTTTAGAGCGTTTAAAAGAATAAATTCTCTATATTGAAAGCGACTTTTCATCCATATAAAAAAGGAGATGCCTGAGACATCTCCTTTTACGATTAAAGTGGTACCTGTGCTTTCACTTTTTCTAAATAATCCAATATTCCCATCGATGACACAATGGTATCGAAAGGGATGGTTTGATAGACAGGGTGATTTGGCGGTATATCATTTGCTTGTAAATAGCTAAATAAAAGCTCTTTTAAGCGAGCATCCAAATAGTGAACTTGTTCCTGGAACTGGCTGGATGCTGCTTGTGCTTTACGGCCTTCTTCTAAGAAAAGAGGTGTCCAATAGCGTACTTGACGGTATGCCTCTGGTGGATTTTTATAAGCCCCATAATGACCAAAATATAATTCACTCGCCTGTAGCTTTTCGTACAATTGAATGGAGTTCTCCATCGTTTCAGGATTGTACTGGTTTGGGGAAGTGGAAGGTATGATTAAATCTATTGCTTCACCGTCCATTTCTGGGTAACGTACACCCGTTGTATCCCCCACAAAAAGGCCGTTAGTAGCGGAATAAAGCATAGAAACATGATGCTTGGCATGACCTTCTGTATGATAAAACGTTAAATGATGTTGTCCTAAATGGAGTTGTTGTTCATGGCTTACTTCAATAATTCGTGCTGCATCAATGGGCACAATCGGATCAAAAAGACGGTCAAATTCGGTCCCATAAACGCCTTTCGCGCTGGAAATAAGCCTGCTCGGATCAATCATATGTGCCGATCCTCTTGGGTGAACGACTAATTTTGCATGAGGACAGTTTTGTAAAAATAATCCTGCACCACCAGCATGGTCCAAATGAATATGTGTCACAATGACATAATGAATATCCTCTAAAGCAATATTTAATTCCTTCAATCCTTCCATAATGTATGGAACGGATGGACTAGCAGACGTTTCGATTAAGGTTATTTTTTCATCAATTAATAGATAGGAGCTTGTTCGCTGTTCCCTATTTAAATCATGTGTATCAATACAATAAAAATTTGCGGCGATTTGTTGGACTCTACTCAAATGAATTTCCCCCTTTAATTTCGAAAATGTGAAACATATGCTCTAAAAGTCAAATTTTAGCTACAAAAAGTAGTAGTTATACTATATAATAATAGAAAATTAAACTGAATGTCCATTCATTTTTAGGGGGAGCGTTATGAAGAACAAAATTCGTTATGATACAAGGAAGGTGCACCGAGTTAATTTGGCAATAATATCGATTTTAGCCATTCTAATTTGTGGACCTATGATCCTATCAAAAGGAATACTATTTTTATTTGTCGGACTAGCTGTCATCGCTTTAGCGGTGTGTAATTATTTCTTGCCGATTAAAACTTATGTGAAGGGATTTATCTTTGGTCTTATTCCATCAAGCGTAGTGTTTACATTATTTTTACTAGATAGTTTTTCATTGAATAAACATTATATTTTGCTGTGCACAATTGCTATTATTGCCCTTTATTTTAAAAAGGAATTAATCGTGTTTTTTGGAATACTGACTAATATTAGTTTTATCATTTTATATTTGGTCAACTCGTCATCTTTGTTAGGTCCGTTTGACGACATCATTGTTTTCGTCACACTTCTAGCGATTATGAACGGCGTCATTATTGCTTTTTATTTATTAGCTAAATGGGGCAATGAGCTAATTAAACATGCAGAAATTCAGCAAAATGAAGTCCAAGCTTCCTTCAATCAATTACAAAATATATTTCGGGAAATAGAGAAAAGTAGCCAGGCATTGGACGAGCATGTGACACAATTCCAACAAACAATGCAAAGTATTTCAAGCTCTAGTAAACAAATATTGGTAGCGACTGAGGATATTTCTGCAAGTATTCAGCAAGAGGCTTCTAGCTTGCATATGATTCATGGCACTATGAGTGATTCTGTTCATTTTGTAAATGAAACTTTGACGATTTCAAAGGACACAGTGGTGAAATCTACTGAACTTCAACAAGAGGTTTTAGCAGGATGGGCTAAAATGCAAGACGCAATGGCTCAAATGGGCGTGATGAGTCATGCGATGAGTTCAACCGCAGAAACTGTCAACGAGCTTCAAAATAGTTTACAAACAGTGGATAGCTTGTTGCAGGGTATCACACATATTGCACAGCAGACAAATTTATTGGCACTAAATGCAGCGATTGAAGCAGCTAGGGCTGGGGAGCATGGGAAGGGGTTTGCTATTGTAGCGGAAGAAGTGCGAAAGCTAGCAGAGGAAAGTGCAGCCATTACAGTCAGTATTACGAATGTGACGAAAACCTTATTTGAGAAATCGACGGAGGCTCATCAACGTTCTGATGATGGTGAAAAAGCATTGCAGCACGGGGAACAGCTTTTACAGGATGTCAGTCATTTCTTTAATATTTTAAAGGATTCATTTACGCAAACGAATACAGATTTGACGAGAGGCATGCACGAATTAAGCAGTGCCATCTCACAGTTTGAGGCAATTCAAATGCAAATTGAAAGGCTGAATAAAATGACAGAGCAAAATGCCACATCAACAGGTGATATATTGCTTTCTGTGGAGGACGAAAATCACCTCTTAGTGAAGATGTCGGATACGACAAATCGCATACAGACTTTAAGTCATACATTAAAATCATTGGTTATGGCAAAGATTTGAGGCAAATATTGAAATTGAAATAATTGGTAGGGTAAAATAACAGTATGATTAAACATCTTAGATCGAGGGTATAGTGTTGTTATTCATCTGAGATATCCGAATGACAAATTAAACTCATATGCATTGGTAGCGTGTTCTCTATAATGCTGACCAATTTAAAGGTGAAGTTGAAAGGGAGGAAGGATACCATGAATATTCGTAGTTTACAGAGTGCAGATTATTATACGTTATCGCCAGTGATTAATGAGTGGTGGGGCGGAAGGAATATGTCAGATAAACTGCCTAAATTATTTTTCGATCACTTTACGAACACAAGCCTCATTATGGAAAAGGATGGCGAGATTATTGGTTTTCTTGTCGGCTTTTTATCGCAATCCAACACAAATGAAGCGTTCATTCATTTTGTAGGGGTTCACCCTGATTACAGAAAACAGAATATTGCAAAAAGGTTGTATGATGTATTTTTCCATGTGGTGAAACAGTATCATCGTAATATCGTTAAGTGTGTGACATCACCTATAAACGAAGTGTCCATTGCCTTTCACACAAATATGGGGTTCAGAATGGAGAAAGGTGACAAGGTGATGGAAAATATGTCAATCCATAGTGGTTATGGCGGCGAAAATCAAGACCGTGTGTTATTTTATAAAATTCTACAGTAATTTACGGTACTGAACTTGCATATAGTCCCGAATAAGGGGGCTATAAATGTTTATCAAAAAACTATTTACCTTATGGTTTCTTCTTGCCATCATCGTTTGTGGTGGCTTTTTCTTTTTTGCAAATATACCTATTCAATATGCGGAGAAATCAAATGTTTCTCTATCGCAACCTACTAACGATGAACTAATAGATTATATGCAGCACTACCAATTTCTAATGAGTGATATTGCTATGGCCCTGCAAAAAGAATCTTATATCTTTTATGTAGATTATGGTGTACTGCCGAATAGAAAAATAGAGCTCCTTGTGTCAACACCTGAAAAGATAGATCAGTTGTCCAAACAAAAAATAGAGGAAATGATGCTTGAATGTATTCAAAAAAATGATTTAAATCCAATATCGTTTCAAATGACAATTAAAAATCTTTATGATCCTGTGACCATGAACTCGACCAGACTTAGCTATAATGATGTTATGGCTCATTTATTTGAAGCGATGACTGCACAACAAGTTGGTTCCTTTAGCATCGATTACACGATTTCATCAGAAATTGTCCACATCATCATCAATTTAACAGAAGAGAAAGATGATGTGATACAAAAGAAAGCTCGACAAGTAGCCGAAGATATCATCAAGCTTCATCAGCTTGATGTACAGCAATTCCATATAGAAATACAAAATAAAATGTTTGCGTACGATAAATGAATAAAGAAATGCCAGATTTCGAGCGCTCATTTTTAAATGCTGAGCAGACCATTATGGTTTTGCTCTTTTTTTGTAGAAAGAAAAGGGAAAAAGAATGAGTAAATATCTTTTTATTAAATAATTGCGCCCGATTGTTGAAATCAAGTCGGTGATTTGTCTTTTGCATGTTAAAGTAAAGCACCTGTTCGTTAAACAATTACTGTATTATCTTTCTTCTTTAATGTCCCTATCCAAATATCTCCTTTGTCGAGACTATATTGCAGGAAACCCCCAAATTCATTTTCAAATTTTATGGTTTCATAGGCTTTTCCCTTAATTTTTGACATTTCTTTTTCAGTTAAACCTCCTTCTTCTAACCATTCATTCAATTCGTTTTCATCGTAATAATCAGTCTCAATGTGCAAATCCCATTGGAATTCTTCTAACTTATCCCTCAAGGAATGAAATTTATTGAAAGGGAATTCCTTGTTTTCTTCCCTTATTTTGAAGGCTTTATTATAGCAATCAAAACAATCTCTATATGCAACGACTATCTGTGAATTGATAAAATTAGGGTCATAAAGCCAGATTTTTAAATAAAATTCTTCATTTTCATCCATCATTTTTTGATGCCACTCCAAGTAAACTTCAATCATTGCATCAAGTAAAAGTTGATTATACCAATTGGGAGGGTTTTTTCGTACCCATGCATAAAAGGGATGAATCCATAATTTTTCGTATTCTCTATGGTAATTCCTTAAATAGTGAATATCTAAATTTATTGCGTTTTGCTTCCATCTTTCAATTTTTCTCTTCTGTCTTTTCCAACCTCGTATTTTCTTCTTTTTTGAGTAATAGAACACTTGTACACTTCCTTTGGTAGCTTATATAACTCAATAATATTTTAACTTCTTGTTGAACTAAAACCTGCTTCTTTAGTTTAATTGAAAATCTTAACAGTTTCTTTCCTCCATAACGATTCCTTTAAATGTGTTACTCAAGAAAATGGCCTGATTGTAGAATAAGAAAAGATCCTGCATATCAAATTGATTACTTGTTTTTTATAGCATTCTTAATTAATGAAATTCTGAGGAATACATTCACGAACACCAGAATTTCTCAATGAGTTAAATAAAAATGATTAATAGAAATATTCTTAAGAGTCGGTTTCAGTATGACTACTAAAGAAAGATACGTTGAATATATGATTTTACTATTTATTAACGAATGGTCATCTTGAATGAAAGGTCGAAGGAATCTAACTGATTTGTACACAGATACTAGTGATCGATGAAAAGTGTTTTCTATATTAATAAATGTTTTTTTGTAATAGTTATAGTGAAATCCCTTCATATTCTGTATATTTGTGTATGAGGAGGAGATTTAATGGCTAGAAAATGGATGTTACCATTACTTTTATTACTAGGTGCTTTAATGGCTGCATGTAGTGAGGATCAAAAAAAAGCTGGGGACGTGGAAGTAACCATTCCCGCTTTATTTTTCGAAGGACAGGACATTGATTCTGTTATTTCTAAGGCAAAAAATAGTGGGATTAAAGAAATCATTAAAAATGATGATGGTTCTTTAACTTATAAAATGGCTAAACCAGAGCACGAAGAAATGATGAAAGGCTTAAAAGAAGGTATTTTAGCAAATGTAGACAAGATTAAAGCTAGTGATGATTTCAAATCTGTCAAAGATATTACATATAACAAATCCTTTTCAGAATTCACTGTATCTGTAAACAAAAAAGAGTTTGAAAGTAGTCTTGATACAATGGCATCAGTCGGGCTTGCTTTAACGGGTATGTACTATCAATTATTTAATGGTGCAGACGTGGAGAATTACAAAGTGACAGTAATTTTTAATGACGAATCAAGTGGAGAAGTGATTAATACCATGGTTTATCCAGATGTTTTAAACGAGAAGAAATAATGAAAGTACACCTGCATAAATGTTCTTTCATATTGTTGACGAAAGCCGTTGAGAAGTTCATTCTCGATGGCTTTTGTCATTTAAAATTTATTTGATCGTCGTACAAAATGCAAATTCTCAAAAATTTAGCATAAGAAGATGTTTCATGTCCATTCTAATAGTCAACAGAGATTTAAGGAGTTGAATAAAGTATGGACCATTTTTTTCATTAAATTTTTGGGAAATGACACTTAGAACCATATTATCCTTTTTAGCACTACTAATATTGGCCAGAATCCTTGGGAAGAAACAACTTGGTCAACTCACTTTTTTTCATTATATAACAGGGATTTCCATTGGTTCTATTGCATCTCAAATCGCTGCAGTCGCCGAAACACCCTTTTTAGATGGACTAATATCGTTAATATGGTGGTGTTTTTTAACATTTATAATAACCATCATTACATTAAAATCTAAAAAAGCACGTGTACTCTTTGATGATAAACCGACTATTGTCATTCAAAATGGTCTAATTTTAGAATCTGCTTTAAAGAAAAACCGTTTGCATATGGACGAACTAACAATGATGTTAAGGGAGCAAGCTGTTTTTTCTGTACAAGACATACAATTTGCAATACTTGAAACAGATGGCAAGCTTAGTGTTTTACACAAAACACCAGTTCAATCAGCTACAAAGCAAGATGTTAAAGCAGACGTTACACCTCCAATATATTTGCCAACAGAGGTCATCTCAGATGGTCAACTTATTGTCGAAAATTTGGTGGAACTTGAATTAACAGAAGACTGGCTTAATAAGAAGTTGAAAAAGCAAAATGTCCAGAACATAAAAGATGTGTATTTTGCACAAGTTCAAACAAATGGATCATTATATATCAGTCTTAAAGAAAAAAATAATCAATCAATTCCTTAACATTCTGTATCACTGTATGTATTCACTCTATACCAACAGTTAAAAGTCATATCCTAACATTGAAAATGATTGTTTGAGGTGTGTTCGCCTGAGGATATAAAGAGGATTTTAGTATGCATTACACGTGATAGTTCTAGTCATAGAGCATGTATAGATTTAAAGTATTGAGCCATCTCTAAAAAGAAGAGATGGCTTAAGGTTTTTTTGAGTGAGCAAAATCAAAGAAAAATGTTACTGAATGTTGGATTTTTTATTAATTAATGAAGTCTTGTGGAACACATTCACGAACGCCAGAATTTCTTAATGAGTTAAATAAAGCTGCGCTGATTCTTAAAATAACATTGTTATCAGTACCATTTTCTAAATCATAGATGACAAAGTATGAATTATCGACTGTAAAAATACATTTTCGTTCTAATGTAAATCCAGGTGGTACAGGAGGAAGATTAAAACGTGGTACAACTACAGGTGTATCTCCTTCATCTCTGATAAAATTGAAAGTTTGTTGGTCAATCTCATAGATATTAACTGGATCAATCTCCACACCTTGATCTGGAATTGTAATTTCATCTTCAACTAATAGGAAAAAGCGTTCATTTCTAAAGTTGAAAAGACTTCTCGCTCCAATTTCAAATGATGCCATTTTATATTCACCTCCTTTTCTAATTAATATTTTATTCATATCGAATACAGATGATTGGACAATTAGTAAGGTGGAGTGAAGATATAGTAAAAATTATTACTTCAATACTTATAATTAGCCATGTTGTATCTGGACCGAAGTCAATTCTATAGGGCACTTTTGAGTAAAGAAACTAAAAAAGGTCACTTGGGATATAAGTGACCATTAGTAAAAAGATTCGGATGTGTAAGGCTAAATTAGCTTCACATTACTATTAATATGTCAAGATAGCTGTATATTTATAGTGAATTGCCGTGAAATAAATTTAAAAATAAAAAAAGCTGTAGCATCACACGCTACAGTAAACTAATGAACAATATGAGTAAAGAAACTAAAAAAGGGTCACTGAGTGTGAGTGACCCTAAGTAACAATTCAGGAGGTTCTTGTTAAACTTGTTTAGCTTAACACTACTATTTATATGCTTAAATAATATGGGTTTTATAGTTAATTGCCTTTGGAATAGAAAAAGAGCGGTTAAAATATACCTCTAAAAAACTCAGAAAATCCCATATTGATTGGGATAGCCTAAATAAAGAATTCTAGCAGGGCAATTGGACCAAGTAAAAAATTATAAAACTTCTTAGGCAAAATATTTCCCAATAGAATTTTATAAATTACTGCACATCCTATCATTACAACAGGTAGCAATAACATCGGTGGAATGAAATATAGCAGATATCTACCAAGTGATAATCCTGTAAACATGTCCATTTATTTACCTTATTATGTATTTCGTGTAAATTATAACATGAAAAAGCCGCAGCGTTTGCATACGCTACAGCTCGAATTGGTATATGCCCTTTGAATAATGGCTTAGTCATTAGCATTATAACACAAATTAGGAGGGCAAACCTATGTTAAAAAAAGAACAATAACGATTACACCAGATGCATTAGATTCAATGATTACAGAATACATGGTTAACGCCATCAAAGAAATGTGATCAGAAATGGTTATAGGGGCAAAAACGGCATAGTATGGTATCGAGGCTACACTACCAAAGGCAGCAGGTGGCGTAGGCGATCCGATTATGCAAGATGCTATTAGACGTTCGAAAAATATAAAGCATGTTGCAGAGTATGAGAAGAAGCTATTAGAGGTACAAATGCTTATTGAACGAGTTACTGGCGACAGAGAGGTTCAAGTACTGAATTGGATGTTAGACGGCGATTCGCAACGTTGGATAGGCCAACATATGGCTTTATCAGCAACGAGTATTAAACGAATTAAGGATAACATTGTAAAACAGATGATTGCTTGATTTGGGGACATGTGCTCCATGAAAGATTTTGTACAGGCGGGTGAAGTAACGGAAACCATTGAAACTTGGTCATTTACGATGAACTACTAAGCAAATGAAATTGTCATTAATATAATTATCGGAAGAAAAATAATCCAATTAAGAGTGTGTGAATAATAAATAGGCATATACGAAAGAAATGCTACAGCACACATGCAAGAAAGCTTGTACATGGTGCCGTAGCATGGAAAAATTATCTACTGTCTTGCTTTACTTCTTCAATAAATACCCTGAGGTTTTCAGCGATTTCTTTTGATTGAGTATGGTGTAAATAATGTGTTCCTTCAAATGTCATCACTTTTCCATGTATAGAATCTTTTACTTGCTCTTCATGTAGTGTTGACCATCCTTCAATCGCTGCACTATTCGGTTGTAAAAAGAAAATAACAGGCAGGTTTTTTGGGAATGTTAAATTTTCAGCTGCTTTAAAATTAGGAGATCTATTTTCTATTTCATTCACAATAGTTGGATTTCTAAAGTTTTTGTAAGAAAGAATTCTCATTTGTTCTTTTGTTTCATCATCAACTGGTAGTGCAGCATATGGGTCAGCACTTAGTTTCATTATCAATCTGCCTAGACCTGATTCTTTGAGTAGTGTAATTACAGAATTAGGTATCGGAGATTCAACAACCTTATCACCATATTGCCTTGGAACACTGCTATCGATCCCGGCAAATGCACTCACTTCGTTTTCATATTTATTCACATAATCTAGTGCGTAAATGCCCGAAATGGAGTGACCCATTAGAATATAGCGGTCAATTTTAAGAATCTGTAAGGCTTCGTGGATTTCACTTACAATATTTTCTGTGCTCCGTTCTTTTTCGGTTATATCACTTAATCCATAACCGAAAGGCTCAATCACTACAACTTTGTAAAATGGCGATAACTCTTCTACTAGCGGCTTAAAATCAAGTGCTGGTGTTCCTGTTCCCAAACCTGGCAGTAGCACGACTGTTTCTGCGCCTTGTCCTTCAATCAAAACATTCATATTTTTCCCATCTACTGTTACAGACTGACCATAAGGTTTTATTTTTGCTGCTTCTAATTTGCTACTGATCTTATCAATCACAAAAACAATGGCTATAAAAACGACAATTATTATAACTATTGCTGCTAAAATTTTAAGTAAAATGATAAGTAATTTTTTCATCTTATTAGCTGGTTTTTTTTCTGTTGTTGTGTCCAATTCCATTTTTTCACCTCTCGTATTTTCACGCATTTCGTCTCCTATCGTTTTGGGCTACCTTTAAGTGCCCTAAGGAAAGCCTAACCGACGAAGATGAACTCACAGTGACGACAAAATGAACTGAGTATGAACAAGTGAAAGATATTGTGTAGTAACTTTTTTGGTAAAAGTTACCGAAATCAAAACGGTGAGGAAGATTTAATTTTATCTAAATAGAAATTATTGTAAGTCGTGAAAAAGGGAATGAATAAATGCACAGAAGGTGACATAAAAAAAATATTAATTTTTCCTTCTATATAAAATGGTAGCTGTCCAAAACTGGGGCACTTTTTTTAGAAAAATCTACATGTACATCAGAAAGTGTCCCAATTAAATACACTTAGTTAGATAGGTAGTACATAAAATTATTTGCCTTGAATTCCTGGTACTCACGAAATAGGGGATACATATGAAATTGATCGCCTGAATGAAATAGGGCATGTGAAAGCTCATGTCAAAAATTTTGCCATTGTTGCTGTGGCGATTGGTTTTTATTAAGGAAAATATAATATCGACCATCAATAAATAAGGCTTGACTCTTATCTGACCAATAAAAAATTTCAAGCCCATTCTAAAGGCTATTTCTTCAAAATTCAGTAGGACAGGGTCCATAATGCCCAAACGAGTGTAAAACTGTTGGACATAGTCTTCAAGGTGAGTATAGTGGAAGTGAATCAACCTCTAATAAGAAATTAAGAACGTAAGTTTTGTTTGAGAGTACAATAAAACCCCACTTTTGGGAAGTGGGGTTACTTGGAGATTAATGCTTGAATAAAAGGTATTTGGTAAT
Organism: Lysinibacillus fusiformis; assembly: GCF_003049525.1. Taxonomy (GTDB): domain Bacteria; phylum Bacillota; class Bacilli; order Bacillales_A; family Planococcaceae; genus Lysinibacillus; species Lysinibacillus fusiformis. The sequence goes on along the minus strand of NZ_PYWL01000011.1, from coordinate 97,938 downwards.
TGTTGCAATTAAAGTCTCTTGGTTGTTGGCGAAAGCCTTGAACTCAGCATCGACTTTTTTCAGGTTGTCATATAGGAATTCGACTACTTGATGTTTCTAAAAAACTTCTCTGTGTCTTCAATTTTAGAAATAAGGTTAGGAATGTCTCTAAATGATAGGTTGTTTAGACAACTTTTCAAGAAGTACGTAGTCTCATTATTATTTTTATTAAACCGGGAACCTAATCGGGCGTTAATGAAACCAGTCTCTTTAAGAATAGGGTTTTCATCCAAAAATTTTGCTATTTCGTTTGATTTAACTGTATATAGTTTTATATCTTCCTTTTGATTAACATACTGACCAACTAAATACCCCACAATTGTAGAACCCTGTGTTACAACCGAAGAAATAAAGAAATCACTTAATGGATTACCTTTTTCAACTGAGTATTCTTCAGATGTTAACTTTAGTAATTTTATGTAAGAGTCTGGATTGGGTAATACAATCGTTACTCCCTCAAACTCTTCAAATTTCCCTAGTGAGTCAATTTCATCCTGAGTGAAGTAAACTTTTTTCTCTTCTTTTGTAACATCTTCTATGCTAGTAACAGCAATCTCTTGAGAAGATCGTGATGTATCTATATTAAATTTTTCACTAATTACTTCAGATATTGCCTCTTGAATACTCTTCACTATTAAAGGGCGAGAGGTGTTAATAAACTGTTGAGTTACCTTAAATTTAAACCGTTCTTTAATAACAAATTTGATAAAATCATCATTTGGGGATTCAAAAATTTCTTTTATTACAGATTTAAATGATTGAAAATATATTAACGATTCAGCGAGGATTTTTACTGTTTCTTGATCATATAAATTTTTAGAAAACTTAATCAGATTTTCAAAATCCTCTTCATTATGATTTATAATATTGAAGATAAAAAAGGGCTTAGAATCCATTATATTTGAGTTATTTAAATCAGTAAAAAAGTGATACTCAATTCCATTTGTTAGGATACCTAATTTCACACTAGGGAATGTGCTGAAATATCTACTTAATTGTGGGGCGCTTTTATTAATTTTCATATTGATCGATTTTGCCTCAATAAAAATTCGAGGTTGCCCATTGATTGAAATAGCATAGTCCACTTTTTCATTTTTTTTATGAAAATCAGCTGTGAATTCTGGAGTGACTTCTTGGGGGCTATAGGTATCGTAACCTAACCCTTTAAGCAATGGTAAAACAAGAAATTGTTTTGTAGATTCTTCGTTTTTAATTAGTTCACTATTTTCTGAAATCACGTTGTTTAATAATTCTATAGTTTCTTTTAGATTCATTTGAACACTCTCTCCCTTTGTGTTGAAATAATACAAGTCGCAAACTTCGGAATAAAAATTTCTCATTGGATTAAATCCATTTTTTATATCAGTAGTCAATAATTTTTGCGTAAATATACCTATAATGATGACAAAAAAATAATATAACATAATTAAGTAATTTTCCCAATAAGGGTGCTATAACAGGACATGTTTATGTCATGTCCTGTTAATAGAATGTTCAATTAGCTTTTAAAGCTCAGCTTTATCTTTCAATATCTCTCACAACTTACCTAGCTCTCAAATATTTTTAATAATTTTACTAAATATTTGTAAATGAAATGGAGTATTGATTATTATCTTCCACATGCCATATTGAATTAGCCTAAAATTTTTTTCTTTTCTTCTAAAAATTCTTCTTCAGTTAAAATCCCTTTATCTCGTAAATTCGCAATTTTTTCTAAGTCACTATATGGATCTGCTGAGGTTGATAATTTCTTTTTATCATTAGTCATACGAGGGTTATCTTTGCTATCTTGCATTTGTTTTTGCACAACATCTATAAACTTGTTTAAACGATCATCATTTAAAATATCATCAAATGTTGCACGTAAAGCAGGAGTGAGGATTGTCAATTCTTTTTGAGCAATACCATCAGAGGCAAGTAAAACTCCTTCCATATATTTATAGTTAAATGGTGTATATAATTGGAGATTACCAATTTTTGTAACAAAAACCACTCGCATATTTGTTGCTATCAAAAGACCTTTTTTTTCTAAATTTCCAAAATCGTATTCAGCTGGTAAAGAGGAGAGTACAATTTCATTGGCCAATTGCACAGTGTTTTCGAAATAATCGATTGCTGGCTTATAAAAGGTGTACTTCATCCCTCTATATAAACTAGTCCCCACATATTTCTCTCGCTGTTGGATATCCTCTTGTTTTGTACGTTCTTTTGCATCTATAACAGCTTGTCTTTCTGGAGTATTTTCAAATGTCCCCATTATTTTTTTGAAAAAGCTCATTTTGTCACCTCGTATTTATTTTCCTGAAATGATTAGGTAAAAGAATAGTATATAAACATAAATAAGTAAATTTCCCAATAGTGGTGCTATTAAAAGACATGTTTATAACATGTCCTTTTCATAGTTATTATTATGTTACTTTTAGTTTTAATTATAAATCGATTATTTGTTTCTCTCCAAATAACGATTACAATTCCCCTTTATCCTTCAAAATTCCCACAGCTTACGTAGTTTTTCTAAGTCCTCTTCTTTGATTTCGGTAGCTCCTTGTACCATTTTTCAAGAGTAGGATTGTTTGCGAAAGCCTGGAACTCTGCTTCGTCATTTTCGGTTTGGGTTTCGTCTGTAGAATTTGGTTCTAGGTAACCAGCCTTAACTATTAACTCTTTATAGTCCTAATTGTATGCTTTTGATAAAAGTTTCAGTGTTTCAGGGGTAGGGTTTACATGTTTTCCTGAACGTCTATTAAATCCTTTTTCGATAGTGTCTAAGTATGTATGACTAATACCAATACGTTTACTGGCGTTTCGTAAAGACTCACTACCTCTTAATTCATTCAGTAATTCACCTAGTGTGTTGTTTTCATGTAATCACCACCTGTAATACATACTTTACAATACTTTAAATAATTTATGTATTTAATTTAACTAAAATAAATGTTAATCATTGTTGACAATTAAGTAAACCTTGTATTACACCAAGTGCACAGTAGGTGTTATTCTTGGTTAACAAACTAAGGGATATAAGGATGAAAACAGGGATGTCAGTTTCAGAACTGGCTCGAAGTTAGCATTACAGATTGCTCAAACTTTAAATAAGGATGCAAAAGATATTTTTTTGGTGATTTTGTTATACATAGTTTACAAAGAGGCGTTATTTAAAATTACCTTCTAACAATTCAAAATCCACAAACAATATGAGGGGAGTGCCGTAAAAAGAAGTCATCTATACAGGTGAATTATTTGGGGTAGAATGGAAAATCAAAGTAGATAACATCATTATGATCGTGGATTTTTCAGCGATTTAAAGAGTACCCAAGAGCTTAGTAAACGATACTGGAGTGAGGAATATAATACTTGGGTTTCATTTGTACATGCCTTTCAATGCTGTGGCAGCTACTAACGACTTCGCTACAGCCAAATACAAGGGCGTACAAGGTAACAATATCACGTTTGTCATTCAGGCTAATGTACCCTATCAATGGCTGATAAAGCATGTGTCATCGGATCACTGTAAGTCAAAATTGAAGATGACAAAAAGCAGGGACGCGAAGTGAAACGTGGATCTCGAAAAGTTAAAAATTAGATAATTATGCTAGATAGCTATAGAGTAATCTCTTCTTATTATGTATATTTGTGTATAAGGAGGGGTATTATGAAAAGAATTTTAATACTTATATTCACTGTAGTTATAACACTGAATATATCTACTACAGCTTTCGCAATCGACGTATTTTACCAAAATAAAAAAGTGGAAATGGACGTGCAACCAAAAGTTGTTAATGGTAGTACATTAGTTCCGATACGTGCTATCAATACCGCTTTAAAAGGCGAAACAAAATGGAATCAATCAAAACAACAGGTGGAAATTGTTAAAGATGGCCATAAAATAATTTTAGAAATTGGGAAAAATAGTGCATTAGTTGATGCTAAGGTTGTAAACTTAATCACGCCTGCACAAGTAATATCGAATCGTACTTATGTGCCTTTACGCTTTATATCTGAATATTTTGGGCACGATGTTATATGGGATAGTGCCACCCAGAGCATTTTAATCGATACAGATATAGCTATAATTGACAAACAAGCAAACATTTCAACTCATTTTGATACTATCATAGATATAAATAGTATTGATTTCGGAAAAATTTATGAAGTCAATGGAACAGGAAAATATTCTGATTATAAAAAGTTAATTGGTTATCCATATGAAAATCATTATTCTATTTACTATACTGGAAACTCTTCTTCTTATAGTGTTACCTATGAAGATTTAAAGCCGAAAGATTTGAAAGAGAAAATCAGTTGGATATACGATGGGAAAACTTATACTCATACAAGAAGTCAACTATATAGTTTTTTCTCAGATATTACTACGCTAGAGCGTTTGTTGGGGCAGAATGACGGTATAATAAATCAAAATTGGTTAGCAAAAACATTCGGTGAAACATACCAGGATTGGTTTACCCAAGGTTTATATTCACAAGAAGCCACTAGAATAGTTGATAGATATCTAGAAGTTAAAGAAGGTATTAATATTATGGATAGAGATCCATTTAATGATATAGATTTAGAAAACATAGAACCCAATGAATGGATTTCATTGAAAGAGTTTCATATGAATTCAGAGGGAATGGATTTCTCTGCACATGCAAAACGAGTAGGGGATAAAACCGTTTTAATAATGGCTTTCTCAATAATTAGCCCTCTTACTGGCACTGTTGAAAAAGTAATATACGAAGTTCCAGATATGCCCATAGATTATCTGGATAATGAAAAAGATATTGAAACTACTTTTAACGGAATACGATTTAAAATTTTTAATGGAGATACTTACATTAATCGAGAAGATTTAAAAAATAAAGGCATTTTATAATTTGTAACTCAAGAACACCAAAACAGTGATTTTATGGTGTTCTTTTTATTTATGCCAAAAAAAGGTGAGATCATGGCAACAATTCACACTGCGATACTAATTGAAGATCGTTTGAGTCAACCTATTAGGGCTATGCACAAAAGCTTGCATTAGCTGAATCAGCAGAGGCATAACAACAAGAAAAAATAGAAAATTAATTAGCTATTGCAGAATTGGCGGAATTAATAGCAACTAAAGAGGTAATATAATGAATGTTGTGGCGGGAGGCTGTACAAACATTATTCGATAACGAAAACAAGTAGTCGTAGCATTATGCATTAATCTAAACCATTAACATTTTTGAAGAACTATTAACATTCATCAGTATATTTTCATAGATTTATTTATATAATTAGTAGTGGGGAAATAAGTACTATATTTACTGCTGACGGATCGCCGTATGCGATGAAAGTCGCCCGTGCGGTGAAGGCTCGTTATAAAACATAGAGACAGAGAAGGATAAGGCGAGAATAGCAATGTAGCTCCACAAATAACAAGTATTTATATCTATAAGGATATTAACAATTTGTACACTAAGGCAGAAATAAAGTTTTCACAGCCTGTTCAAGATTCGACTGTAGTGGCAGGGGAATTTCAATTTGGAGATATTTCAAGCCAATATTTTATGGGTTCTTCATTTAATACTTTACGCCCAAACCTACCATCTACACCAGAACAAATAAATGATGAGTTTATTACTGTAGAGTTTACACCAAAAACTACAGTGGCTACAGTAAAATACACTAAGGGATCCTTAAAAGGTGTAAATGGTGTAGAGGTTGAATCACAATCTGTGACACCAGTGGTAGAATAAGGTGAAATATCAACAGAATATTGAACAAGAATGGTTAATTGATGAACAAGAAAATTCATTAAATATTGTCGTTACTACTAAAGTAGGTAGTTCACACCTAGTAGAACTGTTAGCTCATTTTGCAGCTGAATATGGAACAAGTAATAAGGATATCTATGTCCAAGTATCTGAAGTGCAATTTTCTAAAGACAATGAGGTAACTGCAGGTAAATGGAAGAAGGAAATATCCCAGCATGTTTTTATACTGGATGCTTTGAAAACCAAAGACCTGCCAATCTTTAGTCGCAATCATTTAAAAGAAGGATTTACTGTTCATTCAATTCAAGAGTTAACACCACAAGAGGTTGATTTTATTCGAAAAGGTGAAAATGTTTGGTTTCCAACTAGATACCATCCACTTTGTTATGAAACAATAGCAGATAATAGCTTGATTTTACGCCGACATAATGAGTTAATAGGCTGGTGTGTTGTGTTACCATCTACCAATCAATTGCTGATGTATGATAATCTTTTTGTTAAAGAAAGATATCAATTATTGGGAAGAAGCTTATCATTGTTTTGGCACGCTATATCGATACAATTAAAGAGAACACAAATGAAGTATCTTACATTTGTAGTAGATGGAGAAAATGAAAAGATGTTAAAAGTCTTGCAAAATAAAGTTCATGTTCCACTAGTTGACCATCAAAAAGTGACTGTGTTTAAATTAATGAAGACTGTTTAATAGTGGACATAAACCGTAGTAATAAAATTACTTTTTGTTAAGGATGCGTCAGATTGACGTGTCCTTTTTATGCCTTTCACATTCATCTGTGGAGGGCTATTTTTATACAACAAGACCTAAAGCAATGCACTGTGCCGAGTTGTGCTAAAAACTAATTATAAGTGTAATTACGGAAAGCTTGAAAAAATGTTAAGATTAAAGGATAGATTAGGAGGGAAATAAAGTGATTTCTTTAAAACCTATGAACCACGAAGAGTTCAAACAATATATTAGTTATGCAATTGAAGACTATGCAAAAGACAAAATTGCTTCCGGAAATTGGAGTGAAGATGAAGCGATTGACTTGTCGAGGGAATCATTTGAACGACTACTACCCAATGGTGAGAAGACCGAAAATAATCATTTATCGTCTATCTTTCATGACGATATTTTAGTTGGAATGATTTGGATTTCGCAAAAAACCCCTAATGAAGGTTTTATTTATGATTTTGTGATTTTTGAACAATATCAAGGGCAAGGGTATGGCAAGAAAGCAATGAAAGAAGCTGAAATTATTGCTAAACAGTTAGGTATGAATAAAATTGGTTTAAACGTTTTTGGTCATAATAAAATAGCTCGTGGGTTATATGAAAAAATGGGTTATGAAATTACGAATATAACAATGGCTAAAACAATTTGATAATGTAAGTAAATGCCCGTTATCTAAATTGGTAATGGGCATTTTTATGTTTTTATTTACTGCCTATCTTACTTCTTTATGTAAAACCAGAAAATCTTTAAGTGACCAAATGAAGAAAAGTAATGGTAAACCAGTGATGAATAAAAATCCTAAAATGAATGAAACCATAGGGATTTCTCCGCTATCAGTTGCCATAACACCGATAAAAAGCCCTAATGGACTAGTCGCACTTAAAATCAAGAAATTGGTCACGCAGGTAAATTTGTAATACTTTAAGGTGGATTCTTTAGGTTCTTTTTTTCTGAAAAAGAAGTAAAAGATAATTTGATAAAGATAAAAAATGGGTATACATAATAGTCCAAACGATGCGAACGTCATTTAAAAATCACCTCAATATCAATTTTGGGAATTTCGCATAGAATGTTGAGCTATAATATCTTAACAATGTATTGCTCTATTTCATATATGTAATTATTTCCACAAAAAATACTTCTCAAAATATAAACACTCGTACTATAAAAAGCAAACGAAAGTTCTTATTGAGAGGATGGAGTTGTATGTTGAATCCTGAGCAAAGGCGACTATTTCATAAATCTTTAATTCTAAAAATGGCAGTTCAATCATTAGTGACGTTCATATAGCTATAGCTGGTAATGATGTGGTACTCAGATATGCTAATATGGCTTTGAAAACTCAGGTTGAAAAATTATTAATCAGTCATTTGAATAATCAACAGGCAATCGAGTGACTAGTATTAATGATTTTTAATTTTCAATTATAAATGGGTTAATAATAATCCATAAGTAAAAGTTACTGTAAATAAAATTTTTTCTTCTATTTAATAAAATAGTTCCTGTCCAAACTTTTTTTATTATCATTTATCTGGGTACCTTTTTTAAAAAAAACTACGAGTACCCCAAAAAGTGCCCTAGTTAAAATACACTTAGTTAGATAGGTATAGAAACCCTTTTAAAAACAAACCCTTTTTATTATGCACATCAAAAAATTAAAAACATCAGGATAGCAACCAAGGTCATAAGTTATGCTTATAGTTTTTTTTTATAGAATCCTTGATTATCAAGGGTTGGGGAGGGGCTATGCTTTTTCAGCCTCTGTGCTTGTGCTAAAATTCTGTCTTGTTTTTTCTCTACGTACACCAGTATGATCATAAAATTTGTAACGGAAGGCATATTTCTTTTTCTTATTTGTATCATAATACCAATAAATATTTTCCTTTTTAGTACTATTAAGTTTCTTTCTAACCATATTGTCCACTTCCTATCTAACTGACACGGACAGGTACATAAATTAGAGTTTAAGGACAATTAGAACATCACTCCTTTCACAGTAACTATTAAGCAGATAAGCCATATTAAACTCACTTATGAACTGTCCTATATCTATCATCTCATATTTAAAAATGACATATTATGCAACCTCTGCATATTATGATTATTGTTATATTGTGTTAATCTTCTATAAGCAAAATCGTACTCTACGTTAAAGATTTGCATTACTTGAATAATTGTTTGTGCTGTATGATTATGTATCAACAATTCCTCCATTTCATCAGCCTTTATGATGTTATTAAGTAAATAAATCTGATCTGTTTCAGCAACTAGCTTACGAATTTCAGCATCAGTTTTAGCATCCACATTCCATAACGGATTAAATTGTATCTCCCATTGGCTAAATTATATTGGGATTTAATTAAAATGAATTTGAGAACAGTTGACCAAGTGCCATTATTATGGCGTGAAGATGTACAAGCATTACTCGATAACGAAGTTAAGAAAACGCAGCATAAGCTAGCGTTATTTTTTATAAATTAATCTAAACCATTAACATTTTTGTAGAACTATTAACATTCCTCAATATTTTTTCTTTGATTTATGCATATAATTAAAAGTAGGGGAAATAAGTTATAATATCTACTTCTGACGGATCGCCGTATGCGATGAAAGTCGCTCGTACGGTGAAGGCTCGTTATAAAACTTAGAGATAGAGAAGGATAAGACGAGAATAGTACAGTTTTAAACTCTGCCAAAAACACAAGTGGGTCAGTAATTGCTGTGATATTGAGTGGAACAGATATCCCATTACCTAACGATCAACAGTTAAATAATGTGAATGTAAATGGAGGAAGTACTACTTTTACAGTTCAACAATCAGGAACTTATGAACTTGAGTATCATGTTTATCTCACGACACCTTTATTGGTAAATTCTAGAATAATATTAAATGGCACTGAACTGCCAGATAGTGTGATAGTACCAGTAACAGCTATGGATCATTTAACTAAAAAAGCTACAGTAAACTTAAACGCTGGTGATACTTTAAGTTTGCAATTATATAATCTTTTGGGTGTAGCTATTTTAACTCCTGGTGATCCGACTAAGGTTACTTTATTGAGTATTACAAAGAAATAAATTTTACAAAGGACGCTCATATTGAGTGTCTTTTGTTTTGCCTTCCACAACTATCTGTGGAGGGCTTTTATATTGGGAAAAGGGAAGTGTTCATATGGAAAAATGGATTGCTGTAGTAAGTGGAACAATAGGCACTATCATTTCATATTCAGTGGATGGTCTAGGAATGGCAGTTACTGTTTTGATTGGCATTATGGCTATTGATTACCTTACAGGAATTATGGGTGGTATCGTTAATCAAAATTTAAACAGTCGTACAGGCTTCAACGGTATCATTCGAAAAATTTATTACTTAATGCTAGTTGGCTCAGTTTACTTATTATCCGTTGTAATTCCTGGCATCGAGTATGCAGGGGATGGGGCAGCTATAGCATTTTGTGTACTAGAATTCATTTCAATTACAGAAAACGGAACAAAGATGGGCTTGCCAATGCCTGACTTCATTAAAAATATTTTAGCAATCGTGAAGGATAAAACAGGAGAGGGTGAGGTTAGATGAGCTACGTATTTAAACAGACTTTTTTACCTTCAAACAAGTATTCATTAAAGGCTCCATATACCATGGCACCACAGTTCATTACCGTACACAATACAGCTAATGATGCACCAGCAGAAAATGAAATTTCGTATATGGTTGGCAATAATAAGATTATATTCAACAAGCAGTCGATAAGGGTTTGATTGATAAATCTTGGTTAGTTAAATTCGAAAATGGTACTATGACGAGTGGTGATTTTGAAGGCTTGATAATTATTATTGCACAGCGTAGTAATTAAAATGTAAAGACCAAGATAGCTTAATTGATACGCTCCCTATTAGGTAGACAGATGAAAAAATAAAATCTGTTTATCTAAGGGGAGTATTTTTTATGGGGCGATGCAAACATCCACTCGAGTTGAAACTACATATCCTTCAATTGTTCGAAGAAGGTCACTATTCTATCAATGAATTGTGTGAAAGGTTTTCAATAGATCATCAAACTTTTCATAGATGGAAAATGAAATTTGAGGCAGGTGGACGTGAAGGATTACAAGAAGCTACTTCATGTAAGTTCTATTCAAAAGAGTTAAAATTAGCGGCTGTGGAGGACTACATTCAACGAAATTATTCACAGATGGAGGTGTTGGCGAAATACGAGATTAGCAGTACCTCCGTTTTAAAAAGCTGGGTAAAAAAGTATACTAGTCATAGTGAAATAAAAGATTCAGGTAAAGGAATGAGTCAAGCTATGACAGAAGGAAGAAAGACAACTTTTGAAGAACGTATTGAGATTGTCGAGTACTGTTTGAAGCACCAGAAAAATTATTAGTTGGCAGCGCACACCTATGGTGTTTCGTATCAACAGGTATATCAATGGACGAAGAAATTTGAAACGAACGGTGAAGAGGGATTACGTGATCGTCGTGGTCGCACAAAAGATGAAGTCGAATTAACCGTTGAGGAGAAATTGAAATTAGAGATTCAACGTATTGAACGTGAAAATGAACGTTTACGTGTAGAAAATTTATTTTTAAAAAAGTTAGAGGAAATCGAAAGGAGGCGTCGCTAAGCCAAGTACGTCTACAGCAACGCTATTTAGCGATTCAAGAATTACATAGAGAGGAAGAACTTTCGATTCTTTTACTATGTGAAATAGCTGATGTTTCGCGTGCAGCTTACTATAAGTGGCTAAGTCGCAAGCCTTCTAACAGAGAAGTTGAAAATGAAGCAATTTTAAAGGACATTCATCTCCTTTACCAACAAGTAGATGGTATTTACGGCTATCGTCGTACAACGTTGACCATCAATCGTCAGCGAAAAGAAAATAATCAAACGATGGTTAACGAAAAGCGTATTTATCGTTTAATGCAGATTAGTGGATTGAAGTCTGTTATTCGTAGAAAGCGCAAGCCTTATCGTAAATCCCCAGCACATCATGTGGCGGAGAACGGATTAAATCGAGCATTTACATCGAAAAAGCCAAATGAAAAATGGTGTACAGATGTCACAGAGTTTAAGTATGGAAATGGGAAAAAAGCTTATTTAAGTGCAATTATCGATTTATATGATGGTTCAATTGTGAGTTATGTGTTCGGTCATTCGAATAATAATTCCCTTGTTTTCAAAACAATAAAATCAGCTATTCAATCATTACAATCAGGCGAACAGCCATTAATACATAGTGATCGAGGTTTTCAATATACATCGAAGGAATTTAAGCGAATTGTGGAAACTGCCAATATGACACAGAGTATGTCCCGTATTGGTCGATGTATTGATAACGGACCAATTGAATCATTTTGGGGCACATTGAAGTGTGAGAAGTATTATTTAGATAAGTACAATTCATATGAAGAGTTAAAACTAGCGATTGATGATTATATTCATTTTTATAATTACTATCGTTATCAGAAACGATTAAGCGGCTTGAGTCCGTTAGAATTTAGGACTCAAGCCGCTTAATACATTTTTATTATTTCCACTGTCTACTTGACGGGGGGCAGTTCATAATTGCTTTCTTGGTCTATATTTATTTTTATTCTTCTACATTATTTTCAATTAACTGATACGCCTGTAAAAGTTAAGGAATCAGGATCCCTGATAACCATTGAAACAAAAACATCCCCTTTTTTATATTTAACTGCATGGTATGCAATTCCGTCTAATTCGGAATCTCCTTCCTTTTTAATTTTCCACCCATTCTTCATTATAATAAGTTTATAATCGATTGGGATTCTTTTACCAGAAACTCTATCCCATGTTATTATATATGAACTTACTGAACCAATTTTGCCTTTAGATTTTATCTCCACATCTTTTGGTACTGGAAAACCATATAAGAATTCTTCTTTTTCATATCTTGAGTCTATAATATTGGTATATATATAAAATGTTCCTACAGCTACTACTAATGCAAGTGCAACGACAATTGCTATTTTTTTCATCACAGTGAACATTCCAAACGAGAGAAAATCTGTTTCGGTTGGGGCTTTGTTTTGGACTTCGTTTCGTATACTCCCTGATAATTCTCTAGATTCTCTAGTTTTTCTCGTTGAAGTATCTTCAAAAATCGTATTACAAAATTCACATTTCACAAATACTAAACCATCTCTATATACTTTCTTAAAAGGATTACTGGCTAAACAATTAGGACAATTATTCATTTTTATTCACCTCAATATATCTAACTACTATTTCCATTTTAGGTAATTAGATATGTTTTGTACATAGAAATAAAAGTGGGTCATCGATTTTATTGAAGGGAATTAACCTAAAATGTAGAAACATCTATAATAAGGGGTGAAGATTATGAGCTATGAAGTAATAGTGCCAGTAAAATTTTTATTCAAACGTAAGCCTGATAATGTACCAATCAAAGGTTTATCAAGCCTGCATTTAACTCACGAAGAACATGAAGCACTAACAGATGATGTAGCTCTATACCTTTTAAAATAACAGGGTTACAACGTAATCAGAATGGTCCATAGAGATGAGAATATTATAGCTGTAAATTTCAAAGAAAGATTTTAAAGGTTATCAAATACGATAGCATTTTTTATTTCCAGAAATTTTATCTTGTCAAAATACAAACGACTGTTCTAAAATAATACAAACGAATGTTCTTATTGAGGGGATGGAGTTGTATGTTGAATCCTGAACAACGGCGACTATTTCATAAATTTTTGATTCTAGAAATGGCAGTTCAATCATTACAACGTGATTTCTCAGTAATTGAAAATTTGAAAATGAGTAAAGTTTATTTACCCATCCTCGAAAAATTACTAAAAGACATAACCCAAGATTATTACCATTCAAAGATTATTGGTAAAAGACAAAATAAGGTTAGTAAGGATAGAGAAGATTGACGAGTATTTTAGTGATGTCCAAATTGCAACAGCTGGTAATGATGTTGTACTCAGGTATGCTAATATGGCTCTTAAAACACAAGTAGAAAAAACAAGTAGAAAAATTATTAATCAGTCATTAAAATAAAAATCACGCTTTAAAATGAAAATCAGTACCTGGTAAAATTTATAGGTATTATTCTCGGAAGAGTCTACACATCACGCTAAGTAATAGAGAAATAAAAATAAAAAGTGTTGAATTAAAAAAGAATTTCTCCAAATGTATTTACGCTCTTGTTAGTTATTTGTAATAATAAAATTGTATCGATATTGTGGGATGTTGTCAGTACATAAAAAAATGCCACAGGATGTGGCAAAGAAATAATATTAACTTTAAGCACTTTAAATTTTTTCTTCTATATTATATAAAAAAGTACTGACCACACTTTTTTACATTTTCATTTTACTAACTGGGGTACCTTTTTTTAAAAAAACTACGAGTACCCCAGCAAGTGCCCCACAAAGTGCCTCAGTTAAATACATTTAAATACACTTAGTTAGAAAGGTATAGAAACACTCATAAAAACAAAACCTTGATATTATGCACATCAAAAAAATAAAAACATCAGGATAGCAACCAAGGTCATAAGTTATGCTTATCAAAAAAGATAATATTAATGTAATTTACTTATGAATATAAATGCGTTATCATGGGTATTGGAGAAAAGATGCTACACTTTTATAAAGCCTTTTCAAAAAGATATATTTAGGGGGATCCGCAAATGGCACAAGGTAATTTACACAACAGCCGCGCATCATTCGAAGTAAATGGTAAAACTTACAATTACTATGATTTAGCTGCGATTGAAAAAGCTGGCGTTGCAAAAGTTTCAAACCTTCCTTACTCAATTAAAGTTTTATTAGAATCTGTTTTACGTCAATATGATGCATATGTAATTAAAGAAGAGCACGTAAACGAATTAGCAAAATGGGGCAATGGTGCTGATCCAGAAGCAGAAGTACCATTCAAGCCTTCTCGCGTTGTATTACAAGACTTTACTGGTGTACCAGTAGTTGTTGACCTTGCATCTCTTCGTTCAGCAATGAAGGAAATGGGCGGCGACCCAAGCAAAATCAACCCTGCTATTCCAGTTGACCTTGTAATTGACCACTCAGTACAAGTTGACAAATACGGTAATGCATCTGCACTACAAGCAAACATGGACCTAGAATTTGAACGTAACGCTGAGCGTTATAACTTCTTAAAATGGGCTCAAACTGCTTACAATAACTTCCGTGCTGTACCACCAGCAACAGGTATCGTTCACCAAGTAAACTTAGAGTACTTAGCTCCAGTTGTACACGTAAACGAAAATGCTGATGGCACATTCGAAACATTCCCAGATTCAGTAGTAGGTACTGACTCTCATACAACTATGATCAACGGAATTGGCGTTCTTGGATGGGGCGTAGGTGGTATCGAAGCTGAAGCAGGTATGCTTGGTCAACCTTCATACTTCCCAATTCCAGAAGTTATCGGTGTTAAATTAGTGGGCGACCTTCCAAACGGAACTACTGCTACTGACTTAGCATTAAAAGTAACACAAGTATTACGTCAACGTGGCGTAGTTGGTAAATTCGTTGAGTTCTTCGGACCTGGCGTATCTAAATTACCACTAGCTGACCGTGCGACAATCTCTAACATGGCTCCTGAATATGGTGCTACATGTGGTTACTTCGCAATTGACGAAGAATCATTAAACTACATGCGTTTAACTGGTCGTGACGAAGAGCACATCGCGGTTGTAGAATCTTACTTAAAGTCTAACCACATGTTCTTCGATCCAACTTTAGAGCCAGTTTACACTGACGTATTAGAAGTAAACTTAGCTGAAATCGAACCAAACCTTTCTGGTCCAAAACGTCCACAAGACTTAATTCCACTATCTCAAATGCGTTCTCGTTACAAAGAAGCAGTAGTGGCACCACAAGGTACACAAGGTTTCGGTTTAACAGAAGATGAATTCGCAAAAACATCTGTAGCAAAATTCGCTGAAGGCGATGTAGAAATTCCAACAGGTGCTGTTGCAATCGCTGCGATCACTTCTTGTACAAATACATCTAACCCATACGTATTAATTGCTGCGGGCTTAGTAGCGAAAAAAGCTGTAGAAAAAGGTCTAACAGTACCTAAATGGGTTAAAACTTCTTTAGCACCAGGTTCTAAAGTTGTAACTGGTTACCTTGAAGATTCAGGTTTACAAACTTACCTTGACCAAATCGGTTTCAACACTGTAGGTTACGGTTGTACAACATGTATCGGTAACTCAGGTCCATTATTACCTGAAATCGAAGATGCAATTAAAGAAAATGACTTATTTGTAACATCAGTTCTTTCTGGTAACCGTAACTTCGAAGGTCGTGTACACCCACTTGTAAAAGCTAACTACTTAGCTTCTCCACCACTTGTTGTTGCTTATGCACTTGCTGGTACAGTGGATGTTGACCTACAAAAAGATTCATTTGGTAAAGACAAAGATGGCAACGAAGTATTCTTCGCTGATATCTGGCCTTCAACTGAAGAAGTTAACGCAGTATTAGGTACTGTAGTTAACCGTGAATTATTCCAAAAAGAATACGAAACTGTATTCACAGCTAACGAAAAATGGAATGCAATTGAAACATCAACTGAGTCTCTATATACATTTGATGATAAATCAACTTACATCCAAAACCCACCATTCTTCCAAGGTCTTGCGAAAGAACCAGAAGCTATCAAAGGCTTAGACGGCTTACGCATTATGGCGAAGTTCGGTGACTCAATCACAACTGACCATATTTCTCCAGCTGGTGCCATCGGTAAAGATACACCTGCAGGTAAATATTTAATTGAAAACGGTGTTGCTATCCGTGACTTCAACTCTTACGGTTCTCGTCGTGGTAACCACGAAGTAATGATGCGTGGTACATTTGCAAACATCCGTATCCGTAACCAAGTTGCTCCAGGTACAGAAGGTGGATTCACTACTTACTGGCCAACAGGCGACGTAGAGTACATCTATGACGCATGTATGAAATACCAAGAGCAAGGTACTGGCTTAGTCGTACTTGCTGGTAACGACTACGGTATGGGTTCTTCTCGTGACTGGGCTGCGAAAGGTACATTCCTACTTGGCGTGAAAACTGTTATCGCACAATCTTACGAGCGTATCCACCGTTCTAACTTAGTAATGATGGGTGTTCTTCCACTTCAATTCATGCCAGGTGAATCTGCTGAAACTCTAGGCTTAACTGGTAAAGAAGAAATCTCTGTAAACATTACTGATAACGTGAAACCACGTGAAATCTTAACAGTAACTGCTAAATCTGAAGACGGCACAGTTAAAACTTTCCAAGCTTTAGCTCGTTTCGACTCAGAAGTAGAAGTAGACTACTACCGTCATGGTGGTATCCTACAAATGGTTCTACGCGCAAAAGCTGCTGAGTAATCATAACATTCACAAGCCGATCTCTTAGGAGGTCGGCTTTTTTGTTTGCTCATGAAATCCTTATGAAGTCATGGAGAGAAAAGGAGAGAACAGCCAAAGTGACGGATAAAACGGAGAAAGTGACGGATAGCGGGGCAAAAGTGACGGATAAAACGGAGAAAGTGACGGATAGTGGGGCAAAAGTGACGGATAAAACGGAGAAAGTGACGGATAGCGAGGCAGTAGTGACGGATAAAGCCCTAAATGTGACAGAGAGAAAAACCAATAAGCTTGAAAATTTCCAAATACATAGCATTTTCCCAAATGTTTATATAAAATTAAAGGGTAAGCCTTTAAATTTTTACATAAATGGGGGAAGAGTTATCATGACAAAGAAAAAAAGTAAGTTTTTTATGGCGGCAACTTCGGCGGTGGCCATTACGGCGGTGGCTGTTGTACCTGCATCGGCAGCTAGTCCATTTAAAGATGTAAGTGAAGATTATGCACATTATAAAAGTATTTCAACATTATATGCAGCTGATATAATTAATGGTTTTCCGGATGGAACATTTAAACCAACACAGGATGTAACACGCGGACAAGCAGTGAAGATGATTGCGGTGGCTTTCGATCTTACAACAACGGATGTAGAAAATCCGAATTTCAAGGATGTCGATTCAACTAGTCCATACTATAAGGCGATTGTTACATTGGTTAATTTAGGTGTTGTAAATGGCTATGAGGATGATACTTTCCGACCTGATGAGACGATTACGCGTGGACAGATGGCGGTTATGGTGGCACAGGCAACAGGCTTAACAGCAGAAGGAAAAAGTCCATTTATGGATGTACCTCAAACTAGTCCATTTGCAGATGCTGTAACGGCATTGCATGAAGCAGGAATTGCGAAGGGCGTGACGGCAACAGAATTCGGGGTGGATAAAAATGTAACGCGTGGTCAGTTAGCGACATTTATTGTTAACGCCTTAGGCTTAGAACAGCCTTCAACTGGGGAAGATAAGGAGCCGGTAACGGAAGAAAAGCCTGAAGCAAACGATCATGCTTTACTAGAAGAAGTGTTCACGAAAGCATTAGCTAAGCAAAAAGAATTAAAAAGCATGAAGGCTACAATGACAATGTCGCAGTCAGTAGAAGCAAAAGATGGTCAGGAAACCATGAAAATGGATTCTAAAGGCAATATGAAGATGGAGATTGTTACAGAACCGATGCAATTCTTTGCAGATGGTACGATGTCATTAACAGAGCCAACAAGCGGTGAAGCGATTAATTTGCCAATTAAAATGTATATGACGGCTAAAGATGGTATGTATATGTATGAGGCAGAGCAGAAGGCTTGGGTAAAATTCCCGAAACAATTATTTGAAGATGTTCTCAGTCAAACAGGCATGCAGCCAGATGCAGCGGAACAATTAGAGATGCTACAATCTTTTGCTGAGGATTTCACTTTAAAGGAAACAGCAGAACGTTATGAATTAACCTTGAAAGGTTCTGGTGATAAATTCACAGAGTTGGTGAAGCAGCAAATTGGTGCCATGGATTTAGGAATGGATGCTGATTTGGATGGACAATTAGGCAATATGTCTTTTGATAGCCTTACTTACAAATTAGTGATTAATAAAAAGACATTTAATGTTGAAGAGATTGCTATGGATATGTCATTAAGCATGAAAGTAGAAGGCAATACGATTAAAACAAAACAGCAAATGAGTATCAAATATCATGATTTCAATGCAGTGACGACAATTACAATTCCAAAAGATGTGCTAGACAATGCGAAGGAAATCGATTTAAGCACACCTGAAACAGTGCCACCAGTAAGCAAATAATAGTGAATTTAAAAGTAGGTTACGCCAAATACATGGCGTAGCCTACTTTTTTATCAATTAATGAAAACCCATTAGGTCTTTTACTCTTGCTGTATTGGTGGTAGATGTCAGTGTTTCTAGTAAGCGAAAGGCTACATCAAAGGCTGTTCCTGGGTTGGAGGAAGTAATAATATGATCTGTTTGCACAATTCGATCGTTGACAATAATCGCACCGTAGCTTTCTAACTGTGCTAATCGTTTACTAGTTGGATGGTTATAGGTTGTTGCCTGACGATTGTGGAGTATACCACTATGTCCCAATATTAAGGAAGCTACACAGATCGTTGCAATTGGCTTTTGCTGTTCATGAAAATGCCGGACAACCGCTTGAAATTCCTCACTAAAGGCATCCTCATAAAAGCCCGCTTCCTCAAAGCCACCTGGGATAGCCAATGCATCAAATTCTGCTAAATCAATGTTATGGAGTAATTTTTCAGGAGCGACCTTAAAATTCCATGTGCATTGAAGCTGTGTATGTAATCCTACAGTGACAACCTCTGTTGATCCATCACCCTCCCATTTATTCCAACCAAGTACATCTGTAAAAACACTTGCTTCCACGGCCTCAAAGCCATTTGCTAAAAGTAACATTATTTTTTTCATTTGTTTCTGCCTCCTTTATGCTTTTATTGTAATTAAAGAAGCCAACCAATAACAGAAGCTGTATAATGTATTTTAGATAAATCTCCTTATTAAAACAGGAATTATACGAAAAAAACTTGATTAAGAAAGGTGATTAGTGGTGGATCAAATTGATACTCAAATTTTACAGCAGTTACAGCAGAATGCCAAAATCTCAATGAAGGAATTAGCCGCTATCGTTCATTTATCTTCTCCTGCTGTAATTGAACGCGTCAAAAAACTCGAGGAACAAGGTGTGATTGAAGGATATCACGCTAAAGTGAACATCAAAAAAATGGAACGTACCATTCAGGCGATTATTTTATTTAAATCCATCGATTGTAAAAGCCTATCTGCTTTTTGTAATAGTCACCCGGATGTTCTTGAATGTTATCGTGTAGCAGGGGAGATTAGCTATATTGTTAAACTAGCAACCTATTCAGTAGAAACATTAGAGCAATTTATTGATGCGACCATGCCCTATGGTACACCCTCCACGAATATCGTATTATCTTCAAATGAAAAAAAGGTGATCACACCTTTTACGGGTCTTAACGATAATATGTAAGCTTCATGAGACATCGGCTGTTTTGAAAAGGTGATTGAGTGGAAGTGCCCTATAGCGAGATGAATGGCAAAGCAGTATCGACTAATAATTTTCAATAAGGGAGTCTGTTGTAAATAGCAGGCTCTTTTTTGTTTGTAGCCAAGCTTTTCTTAGTTGCTGGATTCAGTTACAATAGTTGTAATAATTTTCTAGAGAAAGGTTTGATGAGTTGATATTTGCTCTATTGGATAATGCGACTGCTTTTTTCCTAAGCCTTCCACTCCTACTCATTTATTTGAAAAGTAAGCCACAGGGAGAATCCACTTGGCGTTGGTCGATGCCATTATGGATTTTCAATTACTTAGGCATTCGATATTTTGTTTCGTTTGGAGAATTGTTTTGGGTAGTCCTATGTTGGCAGTTACTATTTTTGTGGCCCTTAAGTATAACAATGTATATTCATTTATTTAATAAAGAAAAGAATTGGGCTTTTTACATAGGTTTGAAGAAGAAATATGTACTTATTATAGGGTCCTTCATGGTTCTATTCGGTGGTACTCTAGTCTATTCACTATTTCAGGCAAATCACCAGGTTATTGCTTTTCACCGACAGGTAATGGCGGAGATTGAGTCAAATCCAGATCGTCAGGATTATTTGATGCATCACACAATTGCCCCTTCCACACTTCTGGGTGTAGCAGATGATATAGCTGAGGTTCGCAAGGGGAAAATAGTTGCTTCCACATTACCTTGGCGTAGCAAGGTAATAGTGCACATGGACAATTGGCAAAAGGAATTTACATATGTCCGTTTTTACGATGGTTGGAAGTTAGATGGGCTCTACAGTGAGAACATAACAATAATGAACAAAGGGGAGTCTGACAATTGATACAGAATATATTGATAGCAGGGGATTTAAAGGATAAGCTAAGCGCAATAAAACAAGGTCAAACAGCATGGGAACAAGTGAATCAAGAACAGCTTTTACAGTCTATGCTAGCCCATATCGGCTCTACTGACAGTGAACTAAGAGATACTTATATTTATAGTAGCTTCTATGAATGGATACTAGAAAAAAATCTGCTGGATCATCGTTGCTTGACTAAGCTATGGCATTATTGTTTGGATCATTTATTACTGAATGGTATTGAGGAAGAGGAATCAGATGGGGTCTTTACTCGTTCCTTTACGACTTTATTAGTAGCGCTTATATTAGCAAGAGATTTAAAGGATAACTTTTTATCGCAGGACAGCATAGAGGAAGGTCAAACAAAGTTACTGGCCTATGTAAAAGCTGAAATGGATGTAAGGGGCTTTGTACCTGGCAAGGGATGGGCTCATAGTGTGGCACATGTATCAGATGCGATGGATGAACTTGTGAAAAATCCTAAAATAAAGAAAACTGCCTATGATGATATGTTACATGCCATATGGTCCATGTATTTACAGCCTCATTATATCTTTATCCATGATGAGGATGAAAGGCTGTTAGTGCCCATTTTTGCGATGTTGGAGCGAGGATTAGCACAAAATGAAGTCGTCCAATTAATACAGCAAATGCCAGCAACCTTATCGACATTAAAAGACCAATTGGATGAAGCAAATTTTTATATTGTAAGGTTTAATTGTAAAACATTGCTAAAGAGCTTTTTTATTCAAACGAATCACCAAGCTCAATATGCATCTTTACATCAAAGCATTGTCACTTGTCTAAATGAAATTAATTAAGATTGTCCACCGTTGACAGACAATTGGTAATTTGATAAGATGAGTGACAATAAAAGCATACAAATTCGTTGATGAGAAAAAGTAATGTTTCATTTTGTTCTACAGAGAGCCGACATTTGGTGGAAGTCGGTGTGCAGGTGTTACATGAAAATCCTCTCTGAGAAGGTTGGCTGAAAATAGTAAGCTAACTCGGGTGTCTACCGTTAAAAAGAACACGTATGATAGTACGTTGCTGAGTGCTATTGACTAAGATGTCAATAGAATTAGGGTGGTATTCGCGGTTAACCCCGTCCCTTTCCTTGGGACGGGGTTTTTTGTATGCCTTTTATACAAAATAATATTGTATAGGAGGAAATAAAATGAAAGCAGAACAAAAGAAGGAAACGACGCTTGAACGAGAAACTCGGATACGGGCATTGTGGGAGCAAGAGGGAACGTTTTTAACTTCCGTCACAAATCGAGCTGGACAGCAACCCTTTGTATTTTATGAGGGACCACCAACAGCAAATGGTTTACCACATGTCGGGCATGCCTTTGGTAGAACGATTAAAGATGTAGTGGCCCGCTTTAAAACCATGCAAGGGTATTTAGTTGAACGAAAAGCAGGCTGGGATACACATGGTTTACCTGTAGAACTAGGTGTAGAAAAGGCATTAGGTATATCAGGGAAGCAGGAGATTGAGAATTATGGAGTGGAGCGTTTTATTCAAGCGTGTAAAAATAGTGTTTTCACCTACGAACAGAAATGGCGTTCCTTTACAGAACAGCTTGGCTATTGGCTGGATATGGATGATCCATATCTCACATTAAGTAATGACTATATAGAATCAGTGTGGCATATTTTAAGCCATGTTCATAAGGAACAACTTTTATATAAAGGGCATCGAGTTTCACCATATTGCCCGAGTTGTCAAACATCCTTAAGCTCACATGAAGTAGCACAGGGCTATAAGGATGTGAAAGATTTATCTGTCACAGCCATGTTTAAGCTTGCTGATCGTGATGAATACTTCTTAGGCTGGACAACAACACCATGGACATTACCTGCTAATGTGGCATTGGCGATGAATCCATCTCTACAATATGTACGTGTAAAGCAAGGGGATCAAGTGTTTATTCTAGCCAAATCATTGGTATCAAAGGTTTTCACTGAAGCTGTGGAAATTTTAAGTGAGCATACTGGGCAGGAATTTGCTGGTGTGTCGTATCAACCATTATTTTCATATGTAACTGTTCATCCAGGTCATGTTGTCGTGATGGCTGATTATGTCACTGAGAATAGCGGTACAGGGATTGTGCATATTGCTCCAGCGTATGGGGAGGACGATTATAAAACAGTTCAACAGCATGGCTTGTCCTTTGTCAATGTAGTGGATCTGAAAGGCTGTTACACAGAAGAGGTGCCAGAGCTAGTCGGACGCTTTGTGAAAGATTGTGATGTGGACATTATAAAAATGCTTGCGAAAAAGGAGCTCTTATTTAGTAAAGAAAAATATGAGCATAGCTACCCGCATTGCTGGCGATGTGATTCTCCATTATTGTACTATGCAACGGACAGCTGGTTTATCAAAATGACCGCTTTAAAAGAGCAGTTATTACAAAACAATCAGCAAGTGACTTGGTATCCTAATCATATTAAGGACGGTCGATTTGGCCATTTTCTAGAAAATATAGTGGATTGGAATATAAGCCGTAACCGCTATTGGGGTACACCGTTGAATGTCTGGATTTGTCAGGATTGCGGGCATGAGGAGGCTCCCAACAGTATCGCAACGTTAAGAAAATTAGCCAAGGGAGATGTCGAACAACAAATCGAGCTTCATAAACCATTTATTGATGAAATTGTATGTATTTGTTCTACTTGTCAAGGGGATATGACGCGTACACCAGAGGTAATTGATGTATGGTTTGACAGCGGCTCAATGCCTTTTGCTCAGCAACATTATCCTTTCGAAGATGTTAAAACTTTTCACAATCAGTTTCCAGCAGATGTTGTAATTGAGGGGATCGACCAAACTCGAGGTTTTTTCTATAGCTTATTAGCGGTATCGACGTTATTCACAGGAAAGCCAGCTTATAAACAGGTGTTATCATTAGGGCATGTGTTAGATGAACATGGACAAAAGATGTCAAAAAGTAAAGGCAATGCTTTAGAGCCTGTAGAGCTAATAGAGCAATATGGAGCAGATGCATTACGTTGGGCGTTTTTAGTTGATAGCTCGCCTTGGAATCCAAAGCGTTTTTCCAAAAAGATTGTGGTTGATGCTAAATCAAAGCTAGTGGATACATTGGAAAATACCTTTAAGTTTTATCAGCTCTATGCCAACATTGATGAATTTACGTATGATGCTACAAATACTGGTACACGAACACCTTTAGATCAGTGGATATTGTCCCGACTGCATCATACAATCCAGCTTGTGACAACTGCTATGGATGAATATCAATTTACACATGCAACTAGGGAAATTGCACAATTAATGGAAGAGCTAAGTAATTGGTACATTCGTCGATCCCGTGCCAGATTTTGGGCACATGGGCTGACAGCGGATAAACGGGGCGCATTTAGTACCCTTTATGAGGTTTTAACGAACATTTGCCGATTACTTGCACCATTCACACCCTTTATCACAGAGGATATTTACCGACAATTAACAGGCAAGAGTGTGCATATAGAAGACTATCCAATCTACGACGAAAAACTAGTGAATCACCAGCTTGAACAAGAAATGGCTACGGTTTTAACAGTTGTAGAGCTTGGCAGGAGTATTCGTAATAGTCAGGGGATGAAGGTTAAACAGCCCTTAAGTTTGCTTATTGTTGCTATATCTGGAGAGCTGACTGATTATCAAGCCTATAGCGAGCTAATTCAAGAGGAATTAAACATGAAAGCTTGCAAATGGACACATGATTTCTCTGCATATGAAAGCATCCAATATAAGCTTAATTTTAAAACAGCTGGTGCCGCATTTGGTTCAAAGGTCAATCAAGTAAAGTCGTATATGATGACGTTAACGGATCAAGAGAAAGAACAGCTACAGCGAAATGCGGAATTACCAATCATGTTAGAAGGGCAGCAGCTAAACTTGTTATCAAGCCATGTCATAGCTGAAGCGATTGTGAAAGACCACTATATTTTAGCTGAAGATAGCACTTGCCGTGTATTGATGAATGTTCAACTAACCGAGAGTTTGCTACAAGAGGGGCAAATGCGAGAATTAATTCGGTTCATCCAAGATTCTCGTAAAAAGTGGCAGCTGCCTGTTGAACAATATATATCGATTGCCTTTCGCGGTAGTGAAGAGGTACTTTCCATCATTCAGCAGCATGAAGCGTTATTACAAGCTAATGTATTAGTCAAATCCATACATTATGGTGAAGAACGGACAGAGGGGAGATCGGCAGAAACAGAGCTATTTGATGAAAAGCTCATGGTTTTTGTCTCCTTATAAAAGAAATGCTCAGGAGAAATCCTGAGCATTTTCTATGTAGGTTACAGGAAGCCAAAAGCGAGATAACAAGCTGTTGCCCAAATAAAAATGGCTGAGCATTTATTAAAAATACTCATCAGATTACCAGAGCTATCGAGCTTTTGGAAAGAGGCTCCGGTTAAAGTAAGGCCGAAAAACCATAGCCAAGAAATGAGGACACATGCCGTAGTGAAGATGATTTGCTCTGTACCACTATATTTTAAGGCACTTGTGCCAATGACCCCAATCGTATCTAATATGGCATGTGGATTCAGAAGTGACACAGAAAGTGCGAAAAGAATTTGTTTTTTTACGGGAAGTGCTTCACTCGGATCGGCAGTTGCTGGACTAGAGCGCCAAATCGTATAGCCCATATAAAGTAAGAACAATATACCAATCGACATCAAGGTAATACGTAACCAGTCAAATTGTAGGACGATTAATGATAGACCAAAAACCGCCAGTAAAATTAACATTGTGTCGCAAATAGCAGCTGTCACACTTGCTGGCAGAGCGCGCCATATAGTTGGCTGTGTAGCACCTTGTGAAAAAACAAAAACATTTTGTACACCTAATGGCAAAATAAGACCGAATGCTAAAATGATGCCATGAAAAAATGCTTCCAACGATTAATCCCTCCTTTCTTTATTCATTTTAGCTATGGTATAACTAAAAGAAAACGACCAATTGGATGGTTTTTTATCCACCCAATTTTAAATGGAAGGTGATGACCATGAGCTGGCAGCCAAATAGACAAAGTGACAGCACATTACAGCAACAAATTGTTCAATGGGTAACAGCACAAGTCGAAAGAGGTGATTGGGCAGCAGGGACCAAACTACCTACTCAAAGACAGTTGGCCATGCAATTTGGCGTGAATCGCAGTACAGTTCAACAGGCTTTAGAGGAACTAAAGGCGATGGGCGTCCTTGAAGCAACGGTAGGCTCAGGAGTTTATGTCACAAGCAATTCCTGGCATGCTCTCCTTCAACAAACACAGCCAAACTGGCAAAACTATATTGAAACGAGCCTGCATAAGCCAAATTACCATACGATCCAATTAATTAACGAATATGAGCAGCGAGATGATGTGATTCGATTAGGAACAGGAGAACTAGCACCGAGTCTGTTACCAACAGAGGAAATGGAAGCTTCCCTAAGGGAGCTTTCATTGCAGCCCAAAACATTAGGCTACTCATCCCCACAGGGCAATGACGAACTCCGGGCAGCTATTTGTGATTATGTAAAGAAACGAGGGATTGAAGCGGAGCCTCAGAACGTTTGTATTGTCTCTGGCGCACTACAAGCTTTACAGCTAATTGCCGTTGGTTTATTAGAGCAAGGGTCCATCGTCTTTCAGGAACCAACCTCCTATTTGAATTCTGTTCATCCTTTTCAATCAGTTGGAATGCAAATGATTGGGATACAACGTGATGAACAGCTTGCTCAGACGCTGTCTCAAAGGAAGCGAAAAAAACAAGCCGTGTTTTATGCCATTCCTACCTTGCATAATCCAACTAACTATGTATGGACATCTTTGGAAAAAAAGCAGCTCTATGAGGTTTGCCAAGCAGAACGCATTCCTATAATTGAGGATGATGTTTACCATGAATTGCTTTTTGAGGACTCATTACCACCGATAAAGGCAATGGATAGTAGTGGACAGGTTCTTTATATTGGTAGTGTCTCGAAAACCTTAAGCCCTGGATTACGCATTGGGTGGCTAATTGGACCAACGACAGTTATTGAACGATTAGCGGATATAAAAATGCAAACAGACTATGGCTCCAGTGCTATTTCACAAGAAATTGTGCTGCATTGGCTACGGTCAGGAAAATATGAAAAACATTTAATACGTTTACGTCAACAATTACAGAATCGTGCTGATTTTACAGAACGAATTTTACAGGAAAAATTTAGAGGGGTGGCTGACTGGCATAAGCCAAAGGGAGGCTTTTACATTTGGCTTAAGTTCCACAAGCCTGTTATCGATAAGGATTTCTTTCTCAAGCTATTACAGCGTCGTGTTTTAATTAACCCAGGCTATATTTACGATCTTCAGGATCAGCATCATATTCGATTATCCTATGCCTATGCAACCTACGAGGAATTGGAGGAAGGCTTAGAAATTTTGCATGAATGTGTGATGGAGGCTACGGATATTTTGTAACGCACGTACATGATGGCTGCACAGTTTGCAAAAAGTAAGAGTTGAATTCAAAATCAGTGAAACGAAATAATAGGTGAAAACCGTCCCTGAAAGTAAAGTGCATAATCCAAGCTGTATACCCATACATTTTAGAGAATCATAGCATTTTAGTTCGATTTCTAACATAAAGAGGTGAATAATTGGAAAATATGTCGTCAGGTTATTTTCAGGTGCCTCAGCCTATGCGTAGTGATGGGGCAGGAGGCATAGATAAAGGGCCACGCGATATTATGCGAGATTTAGAAAATCCTGATATGCTGGTGCCGCCGACAACAGATGCAGGTTTGATTCCAAACCTACGATTTTCATTTTCAGACACGCATATGACCTTGAATCAAGGGGGCTGGTCGCGCGAAATTACGGTCCGTGAATTACCAATTGCGACAACAATGGCAGGTGTTAATATGAGTTTGACACCGGGGGGCGTACGTGAGCTACACTGGCATCAGCAGGCAGAGTGGTCTTATATGCTATTGGGGCACGCGCGTATTACGGCAGTCGATCAAAATGGCTGTAACTTTATTGCGGATGTAGGTCCAGGGGATTTGTGGTATTTTCCACCAGGAATTCCTCATTCCATACAGGGATTAGCGGGTGGCTGTGAATTTTTATTAGTCTTTGATGATGGGAATTTCTCTGATCTCAATACACTTTCAATTTCAGATTGGTTTGCTCATACGCCAAAGGAAGTGCTGTCAGCGAACTTTGGTGTACCGATTAGTGCCTTTGACGATATTCCGAGTGAACAGGTGTATATTTATCAAGACAATGTTCCTGGATCGATTGACTCGCAAAAAATTCAATCTCCCTATGGTAAGGTGCCACAAACCTTTAAGCACCGTTTGCTAGCTCAGCCACCCTTGAAAACACCAGGTGGCAGTGTCCGTATTGTTGATTCGACCAATTTCCCAATCTCTAAAAATATTGCGGCAGCATTAGTGGAAATTGAGCCTGGGGCAATGCGGGAGCTGCATTGGCATCCGAATAATGATGAATGGCAATATTATCTACAAGGAAAAGGGCGTATGACGGTATTCACTGGAGATGGAACTGCACGAACATTCGATTATCGTGCAGGAGATGTCGGCTATGTGCCGTTTGCGACCGGTCACTATATTGAAAATACGGGTACGGAGCCATTATGGTTTTTAGAAATGTTTAAAAGTGACCGTTTCCAGGACGTCTCTTTAAATCAATGGATGGCGCTAACACCAATCGAACTGGTACAAAGCAATCTACACGTTGGTCCGGAGCTAATACAAGCGCTAAGAAAAGAAAAGTGGCCTGTGGTGAAATATCCTGGATTTTCCTATTATCCGAAATGAAAAACGCAGGTGAAGTAATTCTCACCTGCGTTTTAAATTAATATTGATATTTGCTACGTGTCATGAGCAATATAGCGATGGCTGGAACGGTACAAATTAACATAGCTGCAAAGGACAAACCAGGCGATATTTCGTATAAATAGCCTCCCAAAAATGTCAGGATGGCTGTGCTTAACCCCATCGCTAATGCAGAATATATACCCTGTGCGTTTGGAATTTGCTCCTTTGGTAGGGTTTGCGTTAGATAACGAATAAAAGCAAAATGTGCCAGAGCAAAGGAGAACGCATGCAAAGTTTGAGAGGCAATAAATACCCAAACATTTGGGAATATAAATATTAGTAACCAACGAAGAGAAGACCCGCTAGCTGCTAACAGTAATAAAGAAGAAGAACGCCATTTCGTAAATAATGTATCGGCCTTCATAAAGTATAAAATTTCACAAATAACCGCGATGTTAATAATCATGCCCATATAAAATGGATCTACATGTAAGTCTTCCAAGTATATATAACCGTAGCTATAATAGGAGGCATGTGCACCTTGCAATAAAATAACAATGAATAAGACAATAGGGAAGCCTTTAATATTCCATAGTGTTTTCATGGACAATGATTTTGCACGTTGCTCTTTTGTCGGAACAAGTAGCAATTCCTTTGGTGTAGCGAATAGCTGCATAAGCAACATGCCAATTAAACCAATGATCATGCTCCAAAAGATAATGTTTTTACCGAATACTCCTGTTAGCATACTAATAATTAATACGGCAATAACAAAGCCAAAGGAACCATAGGAGCGGCTTTTACCATAATGAATGTTGCCATATTGGACAAGCGTTGCGGCACTACTTTCTACAGCTGGTAACAGTGCTGGGTAAAAAATACTAAATAAAATAGTTACAACTAATAATGCACTAAAGCCTGAACTAGGTATGTACAGCAGTGCTGTCAGAAGAGCACCGACTGCTAAAATGGTAATGAGTCGTTTATTATTTACATATTTAGCAAGCGTAGGGAAGAAGAAAAGATTAGACGTGGCACGGGCGAGTAACCCACAGCCCATTACAACGCTTGCCTGCGACACAGTCAGATGTTTAGCATCCACAAGCCACCCTGTCCAGTAGGGTAAGAATATGCCCCAAGTAATAAAAAATGTAAAGAAATTTTGAGAAAGCCATCGTTGATTATTCATAAATTTACCGTACCTCCATTTAACTATGTTGAATAATAGCACGTTCATCGCTACAATAATGTGAGATATCTCATATTTTTCAGAGGAGAGAGTAAAAAATGCATATTCTAACAGCAGAAAATCGCACCCATTATCTCGAAAAATATCCGATCCATGACTTTTTCTCATTTGATATTGATCCCTATTTAGAAGTTTGTGAATTTGATAAAGGAGAATGGATTTTCCAGGAAGGCTCCTTTCCAGAAACATTGTATTACATGATTGAAGGCAAGGCGAAGCTTTATATGACGCATAAGAATGGCAAGGTTTCGCTTATCGAATATTTAGAGGGGCCTTTATTTATGGGAGAAATTGAATTGTTAAATGAGGCAAGATATACGAAGGGAATTCAAACAGTAACGAAGACAATTTGTTACTCCATTACTCAGTCATGTAAGGAAAAGTTACTTGCTGATGTATTATTTTTACGCCGACTTTGCGTATTTTTAGGGGAAAAGGCAACAAAAATGACCTCCAAATATACACAAAATCAGGCATATCCTTTTGAAAGTCGTTTAGCAGCATTTATTCAATTATCGGCTGATCAGGGTGTCTATAAGGAAAAACATACAGAAATCTGTGAGTATTTAGGGGTTTCCTATCGCCATTTATTATATGTATTGGCTCAGTTTTGTGAGGAGAAAATTTTAGAGAAACGCAAGACTGGCTACCATATTATTGATGAAAAACGCCTCGCACAATTGGCTCAGGAGATTCAGTAGTTGGGGAATTAAAATTAGGAGGAGCATGATCTAGACTCGATAATACTGTTCTTCAGACTTCAAGTTAAGAAGTCATAGCTAGATTTGTTGTATTCGCTTTTTTTTATGAGCCAGCGAGCAATTTCCTTACCGCTATTATAAAAGTCGACTTCATTAACCCTGTTTTTTTGGATGGATTTGTCTAAGGTGTCTTCCGAAACGTCAAAAGGTAGAACACCGATACATAAATGTTTGTTTGGTGAAAAACTTTCAAGCGGTTTCCTTACAGTTTGAAACGCTTCACTGTTGTGATCCACAGAATTTTGTGTCATATGGAATGCAAGTAGTTCTCCTTGTGCCGTTGTTGTGCTTAATGAGTAACCAGTACTTTTCATTCAACATGCCCCCTTTTGTCGTTACATTTATTGTACAAGACTGGTTCGAAAAATAGCCGTCATTTACAAGGCTTTAACGAAAACTTAAAGGTTCATGGAATATTTAGTAATTTGTAACCGTATTCATACCATCATTGGATAAAAATCATAGAAAACTGATATATATTCTTTCAAAAAAACTCATACTCAAACTATTGTGAATTTTTCTAACACGAAGTATTATTGTAGTTAGATTTAACGTGAAGGTTTTCACAAAGTCGCGTAATCGTGAGGAGGAATTTTAATGAGTGCAATTCGAGTAGGTATTGTTGGTTATGGAAATTTAGGTCGTGGTGTGGAGTATGCTATATCACAAAATCCAGATATGGAAGTAGTAGCGGTGTTCACACGTCGAGACCCTTCAACAGTAAACGTAGCTAGCAATGCGAGCGTATATTTAGTAGAGGACGCTGAAAAATTCCAAAATGACATTGATGTTATGATTTTATGTGGGGGCTCAGCAACAGATTTACCAGAGCAAGGTCCACATTTTGCTCAATGGTTTAATACAATTGATAGCTTCGATACACATGCGAAAATTCCTGAATTTTTCGATGCGGTTGATGCAGCAGCTCAAAAGTCTGGCAAAGTATCTGTCATCTCAGTTGGTTGGGATCCAGGTTTATTCTCATTAAATCGTCTATTAGGTGAATCTGTATTACCAGTTGGTACAACGTATACTTTCTGGGGAGATGGTCTAAGTCAAGGTCACTCGGATGCAGTTCGTCGTATTGAAGGCGTTAAAAATGCTGTGCAATACACTTTACCAATTAAAGAAGCAGTAGATCGTGTACGTAACGGTGAAAATCCAGAGCTAACAACACGTGAGAAACATGCTCGTGAATGCTGGGTTGTACTAGAAGACGGCGCAGATGCGGCAAAAGTAGAACAAGAAATTGTGACAATGCCTAACTACTTCGATGAATATAATACAACTGTAAACTTCATTTCTGAAGAAGAATTTACAGCAAACCACACAGGTATGCCACATGGTGGTTTTGTGATCCGCAGTGGTGATAGTGGTGCAAACGATAAACAAATTCTTGAATTCTCATTAAAATTAGAAAGTAATCCAAACTTCACGTCTAGTGTTTTAGTCGCTTATGCACGTGCAGCACACCGTCTAAGCCAAGCTGGTGATAAAGGGGCGAAAACAGTATTTGATATCCCATTCAGTCTGCTTTCACCAAAATCAGCTGCTGAATTACGTAAAGAATTACTATAATCATGGAACAAAAGCCCGATTATCATTATTTGATAGTCGGGTATTTTATTTATTTCCATCAAAGCTATAAAAATATGGTAAACTGTCAATAATTTAATAATCTGAATTTTTGTAACCTTACACAAACGGAGGTTATCGTTTCCATGACAGATATTATCATACAATCCAAATGTATAGCACCAAATCCATCCAAGCATTGTATTAATCGAGCGTCACTGATGAGAACATTAAAAAAAAGTCATCAGCATACATGCACACTTATTCATAGTGGGGCAGGGTATGGCAAGACGACCACCCTCACTCAATTTCTGTACCACGAATCTCGACGATTTTCCTGGTACAGTATTTCTGATGAAGATGATACGATTTTACCCTTTTTGACGCATCTTTTTTTCAGTGTACAACGAATTGTGCCTAATTTTGGTCAGACATTTGATACATGGGACCAATTATCTCGCTTTCCGAAAATGGAGGAGCTCAATCGCTGGTATAAGCTGTTTGTCAATTGCTTATGTAACATGGATGAGCCGCTCCTAATTGTTATAGATGACTATCATCTCGTCGATCATGTATTTCACATAAATTATTTAATGGAGAAAATCATTGAGTTTGCGCCGCCAACTGTTCATTTCATTATCGCCTCTAGAACATTACCTAATTGGGATATTACGAGGAAATTAAAGCTACAAAAAAGATTACTTGTTATCACAGAGAAGGAGCTAGCATTTTCAAACGAGGAGATTGCTGTATTTTTTGAAGAATATGTAGATGTGCATTTATCAAGCTCTGAAGTCGCAAAGATTTTGGAAATGACAGAAGGTTGGGCTATTAGCATTTCTTTACTAGCAGAGCAATGGCATCATGCTCCCTTAGATCATTGGCTAACCATCCCGACAAATGATCTCTTCCGCTATTTGTCGGAAGAAGTTTATAGTACGATGACATCCACTGAACAAGAGGTCATCTTAAAATTGGCGATTTTTCCAAACTTTTCAGCAAAATTATTAGAGGATTTTTATGGCTCTGAACTTGCACAAATGTTGAATCCATTCACGCAACGCCACGTATTTATTCAGCCCGCTACAACAGATGGCATTTATCGATTCCACGCGTTGTTTAGTCGTTTTTTAGAAATAAAATGGCAACAGTATCCGCATCAATATAATGACCTTCATCAACAAGCTGCGTTGTTTTATGTGGATCAACATAATGTTCAAGCTGCCCTTTATCATGCCTTTAAAACGAATGATCCCAATTTTTGCGGAGAGCTCTTACAGCTCCATGCAGAGCCATTAATTCGAGCTGGTCAATTCGAATGGTTGTTAGAAAAAATCAATCGCTTTACCATACAAGAAAAAACAAAGTTTTATAAATTATATTATTTTGAGGGAGAATGCCATCGCTACCGTGCTTTTTATGAAAAAGCTAAGCAATCCTATGAGAAATGTGCAACCATTGCACAGCGGCAGCGGGATGATGTTTATGTGACAAAAGCACAAGCAGGATTAGCCCATATCTATTTAGACACAATTCAGCCAGCATTGGCAGAACCTCATTTAGAAAAAGCTTTAGAGCTCGCCAAATATACTCCCTTACCGAAGACAGAATTAGTAGAGCTCCAACGTCAATACGCTGAAAATTTAGTAAACTTAGGGAAGGCAAGGGGGCACAATTATTTATCGATAATGTGGCTTTACCAGAGGATGTTGTACAACGCGCCAATGTCGATGTACGTGTCTTACTGCGCACAGGGCAGTTGCAAGAGGCAAAAGAATTATTAGGAAAACGGCTTGAATTACCACCTCAGCTCGTCGCAACTCATCGTGAAAGTGAATTGTTAGCAGCTTTTGTCTATACATTGTTAGGGGAAGGAAAGGATGCTTGGTATGCGGCCCAGCACGGTATTCAGAGAGGTTTACGCGAAAAGTCTGTCTTCATTGAGGCTGTTGGCTATATTCGAAAAGCACATGCTTTGTTATTAATGGAGTACTCAGATTATCAAGGGGCTTGTCATGCCTATGAAAAAGCATTGACATTAATGAATACGATTAACATCTCACGGGTTAAGGCAGAACCATATATGGGACTGGCCATCGTCAAACATATGCTAGGGGATATGGAAGCTGCTAAGAAATATTTAGCGCTTGGCTTACAGGAAACGGAACAGGTCCAAGATGCTTGGATGACGGCGCTAATTCTCCTAGCAGAGGTGAAAATCAATGTTTCCCAGCATGAAACGGCACAGGCGAAGGAGTTGTTAATAAAAGCCCAGCAACTGTTTCAAGAATGTGGTGATCGTAATGGGCTGATGCATGTTTTATTTTATCAATCTGTGATTGCCTTTCAAGAGAAGTCAATCGAACAATTTCAATCTTTATTTCAACAGTTCCCCCAATCGTGCATGACAAATGGCTATCATTATTTTCTGCAAAAGAAAATGATCCTTGGCCCAAGCAATCAAATGATTTTTTATGAGCTATTACAATACAGTCAACAATGCGGTAGTGAAGAGCATGCAGCCATCGTTGGGCTGCGACAATTTTTACAGGCGGAAGATAGTATGAGCTACTCGCATGACGAAATTCAGCTCCAACTTTTCGGGAGCGTAAGCCTAATAAGGGGACAACGAAAGCTTGAAGATAAAGAGTGGCAGCGTGATAAGGCAAAGGAGTTATTCGTGTATTTGTATTGTCATCGTCATCGCTTTACACCGAAGGAAGAAATTGCACAAGCATTATGGCCTGAACGGAGCGTTGAGTCCTTGGATCGAGATTTTAAAGTGGTTTTGAATACCTTACTAAAAGTACTGGAACCACAACGACATGCCAGACAGGATAGCCTTTTTATTCAGCGGAAAAATAATATGTATCAGTTACAGCATATCTCTTTTCTTCAAATTGACGTAGAACGCTTTCATTATTACTTCCATTTAGGCATGGAGGAATTTGATCCAGAGCTGTCCAATGAATGGCTACAATTAGCTCTAGCGAGTTATACGGACGCATTATATGCGGAAAAAAAACAACTAGACTGGCTGACACAGGATCGCGAAAAACTACAGTATTTATATATTGAGGTACTTGAACGCCTAGCTCAAAACGCTACAAGACAGCAACAGTATAAAAAGACTATTGGCTACGCAGAGAGGATGGTTCGAGAGGACCCGTTATGGGAGGAAGGGTATCGTCTGCTCATGTATAGTCATTACCAACTTCAAAACCGTTCACTAGCCTTGAAATGGTATGAAAAATGCGTCCAACAATTACAGCAGGAATTGAACACTACTCCAATGGAATCAACAATGGCTGTTTATGATTTGATTATGGGGTAGAGAATGTTGGCAAAAAAAGCTTACTCAGTGTGGGGGACTCATGATTCGAACGTGAAAGAAAACTTTATTTTAGACCATATATTCGGAGGTACAACAATGCCATTTTGTCAGACTAGTAAAGCGAATATTTACTATGAAATAATCGGAACAGGAATACCTATTATTATGCTACACGGTTTTACGCCTGATCATCGGTTAATGAAGGGGTGTATGGAGCCGGTTTTTTTAGAGCAAGAGGGGTGGAAACGTATCTATTTTGACCTTCCTGGGATGGGTAAGACTACGAACTATTCATCGATTCAAAACTCAGATGAAATGTTAGAAGTGGTCAATGAATTTATACAAGCACTGATTCCCGATGAACCCTACTTGCTGGTGGGTGAATCTTATGGGGGCTATTTAGCGCGTGGAATTATGCGAAAGTCAGCTGAGCGGCTTTTAGGGGCTGCCTTTATTTGTCCTCTTATTATTCCAGAGAAGGAGCAACGTACAGTGCCAGAACATTGTGTTGTGACATCAGATTATGCCTTTTTATCAACATTAAGCCAGCAGGAGCTAGTAGATTTTCAGTCAAATCAAGTTGTTCTGAATGCTTATAATTGGAAGCGATATACAGCAGAGGTTCTAGTAGGATGTAGTATAGCAGATCATGCATTTTTAGAAAAAATTCAGCAAAGTTACAGCTTCTCTTTTGCTGTGGATGAACAGTCCTTTGCTAAACCATCCATCTTCCTATTAGGCAAACAGGATTCCGTTGTTGGTTATGAGGATGCCTTTGCGATTTTAAAAAAATTCCCTAGAGCAACCTTCGCAATAGTAGATATCGCTGGTCATAATTTGCAAATTGAACAACCTGAGTTGTTTACCAATTTAATGAGTGAATGGTTGAATCGAGTAGAGGCAGAACAAGGGAGGCATAATCAAAATGATTAAAAATAATGACTTAATACTAGCAAGTGACATGGTCATTTTACGAGAATTCATGGAACATGACTGGGCAGATGTTCATCAATATGCCTCACAAGAAATTGTCTGTCAGTATCAAATCTGGGGGCCGAATACTGAGGAGGATTCTAAAGAGTTTATTCATGATGTACTGAAAGAAGCAAAGCTGACGCCAAGAGAAAGATATGTGTTTGCCATTATTTATCAAGGAAAGCTAATAGGTGCGGTAGAGCTCATGATGAGGGATTTTACAAACAAGGTTGGAGAAATTGGGTACATCGTAAACCCTGAATACTGGGGAAAAGGCATAGCTACGGAAAGTGCTAAGTTAGTCATAACTTTCGGTTTTGAAACATTAAACCTCCACCGCATCTATGCAACATGCGACCCAAGAAATATTGGATCATCCAAAGTGTTAGAAAAAATAGGAATGACAAAAGAAGGGATTCTGCGCGAAAACTTGTTAATGAAGGATGATGTTTGGCGAGATTCATTATTGTATAGCGTATTAAAACAGGAATGGTCAAAATAGGTACCTACAAGCTAAATCGATGTTTGAGGCGGTCAACAAATGGCTAGTAAACTATCGATAGGATATGCTAAATGAATGGGGGAGCTAGTATTTGTTACTATATAAAAACAATCTAGAGGATATTTCATCTGATATGTTAAAGGGCTTTTTTGTCGATTGGCCGAACCCACCAAGCCCACAAACACATCTAAAGCTGTTGGAAAATAGCAGCAAAGTCGTTATGGCTCTTGATGAGCAATCCAATCAAATAGTTGGATTTATAACAGCCATTAGTGATGGAGTTCTATCTGCCTATATACCATTTCTTGAAGTGCTTCCTCCTTATAAAAGTAAAGGTATTGGCAAGGAATTAATCAATAGAATGCTCATTGAGCTTCAATATATATACATGATTGATCTATGTTGTGACGATGACTTAGTTCCTTTGTATGAGAAATTTGGAATGATGAAATCCAATGGTATGCTCATTAGAAATTACAGTATGCAGTCGGGAGTATCGAAAGAATAGCTCCAAAATATAAAAGACAAAAATGTTGTACTTTCAACGTTTTTGTCTTCTTTTTTTATCGGTTTGAATTTAGAACGTGGCGCTCGTCGTGTACCTCAGTTCTCAAAACGTTAATTTCAACATTTTTCTATAAAAGACTCTTTCTACTTTTGAAAGGGTCTTTTTGCATGAATAAAGTAGTCATTATAAAAAGTAATCTTTGGAGTTGTCTGAAGATTACTTAATACAATTTCTAGAAGGATATCTCTGGATTATTTTCGACTAAATGGTGGGTGGCAGAAGCGATATCCCTTTCTTGTAATTGTACGGCAAAGCGTGTGAAATTTTACTGATTGTAAAATTTCACACGCTTTTTAATTTAGAGGTGAGTTTTGACCTGCCGTTGCGCTATGCTTCACTTTCGGGACAGAAAAATACTCTGCACTTTTCGTGCAGATAAAAACCTGTTTTGTCCCTGCCGTTGCGTTTCACTTCACTTTCGGGACAGAAAAATGATCCGGTCCTCTTGGCCGGATCATTTTTTGTAACTAATTTGTAACTGGTCTTTTATATAGTGAGGTCATAGCAACGAAAGCGCTTTCTTTGGAGAGAATTTTGAAGGGGGATATGGGATGAGGAAGCATTGGTTTTGGTTTCTTTTAGTGATGGTAGCTGTGTTGTTGGTGGCTTGTAGCGAAAAAGATACGAAGGAAGAGGCTGCGGATGCAGATACTACTGATGGTGAGACGAAGGCTGTTACGGCGGAAGGGGAAACGATTAGGATTGGGGTGCTTGCTTCGTTAACAGGGGCACTTGAGTCTTATGGAAAACAAACGCAGCGTGGATTTGATTTAGGGATAAAGTATGCCACTGGGGGTACGATGGAGGTCAATGGGAAAAAAATTGAGATTATTTATGAGGATACGGAGACGAAGCCTGAGGTGGCTGTACAAAAGGCCACAAAGCTATTAGAGGATGATCAGGTTGATTTTCTAGTAGGTTCGTCAAGCTCTGGTGATACGTTGGCTGTCCTTCCACTTGCAGAGGAGTATGAAAAAATTATGGTCGTGGAGCCTGCGGTAGCAGATAGTATTACAGGGTCAGAATTTAATGAATATATTTTCCGTACAGGACGTAATTCATCACAGGATGCGTATGCTGCGGCGGCAGCTATTGCGGGAGATGGTGTGAAGATTGCAACGTTTGCGCCAGATTATTCATTTGGCTGGGACGGTGTGAATGCATTTAAGACAGCTGCAGAGAAGTTGGGAGCAGAAATTGTGCTAGAGGAGTATGCAGATCCAGCCGCAACAGACTTTACGTCGAATCTGCAAAAGGTGATGGATGCTAAGCCAGATTATTTATTTGTCGTATGGGCAGGGGCAAATTCTCCTTGGAATCAAATTGCTGATCTTAAAATTCAAGAAAAAGGCATTAAAATTTCTACGGGTGCGCCTGATATTATTGCGCTTCAATTTATGAATCCATTAGTTGGTATGGAAGGCTTCTCCGTGTACTATCATACGTTACCTCAAAATGATGTGAATAAATGGTTAGTGGAGGAGCATCAAAAACGTTTCAATGAGGTACCGGATTTATTTACACCTGGAGGTATGTCCGCAGCTATTTCGATTGTAGAGGCATTGAAGAAATCGGATGGGGATGCCGATGCCAATAAGCTAATTGATGTGATGGAAGGCATGTCATTTGAGACACCGAAAGGCACGATGACCTTCCGTGAAGAGGATCACCAAGCCCTTCAATCTATGTATTCCATTCGATTAGAAAATCAAGAAGGTGTGGATTACCCAGTACCAGTCCTTATTCGTGAGCTGAGTCCTGAGGAAACAGCCCCACCTGTTATGAATTAGCATATGGGAGGCAGAAATTCTGTCTCTCTACATAACTAGTAGAAGGGAAGGGAGTAGAGATGGAGCCTATATTACACACTGATAATTTAACAATCCGTTTTGGTGGGCATACAGCGGTGGATGGTGTCAATTTTCAAATGCCTGAAAAGCATCTGAAGTCCATTATTGGACCGAATGGTGCGGGTAAAACAACATTCTTTAATTTAATTAGTGGTGAATTAAAGCCAACTGCGGGTGATGTTTATTTTAAGGGGCAATCATTGGCACAAAAGTCGGCCATTGAAAGAACACGTATGGGTTTAGGTCGATCCTTTCAAATTACGAATGTTTTTCCAAACTTAACGGTTTTAGAAAATGTTCGTTTAGCTGTGCAGTCCAAGGAGAAAATCCGTTATCAGCTATTTCGGCACTATAAAAGCTATAAGGCGATCACTGAAAAAGCAGAAGAGCTATTAGCACTTGTGTTACTAGATAATAAACGCGACGCCCTTACAACGATGCTTTCACATGGGGAGAAAAGGAAGCTTGAGATTGCTATGCTGCTTGCGTTAGATACGGAAATTCTGTTACTGGATGAACCAACTGCTGGCATGTCTTTAGAGGAAGTACCAACCATTTTAGAAGTGATTCGCACAATAAAACAGCAGGGAAATAAGACCATTTTGCTTATTGAACACAAAATGGATATGATTTTAGATTTATCGGATTCGATAATGGTGTTGTTTAATGGTCAATTATTAGCAGATGGATCACCTGAGGAAATCATGAATAATGACACCGTACAACATGCATATTTGGGGGGATTGTACGATGAACACCTTACTGACACTAAATGAGGTTCATACGCATATCGGACAATATCACATCTTACAGGGCGTAAATTTTGAAGCGAAGGAGGGGCAGGTGACAGTATTGCTAGGTCGGAATGGTGCAGGTAAAACGACAACGCTGAAAACGATTATGGGCTTAACACCTGCCACAAAGGGAGAAATCGCCTTTCGCTCCCACTCTATTAAAAAAAGTCCTACTTACAAGGTGGCCAAATTAGGGATAGGCTATGTTCCAGAAAATCAAGGGATTTTTGCTGATTTATCGGTAGAGGAGAATATGAAGGTAGCGATGCGTAAGGAGGATACAGCGACGGTAGAGCGACAGCAATATGTGCTTGAGCTTTTTCCAGACTTAAAGAAGTTTTGGAAGAAGGCTGGCGGCCATTTATCAGGTGGCCAAAAGCAAATGCTGTCAATGGCAAGAGCTTTTATCAATGATAGTCCGTTAATTTTGATTGATGAACCGTCGAAAGGGCTAGCACCAATAGTCGTTGAAAAGGTGATGGAAGCCATTGTGGAAATGAAAAAGAAGACGTCCATTGTTCTTGTGGAACAAAACTTTATGATGGCTAGCCGAATCGGTGATACTTATACATTGATTGATGATGGCAGAACTGTACATTCAGGCAATATGAAGGAACTTATTGATAATGAAGAACTAAAACGCAAGTATTTGGGCATTGGATAAAGGGGGTGACCATCATTGGAGCTGTTTGTCAATTTAATCATTAATGGCTTGGCAACAGGCATGCTGATATTTTTACTAGCGGCAGGCTTGACGTTAATTTTCGGCTTAATGGATGTGTTAAATTTCGCGCATGGTGGGTTATTCGTTTGGGGGGCTTATGCGGGAATCTTCACCTATATGTATACGGAAAGTTTCATCGTAGGGATTATTGGTGCTATTTTAACGGGGGCATTGCTAGGATTTATCACAGAGAAATTAATTATCACACCTGTTTACGGCAATCATATTCAGCAAATTTTAATAACGTTAGGATTGATGCTTGTTTTGCAGGAGCTAATTAAAGTAGTCTTTGGCCCGAATGGTGTTGCCGTGAAAACACCAAGTTATTTATCTGGTAGCTGGGAAATTGGTGACGTTATTATCATCAAATATCGGTTATTTATTATTGTCACTGGATTTGTGATTTTTGGGATTTTCCAATATATGCTGAAGCGCACGAAGATTGGTTTAATTGTTCGGGCAGGCGTTCAAGACAAGGAAATGGCACAGGCTCTTGGTATTCATATTAAACGTGTGTTTTTATATGTTTTCATGATTGGTGCGGCACTTGCAGCACTAAGTGGCATGTTGATGGCTCCCTATTCAGGCGTAATCTATGCAGAAATGGGTATGGAATACGCTATTTTAGGCTTTATTGTGGTAGTCATTGGTGGAATGGGCAGTTTTTCCGGCTCCTTGCTGGCGGCTATTTTAGTAGGACTAGCAGGTAGCTTTATGGCTTATTATGTGCCCGTCCTATCACTTGCAGTCAATATGATATTAATGGCAATTGTATTAATCTTCCGCCCTCAAGGACTGTTTGCGTTGCGAAAGGAGCGAACATCATGAAGCCAAAAATTGCCTTACGCCATATCGCATTTTTCCTATTATTTGGGATATTTTTCATCCTTCCTTTTGTTAATGATTCAAGGACATTACTTATTTTATTAACGCAAATTTTCATTTTTGGGATACTAGCAATGAGCTATGATATTTTACTAGGTTATACAGGAATCGTGTCGTTTGGGCATGCCATGTTTTTTGGTATTGGTGCCTATACAACAGCGGTTATGCTCAAGCAGATGGAAAATACTATGGTTATTTTTGTCCTCTCCATCGTGATTGGCATGCTGTTAGCAGGACTCATTAGCTTCTTAGTAGGGCTACTGACACTTCGTTTGAAAAGTCATTTCTTTGCTATGCTGACATTAGCCTTTTCAGGGTTATTTCTAGTACTAGCTGAAAAATGGCGCACGGTTACTTACGGCAATGATGGCTTTACATTTCGAGCACCAGATATGTTTAGAGATCGTATGACGTTCTATTTTTTTGTACTCGGGAGCCTAGTTTTAATCTTTTTAGCCCTTTATCGCTTCGTTAATTCTCCGACAGGTCGAATTTTAATTGCTGTTCGTGAAAATGAACAACGGACGAAATCATTAGGCTTCAACACCTTGCATTATAAAGTCATTGCTTCAGTTGTGGCAGGCATTGTTGCGAGCTTCGCAGGTTCTTTATATGCCGTATCCCTACGCTTCGTTAATACAAGTGTAATGACGATGGATATTACACTCGATGCTTTATTAATGACCATTATTGGTGGTGTCGGCACTTTAGTGGGACCATTATTAGGGTCAGCAGTCATTGAATATGCTCAGCACACATTATCTGGATTGGCACGAGATTATCCTATTTTTGAACGTTGGATTATTTTCTTTGGCATTCTTTATATTTTAGCGGTGATCTTTTTCCCAAAGGGCCTTATTGGTACACTTCGCTTGCTCATATGGAAATGGCGAGGAAAAGTAAAGAACAGAAAAACACAGGTTGCCTTGCCGCAGGAAAAGGAGCGATTTGAATGACAGTAGGGATTGTCAGTACAGGTATTTATCTACCACAAAACAGAATGTCATCCAATGAAATTGCGGATCTTTCCAATATTCCAGAGGATATTATCCGTCAAAAAATGGGCATTCATGAAAAACCGATTCCTGGAGAGCATGATCATACCGTGCAAATGGGGATATGGGCAGCACAGGATGCCCTTAAAAAAGCACATATAGAGCCGAAAGATATTGATGTTGTTATTTATATGGGAGAGGAGCATAAGGAATATCCTTTATGGACAGCCTCCATCAAAATGCAGGAAGAGCTTGGTGCAGTCAATGCGTGGGCATTTGATGTGCAATTACGTTGTGGCACGACCATTATGGCGCTGAAGGTCGCAAAAAGCTTAATGGCCTCCGACGACACGATCAACACAATTCTCATCGCTGGTGGTTATCGCAATGTTGATTTTATCAATTATAGCAATCCACGAACACGCTTTATGTATAATTTGGCAGCTGGTGGAGGCGCTATGCTGTTACAAAAAAACTATCCAAAAAACCAGCTTTTAGAGGCGGATATCATGACAGATGGCACCTTTTCTGAGGATGTCGTCGTTCCTGTTGGTGGCACGAAAACACCATTAACACCCTCTCATTTAACAGAACATTTATATCAGTTGGATGTTCTAGATCCGATTGGCATGAAAGAACGGTTAGAACAGAAATCTTTAAGCAACTTTTTGAAGGTCATTCGTAGCTCTTTATCGAAAAGTGGATATAGGGAAGAGCAGTTACATTATTTAGCGATGCTGCATATGAAAAGATCCGCCCATGACTATATTTTAACGGAGCTTGGTCTGCAGCCCGAGCAATCTATTTATTTACAAGAA
The DNA here is from genome assembly GCF_003049525.1 of Lysinibacillus fusiformis. GTDB lineage: Bacteria > Bacillota > Bacilli > Bacillales_A > Planococcaceae > Lysinibacillus > Lysinibacillus fusiformis. The sequence goes on along the minus strand of NZ_PYWL01000011.1, from coordinate 54,234 downwards.
TATGGGCATATTGGTCAGATTGATCAAATATTGTCCTTACAGCTTGCCTTAGAACAAAATCGAATACAAGCTGGCGATATTGTTACATTGGTTAGTGCAGGCATTGGCTATGTATGGGGGGCTATTACAATACGTTGGGGATAAGGGGGAAGTGCAATGTTAAAAACGGTTCAGTTAGCAAATGGGGAAACGATGGCCTATCGAAAACGTTCGGGTGGAGGGCATCCTTTAGTGCTGGTTCATGGGAATATGACCTCCTCTAAGCATTGGGACTTACTAATGGATGCTTTAGATGAAAAATTTACGATTTATGCGATTGATTTACGAGGTTTTGGTGGATCTTCCTACCATCAGCCTATTTCGTCCATCAGAGATTTTAGTGGGGATGTCAAATTATTTGTGGATGCTTTGCAATTACAAACCTTTGATATGATTGGCTGGTCAACGGGGGGAGCAGTCTGTCTACAGTTTGCCGCCAATTATCCAGGCTATTGTCAACGACTGATTTTACTAGCATCTGCTTCCACACGTGGCTATCCATTTTACACGGATTTAGGAACGGGCAATCCTGCCTCATTTAAGAGAGCGTATAGCTATGAAGAGGTACTTGTGGATACATCGAAAACGAAGCTTATACAGGGCTTCTATCATACGAAAAATAGAGAAGGCTTACAGTCACTGTGGAATTCTTTAATTTATATCCATCACCAGCCGAGCAAGGAAAAATATGAAGAATATGTTGAGGATATGCTGACACAGCGAAATTTAGCGGAAGTTTATCATGCACTGAATACTTTTAATATAAGTGTAGTTGATCATGAGGTGGCTAAAGGGACACACGAAGCCCTACTTCTTACTATTCCCATTTTAGTATTAAGAGGAGATCGTGATTTAGTCATTACGGAAAAAATGAATGCAGAATTGCTTCAGGATCTGGGCAAGCAGGCTCAATTTGTGGGCTTAAAAGATTGTGGGCACTCGCCATTAGTGGATGATGTCGCACAGCTGACAGCTGAAATTGAAACCTTTTTAGAAATTGGAGGGAGAAATTATGCGCTTAAACAATAAAGTCGCCATTATTACAGGTGCCGCCAATGGTATTGGCTATGCGGCTGCTGAGCGTTTTATCGAAGAAGGGGCAGTGGTTTTTATTGCTGACTATGATAACGATGCGGGGAATGCTGTAGCACAACATTTAGGTGAAAAGGCGACATTTATACAAGTGGATGTAGCGAATCGGGAGAGCGTAAAACAATTAGTGGCAACCGTCATTGAGCAAGTAGGATGTATCGATATTCTAGTGAATAATGCAGGGATTACAAGAGACGCCATGCTAACTAAGATGACGGAGGATCAATTTCAACAAGTGTTAGATGTCAATTTGACAGGTGTTTTTCACTGTACACAGGAAGTCATTCCCCATATGGTTGCGGCTGGGAGTGGCAAAAATTATTAATACATCCTCTGTAAGTGGTGTCTATGGCAATGTTGGTCAAACGAATTATGCAGCCACAAAAGCGGCGATTGTAGGAATGACTAAAACATGGGCAAAGGAATTAGGGCGGAAAGGGATTAATGTCAATGCGGTTGCTCCTGGCTTTACAGAAACCGATATGGTAAAGAAAATGCCTGAAAATATCCTTGCTCAAATGCGATCGATCGTCCCATTGCAGCGTTTAGGCACACCTCGCGATATTGCTAATGCTTACTTGTTTTTAGCATCTGATGAAGCCTCCTACGTCCATGGTCATACACTTCATGTGGATGGCGCCATTATGATGTGACGGGAGGTTTTCTACATGTTTGTTGAGCACGAGTGGATTTTAAAGCGAGCTGCATTAACACCTCACCACATTGCATTGATTAATCTAGCTACAGCAGAGCAATGGACGTATCAGCAATTAAGTGAGGAAATCAGTAAATGGTGTCAATTTTTCGAGGGTCAGCAGCTATTGAAGGGAAGTAGAGTCGCAGTTTTTGCCAAAAATCATATTCAACTTTTTGCTGTTCTCTTTGCCTGTGGGCTGCGCGGACTTATTTATGTGCCGTTAAATTGGCGTTTGAGTAAGGAGGAACTAGCCCAAATTTTGGAGGATGCTACCCCTTCAATCCTCTTGTTTGAAGAGGAGGATACTTGTCCAATCGTGTTAGACAAAATGTTTTCGCTGCATAGTATCCAGCAACAGAAGAAAGGGAGCGTTAATAAGCAAACTATGGAAGTAGATGATCCTTGGCTCATGATTTATACAGGGGGGACAACAGGTCGGCCAAAGGGGGTCGTGTTATCCTTTGAGTCAGTCAATTGGAATGCCATGAATACAATTATTAGCTGGGGTTTGCACGACAAAGATCGTACTTTAAATTATATGCCCATGTTTCATACAGGTGGCTTAAATGCGCTTTGTATCCCCTTACTGATGGCTGGTGGGACTGTTATTATTGGTGATAAATTCGAAGCGGAGGCAGCACTGCGAGCTACAAACCAATATGAAACAACAATCTCACTTTTTGTCCCAACGATGTATCAAGCAATGATTGCCTCGAAATATTTTCAGGAAAATCAATTTCCTTCGATGAAAGTATTTTTATCAGGTGGTGCCCCATGTCCTCATCCAATTTACGATGCATTTTATAGGAAAGGGTTATTTTTTAAAGAGGGCTACGGCTTGACGGAGGCAGGACCTAATAACTTTTTCATTGCTCGCGAGGATGCCTATGCCAAAAAAGGAGCCGTTGGGAAAAGCATGCAATTCATTGAAGCTAAAATCATCAAACCGACTGGACATAATTGTGCACCTCGTGAAGTGGGGGAGCTATTAGTAAAAGGCAAGCATATGTTTCGTTTCTATTGGAATAACAAGGAGGAAACGGCCAGTATTATGCAAGATGGTTGGTTAAAAACGGGCGATCTAGCTATGATGGATGAGGATGGCGATTTCTTTATTGTTGGACGTAGAAAAGAAATGATCATCTCTGGTGGTGAAAATGTTTATCCTCAGGAAGTCGAACAGTGTATATTACAGCACCCTGATGTACAGGAGGTTGCCGTAATTGGCATAGCAGACGACTATTGGGGAGAGGTCGTGACAGCTTTCATTGTCTGTCACAATCAAGTAGCGACCATTTTAGATGAACTCCACGACCTGTGTCATCAACAGCTAGGTAGGTTTAAAATCCCTAAACAAATCCTTTTCTTAGAGGAATTACCGAAAACAAGCGTCGGTAAAATCGATAAAAAGGCTTTGCATATGCTTGTAGATGCTACGCCATGTGAATAAAAGTGCTCGTGTTTCTATTATCGGAATCGACAGAGCCATCAAAAATAGCGTCATTACAAGGAGAACCTATTATTTTTATTCAACATGCACAATTCTTTAGCGTTGGAACATTTTAAGTTTGGGAAAAGCTCCAATAAAAATTGACTTTGCATATAACCTTCGTCTCATGTAATAGGCGAAGGTTATTGCGCTTTTAAGACTGATAATCGTGCAAGAACCTCTGTTTATCGTTGTTTAGTTCTTGTTACCGCTTATTTTTTCACATCTCTTCCCATCAGACCAACATATCAGTAAAATAGAGTAGGTTAGGGGGATTGTCTTGTGAAAGATCAACGCTTTAAAATTGCGCATCGAGAGGCGCTTATTGGAATTGGATTAGTCCTTGTCAACTTTGCGATTTGGTTTGGCTTTGCTTATGGACTAGGTGCAGGGGATCCCGCAAATTATTCGTATGTTTTGGGTTTTCCTGCTTGGTTTTTCTATAGCTGTATCGCAGGGACAGGCTTTATGATCCTGCTCATCTGGATCGTTATGAAGCTCTTCTTTAAAGAGGTTCCATTTGAAGATGAGGGGGAGGAGCGCTAATGCATTGGCAAGTTGTATTTCCATTGCTATTATTTTTAATTATTATTTTTGGAATTGGTTTGTGGGCCAATAAACATGTCCGCTCTTCTAACTCGTTTCTACAGGAGTATTTCCTTGGTGGTCGAGAAATGGGTGGATTTATCCTAGCGATGACAATGATAGCTACATATGGTAGTGCGAGTAGCTTTATCGGAGGGCCAGGAGTAGCTTATACGAAAGGGCTGGGCTGGGTGCTACTTGCCATGGCACAGCTACCTGCTGGCTATTTTGTCCTGATGATTTTAGGGAAAAAATTTGCGATTATTGCTCGTCGTTACCAAGCTATTACGCTTATCGACTTTTTACGAGAACGCTATAAAAGCCATGTCATTGTCATTCTGTCTGCTATTAGTATTATTGTCTTTTTATTTTCAGCGATGATGGCGCAGTGGGTAGGAGGAGCCCGTTTAATTGAGTCTTTAACAGGCTTACATTATACGGCGGCACTGTTTATATTTGCGATTTCAGTTTTAGTGTATGTTATTATTGGTGGCTTCCGAGCAGTTGCTTTAACGGATACTGTACAGGGCTCCATCATGGTTATCGGAACTGTCATTTTATTAATCGGTACTATTATTGCAGGTGGAGGCATCGATAAAATTATGACCTCGTTGGTCGCAGAGAATCCCAATTTCGTATCTCCATTTGGAGCAGAAGGGGATTTAACACCTCTGTATGTTTCAACATTTTGGATATTAATTGGTGTGGGGGTGGTCGGTCTTCCGCAAATCGCCGTGCGTGCGATGAGTTATAAGGATTCTAAAAGTATGCACTTAGCGATCATTATAGGCACGATTGCCATCGGGACGATCATGTTTGGGATGCATCTAATTGGTGTGTTAGCACGACCTGTCCTACCTGGCATCGATATTGGTGATAAAGTCATGCCACTCTTAACATTGAAGGTACTGCCGCCATTTTTAGCAGGGATTGTCTTAGCAGCACCAATGGCCGCTACCATGTCTACTGTCAATGCACTGCTCATGCTAGTAAGCTCTACGGTTGTCAAAGACATCTATTTAAATTACATGAAGCCAAAGGCAAGTGATGCAGAGATTAAGCGTGCCAGTTTTATAGTAACAACGGTCATTGGCTTAGCGGTTGTCCTCTTTGCACTCCATCCACCTGATTTATTAGTGTGGTTAAATTTATTTGCATTTGGTGGACTTGAGGCAGTCTTTATTTGGACGGTAGTTCTCGGGTTATACTGGAGGAAAGCAAACAAATATGGCGCCATTTCGTCAATGATTTCAGGTATGGCTTTGTATATTTTCATTGACAGGTTCTATCCGACCGCTTTCGGTATGCATACCGTTACGATTCCTATTATAGCTTCCTTCATTATTTTTGTAATCGTCAGTCTTGCTACTAGTCATAAATTTAAGGACGAGCATTTCCTCATATAATGTAAAACAACGCCGCAGATTTTTGACTGTGGCGTTGTTTTTATTTAATGAATCATATAATCGTAGGCATTTTTTGCAAGGAGCGTCATCGTCACAATGATAAAAAGCGTACGGACAAAGCCGCTTCCTTTTTGAATGGCCATACGAGAGCCAAGCATAGCCCCACCAATTTGAGCAACCCCCATAACTAAACCATATACATAATGGATTTGACCTAAGTAAGCAAACATACAAACACCTGCCACATTACTTGCTAAATTTAAAAATTTCGCATTTCCTGCCGCCTTTAAAAAATCAAAGCCAACAAGCAAGAAGCTAAAGATTAAAAAAGAGCCCGTTCCAGGACCAAGAAACCCGTCATAAAACCCAATAGCAAATAATAGCATCATAAATAAAAATAAGTGCGTTTTAGATAGATTTTTAACCGTTGAGACAGCGCCCCAATCCTTTTTAAAGATCGTATATATCCCAACAGCCGCCAGCATGATAAGCATTAATGGTTTTAATAGGGCTGGGTTAATTAAATGAACAGTCCAAGCACCACATAATGATCCAATGAAGGCGAGAGGGAAATATTTCAGGACAGATCGAATTTCAAGCTGACCAGAACGGTAAAAGGAAATGGACGATGTGAGTGAGCCCATCGTGCCAGCTAATTTATTGGTTGCTACTGCAGCGGCGGGATTTAAGCCAACAAACAATAAGGCTGGTAAGGAAATTAAACCACCACCTCCAACGACAGAATCGATAAATGCTGCCAAAAATCCAAAGGAAATCAATAGTATTAAAATATGTACATCCACATCAAAAACCATGCTTACACCTCTTCTTTATTAGTTACTACTGAAATAGTAACTAATTTATTCGATGCTGTAAAGCCTAATTTTTTCATTGGCAAATGTTCACAACAGTAGCCTATAATAAAAATATGGAGGGATGATATGAATGAATTAATCGCCCAATTAAAAGAACTGGGATTGACAGAATATGAGGCAAAGGCCTATACAGCACTCGTACAAAATAGTCATGTCAGTGCCTACCAAGTTAGCAAAAACTCTGGGATACCAAGAGCTAGAATCTATGACATATTAAATGGTCTTGTTGAGAAGGGATTCGTACTGAAAGAGGAAACGGCGGATCAAACGACTTATTCTTCCATTCCTGTCGAGATGTTTTTGCAGCAAGTTCAACAGCGCTGGCAATCGAATTTTACGTCGATTAGTGATCAATTAGAAAAACTAGAAACGAAAGAACAAGAAACGGAACCTAAAGTGTTAATGCTAAAAGGGAAGCAGACAATCATCAATTATTGTCAAACCTTATTAAAAAAAGCAGAGACAAAAGTCATCCTATCGATGTGGGAAGATATGTACGATGCCTTACGCGAGGATATCGAAGGGGTATCACAGCATGTGGAGGTGCATGGCATTACCTTATATGTCGGGGAGCATCTGGCATCTATCGATCAGCACAGAGCCACACACTATACGAGAAAGACTTCTACACCCCATTGGTTTATTTTATCGGTTGATGGACAAGAAATGATTTATGGTCACTCGCCGTCAAACCAGGAAACCGCTTTTATAACGAATGATCCTGTGCATATTTATTTATTAGAGGATTATGTTTGGCATGATGTTCTTATCAATCGACTAGTGAAGCGTGATGATAAAGAGCTTGAGGACTGGATTGCTAAAGAACGTAAAGCATTTTTCTTAGAGTAGCTATAAGGGAAGGGGAGCATCTTGAAAAAATGGATGTTGCCAGTATTGTTTTATGTATTATGGATTGGCGGATGTGATTCTGCACCGCTGCTAGTTCCACCTAAGATTCAGGAGCTAACCATCGTTCCTGACCATATCCAACAGCATATTATAGCTCAAGAAAGAATTCTGTTATTGTATGAAGATGACATGACGTACTATCTTGTCATGTTTTCGAAAGGAAATGTGCTAGCAAGTGTGGCAGCAAATGAAGATCGGTTAGTCATTCATTTCAAGGAAGGAAGCGAGCAAAAGAAAGAAGCTCAACCGTATGTCTATGCCATCAATAAAAACCCTGAGCTGACGATTATTGAGCTATATATTAACGGCAAAAGCATGGCGATAGATCGCATGACTATGATGTAATAAAAAAACCGAAATCCCTAAAAAAGAGATTTCGGTTTTTGTTGATATTAATAAAATACTTTATCTACATTGTATTTGGAGCGGAACGTATTAATCGCATATGTTTCATAAATTTCACGTTCCATAGGATCTTCTACTTCATAGACTTCAATTTTGAAGACCTCGTCACGATAGTTTTTCAACGGAGATACATTGTCTTCAAAATGTTTTTTAATGCGTTGACGAATTTTACGTGCTTTGCCGACAAATAATAGCTCATTCTTTTCATTATAGAATAAGAAAATGCCGCCTTTATCACGTGTGATTTTGTGGAAGTCGATGAAACCAAAGTATGGTGTAATTGGGACATCACCTGGTTTTACATCTTGTTCGCGTTGGCGAATGACTACATCTGGTTTTGGAAATTCAATATTAATCAAAGTATTCACGTTCCTCTCTATTACTAAAGATATATGGTAACATAATAGCGGCATGTTTACCATAAAATTTCATGTAGAATAACCATATACAGCAAGCTTAGTGTTTATCAAATGATTGGAGAACATGCATAGGAATAACAAAATATTCTATGAATTATTGATATTCTAACTAGTCCATGTTACAATTCAAGATAATTAAATAATCTTATCAAGAGAAGCAGAGGGATTTGGCCCGATGACGCTTCAGCAACCTCTAACAAATGTTAGAAAGGTGCTAATTCCAGCAAAGGTTTTTCCTTTGAGAGATAAGAGTGAACGTGAAAAAAATCCTTCTCATTCTATCTCATATGGAATGTGGAGGATTTTTTAATTTTTAGAAAAAGGAGCAAAAAAAGAGAGGGGAACGCAAGATGCCAATTAATATTCCGAAAAATTTACCTGCTGGAGAACATTTACGTGAGGAAAAAATCTTCGTAATGGAAGAGGACCGTGCGAGAACACAGCAAATACGTCCATTAAATATATTAATCTTAAATTTGATGCCTGAAAAAGAAAAAACGGAGCTACAATTACTACGATTACTAGGAAATACACCATTACAGGTGAATATTACTTTTTTAAACACAGCTACTCATGAATCTAAAAATGTCAGTAAATCTCATTTACAATTATTCTACACAACGTTTAACCAAATTCGTCATCGACGCTATGATGGTATGATCATTACGGGTGCGCCAGTAGAAAAAATGCCATTTGAAGACGTTAACTATTGGCAGGAAATTGCTGAAATTATGGATTGGTCCAAAAAGAATGTGACATCCGTGCTACATATATGTTGGGGGGCACAGGCCGCTTTATATCATCATTATGGAATTGGAAAGGTCGAGCTTTCTGCTAAATGCTCCGGCGTTTATTCTCATGTGATTACTGATTTAACAGTAGATTTAGTACGAGGCTTTAGTGATTTATTTACAGCCCCTCATTCTCGCTATACATCTGTCTCGATTGACGAGGTTCGCAATCATCCAGACTTACGCTTATTATCCTATTCAGAGGATGCAGGTGTATTTATCGTGCAATCCAAAGATAATAAAAACATTATGATTACTGGTCATTTAGAATATGATGCGACAACATTAGCCGATGAATACAGTCGCGATGTTGCCAAGGGCATCCATATAGACGTTCCAGTAAACTACTTCCCAAATGATGATCCAGCAAAGGCACCGATGAATACATGGCGTGCCCATACGCATTTATTGTTCTCCAACTGGTTGAACTACTACGTATACCAAGAGACACCATATGAATGGGATTTTGTGGACGAAATTGAATATCATATTTAAATAACACTAAAAAGTCTAATTTCTTCGCTAAGCAGCTTGAAGGAATTAGACTTTGTTATTCTAGATTTTTCTTGTCAGAACTCGTTTTATCCGGTGGCGCCTGGTCGTCCTGTTTGGATGTAGCGTTGCCCGCTTCAGGCTGAGTCACTTGGCTGGAATTCGACATAGCAGATTTATCTTGATTGTCTTTAGTAGAGACTGGATTATCAGTTTTTTCCTGATTGGAAACTGTATTATCTGGTTTCGCCTGATTGTCTTGAGTGCTATCTGTATTAGCATCGTTAGTCTGATTATCTTGATTGGAATCCATAGTAGCAGGTTTAGCTTGATTCTCCTGATGGGAATCCTTATTATCAGGTATCGCCTGATTCTCCTGATTGGAATTCATATTATCAGGTTTCGTCTGATTCTCCTGATTGGAATCCATATTATCAGGTTTCGTCTGATTGCCTTGATTAGAAACCGCATTACTCGCATCAGTCATTTGCCCCTGATTAGAATCCGCATGACCCATTTCAGTCGAATTACCTTGTGATTTTCGGTTACGAATAACAGCTACAATGAGTAGAAGTATGGGTAATAATATGGTGCAAACAAATGCATAAATTGGCCAAATCTCATCATTATAAATGTTGGAATGGACGATGTCTGGGTGAACAATTTGCGAAAGTCCGACCATAATAATACCCATTGGTAGGATAAGTGGACGGTGATCCTTCAATTTCATAATTTGTGCAATCCCGACAACAGTTGTATAGAAGTACATAAACGTTCGAATAAAAATGGATACAATCCACATAAAAGCCATGATAATTTCAATGCGCTGTAAAAAATTTCCGATAGAGATTCTTTGTGCTAGGGCATAGCTAGGGAAAGTTCGCGAAGCCGTGTTGGCTGGCCCTAATACTAAAATAGATAGAGTAATCAATGTTACTAGAACAAATCCACCGAGAAGCATGCCTATGTAAAATCCTTTCTTTGAGGATTGCTGGACATTGACACTAGCAGGGTAAATCATTAATAACATAACTAACGAAAAAGAAAAGACACTTACAAAGCGGATGATACTATATAAGATGGATGTTTTGGATGCTTCCATAATCGGTTGTATATTTTCAAACTTAATTTGTGGGGTGATACTTACAACAAAGAAAATAAAAATTAAGACAAACATAGGGAAAAGTATTTCTGCTGAACGAGCAAAGTTTTCTATCCCTAAATAGGTAGCATACATAATTATAATAATAAACAACAAGGCAAATGCCATAGTAGGCGTCTCTGGCATTACCTCTGTTTTCATAAAAGCACCAATAAAATACAGTAATTCTCCTCCCGCAAATAGGGTAAGAGAAAGGAAGCCCACCACTGTGATTTTTCCAAAAAAGCGACCGAGAAGTTTTTCATTTGCTTCAATAAAATTCAGTGTCGGTGTTTGGTCCCCTAACGTCACAAATAATTTCACAACAAGCAAACTAAGGACAACACCAATACTTGCAGCAATCCACGCATCTTGCTTACTAGAGCTTGCAATACTTGAAGGGATGATTAAGATGGCAGTACCGATAGAAAGGAGGAATGTGATAATTGTAAATTGTCTTGAACTAATTACTTCTTTTTCCATATAAGTGTCCTCCAATTCATGACGATGTGTCTACTATTTTGTGAGTGAAACGATAAAATCTTTAATTGGTGTAAAAATAAAGGTTATAAAATCTAGAGGACTCGGGATATTTATTTTGAGAGCAATGCCCATATTAAGCGCTGTTCCAATTAGTAATAGGATTGAAAAAACAAGAATGGTTTTGGTCTCTTGTTGCTTTTTGAGTTTCGGGATATATAGTATCGCAATAATGATTGAAATGATTAAGATGGCTATTGCTAGTACCAATCCACTATCCCTCCTTTGGCTTTTTTAATAATGAGTTTTGCATTGTGCCTAAACCTTGTGTTGTCACTTTTACATGAACATGGATTGGTAGATCAGGAAAGATATTTGGCCAATCGTTTTTGATTTTTTTCCATTGTTTAGCATCTGCACGATGTAGGGCATCACCATAGCCTAAAACATCCACTTGGTATTGCTGTTGAATTTTTTCTAATGTTTTTTCAATACGTTCATCGATGCCTTGTGCTGTTTTTTTATTGATATAATCCACCGTTTTATTTTTCGTTAGATTGATATCACATTCGACCTCTCCTACATTTTGTTCCACATTTATTTGGACATCAATTTGCGGTTTCCCATTTTTAAATGATCCCTTTACTTTTGTGGAGGATTTCGTAATCTCAGTTGAGAGTGTACCTTGCTTTGGACAGGTGACGATTTCAATCGTACTTTGTATTTTGTCACTGAGGAAACTAATACTTTTACTTTCTCCCTCTGAAAGTAAACCAATGTATTGATCTCCTTTAAAGATGGCCAATCCTGCATATTTTAACAACACAGGTGTTTTAACACGTTGGACGTTTGTTTGATCGGCCCCTAACCGTTTATCCCCATGAACTTCAATCGCAGAAATCAAAGCCCCATTGTCCTTTTCACTGAGCCTTGTGACCAATTCGTCTATATTAATAGCAATAGTAGAGCCCCAAACTTTTTCAGAAACTTTGAGGGAGTTTAAGATTTTATTAGCAGGAACTTTTTCGATAGGTGTGAGAACATTTAACACTTCCTTAGCTGTAGCCTCATAAGACATGATGACATCGAAATCCTTTCTAAACTCATGGTCTCGTGCAATTAAATCTAATGAATCACTGATTCCATCTTTAGCGAGATCTTCACCTAAAACGACTACCTGTAGATGGGCAAAATATGGCTTCCGTGCAGCAATGGTAGTCATTTTGCGGATGGCCTCAAAAATTGTTTCCCCTCTAGAATGATAGCTGACAACAGGGGAGCGCTGAGTGGAAGCTTGTCGCATGGAAACCTCACTAGGATCAACTATTTGAACGGTAATCTCATACTCATCATCTACTTTGTCTATACCAAGCGCTACAACAATGGCTAATTCATTTAATTCACGCTTACTCCAGCAACCACTTAACAGTAAAGTGAGGATGCATAGTAAGCAGATTACTTTTACTTTTGCCATATTTTATTCCTCATTTGTTCAGTAGTTTTATTTCCGACCTGTTCTTGGGACATATTTATGCCCTCTAACAACGTTTTTCTGATTGACTAAGCGTGGACGTGTTAATAAACGTCTACGAGGAAGCAATAAAAATGCATCTTTTTGATCCTGTAAAATTAAAGGAGCAAACGGGCTTAAATACGGTACACCAAATGAACGAATGCTGCATAAATGAAGAATAATGATAATAATGCCAAACATAACTCCAAAAAGACCAAACATAGCAGCTAAGATCATTAATGGAAAGCGCAGTACACGAATCGTATTGGACAAACCATAAGCAGGGAATAAAAAACTACAAATGGCCGTTAATGCCACTATAATAACCATTACAGCCGAGACAACACCGGCATCTACCGCTGCCTGGCCAATTACCAGCGTACCTACGATGGACACAGCTGGACCGATTGTTCGCGGCATTCGAAGCCCTGCCTCTCGTAGTATCTCAAAGGCAAGCTCCATAATAAGTGCTTCCACTACGGCAGGGAAGGGCACGCCTTCTCGTTGTGAGGCGATACTAATTAGCATGGCCGTCGGTAGCATTTCTTGATGAAACGTCGTAATCGCAACATAGAGAGATGGTGCTACCAATGCCAAACTAATACCAAAGAAACGTAAAATACGAATGAGGGAACTAATCATCCAATGTTGATAGTAGTCTTCTGCTGATTGCAAAAAGGAAGTAAATAATGCAGGCACCACTAATACAAAGGGGGTACCATCTACTAGAATCGCCACTTTCCCATCTAATAATTCACCAGCAATAACATCTGGCCGTTCTGAGTTGTAAATGGTTGGAAACATGGTATTTTTAGAATCTTGAATAAAATCCTCAATATAGCCACTTTCTAAAATGCCATCGATATTAATGCGATCTAACCGCGCTAACACCTCCGCAACAATTTTGTCACTGGCGATACCATGTATATACATCACGGCGACATCTGTTTGTGTCACTTCACCGATGACTCGAGACTTAATCCAAAGATTTGGACTTTTTATTTTTCGTCGAATGAGCGCGGTATTCGTACGCAAAGTTTCAGTAAAGGACTCTCGAGGTCCTCTAATAACGGATTCGGTTGAGGGCTCTGTGACAGCTCTATCCTTTGCACTTTTCGTACTTGTTACAATGCCTTCAGCAAAGCCGTCTAATAAAATGACGGTTTCACCATTAAGGATGGCATAATACAATGATGTGAAATTTTCGATATTCATCACATCACCAACAGTTAAATAGGAACTTCGCACATATTGATTAATGGTAGTAATTTCAATTTCTTGTTCTTCCTCAATATTCGCCATTAATTTATCAATCACTGAATCCGAAATCATCGTTTTATCGGATAAGCCATCAATGGAAATAATGGCCAGTCGATGGGGTTCAGCTTCACCAATGGTAATTTCTCGTATAATGATGTCATTGCTATGACCGAGAGTGTTTTGAATGACTTTTATATTTTTGGCAAGGGAAGTATTTAATAAATCGTCCGTTGTAAGGGATGGGGAGGGATCGATCTTGTTTGATATGGACATGGGTTTTCCTCCTCAAATGGATGTTCACTATATATAGAATGGACAACTTTGTGCGGAGATAAACGAAAAAAGGAATGAAATTCTAGCTACTATTTTTCAAATAAAAAAACAGTATTTCCTTTCAGAGACTGAAAGGAAAATACTGCTTTATGTACGATACTCGTATTGTAATTCATCTAAACTAGCATCCACGTCCACATGTAGATTGTGATCGTTAAAGAACCATAAATCTTTTTCATCGATGTAATAGGTTACGCCATCAATGACTGCTTCTGCTCCAATGCCGATGGGCTCTTCTCGCGTCATGCCTAGTGAAAAGCCTTCGTGAAAAGGACTTGAGCCACCATAGCGTGCATAAAAGCGAATAGTATCGCCAGGTTCTACTTCCATCTCTTGTTTGAACCATTGTAGGGCTTCATCTGTCAGTGCAATTTTCATAGCGAATGCTCCTCTCTTCTTACAGCCATTTTACCTTTGGCTCGGTGCCATTTTTAATACGTACAATATTGGCACGATGACGATAAATAATAAAGGTAAATAAAAAGGCTACCAAGATGCTTAATGCAAAGTCACCTGTAACAAAATAATAAACGATTGAATAGATAAGTGCTACTAAAGCGGCTATCATAGATGTTAAGCTGACGATTTTTGTGATTTTCAATGTCACAAGAAAGGCAATTAGGAGCAAGACAAACAATGGCCATGAATAGCCTAATAAAACACCTGCTGATGTGGCAACGGCTTTTCCACCACGGAAATTGGCGAAGATTGGAAACATATGACCAATCACTGCAACAAGACCTAGGATTAAGGAATGGATAGAACTGTCTGAGAATATTGGAAGTGCAGCTAGTAAGACAGCGGCAGTCCCTTTTAGAACATCCATCACAGTCACAACAATACCAGCTTTTTTTCCTAATGTTCGGAACGTATTGGTTGCTCCAAGATTACCGCTTCCATGTTCTCGGATATCGGTATTATAAAAAATTTTACCTATCCATAGCCCTGAAGGTATAGAGCCGATTAGATAAGCACATAAAATAATAAGTCCATTGATCATAGTTGGACTCCTTTCATTCATAGTCCATCACTTGGTACTAATAGTTTGTAACAAGTATTTTACACTTTTTCTTGCTAATCTACAATGTTATGAAGGAGATTTCGTAAGGAGTCTTGAATTCAATACAAAAGAAACTAAAGTAAGTTAGAGATAGGCTTTTAGGCATGATTGATGAAAGAACGAAAAAATTCTTTATTAAAATATAGGCAAAAAGGCAATTTTGTCATTCGTTCATTCCTTTGGTAGAATAGAAGTCTAACTTTATTCATTTACATGACATTGACGCATCAACTATATTGCAACTAAATAAGCTACGATGCGTCAGGTGTTTACGGATACTAGTGGTAGTCTGTCTTGCTTAAATTCCAATTTTAAGCAACTGTTGAAGATGTTTACTATTTAAAGTGTATATTAAAACTGTGAGCAATTTTTAAAAATTTAATGGGACCTGTCGCTAACTATTGACAGGAAATGCTATTATTATTAGGATGAGAACATAAATAGAACAAGTGTTTGTTTTTTGGAGGGGAATTTTTTTGACGAATAAACAGTCACCTAGCGTCTATAATGATGACGCTATACAAGTATTAGAAGGATTAGAAGCGGTGCGCAAACGACCAGGCATGTATATCGGTTCCACAGATGGCCGTGGACTTCATCACCTTGTGTATGAAATCGTTGATAATGCGGTGGATGAAGCATTGGCTGGCTTTGGATCTCATATTATTGTCAAGATTCACAAAGACCAGAGTATTAGCGTACGCGACTTTGGCCGTGGAATGCCAACTGGTATGCATAAGATGGGTAAACCTACTCCTGAAATTATTTTTACTGTCCTTCATGCAGGTGGTAAGTTTGGACAAGGCGGTTATAAAACGAGTGGCGGCTTGCACGGTGTAGGTTCTTCTGTCGTGAATGCGCTATCCACATTTTTAGAAGTAACCATCCATCGTGATGGTAAAAAATATCGCCAGCGCTTCGAGCATGGTGGACATCCAGTGACAACACTTGAAGAAATTGGTCAAACGAAGCAGACAGGTACGCTTGTTCATTTCCTACCTGATGAAACGATTTTCTCTGTTACAAAATATAATTATGATACGTTAGCAGAACGTTTAAGGGAGTCAGCTTTTTTATTAAAGGGCTTAAAAATTGAATTAATTGATGAGCGCGAGGAAGGCAAAAATGATATGTTCTTTTATGAGAACGGCATTGAAGCTTTCGTTGCGTATTTGAATGAAGAGAAAGATGTTCTTCATCCTGTGAAATATGTGGAAGGCATTCAAGATGATATTGAAGTAGAGTTCGCCTTCCAATATAACGATGGTTATTCTGAAACGATTTTGTCGTTTGTTAATAATGTACGGACACGAGATGGCGGTACCCATGAAACAGGTGCAAAAGCAGCTCTGACGCGTGTTTTTAATGAATACGCAAGAAAAATTGGTTTATTAAAGGATAAGGATAAAAACTTGGAAGGAACGGATATTCGAGAGGGCTTAGCAGCTATTGTATCTGTCCGTATTCCTGAGCACTTATTACAATTTGAAGGACAAACAAAGGGCAAGCTTGGTACAAGTGAGGCCCGTTCAGCAGTAGATAGTGTGGTGTCTGAACAAATTTTATATGTGCTAGAGGAAAATGCTGAATTGTCGGCATCTCTTGTGCGTAAAGCGATTCGTGCGCAGCAAGTACGTGAAGCGGCTCGTAAAGCTCGTGAGGATGCGCGAAATGGTAAGAAAAACAAAAAGGGTAGTACGATTCTGTCAGGGAAATTAACGCCTGCACAGTCACGTAATGCGGCGAGAAATGAATTATATTTAGTCGAAGGTGATTCAGCGGGTGGTTCTGCAAAACAAGGTCGCGATCGTACATTCCAGGCAATATTACCACTGCGCGGGAAAGTGATTAACACGGAAAAAGCCAAGCTTCAGGATATTATGAAAAACGAAGAAATTTCAACGATTATTCATGCGATTGGTGCAGGTGTTGGAACAGATTTTGCTGTTGAGGATTCAGCCTACAATAAAGTAGTCATTATGACCGATGCTGATACAGATGGCGCTCATATTCAAGTATTGCTATTAACGTTCTTCTACCGTTATATGCGTCCGCTCATCGAGGCTGGTAAAGTCTTTATTGCATTACCGCCACTTTATAAAGTTTCTAAAGGGACTGGCAAAAAAGAAGTGATTGAATATGCTTGGACAGAAAATGATTTACAAAAGGCCATCAAACAAGTTGGAAAGGGTTACATATTACAGCGCTATAAAGGTCTTGGTGAGATGAATGCAGACCAGCTATGGGATACAACAATGAACCCTGACACACGTACATTAATTCGTGTCACAATCGAGGATGGTGCACGTGCAGAGAGACGTGTCACGACGTTAATGGGCGATAAGGTAGAGCCACGTCGTAAATGGATCGAAGCCAATGTAGACTTCGGTATGGAGGATGATGCTAACATTTTAGAAAATGAATTCATCCAACAAGAGGAGGGCCAAGCATGAGTAGCACAGAAAAGTTTCAAGATTTACCTTTAGAAGAAGTAATGGGTGACCGTTTTGGTCGCTATAGTAAATATATTATTCAAGACCGCGCGTTGCCAGATGCACGTGACGGTCTTAAACCTGTACAGCGTCGAATTTTATATGCGATGTTTACAGAAGGTAATACACACGAAAAACCTTTCCGTAAATCGGCTAAAACAGTCGGTAATGTAATCGGTAATTACCATCCACACGGAGATAGCTCTGTCTATGAGGCAATGGTACGTATGAGTCAGGATTGGAAAGCTCGTCATATGCTCATTGAAATGCATGGGAATAACGGTTCAGTTGATGGAGATCCGCCAGCTGCCATGCGTTATACTGAGGCAAGACTATCTGCGATTGCGGGTGAAATGTTACGAGATATCGGGAAGAAAACGGTTGAATTCGTACCAAACTTCGATGATCAGGATATGGAGCCAACTGTTTTACCAGCACGTTTCCCTAATTTACTAGTAAACGGCTCTACAGGGATATCTGCGGGTTATGCAACTGATATTCCACCTCATGCACTAGATGAAGTGCTAGATGCTGTATTGATGCGCTTAGACAAGCCTACTGCAACAGTGGATGAATTGATGACGGTACTCAAAGGTCCAGATTTCCCAACAGGCGGTATTATTCAAGGTGTGGACGGCATTAAAAAGGCATATGAAACAGGGCGTGGTAAAATTATTGTCCGTGCGCAGGCTGTGGTGGAACCTATTAAGGGTGGCAAAGAGCAAATCGTTGTTACCGAATTACCATACGACGTGAATAAAGCGAATCTTGTAAAAAAAATTGATGAGCAGCGTGTAGATAAACGCCTTGAAGGGATTGCTGAAATTCGTGATGAATCTGACCGTACAGGGTTACGTGTCGTAATCGAGTTGAAAAAGGATGTTCCTGGACAAGGGATTTTACAGTACTTATTTAAAACAACAGATTTACAAGTAGCTTACAATTTTAATATGATTGCGATTCATAATCGTCGCCCAACGATGATGACATTACCATTATTATTGGACGCCTATATTACTCACCAAAAAGAAGTGGTCACAAATCGTTCTATATATGATTTACAAAAGGCAAAGGATCGTTCCCATATCGTAGATGGCTTAATTAAAGCATTGTCTATTTTAGATGAAGTCATTGCGACAATTCGTTCTTCAAATGATAAGAAGGATGCCAAGCTCAATTTACAAGCAAAGTTCGATTTTACCGAGGTACAAGCAGAGGCGATTGTGAGCCTGCAATTATATCGTTTAACGAATACCGATATTACAGAGCTCCGCCAAGAACAGGATGATTTAAATAAATTGATTGCCAAGCTAGAAGGAATTTTACAAAGCGAGGCCAAGCTTGTACGTGTCATTAAACAGGAATTACTAGATATTAAAAAACGCTTCACAGAGCCGCGTCGCTCGAGAATTGAACAAGAAATTGAAGAAATTAAAATTACATTAGATGTCCTTGTTCCAAGCGAAGAGGTTGTGGTGACTGTCACGAAAGATGGCTATATTAAACGTACTTCTACACGATCTCATGCCGCTTCCAATGGTCAAGATTTTGCGATGAAGGATTCCGATTACTTATTGTATGAAGCAAACTTAAATACGCAGCATCATCTATTGTTATTTACAAATAGAGGGAATTATATTTATCAGCCAGTTCACGAATTGCCTGATATTCGTTGGAAGGACCTTGGTCAGCATATTTCTAGTATTGTGCCAACAAGTGAAGATGAATCAATTATTGCAGTCTATGGCTTTGAAACATTTGAACAACCAAATACGTATATTTTAACTGCTACGAAAGATGGACAAATTAAACGTTCACCGCTCGCAGATTATGCAGTGACGCGTTACTCGAAGCCGATTAAAACAATGAATGTTAAAGCGGGCGATGCAATGATTTATGCATCGTTTATGACGGATGATGTGGAATTGCTCTTAACAACTGATACGGCGTATGCTATTCGATTCCCTATTGAGGAATTACCAGTTACTGGTGTGAAAACAGGCGGCGTTAAAGGGATTACGTTAAAAGATGGAGAAGCTTTAGTAGGGGTCAATGTTTTACAGCCAGATGAAACACAATATGTCGTTATTGTGACACAACGAGGGGCTGTCAAGAAAATGAATGTCGCAGAGGTAGAAATAGCAGGTCGTGCCAAACGTGGTCTTAAAGTCCTGACAGAATTAAAAGCAAATCCTCACCGAATTGTCGCTGTGATTCAAGCGACAAACGATGAGCAGGTTGTGATTGAAACTGAAAAAGGCGTCCAAGAGTTTATTGATGTTCAAGCATTGACACGTGCTGATCGTCATTCTAATGGTTCATTTAAAGTGGATATTGCAACAGATGGAGCCATTTCCCATGTCTTAACGGCCAAAAAAGAACAAAAACCAAGCTAAAATCATGCCCAGTCTCTATATTGTAGAGCTGGGCTACTTGTTGGAGTGGAACAACTATCCAAAAATAGCATCTTGTCATTTTAGATCAACTATGGGTATAATAATCATCGAAAAGTTCATAGCGAAAGAATGTAGGGGGGCTAGTTATGGCTAGCTGAGATTGTGTCCGATAGACACTGACCCTTTGAACCTGATTTGGCTCGTACCAGCGTAGGGAACATCTATTCAAAAAAGCAAAAGTTTTGGAGATTGATTGCAATACGTCTGGGAGGAATCCTAGGCGTTTTTTTGTTTTTCAATCAATATCTTACCAACTGTATATTACGCTTTCTTCTGGTGACAACATTCATTCTTGAACGCTTTCATATTACAAACTGGGAGGACCTAGCATGAAAAAATGGTTATTTATTTTAATAGCGGCACTATTGACGTTAGTAGGCTGTAGCGACAAGGAGGACAAGCAAGCTGCTGATACAAAGAAAAAGGTGTCAGTGGTTCTCGATTGGACACCGAATACGAATCATACAGGATTGTATGTTGCGAAAAAGCTTGGTTATTTTGAAGAACAGGGCTTAGATGTTGATATTATTATGCCAGGAGAGGCAGGAGCCGATCAGCTCGTAGCTTCCGGTAAGGCAGAATTTGGCGTGAGCTATCAGGAGGGCATTACACAGGCTCGTGTTCAGGATGTGCCACTCGTCTCAATAGCAGCCATCATCCAGCATAATACATCTGGATTTGCTTCTGTAGAATCAAAGGGTATTACATCTCCAAAGGACTTTGAAGGAAAAACTTATGGTGGCTGGGGGGCGCCACTCGAACAAGCAGTATTACAATCATTAATGCAAAAAGAAAACGCTGATATTAATAAATTAGAGATTGTCAATGCAGGAGATTTAGATTTCTTCACAATGATGAAAAAAGACATCGACTTTGCTTGGATTTATTATGCTTGGACAGGAATTGAGGCAGAGCTTCGTGGGGAAAAGATTAATATGCTGTATTTAACGGACTACAGTGATCAGTTAGATTACTATACACCTGTTTTAGCAACTAATGAAAAAATGCTTCAAAACAATCCAGACATCGTCAAAGCTTTTGTTGCGGCTGCATCGAAGGGCTATGAATATGCAATCGAGCATCCGAATGAAGCTGCCGATATTTTACTAGAAGAAGCCCCAGACTTAGATAAGGAATTAGTGCATAAAAGCCAAGAGTGGTTGGCTGATAAGTATCAGGATGACGCTAAACAATGGGGTGAGCAAAAGCTTTCTGTATGGGAAAACTATGCTAAATGGATGTCGAGCAACAAAGTATTAGAGGGCGAATTTGATGCTAAACAAGCGTTTACGAATGAGTTCTTACCGAAAAAGGAGGCCAAATAACATGGCAAATTCATTAATCAGTGTCCAAATTATTCCGAAGACAGAGAAGTATGAGGATGTCATTCCTTATGTAGATGCGGCCATTGCAGTTATTAATGCATCTGGTGTGAAATATGAGGTTCATCCACTTGAAACAACGATGGAGGGTGAGCTTACAACTCTCCTTCAAATCATTGAAAAAATGAATATTAAGATGGTCGAGCTAGGAGCCATTAATGTCATTACACAAGTAAAAATTTTATATCAACCAAATGGAATTACAATGGCTACATTAACGGAGAAATATCAGTCATGAAACGGGCATTACAAAAGGGAAGGACGATAATTTTTATCGCCTTCCTCTTATTCATATGGGAGCTTGTTGTGCATATCGCTGATGTTCCTCCATGGCTCCTTCCAGCACCGAGCATAATTGTAGTAGAAGGCATTCAATCGTATCAGACGTTCCTGCCACATGCTCTGGCTACTGTGCAATTAGCTTTACTAGGACTTGCTATTGGAGTTGGCTGTGGTCTAACAGTGGCAATTGTTTTGCATCGTTTTCCTTTCATTCGGTCGTTATTTTACCCGATTCTCATTATGTCGCAAAACATACCTATTCTTGTGTTAGCACCGCTGCTTATTATTTGGTTTGGCTTTGGCTTATTACCAAAGCTCATCATTATTTGTCTAGTGTGCTTTTTCCCTATTGTCATAGCGACAATGGACGGTTTTCGTCAAACAGCACCCGAGTTAAAGCATTACTTTGAAATGATTGGTGCAACGAAGGCCCAAACGTTTTGGAAACTAGAATGGCCACATGCCTACCCAGCTATTTTCTCAGGTGTAAAAATTGCTGCAACTTATAGCGTAATGGGGGCAGTCATTGCGGAGTGGCTTGGTGCGAAAAAGGGAATTGGTGTATACATGACCTTAGCACAATCCTCCTTCCGTACAGATCGAGTGTTTGTCGCAATTTTTGCGATTGTCTTGTTAAGCTTATTGTTATTTAGTAGTATTCGTTTGCTTGAAAAATTAATGGTAAAGGGGAGAAGTTATCATGCTCAGCATTCAAAACATCGCTAAGTCCTTTAACAGTCTACATGTTCTTGATAATATTTCCTTTGATGTCAAGAATGGTGAGTTTGTGGCCATTGTAGGTCCATCCGGCAGTGGTAAAAGTACCCTTTTTCAATTAATTGGTGGGGTCTCTTCGGTTGATCAAGGGGTGATTTTATTAAATGGAGAGGATATCCTGCAAAAAAGAGGAACAATTGGCTATATGCCACAGCAGCCTTGTCTACTGCCTTGGCGTACTATTTTAGAGAATGTAACTATAGTTGAGGAACTGCAGCAAAAGCCTAATGTTGAACGTGCAAAGGGGTGGCTAGAAAAGGTAGGACTTGCTTCCTTTAGCCATGCTTATCCAAACCAGCTATCTGGAGGGATGCAACAACGTGTATCCTTCATCCGTGCCATTGTCAGTGATAAACCTATTTTATGTCTAGATGAACCATTTTCTGCGCTCGATGAATTTACAAGACTGGAAATGCAGGCATGGCTACTGTCTATTTGGGAAGAACATCGAAAATCCATCTTATTTGTCACACATAGTATTGAGGAGGCACTCTTTTTAGCGGATCGTATACTTGTTTTATCGAAACGACCTGCAACGGTGAAAAAAGAAATCATTGTCCCGTTTGAGCGTCCTCGCAAAGAAGAAATTCGTCATTCGGCCACATTCACAGCCTTGAAGCAACAATTATTCATGTATTTACAGGAAGAAAAGGGTGATTTGCATGTTGATTGATGCCCATATTCATTTAGATCAGTATAAGGACGTGGAAATACCTTCTTTATTGGAAGAAGTAGAGGCATTAATTGCGGTAAGTATGCAGCTGTCCTCCTGTCAAAAGACGTTGAATTTAGCGAAGGTCTATCCCAAAGTGAAGGCAGCTTTTGGTTTCCATCCCGAGCAACCTTTACCGAGTGAAATAGAAGAGAAGGCTTTATTTGATTGGATTCGCTCGCATAGTGATGAGATGATAGCAGTCGGCGAGGTCGGTTTACCCTATTATTTAAGGCAAGAACAAGCTTTGGATGTTCGTCCGTATGAGGCTTTATTGGAACGATTTATCGTATTGGCGAAGGAGTTGGACAAACCGATTGTATTGCATGCTGTGTATGAGGATGCTACCGTTGTGTGCGAATTACTAGAAAAGCATCAGCTTCGTCAGGCACATTTCCATTGGTTTAAAGGGGACGAGGCAGTTGTGAAACGCATGATTCAGCAAGGTTATTTTATCTCCGTTACGCCTGATGCATTGTATGAAGAGGAAATTCAACAGTTAATTCAAATCTACCCGATTGAATTAATGATGGTTGAAACAGATGGTCCATGGCCGTTTGAAGGTCCATTTACAAATAAACCTACGTCTCCGTGGATGATGCATTCGACGATTGAGGTGATTGCAGCCATCAAGGGATTGTCTATACAAGAAGCGGCTCAAATTATCACTCAAAATACGACAAACTTTTATCGACTTTAAACTAATTTTGTAAGTGACACTTGTGTTTTCTACAATAATAAAAGCAGTATAGGATACAAACTAATTATCCGTATACTGCTTTTTATGTTTAGTAAAATCATGCTTCAATTTCTCTGTCTTTGTTTTGGTGGTGCGTTCATGTGTACTGAAGGAATTGGATTGGCGATTTTTCTCTACATCCTTGCCAACAGTTCTTTTTATTTGCATTCGCTTCTTTTTCGCTCTAGATTGAGCCATTTTCATTCCCTCCTTTTAACAATTATAGTAACGAAAATGAAAGAAAAAGTAAAACCTCGTAAGCAAGAACTTACGAGGTTTATGACATAGATTTAGTGAGATACGTCCTGTACAGAAATACCTGTGTTTGCTTTAACGTCAACTTCACGATATTTTGCATCATCAGTTTCTTTAGAAAGTAATGTGCCGATGAAACCACCAAGGAAACCAAGCGGTACAGAGATTAGGGCAGGGTTCGTTAACATAATTAACGGATCACCCACGAAAATCGCCTTGCCTTCAACTGGATTCCATACGTTTGGTGACATAGCTACTAATACTAAAGCAGAGATTAAACCTGTTAACATCGCTGTAACAGCACCAGCTGTATTAAAGCGTTTCCAATAGATTGTGTAAATAATAACTGGAAGGTTAGCAGAGCCTGCAATACAGAATGCTAAAGATACTAAGAACGCAACGTTTAAAGTTTGTGCACCAAGTGCTAATAAAATGGAAATTATAGCGATTGTAATCGAACCGATACGTGCTGCAAGAACTTGCTCTTTTTCAGTAATTTTACCCTTTTTAATGATTTGCCCATAAATATCATGTGATAGGGCAGAGGCACCTGAAAGTACAAGACCTGCTACTACCGCTAAAATTGTTGCGAATGCTACTGCACAAACGAATGAGAATAGAATGTCGCCACCTAGTGCTTCTGCAAGAAGTGGGGCAGCCATATTACCAGCAGCGTTAGCCGCAATAATATCTTCTTTTCCAACGAATGCTGCTGCACCGAAACCTAAGAAAATTGTTAAAACGTAGAAGATACCTACAATCCAAGTAGCCCAAATAACAGATGAACGAGCCGTTTTTGCATCCTTTACAGTGAAGAAACGCATTAAAATATGTGGAAGACCCGCAGTACCTAATACTAATGCAATTAACATGGAAATTGTGTCAAGTCCATTTGTATATTTTAGACCAGGGTTTAAATAAGCAGCGCCACTATCTGTCGCTGTAGACATTTCTTTGAACATTGTTGCAATACTGAAGCCAAACTCTTTTAATACTAAGAATGAGATAATAACTGTACCTAGCATTAAAAGACAAGCTTTAATAATTTGAACCCATGAGGTCGCTGTCATACCACCGAATAATACGTAGGTTGTCATCATGAAACCTACGATCAATACAGCTACCCAGTAGTCGATACCTAAAAGTAATTGAATAAGTGCTCCTGCACCAACTAGTTGTGCAATCATGTAGAATAAAACAATTGTAATCGTGCTTAAAGCAGCTGTTCCACGTACTTTTGAGTTATTGAAACGAGCTGTAATCATGTCAGCTAAAGTGAATTTTCCAAGGTTACGTAATGGCTCAGCAACGATGTATAATACCACTAAGTAAGCTACTAAATAACCAATAGAGAAGAAGAATCCGTCAAATCCAAATAATGCTACTGCACCTGCAATCCCTAAGAAAGAGGCTGCTGATAAATAGTCACCTGCGATAGCTAGTCCATTTTGCCAGCCTGTTAAGCCCCCGCCAGCTGTATAGAAGTCACTTGCAGAAGATGTACGTTTAGATGCCCACCATGTGATAACTAATGTTAAACCAACAATGGCTACGAAGAAGAATATGGCTGTAAAACTCATTCCGTTATTCATCGGCGGCCACCTCCGTTCTCATATTCTGCGATAATCGCTTTTGCTTCTCTGTCGAAGTTGTTTGCTTTAGCTACATATAAATGACATAACCCCCATGTCATGATGAATAGCCCTGCGGAATAAATCCACACCCAAGTAATTTCCCCAAATGCCTTTTGGTGTAGAATTGTTGTGTACGATGTCAGAATTGGTAACAACATGTAGGCCAATAAAAATATGGCAGTCATAGACCAAAGAAAAGAGTTCTTTCTGCGTACAAGAGACTTAAACGATTCTTGGTTTGCAATTGCATCATAGTCAATCACGACACCTTTTTTTGCTTGATTGTTCGCCATTAACATTCCCCATTTTGTGTATATTTTTTCTGCCTTAAGACTTGATTTTGCTAGTTTAGTGAATTCACATTCTCATTTTATGAAAGAGTTCACAAAATTGCAATACATTTCAGAAAAATTATGTAAAAAAAATTTTTCTGAAAATAGTCCTGAAAGAGAAAAAAACCTCCGAAACCAAGAACATCTAGGGTTTTAGAATATTCAGATAAATAAATGAAGCAAAGAGAAATCTAGATTCTTGACAAAAAAAGAATGATAAATCCACAAAAATGCCTTGGTTTTTTATCCATATTTAAACACTATTGCCTTAGTGAAAATTGGTTTTTTTCTGTATTTTGGAAGTCAAATAATATTGTTCGATAAGTAATTTGCTAGTTGTTGAATAACAAAAAAGGCGAAAAACTCGACCGAAAATCGAATTTTTTGCCTATTTTTTTGTATATTTTGAATTTCAATTCATTATGCATACAGTGTATAAAAATTAGTGAGAAATATCAGATACAGAAACACCAGTATTCGCTTTTACACGAATTTCTTTATAAATACGTTCGGCTTCTTCAGTTGGTACTTTACTAGATGACAGGACCGATCCCAAATAACCTGCAATAAAGCCTAATGGAATGGTAATAATGGCTGGAACAGCTAGTGGTACAAGTGGTTTACCAACAAAAATAGCTGCACCTTCAACAGGACTCCATACATTTGGTCCCATCGCTCCTAAGATCAAACAAGAAATTAACCCTGTTAGCATCGCTGCTACAGCACCAGTAGAGTTGAACTTCTTCCAATAGATCGTATAAAGAATGACAGGTAAATTCGCGGATGCACCAATACAAAACGCAAATGACACTAGGAACGAAACGTTTAAGCTTTGTGCAAACAGCGCTAAAACAATGGAGACAATTGCAATTGAGATAGAGCCTGTCCGTGCTGCTACTACCTGTTGCTTTTCCGTTAATTTTCCATCTTTAATAATTTCTCCATATATATCGTGTGAAATCGCTGATGCACCCGTTAAAACTAAGCCAGAAACAACCGCTAAAATTGTCGCAAAGGCTACAGCACCGATAAATGCCATTAACACATCTCCACCTAAATAATGTGCCAGCAGTGGGGCAGCTGTGTTACCAGCCTTACTTTCAGCTAAAATTTGATCTAAACCTACAAAATTTAACGCACCGAAGCCTAAAAATATTGTTAATGAGAAGAAGATAGCTGTAATCCAAGTTGTCCATGATATAGACGAGCGAGCCGTTTTGGCATCTTTTACAGTAAAGAAGCGCATTAAAATATGTGGTAAACCTGATGTTCCTAAAACTAAGGCCATCATCATCGATACGGAATCAATAGTGCTTGTGTATTTAATTCCTGGTACAAGGAATTCCTCCCCATGATCGACGGCAATGGTGTCAAACATTTTCATTAGAGAGAAATCAAATTTCACTAATACTAATGTAGCTAATAAGCCTGTCCCGAATAATAGTAAACTAGCTTTTATAATTTGTACCCAAGAAGTTGCTGTCATGCCACCGAATAATACGTAGGTAGTCATCATTACACCGACAATTAACACGGCAATCCAATATTCAATGCCGAATAGTAGTTTTATCAATGCACCTGCACCTACAAGCTGTGCAATCATATACAGAATGACAATAATAATCGTACCTGATGCCGCCACGCCACGAATTCGTTTTTCATTAAAACGAGCCGTTAACATGTCAGCAAGTGTATAGCGGCCTAAATTACGCATAGGCTCAGCGATGATATATAGAAGAACTAAGTTGGCTACAACATAGCCCACAGAGAAAAAGAAACCATCAAAGCCAGTTAAAGCAATCGCACCAGACACCCCAAGAAAGGCTGCAGCTGATAAATAATCACCAGCAATCGCAAAGCCATTTTGCCACCCCTTTAATCCGCCGCCAGCTGTATAAAAATCAGCTGCTGAGGAAGTACGCTTGGCTGCAATATAGGTAACAACAAGTGTTAAACCAACAATAGCTAAAAAGAAACCTACGGATACAATGTTCATTTAGTTACCACCTTTCGCATGATACTCGGCGAGCACAGCAGCTGCAGCTTTATCGAATGAAGCAGCTTTTTTTACATATACTGTACAGAGCACGATGGTCATCACAAATAATCCAGCCGAGTAAACCCAAACTCCAGTAATATTTCCGAAGATTTTTTGTTGTAGTACAGGCTGGAATGCAAGGATCGGAAGCAAAATATAAAGAATAAGAAACACTGCTGTAATCGAGAAAAGAAAGGTGTTTTTCCTTTTCACAAAGCTATTGAATGATTCCATTGCCTCAATTGCATGATAATCAACGCGTTGTGCTTGTTTTTCACTAGAAACATTCGCCATTATTATTCCCCCTAAAGTTATATATTTCTGTTTTAAACGACATATTTCTTTTTCGTTCGCCGTTATATTCACTTATTTTATGGGGGATATTCTTATAATGCAATACTAATTTTTGAGTTTTTATAATTTTTAGTCATTTCATTTTTATGGGAATAACATAGAAATATTAAGGGTTTACTAGAAAAATATTGTATGAAAGAGAGTGTTTATTTCTATTGATATAATATTCTTAAAATAGATTACTGCTAATAAAAATGACTGCGGGAGAAAATAATCACTTAAAAGAGAATTTTCTGTATTTTATTATTCTGCTATTAATATCCAGTGTTGATTAATAGTGTGGAATCGTATGTTATATAACAATGAAATTTTTCTTTGGGAAATAAAGAAAATGATAAAAAAAAGCTTTGAAAATTTTTAAAAAAAGGAGAGCCATTTGGGAGAAGTAGAGTGATGTAATGCCAAAAATAGTTAATGTTCACAACTTACACAAAATGCAACGCTTGGATAAGCTCATTATCTTGTATTTGGAATCTAGAATGCATAAAATAAGGTGAAGAAATGAAGGGAAGTGTGCAAAATAAATGAAAAAGAAAAGCATGCTGCTAGTTTTAGTACTAGCATTCAGTAGCATTTTAGCTGCTTGCGGAAGTTACAAGTTTGAGCCATCTCTAAATATTGAGGTTCAAGATTTTAATGTAACCAATCAAAAAAATGAACAAGTGAGCCTTGATAACTTAAAGGGCAAGCCTTGGTTGGCCATGTTTATTTTTACAAACTGTACGACAATCTGTCCGCCTATGACATTTAATATGACAGAAGTACAGCAGGCCTTACAGGATGAAGGTCTTGAGGATTATCAAATTGTTGCATTTAGTGTAGATCCGGAAGTGGATAAGCCAGACGTATTAACAAACTACTTAAAAACGTATAACGTTGTAGATGAAAGTAAATGGCAGCTATTAACAGGCTATCAGCAGAAATTTATCGAGCAATTTGCACGTAAATCATTCAATTCATTAGTCAAGAATGATCCTAACTCAGACCAAGTCATACATATGTCGAGCTATTATTTAGTGAATGCAGACGGCACAGTTGTAAAAGACTATGATGGCGCGACAAACGTACCAGTTGAAACAATCGTTGGAGATATGAAGGCTCTTATTAAGGAAAGCAAGTAACTCAAGTAACACAGAGGTCCATGTGACTTCTGTGTTTTTTTGTTGTATAGAGACGAGCTTCGAAAATTGATTCGTCTCGATTTACTTTCTCAATATTGCACGGAATAGCCCTGTATTATATTGTTGTATTCATAACGGTTCAATAACTTAAACTATTCAACTAATTAAAGGAGGTATTCACTTAATGACTAAAGAGGAACAGCTACACATCATTAAAGAAAATTTTATGAACTGTCAAAAGGTATTATTGGCAATTGGTGATGAAACACGTCAATCTATTTTACTTGTTCTAATGGCAACAGATTGTCAAACAGGCTTGCGTGTTGGGGAAATCACAGAGCAAACACATCTTTCTAGACCTGCTGTGTCACACCACCTTAAAATTTTACGAGATGCTGGCGTTATTTTAATGCGTAAAGAAGGGACAAAAAATTTTTATTATATAGATATACGTACGAGATTAGGTTTACTAAAAACACTTGTTACAGATATTGAATCGTTGTTAAAGGAATATTATTGAAACGACTGGTATCAGACATGAATTGGAGGAATCAACAATGAAAGCAATGGTAATTGATAAATATGGCGCTGCTCCCATGCGTTTAGCAGAAGTGCCTACACCTAATATTGGTGAATATGAAATTCTAGCAGAAATTCGTGCGGCCAGTATTAATCCGATCGATTTTAAAATACGAGATGGGAAAGTAAAACTATTAATTAAGTATGAAATGCCTCTAATCCTCGGAAATGATTTTTCAGGAGTTGTGGTAAGGGTTGGTGCAAAGGTAAGTCGATTTAAAGTAGGAGATGAAATATATGCACGGCCACGTAAAAGCAAAATTGGCACCTTTGCCGAATTTATTGCAATTCATGAGGATGACATAGCGTTAAAGCCTAAAAATTTAAGTTTTGAGGAAGCTGCGTCCATCCCACTCGTTGGCTTAACTTCATACCAAGCATTGCATGACATCATGCAATTACAAACAGGACAAAAAGTATTGATTCATGCAGGGTCTGGTGGTGTCGGTACTTTTGCTATTCAATTAGCTAAATTAATGGGGGCAACTGTGGCAACGACTGCTAGTGAAGCTGGGGCAAATCTAGTAACAACGCTCGGTGCTGATGAAGTAATCAACTATAAGACAGAAAAGTTTGAGGAGCTATTAGAAAAATATGATGCAGTTTTCGACACACTCGGAGGGACGTCACTCGAAAAATCCTTTGAGATAATTAAACGTGGAGGAAAAATCGTTTCAGTTTCAGGCTTACCGAATGCACGCTTTGCGAAAGAGCATGGCTCAGGTTTTTTTAAAAGATTATTGTTTTCAGCAGCAAGTTATAAACTGACTGCACTTGAAAAGAAGCATGATGCTCACTATTCATTTTTATTTATGAAGCCAAGTGGTGAGCAATTACGTATAATTGCGGACTATATTGAATCGGGTAAAATCAAACCTGTCATAGATAGAATTTTTTCATTTGAAGAAGCTCAACAAGCAATGGAATATGCCGAGTCTGGAAGGGCTAAGGGGAAAATCATAGTCAAAATCAAGTAATGGACTAAGCGATTCAGGTTGTTATCCCATGTTGGCAAAGCAAATGCTCACTTATAAATTTCTTTTTATATGGAAAATTTTGCTGTAAAATAAGTTCTAGGTCGATTTAGAAAAAAAGGATGATTTAATGAAGAAAGCAGTGAAAATAGCCTCCTAAAACCAGCCAAAATTTTAGGAGGCGTAAAAAAATGAAATTTTATTTGATAGACCGTGAGAATTGGCAACGAAAAGAGTATTTTGAACACTATTTGCAACAACAAACATCATTCAGTATAACGAATGATATTAATATTACTGTTTTGATGGAGAATTTAAAGAAAAAGAATTTGAAACTATATCCTGCGTTTATTTTTATGATTACTAAAATAGTCAATGCACATCAAGAATTCAGAACTAACTTTAACGCAGAAGGGCAGTTAGGGTATTGGGAGGAAATGTTGCCTTCATACACAATTTTTGATAAACAGTCATGCACATTTTCTTGCGTTTGGACATCTAATTTCACTACATTTACTGAATTCTACACGCAATATGAGCAAGATATAGAAACATATAATGGTACAGATCGAATGTTTCCCAAAATGCCTATACCAGAAAATAATATTCCTATCTCCATGATACCATGGTGTTCTTTCACCGGATTTAATTTGAACATTCATAATGGTGGAGATTATCTATTACCGATTATAACGGGTGCTCAATATGCTTCTATAAATGGGGAGTATCGCTTACCAATTTCGCTACAGTTTCATCATGCAGTTTGTGATGGTTATCATGCAGGGATTTTTATGAATGAGCTGCAAAAACTTGCTGATAATAGTGCAGAATGGCTATAGTTTTTATAAAAGGAGCTGTGATTGCAGCTTCTTTTTTGGGGACATAACAGTTTATTTGTAATTAGAAGGTGGAAGCGTCCGTCATAGCTGAAGACACCAATGTTATGTTTTTGAAACCACCGTTTTATTTATAACAGTCTAGTAACTAGAGAGGCTTTCTATTCAAATGAAATTTATAGTAAACTAACCAAAAGCGAGGAGAGAAATCATGATTAAACAACTAATCGTCGGTGACACATTGCATGAATTGACCGCTACACGTCGTATTTTGGAACGTTTGCCTGAGGAGCATCTGTCATGGAAACCTCACGAGAAGTCGATGACGCTCGGTGGGCTAGCCACACATTTGATTAATATACTGAACTGGCAAATTGCTATACTTCAATACTCAGAGTTTGATCTCTTAACCGTACCGCTAAGAAGAGAACCTTTAGAAAAACAATCGGATATTCTAAATGAGTTTGACGGGAACGTTGACAAGCTGGAACAAATGCTTGCCGAATGTGACGGAAATATGCTAGGTCAAGAATGGATATTGCGTCAAGGTGACCATATCATTCGCCGTGAGCCACGTGCACTCGCATTCCGTACCTTCGGATTAAGCCATATGGTCCACCACCGAGGGCAACTCGGAGTATACTTGCGCCTTCTCGATATTCCCGTCCCTGGCATGTACGGTCCCTCTGCTGACGAACAAACCTCATGAGCGAAGGTTCTTCATTCGAAAAGGGTAGAAACATAGTTTGAAGGCTCATATTTTAGCAAATGTCTGCCACCTTACATGAAAATGCTTAGTATAAAAGGAGCGACCAAAGCTAATTGTCTTATAAAGGACAAGGCGTTTTGGACGTTTCTTTTATTTTGATGAAATTGTATTAATCCTAAGTGGATGGTAAAAAAATTTTAAATTGGATGGTGATAAAAAATTAAAATCCTTTATCATTGAAAGGCGGATGATCAAACATCCATATAGCGACATTACATATTAATGAGAAATCAAATTATTAATAAAGTAATAGCTATGAAGAAAAATGGCTGAAAGAGTTGATATAAGATGACAACGGGATTGATCATTACGATAGTGATTGGATCTATTATTAAATTGTTAATGAGCCCACCAAGTATAGCTGTGGCATGGGTAGTAAATAAATTTGAGCTTCACAAAGAACTGGACTCAAAGGAAGTTACGGTTACGTTTAATGGATATAATTTAGAAGAGGGAGAAAAAATAAGATTTATAGATTTTTTTAATAAAGCTATCTTTTTGAAAAAATATTATATATTTCCGGGCAATGAAAAATTATTTTTACAACCTGAGACGAGTGTTACACCCTTTGTCATCAACTTAAAAAGTGGCAAAAAAGATGTGGATTTCTTAATTTTTCCCTACGATGATCATGTGGATGTAGTCAAGAAGCGTAAAGAGAAAGTGATTTCATATAGCCTTAGTTCAGAAAATCTACAAAAGTTCACTATATAAACAGCTAATTAAATTTTTGAAAAGTAGGGATTCGGTCCAAACTGCGGTTTCAGTGTAGAATCCCTCTTCTATACGAACTCTGATTTCTCAACTCATTTGTATAGTAATTTACTATTTCTTTTTGCAGGAATTACAAAACAACCAAAAGATACAGGTACAAGACAATATCTTTCAGTTTTTATGCAAAAGTTCTTACAATAAATCGTCTTTTTTTATTGCATTCTTACATATTCCTTATGTATAGCGGATAGGTAGCGCTAAGGTAGAATAAAAAGCTGTTTTTTTGAAAAAAACCCAATTTCTCTGTATAAATTAGAGAAATTGAGCTTTGCTTTTATTATCGCTTTGAATTTGTTTGAATAGTAAACTTAGAGACATTTTCCTCCATTGTATTAGCTAACTTTGCTAATTCTTCACTAGAATGGGCAACTTCATAAATGGAGTTTGTTTGATTCTGTAAATATGCGGCTGCTTCTTCCGTACCAGCTGCATTTTCTTCCGATATAGCAGATAAGTTTTGTAGAATATCTATTACTTCGTCCTTTTTTTCACCCATATTATTGCCTAAGTTATATAAATCCTCAATTACCGTTTTTATTTTTTCAATAGAAACTGCAACATCTTCGAATTTACCATTTGTAGTTTCAACACTTTTTGTTTGCGAATTGACAAGATTATTCACTTCTTGCATTGTTTGAACTGCTTGTCCAGTTTTTCCTGTTAAATCTCCTATCACTGTGGCAATTTCCTTAGTGAATTGATTGGATTGTTCTGCCAATTTCCGTATTTCGTCCGCAACCACCGCAAATCCTTTTCCTGCTTCACCAGCTCTAGACGCCTCAATAGCCGCGTTTAGGGCTAGTAAATTCGTCTGTTCAGCAATAGTTCTTATCATCTGACTTGCATTTTGAATTTTCCCAGAGCTTTCGTTAGTCGTGAGAATGATAGTATAAATTTCATTTGCTGCCATATTATTTTCTTCTGTTGTAGCAACAAGTTCCTTTAATATGAGTAAACTCTCATCTTTTATATTGCTTACTTCATCGACAAATTTATTTAGATTTTCTAAATGACCTTGATTATTTTCAATTAGTACTCCAAGCTCTCCAATACTTGTAGTCCCATATTCGGTATCTTTTGCCTGTTCCACTGCACCCTTAGCGATGTCTTCAACAGTGGATGATAAATCCTTCGAAGACTCTAAAGAAATACTAGTAGCATCTTTAAGTTCTTCAGAAGATGCAGTTACCTTTTTTGAAGTTAGACTGATTTCATTAAGTAAATCAACAAAATTATTCTGCATCTCATTTAATGCATGTGTAAGCTTGCCTACTTCATCATTTCTACTTGTATATTTTAAATTGATTAACTCAGTGAATTCTCCTTTTCCCATTTCATTGCATTTATCAACTGCTAACAACAAAGGCTTAAACATTTTATTTAAAATAATAATCATTAGTAAAATGATTATTAAACAGCCAACACTAACTGTAATAATTTCCTTGAATAAAATTTCATTCGTGACCTTTGTGATATCGCCCTCAAAAATGCCAACATCCATAGAACCGTAAAGCTTATTATCTATGTAAATGGGTACCATTATATCGAACGTCCAACTTTTCTGAACATCCGCATAAAATCTACTCGTCATAGTTTTCCCATTTTTTGCTCCATCTACTGAGTAGGGGTCATCTTCATAGTTTTTACCTATTTTCTCTTGATCACTATGAGCAATTGCCGTAACGTTTTTATCAATGACTACTGCATAAGCTATCCCACTTTGCTTAGCCTTGTTTTCAACAAAATTTTGCAATTCCACTGTAGGATTAGATGTAGAAAGTAAAATATACTCCGCTTGACGTGCAATTTCATCGACTTGCTGGATACTCTTTTCTAATAGCGCATCTGAAACATTTTCTTTAACTGTACTAATATTCAAATAGGAACTAATGCTGATAACCGAAATAAACAGTAAAAGTGTAAATCCGATAATGCGATTTTTTAAACTTCCTTTTCTGACCTTACCATTTTTCAGCTGTTGACTCATAGATACTTACCCCCTTCTTTTTAACTATCTCAACTTTTTAATTAATTATAGTTCTTTAGTTATGGTTAATCAATATTATTTGGAAAAAAATTATTACTTTAGGTTATAAATTCTAAAATTTTGAAAACTTGCCCTTAGTTGGTAGCTCTTTATATCTTTTGTTCGCAGTTCATTTTCCGTACTATAGGTTAATGAAGCTTACATAATTAATCCTTTTCCTTGAATTGACTAGCTGGTTGGGGGGAGTCATTTTTTCCGAGAAATTTATCTTTACATTCAAGTTACTTTAAGGTTTAACATTAGACTTAGGTAGATGGTAATTTGACTGAATTCATGAATATACAGTTAAGGGATGCTCATATAAATTTTTTAAAAAGAGAAAGCTTTCGTTTTCTTATTTTTGATAAAAGTGGCGGCAAGGACCTTATTGGAACTGCGAGCCTTCATGGGATTGACTGGAGTATTCCTAAATGTGAAATAGGATACTGGATTAATACCAAATATAGCGGTAATGGCTATATGACGGAAGCGGTAAAGGAGTTAGTGAACTTCGGATTAAATCACCTCGAATGTAAGAGAATTGAAATAAGATGTGATTCAACAAACTTTAAAAGTCGTTTTATTCCGGAAAAGCTTGGTTTTATGTTGGAAGGTATATTAAGGAATGAAGATCTATCCGCAGATGGCAGCAAGCTGACTGACACTTGTATTTATTCCAAAATAAATTAAATTGGTGAATTGTATCGAAAAATATCATTTGCAATTTAAATGGGGTATGAAGAAAATTTATATTGACAAAATATTTTTTTGCTGTAAAATGAAAAACAATTCAAAAATATTTGTATAGAACAAAGGCTATGAAAAGAAATAGTATCAATTATTTTTACGAACAGAAAGTTACCGGTTGATGAGAGGTGCATGTAAAACGATTGAGAATTCATCTTGGAGCTGTGTACCGAAAAGATCATTCTAAGTAGGCTACACCGGTAAGCACCCGTAATCATGTGCGAGAGTATCGTCAAATGACCGTACTTCTTAAGGTAAGTAATGTGAATTGCTTATAAATTAAAGGTGGTAACACGAGTTGAATCGTCCTTTTGGTTAATCCAAAAGGGCGTTTTTTTTTTATTCCTTTTTTGAGCAAAGTATTTGAAAATCTAAACGTAATAGGAGTTAGACATTATGAAAGACAATCATCAAGATTCACAGCTAAAGCGCGGATTAAGTACACGTCATATGCAATTAATTGCACTTGGCGGATCCATTGGAGTCGGTTTATTTTATGGCTCTAGTTCAACCATCCAAATGGCTGGGCCATCTATTTTACTAGCTTATTTAATTGGCGGATTAGTTATTTTCACAATTATGCGTGCATTAGGCGAAATGGCAGTAGAGGAACCTGTTTCAGGCTCGTTCAGTACGTACGCGAATAAATATTTAGGGCGCTTTGCTGGATTCTTATCGGGTTGGACGTATTGGTTCATGTGGATTGTCGTTGGTATGGCAGAATTAACAGTAGTCGGAGTATACATTAACTACTGGTTCCCTGATATTCCACAATGGGTAACTGCCCTTGTAGTACTCGTTATAATGACTCTTGTAAACTTAGCAAATGTAAAAGCCTACGGAGAATTCGAATTTTGGTTTGCGATGATTAAAGTTGTTGCGATTATCGGTATGATCGTTCTAGGGTTAGCCATTATTTTCTTCGGTGTTGGCAACCAAGGTGAAGCAATTGGCTTCGATAATTTATGGGCACACGGTGGCTTCATGCCTAACGGTTTCCATGGTATTTTAATGTCACTTGTATTAGTTATGTTCTCATTCGGTGGGGTTGAATTAGTTGGTATTTCTGCAGGAGAAGCAAAAAATCCTAGCAAGTCAATTCCTTCAGCTATTAACAACATCGTTTGGCGTATATTAATTTTCTATATTGGTGCATTAGGTGTAATGATGATTATTTATCCTTGGAACGAAGTTGGTTCAGAGGGTAGCCCGTTTGTTCAAATTTTCGATTACGTTGGCATTCCTGCTGCGGCTCACATTATTAACTTTGTTGTCATTACAGCAGCAATGTCTGCATTTAATAGTGGTCTATACGGTTCAGGACGTATGCTACATAACTTATCGGTACAAAAGAATGGTCCAACCTATTTCAAAACAGTAAGCAAAAACGGTAGTCCACGTAGAGGGATTTTATTTTCTTCAGCGGTGTTATTAATGGCGGTTGTCTTAAACTATATAGTACCTGAAAAAGTGTTCATCTATATTTCTGCTGTTGCGACTGTTGCAGTCATAACAAGCTGGATGATTATATTATTAGCACAATTGAAATTTAGAAAGTCAAAAACGAAAGGGGAAGTAGCCGAGCTGAAATTCAAAATTCCGCTTTATCCACTTTCTACGTATATTGCCATTGCATTCTTATTAATGGTGATTGTGTTAATGGCGTTTATTCCAGACATGCGTATTGCGCTATATGTCGCACCAGTTTGGTTTTTAATCTTATTTGTTGGATACAGTATAAATGTGAAAAAATAGTTAAATCATTTTATTTAACCGATATTTTCTTCAATGGGACGTAAAACGATTGGATACAACTATCTCAAAATTAATCATTTGTATGCTCTAGAAAACGTGAATGTCCCAAAAAGAAATCAAAGTCCAAGAAATGCTGTTAAACCAACATTTCTTGGACTTTTTCTATGAAAAAAGTTAAACTTTGGAGGAACATCGCGGCAATAAAACGTATAACGAAATTAAGTTTTGATATATATCGTATTATGAAATAATGCTTTAATAAAGGAGCTGTATAAAATGGATGAACAAAAAGATACAGAAATAACACGCCCTTCAAAAGCAGAAAACATTCTATCTCAGATCAATCGTAAAACGAAGCTAGGCGACCTACGAAAAATCGCGAAGGACATTAAAAAAGACCATGAACTAGCTATGGAACTTTGGTCAACCGAAAAGTTTTTGCCTAGACTATTAGCTATTTTAATTATGGACAAAAAATGTCTTTCACATGATGTGCTAAATAAGCTTGATAAGGATATGCAAACTCACACTTTTGATGAGCGAAATAACTTAATGGATTGGTTAATGGCGAATCAGCTCACCAAAGACAAGAAGAAAATGGAGTTGATGGAGTCATGGGAGAATAGTGCTTCAACTCTTCAAAGGCGAGCATTCTGGTATTATCAAGGGCGATTGAGATGGACTGGGCAAATACCCCCTGATAACACTGCACACCTGCTATCTGCATTAGAAGCTAATATTATGCAGGAAGAACCGGAAGTGCAGTGGGCTATGAATTTCACCGCAGGATGGATAGGTGTTTATGATGAAAAGAATCGTGAACGTTGTATTAGACTTGGGGAGAAAACGGGTCTTTACAAAGATGAAAAAGTAGCAAAAGGATGTACGCCCAGCTATTTGCCAGAGTTCATTACAATTGAAGTGAACAAACGACAAAATAATTAGTTACCGCTAAAAAATAAATTAGGCTTTCATGCAAAACAATGAGGCGCTTTTCTGAAATAAGGAAAGCGTCTTTATGATATTAATGATTCCATTCCTGCTCCTCCTTATATTCAATCCATTTCGCCTCTGGAAAAGTTTTCTTGAAATAATTTATTTTTTGATTCTGAATGCTCCTAGCCTATAACCAAAATATTAGCTAATTAAACCTCCGCCAGACTTTCATGTGGACTGCGACTAATCTTATATAAACCATTTTTCTTGAAAACACTATTCATTTCCATATTTTACACTCTATTAATATTTGTAGCAGTCATGTAAACTACGTCTATTGGTAAAAATTTAATAGAAGAAAGTAGAGGCAACCACCAATGAAAGCACTTTATGTTTTTTTATCTTCCCTTGTATTTTTTGGATTTATTTGTGTTTCACCAGCAGCCGCAGCAGAAAAACCCATTGATTTATATTTTTTGGATGATGTTGATTACGATCATTGGGCATACGAAGAATTGGAACGTTTCCTGTATGCAGATATTATAGACGGATATGTGGAAACAGAATCGTTTGAGGAAGATGGGGAGAAATATGATTATACATACGTCTCTATAAAACCAAAAAATTCGATTACTCGTGCTGAATTCACGAAAATTTTAGTGAATTCAATGAATTTACGTGCAGGTGAAACAGTTAAATCATTCCCTGATGTAAAACCAGCGAAATGGTATTACGAGTATGTGAAGGTTGCTAGCAGCCAAGGCATAATCAATGGTAAACCAGACGGCACTTTCCGACCGAATGATAAGATTACACGTAACGAAATGGCAGTCATGATTTACCGTGCATTTGAGTCAACGCTTGATTTTTCAGCAACAGGAAAAGTATTCCCGGATGTACCAAAGGGGAATTTTGCCTATGAAGCGGTTATGAAAACGGCAGCTTTAGGAATTATCAAAGGGTATGGAAATATCTTCAAACCTTACAATGATGCCACTCGCGCTGAAGCTATCGTGATGATTGACCGTGCCTTACATTTAGTGCCAGGAACACATGAAGATCCAGCTGCAAGCATTCAAACAGTGGATCGTTACATTAAAGACGAGATGAAGTTTACTGAACAACAAGACGTAGAAGCATTAAAAGCCCTTTATCATGAAACGACAATGGGTTACCAACTAGCTTATGCACTTGATAGTATGGATATGGCAGGTATGATTGAAGAAGATGCAGATACTAAATTCACGATGGAACAGATTGGTGAACATGTGATCAATGCAGTTTCTGTAACTAATCATTTTGCTGAAGTTCGCATTGATAACCTAGTATATAAAATATCTATGACAGCTCCAGATATGTCTTTTAACATGAACATTGACTTATCAGGTACTGCTTATCTTAAGAAAAATGATGATGGTAAATGGAAAATTTATAACGTTGTTCTTGATGAAGATGACTCTGACCAAGATTGGAAAGAAACATTAGAAACTGAGATCAACTAAGAACAAAAAGCGGAAGGGATTTATTATCTCAAATCCGCTTTTTTTCATAAAGTAAATAAGTGATTTTTACCTTTAAAAGTTTTACACCAAAATTATAGGTTTGAAATAAAGTCAATTTACTTATAAAAAAGACGAACCGGAATTTCTGATTTCGGTTTTTATTGTGGATTAAGATCCAGTATTGGCTCTAATTGTACGACTTTCCTCTGAAGAATCCTCATCATAGAATTCATTAGGTTATAATATAGTATAGATTTTTCGAATGGAGCGATGGATATGAATGGAGCGCAAAAAGCGTTTTTTGAGGAAAAGGAACGTTCACTTGGCGTTCGTCTAAATGATGTGCAGATGCAGGCAGTGCTGCAAACGAATGGTCCGTTGCTACTATTGGCATCGCCTGGTTCAGGAAAAACGACGACGATTATTATGCGTATTGGATATATGATTGAGGAGCTTGGTGTGAAGCCTTCTCGCATAAAGGCTGTTACGTTTAGCAAGGCATCGGCAGGTGATATGAAGGCACGTTTTGCAAAGTTTTTCCCGCATTTGCCACCGGTTGATTTTTCGACGATTCATAGTTTAGCTTTTCAAGTTGTGCGGCAGACACTTGAACGTCAGGGCATTTCGTACGGCATTATTGAAGAATCGGACAAGCCGGGTGTTGTTTCTAAAAAACGAGTGCTTCGCGAGATTTTTGAACAATTAAATGACACAAAAATTACTGAAGATCAGCTAGACGAGCTTCTGACGTACATAACGTTTATCAAAAATAAAATGCTGCCAGAACAGGAATGGGATATTGCAAACGTAAAGGTGCCAAGAAAAGTACAGATTTTACAACGTTATGAGGAATATAAGCGCACAGGTAGTGACCATTTGTTAATTGATTTTGACGATATGCTATTAATGGCAAATGAAATTTTCATGAAAAACCGAGAAGTGCTAGCACAATACCAACGTCGCTATGATTATTATTTTACGGATGAGAGTCAGGATACATCGCCCGTCCAGCATGAGATTATCGCGAAGCTTGTCGCAGTGCATCAAAATTTATGCGTCGTCGCGGATGAGGATCAGGCCATTTATAGCTGGCGCGGTGCAGACCCAGACTATTTGTTGGATTTCCAAAAGGTATTTCCGGAGGCGCAAGTTTTACTGATGACACAAAACTATCGCTCATCTGCATCGATTGTAGAGCCAGCCAATATGTTCATTCAGCGTAATAAAAAACGTTATAACAAACAAATGTTTACGGAAAACCCTGCAGCAGAGCCAATCTCATTTAAGATTCTAGAGAATTACCATTTACAGGCCAAATATTTAGTGGATCAGTTGAAAAATCTGTCTAAGCGTGGCTCAACGGCTATTTTATATCGAAATAATACGTCAGCCATTCCACTTATGGACGCGATTGACAGAGTAGGTTTGCCTTTCTATATGAAAGATTCCACCATTCGCTTTTTTACGCATTGGGTCGTGGAGGATATTATGAACTTCATGCGTCTAGCGTACAATACAAAAAACATCACTGTCTTTGAAAAAATTTACA
The DNA here is from genome assembly GCF_003049525.1 of Lysinibacillus fusiformis. Lineage (GTDB taxonomy): Bacteria > Bacillota > Bacilli > Bacillales_A > Planococcaceae > Lysinibacillus > Lysinibacillus fusiformis. The sequence continues at coordinate 12,227 of NZ_PYWL01000011.1, read as the reverse complement.
GAAAAATGAATGCTTATATTACACCAGCACAATTGAAGGCACTACAAAGGGTGCCGGAGGAATGCTGTGTATTCACACAGTTGTTAGAGCATGTTGAGTTAAAGGATTATCAGCCAGAATATATTAAGCGAATTCGCAAAACGTATGATAGCATTCAATTTGATAAAACGACGCCAACCGCCATGCTAGAGCATATCCGTTATGACTTTGGTTATGAGCGTACTTTAAAGAAAATGAGTGAGACTCTCGGCTTTAATTATGAAAATTTACTAGATATTGTAGATGTACTTGGTTTAATTGCGCGCCATACGCAGACGATGACCGAATTTGCAGGTCGTTTGAAGCAGCTTGAACATTTAGCACGCTCGTCTCACATAAAAAAAGATTTGAATGCCATTACACTGTCAACATTGCACAGTTCAAAAGGCTTAGAATTTGACCGTGTGTATTTGATTGACTTAATTGAAGGGATTTTACCTAGTGAGCAGGAAGAAGAAATAGAAGAAGAAACGCGACTCTTTTATGTAGGTATCACGCGAGCGATTCGCCATTTGGAATTAATTTCGTATAGCAAGCGCTTTAAAACAAGTGTGGTGCCATCGATTTTCATGAAGGAGTTAAAACAAATCGTTTCACCGCAGGAAGTACCAAAGAAAGCGCAGAAAAGCCCGAGGAAAGCACTGAAGCAATATTATAATGAGCGGACAATTACAACCGAGTCAGCGTTAATCGTTGGCTCGAAAGTAATGCATGTGATTTTTGGAGAAGGTGAAATAGTAGCTGTTACAAGTAGCACGATTGAATTGTCATTTACAACAGGAAATAAGAAGTTTGTGACGGATACATGTTTACAGCAAGGCTATCTAGAAATGATGGAAGAGTAAATGTAGCGTATTCTGGAGTTTTCTAAATGTACAGGCACCCGCTCGGTCAGTTCCACATTGAAGTTGGTAAAAACAAAGCCAGAAAAGACTGTTGTTGGTTATCGCGTTAAAAGATGATATTATCTGTTTTCGATAGGGTAGATACATGTGGTGCTTGTAATTAATGAATAGAATATTAGTTGCTGTGAAGAAATGAATGGTTCTTTGTTTAGTGATCATGATAGAAAGTAAATGTCATGTTTTAAAATATAAATAACATCCTTTTTGTGGGATATTTTTTCTTACTTAATATGGGAGCTAATTAGAATAAGTGTAATTCCTGTAAATAGGCAAATGATTCTCATGACAGGAATTTTATCAGCGAGTCCAAATAAGGCAATGGCAGTCGTTACGATTAAAACTGTTGGACCAACCAAAGCAAGCAGTGTATTAATATAAAATGCTTTTTCTAAACTATTCAACTTTAGCATTAACAACCCAGCACTTACTTCAATACTTCCAGACAAAACCCGTAAAATAACCATAGCAAGAAGTGATTTATCAATAATTGTCATCATCCTATCTTTATCAATAATTTCGTTTATACGAACATTCCATCATTCAGACAGAATCAACATAGGCTTTTGTTTTATAGAAATATTAACATCAATATATGTAGGGCTCAAATCAAATATTCTTGTTATATAATGCTTTATAGTTGAGTTAAAAAGTGATTTTCTAGGTAATCGAATCAATTTGATATATCTATTTTTCTGGTTAAATAGATTTTTAGTTGAGTAAGTCATAGACACACATAATTATCCCACTACCATACTTTGCGAATTCTTCATTTTAAGTGAGGGGAGACCATTTACTAGAATTTATTTCTACTATTAGTTCTTGGTATGAAATGTTTAGCATTTGAGCTACGCTGGAAGTGATATATATTCAGGAAACTGATAAGAATAATGAATCATTTTAGAATGAGAATTGAAAAAGATTATTTTTTGCTAGATACAAATGGATATCAAACTAAACCTAACAATGGAGGTATTCATTAAATGTATATTGTGCCTATCGGTTTTTTTATAATTTTCCTTATTACAACAGCCACGGGACTACTTTTCATATTTAAGCTGAAAAAGAAAAGTAAATATTTACATTGCTAATGGAACAATTGCTGTAGGGACAGGGTTTTTTTCGTTAATAGCCTGCATTATTTTCTTTTTTTTTAAGCGAATCATAAGCCATTCTGTTTCTTGAATTTACGGAGCTGAGGATGGTTAAGTAAATAAGAACAAAGTAAAAGCGGTCCTCCACAGATTAGATTGTGGAAGGCCGCTTTTTTAGCATTAATACAGCACCATTTATTGTTGATTAAGTGTCTGATTCGTTTAACTCATAAATCTATTTAGCTTACGCAGCTTGACGCAATGATTTCATAATTAAGCTCACGATGAAAACTAGTAAAATTGCTCCAATGAGAGCAGGGAAGATGTAGAAATCAGAAATTTTAGGACCCCAACTACCTAGCAGCGTACCACCAATCCATGCACCAATAATACCTGCAATAATATTACCAATAATGCCACCTGGGATATCTTTTCCCAAAATTATTCCTGCAAGCCAACCGATAAGCCCGCCAATTATTAAAAACCAAATGAAACTCATACTGTACATCTCCTATCTTGTATTATAAATATTTCGCTATAGTGTTATATAACCTTTATTAATCCTCTTCAAACTATTTTGAGAAAAAAATTATTAAAAGTGGAAATTTAAAAGAAGATAGAGAACACTATTCTATCTATATGACAATGTGATCGATGGTCAGAAATAAGTAAAAAAAGTTTGTCTGTTATGATTTCTTTTTCCATTCTTGGCTCATCATCAATAAACTAAGGTAGCATGTATGGCTATTTTAAATAGAAAAACTTGAGTGCAGAGAAATTAAAAGGATTTAACACGGGACAATACCGGATTCAATCCTTCATAGCTGTTTAACTTAATGAAATGGGGGTGTCATTTCAAAAAGAAAAGGCGCCCATTTTTCATTTAAGGTTCAGTAGGGAAAGTAGTTAACATCTACATTTATTCTAGAGCATTTTTTATGGGCTTTTGAAGAACGTCTATAATGGCTGCGATGATAGCTGTTATTAAAATCCCTATTAGACCAAGTGCAATCGGACCTGCTGCATCGTCACCCGTGAACATAGCAAAAAACCTTAAGTAAACTAGTAGAATCAAAATGAAGAAAATAACTGTGAAAGCACATTTTTTTATAGCCTTCAAGGATTTAAGAGATAACTCAGAAAAGGCATTGTTTAGATGGATATAACTTAATAGTTTATATGCTTGAAACAACGCAACAGAAAACGTAATGCATACTCCGTAGGCACATAGTAATAATGGATATATCGAGTAATCTCCGGGACGCACTTTCGCATCTCGTATAGCTGCTTGAGGTAACCAATATACACACACAGCAAGTACCGCAATTCCAATAAGAAAAGCAACGATTTTTAAGAAAAAAGTTGAACTTAGTTTAACATTCATTTGAAGCACCTCATTGATTTAATGATAATATGATATTAGCTTATTTATTATCGTTTATCAATATGTTTATTTTGTTTTTCGTTATATTATTGTTGTTATTCAATTTATTTTTTCTTGTTTTAACAAGCGATAGAAAAATCACGAACTTGATACGAGGTCTATAATTAGACATTTTCTTGGATAATCTATCTTTAGGGGTATTTTTAAATGGCGTAAATAAAATAAGGAATATGAGCATCATATTAATTGGAGTAGAGGCTCTTGTTTTTGTTTGATTCAATAAAATTCATTTTTTGAATTTGCATGATTAATATCTATTGAAATAAGCTTATTACTGATAATGAGTGTTAATGGACTTAGCTATATTTTATTGAATGGTACTGGAAATCCCAAAAGATAAAAATTTCCCTAGATGAAAGCCCACTGTATAAGTTAGTGGACGGAAAAAAATAAAGAGCTTCAAGAAAAATGGTGTCGATAGCTACGGAAAACATTCTAAAAATATTTAAGAAAAATGGTTGACACTGACGCTACTAGTTGATACTATGTAGTTGTAATAAGTAATACTTAATAGCTTGATTACTCAAAAGCTGTTTTGAATAAATTCACCCAAGTACTAAGTTATACTGAATATAAGTCAGACAAAGTAGAGGAGGTTCTAAATATGGAAAATTTAACAGAAATGCTGAAGGGTTCGCTGGAAGGCTGCGTACTGGAAATCATCAGCCGCCATGAAACCTACGGATACGAAATTACTCGACGCTTGAATGACTTAGGTTTTACCGAAGTCGTAGAAGGGACGGTATACACCATCCTTGTGCGTTTAGAAAAGAAAAATCTGGTAAGTATTGAAAAGAAACCGTCAGATATGGGACCGCCCCGCAAGTTTTACTCACTTAATGAGGCTGGACGTGAAGAACTTAAGTTGTTTTGGGAAAAATGGGATTTTATATCTTCGAAAATCAATGTCCTGAAGTCAATCTAGTTTCATATGATATTCCGTCCAATAATTTTGAAGTATCTTTTTATGCTTAATAAAAAAGGAGGAAAATAACATGATAGAAATGTTAAAAAAATTGATTGGTGATAAAAAAGAGTACAAGATGATGATGGCACGGGTTGAGGAACTTCCGTATGACTACCAATTTGTATTTAAAAAAATTCAAAACTACATGTGGAATTTCGCATCGGGCAATGGGATGGATATGCTGCACATGCAGTATGAATTGATCGATTTGTTTGAAGCTGGTGCAGCGGAAGGCAGACAAGTGCTGGAAATCACAGGTGAAGACGTGGCGTCCTTTGCTGATGAACTAGTAGCAAACGCTAAAACCTATATCGCCAAGTATCGTGAAGATTTGAATCAGAGCATTTTGAATCGATTAGGAAAAAAATAAATAGAACCGATGATTCGGACTGAATAGCTAATTACAATTGTTAATTACCGCCTTCGCTATTCAGTTTTACTTTTAATTAAGTACTAAGTTATACAGATTATCAGTTATACTAAGTAGTGAAGTGAATGAAAACGGTAAAGAGATTTTTATAAGGGAGGAATTAAGTATGACTAATGAAGTGATTTCTGTAAAAGGGTTAAAAAAATCTTTTAAAGAAACGGAAGTCTTAAAGGGGGTGGATTTTGAGGTGCATCGTGGCGAAATTTTTGCACTTCTAGGCTCAAATGGAGCAGGCAAGACGACGATAGTCAACATCCTTTCAACGCTGATGAAGCCTGATGGTGGCAAAGTAGGTATTTGCGGTCATGATGTCCAGCGTCAACCGGATTATGTCCGTCAGAGCATCAGCCTGACAGGGCAGTTCGCCGCTTTAGACGGCATGCTCACGGGGCGGGAAAACCTGATGCTGGTTGCCAAGTTGCGAGGCGTTTCCAATCCTTCACAAATCGCAGACAATCTGATAGCAAAATTCAGCCTGACCGATGCGGCAAACCGCCGGGCAGACAAATACTCTGGCGGGATGAAGCGCAGGCTAGACATCGCCATGAGCATAATTGGGAGGCCAGAAGTCATTTTTTTAGACGAACCAACAACAGGGCTTGACCCCGAAGCTCGTATTGAAGTCTGGGAAACTGTTAAGGAGCTTGCTTGTGGAGGCACGACCATCTTCCTAACGACACAGTACCTGGAGGAAGCCGAACAAATGGCCGATCGTATTGCCATCCTACATGACGGAAAAATCATTACAACTGGTACTCTAAGCGAACTCAAAGAGATGTTCCCGCCAGCGAAAGTAGAGTACATTGAAAAGCAGCCGACACTGGAGGAAATCTTCCTCGGAATCATAGGCAAAAAGGAGGGAATATAAATGACAAGCAAAACATGGGTATTATTAGGACGATTAATGCGTAACATCATGCGCAGCCCGGATACTATAATTACAGTGGCGATTACGCCGATTATGATGATGCTTCTGTTTGTCTACGTATTTGGCGGCGCCATAGAAACAGGTACGGATAACTACGTCAATTATTTATTGCCAGGAATCTTGCTGATGGCTATCGCATCCGGCGGCGCTTACACTTCCGCACGGATGTTTACGGATATAAAGAACGGGCTGATGGCGCGTTTTATGACCATGCCCATCAAGCGCTCGTCTGTATTGTGGGCTCACGTATTGACCTCGCTTGTTTCTAATGCCATAACGATTGTGGTGGTTTTCCTCGTCGCGCTCTTAATGGGCTTCCGTTCCAGCGCTGAAATTCTGGATTGGCTTGCAGTGGCTGGGATACTGGGGTTGTTTACGCTATCTCTGTCATGGTTGGCCATTATTCCGGGATTGGCAGCACGGACTATGGAGGGGGCGACAGCTTACTCATACCCTCTGGTTTTCTTACCGTTTATCAGTTCAGCCTTTGTTCCCACCGAAACAATGCCAAAATTTGTCCGTGCGTTTGCTGAAAACCAGCCCGTTACCTCAATCGTGAATGCGATTCGTGCCCTCTTATATGAAGGGTCTGTTGGCAACGATATCTGGCTTGCTCTTTCCTGGTGCGTCGGCATCATGGTTATCGCTTACATTTTCGCCATTAAACAATTTAAGCGCCAGTTAAGTTAGGGAGATCATGAAAAAATAAAGCAGTAGCGTCTTTAATATCATTGCTTAAGAATTGGTTATCGGTGTACGGATACAGTAAAGACAGCTAACGATCCCATGTACATTTCTAAAAAATATTAAAAAAATAACGATACAAGGTGAAGGAGAAGTTTCATAAGATTTTTTTAGTGAGATCTTTTATTGTTGAGGAACGTTTTCGTTAAATTGGATATTATTGTTGAAATCTTAGAATAAGATTGTGATTTTTCTCACTTAAACTAACAGGGAAGGTTAGTTGAATAAGGGCGAATCCAAGTTTGTATAAGACTAAGATGTTTAAGGTGCTAGATTATAAAAGGCAACTGTAAAGTGCGTTTAAAACACAAGCTATATAGATAAAAACCGAGATGGCTTCTTTGTCATCTTGGCCCTATGCTACGTTATAATGAATGAACAATACGGTCTCGAAACATAGTACTTCGACCAAAATATGCAATAGAAAAAAGGCACTTTCTTTAACCTCTTATTCTAAATGTTATGGAGCTTGTAGGATTGAATATATCACAAATAAATTTAACAAAGCGGTATGTTTACGGAACATACCGCTTTGTTGATTGTGTTACGTTCGACTATTCAAATACTTGAACAAAACTATTGAGAGAAGCGACCTCTTGTGTCTCATTCATCACTTCTATATAGGACTTTATTAAAGCTTGAATGGAAAGTGGTGCTATCTCAAATTCATCAGCGATGGCATTTGCATAATCACGTTCCCACCCACCATCTTGCAAATAGTCCGCTTCAACGATAACAGACTTTTTCAACTGAAAATTCGCTGTTTCCGCAATAGCTAAACTTTGACTTTTACTCCACACATTCTGAATGTTCCCTTCGTTTTCAATAAAGGCTGAATAAAGCGCCAAAATGGAAACTGCACAAAAATGACTACGTTGCTGTAAGCTCGTATACGCCATATCCCATTCTGCAAAACATAGCTTCACACCTAATTGCTTCGCGCGTTTAAAATACTGAAGTAGCTGTTCCTTTGATTTGAAATACCAAGAACTATGGGACAACACGACCACATCAATGTTCTCTAAAAGATGAAACGTTAAAAAATCTGTCTCCACATGAAACGAGATTCGCTTCCCTAATGGCGATGACTGAATTTGCGCATGGGCTTGTGCAAGGGTTAACGGTGCACCGTAATCACTTGCTGCGATATCAAGTGCAAGTACATGTCCAGTGTCACCAACAATGTCTGCCAACACTACCGTTGTATCCCCTTGACCGCAGCCAATTTCAAGAACACGCATGCCTCCTTGAATGTCAAACGCCTCGACTAACGCGAAACGATGACGTAATTGTATCTGTTGAATTTCATTTTCTTTATATAAATTATTTTTTTGACAAAATGATTTTACTTGGTCTTGCATGTAGACTCCTCCTTGGGTAACGTAGCGTTGCCGAACGCTATTTAAAGGATTGAGGCTTAGCTACATTTACCCTCACATCGTTTTAACTTGTTAATGATGTATTCTCTTAAAGTCAGCATCAATTCATTTCCCCTCTCGATTATCATTCCAGATATTATAAGATAAAACTATGAATTTGTCAGTTAGAGGAAATTTCAATTCCTACTTTCCCATTTTGTCCAAAATTGTCAGTCGTCATTACGGAAAAGGGCGCAATTGTTGAGGTAGCAGATTTAAATTCAAGATACTTTAGCTCATTAAAGGTTTTTAAGATATACATAATCATTCAAAATAATGTGCCCAAATGAAAATTTGGAAAGAGACCGAAAACAAAAAAATGTGGTTAAACCAACATTTGCATTAGAGGACCAGAATGTGTTGTGTAGTCACTTTTAAATTAAGTAAGTTATTTATGTTAAAATATATGGTAATTGCAATTTTTTTCTTAATTTTTAAAATTGTGCAAAAGAGAGGGATGATTAGAAAATGGATGATTTTGTGGAATTATGGGATGTGTATGATATAAATCGTATTAAAACAAAACGTATGTGGGTTCGTGGTGAAAAACCTCGACCTGGTGATTGGCATTTAGTTATTCATGTTTGTATTTTTAATTCAAGTGGAGAAATGCTCATTCAACAAAGGCAGCCCTTCAAAGAGGGATGGCCAAATATGTGGGACCTTACTGTGGGAGGGAGCGCGATAGCTGGGGATACAAGTCAAATTGCAGCACAAAGAGAATTGTATGAAGAAATAGGTTTACAATTAGATCTTCAGCAAATACGTCCTCATTTAACCATTAACTTTGAGAACGGTTTTGACGATATATATCTAATCGAAGAAAATGTGCAGTTACATAAGCTCACTTTACAGTATGAGGAAGTACAAAATGTGAAATGGGCAAGCAAGCAAGAAATTTTGACTATGATAAAAAAAGGAGAGTTTATTCCTTATTATGAAAGCCTTATTCAATTACTCTTTGATAGCCGAAAGCAACGAGGCACTATTCGAGTGTAGTTAATCTCCAACAATCACAAAAAGGTAATTTACGTGTTGTTTTTTTTAAAAACTTTGAAGAAACTTTAACTCAGGATATAGATGAACTAGATATCTTTTTTTGAAACTATAGAAGAAGCAATTAAGAATGGATGGTAGTCAATGACTACGTTATTGAAAGGTTGTCAAAGCCATTTACACGCTAATATTGCATTTGAATTGAGCAGCAAAATACTGGACTTAAAAGTAAACTTAATACTTTAAAGAAAGACTGTTTTCGTAAAGATTGTTGTTAGCCAACTATGATGCAGTTAAATGCAAGAAGGATTTAGAATATTGTTTCGATATGGACGTAAAAAATGGGGGAAGTAATATGTTTATAGTTAAAACAGTTATTTTATGGATTATTATATCAACTATCATTAATGCCTATTTAATGACATTACCCATACCTGTTTTACGAAAAAGAAATTATCCGGCTAACTATCTTATTCTACAAAACAACCGAATAGATTTTCAAAACAATACGGAATGTGCAGCATTTTCAACAGCGTATGTATTGCGCCATTTTGGTATGGAGGAAGAGGGTGAAGCGTTATATACGCAATTTCCTAGTAAAACAAGGGCAGGCACTGTATATTCAAAGGGAATTCGTAAAGTATTAAGAAGAAAGGGCTTTCAAACAAACTATTATAAAGGAAATATAAATACATTAAAGTATGAAGTTAGTAAAGGTACTCCCGTAATTGTTTTTATAAAAGTACAGAAAAATCGTAATAATTTGCATTTTGTCCCTGTTGTAGGTTATGACAAGAAAAATATTTACCTTTCAGAATCATTAAGGCATCTAGTGAATTGTGATGATGCTAACAATAGCTATAATCGAAAAGTTCCAATTAATGAATTTAAGAAACTTTGGAATATAAAGAGAATTCATATGCCTCTTTATAGCAATACTTACATAACCGTGGATGCCACATAAAGCTACTATTGAATGAGAGGGTCCAGTCAGAAAAATGCGGATTTACAACGTTAAAACGGCGCTTGGGGTGCATTTTTGTTCAACTAACAGGGGCTTTAATTAAAGAAAATAGTCAAAATCAGGAGCAACAATCTATACGAAAACAGCCAAATAAAATAACTTTTTACAAATCTAAACAAAAAAATGTTCCCAAATGAAAGTTTGAGGACCTGAAAAATAATCTTCTACAATCGGGCGCTTTCTGAAATTAGGAAAGCGTCTTTCTTCATGGAAAGGGCAAGATTGAGGGATAACAATCCTTAAAAAATGTTCCCTAACGACGCTTGTGCAAAAATAATATAGTTGATTAAAATCCTTATTCCACGAGAGGAGCAGGTTAGTGGAAGCAATAGTAATTAGGTTTAACTGGGGAAAATTGTCGAGGATATAAAAAAAGACACCAAAGTGTCTTATGTTTTTTAAAGATACCTATAAATTGAAATGTAATTCCTTCACAATATGCTTATCATGGGAGCGAGGTATTTTATCGGTGAGTGTATACAAACCATGTAATGCTCGCTGTTAATAATACTGACGAAATCAAAGCTGTAAGAACGCTATATGTTTGCCAAATAAGTATCGTTGACCAATCGAAAGCAAAGCACAGTATACCCAGGGCAATCGTAGCGATCAGGAAAATAACTGATACGATTGATCTCTTTTTTGTCATTAGATGTCGCTCATTTGTTTTCCTTCTGCGTAATCCTAAGAGAAATAGCAAAACAGCCAATAGGCAAAGAATAATTGTGATAGACGACAAAATAATATCCAAAAGCTGTGTGCCACTTATTTCATAGGACTGAGTTAGATTGCCATCTAATATATCTTTAACTTTTAGTACCAGGTTTATATTGGTATTTGCGCCGTTACTCAGCAAGCAGATGGCTGTTCGTTCATTTAGCAGTATAAGTACTTCGGTTCTGAAATTTGGGTTGCCCCCTGTGTGTTCTATAATCGTTTGGTCGGCGTTTACCGACCAGCCTGCCGCATAATACATATCGTTGACAGACGAAACAGACATATCACCCTTATGTGATTTTTCAATAACCCTGTGAAATATTTCAGGTATGTTCTGCACGATACCCATTTGTATGCCCATCCAACGCGCCATATCTTTTGTATTAGAAATGATGTAGCCTGCGGGTTTATTTCCAGCATAATCTGGAGCCTTAAATGGAGTTGTCATAAAAAAGGAAGAACGGTAGCCCTGTGCCAACTGTCCAGTGGCTTGAGCATCTTTTTTATAAACATACGTCTGGTGAAGACCTAACGGCTGAAATACCTGTTCCTTCATAAAGTCTTCATAGCTTTGTCGCGACACAATCTCAATAACCAAACCCAATACGTCATAATTAACGGTTCCATAGTTATACTGTTCGCCGGGAGGGAACTCCAATTCAGCATCTACGAGCATTTCCACAGTCTTCTGCAACATATCTGGTGTATTGCCTTGTGGAATATTTTGAATATGTCTACTATTTGTTAGACCACTTGTATGGTGAAGAAAGTTATTTAGCGTAAGACTTTGCATATCAACCAGTTTCCCTTGATACTTTACCGTAAACCAAGGTAAATATTTTTGGACAGGGTCAGTCATTGAGAGCAGCCCTTGCTCTTCCAACAGCAAAATACCAATACCGGTAAAAGCTTTACTGACCGAGGCTAACTCATAGAGTGTATTTTCACTTGCAGGCAACCCCTTTTCACGGTCTGCAAGCCCTGAAGAAAAGTAGAGCACTTCATCATCAGCAAGTAATGAGATTGACATGCCCGGCACACCTGATATATGACGGGCATCATCTAGCAACGCTTGGATTGCCGCAGATTTTGAATCTGACAACGCATAACTTGGTGTTGGAAATCCTGAAAGTAATATAAATAACGTTAATACAAAAATAATAATCTTTTTCATACACCCTCCTTTTTGAAAAGTTGTAAGGGAATAAAATCAATAAGCAATTATTACAACTACTAAACTAAATTTTAATTTAACTTTCTATTCATCTATATAATATCAAGTAATTGTGAAGAGTTACACTTAACGAACAGATATGTTAGTTCTATAAGCAACGATCTTCAAGACAATTGGGCTATTTTCACGTAGAGTTGAATTACAGTTGTGACGAAAAACCTCCTTGAAACCGAATAGGAGAGCAACATTTCAAATAATGTTCCTTGTTATAATTCTCTATGTAATATAACTATGTTTGAACAAGGAGATGGAAGCATGAGTAAGTTAACAGGCAAAATCGCTTTAGTTAC
>NZ_PYWL01000010.1 GCF_003049525.1 Lysinibacillus fusiformis | reverse complement strand
TCCCATTACGCAAGTAAGTAAGATCCCTCAAAGACGATGAGGTAGATAGGTTCGAGGTGGAAGTGTGGTGACACATGGAGCTGACGAATACTAATCGATCGAGGACTTAACCAAAAAAGTTTGAAACATTCAATGAACCGTTTATCCAGTTTTGAAAGAATAATTTCTTTTATGAAGGGTTTCAAGATACGAGTAGTTCGAGGAAGCAATGGAGAGAGGGAAGGAGCGTACTCAAGTACGTGACTGACTGAACGACAGCAGCTGACGAAGAAATGCGATGTATATTGAAAGCCGAAAATAGTCTAGTGATGATGGCAAAGAGGTCACACCCGTTCCCATACCGAACACGGAAGTTAAGCTCTTTAGCGCCGATGGTAGTTGGGGGCTTCCCCCTGTGAGAGTAGGACGTCGCTAGGCACTAGAAAGACCAGAGAATCTTTTCTCTGGTCTTTTTTCGTTTTCAACAGAAAAAATTAAAGCTGTCTCTGGAGTAAGACAGCTAATATATTTAAAACTTAAGCGCACTTCTCAAGTTATTGATATATGATTGACTCACTGGTAATTCACTACCATCCATTAATGTAATAATAAAGTTTGATGTCAAATCACGCGCCATTTTTTTTATAAAATAAATATTTACGATATAGGATCTATGAATACGAATAAAGTATGATGGTAATCTTATTTCAAGTTCTTTAAGGGTGATGCTCGTTTTAAATTGTTCGCGCTCTACATAAAACCATGTCTTTTTTTGAAGACTTTCAATATGCGATACTTTATTAATGGCTACAGGATTCCATTCTTCATCTTGTTTTCCTGTTATAAACTCAAATGGTTCTGTCTTTTTAGTAGTGAAAGTAGATGGCAGTATGACTACTAGAGCTGCTGGTTCATCCTGAATGAGTATCGGATAGCCGATACCGTAAAAGGGTGTATCGCATGACAAATTATCTAAAATTGTTTCTGTTTTTTTCTGTGTGCGCAATACTTGATCGGCAATACTTCCAGGTAACACTTGTTGACCCATTTCTAAATGGATACTCGGATGCCCTGGTTGAATAAAGATATAAGAATTATTAACGGCAATTGCAATGGATGAATCAGTAGGAATCCAATCGCTCAACATTGAAATATATTGTTCTGAAATATCTTTTGCACATGATTTTAATTCATTGTTCATTGTGAATATCCCCCTTGTTTGTAAATAACCATCCAAATTTCGTCGCAAAAAAGGATAGCTTTGTCATAAAAATTTGGTCTTTTATCAAAAAATAATGAAAATTCAAATACTCTGTTATATATTAATTTACAACAAATAAACCTGTTATGGAACAGTGGTTTAAAAGTTTTTTAACAGAGTATATTGTACACAAAGGGGAAGGTGGAATTTCAATATGTCAACTCGTCAAGAAAGAATCGGAGCTTTAGAGAAACAATGGGCTGAAAACCCTCGCTGGGCTGGTATTGAACGCACATATTCGGCTGAAGAGGTTATTAAACTACAAGGTACTGTAGTAATTGAACAAACTTTGGCAAAAAAAGGTGCTACTCGACTATGGAATTCATTACATGAGGAGCCGTTTATTAATGCATTGGGGGCATTAACGGGGAATCAGGCGGTACAGCAAGTTAAAGCTGGACTCAAAGCTATCTATCTATCAGGCTGGCAAGTAGCTGCGGATGCAAACCTTTCGGGTCAAATGTATCCAGATCAATCACTATACCCAGCCAATTCTGTACCAGCAGTAGTTAAACGAATTAATCAAGCACTTCAACGTGCAGATCAAATTGATCATGCTGAAGGACGTGTCGACCAATTTGACTGGTTTGCTCCAATTGTAGCAGATGCAGAGGCAGGTTTTGGAGGACCTCTTAATGTATTTGAGCTTGTTAAAGGCATGGTGGAAGCAGGGGCAGCTGGTGTTCACCTTGAAGATCAGTTAGCTTCAGAGAAGAAATGTGGTCATCTAGGCGGTAAAGTTTTACTTCCAACACAAAACGCTGTACGTAATTTAGTAGCTGCGAGATTAGCGGCTGACGTTATGGGTGTTGATACAATTCTTATCGCTCGTACAGATGCTGATGCTGCGGATATGGTTACTTCAGATATCGACCCACGTGATGCAGAGTTTATTACTGGTGAACGTACTCCTGAAGGTTTCTTCCGTACAAAGGCAGGCATCAAACAAGCAATTGCTCGTGGCTTAGCTTACGCACCATACGCTGATTTAATTTGGTGTGAAACTTCTAAACCATCTCTTGATGAAGCTCGTGAATTTGCAGAAGCTATTCATGCGGAATTCCCAGGTAAAATGCTTGCATACAACTGCTCACCTTCATTTAACTGGAAAGCAAATCTTTCAGAAGAGGAAATTGCAGAGTATCAGCGTGAGCTTGGTAAGCTAGGTTATAAATTCCAGTTTGTTACTTTAGCAGGATTCCATGCATTAAACCACTCTATGTTTGAGTTGGCACATGATTATAAAGATAATGGTATGGCTGCATATTCTAAGCTACAGCAAGCTGAGTTTGCTTCCGAATCTAAGGGTTATACAGCGACACGCCATCAACGCGAGGTAGGTACTGGATACTTTGATGAAATTTCCCAAGTTATTTCAGGTGGTACTTCTTCAACAACGGCAATGGCTGGATCGACAGAAACTGAACAGTTCGTATAAAAAATGCGTGTTTTCCTAAATTCATAATCATAGAGTAGTCTCCTCCGCTCCTCCTAAAGCGGAGGAAGACAAAACTAAAATCGCAAAGGTGGGTAAACAACTAATGAAACAAGCAACGACAGGTAAGCTTAAAATTGTTGGAGAACAAAATGAGCATACAAATGAAATTTTAACGCCTGAAGCTCTTGAGTTTGTTCTTGCCCTGCACGAGAAATTTGATGCTCGCCGTAAAGAGTTATTGAATGCTCGTCAGAAACGCCAAAAGCGTCTAGATGCGGGAGAGAAACTAGATTTCTTACCTGGAACAAAGCATATTCGTGAAGGTGATTGGTCAATTGCACCTCTTCCACAAGATTTGCAGGATCGGCGTGTTGAAATTACAGGGCCGGTTGACCGTA
This sequence comes from Lysinibacillus fusiformis, assembly GCF_003049525.1. Lineage (GTDB taxonomy): Bacteria > Bacillota > Bacilli > Bacillales_A > Planococcaceae > Lysinibacillus > Lysinibacillus fusiformis. The sequence goes on along the minus strand of NZ_PYWL01000010.1, from coordinate 128,578 downwards.
AAATGGTTATTAATGCTTTAAACTCTGGAGCAAAGATGTTTATGGCTTGCTTTGAGGATGCTTCTTCTCCAACATGGGAAAATATGATTGGTGGTCAAATTAATATGCGTGATGCTATTAATAAGACGATTGAGTTTACACAAGCATCTAATGGAAAAACGTATAAACTAAATGCTGAAACAGCCGTGTTACTAGTTCGTCCTAGAGGCTTACACCTGCTTGAAAAGCATGTACTTGTTCATGATGAACCGATTTCTGGAAGTTTCTTCGACTTTGGTTTGTATCTATTCCATAATGCAAAAAATGCACTGGCAAAAGGAACGGGGCCGTACTTTTATCTTCCGAAGCTTGAAAGCCATTTAGAGGCTCGTCTATGGAATGATATCTTTGTATTTGCCCAAGATTATATTGGCATTCCACAGGGCACTATAAAAGCTACTGTATTGATCGAAACCATTTTGGCGGCATTTGAAATGGATGAAATTTTATATGAGCTACGTGAACATTCAGCTGGTCTGAATTGTGGACGTTGGGACTATATTTTTAGTTATATTAAACGCCTTCGTAATCAAGCGGATGTTATTTTACCAGACCGAGGTCAAGTTACAATGACCGTCCCATTCATGAAGGCTTATACATCTTTATGTATTCAAACTTGTCATAAGCGGAACGCACCTGCAATGGGCGGGATGGCTGCACAAATTCCTGTTAAAAATGATGATGAAGCGAATGCGGTGGCATTTGCAAAGGTTGCTGAAGATAAGCGACGTGAAGCAACAGAGGGGCATGATGGTACTTGGGTAGCGCACCCAGGTATGGTGGCAACAGCAATGGAGCAATTTGATGCCATTATGACGACCCCCAACCAAATTCATAAAAAGCGTGAGGATGTACAAGTTACTGCAGATGATTTAGTAGCTGTACCTGAGGGCACAATTACCCTTGAGGGACTTCGTGTTAACTGTAGTGTTGGTGTACAATATATTGCTTCATGGCTTAGTGGTAATGGAGCTGCACCAATTAACAATTTAATGGAGGATGCTGCGACAGCAGAAATCTCTCGTACACAAGTGTGGCAGTGGGTTCGACATCCAAAAGGTATTTTAGATGATGGGCGCGGCATTACTTTAGCGTTTGTCCTTGAAATTCTGGAAGAAGAGCTTGTCAAAATTAAAGAGGCTGTTGGGGAACAAGCCTATAACAGTGGTCGCTTTGAAGAAGCCGCTGAACTGTTTAAATCCTTAATTGAGCAAGATGAATTCGCGGAATTCTTGACACTTCCAGGCTATGAAAAATTAGCGTAAATGAAAATCCACTAAAAACATATTCAGCTTTCCTACAAAGTAAAATATGACGGGGTCTGTTCCCCCGTTACTAGTGAGATGAGCACAATTGTATTAAAGGGGTCTAATTATAAAAGTAATTTAGAGGAAAAAGATGTCCTACGAGCTTAGATGGGGAGCTTATAAGACATCTTTTTTAATTAATCCGCGTAACTGTTTTTCCAGGCTACGCGGATTTTTTCTATATTAATTGACTATGGCCAGGACAAAGCCATCATAGCCTTTGACGCCAACCGTTTGTATTGCTGTTGCTTCAATACGGGGCTCCTCTTTTAGCAGATCTATAAATTGCTGTACGCCGCTAACACGTTCGTCCATACTATTTATATCTGTGATAGCACCATTCCGCACTACATTATCCGCAATAATAACAGCACCTGAATTCGCTAGCTTTACTGCCCACTTTAAATATTCAGGATTATTGGGCTTATCTGCATCAATAAAAATGACATCAAAAAAATGTCCCCTTTTTTTCAAGTCTGGCAATGTATCCAACGCTGGACCGACGATAATTTCAATCTTTTCCTCTAAGCCTGCATGTCGTATATTTTTACGAGCGACAGAGGCATAGTCTTCATTAATTTCTAAAGTCACCACTTTCCCTTCTTTTGAAAGAGCTTGAGCTAAGCATATACTGCTATACCCACCAAGTGTGCCAATCTCTAATACATTAACGGCTCCTTTCAATTTAGTTAGTAAATACAAAAATCTCCCTTGAGTTGGGGATACATCAATTTCAGGTATACCTGCAGCTTTATTTGCCAGTAGTGCAGCGGTAAGACAGCTGTTATCTGGTAGAAGTTTATCCGTAAAATAATTGTCTACATTATGCCAAACATTTAACTCTGTCATCGTACAGCCCTCATTTCTATGTCATTTAAAAAGTGCAAGCTTGCATTTAGAGTGTATGATAAAATGAATCATAAAAAAAATATATTATAATTATTCATATATAACTAAATGTTATGGATAGGAGAAAATGATGAATATTCATGGCTTAAAATTGTTTTATCACGTTGCTACTACTGGTAGTTTCACAAAAGCGGCAGAATTATTATGTATAAGCCAGCCTGCTGTTTCGAGCCAAATTAAACGATTTGAGCATGAATTAGGCGTACAACTTTTTAAGCAGCAGGGGCGAGGGGTCGTACTTACCGAGTTTGGCATAGCTCTAACGGAGAAGGCTCAACATTTGATGGCCCTTGAACAGCATATAGAAACATTTGTAGAAGAGTATCGCCTTGCCAAAGCAGGGGATTTACATATAGTATCTACTTATCTACCAGCCAATTTTTTAATTCCTAAATGGGCAGCTACTTTTAAGGCAGCCAATGAACATGTAAATTTAATGATTACAACTACCAATACAAAGGATGCCTTTGAGCAACTAATACACTATAAAGCCGACATTGCCATTTATGGCGGAGGAATTTCTGAGAGACCTAAAGAAATATGGTGGGAGGAATTATATGAGGATGAACTATGGTTTGTGGTGTCACCCCATCATAGGTATGCTCATCAAACTATTACATTAATTGAAATGTTTCAGGAGCCATTTATTATGAGAGAGAAAGGGAGCTCGATGAGAGAGCATCTATTTTCCTTATGTCAAACGTACCAAGTAGAGCCACCAAAAATTGCGTTACAATTTAATGGGATCAATGAAACCATACGTTCTGTTATAGCGGGATATGGAGCCAATTTTATTTCATCCCTGGCAGTTAGGGAATATGTCGAGAGTGGGCAATTGGCAAGGGTCTATATAAAAGATATACATCCCGTTAAACATAAAATTTCCATTTGTACGAGAAAAAAAGAAAAGCAAAATTTGCTGGTGCAAAATTTTATCGAGACGATTAAGCGCTCACTATAAATAGTTTGTCCTTCATGTACATTTGAAAAATATTTGTTATACTAAACATATAACAAATATGGAGCTGATAAACATGTTTATTCAAATAGAGCCGCAATCTGACGTTCCCATCTATGAGCAGGTGACACGTCAAATCATTGAAGGGATAGCAAGAGGAGATATGAAGCAAGGAGAGACCTTGCCATCTGTTCGGAGTTTAGCTGCTGATTTAGGCGTTAATATGCATACTGTAAATAAAAGCTATCATGAATTAGAGGCTAAAGGCATAATAGCTATACGCGCGAAATCGGGAGCCATTATATGTTCAACAGAGGAGAAGGCTTTGACGCCAGAACAATTACGACAAATTGAAAAGAATTTAAAGCCTGTTGTGGCAGAAGGTATGGTGCTCGGCGCAACAGTAGAACAAATTGAGCACATGATGAAAAAGGTGTTCGCAGACTTGCATATTCCAGCAGAGGGAGTGTAGCAATATGCTACTTGGTGTTTTTATATCTATTTACATCATGACATTAGTTTTACAAATAATCGTTCCTTTTATTGTACGTGAGACCATTGTTTTTGGGGTCACTGTGCCAGATCAAAATATTAAGCATCCTGCCCTAGCTAATGTGAAAAAACGTTACGCCCAAATAGTCGGAGGCACTGGCGTGGTGTTTTTAATTGTTATGATTATTAGTTACAACTTGCTTACTTCTGAATCCATTCAAGGTATGTTTTTACTCGGTTGTTTATGGAGCATGCTTACAGTGAGTATGGGGCTATACTGGGTATATCACCAAAAGATATCAGCCTTAAAAAGGCAGGAGCAGTGGGGCGTAAATCTTAAACAGGTACGTGCAGTCGATCTCACAGCACGAAGCCGTGATGAGATGCTTCCTTGGTCATTCTTTGCTGTGCCCTTAGTGATATCAGGATTTTTAATTATTTATACAATCCTTCATTACGATCAAATGCCAGCTAATATAGCTGTACATTGGGGACCAAGTGGAGAGGCAGATGCTTGGAAAAGCAAGACGTATTTAACGGCCATTTCGTTGCCTCTTGTTATGCTTATGATGCAATTCATGATGTGGGGCATTACTGATTCGATAAAGCGTTCTGCCATCAAAATAGCGGTAAATCGCAAGGAGGAATCACTAGAGGATCAGCTAAAAACTCGAAAATTTATGAGCTGGCAAATTTTATTAGTAAGCTATGCTATAACAGTGTTATTAACGGTGCTACAACTTAGTAATATTTATCCTTCCATGACTGTAGGCTATAAGCTATTACCGCTATTTGTTTTATTTTTAGCTGTTGTAGTCGGTTCTCTTTTAATTTATGTTGTGAAAAAGCGCAAATATAGAGTTCGCTATGAAAAAAATATTGATTCACAGGTCATGGATGTGGATGAAGATCGTTATTGGAAGGGCGGTTTAATTTATATGAATCGTCAGGATCCTTCTGTTTTTGTAGAGAAACGTTTTGGGGTAGGGTGGACGATGAACCTTGCCAATCCAAGAGGATATATTGTCATTGGGTTACCTTTTCTCTTATTGCTGTTGATTTCTATATTTTCGTTATAAAATAATAAGGATCTATGATGAAAAATTCGTTCCAAGTGAGCGAATTTTTTTCATATTGACTGGAGGTAAGCAGATGAAAATTCTTGTTGTCGATGACGATGTGCATATTTTACAGCTAGTAAATATTTATTTAACAAAAGAGGGCTATCAAGTGTTACGTGCGGAAAATGCTCAGCAGGCACTAGCATTACTTAACGGGAATCTACCCGATTTAGCAGTCGTAGATGTGATGATGCCAGGGATGGATGGATTCACACTGACCGAGACTTTAACACAAGATTACGATATTCCTGTTTTATTATTAACAGCAAAGGGTGAGCTTGAAGATAAAGAGCGAGGCTTTTTAGCCGGCTCAGATGATTATGTTGTGAAGCCCTTTGAGCCAAAGGAATTATTATTTCGTATAGCCGCTATCTTGCGTAGATTGGATAAGAAAAATCAAATAACCATCCAAGTGGGCCATCTAGTAATCGATCGTCGTAGCTTCGAGGTTATTATTGGAGAAGAGACACTTATCTTACCTTTAAAGGAATTTGAATTGCTGGCGTTATTGGCATCACGTCCTAACCAGGTATTTACAAGGAGCTATATAATGGAGCAAGTATGGGGCTATGACTATGATGGGGACGAGCAAACATTGAATACGCATGTGAAGCGGGTTCGAGAAAGATTAAATCGTTTTGATACGGCTGTTGAAATCATCACGGTACGAGGCGTTGGCTATAAGCTAGAGGCAACGTCATGAAGACTTTATATAGTAAATTTGTAATGACCACATTGCTAGTGATGATAGGGAGCTTGTGTATTGGTTTTTTAGCGACGAATACATATTATCATCAAGTCGTAAAAGAAAAAAACGATACAAAAAACGTTGTCATCGCACAGGGGATTGCGCAATATATTGAGACTGCTAAGCCCGAGGATTTAAATAATTATTTCATGACACTTGGCGAAATTGGCTATCAAATATATGTAACCACTGGCGAGGAAGGGCACTTTTTTGGTGGCGATTATCGGGATAAGACTTTGTCTGAATCCGTTGTAAAGCATGTTTTAAATGGTGAGGTCTATCATGGTATGCGAGATTTTCCAAAAGAAACGTTTGTAACAGGCTTTTTTGCTAATGAGTTAATTAATACAATTGGTGTGCCATTTACGTATGAAAATAAGTCCTATGCATTGTTCGTAAGACCGGATATTCGCTTATTGTTTTCGGAGGTACATACATTGCTTGGTGGATTAATGCTCGTCATGATAGTGCTCAGTTTACTGGCCATGCTACTATTTGCTAAGGCACTAATTCGTCCCATTACAAAGCTAACAGCGGCAACTCAACAGCTTGCACATGAAAAGTTTGATACCGTTTTGGACATTGACCGTAATGATGAATTAGGCCAATTAGCTACTAGTTTTAATATAATGACAGAAAAATTACAGGAGAATGATCGCGTGCGAAAGGAATTTATAAGTAATGTATCGCATGATTTTCAATCCCCTTTATTAAATATTCAAGGATATGTTGACTTACTAAAAAATCCTTTGCTGAAGGAGAAGGAAAGACGGGAGTACGCAGCCATTATCGAATTGGAAACAAAACGCTTATCAACTTTAACGAAGCAGTTATTGTTATTAACATCGCTTGATCAATCGACACGAATAATCAAACGTGAGCGTTACCGATTAGATGAACAGCTAAAGGAAAGCGTACGAAAATATCGCTGGCAAATGGAAGAGGCTCAGCTCCAAATCACTTACAAAATGGAGCAAGTTATTTTTAATGGAGATGCAGGGCTTCTACAAAATGTGTGGGACAACTTGCTGACAAATGCGATTAAGTACAATGTGGAGGGAGGTCAAATACATCTAGATTTACAGCAAAAACCTGCTTCGCTTGCAATCCTTGTTGAGGATAATGGAATAGGTATGACTGCAGATCAATTAGCAAAAGTTTATGACCGTTTTTATCGAGCAGACACTTCTAGAACGAAGCAAGGGACAGGATTGGGACTAGCAATTGTCAAGCAAATCGTAGAGCTACATGGAGGCACTGTCCATATAGAAAGCGCAGTCAATGCGGGGACAAAGGTATATATAGATCTCCCCATTTTGTCATGAGGAGTTCATGTAAAGTTCATGTTCTCCCGATAGACTGCTACTTAGTTGAAACAAACTAAGGGGGAGTTTTCGTATGGAACAGAAGTGGAGCATACGCCTTATTCGTTTGGCTGCCATTTTTGCTTTAATCGGAACCTATCTAGGTTCACATATGTCCGGTTCAGGTAGCTACGAATATAGACCGATACATGCACATATTTTACTTGTTGGTTGGCTGAGTATGTTTGCATGGGGTATTTTTTATAGAGCTTTTAAAGTCAAATCACAAAAAATAGTGAATATACATGGTTGGACAGCTATTCTTGGTGTTTTTGGCTTAACATTAGGGATGTGGTTTTACAATATCAATCCATTTAATTTTGGCAGCACATTTACTTTAGTGTTCTTTATTGTAGGTGGAACTACGTTATTAATTAGCTTTGCTTTATTCATTGTAGTAACATTTATGATTAAACAACAAGAAGATATGAAAAATTAGCAAAACCTACCGTGTTACATAAGCTCGTGACGCGGTAGGTTTTTCATGTTTATTGGATATCTTGAAGTGATTTTTTCAGCCATTTTGTGGCTTCTTGATAATCTTGGGCAACACCCTGCCCTTTTTTATAGATTAGACCGAGTTGGAATTGTGCCTTCTGATGGCCCTGATTCGCAGCCAATCTATAGAGCTGGGCTGCTTTAGCAAAATCCTTTGGAACGCCTTGCCCATGACTGTGCATTTGTGCTAATTGGAATTGTGCTTTTATATGCCCTTGTGCGGCAGCTTGCTCAATCCATTTGGCAGCTTCAGTGTAATCCTGGGTAACACCCTTACCTTTATCAAATAAATTTCCGAGCTGGTATTGAGCACCCGCATGCCCTTGAATGGCAGCTAAACGATAGCAGCGGCGTGCCTCTTCCAGATCTATAGAAACCCCTAATCCTTGCTCATATAATAGGCCTAATTGATACTCAGCCTGAATATGAGACTGATCAGTTGCAGCTCTCCACCATTGCACGGCTTCTGGATAATTAACAGGAACACCAGCTCCTACAGTTAATAAAAGTCCGAGCTCGTATTGAGCATCCACATAACCCTTTTCAGCTGCAGCCTTTAGATAAGGCAGAGCTTTATCTGGTTGTTGAAGTTGATAAACATATAGACGCCCAAGCTCGAAGCCAGCACTAATATGTCCTTCTTTAGCAGCTAGGAGTAGCCATTTCTCAGCTAATACGATATCCTGTTCTTTTTCATAGAGAAGACCAAGGTAATATTGTGCATGTAAATGTCCTTTATGTGCTGCTAGCTTAAACCACTTCAAAGCCTCAATATGGTCCTTGTCTATTCCTAGGCCAGTATTGTAGAGCATGGCAATTTGAAATTCTGCATTCATATGGTCTTGTAAAGCGGCCATGTGGAACCATTTGGCTGCCTCTGCAAAATTTTGTGGAATGCCACGACCTTTCAAATGCATATAGCCTAGATTATATTGCGCACTTGCATCTCCGGCTAAGGCAGCCATTTCAAAATAAGTGCTGGCCTTCACATAACTCTGCTCTACACCTGTCCCATTATGATAAAGAAATCCTAAATTGTTTTGTGCACTGGTATTCCCTTGATCCGCGGCTAAGGTGTACCATTTGGCTGCCTCATTGAAATCTTGCGATAGGCCCAGCCCTTGATTATAAAGCACACCCAGATTGTACTGAGCATCTGCATTTCCTAAATCAGCCGCTATTTGGTAGTGATGAGCGGCCTCCCCATAATTTTGTGCCGTACCTTGTCCTAGATGAAAGAGGACACCGAGACTATAGTGTGCATTGGGATCGTTTTGAGCTGCGGCTCGTTCATACCACATTTTCGCAAGTGTATAATCCTTTTTAACCCCCTGCCCATGGTTGTAAAGCGCTCCTAAATTATATTGAGCACTTGCGTCACCATTTTGTGCCGCAATTTCGAACCAATCAGCTGCATGTTTATAAGCATCTGTTGAATGTTCCGGCTGATATAGGTTGTTATCCGACATCAAAATTTTCTCATCAGCGACATTCGATTTAAAGCTACGATCATAGCGCTTCATAAACCATTCAACAATATCAGTTATATAATCAAGAACAATTTTGGCCGCCTTTGCCTCCACAAGTTCATTACTAGTATGGCTCGTCATTTTATAGACGAGATTCATTAATAGGAAAATTCGACGAGGATGAATTTGGGCTGTAAAACTACGATTATTTAACAGCATGCGGACATTTTTTAATTTGGGTGTAGTATGCATTTCCAATTGATAAACCTCAAATAAAATCTCCTCTAATACTAGCAGTGATTTTTGTAAAGAAACTAGAGGGTTCGAAATGGCGAAAAAACTAGCTTCCTGTAAATTTTTAGCTAATGTTGCGAAGGAAAATTGCCTTAACTTATGACATTGTTCTTCAAGAATTTCATAATGTATGACGATCGTACTCACCCTCTTTCGTGGTATTCTCTTTTTTCATATATCGGAGAAATATCGATATTATTGATATGTTTTCATGGGATTCATCAGTTGAATTGTTGCTGTTACATGATACTATTTGATATAAGGGGAATTCATCAATATGAAGAGCCTGACAGCCTATAGGTGGAGGATAGACATGAAAAATATTGCAGCTATTATTCCAGCATATAATCCGCAACAATCACTCATTACCTATGTACATCAATTACTAGCAACGACCATTACACAAATTATTATTGTCAATGATGGAAGTGATCAGAAATATAAAGGGATTTTTGACGACCTAAAAAAAATAGAAGGCTGCCAAGTCCTTCAGCATCGAGACAATATTGGAAAAGGTGGTGCCCTAAAGACAGCCTTTACATATATACGAGAGCAAAAAAGAATATTTCATGGGGTACTCACAGTAGGGGCACATGGTCAGCATACATTACAAGATGTAAAGCTTGTTTTAACGATGACGAAGGTCTTTTCAGAAGGTATTGTGCTAGGCGTGCGAAACTTCCATTCGGTCGATAGTACCTTTCTTTCCTATTGGGGAAATCGTGCAACAAGTCTCTTTTTTGAACTGCTCTATCACCGGAAATTGATGGATACTCAAACGGGTTTACGCTATATTTCGATGAATGAATTACCATGGCTAATGAAGGTAAAAGGTGAACATTATGATTATGATACAAATATGCTAATCGCTGCACTTAAACGAAAGTGCTCTATTTTCGAGGTAGAGATTGGGCAATTACGAATAAAAAAGAACTCCATTATTCAGTATGATGAAATAACAAATGCAAGCTCCATTATAACGAGAATGCTTATGAATTATTTACGACCAAGAAAACAATGATAATTAAGGTTTAAAATTGAAATAAAGAGCTAGGATAACAATTACTCAATAGAACGTAGCGAGTATAGAAAAAAGGAGCATGTTTATGGAATATTCAGATCAAGTAAAAAATCGGGTGAAACGGATGGAAGGTCAGCTACGTGGTATTTTGAAGATGATGGAGGAGGAAAAAGACTGTAAGGCAGTGATTACGCAGCTATCAGCCGTCCGCTCGGCTGTAGACCGAACGGTTGGTGTGATTGTTAGTACAAATTTATTGGAATGTGTGCAAAATGCGGAAGGGGATGGCGAAAAGATGAATGAGGCCATTCAGGAAGCGGTTAACTTAGTAGTAAAAAGTCGTTAATTGTCAAAAAAACTCACTGGAATGTAGTGAGTTTTATTTTTTTACAATTTAGTAGTTATAATCGACGCTTATATTCAATTTTTAGGTAATTTATATTATAAGGATCATTTTATTTTTTTAGTTGAAAGTCTTAGTTGGGGCGCTTGTCTCATAGCCTAGTAGTCACTTTCTTTGTTATGCTAACTAATAATGATAGCGTAAAAGGGAAGGTGATTGTGTTATGAAGAAATGGTTATTATGTGGCGCTACTTTACTTATGTTAAGCCCGACTGCGGCTTATGCACAACAAGAGGAGACTAAATCCGTAATAAATCCTGTTGTAGCAAATTCAACAGTCACAACTTGGGAGCAGTTTACAAAAGAACTAATAAAGAAAATTAATAGTTTTGAAACGGATATTAACATTACATATACTGGTCCGATGGGTGATTTCAAAAAAGAGATTATGGCTGCTTTTGATCAAGCTAAAAAGCAGGCTGTATACGCAAGCGGACATATGGAAAGCACAACAATTTCCGCAGATTCTTTAGGGAACGTATCCTATACAATAAAGTACCTGACAAATCAAACACAAGAAGCAGCTGTACAAAAAAAGATTGGTCAAGTATTGAAAAATATTATAAAGCCCACTATGACTGAATTCGATAAAGTAAAAGCTATTAATGATTATATTGTATCGAATACTAGTTATGGTACTAAAACAAAGGCAAGTCCCCATAGTGCCTATGCTTTGCTATTTGAAGGACAAGCTGTTTGCCAAGGTTATGCCTTAGCTGCACAGGCAATGCTGTCACAGAGTGGAATTGAAACAAAATATGTGGTGGGATTTGTGAATGAAAATGAGGCCCATGCTTGGAACTTGGTAAAGGTAGACGGCAAATGGTACCATTTGGATACAACATGGAATGATCCACTACCCAATCGCATTGGTGCTGCATCCTATGATTACTTTTTAGTGACGGATGAAGTGCTTAAGAAGGATCATTCTTGGATTCAGACAGATTATCCTGCGGCCTCAAGCACTAAATATAGCTTTATGCACAATGTTCATTTTGCGTATCCATTAAATAATGTCGTCTATTTTAGTAATACGGCTGATCACGATAAATTATATAAGCTAGAAATGGCAACTGGTAAAAAAACAAAAGTGTTGGATAAACGAGCGTTGTATATTACTGGAATGGGCCAAAATCTATATTATAGTGATTATAGCAACAGCGGTTATTTAACAAAACTAAATCTGAAAACATTAAAGGCTGAGGTGTTGGTCAAACAGCCAGTAACGAATCTAAAGATTAGTGACAATTATCTAATCTATAACATGAATGCCAAAGAGCATAAACTTCCATTAAGTCAATAAACAATTATTAACAGGCATAAAAGGACTCTGAACGGGTTCTTTGTGCTTGTTTTTGTATATAATGAATAGAAGAAGACGGTTGGAGGTGAGGAGTTTGTGGAAGAAATTAGCCATTATTATGATCATCATTGTTTTCATTGACCCCATTTATACGGCAGGTAAAGCAGTTGTCCGGCAGATAGCGGAATGGACAAATAATGATGAGATAGAAACAATGCTTCTTTCAACAAAGGAAAAAATCGTTGATGTAACCGCTAGACTTTCAGACAATGCCTCAATAGAAACGGCCATACCTATAGAAGACATGCATGATATGGAGGTAGCACCTACTGCTCAAGCAATTCAGAAGCCAGAGACAAAGTTAGTTGTGACAAACGTTAAGGAAATGACTGATGCAATGTATGCGTATTATAGTAGTTTCTCACCGAAATTTGAAATTCAGTATAAAGGGAATACACAACGAATTGAACAAATTGTAGAAGAGGCCTATAACAATGCCATCGAAAGAGACGATTATGTGTATGGCCATATTAGTAAACATTCAATTCGTTTTGAATATGGAAGAAACCAGGCAACAATATTTGGGGAGCAAAGCTATTTAATGACCCCAGAACAGGCTGCTTACGTGGAGATGAATGTCCAAGAAATCATTGCCAAAATTAGTAATACATCTATGTCAGACGTAGAAAAGGTACGAGCCGTTAATGATTATATTGTGGCGAATACGGCCTATACCGACCAAACAAATTCTAGTCCCCATAGCGCCTATACCGTTCTTGCAGAGCGCGGAGGGGTATGTCAGGGTTATGCTTTACTTGCTCACTCCATGTTACAAAAGCTAGGGATTGAAACGAAATATATTGTAGGATATGTAGGTCAAGAAGGACATGCGTGGAATTTAGTGAAGTTAGGTGGACAATGGTATCACCTTGACACAACGTGGAATGATCCAGTCCCAGATCGTAAGGGGGCCATTCGTTACCAATACTTTTTAGTTGACGACCGCACAATGGCAAAAGACCACTCATGGATTGCTGAAGATTATCCTAAAGCAACGAGTACACTCTATAGCTACTATCATGATATAGACTTCCCAGCACAGGTTGACCATCAATTATATTTTAGCAACATCTCTGATGACAATAAGCTGTATGTGCTTGATATGAAGACGGGTAAAACGAAACGAGTAACAAATTCCCGTGTACAATACGTCGTTTATGCAGATGGATGGCTCTATTATAGTAATTATTCCCGAGGCGCTTATTTAACAAAGATTCGTCCAGATGGTAGCGGGGAACAGTCCCTAAACCGAGAAGATACGAAGGATTTATTTGTGAAAGATGGCTATCTTTATTTCACAACGAATGAGTTGAAGAAAATGGCCCTATAAATGGGGACAACAAAAAGGGCATGACTTATCAACAGTCAAAGGCCCTTTTTGTTCGTTCAATTAAATAATCAATTGGTTGCTGCTCACAAAGAGAAATGGAGATCTGCGGATGCGTTACTGCTAATATATTTGTAAATGTTTTTAAAATAAGTGGATTATACTTGATGGCACCACCATTACAGTAAAGAGGAAACAGTCCATTCTGATAGCCTATCTTTGTTAACACGGCTTTTGCTAAAAGAGCCAATTCGTGAGCTGCCTGTTGTGATATTTGAATGGCACAAGCATCTTGTTGTTCAACTGCTTGAGCAACAAATGCCCCCATTTTGGCCAACTGTGCATTTGTATAGGATGGCTGAAATAACCATTCAGCGAGCTCGGTTACATTTTGTATAGCTAAGGAATGATAGACAGCCTCTTTTAAAATAGTGGTCTCACCTCGACCATCTTCCATTTTAAAGATGGCTCTTACCACTTCTTGCCCTAGCCAATAACCACTACCTTCATCTCCAGCTCGGTGTCCCCAGCCTCCAGCACGAACGATTTGCTGTCCATCATAGGCGTAAGCGATTGCTCCTGTTCCAGCAATGAGTAATGCACCTGCCTGTCCAGCAGTCACACCAAGTAGTGTGGCTTCAGCGTCATTTTCAATAATAAGAGTAGCAATAGAAAGCTGTGTGGCTGATAGGGCATTTTGAACAATAGCTGTAACTATTTCTTTGTCTTTTGGAGAATCAATCCCAGCTAAGGCAAAGGTAGCTACAGCAATTTGAGAGCAGGGATACTTTTGCAAAAAAATTTCTACCTTTGCTAAAAGCTCATGTAATATCACTGTAGCTGCTTCCATACCAATGGCTTGATAGTTGGAGCCCTTTGTTGAAGCTGAATATTCCATAACACCAGTTTCCGCGTGAACGACTGCGCATGCCGTTTTTGTCGCACCACCATCAATAACTAGAAGCCATTTCATCATTGGCTCCATTCCTCAAGAAAAATCGTTAATTCTTTCTCCGCTTCAATAATGGAACTTTCCTTTAATTGAATCCATTCATAAAGATTTTTCGTATTCATTTTGGCATGTTCAAGTGCTGCTTTCATTGTGGCGGGAGCTGGGCCACCTGGTAGTGTTCGAACACCAACAAAAGACTCTGGCTGTAAGGTTTTATAAAAATCCTCTTCTGAAATATTTAATTCTTTTCCCGTAATCAATTTAGATTGAGTATTCACGAGTCCCCATGTAAGGCTTGCTAGCGATTCCTCACTATGAGCAAGTAGTACTTTAATGCATTTACTAACAATGCTATGTGCTTGGCGGAAGGAAATATCCTCTGAACGTACTAATGTATCAGCCAGCTCAGTAACATTGGCAAAGCTGTTCTCTGCACGGTTTCTTAGTTTTTTCTTGTTCACATCCATTGTGACAACAAGTGAGCCAAATAATTTATAAATCCCAACTAAGCGGTCGATGGCACGCCATAAATAGGGTTGCATATCATCCTCAGTATCGACGATATCTCCAAATGGTGTATTATGTACCATCTGTAACACGGTGCTTGCATCTCCAACAACAGCCGATAGTAATGAACGCGTATGTTCAATTGAAACAGGGTTACGCTTTTGGGGCATAATAGAGCTTATTTGAACATATGGACTTGCGAGTGTGAAGGCATTGAACTCCTGTGTAGCCCATAATAAAAAATCTTGAGAGGTCCGGCCAAGATTGAGTGCAGCAAGCTGTACAATACTTGCTGCTTCAGCAATATAGTCAGCTCCAGCCACTGCATCCCACGCATTTTCGATAATATCATCGAATGCCAACAAATGACGCATCCGTTCTCGATTTATATTAAATCCTGTTGTAGTTAAGGCTGCAGCCCCCATACTGCTACGATTAACAGTTTTATAGACATGCTGCATGCGCTCAAAATCTCGTTCAAGCTGGTCAATGACAGCCTTTAAATAATGGGCAAAGGTTGTAGGCTGAGCCTGTTGCGTATGCGTGTAGCCAATCATAATAGTATCTACATGCTCCTCAGCAGCTGCGATTAAATCATCTCGCAATGTTAGTAGCTCTCGCATTAATAACAGTAATTTTTGCCTTAGTGTCATACGATAAATGGCGATGCCCATATCATTACGACTGCGTCCAATATGAAGATTTCCAGCAACGTCGCCAGCAAGCTCTATTAATTTATTTTCAATGCGGAAAAATAAATCTTCGTATTGGGGGCTATAATCTTCTAAACGATAATAATTTAAATCTATTTTCTTTAGTGCTGCCCCAATTTGTTTCGCTTCCTCTTTTTTTACAAGTCCTTGTTCTTCTAACATTTTTAAATGAGCTATATTAATTTGTAGCATAATAGTTAGAAAATTTTTCTTTGCCTCTTCATAGGCTGGCTGTAACACAATTTTCCGATAGATGTTAGAAGGGAAAATCATCCCATCTTCCTGCTGCGTTTTGTTGCGAAAATCTTCAAACATTATCATGGCCTCCTAATAGATTAGCAGTTAAATAGCTGTACCAGCACTGCCTTTTGATAGTTTTTCAGAAATAATAAGGACAACTAAAATTAAGCAAATTTGTAAGACACCGTAGGCACACGCAGTCCCAAATTTAAATGCATACAATTTTTGGAATATGGCAACAGACAATGGAATAGTAGATGTACTGTATATAAGTATGGATGCAACAAATTCACCAAAGCTTTGTACTAGGGCTAATAGTGTTCCCGCTAATATTCCGGTGAATGTTAAAGGTATGACGATGCGTCTAAATGTATACCACCAATTGGCGCCTAATCCACGTGATGCCTCTTCAATTGACGGATCTAGTTGTACGAGAGAGGCAGAGGTTGACCGGAAAACAAGTGGCAAATGTCGGATGAAATAGGCTAATGGTAAAATCCAAAATGTCCCGATTAATACTTGATTAAAGGCAAAGATGTTTTCCGTGCTAAAGGCGGCGATTAAATTGACTGCTACCACTGTCCCAGGTAGAGCCCAAGGTACCATTATTAAAATGTCGAGTAATGTTTTTCCTTTAAAATTTAAGCGGACCATCGCATATGCTGCGGCAACACCAAAGATAATATTGCCAAATGTTGCGACGATACCCATCTGTATAGAATTCCAAATAGGTCGCCATGTACGCTCATCAGTAAAGAGAGCCATATAATGATCCAGTGTATAGTCTGTAGGGAGTATTTGAGTCTTCCATGCCCCATCAACAGAAAAGGATATTAATATCAGCACTAATATCGGTAAGATCAAAATCAACGTGCCGATACAGGAGGCAATAGTTGCCGCTATTTTTATTTTCTTGGAGGATACCTCCGAGCGATGGACACTTATCCCTTTACTGAGATTTTGATAATTTCGGCGATTTTGATACCAACGCATCATCATTAAAAATGTAATAGAGACAAAGGACAGTATCATCGACTGAGTTGCGGCCATCTCAAGATTGCCATTAGTACGAGATAAGTAGATTTGCATGGTCATAGTTCGTTCTACACCAAACATTAAGGGTGCCGTATAGGAGGCCATAGAGATCATAAACACTAATAAGGAGGAAGCAACAATGGAAGGGGTCAGCATGGGTAAAATAACCTTTGTCCACACGCGAATACGCCCTGCACCTAAACTAGTTGCCGCTTCTTCAAGAGCTGGATCTAGCCCCTTGATGGCAGCAGATGCGGTTAAATAAAAATAAGTATACATGGTGAAAGTATGAACAACGATGACTCCCCAAATCCCTTTCAATGAAAAGGGTACATGATCTAAACCGAATAAATGCTGAAAGACTCGAGGGAAAATACCACTATCTCCGTACAAAAAAGAAAAGGATAGCACACCGACTAGGGGGGGAAGTGCCATAGGGACCAATACTAAAATGGAAAGTATTCGTCTCCCAGGAAAGTTATAGCGTTCGAGTAAAAAAGCCATAGTTACTCCAACGATAGCGCAGCAAAGGACGCTAATACTAGAAATATAAATACTGGTCCACAAAGCTTCTAAATTTGCTGGGCTTGCTAGATTGAAAAATTTTTTATAGTGAAGGAATGGTTCATCACCAGCAAAGCTTTGAGTAAATGTTTGATAGAAGGGATAGACGACATAGGCGAACAACACTAAAAATAATGGCGATATTAATATATAGATGAACCAATTGGAATGAAAGATTCGTGTCCATATACTTTCTTGAGAAGCATTGACAGTTTGCTTTTCCATATTGGCTTCCTCCTATTCCCCTAAAAAATACAGCGAGTCATGCGTTATATGAATGGTAATATCCTCGCCAATCTTTTTTATTTGGTCATAAGAATTAATAAGCATTACTTTAAGTGAAAAGGCGTTACAATCTACAATGTAATTGACGCTAATGCCTGTGAATTCAACAAAGGTTATTTTTCCTGTTAATGTATTATCCCCAGTCCCCAAATGAATAGATTCTGGACGTATTGAAATAAATACTTTGTCTCCAATCATATGCGTTAATGCTGGAGAGCTCTGTTGCTTTCGCCCAGTAAAAATATGTCCATTTGCTGTTTTCACTTGTATTTCTTCGCCTTCAATTGCTTCTAATATGCCCTCAATTAAATTGGTTTCGCCAATAAAGTTAGCTACAAAGCGATCTACAGGTCGGTGATATATTTCCTGAGGAGTCCCAATTTGCTTGATATAGCCGTTTTCCATGACCATGATTCGGTCAGACATCGCCATAGCCTCCATTTGATCATGGGTAACATAGATCGTCGTGACACCAAGCTCAGATTGAATCCGTTTGATTTCAATACGTGTTTCCTCACGTAACTTTGCATCTAGATTGGATAATGGTTCGTCAAGTAATAAAATATCTGGCTCAATTACTAGAGCTCGAGCCAAAGCCACACGTTGCTGTTGCCCACCAGAAAGCTCATTTATTTTTCTATCCCCGTAATTTGACAGATGTACTTGTCTTCTAATTCGATCTACCTTGCGCTGAATCTCAGTTTTAGAAAATTTACGAACCTGTAAACCAAATGCGATGTTTTCATCTACTGTCATATGAGGGAAAAGGGCATAGTTTTGAAATACCATACCGATATTGCGTTTATTTGGCTGAAGCCGAGTGACATCTTGTTCATCAAATAGAATCTTACCTTTAGTTGGGTAATAAAAACCGGCAATCATTCTCAAAGTAGTTGTCTTGCCGCAGCCGCTTGGCCCAAGAAAAGTGAAGAATTCACCAGCCTTTATTTCGAGATCTACATCTTTCACACCATACAACTGACCAAACTGCTTCGAGACATTTTCGATTGTGACTCTTTTCAACAAAAAACTCCTCTCCAACAAAGGATTCATAGCTATATAGGGGATGAGATAGTAAGGTAAAAATCCACTAAAAAAGCTGGATTTTCACCCGGATACTAATTACCGCGGCCTTTAATATTGTTATCCCAGTATTCCATCCATTCAGCCTCTTTGTCAGACATTTGCTGCCAGTCTATATCGAATGTTTTTAAATCTAATTCTTGATACCACTCTGGCATGGATGCCTTATCGATATCAGATCGTGTAGGAATTTGATAATAATCTTTGGCTAACTGTGTCACCATCTCTTTTTCGAATAAAAATTCGACAAATAGTTTGGCATTCTCTAGATTTTTCGCATTGTTGACAACTGCAACACCATCTACCAAAATAGGTGCTCCACTTTTTGGATAAATATAATCAAAGGGATAATCAGTTGTATATTTCTTTAATAAAATATCTTGTAGATTCCATAAGGAGACACTGCCTTCTTGTCGTGTTAGCTTTAAGTACAAAGCATTAGGATCTTGCGTATATTCCTTCGTATTAGCGTCTAATTGTAATAGCCATTCATAGCCTTTATCAGGAGAGTTCGCATCTTGTCGTACAATCATAGAGGAATATATGGTGCGCATTGTTCCTGAAGCCAGCACACCCCGAATTAAAATTTGATTCTTCCATTTAGGGTCAAGAAGGTCATCCCAATCCTGTGGCCCATTTTCTTTTGTTAATAAATCACTATTGATCATAATGACTTCTGGTAGCAGCATCTCTCCAAACCAGCGGCCATCTACATCTTTATGTGTAGCATCAATAGAGTCAATAAAGCTAGGCTGCCAGGCATGTAATAAGTCTTCATTTGCCCCAACAATGAGCGCTGATTGTGTGCCGCCCCACCAAAAGTCTGCCTGAGGATTAGCCCTTTCGCCACGTAAACGTTCTAAAATTTGCTGAGCGCCCATTGTTAAAAATTCTACTTCAATGTCTGGATACTTTTTATTAAACTGATCGATTACATTTTGCACCATTTCTTCATCACGTCCTGTGTAAATAACAAGCTTACCAGATGGCGTTGTTGCCGCTACTTCCGTTTTGTCGCCATCTGTCGTTTTATCGTTATTGGCAGCATCATTTGTAGTTTTTCGGTCATTGTTTCCACTACATGCGGCTAAAACAAACAGTATGAACACAAGGAAAAAACTAAGAATACGTGTTTTTTTCATCAACTTCCCCTTTCTTAAAGTAAGGTACTTACATATTGCAGTATAATACGAAGGGGTAACATTCATGTTAGAATTATTAAAAAATTACATTTTCCTTCATCATAGCGAAGTGCTAATCCATTAGCAACGGCATTTCAATGAAGTTCAAAAAAACTCCTTAAAAAGGAATATTCCATTTTCAAGGAGTTTTCTATCTGTTTAAGTTTGTGCATCCAATAGGCTATCATTTTGTCGGCGTTGCGCAATAATTGTCGGCAATAACATACCGACTATCACTAAAACAATGCCCATAATTTGCAATGCAGTTAAAGGTTCATGTAGGACAATAACGGAAACGGTAACTGCAACAGGTAATTCAATAGCGCTTAAGATGGAAGCAAGTGCACCACCAATTTTGGGAATAGCAATGGAGAATAAGTATATAGGTAAAATGATACCGAATAGACCGAGGGCTAATCCATACTTCCATAAGCCTTCCATAAACAATTTTCCGTTCCAAATCACTTCTGGACTTAAGAAAATACTGATCATTATAAGGGCTACAAAGGAAACGATAAATACCCTTGAAGTGGTTGTAACCCCTTCCACTGGTCGAGAGTTAAATTGAATGAAGCAGGCAAAGGTAACGGCAGCAGCAAAGCCGAATAACCATCCTTGGAGAGGGATTCCACTTAAATCTACATTTAAAACACCTGCAGCTAAAATTGTTCCTACAAATAAGATAATAATCGAAATAACTTCAGGTCGACTTGGTAATCTTTTATGTAGAGCACAATCAATTAACAAACCTATCCATGTAAATTGGAACAGCATCACTACTGCAAGAGAAGCGGGTAAATACTTGAGAGATTCTCCATACACTATTCCAGTCGTTCCGGTAAAAATACCAGCACATAATAATATAAGGATGCCTTTTTTGGATGGCTTAGGTAATTTTCTATCTGTCAACATAAAAATAACTAAAACGAGTATAAAGCCAATAATATATTGGCTCGATACAGCCTCTGCAGATGTAAAGCCATGCTGCATCGCTACTTTGACAATAGTCGACAAAATTCCGTAGCTACTAGAGGCAATGACGATCAAAAGAGGGTAAATTAAATTTGTTTTCATGAATACAATCTTCACTTCCTAAAATTGTTTCACCATATGATGAAATGGTTCATCGATTATGGACCAAGGCTCAGTAATAACAAAGCCTAAACGTTCATAAAGACGACGAGCATCTTCTTTTTGAGTTTCTACATTTAAGGATAACTTTGTATAGCCATGCTGCTTTGTCAGTTCTTCGGCATATTGTAAAAGTAATGTACCAATTCCTTTACCGCGTGCTTCTGGTGTTACACAAACTGTATCGATATAAGCCTCATCTTCGTGGGCCTCATGATCGATGATGATTGATGGAGCATTTTTAGCCTCTAACCATTTTACAAGGTTAGCATCCATAGCAATGGCATGTGCGCCATAATAATAAACGAGAATTCCTACTATTTGCTCATCCTCCGTAGCGACATAGGTATTTAAATAAGAATGTCGATTGTCGTCACGCTGAAAAAGGGTTGTCAGTTCTTGACGAACAGCCTCGGACGATTGCTCGCCAGTTAAACGATTGGCAATCTCACCAATCGCATCAATAATTAAAGGCACAACGGCATGTGCATCTTGTGGTTGAGCTTGTCGAATTGTAATACTCATCTTGAAAATCCCTACCTTTCTATAGGCAAGTATAACAAAGTTAGTGGATGACACAAATTTTCAGGCATGCTCTCAAAAGTTAAACCTTTATAGAATGACAATTTTCGTGTTAATCTATAATGACTAGACTTTCAGGAGGACAATCATGACGAAGCAAGATAAGGATTTTATTTTAGTCTATGGAGATGCATTTATTGACTATATTGCTGATGATGTAACAAACACATCATTTACAAAATATATGGGTGGTGCAACAGTAAATGTTGCAGCAGGTATTAGCCGAATTGGCGCACCATCTGCCCTAATTACAATTACAGGGGATGATGAGGGTTCTCAGTTTGTGCGTGATGGGCTTGTAGAGGAAGGTGTCAAGCTTGACTATGCCATATTCGACCCAGCTAAACGAGTAAGTGGTGTTTATGTGCATCTGACAGAAGCCTGTGAACGAATTTTTAAAGATTATGTGGATGAAACACCTGATTTACAAGTGGAGCCACTACAGTTAAATGAAGCAGCATTTAAACATGCCTCTGCTTTAACGGTATGTTCAGGGACCATGTTCCATCCGACAGCTCTAGCTACAACTCAAGCTGCCGTAGAAATGGCGAAGGACAAAGGTGCGATCATTGCGATGGATGCAAATATTCGTCCATTACGCTGGAGTAGTGAAGAAATTTGTCGAGAAACGATTACGTCCTTTTTTGAGGATGTAGATATTTTAAAGGTAACAGATGATGAGTTATTCTTCCTGACGGAAACGACTAGTTTAGAAGAAGGAATTGAACAACTAAGTAGCTATTTAGTGCCTATTATTTTAGTAACAGTAGGAGAAAATGGCACTTATGCTGTGTTGAATGGAGAGGTCATCCATGTACCAACTGAAAAGGTAATACCTGTAGATACTACTGGTGCAGGGGATGCATTTATGGCAGGGGTATTACGCGATGTTCATTACAATGGCTTGCCTACAACAAAAGAAGAGCTTGTTCGCTGTACAAGCTTTGGCAATAAATTAGGAGCATTTGCAGCAACAAAAGCAGGAGCTTTAACGGCTTTACCATATTACGAGGATATTAAGCATTTACTGAAATAATCCTATGGAGTGTGACCAATATGGAAAAAAACTATGATGTTTTAGTTAAGGATCAAATATTCTTTGGCGGCGCAAAAGATGCGGAGGCGGCTTTTGAGCAAGAAGCTGTAGATGTTGTAATAGATGTTCGTGTGCAGGGACTTACTTCAGAAGAGCAAGAGGCTGTTTCTTATTCGTATAAGCATATGCCAATTGCAGATGAAGATATTGCGGTAGCATCATCTATTCAGCATGTAGCTAAGGAAATTGCTTCGTCCTATGAGGTAGGACAGAAGGTATATGTTCACTGTGGGAGTGGCGGTGGTCGTGCTGGTGTAGCAGCTACTGCGGTGTTAATAGAGCTAGGGCTGGCTCATTCTCTAGAGGAAGCGGAGGCAGCGGTAAAAAAGGCCCGTCCACAAGTAACGATTCGACCTAAAATGGAAGACGCTCTACAACAACTTTATAAATAAAGGAAAAGATGTGCTGATAAAGGTACATCTTTTTTTGTTTTTATAAATGAAGCAGGGCGTATAGAAGATGAAACAGGGGACTATCTAAAACATGACATCTTATCCTATGGAAATGGCACAGAATATTTGGAAGAAAAAACAAAATTTTGTTCTATACATGTTAGAACAAAATTGTTATATTTAATGTATAACAACTAATGGGGTGATCTGTATGATGGAGGAATTAGCAAAAGTTCCATGGGCAGTGATAGCACCGCTCATCGTCGTTCAATTAATATTAATGATCGTAGCACTTATTGATTTGCGTAAAACACATGCAACGAATGGGCCAAAAATTTTATGGGTATTTATTATTTTATTTACAAATATAATAGGGTCAATTGCGTACTTTATAGTTGGGAGAAAGCAGTCATGACAACATTACTTCAAGTAACTGGTTTGACCAAACGATTTGCAGAGCACAATGTTGTAGATAATGTTCAATTTATTCTAGAGGAAAAGACTTCAACGGCGTTAATAGGGCCAAATGGCGCGGGTAAGACAACAACATTGTCCATGTTAATAGGGCTCTTAACGCCGACTGCCGGAAGTGTAGAAATGCTAAAAGGGGATTTACGTGAAAATATAGGGTTTTTACCCCAATATCCACAGTTCCATCCTTGGCTAAGCGCGTTAGAATTTACTGAGATGGCTGCGCGGCTAAATGGTGTATCAGCAAAAAATGCTAAATTAGAAGCGCAAAAAACATTAGAGTTTGTAGGGTTAGGAAATGTTCAACATAAAAAAATAGCTACTTTTTCTGGTGGGATGAGGCAACGCCTTGGTATTTCCCAGGCAATTGTGCATAAGCCAAAATTACTGTTATTAGACGAACCTGTTTCAGCACTAGACCCTGTTGGCCGTAGAGAGGTTCTTGATTTATTAAAAGGTTTACAACAAGAGACAACCATTTTATATTCAACTCATATTTTAAACGATGCGGAAGAAATGACGGATCAGCTATTATTCTTACAAAATGGAAAACTAGTAGAGCAAGGAACATTACGAGAGGTACGCCAACGTTTTGATGAGCAAAATTATATAGTTGAGTTTTCTAGTGAGGAAGAGGCAAAGCTTTTTGCAAGCTCGACAGATCATGTTGTAGTAGGCTGTTATGTATATATCGAGATATTGAATGAGGAGCCAACGATGAAGGAGCTGCTTCATCGTTTAAGTAATTGTCCTTATACAATAAGAAAAGTAGAACGACAAACAGCATCGTTGGAGGAAATTTTCATGAAGGTGGCGAAAAAAGCATGAGAGGATTCAATGTACTTCTACAAAAGGAATTTAGAGAGGCGTGGCGAAGCTGGAAATTTTTGTGGATACCTCTTGTGTTTGCCCTGCTCGGAATGAATGATCCCCTGATAAATTATTATATAATGGATATTTTAAATGCTGTTGGAAATGTGCCAGAAGGCTTTGAAATGTTGATGCCTGAATTAATGCCCGTTGACCTATTACAGGCTTCTATAGGGCAGTTTCAAACGATAGGGTTATTGGTGATAATGGCTTCTTTTGTGGGTATTATAAGTAAAGAACGTGCGAGTGGTACGGCTACCTTATTATATGTAAGACCTATATCTTTTGGAGCCTACTTTATGAGTAAATTTATTGTAATGAGTGCAGTTTGTTTTGTGAGTATTTTAGCAGGCTTTGCAGCAAGCGTGTATTACACTAGTATTCTATACGGAACTTTAGAAATTGGACCACTGCTTGCCAGCTTTTGTACGTATTATGTTTGGCTAATATTTGTAATTGCTGTGACATTAATGATGAGTGCTAGTTTTAAAACAATTATAGCTACTACATGTGCCTTTACGGTTATCTTTATTGGGCAAATAGTCGATATGGTAGTAGGACTATTCTGGACTATATCCCCTTGGAAGCTAGCAAGCTATGGACCTTTACTAGTTCGTGGAACAATGGAGATGTCTGATTACTGGTGGAGTTTAATTATGACAATAGGACTTATAATTCTTTGTATTTGCATTGGAATTACAATGATGAAAAGAAATGCGGCTATGACGAAAATTTAAAAATATAGGACGGAAAATCTGATACGTTTAGACTTTTCCGTCCTTTTGTTTTAAAGCATACCGCCATTGATAAGCCAAACAAAGAACATGATCCACGAAAGGGTTGAGCACAGAAAGCCAGTTTGTTTGGGTATTCTTTGAGTCGTCAGCAAAATAACCATACCCCTTCCATGTTAGTGTCCTTATACAAAATGACGTAGCGTAACTTTCAAGTGGATATATAAATAAATGACAGCAAAAATTACATTCTTGGAATATCCATTACTTAGGAATATAATGGTGGTGTAACTCGAAATTTGTCAAATAACTCGGAAAATACATAAAGTTACTAGAGAAAGAGGGTACGTAAAGGTGGAGACTGAAAATTCCGATCGTTTCCTGACAGCATTTAATCGAATAGACCATAGATTACGAGATATTGTAGGCATTAAGGATTTTACGCCCTTTTATCGGCTCGTTGATCAAGCGAAGAAAAAAGAGGTATTGGTGAAAAAATACGAAGATGATTTACGGTCATACGCCGATCTGCGAAATGCAATTGTCCATCATCGTACTTCTATTAACTATGTAATTGCTGAACCACATACCGATGTAGTCGAAAGAATTGAATACATAGATGCTACGCTCGCTAAGCCTATGCTTGTCGGTCAAATGTTCCGAAAGAGAGTACTTGTTTTTCAAGAGAATGATTCCCTCAAGCATGTGTTAAAGGTTATTCACCAGCGAAAATATACGCAGTTCCCCGTCTATTTTAATAAACAATTTAGAGGGCTAATTACAACTGTAGGAATCACCAATTGGCTTGCCTCTAAAATGGGTGGCGACCATTTACCTAAAGGAATTCCTACGTTGCATGATATTTTAATGCATGAGAAAAATAGGGTGAATTACAAGTTTGTGAGCAGATACATAACGATATATGAAGCAGAAGAAATTTTTAAACAGGGAGTGGAAAGAGGTAGGCGTTTTGAGGCATTACTAATAACAGAACATGGCAAACCACACCAAAAATTAATAGGAATCATTACACCGTTAGATATTGTAAAAATTGATTAAAAAAAAACGAGACAAACATTTACGGGCTTGAATGTCTCGCTTTATCTTTTAGGCTAATGTATAAGGACCCATTTGTTTGAACCTGTGCAAAAAAGACATCTTCAACGGAATGCACATTTTGTTTTTTAAGCTTCTTCATTACCCAGTCCTCTGTTAATTCGAGCTCAACAATATTTTCTTTGATAAGTTGCCCATCTGACACAACCTCTGTAGGCAAATAAGTAGGTGGGGAAACATCAGCTTTAACATCCTGCTTTGTGGCAACTTGCTCGGAGGTTTTTTGCAGGACACTTAGTTTTCCGTTTGTTTCAAGTAACGCATATTGAATATCCTGTACAGAAAAGATGGCTTGCTCACGCAGCATCATTGTCAGCTCGTCCATATGCAAACGATTTTTTCTTAAGGCAGATTCTAAAATAAGACCATTTTGTACGACAATCGTAGGTTTGTCATCAATAAGTACGCGAGCTTTTTTTGATTTAATCGTAATAATCGTCATTAAGTAGGTTAAGGCACTCCACCAGACAAGGGATATTACGCCATCTAAAAAGGGTGTTTCCTCCTGTGAGGCGATTTCTGAAGCAATTGATCCAAATGTAATACCAGTAATATAATGGAAAAATGTTAGTTGGCCCAATTGTTTCTTTCCAAGAATACGCGCCAAAATAAGTAAGATGAAGAATGAAAGTGTTGTTCGAAGAATCATTTCCCAAAAGTTAGCATGAATAAAGCTTTCCATGCATACATCAACTCCTTTTACAGCTGTCGAAACATAGCTTGTGCAAAATGGTTAATAGTATGCGACAATCGTCAATAACAAAAACTAAATAGAGTGAGGTGGCAGCATGAATAATCAAATAAACGTCGCAAATCCAACCTACCCCATTATGATTTTAATAGGTGTTGCTCATCTTATCAATGATACGATGCAAGCTGTTATTCCAGCTATGTTTCCAATCTTCAAAAGTGAGCTAGGATTGACCTTCACACAAATTGGTCTCATATCATTTGTCTTAAATATAGTTGCGTCTGCATTACAGCCTATTGTTGGGTTTGTCAGTGATAAAAAGCCAATGCCCTATGCATTACCAATAGGTATGATAAGTTCTTTTATTGCTATAACAATTATTGCTTTTACTACTCAATATTGGATTATTCTTATTGCGGTATTATTTTTAGGCTTCGGTTCAGCAATATTTCACCCTGAGGGTTCTAGAGTATCCTTTATGGCAGCAGGCTCTAAAAGAGGGCTTGCTCAATCGATTTATCAAGTTGGGGGGAATTCAGGACAAGCGCTTGCCCCATTAATTAGTGCCTATATTTTTGATATTTTCGGCCAGCGTGGTGCAGCAATTGTTTTAGTAGCGGCAACTTTTGGTATTATTCTTTTAACTAAGATTGCAAAATGGTATAAAAAGCAATTAGAGCAGGAGCGCACAGCGAAGAAAAAACGTGTGTTGATTTCGACATTGCCACCATTAACAAAGAAGCAGGTAGGCGTAGCTTTAACCTTACTATTTACCATCATTTTTGCACGATCATTTTATACAACCAATATAACTAGCTTTTATGTATTTTATTTAATGGATCATTATGATGTGAATCTCCGTCTAGGACAAATCCTTATTTTCCTATTCATGGCGTTTGGGGTAGTGGGAACATTTTTCGGAGGCTCTCTGTCAGACCGAATTGGAAGAAAAAATGTTATTATTCTTTCCGTTGTAGTACCAATGCCATTTTGCCTAGCATTGCCTTATGTACCGCTATGGGCGGCTATGATATTTTTAGTGATCATTGGTACATTGATTATGATTAGCTTCTCTGTAACCGTGGTATACGCGCAAGAGCTAGTTCCTTCTAAAATTGGTACAATGGCCGGCTTAACAACTGGCTTTGCTTTTGGTATGGGGGCCATTGGAGCAATGGTTATTGGTGTTTTAATTGACCATAAAGGTATTGATTTTACAATGATGGTCGTTTCTTTATTGCCGTTATTATTGCTAATTGCCTTTTTCCTACCGAAGGATAAACCGGCAACTTCGGCGGCTTAGAAAAAACGCATCAGGACTGTAGGCAAACTCGGAATGGGTTTGCCTACATTTTTTTTACAATGAAATAAAGTTTTCAATTACGGTCGGAGTGCAGTTGCTATCAGTCCAGAGAGTTAAAATGAAGTGACAAAAGCCATCGAGAGGTACTTCCCGATGACTTTTATCTACAGCCTGAACGCTCCTTTAAAAAAGAGAGCGCGTTTTTTATTGTCTTAATGGGGATAAAAATTCTGCAGGAAGCTTTTCTTGATCGATCACATAGCCCTCTGAAATATGAACCTCATGCATCTTATCGTTGTAAGTAAATTTAAAGACACCGTTGTCAAAATCCGTGCCGATTTCCTTGAAGAAGATACCTTCGATGGATACATATTTCGGACATGTAAATGCTACTTTAAAGTTCTCCTGTTCTTTAATTAAGTAAGCACGAACACCTTTTTCGTATGTCTCGTTAGCATCATCATCAGTAGGACGTTGAACAGCTACAATATGAAAATCTACAAAAGGAACTTCTTTTAACAGTACGTTAAGGAACGAACCTTTAGTAATCTCCTCCCAGCGACTTTGTGCGCTTTGTCCTACAATAATTTGTGAAATGCCATAGTTTTTCGCCACTTCTGCAATGACTTTCTGAATGGGGCGTTTTTCATTATCTTGCAAAATGAATTTCTCGACCTCAAGTTCGTCTGATAACTTTTTCCATTGCTCAATATAACTAGATTTTTCAGCGTCAAATGCATCAAGGGGTTGCGAATCAACTGAAAGAATATAGAGTGGGCAATCTAGCATTGTTGCCATTTTGTGCCCTCTACGTATCAAACGTTCACCATTTAAGCCATAGTAAACACAAACTAATATACTTTCGTCTAAACGCCCTTTTACATGCCTCATAAAAATGTACACCTCTTATCTGTTGGTATTTTGTTAATTTCACTGTTGATTTCGAAAAATTATCCTAAAACAGCTAAAATCGATGCTGTTACAGTGCATTATGCTCATTTATATTGTATACTTAAAAATGTATAAAAGTTAACGAAATATATTGGAAAACCCTTGAAGCAATAAGCTTATATCAATGATTTAAAGTTATTTAATTTATGCATTGCGTGCATCTAAGCTTAATTGATTTCATATGCCACACTATTATGCAGTGTGTTAAATAGATAGTCAAGTGTCTTTATAATGCTGATATAATTGAGTTGTAACTGTATAAATTATCTGATTTTCCACAAGTTATTTAGGCTTGCATCGGGTTAGAGGTGACTAAATAACTAAACATACCATTTTCAATGAATGACAAGACACTTTAACACCCCATCACTTTCCATTTGCAAAATTTCAAGAATATATCTGATATGTTACTTAGCTTAAACAAATTGCTATAGTTTTAGCACTTACCATTCCAATCACCACAAAAATTTGCTTGATGATTTTGATAGTAGGAGGTTTTCATTTGGTTACAGTTCTTATCGCGATACTTTTGCCATTTGTCTGTGCTGCACTTATCCCATTGCTGTATAGGCGACTAAGGCGTGTAACACATCTTGGCTGGTTTGTTTTTTCTGTTCCATTCATCTTGTTTCTTTTACTTGCGCGCTATATTCCTCAAATTGCCGGAGGTAAAACATTTATCCATACATATGAGTGGATTCCCTCTTTTAATATAAATATTACAACTTACCTAGATGGGCTCAGTATGATTTTTGGCTTACTGATTACAGGTGTAGGTAGTTTAGTCATTTTATATTCTATTTTTTATTTGTCAACGAAAGAATCTCTTCACCATTTTTACTGCTATTTATTACTATTCATGGGCGCTATGCTTGGCGTTGTCTTTTCAGATAACCTAATGGTATTATACACATTTTGGGAATTAACGAGTGTGTCATCATTCCTATTAATTGCATTTTGGCATCATAGAAAGGCATCACGTGCAGGTGCTAAAAAAGCAATGATGATTACAGTCTTTGGCGGTCTCTCTATGTTAGCTGGTTTCCTGATGCTATATGTAGCTGCTGATACATTTAGTATTCGTGAAATTGTAGCTCATGTAGAGGTTATCCGTGATCATGCCCTATTTACTCCAGCATTAATCTTAATTTTACTAGGGGCTTTTACAAAATCTGCACAATTTCCATTTCATATTTGGCTACCGGACGCCATGGAAGCACCAACACCTGTTAGTGCATACTTACACTCAGCCACAATGGTAAAGGCAGGGATTTATTTAGTTGCCCGCTTTTCACCAGTTTTTGGCGGAGAAGCGATTTGGTTCTGGCTCGTAAGTGTTATTGGTCTTGTTACACTTTTCTGGGGATCATTTAATGCAGTTCGCCAAACGGATTTAAAGGCGCTTTTAGCCTTTTCAACGATAAGTCAGCTAGGCTTAATTATGAGTCTATTTGGTCTAGGGTCTGTGGGTCATTACTATGGCTACACTAAAGACTCTATTATATATACACAAGCAAGTTTTGCTGCTCTTTTTCATCTCATCAACCACTCCACATTTAAAGGAGCCTTATTCATGATGGTTGGGATTGTCGACCATGAAGTGGGAACTCGGGATATTCGCCGTTTAGGTGGCTTAATGTCCTTAATGCCTATTACATTTACAATCGCAGTCATTGGTAGCTTTTCTATGGCAGGATTACCACCATTTAATGGTTTCTTGAGTAAAGAAATGTTTTTTGCAGCGGTCTTGGCTATTCGGGATGTAGAGGCCTTTTCCATTGCTGATGTAGGGTTATTTTTCCCATTAGTAGCATGGGTAGCCAGTATCTTTACCTTTGTCTACAGTTTAATTTTAATTAGTCGAACATTTTTGGGTAAACTACAGCCTGAGAAAATAGATAGAAAACCACATGAAGCTCCATTGGGCATGCTAATATCACCCATTATTTTATGTCTGTTAGTAGTCGGTATCTTTTTCTTCCCGAACGTGTTAGGTCATTATATTTTAGAGCCAGCCATGGCAAGTATTTATCCTACATTCCCAACAGCCAATGAATTAACACCACATATTTCTGCTTGGCATGGAATTAATGCGGAATTGTTCATGACGTTAGGAGTCATTGTACTCGGGATCATCTTATTCAAAACATTGAAAAGCTGGAAGCCGATGTATCGCATTTTTTCACAAAAATATACGTTTAATAATTACTATAATCGAATGATAGAAATAAGTGAAAGTGGTTCAGAGAAGCTTACTCGCAAATATATGACAGGTAATTTAACCCATTATTTTGTCTATATATATGTATTTTTCGTGGCACTAATCGCTGGTTATTTTATTTATTCAGACGCAATGACCTTTAATTTTGATATGGACTCCACGATTGAGTCATACGAATTAATTCTTGTATTTGTTATGGTATTCGCTGCAGTTTGGATGATTTTTGCAAAGGGTCGCGTTACAGCCATGCTATTAAATGGCGTATTAGGCTATTCAATTGCCTTCTTCTTTGTCATTTTCCGCGCACCAGATTTAGCGTTAACACAATTAGTTGTAGAGTCAGTAACAACTGCATTATTCCTTTTATGCTTTAAGTATTTACCAGACTTAATGCCTGAGGCACCTCGCAAAAGGGTGCAATGGTCTAAAGCGATGATCTCTATTTTTGTCGGTGCAACAGTCACAATGGTTGGTCTAGCTGTAGTGCACTACGAGCAATTTGAGCCAGTATCCACTTATTTTAATGATGCCTATGAGCTAGCGGGTGGTTCCAACATAGTTAATACAATTCTAGGGGATTTTCGTGCCTTTGATACAATGCTTGAGGTTGTAGTGCTTCTGATTGCTGGCTTAGGGGTTTATACACTAACAAAGCTTAAGCCTCGGAAGGAGGAAGCAGATCATGAAAATTAATGATGTGATATTACGGACAGTCACTAAGGCAGTCGTCTTCATTATTTTAACACTTGGCGTGTATTTGTTCTTTGCGGGACACCACGCTCCAGGTGGTGGCTTTATTGGTGGCCTCGTGTTAGCTTCTGGCATTGTATTATTGTATCTTGCTTACGATATAGAGACTGTGCATAAGGGAATGCCGTTTGACTTTAAAAAGGTTGCGGCTCTTGGTGTATTGCTGGCAACAGGTACGGCAATTGGTTCTTTGTTTTTCGATGTACCATTTTTAACACAGGCTTATACGTATATAAATGTCCCGATTTTCGGGAAAATGGGTTTTTCAACCGTAACCATTTTTGAAGCAGGAGTAGCTTTGACGGTGGTGGGTGTTGTCGTGACAATTATTTTAAGCATAAGTGAGGATGAGTAGCCGATGGAATCTTTAATACTTGTTTTAGTAGGTATATTAGTAGCTGTTGCGACGTACTTAATCCTCTCTAAACAGTTATTACGTGTTATTTTAGGCACTGCTGTTTTATCACATGCTGCCCACTTACTAATTCTAACAATGGGAGGTCTTAAAAAAGGGGATGTACCATTATTAGGCGAATCAGAGGGTCCTTATACAGATGCATTGCCGCAAGCCCTAATTCTAACAGCTATTGTTATTAGTTTTGCTGTGACTGCGTTTGTTCTCGTTTTAGGCTATCGAGCGTACAAAACAAATGGTTCAGGGAATTTTGATGAATTGAGGGGTACGCCGGATGAGTAATATGATTGTTTTACCATTAATAGTACCGGTAATTACAGCTATTTTACTGGTGTTTTTAAAAGAGCATGTCTTTTTACAACGGATTATTAGTTTACTGACATTAAGCTTTATCGTTATTATTAGCGTGATTTTATTAGTAGAAATTCAAGAACAAGGGATATTGCGCATTGACTTTAGTGGTTGGGCACCTCCTTTTGGTATCTCATTTGTGGCAGATTCCTTCGCAACGCTACTCGTGTTAATAGCAAATATTGTAGCAGTTATTTGTATGCTCTATGCAATATTCACAATGGAGTTAAGGTATGAAAAAATGTATTTTTATCCATTTACCTTACTAATGGTAGCTGGTGTTAATGGTTCATTTTTGACAGGAGATATCTTTAACTTATTTGTATGTTTTGAGGTGATGTTGCTGGCTTCATATGCACTTATTAGTATAGGTGGGGAAAAGGTTCAACTCCGTGAAGCATTAAAATATGTGCTGATTAATATTGTAGCGTCTTGGATTTTCTTGGTGGCATTGGCTTTTCTTTATGGAACAGTCGGTACATTAAATATGGCCCATATTTCTATGCGTGTGATGGAAGCCGGTGCTAATCCACTTATTACAACAGTGGCACTCATTTTCTTAATTGTCTTTAGCTTAAAGGCGGGACTGCTATTATTCTTCTGGCTGCCTGGCTCTTATAGTGTACCTCCCACTGCCATTGCCGCTTTATTCGCAGCACTATTAACAAAGGTTGGGATTTATGCACTCGTAAGAACCTTTACATTGCTTTTCCCAAATAATACCGAAGTCACGCATATGGCACTTGGCATTATGGCGGGTATTACAATTATAGCTGGCTGTATCGGTGCTCTTTCAGGGCGTGATGTTAGAACAATCGCTTCTTATAATGTATTGATTGGTGTTGGGTTTATAGTAGCTGGTCTAGCGATTGGTACTGAGTCTGCCTTACAGGGCGTTGTCTATTATTTAATGCATGATATGGTGGCAAAGGCTATGTTATTTTTAGCTGTCGGCATGATGATTTATGTAACTGGAGAAACAGTCATAGATAAAATGAGTGGGCTTATTCGCAACTATCCGTTCTTTGGATGGCTATTCTTTGTAGCCATGTGTTCATTAGCGGGTATCCCGCCATTGAGCGGCTTTTTAGGGAAGGTTTTAATTGGACAAGGTGCGATAGAGGGCGGCAATTTTGTTCTATTAGGTCTAGGGTTTTTCTCTAGTTTAATTGTTTTGTATTCATTACTGCGGATATTTCTCTCCTCCTTTTTTGGAGAGACCATTATTAGTTTAGAGGATGAAAAGCCTTTACCCAAACGTGTAATACTGCCGTTAACTTTATTGGCTGCTTGTACAATTAGTTTAGGAATAGGAGCGGAGAAATTAGCTCCCTTTGTCACCGATGCAGCAGAAACGTTATATACACCATCTATCTATATAGACGCTGTTCTAGATGGTGAACAATGGCAAGGTGAGGTGAATAAATAATGGCGATGCAGTTTATTTTGAATTTATTTATCGCAGCACTTTGGTTACTTTTGCAAGATGAAGTGACACCACAATTTTCAACGTTTTTAATGGGGTTTATCGTAGGAATGGGCATATTATATGCGATGCACCGGTTTTATGGGACCCAATTTTACTTGCGACGAGTCTTTTCGATTATCAAGCTATTATGGCTATTTAATTGGGAGCTATTTTTATCAAGCTATAGCGTATTAAAGCAAATTACTACACCAAAGCTAAACATTACGCCAGGTATTTTTACGTATAAAACCGCACTCAAGGGTGATTGGGAAATTACGGCGCTAGCATTATTGCTAACATTAACACCTGGCTCTGTCGTCATGGAAGTTTCTGAAGAGGGCGATGTCTTTTATATTCATGCGATGGACATTGAGCAGTCTAAGGATGCTGTTATTCGCTCTATTGGGAAGTTTGAACAAGCAATAATGGAGGTGACGCGTTAATGATAGAGAATATTTTACTTCTGGCTCTCGCCTTCTTTAGTATTTCCATCGCGCTGTCGTTGTATCGGGTTATCCGAGGCCCATCTATGCCTGACCGAGCCATTGCTCTCGATACAATTGGTGTAAATCTTTTATCCGCTATTGCGATTGTTTCGATTATATTAAAAACAAAGGCTTACTTAGAAGCCATTCTTATATTAGGTATTTTAGCGTTTATTGGGACCATTGCTTTTACAAAATATATTGAAAGAGGTGTGATTGTTGAACGTAAATCAAATGAT
The DNA here is from genome assembly GCF_003049525.1 of Lysinibacillus fusiformis. Taxonomy (GTDB): domain Bacteria; phylum Bacillota; class Bacilli; order Bacillales_A; family Planococcaceae; genus Lysinibacillus; species Lysinibacillus fusiformis. Next base: position 93,439 of record NZ_PYWL01000010.1, on the reverse strand, counting down.
TGAATGGGCGGCAGTCATCCTCATTCTAATCGGGTCGATTGTGAGTGTTATTAGCGCATTTGGCATGATTCGTTTACCAGATGTTTATACGCGATCACATGCTGCTACGAAAAGCTCCACGTTATCCGTTTTAACTTGCTTATTAGGTGCATTTATATACTTTTGGGTGCACGATGGTTATGTTAGTGTCCGATTAATTTTAGGTATTCTATTCGTCTTTGTTACAGCTCCAGTTGCTGGACATTTAATCTGTCGAGCGGCTTATCGTTCTCATGTTCCATTAGCGGAAGGCTCTGGCGAGGACCAATTAAAAGATAAATTATTTACAGAAGACAAATAAGCAAGAGACCTCCAAATGGGGGTCTTTTTTATTTCCGCGGAAATTTTGTTAAAGAATGAAGGGATAATTATTAAGCTTTCGGAAAATAGTAAGGAAAGTGAACTTGAAAACAATAAATTGACTTATCTGAAAATTTAGCATATAATAATTCGTTAAAAATTTTCTAGTTTATCTTGATTATTATTTCAAAAGAGTATATCTTAATTAGCAGATAGTTTTTTATTCTCAAACATGAATAAATATCCAATCAACTATTTTCGAGAAATGTATTCTCATACACAATACATTATAAATAAAAGGAGATGCTTAAAGATGAAGAATAAGTTTTTCATGATAATTCTTGTCCTAGCTATTGGCGTACTAGCAGCTTGTGGCGCTAAAGAGGATAATGCAAATAATAATGCTGATGGTAGTACAGACAAACAAGTATTAAAAGTTGGTACTTCAGCAGACTATGCGCCATTTGAATATGTTGACGCTGCAAAAGGTGAAGAAATTATTGGATTTGATATTGATTTAATTAAATTGGTTGGGGAAAAAATAGGTGTGGACATGCAAGCGCAAGATATGGACTTCAACAGTCTTGTACCAGCGTTACAAGCAGGAAAAATTGATGTAGTCATTTCTGGTATGACACCAAACCCTGAGCGTGAAAAGGTAGTAGATTTTTCTGATCAATACAATGAAACAGAGCAAGTAATCATTGTTAAAAAGGATAGCGGTATTAAAAAGGAAGCTGATTTAGCTGGTAAAAAAGTCGGTGTGCAAACAGCCTCTATTCAAGAAAACTTAGGTAATGAAATTGCTAAAAAAGTGGATGTTTCAGTTGAAGGACGTACACGAATTCCTGAAATTATTCAAGATATGATGTCTAAGCGCTTAGACGCAGGCATTTTAGAGGGTGGCGTTGCGAAGGGTTATTTAAAAACAAATGATCAATTAGCAGCCTTCCCTGTAGAAGAACAGCCCGAGGATTTCAAAGCGATTGCTGTGCCAAAAGGCAGTGATTTAAAAGAAAAAATTAACAAGGCATTAAAAGAACTAGCTGAAGAAGGAAAAATCCAAGAGCTAGAAGAAAAATGGTTAGAAAAAGTTGAATAATACTTGCATGCGATAGCTCTTATTTGGGCTATCGCTTATGCTTTTCAGTTCAATCTAATATGCTTCGGCATGATTACGTCTAGATTTTGTCGAGTGTGCTAGAAAAGAACCACTCTCATATCTGTGACAACCGCCAGAAGCTTCTGTATTTGTTGTTTCGCTTTCAGTGCAAAAAAGAATTGCTGAATCAAGATGAAAAAGAAAGGAGGGAGCGCTGTGAATTTGGATTTTACAGCTATCGTTCCCTCTATTCCTTATATTTTAAAAGGGATAGGTGTTACACTTCAAATTGCAATTGGTGCATCCATCATTGGGTTTATCGTCGGTATATTACTAGCCTTATGTAAAATTGGAAAGGTAAAAGTTTTACGCTGGTTTGCTGACTTTTATACGTCAATTTTCCGTGGTACACCACTAGTATTACAATTATTAATTATTTATTATGCAGTACCACAATTATTAGATATTCAAATCGAGCCTATTCCAACGGCCATTATTGCATTTGGTTTAAATTCAGGTGCATATATTTCGGAAATTATTCGTGCAGGTATTAATGCAGTGGATAAAGGGCAAATGGAGGCGGCACAAGCTCTTGGCATTCCTTATGCAAAGATGATGAAGGATATAATTATCCCGCAGGCAGTAAAAAATATTTTGCCCTCTCTAGTTAATGAATTTATTACACTAAATAAAGAAACTGCAGTTGTCACAGTAATTAGTGCCCTTGATATAATGCGTCGTGCTTATATCGTAGGTGGTTCGACATATCGATATCTTGAGCCTTTACTATTTGCCGGTATTATCTATTACCTCATGACACTTGTTTTAACGTTCCTTGGTAAACGAATCGAGAAGGGAATGAGAAAAAGTGATTAAAATTGAAGATCTACACAAATCATATGGTCAGAATGAAGTACTAAAAGGTATTTCAACCGAAGTTAAAGAAAAAGAAGTAATTGCTATTATCGGACCTTCAGGATCTGGCAAATCAACATTCCTTCGTTGCCTAAACTTATTAGAACTCCCTACGAGTGGAAAGGTAACGATTGCTGGGGATGTTCTTACAGATAAAGGGACGAATATTATGAAAATACGGGAAGAAGTTGGGATGGTATTTCAGCATTTTCATCTTTTCCCACATAAAACAGTGTTAGAAAATTTAACGTACGCTCCAATTAATGTAAAGGGAATGGATAAAGCGGTTGCGATAAAAAATGCAGAAGAGTTACTTAAGAAAGTAGGGCTCTTTGAAAAGCGCCAAGAGTATCCAAACCGTCTCTCTGGTGGACAAAAACAACGTGTTGCCATTGCCCGAGCGCTTGCGATGGATCCAAAGGTTATATTATTTGATGAACCAACGTCAGCACTCGATCCAGAAATGGTTAAAGAAGTATTGGCTGTTATGAAAAACCTAGCGGACAGCGGCATGACAATGTTAATTGTGACACATGAAATGGGCTTTGCACGTGAAGTTGCTGATCGTATACTCTTCTTAGATGGTGGCAAGCTCATTGAGGATGCTCCTCCCGAGCAGTTTTTTACAGCGCCTTCAACACAGCGAGCAAAGGATTTCTTAGAAAAAGTTTTATAAATAATTAAACGCAGTAAGTTCTCTTTGAGAGGGGAACTTACTGCGTTTTTTATTAAGAACGCAAAATATAAGGTTATGCCCCTATTGTGATGTAATTAGTTGAGAGAAAGAAGATGCATCAAATTGGTTTTGTAATGCTTCGAATGTAAATAATTCTTCAATATGATAAGTCCCCGCTGGATATTTGTTATCTAGAAGTTCTCTAGCAATGGCAGCTGCAACCTTTGCTGTCACAAGTGATTCATCACGACCTTTAAAGTCTAGTGTCACATTCGCTTCTTTATGTTGTATCTTACCAATAGCTTCAATTTGTATGGAGCATACATCTGTACCCATTTTTATTTTTTGAACGAGGGAGGCAAGCATGGATTGTACTCCTTTAAATTTCAATAAATAGGCAATACGACTTTTTTGTAAGAAGGCGACAAACCAATTAAGTGATTCTACATCAAAGCCTAATCTCGTCACAATGGGAACACTAGGAAAATGATGAGCTAATGTGTGCTGATCTGAAAAGTTGAATTGGTACACACTACGTTTTCCAATATCCCTAAATTGCACAGATCTCTTACTAGTGAAATTAGTAATAATCTGATTTTCGTAATGGGAATACGGAATATTTAATTGTTGCAAAATCCAAAGAATAGCTGCAGTGCCATGCGTATCTCCGGCTCCTAGTAAAATAGAAATATGAAGCTTCTCCATAGTGGTTAATGGATTGGTCGCATGCATGGCCATTATATTAGTTAGCCCTGGAGCCATACCGACACTGAATATGGCAGTTGAACGATACTCTATAGCTGTCGAATGAAGATTTTTTAGTTGTTTGAGGAAGGTATGGCTAGCAGTAATATCAATATACTTAATTCCTTCTTTCAAGCAGAGCTCTGCAAATGTAGTATCTTGTTGCTCCAAACACATAATGACCAAGGCTACATTGGCTAATTGCTGTGGATGTACAGTTCTAGATACATCCATTTGTAAAGGTGCCCCGAGACCATCATGCTGTGCACAAAACTGTCTGGCTTTTTCTAAATTCCTTCCGGCGATACATACTCTATTTGGGTAACTAGAGAGTAGTATTTTTGCAATTTTACGACCAACTTCACCATATCCGCCAACGATTAATATATTATCTCTTGTCATTTGTTTACCTCTTCTTTAATGGCTAATAAGGCGTCGACCATATGTGATTTAAAATATGGAATTACCGTTGAAAATCCGACTTCATGTAATAGGTCCGTTAGCAATTCAAGTGTAATTGGATAGGTAGAGGAGCCAAAGGATTGCTCAAAGCGTAACCAGTGTTCCTCAGATAAATCATTTTGCAGCATAGAGCTTCGCCAATACTTGAGTTGGTGTTGGAATGATACAGCTGACATGTCTGCATTAATGGATGATATGAATAAAATTCCGCTATCCTGTAAGCTATCCGACAATTTTTGTAGTAGAGCTTTTTTTTGTTCATGTTCCTCAATAAAATGTGAAACTAAGTGACAGGAAGCCACTTCAAACTGATGGTCAAACACTAACGCAAGTAAATCTTCTTCATACCAGTCAATATGAAGAGGGGATTCCAATTTCTCAATATGTTTACGGGCAGCCTGTAGCATAATTTTAGAAGTATCAATGGCTGTAAAGTGAGAGAAGGGGAAAGCTTGCCCTAGTGAAAAGAGTTCCTGACCGCCACCAGCTCCAACTATTAGCATGTTATCAGTGGGATAACTTTGAAGAATATCGGTCATCATGTCATAGATAAGGTCATAACCACTAATTTTTTGTCGAATAGTATTTTGGTAGTTAGAGACATTAGGATTGTGCCAGTCATGTTGTGGATTTTTCATTTTTACCTCCTTGTTGTACAATTTAATTAAGAATTATTCTCAATTATAAATACTTATGGAAAATGTGCTATCCCATAATTCTGGGGGGAGGAACTTTGTGCAAGATATTCATTATTGGAAAAGAAGGTCAGAAGTCCACTTAAAAGATAATCAGAATTCAGTTCAATACCGACAAAAGATGATAGAAGAATTGCGTGATTTTATTAGTTTTGACGCATATTGTTGTACGATGACAGATACTCAAACCCTTTTTTCTATAGGAGCTGTTACAGAGCAATCAATAGAGGATATCCATCAGCAAATAATGTCTTTGGAATACGACTCACAAGATATAAATAGCTATGTATATCTTGTGGAAAGTGGCAAATACATCGGTAAACTTAGCGATGTGAGTAGTCAGAGTAAACGTTATCGAGAGGTGTTAGAGCCCCATGGATTTAGTGATGAAATTCGAGCTGCATTGATGTTTCATGGGCAATGCTATGGGTTTTTAACACTGTTTAAAAGGATAGACAATGGACAACCCCATTTCCAAGATGCTGATGTAAATCAAGTGAAAATCCTCATGCCTGTTATGGCTGAGGCATTAATGGGGTTCTACCATACGATTATAGATGAGCGACTCTTTATCGAAGAGGAACAGAGTGGAATCATTATTTTGGATGAAGAACATCATATTATTTCCACCAATACAAAGGCGGCTCAATTGTTAACACTTTTAAGAAACAATGAAGGCTTGCTTGATTGGCAAATACCCAAACCAATTCAGGCATTTTGTGCAAAGCTACAGGCTAACAAATTGAACAGCCAATATTCGTTATTAGTGCCAATTAATAATAAGGGTTATGTAACAGTCCAAGCATCAGTTCTCATGACTGCAGATTCACAGCAGCAAATAGCTATACTATTAAATGAAGCATCTCCTAAAGAAATGTTACCCTATTTACTGATAGCCTATCATCTTACACCTAGAGAAAAGGAAGTAGTAGTTGAAGTAATGAAGGGGATACCGACAAAAATTATTGCACAAAACCTCGGAATTTCTAGTTATACCGTTCAAGATCATTTAAAGCTAATTTTTCAAAAGGTAGATGTTGCCGATCGGAATGAATTAGTATGGAAGCTCTTTACTCGTTTTAATTGAATAAATAAGCCTTACGTAAATCTGTTTATGTTCATAAAAGGGAGCATGAGCAGATTTTTTTGCTTTCTTGACAAAATTATAGGTCCAAAGGTTAAGAAAAATTAACCTAAAAAATGGAATTATTTCGTAGAAGAAAATAGGGGAGTTGTACTATAATAAAAACCAGTAGGAGAGTCCTGAGAAAAATACAATACTCGACACCAGTTTTAGGTAGTAAGAAACAGAAAATAGAATACATTTGCTTTTATTATTCTGAAAATTCTGTTAAAGGAGGAAGCAATGATGACGTGGACTTTTTATTTAAACGTTACAAATGACACAGACCGAGATTTAGAGTTAGTAGAATCGCAGTTACACTGGGGTTATTGGAATACAGATGGTGAAGAGGATAAAAAACCTCAAACGATTAAGGCAGGTGAAACGGTTCAAGCTGTTGGAGCCAAATCAGCCTTTGGGCCAAATGGCTATGAATTTTCTTGCTCCTGGAAAGATAAAAATAATACAACACAATCACCATATGGGGTAATGAGCCTTTATGTAAATGTTCCCTATAATGACCCAAATGAAGCTAGATGTCTAGCAAATGGATATTTTGAAGTAACAGAGTGGAAAGACATTCCACACGATGGTCATAACTTTGTTCGAAATATACGAATCTCTAATAAAATGGATAAATTGAAACAAAAAGAAATAAGAAATAATTTATTTACGGACTGGTACAAAATCAAAACATTAAACGAAATTGAAGATGTTCGAGAAATTGATTTAAACCAATCCATTCCCAGTGGTGTTCATTTTGAAAAAATGCCATTATTTCGAACGCCTCTCTTCAACATTTCTAAAAAATTATGGGACGGGGTCAATGATTTAGAAATTGATAGCCTTTATTTAAAGCAGCGAGAGGCACAACAGTATTTTTCTGTAGAGGTAACTTGCTTAAGAGGAGATGCTTCTAAAATTGAAACTGTTACTAAAAAAGGAAAAATTACAGTCATAGATGAGTATGGATTGTCTACTGCTAGTAAGGTGGTGGAGGAAAAGGTTTGTACGATTGAAACTGCCCTTAAATTTACTGAGAAGGCATCTGTATCAGATGAAAAAGTCGTGAAAGCGAGCGTAGCACAGGAACTACAGGCAGAATTAAAGGCGAAATTCAATATTTTAAATGCTATGACAAAAGAGCAACATCAAACAGAGAAAAATTCAAAGACTAGGGTTTTTGAAGCTCCCTCTGATAAGGATATGGACGTTGTGCCATGGATTTTTAGTAAAATGATTCTTCTTTACCGAACAGACAATAATAATATCACAACACTCATTGGTGCATCTGAATGGGATTATGCAGTCTTACACCGTACGCATGTATACGATGTGATGAATAACGCGGAGAAAAAAGTACCGACAGGAGGAGCGTACTAAAATGGCGACTTGGACATTTTCATTAATGATTACAAATGCAACAGACCGTGAGCTTGAAGTGTTTCAGTCACAATTGGAATGGGGAATCTGGAACACCCAAGATGAGGAGGACAAGGAGCCGATTAGTATCCCACCAAATACAACATTACAAGCATTGGGCATAAAAGCATCCACTGGTCCAAATGGCTATGAATGCTCTTGTTCGTGGCGTGATAAGGTACAGCCAGGCGAAAAATCCTATGGCACCATCTCGCTTTTCCTGGACGTACCTCAAAAAAGTAAGAATCGATCTGAATGCTTAGCTGACCATCAATTGCACGTAGATAGTTGGGAAGACTTGTCTGAAAAAGGACATAACTTTGTAAGATCTATCATTGTGACTAATAAGAATGTTTAGAAGAAAGTGGAACAAACATCATGAAAATAGAGCTTAAATCTATAGCAAAGGAGGATGAAGCACTCCTCTATGAAATCTATGCCTCTACAAGAAATGAAGAAATAGATTCATGGGGATGGTCGGCTGAACAAAAGACACTTTTTTTAGATATGCAATGGCGTGCACAGCAAGCTTCCTACAATCAGCAATTTCCAAGAGCGAGTCATTGGAAAATTGTCGTAGATGCTGAGGGCGTTGGCAGGTTTCTCACGGAAGAGCAACCTGAATACCATCATCTTATAGATATAGCTTTATTGCCAAATTACCAAGGGAGAGGCATTGGGACACTTCTTATTGTTCAACTTCAGAAAAAGGCGAGGGAACAACGCAAAGCAGTCGTATTACAAGTTCTTAAAACTAATTCTGCAAGAGATCTTTATGAAAAACTAGGATTTCAAGTTATTCAAGAAGATGAGATTTATATGAAAATGCTATGGAAATAAAAGAAAAGGAGAGTGTTGGCATGTCGGAGGCGTATCTAGGTGAAATTCGTATGTTTAGTGGTAAGTTTGCTCCAATAGGTTGGGCTCTTTGTAATGGACAACTGTTATTGATTAATCAGTATCAGGCTCTTTATTCATTAATAGGAAATAAATATGGTGGGGATGGAATAACAAATTTTGCTTTACCAGACTTACGTGGAAGAATCCCCATTCATTTAAGCTCGCAATATCCTATCGCGAGTAATGGCGGAACGGAAAAAGTAACACTAACAGAAACGAATTTACCAGCCCATACTCATATAGTTTCAGCAAATAAAGAAAAAGCGGATACAACAGAAAGCTCGCCAGCTAATAATGTATGGGGAAAAGCTGATTTAAAGAATTATCAAACAAATATAGCTAGTGATATTGTGCGAATGAATACAGATTTAGTGGCGTCTGTGGGTGGAAATCAACCTCATGAGAATATGATGCCATCAATGGCCATTAATTTTATTATTGCCACGCAGGGTCTTTACCCTGATTTTTCTTAAAAGGGGGAGAGTATATTGGCAGAACCGTTCTTAGGAGAAGTACGGCTATTTAGTTTCGACAAAATACCTCAAAATTGGTTACCGTGTGATGGCCGACTATTACAAATAAGACAGCATACAGCACTTTATTCATTAATAGGAAACCTCTATGGGGGAGATGGTAAGACTACTTTTGCGCTACCTGATTTGCAAGGAAGAGTACCACTTCATAAAAGTGATCAAATTACCTATGGGTCCATAGGCGGTGAGGCAACACATACATTGACAATAAATGAAATGCCTAATCACACGCATGAAGTTTATGCTGATGAAGGCGTAACAAATAAACCATCCCCAATGAATAACGTATGGGGAAAATTTGAGGGAAATCCTATGTTTTCTAGTAATGTAAATACTCAAATGAGTTCAACGGCGATGACAGTTACAGGACAAAGTCAGGCGCATAATAATATGCAACCATATCTAGTAGTATCGTTTTGTATTGCAATAAATGGAATTTATCCATCTAGAAGCTAAGGAGGGACAAAAATATGGCAGATGCCTATTCAGGAGAGATTCGAATATTTGCTGGGAATTATGCACCAAGAGATTGGGCTTTTTGTGATGGCAGTACATTACTTATTCAGCAGCATGCCGTGTTATATTCGATTATTGGTAATAGATTCGGTGGGGATGGCAAAACAGATTTTAAGTTACCAGATTTAAGAGGTAAAGCGCCCATGCACTACGGAACTGGCACAGGACTTACAACAAGAGAATTTGCCAAAGAAGTAGGGGTAGAAAGTGTGACATTAAATAACGAGCAGATTCCTGCCCATAAGCATGTATTACAAGGAAGCTCGAAAACAACTGGTGGAGATAGTAGTCCAGAAGGTGCTATTTGGAGTGCTATAGGAGGATTAAATCCGAAGAAATTATATAAAGAGTTTACAGCAAATACAAAAGTAAATATTCATCAGCAAGCAATTGGTTCAACTGGAGGGAATTTGCCACATAATAACATGCAGCCTTATGTAGCACTAAACTTTATTATTTGTTTGTATGGTGAATACCCAGTGAATGGGGAGTGATGTAAATGAAAAAACGTCAACAAGTATATGTTGTCCTTATGTTGATTGCAATGTTGCTCATAATTGTACAACCGTTTTTAGAATTACAAGTAGCGAGGGCAGCAGTTACAACTATCTTTCCAAGTAAGATTGTAACGGGAACTGTCTTTCAAGGAATGCCGAATAGCGTTGGTATTTTAGAAGAAATAGCCGGCGTAGGTGGTTATGATTCAGGTGATCAGACAAACACTGCTTATGTGAAATTTTACTTGCCGTCAAACTATGATTATTCTAATGCGAAATTAAGTCTTACACCTATTCCTGGTTCGGATAGTGGTGGAGATATATCCAATTTGACAATTAATATTGGTAGCTCGGACGATTGGACATTTACTGATGGGAATACATATTCTCTAGCTGATTTACCAAGTAATGTAGGGATTGAGAAGGATTTTTCAAAACCAGCTTATAGTTTTAATAATTTCGATTACCCTATTTTATTACCTATCGGTGATTTACTTACCGAACAGAATATTAATGATATAAGTAATAGTAATATTATTACTCTAATTCTTTCCTCACCTAATATGAAAGATGACTATGCTGTTTTTAACAACATTTCATTAGTCGATTTTAACACCTCACCTCAAGTGAAACATACAGTCAGTTTTGAAACAGATGGAGGAAGTGCGGTACCAAGTCAAACGGTTGTTAATGGCAGTATGTCAACGATGCCGGAGATAGAGCCGACGAAAGCGGGCTATACATTTGGAGGCTGGTATAAAGACGTTGGTTATACACAGACCTATGATTTTACTAGTGTTATCACTGAGGCTACGACAATTTACGCCAAGTGGAATGCGCAGATGCATACCGTGAGTTTTGAAGTGGACGGAGGAAGTGCCATATCCCATCAATCCGTTGCGCACGGAGGAAAGGCAACGATGCCGTATGTAGAGCCAACGAAAGCAGGCTATACATTTGGCGGCTGGTATACAGATGCTGGCCATACACAAGTCTATGATTTTACTAGTGTTATCACTGAGGCTACGACAATTTACGCCAAGTGGAATGCACAGACGTATACCGTTAGTTTTGAAGTGGACGGAGGAAGTGCAGTATCGGATCAATCCGTAGCGCACGGTGGAAAGGCAACGATGTCACAGATAGAGCCAACGAAAGCAGGCTATACATTTGGCGGCTGGTATACAGATGCTAGTTATACACAGACCTATGATTTTAATAGTAACATCACAGGTAACATGAAAATTTATGCTAAATGGAATGCGCAGATGTATACCGTGAGTTTTAATACGGATGGAGGAAGTGCAGTATCCGACCAATCCGTAGCCTATGGTGAAAAAGCGAGTGCGCCAACCCCAGCACCGACAAAAGCGGGTTACACATTTGAAGGCTGGTATACAGATGCTGGCCATACACAAGTCTATGATTTTACTAGTGTTATCACTGAGGCTACGACAATTTACGCCAAGTGGAATGCACAGACGTATACCGTTAGTTTTGAAGTGGACGGAGGAAGTGCAGTATCGGATCAATCCGTAGCGCACGGTGGAAAGGCAACGATGTCACAGATAGAGCCAACGAAAGCAGGCTATACATTTGGCGGCTGGTATACAGATGCTAGTTATACACAGACCTATGATTTTAATAGTAACATCACAGGTAACATGAAAATTTATGCTAAATGGAATGCGCAGATGTATACTGTGAGTTTTAATACGGATGGGGGAAGTGCAGTATCCGACCAATCCGTAGCCTATGGTGAAAAAGCGAGTGCGCCAACCCCAGCACCGACAAAAGCGGGTTACACATTTGAAGGCTGGTATACAGATGCTGGTCATACACAAGTCTATGATTTTACTAATGTCATCACAGAAAACACGACAATTTACGCCAAGTGGAACGCACAGACGTATACCGTGAGTTTTAACACGGATGGGGGAAGTGCAGTATCCGACCAATCCGTAGCCTATGGTGAAAAAGCGAGTGCGCCAACCCCAGCACCGACAAAAGCGGGTTACACATTTGAAGGCTGGTATACAGATGCTGGTCATACACAAGTCTATGATTTTACTAATGTCATCACAGAAAACATGACAATTTACGCCAAGTGGAACGCACAGACGTATACCGTAAGTTTTAACACGGATGGAGGAAGTACAGTATCCCATCAATCTGTAGCCCATGGAGGAAAAGCAAATAAACCAACGTCAGTGCCAACGAAAGCAGGCTACACATTTGGAGGTTGGTACTCAAGCAATACACTGGAAAAACTATTTGACTTCGAAAGTGGTTCTATTACAAGAAACATGACTATTTATGCCAAGTGGATCAGTAATGTATCACCACCTACCAGCAATAATAGTAGTAGTACCAGTGGAAGCTCTACTCCTACAACAAACACAGAACGTATTATTGTAGAGGTTGAAGGAGAAGATGGGATAAATTTATCTAAAACACCGATTACTCGTACAACGATGCCAGATGGCGTTATAAAGGATCATGTTTCCATGTCAGAGGATATTGCTAAGGAAACAATAGAAAAAGCGAAACAATTGCGGAATGATATTGCTCGGATTATTATTCCTGATACAAATGATAAAGTTAGTGAAATTGTCATTGAGATTCCCAAATCTTCAATAGCGCAATTAAGTTCTGGAAACATAAAGTTAGAAATGGCTACTGCGAATGTAGTGATTTCTATCCCAAATTTATTGAACTTTTACGATGATTTATACTTCCGCTTAGTTCCTATTAAGACATCGGAACAGCAACATCGAGTGGAAGAAAGAATAGTAGAAGAAGATATAATTAAGAATTCAATACAAAGTGAAAAAGTGCATTTAATTGGTCGTCCGATGACAATTGAAACGAATATGCAAAATCGTCCTGTTACTTTAACACTGCCATTACCAAAAAATATCACTCAAGAACAACTTGATCATTTAGCTATTTTTATCGAGCATAGCGATGGCACAAAAGAGTTAGTGCGTGGGAAAGTCGTAGATTATCAAAAAGATATGCAAGGTTTGCAATTTGAAGTTCAGAAATTCTCTACCTTCTCTATGCTCTATTTGCCTGAAAATGTGGAGGAACCAACAACACATATAGCCTATATTCGCGGCAATGCAGATGGGACATTCAGACCGAATGCTTTTGTAACTCGCGCCCAAATGGCAAGTATGTTTGCTAGACAACTAACAGTTAATGCAATTCCTACGTCGAAGGCAACATTTACAGATACTGTTCAGCATGACGCCAAAGATGCAATTGAATTTGTGAAACATACGGGTTTATTTAACGGCGTTACGGAGGCAAGCTATCAACCAAATGGTTTCATTTCACGTGCCCAAATGGCTGTAGTAGCGGCTCGTTGGATAGAAAAGCATTGCGTAAACAATCCAAACGCAGATTTTTGTAAACCAACTTCACAAAGTAAAGTTTTCAAGGATGTTAGTAATAATCATTGGGCTGTTCAAGCCATTCATACTGTTAATGCGAGGGATATTATGACTGGTACAACGGCAGACACATTTGACCCCGAGGGTTATTTAACACGGGCGCAAGCAGTGAAGATACTTAATCACTTATTTGAGCGTCAAGTAACAACGGAACATAAAATTCCAATATTTAAAGATGTCCCAAGTGATCATTGGGCATTTAATGAGATTCAAGAAGCGGCAGTAAAACATATTCATAGTAAATAACGAAAATTAGCTAAAAGGCTATGTAATGTGTGTACTTTAGCCAATGAAAACCCGAACAATTTTACAAAACTCTCAGTTTGAGTTTGTAAGAGTTTGGGTTTTCTTTTTGTTACTTCATAAAAATCCGACCTGATAGTAAAGAATACAAAATCGTCTTTGGTATATCAAATAAAGGTTAAGAAAAATTAACTTTTGTCATTATAATATTCTATAGTTAGGTTTTTAGTACTGGTATATAATAAAAAATGAGTTAAAAGTCATGATAAAGGAGAGAGTTTGCAAACTTTTGTATTTACATAATTTCAAAAATAGGAGGGGTCACTTTGTATCGAAAAAGAAAATGTCTTGTGATAGCCATTTTACTAACTTTAATCTGTAGTTTTTGTTTTCAAGAAAAAGTAGCCTATGCAGCATCTGTTAATCGACCACCGATTGTTGTAGCTTCTGAAATAATTCCAAAGCAATCCATGACACTTGGTCAAGAGAAAATTGTCATTGATTTAAGTAAGTTATTTTATGATGCCGATAATGATCCTTTAATACTTAAAGCTATTACTGAAACTGTGGGCATTGTTACAACCGAGGTAAGTTCAAATTTATTAACACTTGAGGCGCTATCCCCTGGAAAGACAAAAATAAAGATTAGTGCAGATGATAGAAAGTTAGGGAGAGCAAGCAGTAGTTTTGAAATAGAAGTTTTACCTAAGTCGAATAATATACCGATAGTAACGCAATTAATAAATGATCAAACTGGGCATGTTGGTGATCCGCCAATTCTGATTGATGCAAGTAATGTATTTACGGATGAAGATAATGATCCTTTAACATTGTCAGTAAGCTCCAATGATGAATCTGTTGCTACAGCGCAACTGAATTCTCAAATGATAAGTATCGAGCTAGTAGGCATAGGTAAGAGTGTCATTTCAGTACAAGCGGATGATGGTAACGGAGGGAGCGAAACGACAACATTTGAGGTTACCTTAACGAGTCCACCAAACCAACCTCCTGTAGTTGCGCAACCTATAAGTAACCAACTAGGTATTGTGGGTGATGTAATCACTATAGATGGAAGTGGTATTTTTTCAGATGCTGACAATGATGTTCTAACAGTAAACGTTTCTTCCAGTGATGAATCCATTGCTACTGTTCAAATAAATGCGCAAACCATTACTGTTCTGCCGATTGCTGCTGGCGTAAGTACAATTACAGTCCAAGCGGATGATGGAAAAGGAGGGCAAGTATCTACAAGCTTTTTAGTTACTGTAACAACTCCTACTGTAAATCATTCCCCAAAAGTAGCTAAGACCATTAGTAATCAGAGAGCAACAATGGGTGGCGATAGTTGGAATGTCTTAGTGGATGATATATTTTCAGATGATGATAACGACCCATTAACCTTGACTGTAAGCTCAAGTAATAGTGGAGTGGTAACTGCTAGTCTGAATGGCACGTCACTTAAAATTACTCAACATTCATTGGGGACAAGCATTATAACTATTACAGCAGATGATGGAAAAGGAGGACAAGTATCTACAAGCTTTATAGCCAGTGTAGATGCCCCAGGATTTTTTATATCAGACTTTGTGCAAAACGGAGAATATAATGATGTCCTAGAAATATATAATGCAACAATGGTTCCACTATCAAATTATAAAGTAGAAATACAGCAGTATAACTTAATTTTTAAACAACATACGGTCCAAACACTAAATATACCTTTAATACATCCAAATACTAATTTTGTAGTCATCCATTCTTATTTTTATGATTTTTTTGATATGACCGTTTCGCCATATTTCAATGAGG
The DNA here is from genome assembly GCF_003049525.1 of Lysinibacillus fusiformis. GTDB lineage: Bacteria > Bacillota > Bacilli > Bacillales_A > Planococcaceae > Lysinibacillus > Lysinibacillus fusiformis. Next base: position 78,005 of record NZ_PYWL01000010.1, on the reverse strand, counting down.
AATTTGTTTTCAGAGATGCAACTAAAATAACAGTGTCAATTACGTTAAAAGACAGTAATGGCAATGTTATAGATATGTTAGGAGCTAGGGATTCGAGCGTCTCTATATTGCAAAGTAGCGGTGGCTATATAAGAGATAAAAGGCTACAATCGGGTACTTCAAATTTTAATCATTCAGAGTGGCTATTATTGCCTAAAGATGACTATTCTACAATCGGTCGCTATTAAAACTTGATTCTAAAAAAGAGAGGGTGATTGTTATTCGAAACTCTAAAAGAAAAGTAATGAATGTAATGCTGCTAACTATTTTAGTAATTTATATGATACCTATATCTCCTGTAGCAGCAAAAAGTAATTATTATTCATTTAATGCAGCAACTAATAACGAAGAAATGAAATTGGCCATGACTACGGATTGGCATGTATTACATTACTCTGCTAAAGGAAATGAATTATTTCAAAATTTTAAATTAGCCGATCAGAATTATTTGGCAAATAAATTACTAGTCGAACGTCCACAGACAGGGTATCAATCTACAAGTACATTGCGACAAGTTTATTTAAATGCAGTTAATGATCGTTCATACCTTATAAATGTTAACAATGCGACAGATGAACTTACACTTTGGACCATTTTTATTGATGATGATCATTTAAATTATAGTCATTTTAATCTCCTTACGATTGAAGATCAAGATAGTGTCCGTCAGCAAATTATGATGGCACGTCCTAATCAAGGTTATGCTGCAATAGAAACTTTACAATCTGTGTTGGATAGTAAAGTTAATAGTATTTTAAAACAAAAAGTACAACTTGATAAAGATGCACTTACTATTGTCTATTCTCAAGATGACTCTTCAGAAAATGTAACTAAAAATCTTGTTCTACCGATTATTGGAGAAAATGGTGCGACAATTACTTGGGTATCTGACAAGCCCGAAGTAGTGAAAGATAATGGAACCGTTATACGTCCATCTGCAGACAAAGGAAATCAAATGGTTACATTGACTGCTAAAATTACTATAGGTGAATATGTGGAAACTAAAGTTTTCTCTATTCATGTTAAAGCATTTTCTCCTAATCAAAATGCATTTTTAAAGGAGTTAACAATTTCATATGGTACTTTAAATACACCATTTAACAAAAATACATTGTCTTATACAACCCATGTTCCAAGTACAGTAGATCGTATATATTTAAAACCAATAGCTGAGGATGAAAAAGCTATAGTAACAATAAATGGTAAGGCAAGTACCGAAGCAATAAAGCTTGTAACAGGTGTAAATACAATAAAGATTTTTGTAACTGCTGAAGATGGTAGTCAAAGGGAATATACAATTTTAGTTACGAGAGAAAATGCTCCAAGTAATAGTAAGGATACAACTTTCTCTGAATATGCAGTAACTCTTTCTCCAGAAATTATTACTATAAATATAGAATCAAGTAGTGGAGAAACGGTTTCTAAAATGACTATTAAACGATTAAAAGATACAGATGGATCAATGAGAGATGAAGTAATTTTAACCGAAAAGAATATGTCGGAAGCTATTACTAAACTAAAAGAGGAAGGTTCAGATCAAGCACGTATCGTAATTCCAGATTCACAGGATAGAGTAAAACAAATTGATATATCAATGCCTAATAATATTGTTACTCTGTTAAAAAACAATCAATTGAATGTAAATATTTCGGCCTACAATGTGAAAATCGATGTATCTAAATATTCATTGGCGACATTTAATGACAATTTATATTTCCGTCTAATCCCGTTAAGTGAGGAAAAAGATCGATTAAAAATCGAAGAGCAGGTGAAGCGTGAATTCATAGATCAAAAGATAACGGGTAGTTCATTTAGTAAGGTAGTAGGGCGGCCCATGAAAATTGAGACTAATATGCAAAATCGCCCAGTAACTTTAACCTTACCTTTACCTAAAGATTTATCCGAAGAACAGCTTAATAACCTAGCTATCTATATCGAGCATAGCGATGGTACCAAAGAATTTTTACGTGGGAAAGTTATAGATTATCAAAAAGATATGTTAGGTTTACAATTTGAGGTTCAAAAATTCTCTACCTTTTCCATTCTTTATTTACCAAAAGATGAAGATGTGGAGGAGCCTACGATTGACATTACACATACAGCGTATATTCAAGGCTATGTAGATGGTACCTTCCGTCCCAATGCCCCTGTTACACGAGCACAAATGGCCATGATGTTTGCTCGTCAATTAACAGATAATACAATTCCACAAGCGAAGGCAAACTATACAGATACAATACAACATGATGCTAAATATGCAATAGAATTTGTGAAGGAGAAGGGTCTGTTTGAAGGGGTTACAGTAACCAACTTTAATCCAAATGGCTTGATTACCCGTGCACAAATGGCAACAGTGGCTGCCCGCTGGATAGAAAAGCAATATGCAAATCGTCCAAATGGCGACTTTTGTAAACCGCCCTCACAAAGTGCAATATTTAAAGATGTGAGCGTCAATCATTGGGCTGTTAAATCGATTCATACTGTCAATGAATGTGGTATTATGACGGGTACGACGGCATTAACATTTAATCCAGATGGTTATTTAACACGTGCGCAAGCAGTAAAAGTCCTAAATCGTTTGTTTGCTCGTCAAGTAACGACAGAACATCAAAAGCCAATATTTAAGGATGTCCCAAGCGTGCATTGGGCATTTTATGACATTCAAGAAGCGGCAAAAAAATAAAACGAGGCACGACGATTTCATTAACTAATCGTCGTGCCTTTTTGTCTTTATGTAAAGAGGAATTGATAACCAGAACCTCTTACCGTTACAATGTTAGCTCGATGGCCGGGGATGGACTCCAGCTTTTTTCGTAAATTGCTTATGTGAACTTTTAATGCCTGTGTTTGTCCTAAACTATCTTCTGCCCAAATGAGCTTATATAGGTCAGATGGATGAAAAATTTGCCCTGGTCGCTGTGCTAGAAAATATAGAATATGAAACTCTTTAGTGGATAAGGTTAAAGCCACTCCATCGATGTACATCTTTCCTGAATGTAGGTGGAAGTGGAAATTTTCGATGACTTGAACATCTTCATTTCGTATACTTCCATCTGATAGTTGCTGAACTTTCCCCCTTCGTATAGAAATCCTCTCTATTGTTTTCATTAAACGGGCTTTTTCAATAGGCTTTAAAATATAGTCAATAGCCTGAACAGAAAACGCCTCAATCGCATAATGCTCGTAGGCAGTCACAAACACGATGTCCAGAACATGCGTTAATTCTTCTATCTTACTAGCGAAATCAATACCACTCATCTCAGCCATTTCAATATCTAGAAAAAGAATATCGGGTTTGAGCGTAGGAATGTTTGCTATAGCTTCTAAAGGATTGAGAAATTTTCCAATCACATCAATCGCTCCATTGTCCTTTAACATAGCTTCTAATAAATTGATTGCTAAAATTTCATCGTCCACAATGATTGCTTTTAACATTCTTTCACCTCTTTTCATCCAAAAATAGTGGGAATCTTAATTTTACAGTCGTTCCTTTATTGACAATACTTTCGATATGGAAAGTGGTCTTTTCATATTTTCTTAGACGTTTGGTAATATTGCGGATTCCGACGCTCTGGTGAACGGAGGGCTCCTCTGATAAAACTTTTTCAACTAAATCTTGTGTCATTCCGTTACCGTTATCCTCAATTTGAATATCAATCATTTGTTGATCTTTCTTAATAGTCATTAATACTTTTCCATTTGCTCGCTTGTTTTTTAAACCGTGAAAAAGAGCGTTTTCTACTAACGGTTGAAGTAGCAGAGGGGGAATCAGTATAGGTAATGGCTCCTCCATCTGAATTTCCCATTCAAGTTGATCAGGATATCTCGTCTGGTGAATATTGACATAAGCTTGAATTAGCAGAAGCTCCTGTTCTAGAGGAATAAGGCTATTTGTATTCTCAAAAGCAAGGCTGCTTCTTAAGAACGTAGCAAAGTCAGTTATCATAATACGGGCCTTATCCAAGTCTAAATAGCTTAGCGATAAAATTGAATTTAAAACGTTATAAATAAAATGTGGTTTTATTTGTGCCTGCAAAAACGCTGTTTCCATTTTAATGGCAGTTTCTGCTGATTCCTTTAATAAAATAAGATTTCGCACTCTTGTCTTCAATTCAGCAGTATCTAATGGTTTATGGAGAAAATCATTTGCTCCAGATTGGAATGCTGCAAGTAAATCCTCTGGTCTAATGGCTGCTGTAAGCATTAGAATTGGTAATTCCGCCGAAGAATAGTTTTTTCTGATTTGTTGGCAAACTTCATATCCAGAAAGGTTGGGCATCATAATATCTAAAATCAATAAGTCTATATCTGGATGCAATGTTAATTGTTCAAAAACTTGCCGACTATCATCAACAGCAATGATTGCGTAGTTCTCCTTTGCAAGAATATCGATTAGTACTTTGAGGTTAATATGATCATCATCTGCAATCAATATTTTCTTACCCGATGTTCTTTCCTTAAAATAGGGGAATGTTATTGGTAAATAGTCTTTTGTTAATATAATTTTATTTTGCTGTTGCTTTTCTTGTTGATCTTGCTTAATTGGCTCCACTGGTAGTTTGACGCAGAAAGTTGTTCCTTGATCAACCACTGAATGGACAGTGATTTCCCCGCCATGCAAATTGACAAGTTCTTTTGTTACATTTAGACCAAGTCCAGCCCCTTTACTTGCATCCTCTAGTTGTCGGAAGGGCTCAAAGATCGACTCTAAATGCTCTGGGGCAATACCTCGACCAGTGTCACTTACTTCAATAGTAAGGAACCCCTGCTCTTCATAGCAGGATATCTCCACTTTTCCATGCCTAGTATATTTAACAGCATTTTCAATAATGTTATAAAGAATTTGTCGCAGTCTATCCTCGTCTGCAACAATAAATTTTCCTCGTTCAATGTAGTTGTAAATCTTTACGTCCTTATTGCCGATGTACGACAATATTTCAACGATAACATGGGTGACAGAATAAAGGTCTACATTAGCCAGGCGTAACTTTAGCTCACCCTCTTTTAACTTTGAAAAATCTACTATGTCATTAACAAGATGTGATAACTTTTCTGTAATATTAAATATAAGTGATATTTTTTCCTTTTGTTCCATCGTTAGTGTTGAGCTCTCAGGGGGCTCTAGCATGGACTGAGAAATGGCAATTACACCGTGTAATGGCGTGCGAAACTCATGTGACGTTTTTGCGAGAAATTCATCTTTTAATTTATCCACGCGGAGTAAAGCATTTGTTAATCTTCCTTTTTCCAAGTAGGAATCTGTAAAACGATGTGAAATATAAAGAGAGAGCATCGTTAAACAAATAAAGGGAAGCAAAGGAGGTAAAGAGTAGATTTCTAAATTAATATTGAGATTTAATGTAGCTACAACCATATAGATAAGAATTGCCATAGTACTAAACCATAAATAAATAGCGCCTACTAAACGTTTAAAGATTGCGATCGTTTGAATATAAAGCAAGTAAAAGATATTGATTAAAATATATATAGAATAGACGGCTTGTAAGTATGAGCTAATGGATATGGGGAGCATCACCGTAGCTGATAAGACAATGCCAATCATACAAAGTACTTTCACGAACCTTTTATAGGCAATTTGCTGGAGGGCATGGTAAAAATACAGCAGCATGAAGATACCTGAGCCGATACTTGAAATGATTTGGACTCGTATCAGGGATTCATAGGTGATAGGGAGTAATTCCATTAATACTTTTTCTCCATGAGATATACTGTATAAACCAACCATAAAGCAGAATAAAGAAAAATAAAGCTGCTCAATTTCAAGCTTGGCATATAAGTAGGAACCAGCAAAATAAATAAACATTGTAAAAAAGGCAGCAATAGTAATTAAATCGTAGAAAAGTGAGCTTTCTCTTAATTTACCAATACTCTCTTGATCTCCGATAAAAACGGAACCAATAATTCCTCCGCCTGATGCATAATCAAAGTTAGCGACATGAATGATGATTTCCAGTTCATCCTTGTCAGGCGAAAAATAAGCAACATACGGTACATTTTGTTGTACATATGTCGAATCCTCGGCAGGTTCTCCACTTTGTCCAATACGTTTTTCATTTATGTAAATGGCATTTGACATTCGAATATTACCTGTTTTTATGCCCAATATAGCATCCGTATGATTAATAAGAACTTTTAAACGGTAGGTACCGCTACCAAGTGAAGTGAAAGTTTGATCATCCAGCTTATACCTAGACCATAGTGAAGGGACATTTACTAAATAAGAATGATAGGTGTCAATTTCGGAATAATTCAATAATTTATTAGGAATGAAATCCCATTCTCCATCCAAACTTACAGTGTTTTCGTGCAAGTCATACTGCCTAAGATCGATTACACCTGCAACTGCTTTAGGCGCATTTGGGCTTTCATTATTAAGAAATTGAGTTGTTAACCCAATCGCTACAATACTAATAACAATAAAAATAAGTAATAGCTTTCTCATCTTTGTTCTCTCATTCTTGTCAAATTGGAAGGTACAGATAGTTAAAATTTTTGAATGTACATAATTATGAAATTATACCCATATTATATCATGTGAAAGCTGACTACGAATAGATAAAATGCGCATGATTTCCTATAAAGGGGGGAGGGGTATAGTTGAATTTTGTGCATTTTATGTAATTAAAGTGCATATACTTACAATCAATTTGTTTTTTGCTTATAATAGGGAAGTCAGAATTTTTTTCTGAAAAAAAGTAGCCGCAAAGTGAGCGATTGCGATTGAAAAAATTATTATATGGTGTTTTTTTCGTTGTTTTTATAGTCATTTTTTTGTACGTAAACAATCACTGGCTAGTCGTTAGTAAGCATGTATTCGAATCAGAAAAGGTACCTGCCAGCTTTGATGGGCTACGCATTGTACAAGTATCGGATTTACATGATGCCCTCTTTGGTAACAATCAGAAAAAACTGATTGCTAAAGTTAAGGAAACAAATCCTGACTATATTTTTATCACAGGTGATGTGATTGATAGCAATCGCTATGATTTAAAACAAAGTCTACAGGCAGTGAAGGGACTAGTTGAAATAACGGATGTTTATTATGTACTAGGAAACCATGAAGTGGCGACGAATAAGGTAAGTGAAATTTATGAGGCGCTATCATCGTTAGGAGTACATATAATGGCCAATGAATCGACCGTGTTAGAGCGCGACGGGGAGCGCTTGGCGATTGTTGGAATTGAAGATCCGTTAATGGGTAGATCAACAGAAGAAATGTTGGAGTTGGCTACAGCTTATTTACCAGATGATATGTTTAAGATGTTACTGGCACATCGACCTGAAGTGTTTAATACGTATGTAAATGATGGCATAGACTTAGTATTTTCTGGGCATGCACATGGTGGGCAAGTTCGTATTCCAGGTCTTGGAGGACTTGTTGCACCTGGACAGGGGCTATTTCCGAAATATACGGCTGGTGTCTATGATGAAGGAACGACTAAGATGGTGGTTAGTCGTGGTCTGGGCAATAGCTCGGTACCATACCGCATTTTTAATCTACCAGAAATTATTGTCATGGATTTAAAGAAAAAATAAGCACTGCGTAAAATTTACGCAGTGCTTTCAATTTGTTTTCGTTCTATGCGTTTGACAAGATAGATACTTATTTCATACAAAATAATCATAGGTATTAATACGAGGAGTTGACTAATAAAATCGGGCGGTGTTATGACAGCGGAGCCTACACCCATTCCGATATATGACCAGCCTCGTATTTTTTTCATGGATTCAGCGGTCAGTACTCCAATAGCTGATAAAAACAGGGCAACGATGGGTAATTCGAATAATAGTCCAAGCGGTACTGTAGTCATAATTAAAAAATGCATATATTCACTAGCGGATACCATGACATCAAAATTGGTAGCACCTATGCCGACTAAAAATGAATAGCTTAGAGGGTTTACAACAAAATAGCCAAAAGCGATTCCCAATAAGAACAGTGCCAGCATAACGGGTGCATAGAGTCCTAAAAATCGACTTTCCGCTTCCTTTAGCCCTGGTTTTACAAAACTCCACAAAAAATGAACAAGAAATGGCATAGCAAGACCAAATGATAAGGTAGTTGAAATAGTCATATAAAATTTAACGACCTCAAGCGGTCCTAAAATAATGAGAGAATGACCACGAGTTACAAAGGGGAACCATATATTAATAGTAGAAAAAACAACAATAAAAAATAAGATAAAGACCGTTAGCCCTTTTATTATTTGTTTACGTAGTTCTGAAAGATGTTCTAATAACGAGTTAACCGGTATAAGAGGTTCATCTGCTATATGCTGCTCTTCCATTTTTTTCGCTTGTATTTCAACTAAAGCCTCCATAGGTAACGGAGGCTCAGCTTGTGGTTTATCAAGAGGGCTTAAAAACTTTCTTTTTCCATCCTCATAAGGATCCATAGGAAACCCTCCTACGAAGCATCAGATTTTTTTTCGACCTTTTTCACCGAATCATCATCATCGTCATCGTCTATAAGTCCCTTAGTGGACTTTTTAAATTCTGCAAACGTTTTACCAACTGCTCCACCGATTTCTGGTAATTTTTTTGGGCCAAATACAATTAATACAATAACTAAAATAATAATTAACCCAGGTACACCAATTGCTCCTAGACCTCCCATAAGTCTTGCCTCCTTTAGAATGATTTTTTTATACTAAAGAGCCACCTGATTGACTATACTTTATGACACCTTCTGCACAACGATAGGCTAGTGCTCCCAACGTTCCAGTTGGATTGTAGCCGCTATTATGTGCAAAGTTTCCAGCGCTTACAGCAAAGAGATTATCAACATCCCAGTGCTGCAAGTAGTTATTCACGACACCTTGCTCTGGCGTTAAACTCATAACAGTCCCACCTGTGTTATGGGTTGTTTGGTAGGGCACGATATTATAATCGGTAATTTCAGCATTTGGGACGATTGTTTTTGCGCCCATTTGCTTCATAAGGTCTGCTGCACGCGCTGAGATAAATTTATGAAGCGCACGATCCTGATCCGTAAAGTTGTACGTTAGTTGCATTAATGGAAGCCCATATGCATCCTTGTAGGTTGGATCTAATGTTAAATAATTCTGCTTATGTGGCATGGATGCACCTTGCGCACCAATCCCGAATGAACGTGTATAGTAATGAATAGATTGCTTTTTAAATTCTGGTCCCCATGTAGGTGTATCAGGAGGGGTTGGATTTGACCCAATTGGTCGGGTCCCTGTTTGTGTAAGAGCGATGTTTCCACCATGAATAAAATCTAATTCACTATGGTCAAAATTGTCGCCATTATAGTCGTCTACACACATGCCTAAAGAGCCTGCCCCCATAAATGTGTTATATTGTTCATCAAAGAAACCAGCAGCCCCAGGTAAGATTTGATAGCAATAATTTCGTCCAAGTGTCCCTTTACCAGTAGTAGGATCATATCTTTCACCTATGTCAGAGACCATTAATAGCTTGGCATTGTTAAAGACGTAACTCGTTAAAACGACAGCGTTGGCAGGCTGAATAAATTCTTCTCCTGATACGGTATCGATATATCTTACACCCGTAACCTTATTGCCTTGTTTTAAAATTTCAACAACATTGGAATTGTAGCGTAAATCAAAATTACCTGTTTTTAATGCAGTGGGGACAACTGTAATTTCTGCAGAGGATTTTGCGCCATATTCGCAACCAAAACGTTCGCAGAAGCCACAATATTGGCAAGCATTAATTGTTTCACCATCTGGGTTTTTATAAACCTCAGAGACGTTTGCTGATGGCACCATATAAGGTGTTAGCTTTAAGTCCTGTGCCGCCTTTTCAAATTGCATAAGCATCGGCGTTTTCTTCATAGGTCCGGTTGGATAAGGGTTTGAACGTTTTCCGCTAAATGTATTTTTATCATCTCCAGAAATACCAGCTGTTTTTTCAAACTTGTCCATATAAGGCTCAAGTTGATCGTATGTTAATCCCCAATCCTGAATGAGATAATCTGGCCCAAGTTTGTTTGGACCATAACGTTTATCGGTTAGCGTTTTTATTTGGAAATCATAGGGTAAAAAACGATACGTCATTCCGTTCCAATGTGTTCCTGATCCTCCTAGCCCCTCTCCGAGTAAGAAGGAACCTAACTGGCGCATCGGTAATGCCTTCATATTACGATCATTGCGAAAAGTAACCGTTTCTTTGGATAGATTTTGCATTAAATCATAACGAATGGCATAACGGTATTCATCATGAACGTTTAAATAATCTTCAGTACCACGCTTTTGCCCTCGCTCTAAACCAACTACCTTTAAACCGGCTTTTGCACATTCAGCAGCAACGATACCACCTGTCCACCCTACACCAACTGTTACAACGTCTACACTTGGTAATGTTTTGGCCATGTTTTAACCCCCTTAGTGGTTGCCCAAAGATTTAGGCTCAATTTTTTGGAATTTCTTATCTTCAATTTGTGATATATAAGCCATTTGGTGGCCAGGGAAGTTCTTCATGCGCCAGCCATCCATATTACGATTCCCTCCATACATTGGGTCAGAATAAGCACCCTCTAATGTAGCGGCTCGTAACAGTGTAAAGAAGAATGCTGATTGTACACCAACCATTTCAACTTCACCCTTTTGAAAGGCTGTTAAAATTTCATCGATCTGTTTACCATCCAAATCGTTAAAGCTCTTCTTAAAACGTTTTTGCGCCTCATCGTCCATTTTTTGAATGCCCTGTCTGAAAATTTCAGCTCGCGTTAGGCGGCTTTGATAGCCTTGAGTAGGGGAACCTACATCAAAAGGGCCTTGCATATATTCCTTAGAATTACTCCCGTAATTTCCTGCTAATTGATGATCGATAAAATAAGGGACATCCAATCCTATAGCACCTGGCCCTAAATCATCTTCAGGAAAAATGCGTTCTGTAGCCTTTGATAAAATACTGAAATCTCTTTCATTTCTAAAAAACATTTTTGCTTTTGGCGAACCAAGAGCCTCATTTGTAGTACCGTGTCCATCATGCTCCAGAGTAGAAGTACCTTTACCATTGATGTTGTAGCCTACTAGTCCTCCAATTAATCCACCGCCGACTAATGTACCAGCAGCAATACCAGTTGTCTTTAAAAAGTCACGACGTGAAACATTGTTCTTATCTGAACTCATCGTAATCCTCCCCTCAAAATGTTTTGAATCTATCCTATTTCTAATAATCAGCAAAAAATGTGAATTATAATCAATTTTTGTTGGGAAAAGTTTTAATTTCATCCATTAAAGCCAATGAATTTTGTCTACCTATAGCAAAAGATACCGATAAGTTAAAAAAATGTAGAAAATTGTTAGCACTATAGCGATAGGGTAAATGGTATTATTATACATTAATTAATCTTATTGGAAAAGTTTTATTGACTTCTCCTTTTGCTGACTTTACTCTGAAAGTAATGCATAAATAACTGAATTTTATAGCTAAAAATGGAAGAAGTGAGTAAAAGGAATGTGGATAAAAGGAATTGGCGGTAAATTAGTCGTTGCCATTATAGCTCTTGTATTTGTGACATGTGGGACACTGGGACTGTCTACTTGGATAAATAGTACGAAGGCAATGAATGAGCAAGTGGAATCAAACTTGGTATCTAGAGCTGAGGATGTTTCACAATACATAGAAGAACACTTTCAATTAACGTTAGTAGAGGTTGAGGCAATAGCAGAGCAAGAGGCAGTACGTAGTATGGATTTTGACAAGCAAAAACAATATTTATCGAAACGTCTTGCGGATAATAAAAATTATCTTGGGTTTGGCATTATTAAAGCTGACGGAATCGCTCATTATTTGGATGATACTACTGCGGATTTAGGTGATCGTGATTATGTAAAGGAGGGCTTTACGGGTAAATCCGTTATGTCCGAAATTACGATTAGCCGCGTAACCGGAGAACCTGTTATTTTAATTGTCTCTCCAATCGACACAGTATCAGGTGAGAAAGCATTACTACTAGCTCGTATGGATGGCTATTATTTGTCCAATATTGTAGAGGATATTAAAGTTGGAAACAGTGGGTATGCATTTATGTTAGACGCTAAAGGAACCATCATTGGCCATAATAATCATTCCTATGTGAAAGAGCAAAATAACCCCATCAAGGAAGCAGAAGAAACAGGTGTAATGACAGGGAGAGCATTGGCTGCAAAAGAGATGATTGCACATAAAAGCGGTTATTTTTCATTTGAAACAGAGGATGCAGGTACAAACTTAATGGGCTACCATACACTTGATAATGGTTGGAAAATGGGCGTTATTGCTTTAGAAAATGAGATGTTTTCAGGGCTTTCTAAGCTCAAGACTAATTTTATAGTCACAACTATTATTGTTTCGTTACTAGGGCTATTTATCTCATTTGCTATTTCACGATCTGTTAGTAGACCACTTCGTCATGTTCTCCGTATTAGCGAAGGCTTATCAGAGGGAGACTTTACACAAGAGATTCCTGAGAAGTATTTGAAACGTATTGATGAGATGGGGACAATGTCGCGTGCATTGGATCGCATGACTGTAAATATGCGAGAAATGATAGCAAAAGTGAGCCATGAAGCGACAACTGTGAATGAAGCTTCATGTGATTTAATGGGAGATGTAATGGCTGTAACAAAACATTCTAAACAAATAGCAGGCGCTATCAATGAAATAGATAGAGGAGCACAAAGCCAAACTGTGATGGCAGAGGAAAGTGCTTCTGCTATGGAGCAAATGGCACTAGGTATACAAAATGTAGCTGAAGTAGCTTCAACTATTGCCTCAAATACAGATTTTATTTCCCAGAAAATTAGTGAAAGTAATGATGCTGTCCAGCAATCAATCTGTCGCATGAATGAGATTCAGGAAGGGACAAAGGCTGAGCTGATGATTATTCATAAATTAGAAAAAGAGTCAGAGGAAATTAACTTAATTTCTAATATGATTGCAGCTATTTCTGATCAAACAAATTTATTAGCACTCAATGCATCTATTGAAGCTGCACGAGCCGGAGATGCTGGTAAAGGCTTTGCCGTTGTGGCAGAAGAGGTTCGCAAGTTATCAGAGCAAACAGCCGAGTCTGCTACTAAAATTAATGTGTTAATTGAGCGTGTTCAATCGTACACATTAGAGGTGGTGAAGGCAGCAGAATTAGGTGAAGATAATGTGGAACGAGGATTAGCATCCATTGAGGCAGTGGGTGAACGCTTTGAGGAAATAGTTCAAGCTGTTGGAGAAATAGCTGGCCAAGTTGAAGAAATGAATGCCTCTGCTGAACAAATGTCTGCCAATACAGAGGAAGTTTCAGCGTCTATGGAAGAAATGGCTGCCACAGCACATGCTGCAAGTGATTATGTGCATGAGGTAACAGATGCTACAACAGAACAGTTAAATACAGTTACAACGATGAATGATCAAACTGAAAAACTATCAGCAATGGCCAAACGATTATATGGGGCCATTCAAAAATTTAAATATTAAAGAAAGAGGAGCTGTCATAATTGGACAGCTCCTCTTTTGTTAGCCTTATTAAACGTTTTGCATAGCTTCTAGAAGTTCTTCTTTAGAAATAATACATTCGCCGCCACCTTGCACCATTTGATCACTTCCGCCACCCTTACCATTAATGAGCGGTAATGCCTTTTCGGCAATAGCCTTCATGCTTTTAGATACATGTTTCCCTCTAGCTGCAACGAACTGTAGCTTGCCTTCACTTTCAGAAACAAGCAAAGTGACCATATCTTCTTGTTCAGAAACAATCGTGCGAGCTAATTTTTGTAGTTCTTGCATAGTTCGTTGTTGAAAAGCAGCAGCAACAAGACCTGAGCTATTTGAAACGAGCGCTTTTGCTTCGTATGTTAGGAGCTCCTCTTTGGCTGCAACAAGTGCTTTTTCGGTATGTTTCTGAGCGCTTAGTATTTTAGCGAGGGCTGTAGCCGCTTCTACCTCAGGAACGCTTAGCTGGCGTGCCACATCACCTAATACTTTTTTACGCATAGCAAGTTCGTTTAAAACACGTTGACCACAAACGAATGAGACGCGCACATTGCCCTTCATTTTTTCAGTACCTAGAATTTTTATGGCATTGACCTGCCCAGTAGATGTTGGATGAGTGCCACCACAGCCGTTGTTATCATAGTCTGGAATGATGACAAGTCGAATATCTCCAGTTACAGCAACTTCTTTCCGAAGATTAAAATCGGACAGTTCTTTTTCTGTAATCCACGTAGTTTCTATCGGACGGTTTTCTAAAATGATTTCATTAGCTCGTATTTCGGCTGCTGTGAGCTGTTGTTCTGTCAAAGTATCGACAGCAATATCAATTGTGACATGCTCACTTCCTAGATGAAAACTAACCGTCTGAGCATCAAAAAGTTCTACAAATGCCGCTGTTAAAATATGCTGACCAGCATGTTGCTGCATATGGTCGAATCGCCTAGGCCAATTTAACGTACCGTGCACGAAGCCTTCCAATTCTGATACATTACCCTGCATATAATGGCGAATTTCTTCTCCGACTTTCTCTACATCTATCACTTCAATCCCATTCAATGTGCCAGTATCATGGGGTTGTCCTCCGCCAGTTGGATAAAATGCAGTATTAGATAACACAACATAATGACGACCAAATTCGTCGGTTTCTTTACTAAGAATATGAGCATCAAACTCACGTAACATAACGTCCTGATAATATAATAAATCTTTCAAGTAAAAGCCTCCTTTTTATGTAGGTACAGTTTACGCTAGGGTAGATTCTACTTTATTTTGGCATAATTACTTACAAGTGTATATGGCTTTTCTTGTTGACCCATGCTGAAATTGATTTAATATAGAAAGGAACAGCTAAAGATAAAGGAGCTAGCATTATGGAAATTACACAATTCTCAATGGAAGAAATTTTAGACCCAACCAATATTATAGAAGGGAAGCGTTACGAATTTATTTTAGATATTGAAATTGATGAAGAAGATGAGCTATTTCACGAAGCAGGTATTGAAATTCGTGTTCTTATTGGTGAAAAGGCAGATGAGCCATATATTTTAAATTACTTCATCATGGAAAAGGCAGAGGGTGAATACTTAGATTTTGCTTTAGAGGATGATGAACTAGAGGGAATTTTAGCATTTTGTAAAGAGGAAATAACAAAGTCATAAAACGAAACAGGTAGAGAGTATATTCTTTACCTGTTTTTTTATTTTGATGATGTAGAAGTCTGCTACCTACAGGAGCGCTTTATGAGCAAGGGATTTATGTCGGCTTGATCAGCATCGCATTGCTCAAAAATCTGGGGTGAATGGATGGACTTAAGGATTATGTAAGCTTAATGACATATTCGCGTAGAGTGTGTGGATTAAACTGAGTTTTAGGTTTCATTAATTCGGGCAGTTTAAATAGAGAGGTGCTTATATATGTCAACTTACACGCAATCCATTCTTATTGCATTTTTCATAACCATTATTTTATCATTTGTTCTTTTTATTCCATGGCTAATTTATACGTATCGAAAATATAGTTACTTGTCTATGTCGAAAACCATTATTATGTTCTCCTTTATTTTTTACTTTTTATCTGCACTCTGTTTAGTATTACTGCCATTCCCTTCTACAAGGGATACTTGCTCACTTCAATCGCCAGATACAGTCCATACAAATTTACGACTATTTCAATTTGTCGAGGATATTTTAAAGGACAGTGGCGTTGTCTTAAGCAATCCATCGACATGGCTTGCTATCACAAAACAGCAAGCATTTTATCAAGCATTTTTTAATTTCCTATTATTAATGCCATTCGGTGTGTACTTGCGTTATTTTCTTCAAGAAAGAAGGTACTGGAAACGTGCATTTATAATAAGCTTTTTGCTAACATTGTTTTATGAGATCACACAAAGAACAGGTATTTATGGCATTTTTAATTGTGCCTACCGCATATTTGATGTGGATGATTTATTGCTAAACAGTGTAGGTGCATTATTAGGCTTCTTTTTAGCTCCTATCGTGTGGGCACTATTTCCTTCTCATGAAGAGGTCGAGGCTAAAGCTGCGGAAATGGAAAAAAAGGATATTGTAAAACCAATATCCATTTTACTAGCATTGGTTATTGATTTATTTATCGTACAAGTAATTTTGTTCATTATCGGCGCTCTAACGGGTTATAGTGGCACTTTTGAGTTCTTAGTTGTCATTGCACTATACATGACTATCTTTGGCTTCATACCAAGTATAATGAATGGCGCAACAGTAGGTATGAAAATTATGCGCTTTACCATGGTCAATAAGAAAGGCAAAAGTATAGTAAGGCAATCATGGAGACGCTGTGTAGCGATTGTTGCGACCGTATGTCTATTAGAGGCCATTTCAACAGTTGGTGATATTCAATTAGATATGGATTCACCATTTTATGTTCTGCAAATTGTCATTTCTTTACTAGCCTCATTAGGAGGTTTTGCACTTACAATGATAATAGCTATTCATGTTATACGTGTCATTGTTAGCGGAGGAAAGCGTCGTTTGTATATCGACCATTACGCAGATTTAATGGCAACAAGGAAAAAATAAGGGGGCAAGTGGAATGAAATACGTCATCATTGGGGGAGATGCTGCAGGGATGTCTGCAGCTATGGAAATCTATCGTAATGTACCAGGAGCGGAAATAACTACTTTAGAACGTGGCTTTATTTATTCATATGGACAATGTGGATTGCCATATGTTGTAGATGGTCGTATTTCATCAACCAAACGATTGATTGCAAGAGATGTTGAAACTTTTCGAGGTAAATATGGCATCGATGCACGAGTTGGCTATGAGGTAGAAAAGGTAGATGTAGAGAAGCAGGTTGTTTCGGGGATACAGGCAAATGGCGAAGTATTTGAAATTTCCTATGATAAGCTTCTTATTGCAACAGGGGCAGATCCAGTTGTACCTGTTAAAAAAGGTGTCGAACTAGAAGGTATCCACACCGTAAAAACAATTCCTCAATTAGAAGACTTAATGGCTGATTTAACGCCTGATATTGAACAGGTAACTATTATTGGTGGCGGCTATATCGGCTTAGAGATGGCAGAAACATTACATGCCTGTGGGAAAAAGGTAAGACTTGTCCAACGAGGAAGCCATGTGGCAAAAATTTTAGATGAAGAGCTTGCCCAACATGTTCATGAAGAAGCAAAAAAGAACAATGTAGAGCTATTATTAAATACAGATGTAGAAGCTTTTGAAGGGAATAAACGAGTGGAAAGGGTCATCACAAATAATGGTGTCTTGGAAACAGATTTAGTCATCGTTGCTTCAGGTATTAGACCCAATACAAAGTTTTTAGAAGGTACTGGTATAGCTTTTGCAAAAAATGGGGCTATTATCGTCAATCGACATTTAGAAACTTCGGTGGAGAATGTTTATGCGGCAGGAGATTGTGCCACTCATTTTAATATTGTGAAGGAGCGCATAGATTATATACCTTTGGGGACAACTGCCAATAAACAGGGCCGTCTTGCGGGTCTTAATATGTCAGGAAAGTTTGCACCGTTCAGAGGCATTGTGGGGACATCTATTTTAAAATTTTTCAACTTAACAATTGCTACCACTGGTATAAATGAAAGCCATGCGAAAGAGCTTGGCTTTGATTACGAGGCCTTTAAATTATCAGCTCGCCATATTGCAGGCTATTATCCAGGTGCACAACGTATGTACATTAAGGTAGTTGTACGTAAACGAGATCAGTTGCTATTAGGTGCACAAATTGTTGGGCCAGCGGGTGTTGATAAGCGTATTGATGTGTTTGCAACCGCATTGTATAGTAAAATGACATTACCAGATTTGCTAGATTTAGATTTAGCTTATGCACCGCCATTTAATGGCGTATGGGATCCTTTACAACAGGTGGCAAGAATGAATGGACGTTTATAAATAGGAGGTAGAGAGCAATGAGTATTTATGATATTAACGTGACGTTAGAAGATGGTACTGACTATAGCCTAGAGCGTTATAAAGGAAAGCCGATGTTAATTGTCAATACTGCCTCAAAATGTGGCTTTACACCTCAATTCGAGGAATTAGAAGGTCTCTTTGAAAAGTATCAGGAAGAAGGTCTTGTTGTACTAGGTTTCCCGTCCAATCAATTCAAGCAAGAGCTGGCAACTGCTGAAGAAGCCGCTTCACAATGCCGACTGGAATATGGGGTAACCTTCCCAATGCATAAAATCGTTAAGGTGAATGGTAAGGAAGCACATCCGATTTTTGATTATCTCACTTCACATTCTAAAGGTTTTTTAGGCAACAGCATTAAATGGAATTTTACTAAATTCTTAGTGAATCGAGATGGCGAGGTTGTTGGACGCTACGCATCGGCAGATAAACCAAGTAGTTTTGAAGATGATATTAAAAAAGTTTTAACCTAATAGTTAGAAGGATTCATGCACAGACTGTGTATGAATCTTTTTTTTATCAATTAAGCAAAAAAGGCAATGTATTTGGATAACACATATTAATTTATTGAGAATAGATGATTTAAGGTTGCTGTAAGCTTGCGACAATTTTACTGTAAGTTTGGGGGCGTATACTAAAGTCAGAAAGAAGAGGAGGAGCGTATATGACGCCATTATTACAGGTACAAAACGTTGAGAAAACTTACGGCAAGGGCGCTAATACTTTTACAGCGTTATCTAATATATCATTTGAAGTAAATAAAGGTGAATTTGTGGGCGTAATGGGTCCTTCAGGGGCTGGGAAATCTACGCTTCTTAATGTATTAGCTACGATTGATACACCGACGACTGGTGAAATCATAATTGGTGATACGAACTTAGCGCGTATGAAAGATGCTGAATTGGCTGATTTTCGTCGTGATAACTTAGGATTTATATTCCAAGACTATAACTTACTTGATTCTTTAACGGTACGTGAAAATATAGTCTTGCCGTTGGCTATTGCAAAAATGCCAACAAAGGCTATTAGCGCTAGAGTTGATCGTATTGCCTCATTGTTCGGCATTAGTGATTTATTGGATAAATATCCTTATCAAATATCGGGCGGGCAAAAGCAGCGTACAGCATCGTCACGAGCTTTAGTGACAGAACCGAAATTAATCTTTGCGGATGAGCCTACAGGTGCACTTGATTCAAAATCAGCAACCGATTTGCTGGAAAGTTTAAGTGATTTAAATCAAACACAGGCGGCAACCATTATGATGGTTACTCATGACGCTTTTGCAGCGAGCTTCTGTCAGCGCATACTATTTATTCAGGACGGGCAGTTATCCAAGGAAATTCATCGTGGGACTCTAACAAGGAAACAATTTTTCCAAGAGATTCTACAGGTGCTGTCAAGCATCGGGGGTGGAGTAAATGACGTTATTTAGTTTAGCGCGTAAAAATATTCAACGTAATCTATCCAACTATTTTTTATATATTGCCTCAATGGTATTCAGTATCGTCATTTACTTTACATTTGTGACACTGAAATATAATGATGATCTTTCAGCCTTAAAACAATCCTCTCAGCAAATTAAAGGATTGATGAGTGCATCATCTGTTGTTTTATTGTTCTTCATTGTCATCTTTATGGCCTATTCTAATTCATTTTTTATGAAGAAACGGAAAAAGGAAGTAGCACTCTATTCACTATTAGGTGTGCGTAAGCAAAAGATTGGTCTCATGCTGTTTTTCGAGAATCTAGTCATAGGGTTAGTTTCTCTAGTATTGGGCATCGGTTTAGGATTCTTTATGTCTCAAGGATTATTAATGATATTAGTCCGCTTAATGGGGTATGAAATTGTTGGAAGCCTAACATTTTCGGTAGAGGCACTGTTGAATACAGCAGTCATTTTTACAATACTGTTTTTATTTACGTCGTTACAGGGCTATCGTGTTATTTACCAATTTAAATTGATTGACTTATTTCATGCAGAAAAACAGGGTGAGCAAATTCCACGTGCCTCTTTAGTAGCTGCTGTTTTAGGAACGGCGCTTATCGCATTTGGTTATTATACAGCTTCCTCTGATATGTTTACGAGTGAAATTTGGCGATTCTTTACGGTTCTAGGCACGCCACTAATGGTCATCGGCGTAACTATCGTCGGGACATATCTTTTATTCCATAGTGTAAGTGTCTTTGTGTTAACAGCTTTAAAAAGAGCGACATCTTGGTCATGGAAAGGGTTAAATTTAATCGGAGTTTCCCAGTTATTGTATCGTATCCGCGCAAATGCTAAGTCATTGTCGATTATTGCCATTTTAAGTGCAACGACAATTACAGCAGGCGGTGGCGTCTTTGGTATGTATTATAATGCAGAAGCATCTGTACGTCAGATGCTGCCCAATACATTTATGTGGAAAGGCGATCCCGTCGAGTTTTCACAGAAAGACGTTATCTATCATGAATCACTGTCTGTGAAGAATTTACGTGTCGATAATGAATTTTCATTTTTCGAATATACATTACTTAAGGAATCTGATTATAATCGTTTAGCAAAATTACAAGGTAAGGATCAAAACCTGCATATTGCTGGTGGATCGGCCGTGCTGCTGGACGCAGCTTATGATGAACGATTTTCACATGACTTTACTGGGGAAGATTTCAAACTGAAAAATGGTGATTCCTTCCATGTGGAAAAAATGTACACAGAGAGCGTTCTTAACTTTATTCCGGCGGGGACTGTACTTGTCGTGAATGATCAAGAGTTTGCTGCGACTAATGCAGAAGAGGTAAAGATGCAGGCTATTGGTTTAGACAATGATTTGAAACAACAGGCCGTGTCAAAAGACATAGTCAAGCAATTGTCGACAGAACAACAAGAATCTTTCTCTAGTGTTCCACAAAGCTATGAGGATAGTATAGCCACAGTAGGTGCATTACTGTTTGTTGGTAGCTTCCTTGGACTAGTTTTCCTAGCGGCAACAGGAAGTATCATTTATTTCAAAATCTTAACGGAAGCCGAGGAAGATCAGGCGAAATATGCGATTTTAAATAAAATTGGTGTAAACAGTAAGCAAATCTTAAAGACTGTAGCCGGACAAGTGGCTGTCATCTTTAGTGCACCGCTGATCGTAGGTATTGTGCATAGTGCATTTGCGTTACTAGCATTTTCACAGTTATTTGGTATGAATATTACGAAGCCAGTCATATTATGGATGATTGCGTATTCTGCTATTTATTTCATCTATTATATATTTACTGTACGTTCGTTCTACAAAATTGTAAGACAGGGGAATTAATATGAAAAAAGTATTTTTCGGAATAGGTGCATTGCTTATCTTATTCGTAGCAGGGTTAGTTGTATTGATGACTGTAGACTTTAACCGTTTAAATAAAGACACTTATTATGTCCATATTACGGCTGATGGTGAGGTAGAGGAGTATAAGGCAAGTAATGGTGAAATTTTTAAAATGTATTGGTATGAGCTGCCTGCCTACAATAAAAATGGGGAAGAAAAAACATTAAAATTCTCCGCTCACAAAAATTTACGCCATGATGCTTATTTAAAGCTTTATGTCAAAAAAGAAACAGAAGTCTCTTCCTATGATGAGGTGAAATTCCACGAGTTACCGAATAAAGCGCAAGATCAAATGAAATAGCAAAAAGGAGCATCCACTAGTCAAACTAGGGCTGCTCCTTTTTTAAATAAATGGTAACGGTGGTACCCTTACCTTCTTCTGAAGTAATAGTAACAGTACCTCCATGGGCTTCAATAATATCTCTAGCAATGGCGGTGCCTAAGCCGGTACCAACTGTATTATCCGTATTTGTACCGCGGTAATAGCGCTCAAAAATATGCTCTAAATCCTCCGCGGAGATCCCTTTGCCATTATCCGCTATCGTAATGGAGTCTTTATCGATAGATACATGGACAGATACATCAGGCGTGTTGTGAAGTAGGGCGTTGTGTAAAAAGTTCATGATAGCTCTGCGCATAAAATGTTCGTCAATGAGATGGTGATAGTTTTCTGAGGTTGCTTCAAACTCTATATTGGCAAGTTCAAACTGTGGGGTATTTAATGTATCAATCACAATCTCACGAATAAACGGTACCATGTTGACGTCTTGTAGAGTGAGCGGTAGTTGCTGATGTCTTAAGCGCATCGTTAAATTTAAGTCATCGAGCAACTCTTGCATATGCAATGACTGTTTCTCGATAATCTGAGCATACTCGGCCTGTTCTTGAGAGGTGAGTGTCTCGTCGTCTAAAAGCTCTGCATAGCCACGAATAGAGGCAAGCGGTGTTTTCATATCATGAGAGACATTGCTAATCCATTCCTCACGCATCACTTCAAGACGTTTGCGTTCCTGCTCATGTAAAGCTAGTTCTCTAGATACTTCATTTAAATTTTCAAAAACAGTTTTATATACACCACCAGGTGTTTTAACTGACTGATGCTCATGGTTTTTTAAATGACGAATGCGTTCTATCAAGGCATAGAGAGGCGTCGTTAGCGTACGACCAAATAGCCAGCCAACCAATGCAGCGACTATTAAATCAGCAATAACAATGAATAATCCGAATTTACCAGCAAACTGCAACAAAGAAGGGCCAGAAATATGCATGACTAATCTTGCAACATTACTCCCTTTAATGCCAACAAGATAACTAACCTCATCTTTGACACCAACATAAACTGTCGTATCAGCATCAAATTCTTTATATTTGTACACTTGTATCAAATCAATGGGTTTGTAATGGGAAGGTGCTTCTTCTGGAGCAAATTGAGAACCAATGACTTGACCATTCATATCAAGTAATTGAATCCAAGCATTTCGCTGATGCAACTGTTCGAGTCCTTCTGTACTTATAGAAGCTGCTCCATTTCCTATTTCAATGTACTGCTGAAAATTCCGTACGAAGTCTTCTTCTTTCGATTCAGTAGCTCCATGAGAATCATTAATAAGTCTATATGACAGGAGCCCCATGAGAATGGCTGTATTGACGAAAATAACGATGATCACAATGGATAGAACAGAAAAGAGGAAGCGTGCGGTCAATTTCCACTTCATCCTTGCGCCTCTTTTGGTATGACGAACTTATACCCAAGGCCTTTTACAGTTGTGATAAAAAAAGGTTTAGAGGCATCCTGCTCAATTTTTTCACGCAGACGTCGAATATGCACCATGACTGTATTATCAGAACCGAAAAAATCCTCTCCCCAGACACGCTCAAAAAGAGTCTCTTTACTTAAAATGCGATTAGGGTTGTTCATAAAACATGCCATTAAACCAATTTCCTTAGCCGTTAACTCCAATAAAACCCCATCCTTGTGTACTTCAGTTTCATCAGCGTTAAGCTGGAAGGGTCCAACTTGTATCGTTTTTTCTGAAATGCTCAAAATTGTATCGTGTGTTTGATAGCCAGCTCTACGTAACTGTGCCTTTACACGGTAGGCAACTTCCTTAGGGCTAAAGGGTTTTGTAATATAATCATCGCCTCCAATGGCAAGTCCTAAAATTTTATCAATTTCTTCATTTTTAGCAGACATGAAGAGCACGGGTACATGCGATACTTCGCGGATTCGTCTACATAAATCATAGCCTTCCCCATCAGGAAGCATGACATCTAGAAGCACAATATCGGGACTTGTTTGCTGAAAGCTTGTCCAAGCATCCTGAATGGAGCCAGCTGTATAAATTTGTTTATAGCCTTCTTTTTGCAGACTTACCTTTAGAAGATTAGCTAAATCTACCTCATCATCGACTACTAATATGGTTGGCTCTTGCATTTATTCACACAACCTTTCTTTTAATGAATACTTTCTTTTTGAAAGAATCTTTATATGTTATGAACATCATTATAAATGAAATGTACTGAAAAGAGTAAATGAAGTATTACTAAGAAAAGACTTTGTATACTTACGTTCACAATTATTAAAAATGAACTTGGGGGAATGAAACCTTTACAGCTATTAAACGTAAAAAGAGTATAAACGAATGAGGAGGAATGGCAATGTTTAAAAAAATAGCTGCGGATGCATTAGGATTATCTGATATTGGAGTAGTCGTTCAACGAGAGGATTATGATAAAACAGATGCAGATGATTTTATACTACATGAAATTGATGAGAAAATTTACTTTTTAATTAAAACGAAGGCAGATGAATACTGCTTTACAAACCGTGCCATTCTCCATGTAGATGGCGAAAGCGCTATGAGTAAAAAACGATTACTACGTCGCTATGACTATTCTATGTACGCTATTACAGATGTTTTTCTCGAAACAGCAGGAACAATTGACCTTGATGTCGAAATTAAGTTTACAATCGGTAATTCTCCACTTTCCATCGACATTCATAAACGCTTTATTGATGACATTAAAGATTTATATAAAGCACTACATGCGATTAGCTACGAACAAAAGAACAATGCCTATAAGTTAGAAGTAGCAGAAAAAAGCTTACATATTGCTTCTTCATCACTTGGACGAATTGGCAATGATAATATTTCTCCATCAGCATCATTTGAGGCAATTACCCGCTTTGCGAATACTTGGATGATTGATCATAAAGATCAGTACAAAAAAGAAGATTTCTCACATATTTTTGATTTATATATGAATAATTAATTGTGCCAAGTAGTTTAGGCTGCTCATGATAGAAAAAAATAGCTCTCTGCGTATGTGGAGAGCGTTTTTTTACATATAATCTCATACATAAAAAGACAAACTAGGAGCGTGACGAAAAATGACAAACGAATTGCAAGTGCTTGACAAAGAGGGACTAGAAAGTGACTTTATACAGCAACCGCAAGCCGCTGAGACATTGTTCGTAAATGAGTTCATAGATGGTATTTTGGACCCTTCACAAGAAATGCTTGGGCCAGTTAAAGATGGAGGAACAATTATTGCCAATACCACACCTGGCTGCTGGGGGCCCATGCTAACACCAACTATACGGGGTGGACATGAAGTAACGAAGCCTGTTTTTGTGGAGGGGGCTGAGGTGGGGGACGCCATCGTCATTAAAATTAAGTCTATTCAGGTTACTTCACTGGCCACTTCCTCTGGTCATGATGAGGCGATTACAGATCGATTCATTGGTGATCCATTTGTTTCCGTAAAATGCCCAGGCTGTGGCAAGCTCCACCCAAGCACAGTTGTTAAAGGTATAGGTCCTCAAGCAATTCGCTGTTCGACATGTGACACAGAGACAGCACCATTCAAAATGACGAATGGCTACACAATGACGTTTGATCATAAAGGGCAAATAGGTGTAACGGTTGGACGAGAGGGTGCCCGTCGTATTGCCCTTGATGCCAAAAATTACATGAGAACACCTGAAAACTCTACTCAAAATCCCGTTGTTGCACTAGCACCAAGTGACATAATAGGTGTCATGGCCAGAATGCGCCCATTTTTAGGTCAGCTTGGTACAACCCCTTCAAAGGCAATGCCAGATTCTCATAATGCGGGTGATTTTGGTTCATTTTTAATTGGGGCACCACATGAATATGCCTTTACACAGGATGAATTGGATTTACATCGTACTGATGGACATATGGATATTAGCAGAGTTCGTGAAGGTGCAACGATTATTTGTCCTGTAAAGGTTCCTGGCGGTGGCGTATACATTGGAGATATGCATGCCATGCAGGGAGATGGTGAGATTGCAGGACATACAACTGATGTAGCAGGAATTGTACAGCTTCAAGTTAGTGTCTTGAAGAAAGTAGCATTGGAAGGTCCCATATTACTACCAAATGAGGAAGATTTACCGTATACAGCAAAGCCTTTTACAAAGGAAGAAAAGCGTCGTGCTCGTGAACTAGCAGAGGAATTTGGGGTAAAGCAGGTTGAAGAGGCATTCCCTGTATCGATCGTTGGTTCTGGCAAAACATTAAATGAGGCAACTGATAATGCTATTCGTCGTGCTTCCAAGCTATTCGAGTTACCTGAACCAGAGGTATTAAATAGAGCAACCATCACAGGCTCTATAGAAATTGGTCGTCATCCAGGGATGGTCACAGCTACTTTCCAAGTACCTAAAACGATACTGAAAAAGGTCCGAATTTATAAAACGGTGAAAAAACAATACGATTAACAAATCAATTTGTAGGAAAGCAAACTTTCAAAGGTTTGCTTTTTTTGTAGGAGTTGTGAGTGGAAAAAGTGATTATTTGTCGGAAATTTGAAGTTAGAATTGAAATGTTATGATGGATTGATATAATGATAAAAGTTTAATATCCATTAATATATAAGTATAAAAAATAGAGAAATAGCAAAGTCGGTGCTGAATGTCAGAATTAGTGCGAGTAGGAAATAAAATTGAAAAAAAGACTATCATAAAGCCCTTTATTTTAAAGATGAAGGGAGGCGGACATGCGCCCTCTCGGACAAATTTTGCTGATGCCTTTACTGGAGCGATAGGTGGTCTAATCTGTATTTTTGTGTTGCTTTTGTTAACAAATTATACAAATGCACCTTGGTTAATGGCATCTCTTGGCGGGAGCTGCGTTCTTGTATTTGTCGTTTGGAATGCGCCATTGTCTCAGCCTCGAAATATTATCGGTGGTCATTTGGTTTCTGCATGTATTGGTCTAGTATTGTATTCAACATTAGGTTCGAGTATGTTGTCCATCAGCCTTGGTGTTGGGTTAACTATATTTTTCATGGCCTTGTTAGGCATTATTCATCCACCTGCGGGCGCCAATCCTATCATTATTATTTTAGGAGGCTATAGCTGGAGTTACTTAATTATGCCTGTATTAATAGGGGCAGTCATTATTGTTTTCTTTGGTCTGTTAATAAATAATTTAAGAGAAACACGAAAATATCCACAATTTTGGTGATCAAGATGCCATCTGCGAAGTATTCACTTCATAGATGGATTTTTTTATTCGCATGCATTTTTGATAGGCATACCACTATTTTTTTAGCATATGTTAGGTAAGATTTGTTATATTGAAGAAAGAGTGTTAAAAACATGAATTTTAAAGATAGGGGTAGATCTTTGTTGGTCGAACTTGATGGGAGGCTCCAATTGTATGCTGTTGGACTGTGATGAGCAATTATTCATGACATATAAACAAGGTAATGTAGAGGGTGCTGAAAATTTACTTGCAACATGGCTAGAGGCAGAGGTAGATCTGCAAGAAGATCCAAAAATACTTGGTACTTCGCTCTTACCCAAACGATTTTTAGTAAACGAAGAAATGGCTATGAATATTGCCTTTTCCACAGCACGTAAATATTGGGGCCGTGCATCAACAGAAATGCAAATGTATTTTGACAAATATGGTTTAGATGCAAAATTTGTGAATGATCGGCTCAATGCCTTTTTTTATACGCAAAAAGGAAAAGAAACTTTCTTTGAGCAGCTCTTTGCCCAACATACAATAGACCTAGAACGATTAATTTGGCTGGTTTTTGGGAAAAGAATGCAGATGGAAATGCCAGTGAATGAGCTACAGACAATTATGTTATATAAATTTCAGGATGAGTATTTAGTGCATATGATGTATAAGGAACATACATCTTTTTGGCATTGGCTGTTCAC
Source organism: Lysinibacillus fusiformis (assembly GCF_003049525.1). Taxonomy (GTDB): domain Bacteria; phylum Bacillota; class Bacilli; order Bacillales_A; family Planococcaceae; genus Lysinibacillus; species Lysinibacillus fusiformis. The sequence continues at coordinate 50,510 of NZ_PYWL01000010.1, read as the reverse complement.
AAAAAAAGTTTATTCACTTTTTATCCACAGACCATTAGAACAATTCACATTTCTTTATGAAATAATGGGACATTTCGAGCATTCTATGAAAATGAGCTGTGAACATGTGGATAACTTTGTGAATAACTATAAACTGATACTGGATAAGTGTATAACTCATGTGGATAAAAATAAATCTAGCTGTTTGGCAAAGAAACAGCTACGACTTTACCAAATTGTTACACATTATTGCTTATCGGAGGGTGACTATCATCGCGTCAAAGACTTTATAACTTCATTTGAAGCGGAATGGCGATACTCCATGTACGCTCTAACAGAGAAGGAAAAAGTGTTAATTGCCTATATTTTATTTCATATAGCAAATAGAGAACTGCAAAGTGAAAAAGTTATACATTATGGTGAATATTTATTAGAGGATGAGCGCTTAAATAATTATGCTATCGAAATTTTATTGGAATATAAAGATCTTTTGCCAAATCGGAAACCTACACCACCTGCAATTATAAAAAATTATCAACTAAATTATTTAGAAAACTTATATGCTATTTTACTTGATCATTATGTAAAAGCGACACGTTATGAAGATGGCTTACTGCTTTTAAAGGAACATGTATTAGCGTCTAACAAAAAAATAAATACTTCTTTAGTACAAAAAAACTATAGCAGTGAACAGCTAATTGCTATTGAGGCATACGTTCAACAGGATATTGCTCTACAGGTGAACAACTCACTACAGCATATTGGTTTGTCAGTAGAAGAGTGGCGACAAAATTATCGTCAACCGGATGTCCCTTACTATATCGTGGCACAGAGTGCTTCCTTGCATATGTTAAATATTTTACGGGTGTTATTTGTAACGGAGCAATTCGAGCTTTTTGAGAAATTAATGGAAATCTATAAAAAATATTTATTAATTGATGATCATTTTGAAAATCTTCGAGTATTTATTAGTGCCTATGTATAAAAAAGTGTCTAATACGTCCTTCATCGACAGTATTAGACACTTTTTTTATTCCAAAACGCCTTTATCTTTTAAAGCCTTGATTTGTTCAGTATCGTAGCCTAATGAACTTAGTATTTCCTCATTATGCTCACCTAGCTTAGCACCAACATGCTTGTATTCTGGTGCAGAGCCATCAAATTTAAAAGGAGAAGCAATTTGTTGTTGTAATGTGCCATCCCCTTTAGGAATCGCAACAATCATTTCTCTTGCTTTTAGCTGTGGATGCTCACAGGCTTCTGGGAATGTGAGAACAGGCTCCACACAACCTTCAAAATCTTCATTAAATACTCTTAGCCATTCCTCATACGTTTTCGATAAAAAAGCATCGTGAACAGCTTCTTTAAAACGAATTTGTGTGTAGTAGGAATCATTGAACGTATTATCAATCAATTCAGGAATATCGAGTGCTTCACAAAGTAATTTTCGAAATTGAGGCTCTAAACTACCGACAGAGAAGAAGCGGCCATCCTTTGTTTTATAAAAATCATAGTAACTACCACCGTTTAAAATTTCCTGTTCTGGCTGTGGTACACGTCCACCTCCAATAAAGGCTGAGCCATACATAGCATTTAGTGAAAATACAGCATCCGTCATACTAATATCAATGAATTGACCATCACCTGTTTTCTCACGATGAAGGGCAGCGGCTAGTACCCCAATCGCAGCATGCATCGTTCCACCTGCAATATCAGCTAGCTGAATTCCCATGGAGACAGGCTTTTTATCTTTATGGCGAGAATAATCAAGGACACCGGCTAATGAAAGGTAGTTATTATCATGCCCAGGTCGATTGCTATATGGTCCCGTTTGTCCATAGCCTGTAATCGCACAATAAATTACCCGTGGATTTATTTCTTTAAGAGCTTCGTAGCCAATCCCGAGCCTTTGCATAACCCCAGGTCGGAAACCTTCAATTATTACGTCATATTCTTGTACAAGAGATTTTACAATTTCAATAGCTTCTGGTGATTTCAAATTTAACGTGATCGATTTTTTAGAACGATTTAAATGTTGATGGATATATGCTTCATGATCATCATCGTAAGGAGGCATAATTCTTGTTAAATCGACGCGTTTGGAAGATTCAACATGTATGACATCGGCTCCTAAATCAGCAAAAATCATTGTTGCCATTGGCCCTGGTAGTAATGCAGAAAAATCGAGAATTTTTAACCCCTCTAAAATACCCAAATCTTTCAACCCCTTTTTGTGTAGGCTACACGACCATCAAGGATGGTTGAGTAGCGCTTTTCTCATAATCCCCATTGTGCGAAAAGCGTTGTGCAAAACTGTAATAATACAGAATATTTAATTTTAATCAGTATTATAACAGAATGAATCTTTCCTTGCCTATGTTAATTTTATTATAGAATAAATAATGCTACTTTTATATGTCAGAATAACAATAAAAGTAAAAAAATTTAGAATTTAGATTCTGCATCAACTTTCTGACAACTGTTGTCAAATATTAGAAAATTCAGTGAGAAATAAAGAGCTTATTGGAAAGAGAAAGTTTACTGGATAGCCATATTATTCAACCCTCTTTATTGATACAATCCTAGAGATATGTTCTAGCGTTTAACGGAAGGAGTCTCTTCAGAAGATTCCTTTTCTATTGAAGTGCTGTTGCTTATAATAGGCACTAATTGTTAAAAATTATAAACATACTAACATATATAGGTGGGAAGTAATGAAATCACATCAGTTAAAATTAAAGCATTTAATTATGGGAGTAGCTATGGCTGCATTCTTCTTTACAAGCATAGGAAGTGTTTGGGGCGGATACAGAATGAATGTTGACTCCATAAAGGAAAATACACTTGAAACAAATCGAGTGTATGCACAGAAATTGGCTTCAACAGCAGACGCCTATCTTCATGAAGCCTTTCAAATTTTAAGTTATAGCGCCAATCAAGTGAGTGAAAATTTGGATGATGAGCAAATTTTAAATAGAGAAACAGACCGTCTAAGATTACAAAATGAAATGTTCAATTCAGTAATCATAACAAATGCAAAGGGGCTTGTTTTATCTGTATCACCACCCTCCATTGAAATTAAAGGTGAGGTTTTAACTTCTCTTGGCGCACAAGAGGCATTAGCCAAAAAAATACCACTAGTTTCTAAGCCTTACGAGGCGATGACAGGACGCCTCATTATTTTTATATCCCAACCTATCTTTTCGGCATCTAACGAGTACTTAGGGATGGTAGCGGGAACAATTTATCTAAAAGAACCAAACGCCTTTAAAACGTTATTAGGTGAACATTATAGTAAGGATGGCTCCTACGTATATGTTGTAGATTCAGATGGACGTGTGATCTATCATCAGGACCCAAGCCGTATCAATGATGTTGTCACAAAAAATAAAGTCGTTCAGGCTGTGATGTCCGGTAAGAGTGGGATTCAAATCGTTGACAACACAAAAGGAGTGAAAATGCTTGCCGGTTTTAGTACAGTGCCTTCCACAGGTTGGGGAGTTGTCGCCCAAAAGCCTTTAGAAGTAGCACTGGCACCTTCATTCGATAGAGTACAAGAAGTTATTATTAAATCTGTACCGCTTATGATTGTTTCAATTGTTATTGTGCTTTGGGCAGCGACTCGCATTGCTAATCCTTTACAACAATTAGCGACGTTAACAGAAGAAAGTCTAGATAAGAAAAATGTAGAAGGCTTAAAGTCAGTCAGTGACTGGTACTTTGAAGCCCATTCGTTGAAGAATGTCTTAATTCGAAGTCTATCGTTTTTACATGGACAGGTTACATTTTTCAAGGATCAATCAACCGTAGATCCATTGACGGGTGTTACCAATCGACGAACGATGGATGCTATGCTGGAGGAGTGGTTAGAAAATAAGGTGCCTCATGCCATTATTTTGCTAGATTTAGATCACTTTAAAAGCGTGAACGACACATTTGGTCATGCTGTTGGTGATAAAGTCCTGCAGTTTTTAGCCAAACATATGCAATCTGTAGGGCGAGAAGGGGATGTATGCTGTCGTTATGGTGGCGAGGAATTTGTGATGCTTCTGCCGAATACAACTGCCAAAGAGGCGGAGCAAGTGGCGGAACAATTGAGGGGAAAATTGGCTGAAACGGAAAGTCCATGTGGTAGACCCGTAACATTATCAGCAGGGATAGCCCTATATCCAGAAATGGCTGCTACAACAGAGGCGTTAATTGAAGCGGCTGATGGAGCCTTATATGAGGCGAAACAAGCTGGACGAAATCAAGTTAAGATTGCCGTACAAAAAATAAAGTAAAAATTAATTAAAATAAGCTTATATTTTTGATTTTTGGGGTAATTGATTAATGGAAACATCATTTGGGCAAGCTATTTGTAAGTCATTCGCCAAATGACCATTAACTATGTTCAAATGATATGTAATTCGGGTCACATCTCTCGATCGACTTGACAAGACGTAAGGTTATCCCCCTTTCCCTTATGACATCACAAGTACGACTAGATGTATGCCTATATATCGTGAAAGTCAAGTGAGCACCGATGCTCCTTGGCTTTTTTTGTTGTTGTAAAATGCGATAGAAGTTTTTGGCTGTACGAGTAGTCTCGTAGTGCTATATTTATCAATAAATTTACTGGACTATTTTACATTTATCTATGAAGATTCGCCTGCTCTTGGTCGATATAAAGGGTATGATGAAAATGATATTTGTACGTATCAAAATACATAAGTGAAAGGAAGAGTGGAATGGATAAATCTAAAATCCAAAAAGTAAATAAAGCCTTGATAGCAACAGTATTTGCTTCAAGTGGGATTGCTGTTGTAGTACCTTCACCACAAAAGGCGGCAGCGGCTACTTCTCCCTTTACAGACATAGATCAATACTCGGTTCATTATAACGATATATTAAAATTGTATTCTCAGGGCGTAATTAACGGGTTTGCCGATAATACCTTCCGTCCAGATGTCAATGTAACTCGTGGACAAGTAGCAAAAATGCTGGCTACTGCATTAAAATTGGATACTAGAAATGTCCAAGACCCTTATTATAAAGATGTTCCGAAGGGGAGCGATTTTTATAAATCTGTAGCGGCACTGCAAAATGCAGGCATTATGTCTGGTTATTCAAATGGCACATTTATGCCCAATGAAGTAATGACTCGCGGCGAATTAGCTAAAATATTAGTGTTAGCATTCCATCTGGAGGTTTCTCCTAGTTACAACAACATTTTTAAAGATGTAGATAGCAAATCAAGCAATGCAATCTATATTCAAACACTAATCGATTTGAACATTACGGAAGGAACGACACCTGTAACATTTTCACCGTTTGATCCTGTAAATCGTGGACAATTTGCTTCTTTTGTTGTCCGTTCACAAGAAAAGAAAAATAATGAAACATCTTACAAAATTACAAGTGTCGATGATGATGCCGTTTATATAAATGGGAAGGCTTATAAAGCAGAAAACCTTTCACATATTTTTAACGACTATAATGCTCCAGTTTTAAAGGGTGCATATATTGAAGGGACTCTTTCTAGTAAGAAGATTCTATCCATTTCTAAATTAACTATAAATGCTAGTGGTACAAGCAAGGATTTCCTTGATTTCGATGGGGATCAAGGTTCATTAGGTGCTACTATCGAAGTTAATGGTAATTATATTGAATTTAATAATCTGAAGATGACTGGTACTATGTTTGTCAATGAAACAGTTCGTCCACCATTACATTTAGGGGCTACTACTTATAATCAGCCTTTATCAATTGGACGTGTGGCAAGTAACAATATATCATTTATCAACTGGTCAGATCCTGATAATACTAAGGGTGAGGATTCATCTATTAACAATTCAACAAACGATCTTCAGAATTGGACGAATCAAAAACCTGAAAAAGATAAGCCTTTTGTCAACTGGTCTAACGAAAAACAGGAAATGAAAAATGTTGAAAAGCATCTTGAATTTTATAACAGTACTGTTTCGAGACTAGTAGTATCTCAAACAGGTACAAAAATCGAATCCAATATGAAATTACCACGTGTAGACATTATAGGAAGTGTGCGCGAATTTGAAATTGAAGGCTATATTGGTACGTTAAATCTTACTACAGAAACACCGCTAACAATTTATGGTTCAGGAAATATTGATTGGATCAACTACAATAGCCGCACAGATCTTGAATTATATATCTACGGTCGAATTGGCACATTATTTGTGGATAATTTATACGGTAAAATCGATATTGGAGATTATACGTATATCGATAAGGTCATCTTACCTAAGGATGGTTCACCGAATAATATCTTCGACGATTTCCTTGATGATAAAGATAATATAGGCAGTATTACTGATCCAGATGGCAAACCAATTGATAAAGATGAAAACGAGAATCAAAACCCTGATGATAAAACAAAACCTATCGTTAGCATTACAAATGTCAAAGTGCTAAATGGCAGTGAGATTCAGGCGGACTTCACATCCGATGAAGTCGGTACGTACTATTATATTGTCCGTGAAAAAGGTGCCGAAGTACCAAATAAACGTGAAATGGTTAATCACCTTTCAAATGAAAACGTAGCTTATGGAAGTGGTGCCGCTGTAAAAGGTACAAACTCCGTTAAAGTATCCAATCTAGGTGAGAAAAAAGAATATGTCATCTACATCATGGTGGTAGACGGCTCGAAAAATGCATCTGATATTGTGTCACAATCATTCCAGATGAAAGATGCATCACCGCCAGTAGTGAAATCTTTACAAGTTACACCTTTACACGGAGGCACAAGAGCTGAATTCAAATTTGCAGCAAGTGAACCTGGAGATTATTACTACTATGTTCGTAAGAAAACAACAGCAGCTGACCCGACAACGGCAGACATCGTCGCTAACCCAACAGGTCAAGGGAAAGCAAAAGCTGGTGAACTTGGCATAACTGGAATCTTAACAGGACTTGATCCGGAGACAGATTATCAGCTCTATGTCGTAATGAAGGACGATTCAGGAAACTACTCTGTAGATCCTGCTGTTGTAAAGGATTTTAAAACTGGTGAGCTTGATAATATTAATCCATATGTTGAACAAGGTAAATTAGTTAGAAAGAGCAATAATCAGTTTGAATTGACTGTGAGTGAGGCATTAGATCCTGCAAGTGCTAACGATATTAATAATTACTTATTAACGGGTACAGTTATTGTAAATGTAACTGGAGAAAAAGGAATTAAACCTTCAGCTGTTGAGTATAAAGCAGGGGATAAAAAAGTATTATTAACAATTCCATCTGATACAGGTTTTGTTAATGGTGATACATTACGTGTAACGGTTTTACCAGGTGTCAAAGACTTAGCAGATAATGCATTTGAAAACACGAATACGGTGAAGCCAGGTGACCCTATTCGTAATTATGCTGAGTATAGACATGAAGATACTGTAATGCCAGTAGTAACAATTGTAAATACAATTAATAAAACAGATGAATCTGATGGTTTCCGACGAGCTGAAATCGAATTTAAACCGAATAAGGCCGGGACATATTATTATATGATACTACCAAGTACAGTAGTAGATAATGGTGAAACGAAGACTTTCCAACAATATTTAACAGATCATAAAATTACAGAACGTGACTTTATTAATGAATTTGGGAATGATTCTAGTAAATCTGGTTATTTCCAGATTGGTGGAAAGGATATTTATATCCAACGAGGTTCAGGTACTGCAGATTTGGAAACAGCTACACAAAAATTCCCTGTCTCTATTGAACAAAATAAACTTGATCCGTTTAATAGTTATACTATTTATATGGTGCTAAGAGATCGTGGTGGAGAACTTTCTAAAATCGCGGGTCCTAAGACAGTATTTGAAGATACTAAAGCTCCTTTACTACGTAATATAGAGATTAAAGCAAAAGAAAAAGATGATACAAAGGCTACTATTAGCTTCGAAACAAATGAAACAGCAAAAGTTCATTACTGGTTTGTTGAAAGAAGAATTAAAGATAAGGATGGCAATCTAATTGATAATCCGGATGCCAATCTAACTGCACCCGCAGATGAAAAATATTTAGAATCAAAACTTAAAGCTAGCCCATCGGTTGAAAAAATTGGGAAAGGTCTTTCAGGGACATTGGATGCGAGAGGTGTATCCCTTAAACCACATACAGAATATGTCGTTTATGTAGGTGTAGAGGACACTCCTGGCAATTTCACAATCTATAAGGCGAATGATTCATATAATGACCATGATCGAACATCTGATGGCTTGATGAAGCATAACTTCTATTCGGATGGTACACCACCAAGCATTGGAATGGTTTCTCCAATGGACAATAAACAATACCCAGGACTTATCTATCGTAATAGCGATGATACATTTACAATCACGTTTAATGAAACAATAATGCGAGATGAAAATGGTAAGTCCAAACTTGAAAATCCAGGTGTTGATTTAGCAGATATTTTGACAATTACCTCAAAGGATATCAATGGTAATGAGGTAGATGTGACAGCTAAATACGAGTCAGTTACTTATACTGTTGGGACAGATACCACTAAAGAGAGTAAGCTCATTATTAAACCAAAAACATTAAGTGATGCAAATCAAACGATAAAAGTTACAATGAAAGAGGAAACTCGAGACTTCATGATTCCAGGCTATGAAGGCCATAAGTTTGTCAATACTGGCCAATATTTATACAGAACATTGGATGCGAAGTTTATGGAAATAAAACTAACCTATTTGACTTCACCAGGCGACGATAGAAAAGTACAGGCAACATTTGATTTACTTGGCTCTGATTCGCAATTCTATGAAAATGGTGAATTATTGAAGTATTATTATTTATCTGATACTACTGGAACAGATGCTTCAGTTATTACAGGTAGAACTCCTGCACAAGTGATTCAAGCAGTCTTACATGGTTCAAACAGTTCTTTATCAAAGGGAACAGGAACAGTTGCGACAAATGTAGCTCGTGTTACAAAAGAACTTACACATCCAGCTAAATTCTTCAATGGTGACTGGGTGACAATTGTATTAGAAGATAAATATGGTAATTTCCACAAGTTCTATGCGAAGGTTGGTTATAAAGATCCTTCCATTCAATAATTATCAAAAAGCCAAGTAGATTTGTAAAAACTACTTGGCTTTTTGATTAGTTAAGTATCTAAAAATCGTGGAAGTCGACCAAGCATACAAGGTAGGACGCTCACATGGTCCTCCTCATCAAACTTCACATAATTAGTATAAATGTTTTGGTCACTTAAACGCTTCAGTCGTTCAGCCGCTAAATCAGCTCCCTCTAACATATCAGGCAACTCGTTAGCACCGATTGTGAGTAAGAGATTAATAGCATGCTGACCGTTCCAATCTTCAGAAAATTGGTCTATTACTTTTAGTACCGCATTGTCAGCCCACCAAACAGAGGGACTGCCAGCTACAATATGACTGAATAAATGAGGTCTTGCACATAAAGCATATAGTGTGAAAAGACCTCCTAAGGAATGACCAACAACCGCTTGTTTCTTTTTGTTGATGGGCCATTCTTTTTCGACAGCAGGCATTAGTTCATGTTCAATAAAGTCTAGAAACTCATTGGCTTTGCCGTTTGGTGGCCAAGGAGTTCCATCTGGACGTGCTGGCAGCTTTCCGTCACTAACAGGCAGGGTAAAATCATTGCAGCGTCGTTCCATATCAAAGGGTTCCTTAGAGGGATAGCCAATACCAATAACAAGAATGGGCTCATAGCCTTTTGGTTTGCGCGTTTGTAATTTTACCGCCTCTGCAAGCGTTGGGAAAAGAGCATCTCCATCTAGTACATAAATAACCGCATAACCATCTGCTGGTGGTGCATCTGTCGGGTTTGCAATTAATAGTCGATAGTCTAACTGGTTGTGGGATGTCATGGTATATTCAAAATAAGTTTCTGATACATATGGTTTTTTTGTCATTGTTGTCATGGCGCTAAAAACTCCAATACATCGTCTATCACTTTCCCTTGTGCATGGATACCACCATTTAGCCAATAATCCTCAGATGTTTCAAATACCTGATTACTTTTGAAGGCATCTGTACTTTGCCAGATAGTACTGTCCTTCAGTTCATTGATAAATGGATTTCCAAGATTGCCATCATTGATCAGGAAAATATAATCGGCATCTAGCTCAGGTAGAATTTCCAAAGATACTTCAAACGCACCATTTTTCACGTAGCTACTTTGCTCGAACCCTAATTCGTGTGTTAATACATACCCACTGAAATATTCATCTGTCATGAAAAACATCCCTTTGGCGTTAAAGCGAATTAACGCTACTTTTTTGCCTTCCGTTTTGGAAGCCAGCTTTGATTTTGCTACATCAACCTTTTCTTGATAATTCTGTATAGCTTGCTGTGCTTTAGCGGGCTCGTCTAGTAATTGCCCTAACACTTTAATTGAACCTTTTATATCAGTTGCTGCATTTTTGAACACATAGGTTGGTGCAATTTTTGCGTATTTTTCATATGTGCCATTTTCAATATAAAACGAATTATGCAAAACAATTAAGTCTGGCTTATCTGCCATAATCGTTTCAGGAGATGGGGGGCCGCTTGCAAAGCTAATTTCAGGTACACCTTGTAGCTGATCCTGTAAATAGAGCTGCGGTTTAACGCCATTCGACCATTGCATAGTAGGCTTAATACCAAGAGCTAGTAAGGAATCCTCCAAAACAGGTGCGAATATTTTAGTGGGCTTAGCTGGTAATGTTACTTCATTGCCAGCCTCATCCTTTATGGTTAATGGATAAGCTCTTTGCTCCTTAATATTGTTTGAGTTTACCTGTGTTTCTACCTTTTCTTCGTTATTGCTTGATTGGGCATTGCAGGCAGAAAGTAATCCAATAGCTAGCATTAAAGTGGCCAGAATATAGACAGCTTTTATAATCGCTTGATTACGACCATTGTGTTTCATTGTAGTTCAATGTCTCCTTCCGTTGATAATCATTCTCAAATGGAATTATAATTCACTATCGGATACGATACCATGGACGGGGACAGGAAAAGAGTTTGGATTTTTTCCGGTAAACATGAGCAACATTTCATCTAGCATTCGATTTATCGCAATAGCAGAGTATTCAAACCAAGGATTTGATGGCAAAACATAGACATGTCCATTTTTTACAGCCTGGAGCTCTTTCCAACGATCAAGGTATTGTAAAGTAAGCCAATAATTTCGAGTCTGAGAATCTGGACAAACGATAAATAGTAAACGATCTGGGTTTATGTCTACTAACTGATCAAGCGTAATTAGCTCGTTACATGTTTGTTGTTGCCCATCAATAGGGTAGAGCTGCAAATCTGTAAATAGGACATCCTGAATCCCTTTATTGCAATATAAAAATAATTGATCGCCACATAATCGTAGAACGGCAAAACTATCTTCCTTGGTCACTTGTTTAATTTCTTGCTTAGCCTCTAATACCTTTTGTTCGTAGGACTGTATGAAATACTCACACACGCTTTGCCTTTTGACAGCAACGGCTATTTCTCTTAGTTGTGTTCGCCAATCCTTAGCTTCTATATAAACACTTTTAATGCCAATTGTTTGAAGCCAATCAAGCATGGAAAGAGAGGGCTCTTCTTGAAAAATATGAATATCAGGCTTGGCTGAGGCTAATTTTCTAAAATTATCCTCTGATTCTGCATCAAATATATTCACATGCACTTGGATTTTGTCCTGATAATGATTGTAATAATAAGGACTCCATTTAGCATTCAGTGGAGCCGCAACGGGAATGATGCCAAGAGCTAATAAATTTCCGATAGTAGACACAGAGAAGGTAGAAATACGCTGGCGCGCTAATTTACTGAAAGCAGAAGGTGAAACCCCCACCTCCTTTTTAAATTTACGGCTAAAATAAAATTCGTCACTGTAGCCAACTTCTCTAGCAATATCACGCAGTAATAGGTCGGTATCACGCAATAATTGTTTGGCATGTCCAATACGCAGCTCTGTTAAATAATCTGTGGCACTTAGCCCAAATGCCCTTTTAAAGGCCTCTCCAAAGTAGCTAGAGCTTAGACCAGAAATGATTGCGAGATGCTCAATCGTGAGAGGCTGATGATGGTTTTTAGCAATATAATCACGTATATCCTTTAATGATATTTGCGTCGTCATTCTATCTGTCATACTTTCTGTTTTCATGTAAAATGTCACCCCTTGAATTTATATTACTTTGTTGTAATTAATAATCTCGGTAATGCGCCAAGTAACTTTTCTCTCGTAAAGGCATCGCTATAATTCCACTTTGTTGCATCTACTAAATATACGTGGTTTTTCTGTACAGCCTTGAGATCCTTCCAAATATCGCTATTCATTAATTCCATCGTGGCCATTTGCGAGTCGGGTTTATCCGATAAGAGCAGGAAAATTCGATCACCAACATACTTTGGTAAGTGATCTATCGGTATTTCTTTATATCCATTGCCTGATTGAAGCAATTTTTTAACTTGCTGGTGAGGCTGAAATCCATCTGGATGAAAAAGAGCAGGGGATAGACCTGTACAGCCCATGACATAAAGGCGTTTACCATGATCAAAGGTCAAGACCGTTGCTGTTTCGCCCGGGTCTATGACTGATTGGAGCTTTTGCCACATTGATTTTTCTTGGACTTTATAGCGGGCTAGCCAATCTTCTGCTCGTTGTTGTTGGCTAAGCCATTGTCCTAATAGAAGGATGCGTTCCTCTAACGAATCCCAAGAATTTAAGGTAATAGTTGGAGCAATTGATGATAGTGCTTGATATTGCTGCTCATCATTATTTGTAAAGATAATTAAATCTGGATTTAGCTTCGAAGATTTTTCAAGATTAATGGGAAAGGCCACATCTTGAATAGAAGGAACATGGTTTTTATAAAAGGATTTACTTATAGACTTCTTGTCACCGCCTATTGGCTGAACATCAAAGATCAGCATATCCCCAAACGTTTCTCCGTGATAAATAATCCGGTGGGGGGCGGATGGGATCATGACTTCATGTCCAGTCCAATCTTTTACCACTGTTCGTCGCCTATATTGTCGTGCAAACTGTTTTGGCGGAATACCGATCACCTGTCGGAAGCGGCGATTAAAATAATATTCATCATCAAATCCAACTTGTTGTGCAATATCCTTTAATGGCTCATTAGTTTGTAGTAATAATTCCTTTGCGTTTGTAAGACGTAATTCTGTAATATAATCTAGCGGCTTCTTCCCTGTTAAAGTTTGAAAGATTGTACTATATTGCCATTGGGCGATATGAGCAAGTTCAGCTAGCATCTTAACTGTTAAAGGCTGTTGATAATATTTATGTATATAGTTGATCGTTTCCTCGACTGCCTTCGTCATAGTTAATTGGACATTTCTATGAAGCTGATGTTCAAATAATAAATGTAATAGTTCATATAAAACGCCTTGCTGTTTAAAATAATCCGATTTGGTCTTTAATTGATATAGATCTTCTGTAAGACGGATAAACCGTGTATTCGGATAAACGGTATGCTCCACTTCAGCAGAAAAAATAGGCCCTAGATAAGGAGAAGGTAGCTCCTGTTGTAGCTGGAAAGCTGTAAAGGTTATTTTATAGAAACAGAATTCATTTGTTAGAGCCGATAAATCGATCATGGAATGAGGTTGTATAAGAAAAATCTTTCCTTTGGTCACCAAATAGGGATTGTCATCTATCGTTAATGTCCCACAGCCATCCGTAAAAAGTATCATCGTATGGTGTGATGGGCAAATAAAAGGGTAGCTCTGTGAAATACAGTCAATATCTACTAAATGAAATAATAAATTATGACTAAAAGAATGATTGTCTTCCATTTATTCACGTCCTTGCTAAATGAAAATGATTATCAATTAACTTTATTGTATAAAAAGTAAAGAGACATTTCAACAAAGATGAAATGTCTCTTTAAATCTATTTTTTTAACATAGTAGGTAATTCTGTTAATAACCATTCTCTAGTTGAGGCATCGCTATCACTTTTCTGAATATCAATCGTGTATACATGCCCATTTTTAACTGCAGGTAAGCTTTTCCAAATAGGGCTGTCCATCATTTCTTTTGTCGATTGTTTCGCTTCATCAGTTACTGGCGTTAGGATGAAAATTCGATCGCCAGCATATTCAGGAAGAAGCTCTGTAGAGATTTCAGCAAAGCCTGTTCCATCATCAAGTATTTTTTGAATCTTATCACCAGGCTTAAGAACATTTGAATCGTATAAAACTTGAGAAAGCCCTGCACGTGCCATTACAAATAATCGATCTCCTGGGTAGTATGTTAATACAGATGCAGTTTCATCTGGTTTAACAGTCCCAACAGCCACAAGCGACTCCCACATTTTATCCGCCTTATCAGTATAATCCTCTATCCATTGAGCTGCTTCTTCTTTTTTATTAAGTATATCGCCCAGTTCCGTTAAACGTTGGTTCAATGGGGCGAACGTATCAAACACTATAGTTGGAGCGATTTTAGAAAGCTGGGAATATGTCTTTTCATCAGATGTACCAATAATAATAAGGTCTGGCTTTAATGATAATGTTTGCTCTACATTAATCGGAAAACCAACGTCCTCTACATCTTTTACACGATCTTCCCAAGCATAATCAGTAATCCATGAGAATCCTGCACCAACTGTTTTGATATTTAATGCAAGCACATCCCCGTATCCTTCGCCATGATAAACTACTCTCTCAGGATTCACAGGGATTTCTACCTCATGACCTAAATAATCCTTATAAATACGTGTTGTCGGTTCTGCCGTTGCTGTCTCTTTTCGATTAGTCTCTTCATTGTTAGAACCACAAGCAGCCAATAGGACTCCAACCAGTAGTAAGAGGCTACAAATGAGCATATGTCGGTTTAATTTTTTCATATCTTTTCCTCCGTAATTGATAATCATTATCATAAGTTAGCATAATTTAAACCTTATCTTAGAACAATGGACAAACTAAATATAGGTCATTGAGGTTTATCCAAAAATCGCATTGATGATGTTTTACGACAGAAATTAAAATCCGTTTGACCGTATTATCATCCTTTAATCGGTAGAAAGTTAACCTTTTATTACACTATGATTCAACAATGAAAGGGGTTTAAGGATGAAAAAATTTTGGGTGTTCGTCATAACAGGTATGTTATTAATCGTCACGACTACAGGATTTGCTCGTATGTCATATGGTATTATTTTGCCTTTTATGCAGGAAGAAATGAGCTTCACAACCTCTCAATCTGGTTCTCTAGGTACGATATTATTTTTAGGTTATTTATTTACTGTAGGTATGTCAGGAATACTTACAATGCGTATTGGTGCAAAAAAAGTTCTATTAGTAGGAGGGGGCTGTGTCGTTTTAGGGTTAACGAGTCTAGTGTTCGTCACTAATTTTGGGTGGGCTGC
This sequence comes from Lysinibacillus fusiformis, assembly GCF_003049525.1. Taxonomy (GTDB): domain Bacteria; phylum Bacillota; class Bacilli; order Bacillales_A; family Planococcaceae; genus Lysinibacillus; species Lysinibacillus fusiformis. The sequence continues at coordinate 35,144 of NZ_PYWL01000010.1, read as the reverse complement.
TATTTCACTGTTTTTTGTCGGAGCAGGAAGTGCACTTGTGTATACACCATTATTATCGATAGCTGTTAGTTTATATCCCAAGAAACGAGGGATAGTGATGGGGCTGTTAATGAGCGGCGCTGGTATTGGGATGCTATTATCCGGTTTACTCGTACCATTTATGCTACAGCATTTTCCTGTATCAGGTTGGCGTGGAACTTGGCTAATATTCGCGTTTTTGACGGTGATTGTAATGTTGCTGGCTTTTTGGACCATAAAGCAACCGCATACTTCTAAAAAGGATATTACACAGGAACACATTGCGGTATGGCGCAGTAAAGGGCTGTATATAATAGCAGGAATTTATTTTGCAGTAGGTCTTGTCTATCTCATACCAAATATATATCAAACAAGCTATATGATGAATCTTGGTATGTCCAGTGCAACGGCAGGTACTGTGTATGCCATTGCAGGGATTGTTTCGATTGGAGGTGCACCGTTCTGGGGAATGCTAGCAGATAAAATGGGTGTTAAAAAGGCATTAATAATAGCATTACTATTATCGGTCGTTGGAGATTTATTGCCTATTATGTTAGTTAACATTAGAGGGTTTATAGTATCCTCTATAATTTGGGGATCATCACTTGGTGGTGTGCTGGTGTTAATACAAATGAAAGCCAGTCAAGAAGTGTCTCCTCAGAATGTTGCATCGGCTATTGGTTTTATTTCTATTTTTTATGCAGTGGGTCAAATGATAGGACCAGGCTTAGCTGGCTGGTTGATTGAGTATTTTGGTGGATTTTCAGTTGCATATGGCTTTGGAGCGATTATTTTCTTTTTATGTATAGTACTCGTATGTACATTGGTTGAAAAACAGAATGAAGAGGTATAATGTCATAGCTTAAAGATTGGACTTAGGTTATACTTTAGATAATTAATGATAATAATTCTCAATTGAAGTGCTAAGGAGATGGTGAACTCTATGAATGTGGACTTTCATCAAAATTTCACTCAATTTTTTCAGGCATTAAATGTACTAAAGCCACAGGAAACGTCCATACATTATATGGAATTCCAATCAACAATGAAGGAAGGGGCAATTCATCGTTTCTTGCCCCGTACAGATTTAGAAGTGGTTATATCAGATTATTCATTTCATCAAGACTATCAAATGAATATTTTAACAACGAAGCCAATGGTAGAAATAAGCTACTGCTTGCAGGGAACACGAAGAGTTCACATTTCTAATTGTGAATATAGGGTAAAGGCAGGGACATGCACACTGCAATTGATGGAATCTATAGAGGCAAATTTTTTATTTAATAAAGATGAGTCTTATCAGATGGTCAGTATTGGTATACCTGTAACAACGTTTAACCATTACATGAAAAAAATTAATGAGTATGATGGTGCTTCCAGCAGATTTTCAAGGATTCTTCGTGGGTCTCCTTATCGCTTGTTTCAAGAGAAAATAAACCCACCAGACTTGCTTATGGTAAAACAGCTTCTAGAAGCGATAGCAGCTAATCAGATAACTAATTTGCAATTAGAAAGCATAGCTTTACAGCTTTTAACAAGTACATTTCAGTCCTTTTTCCCTCAATCCATAAACCCGGTGGAATTCTCACGTGACGATAGAAACAAACTTTTTCAAGCACAAGCTATCATGGTTGAGAATATGATGAATCCTCCTTCTTTAATGGAGCTGTCTCGTTTAATTGGTTTAAATGATTTTAAGCTGAAAAAAGGCTTTAAAGAGATGTATGGTACAACAGTGTTTGGCTATTTACGTGAGAAGCGTTTGGAGCAGGCAAGTTTATTATTACAAAACGGAACCATGAATGTTATGGAAGTAGCTAATGCAGTGGGCTATTCTAATCCAAGTCATTTTGCTGAGGTGTTTAAGGAGAAATATGGGGTGAGCCCTCGAGACTTTTTAAAATATCGAACACAATAAAACCCTTCAGCATGTAAGGTAGCTGAAGGGGTATTTTTACTTAGCGATACTATTTAACACATTTTCAATGATTTGGCGATTAGCAATGGCCCCAGAATATAACCAGCTTGAGCTTTGGTCAAACTCATAAACATGGCCATTTTTAATGGCAGGTATATTTGCTAGGAGAGGATCATTTAGTAATGTAGAGCTGCCTGCACGATCACTGTTAATAACAAAGAGATAGTCAGCATCTATTTGTACGAATTTTTCTAAAGATACTTGTGACCAATCACCAGCAGCAGAGGCGGATACTTCTTTCACTAGGCTAGGTGTTTTCAGCCCAAGATCCTCATAAAGAACAATACCACTCGAGGCTGTATCACTTACCATATAAATTGTATTGTTAATATTCCAGATGACAGTGGCTGAAGGATTCCCCACCTTGTTGTGAATATCCTCTTTTGCCTCTTTAGCAAATTGATCATAATCTGTAAGAACTTCCTTTGCTTTATCTGTTTGATCGAAAATTTCTCCCACTTTCAGAAGCTTGTTACGCCAATTGTTATCTTCTGTTCCCATTACATATGTAGGCGCAATTTTCCTATATTGCTCGTATTTTTCACCTTCTGCGATTTCAGATGAACCAATTACAATTAAATCTGGATTAAAGCTTGTAACAGCTTCAAAGGGAAGATCAAACTCAATTGTTGGAATGTCCTTTAATGATTCCTGAAGGTAGTCTTGAATAGATGTCCCACCTTTTACTGACCATTGTGCTACTGGCTTAATGCCTAAAGCCACGAGGTGATCTTCTAGATAGGGAGCAATGATACGTTGAGGACTTTCGGAGACCGTTACTTCATGACCTAAAGAATCTGTTAACACGCGATTTGAATGATTAACTTTAGCCTTATCTGCTGAGGGAGATGATTGATTTCCACATGCAGCTAAGAGCATCGAAAAAAGGAGAATACCTGTGAATAAGGAATTCTTTTTAAAAAAATTTGTCAAAGCTAAAAGCCTCCCAATTCAATTGATTTCTATTATTCTATTCCATTATAATGAAAATGATAATCAATATCAATTAAGAGCTTAGGAGATAGAACTAGAATGTATAATGATAATCAGTTACTGTCCCATGTTTTTTATCAACCTATTCAAATTATGAAATTAGAAGAACTATTTTGTGCCAAAAAAGATCAGTCGGCATACCCTTTTATCATTGTACTTTATGAGGGTAATGCCTTGTGTACGCTACAAGGTAGGAAGCTTCAGCTTAGCTCAAATTCTGTTATGTTTGTGGATGATGTGGACGATTTCCATCTACTTAAAGCAAGCGGAAGTATAGGGGTTGTCATTCAATATCGTGCCTATGGCCCCAAATTGGTTAGTTTATTACAAGACACCACTTTAATGGAACATTGCTCATATCGTCTCATGGATTTAGTCAAGGAGATAGAAAGAGAAGCGAAAATTACAGTTGAAAGTAATCCGTTTCGTTTACAAAAACTATTTGGTGAAATGTTAGAAGAACTGTACCACCATTTACGTACTCACAAACAACAAGAAGATTTGTGGATTGATAGGGTACTTAATTATATGAATCTACATTTCAATGAAGACTTAACAAGAGAGCAAATGGCTGAAAAAGCACAGGTAAGTCCCGAACATTTTTCTCGTACGTTTCATAAGCACACTGGATATACGTATAGCGAATATTTAACATTATTAAGAATAAGGGAATCTCAGAAAAAACTATTATTAGGGATGCCAAAATTAGATGATTTAGCCCAAGTAGTAGGCTACAGAGAGGGGACCTATTTAAGCCGGAAATTTAAAGAAATTGTCGGTGTATCGCCTACAGTTTATTATCAAAAATCGAAGCGTCTCATTGTACTCAATGCCAATCATACTGCCTGCTTACTGGCATTAGGTATTACGCCAGTGTTAGGGGTGTACTCCCCATTTTTAGAGAATATCAAGTCTGTTCCTTCCTCACAGAAATTGAAGGGCTATGAGTATGATATTACTTCAAATTATAAAGAGATAGCCGTAGCATGTCCAGATGTCATTATTAACTACAGTGGTGGCAAAGAAAAACAATCTTTACTGTCTTTAGCCCCTATATTCGAGCTGCCATGTAGACAGTTAAGTTGGCGAGAGCAATTTGAGCTTATTGCCAATTTAGTAGATAGACGAGAAGTGTATAATCATTGGCTTCAGCAATATGATGACCAGGTAGCTCAATGCAATCAACTTCTTGATCCACAGCTTGGGGCAAGGGGTACTGCTATTGTTTGGGAAATAGGTAGTCAAGCAGCTTATTGTATAAATAGCAGTCATGGAAGGGGGAGTCATATATTATACGAAGATTTAGGGTTTAGTAGACCAGATGAGATTGTCACACATAATATAGAAAAAACAGGGTATTTAACAGTAGATATTGAAGAAATCGTTCATTTTCCAGCTGATTATATATTTGTAACGGCTCTTCCTACAAAAGATTTCGGAAAAGAGTGTCTATTAACTGTATTACACTCAGAAAAATGGCAGTCACTTGCTGCTGTGCAAAAGAAGCAGGTGTATTTTATTAATCAGTATGAATTATTTTATGGATATGACCCTTTATCTACAGCAGCTCAATTGCAAAAACTGATGGAAGTACTGACATCATAAAATTACAGGGCAATACATCACTTTCATGCATAGACAGATATTTGTCATTCTTCTACAATTATTGAGAATGATTATCAATTAATGTGTATGGAGGGAAAAAATGCTTAAACAAAATAGAAAATTCTTAACGCCACTGTTTCTTCTATTACTTCTACTGTTAACGGCTTGTGGAGAAAAGGAAAAGACCGCTAGTCCAGCTACAGAACAAGATACTAAAGAAGCAGAGACAAAAACGATTCAGACGACAAATGGTGAGATTGTTATTCCGACTAATCCACAACGTATTGTAGCAGAGGAATATATTGCGAGTTTACTTGTATTGGACGTCAAACCAGTGGGAGCCCCTGGGCTAGCTCTTAAAAACTATTATTTAAAGGAAGCATTGAAAGGTGTAGAAGATATCGGTGTATATGGGAAACCGTCGACTGAGAGGATTTTAGGACTCAAACCGGATTTGATTATTACTGGTAATGGAGAAAACTATGATGCTTTAAGTAAAATTGCTCCAACTGTAGTTATCCCATACGGGGAATTGAAAAATGCACATGAGGAGCTTACATATTTCGGTGAGTTACTTGGAAAAGAGCAAGAAGCAAAGGATTGGCTCTCCCAATATGATCAAAAAATTGCCGATGCAAAAGCACAGGTAGATGCGATTATTCCAGAGGAAGCGAGTTTTTCCATTATTGAAGATGCAGGCAAATCTATTTATGTTTATGGTGACAACTTTGGACGTGGAGGACAGCCAGTTTATCAGTCATTTGGTCGAAAGCCACCTGCAAATGTAGCAGAAGAAATTATGGAAAAGCAGTGGGCTGAGATTTCCGAAGAGATACTAGCAGATTATGCAGGAGACTACATTATTTTAACTTCAAATGATAGAACTGTTGAAGATTTTAAGAAAGATCCAATATGGGGCAGCCTGCCAGCTGTAAAAAATGATAATCTTTATGTTTGGCCTGAGGAACGTTCATGGTATTATGACCCAACAGCAGTCTTGGCGCAAGTTGAGGAATTAACAAATTGGCTAACGAATAAAAAATAGTAGAAAATGGTGATTGATTATTTAGTTTAACCGTCTCAATTAAGAAACTTATAGAAGCATCTTTCCTAGTGAAGATGCTTCTTTTTATTATTACATTTTTAGATATTATTGAGAATGTTTATCATTTATAATATTTACAAGGGGGCCATTCTATTATTTGACTTGAAAGGTGTGTATACAAACAGTGAATATAGATGATCATATCCTTCTGTGGAAGTCTGCTACTATCCAAGTGTTTGATATACGGTATATCAAGATACATGGTGATGAGCAGCCTAGCTCATTTCGTTTACCAGCTAGCGGTTTCCTGTACGCTATCAAAGGGAAAGCTAATGTAATATTAGACAATAAATCTTATATGATAGAAAGTTTTAATATAGCGCATGCTGGCAAAGGAAGCTGCCTACATATTAGTGCTGTAGAAGATAGTTTAGAGTACTACTTAATTCTCTACAAAGCGACGTTGCCTATTACATCTAGAAAAGGCATGCTAGCGCTATGGGAAAGGGAAAAACCTGTTCAGCTTCAATATGCTTTTCAAGTTACAAATGCACTCACATTACAGGAAAAAATAGAAACTATGCATCGAGAGTGGCTCAAACAGAACAATATAGGGCATTTCCATGTCAAATCACTTTTCTACCAAATTATTTATGAACTTTTGCAGCAATTACATCAACAGCATGTCAATGTTCAACAGCCAGATCCTGTGGAGCAAATTCAAAATTATATAGACGAATATTACAATCTACCGATTACTCGAGAATCACTTGCCCAAATGTTGAATTATAGTGTGCCCTATATAGCTAAGCAATTTAAACAAAAGACGGGTAGAAGTATTATTGATTATCTTATTCAAATAAGAATTCAAAAAGCGCGGCAGTTATTAATACATACAACTTTAAGCTTGCAAGAGGTTGCTTCGAGTGTTGGCTATGAAGATGTTTCTTATTTTATCCGTATTTTTAAAAAGCACAGTGGTCTAACCCCCATGAAATTTAAGCAGCAACCAAAACAACATAAATCGTATCGTCCTATGTATCGGCTTTCTTTGTCTAATGATAAAAAGTGGATACAACATTATATTGATAATGATAATTATTATCAATATAAACAAAAAGGAGATTTACTGATGAATAAAAAGACAAAGTCCTCTATGATGACGACTTTATTGCTATGCTTCACTTTATTGCTAAGTGCATGTTCTGGTAGTGCTATGAATACTACCAATAATGTGGAGACAAAGGCGGCAACCAATCAGGCTGCGGAAGTGCAGTCCACAACGAAAATCGTTTCTACTGTGAAAGGGGATGTAGAAATTCCAGTTGACCCGAAACGTGTCGTAACGGATACGTACCCTGGTTTTTTATTGACCTTGGGCATAAAACCAGTAGGTACACAGGAGCTTTATATGAAAAGCCCTTATTTAAAAGACCATAACGAAGGAATTACTTATTTTGAGGATTCCCTTGAAGCCGTAGTAGATTTGAAGCCAGACCTTATTATTACAGGTGATGAAAAGAAATATGAAGCCTTTTCTAAAATAGCCCCTACTGTTTTAATACCGTTTACTTTAGAAATGGATGAGACATTGGAGGAGTTTAGTAGAATATTAGATAAAGAGGAAGAAGTGAAGGCATGGTTAGATGACTATCATCAGAGAGTAGCAAAAGCCAAACAAACCGTTCAAAATATTATAAGCAAGAATCAAACTGTTACTATTTTAGCTGGCGGGGCAAAAAATGATATAACATTATACGGTAATGGTTATACAGGGCGGTCATTTTATGATGGGCTTGGACTAACGCCGCCATCAAAAGTAATAGATGATATTGATCCTGAAAAGCCTTGGTTGCAATTATCCCCTGAATTACTTACAGAATATGCAGGTGATTATATTTTTATGGCAGTTGATAAAGCAACAGAAACATATGATTATAAAAGTGAACCTGTTTGGAAAACACTTGATGCTGTACAAAATGATCAAATTTTCGAAATCGATGGATGGAGTTTCTGGTTTTCAGATCCAATTTCTATACTTGGGCAAATCGAAGAAGTAACGGAAATGATAGTCCAACAAGTTAAAAGAAATTAAAGATAAGTTCAAAATCACTCTAGCCTTGTATTGCCAGAGTGATTTTTCTATTAATATCTATTTATTAAAAAATATAATTGAGAACTATTATCAATTATAATAAACTTGGAGTAGCTGAATGGAAAGGAATGATAAAGAATGCTACCTGATGAGGAGTTTCTATTTCTTTGGAATCATGCCACGACAAAAATACTAGATATACGTTATGAGCTATTCAAACCTGAGGAAATTGGTAAATTGTATAAATTACCTGCTAATATGTTTCTTTATGCTACAGGAGGTAGTGCAGATATCTATATAGACTTAAACAAATATACACTAGAGGGCTTTCATCTTATCCACAGTGGGAAGGGCTCTACTCTGCAAATCATGGCTAAAGATAAAGGGTTTGAATACTATATGGTATTCTATCGAGCCTTTATTCCTTTAACTTCTAATAAAAGGGTAGTAGCGGCCATGTATAGAAATAATCCTTTCAAATATCAATACGGTTTTGTACCAAGCTCACCTGTTACTATGTTCGAAAAAACACATCAAATGTATAGTAAATGGAGAAATGCCGGTAATCTAGATAAATTTACAGTTAAATCACTATTTTATCAATTTTTAAATGAAATTTTTATACAGTTAGATCAAGAGAGTCTCGACATCCCAAAGTTGAATGTCTCTTATCAAATTCAAGCATACATAGAAGAAAACTTCGCAAAACCATTGACGTTAGACACAATTGCCAAGGCATTACGTTATAGTCCATCACATTTATCTATTCAATTCAAGCAACAGATAGGCTGTAGTCCTATTGAGTATTTAATTCAGCTAAGAATCGGAAAGGCGTCCACTTTGCTTGTGGAGACAGATGCTAGCTTACGTGATATAGCTATGAGCGTCGGCTATCATGATGTTTATTATTTTAGTAGACTATTCAAAAAAAGAGTAGGGATCTCACCCATAAAGTTTCGTCAAAAAGAACAAATAGATCGTCTAGTAAAAGATAGTCCTTCAATGTCTGAAAGATACTCCATTGTCGATTGGAACTTCCAAGATTATATTGAGAATGGTTATCAATATAAAGGGAGGAAGTATGAATCAATGAATAAAAGAGGAGTATCAACTATTGCAACACTTTTTCTATGCTTAACACTTTTATTAAGCGCTTGTAGCAACGGAACATCTACGAATACGGGGGGCGAGGGAAATAAGACCTCTGTTGCACAAACAGCAATTAAATCACAAACAAAGGTTGTATCCACTATTAAAGGGGACGTTGAAATACCCGTTAATCCTGAGCGAGTAGTTGTGATGTATTATACTGGTGACGTCCTAGCATTTGGTGTAACACCTGTGGGTTCTTCTAAGATACAGGAGGGCGCTGCATTTGAGGAGGAATTAAAAACAGTCGAAAGTTTAGGTGAATGGTTTGAGCCGAATGTTGAGGCAGTGATTCAATTAAAGCCGGATGTCATCATTATTCCAAAGAATGAAGAACTATATGGCCAGATGAAAAAAATAGCTCCAACTATTGTGATAGATGACGCCACAACATCTTTAGATCAACGTTTAGAAAAAATTGGTGAAGTGCTGGGGAAAGAGAAAGAAGCAAAAGATCTTTTGACTAATTTTTATACAAAAGTAGAAGACAGTAAAGAACAGCTAAAAGCGGTGGGTGTATTAGATAAAACAGTTAGTATTATGGAAGGCGGCAAAGGGAAAATGTCAGTTGTAACAAGTTATACCTTTGGACGTGGTTCTCAAGCATTGTATGAATATTTAGGAATGCGTGCGCCAGAAATTATTCAACAGAAAATAGATGATAAGAATAATACTCAGGAGGCGATAGATGTATCCTTAGAAGTATTAACGGAGTATGCAGGAGATTATGTTTTTCGTTCATCGTATGAAGGGATGGTAGATTTAACTGACCATCCAGTTTGGTCCGCTATTCCAGCTGTTAAAGAAGGCAGACTTGTGGAAATTGATTTTGGTTTTTGTTACTACAATGATATATATTCATTAACTAAACAGCTTGATTTCATTGTAAATCGTCTATTAGCTACAGTAAATTAAATAAATGGTGCCTCATAAATGGACAACAGGTTAAGGGGGCGCTTTAAGAAAGCACTAAAGAAACCTTTGAAATGGGTATCTTTAGTGCTTTAAAATGTTTAATTTCTAATGATTTGGAATGTCCCAGGTGTCATTGTTGGGATAATATGACGGTTTCCACTAACGATATAGTCGGCTGGTACTTGCTTGCCAAAGTCATTTAAGTGGTTGATCGATGAGTTTGCTGATAAACCTTCAATAATAATCTCCATGTTCGCATCGAATGTAACTTGCTTTTTATTTAATGTAGCCTGAAGAGTAATGCGATCTCCCCTTTTTGTTACTTGAATGTCGATTACACCTTCATCTTCATTGATTAATGTATAAAGTGGCGGAATGATAATTGTTATTTTATCCTTTGTTGTTAAAATAAAGCGTTCTGTATCAATCTCGGAATCAGAAACATTTATTTTGGCTTTATAAATATTCTTGCTTTTCGTCATAGCCGTTGTTTTACCTGGTATAGCTACCATATCTGATAGTACAGGTGTTTTAGGGACGTTCCCTTTTGAAGGGAGTGTATATTTCCCTTGGACAAAATCAACCAAAGTCCAAACATTTGGCACGAGTTGCTGCTGTACAGGTGTTAGAGCTTCAAAAGCCGTCTTTACTTCTTGTACATCCTGCGGAGTAGAGGTTTTTGGTGATAGAGCTGCAATGGCACTTTCTACAGCCTTAGCAGCAGCCTTATCCTTCAATACAAGTTGTTCAGCGTCAAGTAGAAGTTGTTCAACCCCAGTAGGTAAAGAAACATATGAAAACCTACGTAAGGCATATAGCTCTGCTCGAGCATCAGCTACATCTTTATGGAAAGTTGGACGAGATGAATTAATTAGTTGAATTTTATTTACTACTTTATCAACTGATGTATTAGGCGCAATATATGATGTTAATATTTTTTGCGCGGCTGCACTTACAAAAGTTTTTTGTGCTGCATTTAAGGTATTATACCAATCTCTTGTTTCCATGACATTTTGATAATAATTAACAGCTGTAGATTCTACTGAATATAACTTTTCCTCAATTTGTGCTGCCAGTTTACGGTAAGAAATCCTTGTCTGTTGATGTGCTGACAATGTGGAATAGTTTGTTACATACTGTTTTTCCAGCTCTGTTAGTGCATTGTAGGCCTTAAGTGCTGCCTCCAAATTTACTTGGAAGGTAGAGGTTGTGTAGTTAATATTGTTAATCAATTGTATAACATTTGACACGTTAGAATTGTAGTAAGAAGTGCTGTATATGTATGCCACGCTTGGTTGTCCAGTCACATTAGCAGCAGATGCTGGTGCACTATAAAGGAGCGATGGGACCGCCACTAAAGACAGCAGAGCTAATTTTTTTTTATTTTTCATACTATGAGATGCCTCCTAATTATATTATTCGAAACGGAAATCTATCCAATATATGGGGTTGTATCAATTTTATCATAGCCTGGGATTTTTTTATGCATTTTTTGGCCGAATAGGTAGATTGGTTATGTGTTTTTAGTGAGAGTATATAACTTCAGTACCTATTTAAACGGCATCAAAAAAGAATTGTTTTGTTGTGGGACAAGTACTACCGGATAATAATGGGCTGTAATGACCGAAAATCATCTGACAGAGAGAATATAAAAATGAGCGGTTAGGCCAGTTTATTTTAATTTTTTTATGGTAAATAATAGAAGTTGTTAATAGTTAAAATATGGTTTTTTAGGAGGCGTGCTCTTTTTTATCCTATATCAGTAGATGTCTACAAATTGGATTATTTATCCTTCAAAAGTAATGCTATCTCTCAATTTTTTAGAAAAATAAACGATAATAAGTAAAGGAGTAGTTTTTAAGGAGGAGTAATAATGAGAATCGTGCTAGTAGATGATGAATATTTATCAATAACGAGATTAAAAACCTTGCTTGAAGAAAGTAAGGTTCCAGGGATAGAAGTAGTTGGAGAATACACCGATTCTCTAAAAGCGATGGATGAGATACAGAGTATACAACCAAGTGTTGTATTTTTAGATATAGTCATGCCGGATATGGATGGTTTAGCACTGGGGGAGAAAATTCAAGAATTATTGCCAGATGTAGAGATTGTTTTTACAACAGGGTTCGATCAATATGCTTTAGATGCCTTTAATTTACATGCTGTTGATTATTTATTGAAACCCATACAAATTTCACGTTTAGAAAAGACATTGGATCGTCTTGAACAGATCAATAATAAACACAAAAAAAGTTCAATGAACTCTACAATTATTAATCTATTTGGCGGGCTCCATGTCGTATCGCCAGACGGCCAAACACAAATTTTAAAATGGCGAACATCCAAAGCGAAAGAGTTATTTGCTTACTTACTTAATCACCGTGATGAAATTATATATCGTGATACCATTTTAGAGTTATTTTGGCCAGAGTCTGATAGAGATAAAGCATCGAAACAACTTTATACGGCCATTTATACAATACGTCAAACATTAAAAAACTATGGGCTGGAAGGTGTGCAAATTTCAAGTCCATTGCTCAATTCAGGCTATAAACTTTTGTTGGAACAAACTGTTGTAGATGTAGAACAATGGCTGTCTAGCTTGAAAGCTTTACCTTCACTAGAAAAGTCAACCGTGGATCAGCATGAACAAGTATTCCAAATGTATACTGGTGATTATTTAGGCGATTGTGATTATCTATGGGCAGAAAGTGAGAAAGAGCGTTTAAGGCGACTATGGTTACATCATGCCCATCAGCTTAGTGAATTTTATATAACAAATGAAAACTATTCAGCTGCTATTAAGGTACAGGAAACAGTTCAAGCTCTTTTTGCAGGTGAAGAGGAAAACTATTTCATCCTGATGAAACTTTACGATTTACTGAATAATGTAGCGGCTGTTGAGGAGCAATACTTACTGTTAAAAAAAGCGCTTCAGGAGCATTTGGCGGTGGAACCAAGTGAGGAAATTGAGAATTGGTATAAAAGATGGAAGCAGACCAATGCGCTAACGCACATGAATGTTTAACTATATAGAATAATGATTATAAAAAGGACTCTTGCAGTTTGCAGAGTCCCTAGATTGAAAAAAAAGCCATTGAGAAGTTAACGCAAGCTCGATGATATAGTTGTTCCTAGTTTTCGTCCTAACAGGTTTATGAAACTCATTGATCAAACGTTATATTCATTGATTTGTTTTGTCAGCATCATTGTTTTATTTCAAGCTGAAAGAATTTAATCTTTCCCTTTTTTATACTGGCCTTTATAGGTTGAAATAGCGGTGTTTAAATAATTAATGACATATGAGACTTCGTAGTCAGAGAAATAATTATTAGATAAAAACGTTTCAGCGTATGATACGGCCGAGTCGAAAATGTACCATTCCATATACGTTGTCCAATTGATATTAGATGATAAACCTGATCCATCCTCTGAAACAGTCACATACATCCCTTTTGCCTGATTAACAAGCGTTTGTAAGCTGTATTTATTACCATAATAATAATTATTATTATACTTATAAGCACTCTTATAAGTCCAAATAGCATTGTTTAAGTTATTGATAGCACTCGTAATATCAGTTTGAGTAGCGTAATAATTATTAACAACTGCTTGAGCAGCTGAAACTGCGGAATCTATAGCGTTCCTCTCAGCTTGCGTTGTCCATGGATTATTATGGTAAACATCTGAGCCCCACGAAACCGTTACATACTGAATTGAATTGATTAAAGATTGAAGAGTAGCTTTATCGCTATTGCCGTAGCCATAGCCATATTTTAAGCCGTACTTTTGAGCAGTTTGATAGACGGATAAAGCATTTCTGTATTGTGTAATAGCATTCTTTACTTGTTCTTGTGAGGCGCTATTGTTGTTTGCTACAGCTTTGGCGCTGGCCACAGCAGAATCAAAAATATTACGATCAACCTGCATTGTCCATTTGTCAGTTGTTAAAATATCGTATCCATTTATAGAAACCTGTACGTAAGGGGGGGATGCTAGTAGCGTAGTTAGCTCTTTTTTATCAATAACAGGTAGGGTAACGGATACGCTTTTATTGTCTACTTGTACTTTACCCACCTGGTGTCCAGAATTTAATGCTACTTTTGTTCCGCCTTTGACAATGATTTGTTCAATTTTGCCCTCGCCGAAAAGGTTGAAGTTTTCCTCTACATTGATCGTTAGCTTTTCCACATTTGCCTTCAACTCAAAAGTAGGAACTTTACCTCCTATATCAATTTTAGAAAGCGCTTGGTCAGAAGATATATTCACCTTCGTACGTGCTACATTGATAGTAGATGATTTCATATCTCTTAGCGTAACATACAGCCAGTCATTCTTCTTTATAATTAGTGGTTTTAGTGTAATCGTATCGCTCACAGAAACGTCATCAAGTGTAATAGCTTTTTTTACTCTGTTTGTAATGATTAGCTGACCATCAATCGTAATGTCTTGTATGTTTACATAATCTGCGTTCACAGTAACATCACCAGAAACATGAGCGTCACCCCCATCAAAATATACTGATTTTTTACTCGTACCAGCTTTATTTAATGTTAATGATGTCACATCAATAATTTGCTTGTTTTTTACGACAATGGTGGCCGATGCATTCGTTAATGCTGTTTTGTTTGAATGATCAAAAAGGGGCTTTAAATCATTGTGGATTCTAAATGTACCGTTTGTTGTAATGACCGTATCATTTGTAATGTTTTTAATCGTTACGGCATTGCCGACCACTTTTTTTGTTGCTGCAACTTGAAACTGTGCTTCATATAAGCTTGATTGATTTAGGGAAGAAGAGGCTTGTGCAGTAGCCACTGGTAATACTAGTGTCGCTGTCATAGCCGTGGCTATTAATGTTGATAGCGCTTTATTTGTCATGCAAGTCACTCCAATCATTTTATCTAATAGATAATATATCATATTTTACTATAATTTAGTATTTTAAGTGTATGTTTTACTAATTGTTGCAACTTGAATGAGTCATAAGTACTTTGAAATATATAAGAAAAATCTATTAATATGCCTGTATTTTTATCTATAATTATGTAAATTTCTACTTTATTCGCTAAATATTTTATTGAGATACGACCTTCCATCCATTATGATTATTTATAAAAGTGGGGTGTTTGTGATGAAGAAATCAAGAGGAATTGCATTGAAACTATCTTCCCTAATAATAGGATTGTTTCTAGTATTATTTTTATCCTATACAGTGACAACGGGGATGATTATAAAAAAGCAAAGTGTTAAAGATGCAGAGTATGGAACATTGCAAACGGCTGAATCATCAGCGGCTATTATGAGCGAGCGCTTTAAAAAAGCCAATACAACATTACAAACAACGAAACGGATCGTTGAAAGTATGGAGAAGAATAAGACGCTATCTACCAAAGGTGTTTTAGACATCATGGAAAATAATTTAGCCAATAATGATGATTTATTAGGGGTAGGAGCTATCTTTGAACAGAATTCTCTTATTGTAAACCCAAATGATGAGGCTACATTGGTAGATTCCAAAAAACGTTTTGGACCATACTTAAGTAAAAATGGTAATGAAATAACGACCACTCTTATTGAAGGTGTAGATGATAAAAATGTATCCCAATGGTACTGGGTGCCAAAAGAAGAGGGACGGACCGTTTTAACGGAGCCCTATGACTATAGTGTAAACGGTCAAACCGTACTAATGACCACAATTTCTGTACCATTAGTCAATGCTTCAGGGAAGTTTTTTGGTGTATTGACGGCGGATGTATCGATTGATTATTTAAATGAGCTGACAAAGTCTGTTGCTCCGGAAGGCGGCTATGCGGCAATTATTACAAATAACGGTGTACTAACAGCTAACAGCTTCGGTAAAGAGCTGGATGGGCAAAATATGCAAGACGACCCTGCTTGGACAAGCATAAGTAAGACAATGGAAAACGGCGAGCTAACAAGTATGTACATAGAGTCTAATGAACTAAAGGATCAAGCTTATAATGTGTTTGCTCCAATGATTTTAGAGGACATTGACGAAACTTGGACCGTTCAAATCGTATTAGCTGAATCAAAAATTTTAGAAACATATAACCATGTATTTATATATACGATTATAGCATCCATTATAATGGTAGCCTTGATGACTGCTGCAAGTGTACTATTTATTTACAAACAGTTAAAGCCGCTCAAGTTTTTACGTGCTTCAATTGAAACAGCAGCAGCAGGTGATTTAACACAAAAGGTAGAGGATAAATATATTAAACTAGATGAAATTGGGGCAGTCGCATTGGCCTATAATAATATGTTGGATAAAACTAATAGTGCTATTAAAGCGGTGTTAAACTCCACGACTCTATTGAACCAATCTTCTAACCAGGTACATGAGGCGTTTAATGAAATCGTGTCCTCTAGTCAAGAGGTATCAGTAGCCATTAATGAAATTGCACAGGGTGCATCGAAGCAATCAGAGGATACTGAAGAAACGAACTATCGTATGATGGATTTATCGGATCAAATAGACGCTATTACTGCGCTTTCGAATGAAATGGACGATTTATCCAACAAGACAAATGTGACAACAGAAAAAGGCATGCAAGAGGTTCTAAGTTTACATGAACATAATATAGAGACGAATGAGATGAACAGCCGTATTCAGCAGCAAATGGAATCGCTAGCTTCTAATATTGCCAATATTAATCAAATTATTGCCTCCATTCAAAGCATTACGGAGCAAACTAATCTATTAGCTTTAAATGCAAGTATTGAGGCTGCACGAGCTGGTGAGCATGGAAAAGGTTTTGCTGTCGTGGCGGAAGAAGTAAGAAAGTTGGCAGAGCAATCAAAAACTGAAACAGAAATTATTAAAAGCACGGTAGAAAGTATTTTAGAAAATTCTCAGCAAACAGTTGCAGTCATTGCATCAAATGCAGACTTAATGCAATCTCAAAATGAGTCCGTACAAAGCACGCAATTGGCCTTTAAAGATAATAGTGATTTGTCACGTGCAATTGCAACTTCTATTAGTGAACTAATGACACAGTTGTCTACTATGTTAGAGCATAAAAATCAAGCGATTATGTCCATTCAAAGTATATCGGCTATATCAGAGGAAACAGCGGCCTCTGCTGAGCAAGTAAGTGCCTCTGCAATGGACCAACAAGCAGAATTGCAAAAAGTGGCAGAGTCTATGCAAAATATGAATGATATCTCTAATGAACTGCAAGAGGTAGTTAATCTATTTAAGCTTGCGTAAAGAAAAAGGCTACCTAAAATCTAAAGGTAGCTCAGACTGTTGATAAAAGGAATCGAGAAGTTCATGCTCGATTCCTTTTTCATTTTTACTTCATGAAAAATAATTCTTTGCTGCCTAATCATACATGGCCCTAAATGAATGAGTTTTGGTAATTCTTACATTGTTCTCGTTCATTGATTTGATTTTTTGAATCTTTTCAACCATAGGAACAAGGCGCGCCCCGTCCGTAGTGGAAATCAACGGTTTTAATTATGAAAGTAAGTGTCATTGACCAAGTGCATGATCGACACTACTATTAAAAGGGAGGGGGGACATCAATATGGTGTATCTTGGAATGATTTTCTTTCAAATTGTCGCACCTATTTTAGTATTACTTGTACTAGGTGCTATTCTACAAAAGAAATTTCGCTTTAATTTAAAAGCATTATCACAGCTTATTACATATTGTTTTATGCCAGCCGCTGTATTTATTAATTTATATGAGACGAATATAAAGCTGTCTGTTCTAGGAGAAGTCGGATTGTTTGTTGTACTTTTTATCGGTAGTCAAATGCTGCTTAGTCACTTTTTAGCGAAAGGGCTTGGCCTCGCCAAAACTGAGGCGGCTGTTTTTAAAAATAGTGTAGTACTCATTAACTCTGGGAACTATGGGATTCCGGTAGCTCAAATGATTTTTGCCACTCAACCTATTGGTGTAGCCATCCAGGTTATACTCGTTATCTTTCAAAACATGACAACGTATACGTATGGTTTATATAATTTAATTTCCTCTACTAAATCGGGCATGACGATTTTTAAGGACTTTATAAAAATGCCTATTATTCACGCTTTAATAATCGGTGTGGCCATGAATTATTTTGATATTGGCATTCCGCAGTTTATTAAAATACCAATAGACCATGTAGCAGATGGTTTTATTGCCGTTGCATTAATCACGCTAGGCGCCCAATTGTCTCAGATGGAGATCAAAACGATGTTTAATAAAACAGTATTCGTCAGCTGCTTCACGCGATTATTTATCGGACCAGCCGTGGCTTTAGTCATTATCTATGCGCTGGGTTTAGATGGGGTTGTGGCACAATCATTATTTATAGCAAGTGCTTTTCCCACATCCCGCAACAGTTCAAGTCTAGCATTAGAGTATGATGTAGAGTCGGCAACAGCTGCACAAACCGTTTTATTCTCAACCATTGTGAGTTGTATAACGGTCACGATTGTGATTTATATTGCGGATGTATTGTTTACCTAATAGAAAATATTTAAATGATAACTTCCATCTCTTAGCAATATCTGCTACACTAGCATCAAACTGAATAGTATTAACTAGGGGGGGTCTGATGAGTCAGGCTGAGAGGGAAACGCATAGAGGTTTCTTGACCCTTTGGACCTGATCTGGCTCATACCAGCGTGGGAAAGTTAAGAAGCTATTGCCTATTACGTGCAATCAATAGACCCTTTACATTCATGGCCGGATCCAATTATTATTTTGGATTCGGCCTTTATTTATTTTATTTGATTGTTGGGTGAGCTAGATTCGGTCCTTGCCTAAAATATATTTAAGGGAGAGAAGTAGCTCATGTCAGCAATTAGTGAAAAGAACATTACGATTATGTCTAACTTTGAAGGAAGTAAAAAGGTTTATGTGGAAGGATCTCGTCCAGATATATTAGTACCAATGCGTGAAATTGCATTAAGTCCGACGACTGGTAGCTTTGGAGATGAAGAAAATGCCCCGATTCGAGTGTATGATACGAGTGGACCATATACAGATCCTTCCTTTCGTGTGGATATTACAAAAGGCTTACCTGCTTTAAGAAGTCCTTGGATACAAGAGCGAGGGGATGTTGAGGAATACGGAGGACGTACGATTAAACCTGAGGATAATGGTTTTCGTCGTGCTGATGATCCACGTATCCATGAAAATGTCTTTCCGGAATTGGTGAGAAAGCCTTTACGTGCAAAGAAGGGTAGAAATGTCACACAGCTTCATTATGCTAGAAAGGGAATTATTACACCTGAGATGGAATTTGTAGCGATACGCGAAAATATGGACCCAGATTTCGTACGTTCAGAGATTGCAGCAGGCCGAGCTATTATGCCTTCCAATATTAATCATCCAGAGGCAGAGCCAATGATTATCGGTCGTAATTTCCATGTGAAAATTAATGCGAACATTGGAAATTCAGCCGTATCATCCTCGATTGCAGAGGAGGTCGAAAAAATGACATGGGCTACACGCTGGGGCGCTGATAATATTATGGATCTATCAACTGGCAAGCATATTCATACAACGAGAGAATGGATTATTCGAAATGCTGCAGTACCCGTTGGGACAGTACCAATTTATCAGGCATTAGAAAAAGTGAATGGTGTGGCTGAGGATTTAACGTGGGAGGTGTACCGTGATACGCTTATTGAACAAGCGGAGCAAGGGGTAGATTATTTCACTATTCATGCAGGTGTCCTTTTACGTTATGTCCCTCTTACCGCAAACCGTGTAACGGGTATTGTGTCTCGGGGTGGGTCCATTATGGCGCAGTGGTGCTTATACCATCATCAAGAGAACTTCCTCTATACTCATTTTGAGGAAATATGCGAAATTATGAAAGCTTATGATGTAGCCTTCTCATTAGGAGATGGCTTACGCCCAGGGTCAATCGCGGATGCTAACGATGAAGCACAATTCGCGGAGCTGGAAACATTAGGCGAATTAACGCAAATCGCATGGAAGCATGATGTTCAAGTAATGGTGGAAGGGCCAGGTCATGTTCCAATGCATTTGATTAAAGAAAATATGGACAAGCAATTAGAGGTTTGTAAGGAAGCTCCCTTCTATACATTAGGTCCATTGACAACAGATATTGCGCCAGGTTATGACCATATTACATCTGCTATTGGAGCGGCGATGATTGGTTGGTTTGGAACTGCTATGCTCTGCTACGTGACACCGAAGGAACATTTAGGTTTACCTAATAGGGAGGATGTTCGAGTAGGGGTTATTACTTATAAAATTGCTGCACATGCTGCAGATTTAGCAAAGGGTCACCCAGGTGCACAGCAACGGGATGATGCACTGTCAAAAGCGCGTTTTGAGTTCCGCTGGCGCGATCAATTTAACCTTTCTCTTGATCCAGAGCGTGCAGTAGAATATCATGATGAAACATTGCCAGCAGAAGGAGCCAAAACGGCTCATTTTTGTTCAATGTGCGGGCCTAAATTTTGTAGCATGAGAATTTCCCAGGATATTCGTAATTATGCTAAAGAAAAGGATTTAAATACAACAGAAGCCATCCATGAAGGTATGAGGGAAAAGTCAGCGGAGTTTAAAAAGGCAGGTAGTCAAATCTATCAATAATAATAGTGCGAGGCTTGTGTTTATTTACTAAACACAAGCCTTTTTTTATGTTGGTTTCACAACTTAATAGGGGAGATGAATAAAAGTAATATATGCCTTTGCAAATAGAAGTGAACGCTTGAACCTAGACGAATACAAAAAAGCTCCACGTGAATTATACATTCACATGGAGTAAAAGTTGGATTTGGATATCAATAATAAGTGGAATATTAAACGTTTGTTGGTTGTTTTACGTATGGATTTGTAAGATCCATACCTTCTAATGAAAGACCCATTGCTTTTGCAACACCTTCACCATATGCTGGATCAGCTAAATAGCAGTGAAGAATGTGACGGCGTTTGATGAATTCCTCAACAGAAGCCATATCATTAGCCGTATTTTCAAATAGACGTTGTTGTTCTTTCGCAGTCATTAGGCGGAAAAGTTTACCTGGTTGCTCGAAGTAATTACTATCGTCTTCACGGAAATCATGAATTCCTGCATGACCATCGATGTGTAACTCAGGCTCTTTATGGTCTAAATTATGTTCCCATTCACCATAGCTATTTGGTTCATAGCCTAGTGTTGATCCAAGGTTGCCGTCAAAACGCATAGAGCCATCTCGGTGGAAAGTACGGAATGGACATTTTGGTGCGTTAACAGGAAGCATATAGTGGTTTACACCTAAACGGTAGCGTTGTGCATCCGCATAGGCAAAGATACGACCTTGTAACATTTTATCTGGTGAGAAGCTGATACCAGGGACGATGTTAGATGGTGCAAAGGCAGCTTGTTCCACTTCTGCAAAGTAGTTGTCCGGGTTTTTATTTAACTCAAACTCACCTACAGGAATTAATGGGAAATCTTTTTTATACCATACTTTTGTTAAATCGAATGGGTTGTATGGTAGCTCACGAGCTTGCTCCTCTGTCATAACCTGAATATACATTTTCCATTTAGGGAAATTGCCTTTTTCGATGGCTTCATATAAATCACGTTGTGAAGATTCACGGTCTTGACCGATTACCTCAGTTGCTTCATCACCTGTTAAATTTTTAATGCCTTGTTCTGTACGGAAGTGGAATTTAACCCAAACACGCTCATTATCAGCATTGATAAAGCTATATGTGTGAGAACCAAATCCGTGCATATTACGGTAACCAGTTGGAATACCACGGTCGGACATTACAATTGTAACTTGGTGAAGTGCTTCTGGTAATAGAGTCCAGAAATCCCAGTTAGAATTAGCGTTTTTCATATTTGTACGTGGATCACGTTTGACCACGTGGTTTAAATCTGTAAAGTGTAGTGGATCACGGAAGAAAAATACTGGTGTATTGTTTCCTACTAAATCCCAGTTGCCTTCTTCAGTATAGAACTTAAGGGCAAAGCCGCGGATATCGCGCTCAGCATCTGCTGCACCACGCTCACCAGCAACTGTGGAGAATCGTGCGAACATATCAGTTTTCTGGCCCACTTCTGAGAAGATTTTAGCTTTTGTATATTGAGTTATATCGTGCGTTACAGTAAAAGTACCAAATGCACCTGAACCTTTCGCATGCATACGACGTTCAGGGATTACTTCACGATTGAAGTTTGCTAATTTTTCAACTAGCCATACATCTTGAAGTAATAGAGGGCCGCGTGGACCTGCTGACATAGAGTCATGGTTACTTACTACTGGAGCACCACCTGCTGTTGTAAAACGACGGCTACGATCATTTGCGTTTGTCATATTAGTTACCTCCTGAAAATAATATAAGTCAAACTCTTCGTCTATAACTATAACAAATATAAAATAGAATTGCTAGTACATTATAATAATTATCGTTAAAGAATTTTTATAGTAAGATATAAAATATAAATATATGCACCGAAGAGCCTATTTATGCTTAATCCTCGTCCTAAATTTCTTGTTAAATAAACTATATATAAACAGTATTTATACTGTAAAAGAAAAGAAGTAAAAGAATTAACACCCATAACACAAGCCTTTATTGAAAATGAAAATAACTAATTGAAAATTATATGCAACATTCTTTTTAGTTTTTTCGGTATCGATGGGGAGTCATACCGATTTGTTGTTTAAATATTTTAATAAAATAATTTGGATCATCAAAACCGTTTAAATGAGCAATCTCACTAATTGAAAAATCTGTTTCTACTAGCATCTTACTAGCGTTTTGAATTCTAACTTGCTGTATATAGCGCTTAAATGGCAAGCCCTGTTTCTTCGAAAAAATCGTACTTAAATAATTGGGGCTGATGCCAAGCTTACGGGCGACAAAGGGAAGAGACAAGGAACTATCTTTAAATTGCTGATCAATAATTTCTAAAGCGAGCTCAACATAATCGGCTCTTTTCTCCATGCGGGCTTCACGGGCTAGCTCTATTAATCTCTGTGTGAAAGAAATAATGCCATTGAGAATCGTATAAAAAATAGGATGCTCAATAATTAAATGGAATAGCTGGCGGTAGTTTTGTTCAATGACTGCTTTTTCGTGTAGTTTATATTTCAACATAAAGCGCCGAATTTGTGCTAACACACTTGTTAGATGGATGCGTAGGTCATCCTGCTCGTAATAGATGCCTTCATTAGAAAGTCGATATAAAAATGTTTTTACGGCTTCGAGATTACCCTCCTCCAGGCTACTTATTAATAATTGTTGTTCCTCTGGTGTTAGTAATGGATCAAAGGGGTGTATTTCAAATTGTTTACTTGCGTAAAAAATATGCCCGAATCCTTCGTAAAAACTTTGATGAAGTGTACGCTTTGTTAATGTATACATATTTTTAATGCTTGTAGTCGGTCCATCATATATCCCGATATTTAAAGAACTATTGCTAAACAAACGCCATTCCTTCATAAGAGTACGTACATCCTTCTCTACCAGCTTTATGTCTTGCGTTTGAAAAAGGCAGACGATTCTATTCGATAAAGGATAGGTTTTCATATGGAAATGAATAGATGTTTGTTGAAGCCAATTGTAAAGCTTGTTATAGGTTTCAGTGTGCTCAGGTTCAATTATTGTAAAGTAAATGCCAGTTTCAATAGAGTTTGATTTCGTATCCAAAAATAAATGATTATAAAATGATTCATTTGCAGCCTCCTGGGCATAATCTGTATTTTGTGGTGAGCGCAAGGAAATGCCTGTCAGTTTTTGCTTTAATACTTCTAAATCAATGGGCTTTACAAACAGATGAGCTACCTGTAAATCAATGGCTTTCAATGCGTTTTTAAATAAGGGTTCTGTTGTTACGGCTAAAATAGCACCTGCAAGTTTTTGTAGATCTCGATAAAGAGAAGTTAAGCGATTATTAGGGATCATGTCGATATTTAACAGTATGGCATCCGGTTCAAATTGACGGATGTATTGAGGTACATCTGAAATAGTCGTGCACATGTCAATGAGAACATCGCCTGGAAAATAGGTATGTAAAAACCACTTAATGCCTGCTAGTTCAGTGGGGTCTCGATCGATTAATAACAGCTTCATAACATCTAACCTCGCTTATAATATTCTAGTTTCATATAAAAATACGATTATATTATTAAAAATAACATAGGAATCTGAAAAAAATCATGTTTTCTCTTTTAAAATTCTCTATATTCTGAAAAAGGTAGTTAGTACAATGGAAATAGAGTAATTAACCATCATTCAGCAGGACACTCATTTACAATGTAAACGCTTAAAGTAGTTGAATGCGGATGTTTTAGTGATTACGTTAAAATGAATTTTACATAAGCCATAAATGGAATAGGGGGATGTCATGTGAAGTCGATCATCGAGCTTGATGGCAATACATTAACAAGACAACAAATTGAGGAAATCGCTAAAGGGCATGCAACAGTTGCACTTGCTACAGATAGTATAGAACGTATTCGTTTAAGTAGGGAACGGATCGAAAAGCGCTTAGCGGAGGGACAAACGATTTATGGTGTGAATACAGGTTTTGGCAAACTAAGCAATATAAAAATTGAGGAAGACGATATTGAGCTATTGCAACTGAACTTATTACGATCGGATGCAACAGGTGTGGGCCATCCGTTTCCTACTGATGTTGTACGTGCCATGATGGTTTTACGTGCAAATGCCTTAGCTCGTGGATTTTCAGGTATTCGTGAGGAAACGGTACAGCTTTTATTAGATTTTATTAATAAAGGCGTACACCCAATTGTCCCGTCACAAGGTTCGGTTGGAGCAAGTGGAGATTTAGCGCCATTATCACATTTAGCTTTAGTCCTAGTGGGAGAAGGTAAGGCTGAGTTTAATGGAGAAGTGATGAGTGGTAGTGAGGCGTTACAGCAAGCGGGGTTATCACCTGTTCGACTACAAGCTAAAGAGGGGCTGGCACTTGTAAACGGTACACAGGCTATGACAGGAATCGGTGTCTTAACCGTTAATGAGGCTGAAAGAATTGGGCTTGCGGCGGATATGGCTGCTAGTTTAACACTAGAAGCATTGAAGGGAATCACATCTGCGTTTGACCCAGCCCTTTTAGCGGTAAGGCCACATCCTGAGTTAGAGCTTGTTGGCGGTCGTATTCGTAAGTGGCTTGAGGGAAGTAAGCGAGTGACAAAGCAAGGAGAAATTCGTATGCAGGATGCATATTCACTGCGCTGTATTCCACAAGTGCACGGTGCTTCCTGGCAGTCTTTCTTTTACGCGGAGAACCGAGTACAAACTGAAATGAACGCCACGACCGATAATCCGATTGTTTTAGAAAACGGTGAAGTACTATCGGGTGGCCATTTTCATGGTCAACCAATTGCTTTAGCGATGGACTTTTTAAAAATTGGGGTAAGTGAATGGGCTAATATTTCAGAACGCCGTACAGAGCGAATGGTGAATCCTCAATTAAATGAAGGGTTACCACCATTTTTAGCGACAAACCCCGGGATTGAGTGCGGTCTGATGATTGCTCAATATACAGCAGCATCCATTGTCTCAGAAAATAAAGTGTTGGCTCATCCTTCTAGTGTAGATTCAATTCCTACATCAGGGAATCAGGAAGACCATGTAAGTATGGGGACAACTTCTGCTCGTCAAGTACGTCAGATTGTCCGAAATGCTGCCCTAGTTATAGCGATAGAAATGATTTGTGCATCACAGGCTATTTATTTAGATAAAGCGGAGGAACAATTATCACCAACCACACGAAAGTATTTAGAGAAAGTTCGTGAGTTTTGTCCACCGCTATTAGCAGATCAGCCGATCGGTGATGAAATTGAGGCGTTGGCGGAGTATTTATTAACTAGTGATGCTCTAGTAAAGGAATATATGTAAAGTTGCTTAAAAGATTTTAAGTTGGAAGAGCTGAGGCGAGACTTGGTTTTCTAAGTCGCCTCTGCTTTATAAGGGATTATTCGTTTTGATGTCTGAATATTCAGTTTTATTTATTATTAATGTATTTATTATTTTAAAGGAGCGTGTTTTTTTATGGTATTTAAAACAAGTATTCGTGCACCACATGGGAATCAACTAACTTGTAAAGGATGGACACAGGAAGCAGCGATGCGCATGCTGATGAACAATCTTGATCCTGAAGTAGCGGAGAATCCAGATGAGCTGATTGTTTACGGAGGTATTGGAAAGGCAGCTCGTAATTGGGAAAGTTATGAGCAAATTATTGCTTCATTAAAAAAACTAGAGAATGATGAGACATTATTGATCCAATCAGGGAAGCCCGTAGCTGTATTCCGTACACATGAACATTCTCCGCGTGTTTTAATTGCCAATTCCAATCTTGTACCAGCGTGGGCTAATTGGGACCATTTCTATGAATTAGAAGATCGAGATTTAATGATGTATGGTCAAATGACTGCTGGAAGCTGGATTTATATCGGCGCACAAGGTATTTTACAAGGTACTTATTTATCCTTCGTAGAAGCAGGGAAAAAAGTATTTGGCTCTGCAGATTTACGCGGTAAATTCATCCTTACAGGTGGTATGGGTGGGATGAGTGGTGCACAACCTCTAGCGGGGAAAATGGCTGGCGCTGTCATTCTAGTTGTAGAAGTAGAGCGTGCCCGCATTGAACGTAAAATAAAAGAGGGCTATTGTGATTATCTTGTAGAAACTGTGGATGAAGCGGTTGCATTAGTAAATAAATTACGTGACCAAAAAGAACCAGCCTCGATTGGCCTTGTTGGAAATTGTGCAGACGTCAATCGTGAACTGTTGAATCGAGGGATCATTCCAGACTTTGTCACAGACCAAACCTCTGCACATGACCCGATAAATGGCTATATACCGAATAACATGACATTTGAGGAAGCATTAGCACTTCGTAAATCAGATGTAAAAACATATGAACGAAGAGCTAAGGAAACTATGGCAGAGCATGTTCGTACAATGCTAGAGTTCCAAGAGGCTGGTGCAGAGGTGTTTGATTATGGCAATAATATTCGCGCCTATGCTAAAGAAATGGGCGTAACCAATGCTTTTGATTTCCCAGGCTTCGTACCAGCCTATATTCGTCCGTTGTTCTGTGAAGGGAAAGGGCCATTCCGCTGGGCTGCGCTTTCGGGAGACCCTGAGGATATTTATAAAACGGATGCACTTGCGAAAGAGATGTTCGCTGAAGATGAAGGTCTAGTTAATTGGATCGATATGGCACAAAAAATGGTTAAATGGCAAGGATTACCTGCACGTATTTGTTGGCTAGGCTATGGCGACCGTCATCGCTTTGCGTTAAAAGTAAATGAAATGGTAGCGAATGGTGAGTTATCAGCTCCAATTGTTTTTGGTCGTGATCATCTTGATTCAGGTTCTGTTGCTTCGCCAAACCGTGAAACAGAAGGGATGTTGGATGGTTCAGATGCAGTATCGGATTGGCCGATTTTAAATGCGCTAGTTAATACAGCAAGCGGCGCCAGCTGGGTAAGTGTTCACCATGGTGGTGGCGTAGGTATGGGCTATTCACAGCATGCAGGGCAAGTGTTAGTAGCGGACGGATCGGAGCTAGCAGCAGAGAAAATTGCACGCGTATTAATTTCAGACCCTGGTATGGGTGTGGCTCGTCACGCAGATGCAGGCTATGACATTGCTATTCGGACAGCTAAAAACAAAGGTGTGCAAATACCAATGTTAAAGGATGATGTAAAGTGACTGTCTTAATTAAAAATGCTAATGAAGTGATTACATTAAAAAATAATGTACGAGGACCTCGCACAAAGGAGCAAATGCAAGAAATTGCTATAGTGGAAAATGGTAGTGTTCTTATTGAAGAAGATCGAATTGTTGCTGTAGGTGCTTTAGAGCAATTAGAGGTAGATTTTCCTGAACTAGTGAAGAAGGCTACTACAATTGATGCTTCTGGTAAGGTCGTTATGCCAGGGTTAGTGGACTGTCATACACATCTCGTACATGGAGGAACCCGTGAAGAAGAGTTTAATATGCGGCTCAATGGTTCTACCTATATGGAAATTATGAATACGGGTGGTGGCATTCACGCTACAACAAAGCGTACACGAGAAACTAGCTTTGATGAGTTGTATGAAAAAACAAGGAAGCACTTAGATATATTTTTAAAGCATGGAGTCACAACCGTTGAAGCCAAATCAGGCTATGGATTGGATTGGGAGACGGAAAAGAAGCAGCTTGAAGTAGCGAAAAAGTTGCAAGCAACGCATGATATGGATGTTATTAGTACTTTTATGGGTGCACATGCAGTACCTCGCGACTATAAAGGGCGTGAGGATGAGTTTGTGGATGTTTTGATTCATGAAATGCTACCAAAAGTTGCAGAGTTAGAACTGGCTGAATTTAATGATGTATTTTGTGAAAAAGGTGTCTTTACACCAGAACAATCTGAGCGTATTTTAGAGGCTGGGAAAGCCCTTGGATTAACACCGAAAATACATGCCGATGAAATTGAGCCTTATAAAGGTGCTGAACTTGCTGCAGAAGTGGGAGCCATTTCGGCAGAGCATTTGTTAGTAGCCTCTGATGAAGGTATTCAAAAAATGGCTGAAGCGGGTACAATTGCTGTCTTGCTGCCAGGAACTGCATTCTTTTTACGTGCTCCGTTCGCAAGAGGCCGTCTAATGATTGATGAAGGGGTACCTGTAGCCATTTCAACGGACTTTAATCCAGGATCATCTCCGACTATGAGTCTACCATTTATAATGAATTTAGCTTGCATGCATATGGGAATGACACTAGAGGAGGTACTAACGGCAACAACAATTAATGCCGCGTATGCAGTGAATCGAGGCGAACAAATAGGTTCCCTTGAAGTGGATAAAAAAGCGGATGTTATTATTTTAGATGTTGCTAATTATAAGCAATTACAATACTTCTATGGCATGAACCATACAAATACAGTTATTAAAAATGGGCAAGTTGTTGTACAAAATGGAATTTTGCTGAAAGAACAATAAAGTAAATGGGCATAAATAAGGCATAAAAGCTTTATTTATGCTTTTTTATTTTGATTAAAAAAATCTGATGATAATAGCTCTTTGAGGTACTAAATAAATAGGTTGCATTTTTTTCGGTAGGGGTTTATAATTCAATTAAATAGTAATTCGTTAATTACAAATTACTAAAACCTTGTAATGATTAAAGGGGTTATATGATGTCAAAATTTCGGACGGAAGAAGAAATGCTAGCGCATTATGATTCTTCAAAATATAAAACACCTGATGGATACACAGCAGATATCGCAATTTTTACGATTACTTCGGAGAAAACAGAAGAAAAGGCACCGCCAAACATGACACTTAAAATTATGTTAATTAAGCGTGCTGCTAAAGATGCTGATGGAAATGCCAATATTGAAGGTGGAAAATGGGCGCTTCCGGGTGGGTTTGTAGATGCTCATCAAAAGGAATCAGCCTATATTGCAGCAAAAAGAGAGTTAAAAGAAGAGACGAATGTAGAAGGGTTACATGTTCAGCACTTTGGTGTTTACGATGATATCAATCGAGATCCTCGTGGCTGGATGATTTCAAATGCTTTTTATGCGATTGTTCCTGAGGAGCATATGGAACAGCGACAAGCAAATGATGATGCAGATGATGTAGAGTTATTTGATATTGAAAATGTATTTACACTTCAACTAGCCTTTGATCATCGTAAAATCATTGCAGATGCACTCGAATTTATTAAAAAAGACATGGTGCAAACAACCGTTGCTAAAAATTTTTTACCGCAAGAGTTTACCTTATCAGAATTACAACGGGTACTACTGACAGTTGAAGACGATCCACGAATCGCTAATGATTCTGTATTTTTTACAAAAGCACCTAAACTACCTTTTATCGAAAAAGTAGTGGATGTGGAAGGAAAACCGAAGAAAACAAAACGTAATTCGTTTAGGCCATCACAGCTGTATACTTTTAATGATTTTGAAGTAGTGGAATCAATTTATCATTAGGAAAGATTCGTCTTTCCTGATAACTTTAAAAACAGTAATTTGTAATTTAAGTATTACTAATTAAAAATTGGAGTGATAAAACGATGAAAAAGAGAGCATTAATTAATATTGATTACACTGTTGATTTTGTTGCAACTGATGGAGCTCTAACTTGTGGGGAGCCGGGACAACAGCTTGAGCAGGCGATTGTTAATTTAACAAGTGAATTTATCTCAAATAATGAGTTCACAGTATTCGCTATAGATGTTCATGAGCAAGAAGATGTTTATCATCCTGAAACAAAGCTATTTCCTCCACATAATATTCGTCATACCAAAGGGCGAGATTTATACGGGGCTTTAAAAACATTGTACGAAGGTAAGCAAGAATTGGAACATGTCTATTATATAGATAAAACTCGTTACTCGGCCTTTGCAGGGACAGATTTGGAGTTGAAATTGCGTGAAAGAGGAATTACAGAGCTTCATTTAATTGGTGTTTGTACAGACATCTGTGTTCTTCATACGGCTGTAGATGCTTATAATAAAGGGTTCGATCTTGTCATTCATAAAAACGCTGTCGCATCCTTTAATCAAACAGGACATGAGTGGGCTTTAAGTCATTTTGAGCATACACTTGGTGCCTCTGTTATTTGATAGTAAAGAATGGAGGGAAATGACGTGAAATACGCAGATGATAGTTTCATGTTACACACCGATTTATACCAAATAAATATGGTACAGACCTATTGGAAGGACGCGGTTCATCAACGAAAGGCTGTTTTTGAGCTGTATTTTAGAAAACTTCCATTTGGCAATGGTTATGCGATATTCGCTGGCTTAAAAAAAGTAATGGAGTTTATTAATAACTTTGGTTTTTCTCAAAGTGATATTGAATATTTGCGTGAAGAAGGGAACTATCCAGAGGAATTTCTCCACTATCTCCAGAATCTAAAGTTTACAGGAACTATAAGGGGGATGAGAGAAGGAGAGTTGGTTTTTGCCAATGAACCTATTTTGCGAATCGAGGCACCATTGGCTGAAGCGCAATTAATAGAAACCCCCTTGCTAAATATTGTTAATTTCCAAACGCTAATCGCGACGAAAGCCTCGCGTATTAAAGAAGTGACGGGTGAGGATGTTATGATGGAGTTTGGAACCCGTCGTGCTCACGAATTCGATGCGGCAATTTGGGGAACTCGTGCTGCTTATATCGGTGGCTTTTCTGCAACAAGTAATGTGCGTGCAGGTAAATTATTTGGTATTCCAGTTTCAGGAACACATGCGCATGCTATGATTCAAACCTATAGAGATGAATATACTGCGTTTAAAAAATATGCAGCTGCACATAAAGACTGTGTATTCTTAGTAGATACTTATGATACGTTACGGTCAGGTGTTCCGAATGCCATCAAAGTAGCGAAGGAATTGGGAGATCAAATTAATTTTATTGGTATCCGTTTAGACAGTGGTGATTTAGCCTATTTATCAAAGGTAGCAAGAAAAATGCTAGATGATGCAGGCTTTAAGGAAACAAAAATTATGGCATCCAATGATTTAGACGAATATACTATTATGCATTTAAAATCTCAAGGGGCGAAAATTGATGCTTGGGGAATCGGCACGAAGCTAATTACAGCCTACGATCAAGCTGCTTTAGGTGGAGTATACAAGTTAGTCTCTATTGAAAATGAAAATGGGGAAATGGTTGATACTATAAAAATCTCTGCGAATCCAGAAAAGGTGACGACTCCTGGGCGCAAACGAGTCTATCGTATTGTTAATAATGAGAATGGTCATGCTGAAGGTGACTATATTGCCCTTGATGAGGAAAATATTCAGCAAACAGAACGATTAAAGATGTTCCACCCTGTTCATACGTATATAACTAAGTTTGTGACGAATTTTACAGCGATCGAGTTACATGAAAGCATTGTAGAAAATGGGAAAGTAGTATTTGAGGAACCTACAATTCAAGAGACACAAGCATATGCAAAGAAAAATTTAAAATTATTATGGTGTGAGTACAAACGAACGATGAACCCGGAAGAGTACCCAGTTGATTTGAGTCAGGCTTGCTGGGATCACAAGAGAGCTATTATTCATGATATTAAAGAAAAAATTTCGAAGAAGATGGATACTAGATAAAAAATGACAGGAGGAAGATACGATGGCGAGAATAGGTATTTATGGTTCATCCTTTGATCCTATCACCAATGTTCATCTTTGGACTGCTAGCACGGTTGCACACCGTTGTAAATTAGATAAGGTCATATTTTTACCCTGTTCAAATAAGCGAAAAGATAAAACTATAAAAACAGAAGATAAGCATCGGTGGAATATGCTACATTTAGCAATTGCTAAGGATGATCGTTTTATAGCAGATTCCTATGAGATGGATCAAGAGGGATGGAATATTTACACGTATGACACGATGAAATACTTTAGGGAAAAACATCCAGAAGATGAAATCCACTTTATTATGGGCGCAGATTTATTAGTAGACATTGGAGCAGGATTATGGAAAAAGGGAGACGCATTAGTTACCGAAAATAAATTCATAGTTATGGCGAGGCATGGGGTTGATATGCTATCAACAATTAGCCGATCCCCGATTTTAAGAAATAATGATGATGGGAGATTTCACCTTATTGATAAGGGCTTAGCCATGGAAATTAGCTCTACCTATATTCGGGAAGAATTTGCGATGGGTGGAGAGCCAAGATATCTTTTGCCCAATGCTTGTTATGACTATATTAAAGAACATCATCTATATAAGAAATAAAAGTGTGGTTGCATGCCACACTTATTTTAATTTTGAAAAGATGGTGACTTTTACTATTTCTAGCCATTCGTAAGCTATAATAGAAATAGCAATGGTGACGGCTTTTTTGCTGTCAAAAATTTTAATGATTAATGTTAGAAAGGAATTCATGAATGTGCAGCTTACATTAACATTTCTTATTTTAGGTGCAACAATTTTCGCATTTGTGACCAATAAAATACGAGCAGATCTTGTAGCAATTGTGTCACTTTTAGCATTTGTTATTACAGATATTCTAACGCCCACAGAGGCATTAGCTGGATTTTCAAACTCTGTAGTTTTAATGATTGCAGGGCTTTTCGTCGTGGGTGCAGGAATATTACGCACAGGTCTTGCGGGAATGGCAGGACAGTTATTACTTAAATGGTCGGGCAATAGTGAGTTGAAACTATTTGTATTACTACTCATCATTGTTGGATCTGTCGGTGCATTTATGAGCAATACAGGTACTGTCGCATTAATGATGCCAATAGTTGTAAGTATAGCGATTAGTATGAAGGTCAGCCCTTCTAAATTTTTATTGCCACTCTCATACGTAGCTAGTCTATCGGGTCTTATGACGTTGATTGCGTCCCCAACCAATTTAATTGTCAGTCAGTTATTGGTAGATAGAGGATATAGCAAACTTGGATTTTTTGAGATAACTCCAATTGGTATAGTGGGTATGATTGCAGGAATTGCTTATCTAGTACTTGTGCGCAATATTCTGTTACCGAAAGATCAACATCGTACGCAAACAAATGAGGGCTATAAGCTTTCACCCAAGAAAATCATAAAGCAATATGATTTAAATAATCGACTATTCAAAATTTCTGTTCCAGAAGAATCACCTATTATTGAAACGTCGTTAGCAGAGTTAAAGCTACCAGCCAAGTACACGCTCTGTATGATGAAAATTCATCGCAAGTCACAAGAAGGTATCAATTTACTACCTATGACGTATCAAGAAATGGCTGGTCCCACAAGTGTGATTCATGCAAAGGACGAGCTGTATGTTCAAGGGGAAGAAGCGGATATTCGTCACTTTGTTGAGGATTATCACCTCGAGATGCAAGGATTAGTAGAAGGGGAAGCTGATGAATTGGTTTCGAAGCACCTCGGTATTGCAGAGGTATTGCTTACGCCAAATTCAAGCTTTATCAATGAAACAGTTAGTTCGTTAGGGTTTAGAGAAAAATACAATCTAAATATAATTGGTATTAATCGTAAGGGTGGTTATAAACTCCAAGACATGGTTTCGCATAAGTTGAAATTTGGAGACGCTATTTTAGTGCAAGGAGCTTGGGATGAAATTCTTTTATTAGCGAGAGAGACCCAAGATGTTGTGGTTGTGGGTCAGCCAAAAGAACACGCGAGTGTAGCAGCGGCAACAGGAAAAGCTGGTATTGCGGGGATTATTATGCTGTTTATGATTATGTTAATGGCATTTGAAATTTTCCCTGCTGTTATTTCTGTTATGATTGGTGCCGTTTTAATGATATTAACTGGTTGCTTACGGAACATGGAAGATGCGTATAGCAATATGAATTTTGAAAGTATAGTGCTAGTGGCCGCTATGCTACCAATGGCGACAGCGTTAGAAAAAACAGGAGGCATGGCTATATTATCTGACGGGATTATTAAAGTTCTTGGTGACTATGGTCCCTATGGTGTCCTCATAGGTGTTTATATTTTGACAGCTGTCTTTGGACAATTTATTAGTAATACGGCGACGGCTGTATTGTTTGCACCAATAGCTATGAGTGCTGCAATAGCAATGGAGGTTAATCCTACAACATTTATGATTGCAGTAGCAGTAGCCGCGAGTATGGCGTTTGCCACACCAATTGCATCCCCAACTAATGCGCTGGTAATGACAGCTGGGGGCTATAAATTTATGGACTTTGTAAGAATAGGGATACCGTTACAAATTGTTATGTTTATTGTCATGATGATAACTATCCCATTCTTTTTCCCATTATAAAATTCAGTTTAAGACTATAGATAAACTCAAACTTTTGAGTTTATCTATAGTCTTTTTTGAAATCAAGTAAAGTCGTTGACTCCATTTAGGAGTGTAGTGCCCCTCATTCCAGTTCACCTTTATATAAAAAACTGCATCTACATACTGAAAGATCGGTTTAATATCGATTTTTTTCCTGCTATCCAAAAAAATCTATTAATTTTTTCTTGTAAGATATGATAAAATTATATTTTAATTAGTGGTATAACATAAACCTTAAGGGTGAAAATATTATTTGTAGTCAAAGGTTTATTTTGATTATTAATATAGGAAGTAATTCTATGTCGAGAAAAAAGTTAAACTTTTTTTGAAAAAGTGTTGACCTTTTAAAAATAAGGGTGTAGTATTATACAAGTCGCCACGGTGACACGCTAAAACAAAGCAAAACATGAACCTTGAAAACTGAACAAGCAAAACGTAATCAATAAAGTTTTAAGTAACTAGCTTAGCTAGTGAACAAAACAAAATTTTGGACATCAAAATTGATGCCAGCAAAACAATTTGAGCTAATCAAATTTCTTTTATGGAGAGTTTGATCCTGGCTCAGGACGAACGCTGGCGGCGTGCCTAATACATGCAAGTCGAG